>SBGP01000058.1 GCA_006226595.1 Deltaproteobacteria bacterium
CTTTCTAGATGGTTGCGGGGACAGGATTTGAACCTGCGACCTTCGGGTTATGAGCCCGACGAGCTACCTGGCTGCTCCACCCCGCGCCAAGCGCCAGCTATGTAACAGCCTGAAGAAGGCGGGCAAGCGGCTGGCGCGCTCCAGGGAGGACCTCCCGGTCAAAGCCGAGGTTGGCGCCGGGCAAGTCCTCCCAAAAAACTTCAGGACCGCTGCTGGCGCTGCTTGCGGTTGCGCGTGGCGCGGGCCTTCGCGCCCAGACGCTGCTTCTTCGGCTTGGCCTTCGCGAAGCCCTTGCGGCTCTTGGGGGCCGCCGCACGCGGGTTGCGTCCCTCGGCCACCTCACGCAGGCGCTGCACCTCATCACTGGTCAGCTGGCGAACCTGGCCGCGCTCCATGCCGCGAATGGTGATGCTGCCAAAGGACTCGCGACGCAGCTTGGCGACCGGGTGGCCGAGCTGGGCGAACATACGGCGGATCAGGCGGTTGCGGCCCTCGGTCACGGTGACCTCGACCCAGGCGTTGGTGCTGTCGGTGCGCTCGACGACCCGCGCCTTCGCCGGCGTGGTCCGGCCGTCCTCGAGGTACACACCCTGCTCGATGGCCTTGATGTCGGCCTCGTTCGGGGTGCGGTACACCTTGGCGCGGTAGCGGCGCGGCACCATCGTCGACGGGTGCATGAGCTTGTGGGCCAGGTCACCGTCGTTGGTGAGGATGAGCGCGCCCTCGGTGTCGAAGTCCAGGCGACCGACCGGCTCAACGCGGAACGGCAGCTCCTCGGCGAGCTCGAGCACGCTCTTACGGCCCTCGGGGTCGTGGCGGCTGGTGATGTAGCCGCGGGGCTTGTAGAGGATGTAGTAGACGTTCGGCGGCACTTCCGGCAGCGGCTGGCCATCGACGCGGATGTGGTCTTCGCTGGGATCGACGAAGGTCGCGGGGCTGCTCACGACCTCGCCGTTGACCACGATGCGGCCCTCTTCGATCATGCGCTCGGCTTCGCGGCGCGAGGCAAGCCCACGGGCGGCGAGCACCTTGGCCAGACGGATCTCTTCACGGTCGTACGACATGGGTCCTCCAGATGGCGTCTCCCGACGCGGTCCGGGTTTCTATCTGCGCGGGCCTTCGTGACCTGCGGCGGACGCCGGTTATCGCGAAGCCCTCGAGCGCGCCACCTGGACCTCAGTCCTCTTCGAGCTCTTCCCGCTCACGAAGCGTCGGCAGGTCGCGCAGATCGGAGAGCGCAAACAGCTCGAGGAACGCCCGGGTCGTCGCGTACATCAGCGGGCGTCCCGGCTCGTCCTTGCGCCCGGCAGCACGGAGCAGGCCGCGCCCGAGCAGGGTGCGGAGCACGCCGCCGGAGTCGACGCCGCGAAGCTCGTCGATCTCGGAGCGCGTGACCGGCTGACGGTACGCCACCACCGCAAGGACTTCGAGCGCGGCGCGCGACAGGCGAGCGGGCCGCTGATCGAGCAACTTGAGGATGGCGTCGGCATGCTCGGGACGCGTGCGGAACTGCCATCCTCCGGCGATCTCGGCGAGCTCGACACCCCGGTCCTCGCAGGCGCGGGACAGCGCGGAGAGCCCGGCGCGAACCGTGGCGAGCTCTACGTCGAGCACCTCGGCGAGCTGCTTCTCGGTGACCGGCGCGCCGCTCGCGAAGAGCAGCGCTTCGAGCGCGGCGATCAGCCCGTCCGGAGGCTCGTTGCCCGGAAACGGCAGGATGTTGTCGCTCATGCCGTCGCGGCCTCGACGCGCCCCATGACCCGCGACAGATCGACGTCCGCGCTGACCTTGCCCTCGACCTGTACCGGCCCGAGATGCTCGTCCTGCTCAAGCCCGACCCAGCCGAGGCGGACCATCTCGAGCACGGCCACGAAGGTGAGGATGCGCTCGCGACGCGTCGGAAGCACCGAGAGCAGCGCGCTGAGCTCTCCGCGGCCGCCCGAGAGCGTGCCGAGCACGAACCGACAGGCCTCTTCGAGCGAGAGCGTTCGGGTATCCACGCTGTACTCGGGCTCTGGCTCGGCCTCTCGGGTGATCAGCTCGTAGTACAGGTCGAGCAGCCCGAAGGCATCGATGCCGGCCTCGACCGGCCGCTGCTCGCCCTCCACCTCGGTGGGGTCGCGCACGAACACGTCGCGACCGACGCGGGGGCGCGTGTCGAGCTCGTCGGCCGCCTCGCGGTACTGCGCGTACTCGCGGAGTCGGCGCGCCAGCGCCTCACGCGGGTCCTCCCCCTCCTCTTCTTCCTCTTCGTGCAGCGTGGGCTTGCGAGGGAGCAGCTCGAGGCTCTTGAGCCACACCAGGGTGGCGGCCATGACCAGGTACTCGCCGGCGACCCCGAGGTGCAGGTCCCGCATCTTGTCGAGGTAGGCCAGATAGGCATCGGCGACGCGGGCCACGGGCAGCGCGCGCAGGTCGACCCCTTCCCGCCGGACCAGGTACAGCAGCAAGTCGAGAGGCCCGTCGAAGACCTCGGTCTGGACGAGCCATTCGGGTTGGGCGGGCGCCGACATCAGTGAGCGATGAGCACCATGGTGCCCCCGGCGAGCGCCAGGTACTCCGACGTCGAGCCGAAGAAGAAGTCCTTGAGGGTCGACATGCCGCGGAAGCCCAGCGCGAGCAGGTCAGCGCCCGTTTCCTCGACCGCGCGCTTCATGCCGTCGCGCACGTTGCTGTCGAGGATCACGTGCTTGCGCACGATGCAGCCGGTGAGTCCTTCCTCGACCTGATCGAGGACCTCGGCCCCGGCCCCGGTCGGGGTGACGAAGACCGCGTGGACGGTGATTCCCGAGCCATCGAAGATGCGGCGCACCGCGCTCAGCGCATGGCGCGCACCCTCCGAGCCGTCGTAGCCAATCGCCACTTCGTTCACCACCGATGCCTCCGGCGGCACGAGCAGCAGCGGCACGGGGCAGCTCTCGACGATGGTGCCGGCCGTGCCGCCGCCCTGACCCGGGAAGCGCTGCTCGGTCTCGCCCTTGAAGCCCATGATCACGAGATCCGACGCGTCAGCATGATGAAGCAGCCGCTCGGCGACCGCGCCATGCTCGAGGATGGTGCGCGTCTCGATGCCCGCTGTCTCGGCGTCGACCTTGAACGTACCGAGGATGCGTCGGCCGTGCGCCGCCGCCGCCTCTTCGACGTCTTCGGACACCACCGCGGGCTCGAACCCGAGCCGACCCGGCAGATCCTTCAAGAAGTTCCCCGAGGCCGTCACCACGTTCACGACGTGGAGTCCGGTCAGCGCGGAGTCCTTGAGCTTGGTCTGGAGATCGAGGGCTACGTTGGAGGCCGCAGAGGACCACTGGGAGCCATCGAGAGCGAGCAGGATCTGTGTCGTCGGCATGGGCGCAGTCTACCCCGGGGCCGTCCCTCAGGGGAGACGCATCCGCTGCAGAGACGCGGCGTTGGCGATGCGCTCCTCGGCGAGGGCGTCGGAGGCCGCGAGGGTCGTGATGCCCGCGGAGGTGGCCTTGTTGAGCACGCGCTTCACGGTATCGAAGATCCCCGCAGCGTCTTCCATGGCCTTCTCGTGCGGCCAGCCGTTGAGCTCGGCGCTCACGGCCATGAGGCCACCGGCGTTGATCACGTAGTCGGGCGCGTAGGTGATCTGCTGCTCGGTGAGGAGCACGGAGTCGCGCGCCTCGTCCTCGAGCACGTTGTTCGCGCTGCCAGCGATGATCGGCGCGCGGATCGAGCCGATGTTCCGCTCGTGGACCACGCCACCGATGGCGCACGGAGCGAGCACGTCGCACTCGGTCGCCCAGAAGTCCTTGCCGTCGACGACCTGGCCGCCGAAGGACTCCATCGCACGCGCGATGTTGCGGTCGTTGACGTCGCTGTAGACCAGCTTGGCGCCCCCCTCGTGGAGGTGACGCGCGAGCTGGAAGCCCACGGAACCCACGCCCTGGATGGCGATGGTGCGGCCGCGAACGTCGGAGCTGCCGTACACGACCTCGAGGCAGGCTCGAACGCCCTGGAACACGCCAAACGCGGTGGACGGCCCGGGATCCCCGCTACCGCCGATGTGCTTGGACACGCCGGTCACCCACTCCGTCTCGCGACGGATGGTGTTCATGTCGTGCTCGTTCGTGTTCATGTCCTCGGCGGTGATGTACCGGCCGCCGAGCGACGCGACGTGGCGACCGAACGCCCGCATCATCGCGTCGGTCTTCGTCGCAGGGTCGCCCATGATCACGGCCTTGCCGCCGCCGAGGTCGAGGCCGGCCACCGCGGCCTTGTAGGTCATGCCGCGGGACAGGCGCAGCACGTCCTTGAGTGCATCGGCTTCGGACCCGTAGTCGTAGAAACGACAGCCGCCGAGCGCGGGCCCGAGCGTGGTGTCGTGGATCGCGATGATCGCCTTGAGCCCGAGCTCCTTGTTGTGGCAGTACACCACCTGCTCGTGATCGAGCTCGTGCATCCAGGCGAACGGCTCTGCGACGGTCGAGTCCATGGGCACTCCATCGCCCCGAGGGGCGCGTCGAAGGGGAAGACGCATCCGTATCCGATGAATGTGAATTCATCGCTTCTTGACGCCCAATTGATTTCATCCCATGGGTCGTTTCCGCGCGTCAGCCGTCCATTGGGTCGAGCGGACCGACGAGTCCGTGCCGCAGCCACCGTTCCGGAGCCCCGTCACACACGGCCTCGACCGCGCAGTGACGGCAGGCATCCTCCTTGGCGAAGCGGACGACGTCGGGGAAGAACAGCAGCGCATCGGCGAGCTGGTGCTCGGCGTCGACGTACCATCGGTTCTGGCTGCGCCACAGCCGCTCGGCACCCCCGAGGACACAGGCGGGGAGCCCCTTCACGCCGGTCGCCAGCCCCGAGGCATCCAGGACTGGGAGCATCGCGTGGACGGCAGCCGCCGCCTCCGTCGCCGCGGGAGGCACGCCTGCCGCGCCCCCCGGGAACGGCCAGGTGAGCACGACCCGGCGGGGCTTCGCGCGGATCACGGCCTCGGCCACCGCCTCGGGAGCGTCGAGCACGGCGCGCACCAGTGGAATCACGGCGGTCACCGCGACGGTGTCGCTCGGGGCGAGGCGCGATGCCGCGTCCACGTCGGGCAGCCGCACGGCCACGGCGTCCGCGCCCATCGCTGCAGCGCTCGGCACCTCGTCGGGGCCGGCGTGAACCGTGATCCAGTCCACCCCCCAGCCACGGGCCTCGGCCAGGATCTGTGGCAGCTCCGCCCGACTCGCGAGCGCGACGCCAGAGAGGACCAGCGCGGTGCACGGGCGCGTACGCGGTCCCCGCATGCCCACGGTGAAGTGGCGCACGTTGGCGTGGAGTTCCTCCGGACTCAGGCTGCGCTGCGGGACCGGAGCCCCGGCGGCCACACGACCCGGAAACTGCTGCGTCACACGGATCTGCACCGTCGTCGGCGTCGCCACCGCACCCGCGCGGGTGAAGCTCAGCATGCGCCGAAGACCACCGAGGTCGCGCCGTCGAGCTCCCACAGGACCAGGAAGTCCGCGAGCGGCAGGGTGCGCTCCTCTTCGACGTCGTCGAAGGGTTCGGGATCGAGCAACAGGACCTCGTCCGTCACCCGCTCGACGATCACCCACGTCGGCTGCACCACGTCGTGGTGGCGCTCGTAGATCCGGCACAGCCATGGCGTGTTGCGCGCGAACTGGTAGCGACGGATGGTCCGCACGGCCTTGTCACGGTCGGCATGCCCCATGCCGCCGTGGACCTCCTCGCCGTATTGCGCCTGGGCGAACGCGAGCACCGAGCCCGGATCACTGCCGCCGACAGCTGCGCGAACCGCGTCGACGAGCGCGGTGCCACTGGCCTCGTCGCACACGCCCTGCACGAGCCCTGCGAGGTCCTCGTCCACGGGAAGAGCGGCTCGACGGTGGAGCAACACCATCCACGCTGAGAGGGTCACTGCGAGGTTGCCATCCTCGCGAAGCGGTCGCGCACTCATCTCGCCTCCTGCGTCCTGCGATGCGGCCGGATTATACGGAGGCCGATGCGCATCCTTCCCCTACTCCTGCTCGCGTGCACCGGCTCGGAACCGGCCCCACCCGCGATCCCCGACGTTCCGCGCCTGCCGATCGACCAGACCGGCGCCGGCCCGTTGATCCGCCTCGAGCCGGAGGACGCGGTGCTCGCGCTGCCCGAGGGCGAGAGCGCGGACGTGCAGACAGCGTTCACGCTGACCGACTTCGCGCCCGACGGCGGCTTCGAGGGCTGCCTGTATGCGGCGGCGCCCTTCGCGATGAGCCGTGCCCAGGAGCGCGCGCTGCCCGATGGCATCGAGGTGCTCGTCGATGGCGAGCCCGTGCCGTATCAGCCCTGGAGCCACACGCCGGAGAAGGGTTGGCGCATTGCCCACGGGGCCCTGCACCTCACCGGCTTCGCGAAGATCGACAAGGTGGAGCTGAGCTACCCGAAGCTCGCGCGTCGCGCCGACCGCTACCAGCCGTCGCAGGCCGGTCTCACACCCGAGGCCTTCGTGCGCATGCGCTACCAGGCTGGGGTCGTCACCCGGCGGGGTCTGCTGCTGCCCGCACCCGCAACCGCCGCATGGCCGTTGACCGCGGCCAAGGGTCAACGCTTCGAAGCCGCCGTCGCACTCGCCGTGCCCCCCGGCCTCGAGTCCGCCTCCGACGGTGTGACCGCCGTGCTCCGCTTCGTGGAGGGCGACAAGGTCACCGAGCTCGACCGGCGCGAGGTAGAGCCCTCGAGCTGGCTGGGCAAGCGCCTCGTCGAGCTGGACGTGACCCGCGACGACCCGTTCGTCGATTGGGTGGTGCCCCTCGACAAGATCGCGGGCCGAAGCGGCACCCTCGAGATCGTCTCCGAAGTACGCGGCAGCGCGGCCCAGGACTACCTGTTCGTCGCGCATCCCGAGGTCGCCTCGACGCCAACGGCGCCACCTCGGCACGTGATCGTGATCGGCCTCGACACCACGCGTCCCGACCACATGGGCGCGTACGGCTATCCGCGGCCGACGACCCCCGAACTCGACGCCTTCGCCGAGACCGCCACCGTGTTCGACGCGGCCTGGACCCCTGCCCCGCGCACGCGCCCGAGCTTCCGATCGGCGACGACGGGCCGCTACCCGCTGACCGCCGTCGGCGCGACGAACATCGGCGAGGTCTTCCAGGATCACGGCTTCGCGACCGCGGGCATCGTGGCCAACGTGCACCTCGCACCGCGCTTCGACTTCGACCACGGCTTCGACATGTGGCGCCTCGACCCGAAGGCCATCGGCGAGGAGCAGGTCGATCAGGCACTCGCGTGGCTCGAGGCCCACCGCCACCGCGACGCCTACCTGTTCCTGCACATGATGGACCCGCACCTGTTCTACAAGCCGCCCGGCGAGTTCGCGGACAAGTTCGTCGACCACCCGGACCCGGAGCTCCCGCCGGAGTTCAACCGGTGGACCGTGTCGCGCATGGAGCGCAGCGGCGAGCTCACCGATCAGCGCAAGGCCCACATCATCGGCCTGTACGACGGCGAGATGGGCTACCTCTCGTCGCAGCTCGGGCGCTTCTTCGAGAAGCTCGACGCCCTCGGGCCCCAGACGCTGGTCGTCGTCCACTCCGATCACGGCGAAGAGCTGTGGGAACACGGCGGCTTCGAGCACAACCACGCGCTGTACGACGACGTGACCCGGGCCGTGCTCATGGTCCGCCCGCCGCACGGCGAGACACCGACGCCGCGCGCCGACGTGCCGGCCACCCTCGCCGACATCGCACCGACCCTGTACGACTACGTCGGCTTCGAGGACACGCCGGAGACCGACGGCGTCAGCCTCAAGCCCTTCGTCGAGGGCGCCGAGGCCGGCGAGCTCGCCCACCGCCCCATCGGCACGGCGCACCTGATGTACGAGCGCGAGCAGTGGGGCGTCGTCGTCGATGGCCACAAGTACATCGTGCGCACCGCCGATGGCGAGGAGGAGCTCTACGACCTCGCCGAGGACCCCGAAGAGAAGAAGAACCTCGCCGGCACCGTCGACATGGCGCCGTACCGCGCCGCGCTGTCCGCGGCCCATCTCGACATGCCCGTCGGCGAGGGATGGCGGCTCGCGTTCATCCTCACCGAGCCGATGACGGTGAAGCTGCCTGCGCCCGCCATCCGGGCGGGCCTCTTCGACCCCGAGGCCATGCGCCGGGGTCGAGCGAACCTCGCGTGGGGCGAGAAGCCCGAAGCCACACCGGAGGACGTCGCCAAGGTCTGGCTCTCGGAGGACGGACGCCGACTGCACATCGAGCCAGCCCGCAAGGGACGCGGCACCGCGTGGGTGATGTTCGACGAGGCGCAGCCGACTCGAAAGGTCGAGATGCTGCGCAACAGCCGCGTTCAGCGCGTGTTCCACCATGACGACCGCTCGACCTGGGAGACACCCGGGCGCGAGCACGTCATCGTTCGCGCTGGCCCGGTGTTCGACACGCCCATCGGTGAAGCCGCACGCATCGCCTCGCTCAAGGAGCGCGAAGCCAGCGGCTCGGACCTCGAGATGCTCAACGCCCTCGGCTACATCCACGACGAGGGCGACGAGGAAGAGGAGAGCCCGAAGGCCCCGCCGACGCCGGTCACTCCGAAGAAGTGAGGCGGCGCCGAACCTCGGCGTAGGTCCAGGGGTCGATGCCCGCGAGTCCCCTGCCCGCCTGCATGCCCAGGCCGAGCTCGGCGCACAGGCGCCGCACGGCGCGACGGCGACCGCGCTCTCCTGCCGGGAACCTCAGCCCCACCACCGCGACATCCTCGGGCTCGACGGCCCCGAGCACTACGTCGAGGGACGGGTCCTCGTCCGACTGCACGACCACCGTGCGCCGACGGCCCTGAAGCCTCTGTGCGAGGAGATCCGAGAGCGCCGCGACCACTCCGGGACGGCCGCGAAGCCAGCTCGGACCATCGAGGACCAGCGCATCCGTGTGCACGAGTTCGTCGGCCCAGCGCTTGCGCTTGACCTGGTGCGCCAGCGCGGCCTGAAGCGCGCGCCCGTCCAGCGCGAGGTGCTCGCCGCCGGCAAGGCGGGTGGCAACCGAGGTCCGCCCCGATCCCGAAGGCCCGAGCACCCAGACCACGGGGCGCGCCAGCACCCGCGGAAGCGGCCGCGCCCCCAGGAACTCGGCACTCGTCCCTGTCACCAGCGCAGCCCGCCCGGTGGCAGGCCGCGCGCTCACGCGAGCGGGTCCGGCGCGTTCTCTTCGATGAAGGCGACGATCTCGGCGATCGGCGTGCCCGGATTGAACACCTTGGACACACCCGCCGCGAGCAGGCCCTGCTCGTCGGCAGCGGGGATGATGCCGCCGGCGATGATCAGCACGTCGCCCATGCCCTCGGCCTTCAGACCCTTGACGACCTCCGGCAGCAGCCGGTTGTGGGCGCCCGAGAGG
Organism: Deltaproteobacteria bacterium; assembly: GCA_006226595.1. Taxonomy (GTDB): domain Bacteria; phylum Myxococcota_A; class UBA796; order UBA796; genus M1803. The sequence goes on from SBGP01000058.1 coordinate 9,357, forward strand.
ATCGACAGGCCGACGACCTGCACGTCCTCGTCGACGGCCGTGCGCACGATCTGGGACGGCGTCTTGTGCAGGCCTGTGTAGATCACCTCCATGCCCGCGTCGCGCAGTCCGCGCGCGACCACCTTGGCCCCACGGTCGTGACCGTCGAGGCCAGGCTTGGCCACCAGCACTCGCAGGTGGCGGCGGCTCATCGCAGGGTGTCCTTGGCGATGACGAGGCGCTGGATCTCGGAGGTGCCCTCGTACAGCGTGGTGATGCGGGCATCGCGGTACAGGCGCTCGACCTCGTACTCGGCGCTGTAGCCGTAGCCACCGTGGATCTGCACGGCCTCGTAGGCGCAGAAGTTCGCGACCTCCGACGCCATCAACTTCGCCATCGAGCACTCGGCGGACGCGCGCTTGCCGGCATCCTTGAGCTGGGCGGCACGCCAGGTCAGCAGGCGGGCAGCCTCGATGCGGGTGCGCATGTCGGCAATCTTCCACTGAATGGCCTGGAGGTTCGCGATCGGCTTGCCGAAGGCGACGCGCTCCTTGGCGTACTCGACCGAGAGGTCGAGGCAGCGCTGGGCGATGCCGAGGGCCTGCGCGGCGATGCCGATGCGGCCTCCGTCGAGGGTGGCCATCGCGACCTTGAAGCCCTCGCGCTCGCCGAGCAGACGGTTCTCGCCGGGAACGCGAAGGTTCTCGAACACGAGCTCGGCGGTAGCGGAGCAGCGGATGCCCATCTTCTCTTCGACCTTGGACACCGAGAAGCCCTCGGTCGCCGTGTCGATGATGAACGCGCACACGCCCTTGTGCTTGGACTCGACCTCGAGGTTCGCGTAGGCGACGCACACATCGGCCTGCGGGCCGTTGGTGATCCACATCTTGGTGCCGTCGAGCACGTAGTCGTCGCCATCGGCGCGCACGCGCGTCTTCTGCGCACCGGCGTCCGAGCCGGTCATCGGCTCGGTGAGCGCGTAGCAGCCGATCTTCTCGCCGGAGGCCATCGCCGGCAGGTACTTGTGCTTCTGCTCTTCGTTGCCGAAGGCGAGGATCGGGTAGATGGCGAGGCTGTTCTGCACGCTCATGATCACGCCGACGCCGGCGTCCGCGTAGCAGATCTCCTCGAGCGCGAGCACGTAGGACATCACGTCGAGGCCGGTGCCGCCGTACTCGGTGGGCACGAACATGCCGAGGAAGCCCATCTCGCCGAGCTGCTTGACGATGTCGGTCGGGAACTCGTGGCTGCGGTCGCGCTCGGTCGCGCCGGGGAGGATCTGCTCCCGGGCGAAGTTGCGGGCGAGGTCGCGGATTTCCTGCTGGTCTTCGGTGAGCTCGAACACGGTGTTCCCCTAGTTTCCGGTGAAGGCGGCGGCGCGCTTGTCGAGGAAGGCACCCATGCCCTCCTTCTGGTCGGCGGTCGCGAAGCACAGCGCGAACAGGCTGCGCTCGGCGGCGAGGCCGGTGTCGAGGTCGGCATCCGCGTTCTCGTGGATGGCGCGCTTGACGTAGCGCACGGCGACCGGCCCCTTCTCGGCGATGGTGCGCGCGAGGGCCAGGGCCTCCTCGACGACATCGCCCTCGACCTTGCGGGCGGCGAGGCCCATGGTCACGGCTTCGTCGGCGTTCACGAAGCGGCCGGACATGCACAGGTCCATCGCGCGGGTCAGGCCGACGCGACGCACGAGGCGCTGGGTCCCGCCGAAGCCCGGGATGACGCCGAGGTTGACCTCGGGCTGGCCGAACTTGGCCTTGGGACCGGCGAGCACGATGTCGCAGCTCATGGCGAGCTCGCAGCCACCGCCGAGCGCAAAACCGTTGACGGCGGCGATGATCGGCACTCCGAGCTTCTCGAAGCGGGCGCCGAGGTCCTGGCCCTTGGCCGCGAAGGCCTCGGCCTGCGCCGGCGTCATGTCCTTCATCGCCGCGATGTCCGCGCCGGCGACGAAGGCCTTGCCCTCGCCGGTGAGCACGACCGCGCGGAGCTCGTGATCCCGGGACGCCGCGTCGACCGCCGCGTGCAGCGCGTCGAGCACGTCCGCGTTCAGGGCGTTGAGCGCCTGGGGACGCGTGATCCGCCAGATCGCGACCTGGCCGATGCGATCGATGTCGAGCACGCTCATCACTTGTCTCCGTAGTTGTAGAAGCCGCGGCCGGTCTTGCGACCGAGCCAGCCCGCTTCGACGTACTTGGTGAGCAGCGGACACGGGCGGTACTTGGAGTCGCCGCCCATGCCGTCGTGCAGCACGTGCATGATCGCGAGGCAGGTGTCGAGACCGATGAAGTCCGCGAGGGTGAGCGGGCCCATGGGCACGTTGGTGCCGAGCTTCATCGCCACGTCGATGTCTTCGACGGAAGCAATGCCCTCGTACAGCGCGTACACCGCCTCGTTGATGTAGGGCATGAGCACGCGGTTCACGATGAAGCCGGGCATGTCCTTCTGGGCGAGCACGGTGGTCTTGCCCATCTTCTCGGCGACGGCGTTCACGGTCGCGTAGGTCGCGTCGCTGGTGGCGAGGCCACGGATGATCTCGACGAGCTTCATGACCGGCACGGGGTTCATGAAGTGCATGCCGATGACGTCCTCGGGACGGTCGGTGTGCGCGGCGATCGCCGTGATCGAGATCGACGAGGTGTTCGACGCGAGGATGGCGCCGGGAGACGCGACCTGGGTCAGGCCCTCGAAGATGCGGAACTTGAGGTCGACGTTCTCGGTGGCCGCCTCGACGATGAGCTGGCACTCGGACAGCGCCTTGCTGTCCTCCGTGAACGTGAGGCGGGCCAGCGCCGCGTCCGCGTCGGCCGACGAGATGCGCTCCTTCTTCACCTGACGCGCGAGGTTGCCCTCGATGGTCTTGCGGGCACGCTCGAGCTGAGCCGCCGAGATGTCCTGGAGCGTGACGTCGAACCCGGCCACGGCAGCCACGTGGGCGATGCCGTTGCCCATCTGGCCCGAACCGACGACGCCAAAGCGCGTGATGTCCATTCCGCCTCCCTCTTGTCGCGGGGGCTGGGGGTAACCCAGATCGGGGGTCCGCGGCAGCCGGGACGGTGCAAAGCCCGCGTTTCGCGCGGCAGTGGAGTCCTGGCGGCTCGCCGCGTGAAGGATCGTGCGGGCCAGCACACAACAGGTGCGAATCGCGGTCCCATGCGATAGGCGCGTTGGCTCGCGCCCTGGAGTCCCCGCTTTGCGCCATCTCACCCCCCTGCTGTTCCTCCTGTCCGGCTGCCTCGTCGAGCGCGGTCTCGGCCCGGACGTCGGTGCGTGCGCCGACTACCCGGAGGGCAGCTACGCCTACGGCGAGATCGGCATCGGCACCTGCCTCGCCGGCCCCACGGATCTGCAGTTCATCGAGCGCGACGGCCGCACCTACCTCGCGGTCACCAACAGCGATCCCTTCCGCAGCTACTCGGGGGGCAGCGTGCTGCTCGTCGACTGGGAGAGCATCGACACCTCCCGCGGGCGCGTGCTCATGGACGAGGTCGATGCGTACGCGCTGGCGACCGACCCCTACCTCGGGCAGATCGGCATCAGCGGCGATCTCCTTCTCGTGCCGAGCAAGTTCTCCGAGGACTCGCGCACGGTCGTGGACTACGACGACGTGCTCGTGATCGACGCGAGCGACCCCACCGACCCGACGCTGCGGGAGCGCGTCGAGGTGCGTCAGGACCCTCATCCGATCGCCGTCGATCCGGTGTCGGGCCTCGCCTACGCGGTGAACGTGACCGGTGCGAGCGTGTCCATCCTCGATGCCAGCGGGGACGAGGTCGAGGTCGTGCCTGTGTCCGACGGAGCGGCGATTCACCCTGCCCGCTTCTCGGACCTCGATCGCAGCGGTTCCTCCGGCGAGATCGGACTGGCGTCGGTGATCACCGCGACCTCGGTGCCCGACGAGCAGTACACCTTCACCTGGGTCGACGTCTCCCAGCGCGCGTGGCTGCCTTCTGGCCGCGGTGTAGAGCTGTGGCAGAGCGGCGGCCAGGACTGGCGGCCGGCAGCGGCCCCCCTCCTGCTCGATCCGGGCGACGAGGGCCTGTTCTCCCAGGTCACCGACGCGACCTTCGCGACCATCGAGGGCTACCCCTCGCTGCACTTCGCCGACGACGGCACGCTGTTCGCCGTGGTCAGTCCCTACGGACCCGCCGACTTCGAGGTGATCGACGTCGCGCCGGCCCTTCAGCGCGGCACGCCCGGCAGCGACGGCGGCTACCTCGGCGGGCCTGCCATCGTCACCTTCCGTGACGTCGGCCAGCTCTTCTTCGACGCGCGTGTCGATCGCGACGAGCCTGCGTTCATCGGTCGCGCCTTCATCGGCACGTCCGGCACGTGGGAGCGCACCGACGAGATCATCGCCGAGGCACCCGAGGGCTTCGAGAGCCTCGAGGACCCCGCGGTACTGGCCGATTCGCAGCTCGACGGCCTGCGCATGTGGGTGTCGATGTGGGACGGCACCACGTGGAGCATCGGCCTTACCGAGAGCCAGGACGCGCAGACCTTCTCGCCGGTCGAAGAAGTGCTCAACGTTCCCGGCGAGAGCGCCGCGGCGCCCGTCGTCGGCTGGGCCAACGGTCGCTATCTCATGGTGCTCACCGTCAGCGAGGGCGACGCGTGGCACTTCGCCACCGCGTGGTCCTGGGACGGCCGTGAGTGGTCGACCCCCGAGGTGTTCGCAGAATCGGGCGAGACCTTCCAGCTCCGTCGTCCGCCGCGGGCCGCCGTGCATAACGACATCCAGGGATTCTTCCGCACCGAGGGCGACGACCTCGGCCTGATCGAGCAGCCCGCCGTGGCCGGCGGCACGTGGACCTCCGCGGGCGCAGGCTTCGCGGTTCGCCCGTCGACGGGCCACGAGCTCGGACTCGAGGCCTTCGGCACCACCTCGCGACAGGGCCTGGAGCCCGCCACGTACGTCGATGTGAATGGCACGCAGGTGCTGTATGCACTCGCGACCGACGACAGCTCGCGCACCCGTGTGGTCGCCCTCGAGGACCAGGACGGCCGCTTCGTGGTCCTGTCCCACGACGTGCTCACGGTCCCCGGTGACGTGGACGGTGCGGTGGTCGTTCCGGCGACCAACGGCTGGAACATGTACTTCGGTCAGCGAGATGCCGAGGGCGTCACCCGCATGCGCCTCGCGCAGAGCGACGACGGTCTCTCGTTCACCGAGGTCGCCGGCAACCTGCTCGACGACGGCGAGGAATGGGACGGCTTCGCCCAGGTCCCGCACAGCGTCGATGCCGACGGCCGGTTGTGGTACGCCGGCTCCGACGGAAGCCGCTTCCGCATCGGCTCCGCGGTCGTCGAGGCGGACGGCTCCCTCACCCGCGAGCCCGGCCCGACCCGCGCCTGGCAGTTCGGCAACGGCCTGCCCGGCGAGTTCGACGACACCGGCGTCCGCGACCCGATTGTGTTCGAGTACGACGGCGCGCAGCACATGCTGTACACCGGAACCGACGGCACCACCTGGCGGCTCGGCCACGCGGTCTACGACGGGTCGGCGTGGGTTCGCGAAGACCACCCGCTCACCGAGCAGCCGAGCCCCGTGCTCCTTCCGGTACTCCGCAGCTTCTCGGCGGGAGGCGTGACGCGTCCCGTGCTGCTCTCCGTGGACACCGACCGCGTGTGGATCGCCTACACCGGCAGTGACGGCGTCTCCCCGCGCATCGGTCTCGCGACCGGACGCCCCGAGCAGCTCTACGGCGCCCACAACTTCCCGACGGCGGGCGACACCCTCGTGTTCTCCACCGAGCGCGGCGGACCGGCGGCCGACTTCATCGAGCTCGGCCAGACCACGGACGACTTCGCCACGTCTGGACTCGGCGCCACCAACGCGCGCGTCGATGCGGAGCGCGGCTTCCTGTACGTGACCACGCGCCAGAGCCCGCACCTCATCGTCATCGACATCCGCGACGACTCGGGCATCGAGGCCGACGGCAACGTGCACGACATCGAAGCCATCTTCCGGTACTCGTCGACGGCTGGCGCTCGCGGCTTCCGAGACGCGGCCCCGCGACCGGGAACCGACCTGCTGTACGCCACCGCCTCCGACCCGGACAGCGTCCTGGTCTACGACCTGTCGCAGCTCGAAGACGACAGCGAGAAGCAGGCGCTCGACCACGCCCTGCTGTGGTCCTTCCCGCTGGCACGCGCACCGCAGTCCGACTCGAACCGACCGCTTCAGGACGAGGACGAGGGTGCCGAGAGCCTGGCGCAGATCACGGGCGCCGGCATGGCCATCAGCCCCGACGGCCGATTGATGCTCGTCACCCACGCCCGCGGCAACCGCGTGTACGTCTACGACCTGACCCTCGGGCCCTACGGTGAGGAGGTCCGCGCCGTCGACGGCGTCGGCGAGTTCCCACACACGGTTCGCATCAGCCCCGACGGCCGCTTCGCAGTGGTCGCGAACTACGTCGGCGAGGTCAGCGACGAAGGGGCCGAGGGCACCCTCGCGATCATCGACCTCGACCCGTCGAGCCCGACCTACCTGCAGGTCGTCACCCGGATGGCGAACCGATGAGCCGCTCCCTTCCCCTGCTTCTCGCTCTCGCCATCGGCTGCAACCAGGCCCAGCGCACCCCCGGAGCGTTCGACACGCCCTCGGCGCTGGCCGTGCTCGAAGAGGGCAACGGCACGTTCACCGAGCCGGTGGGCTACGCCGCGAACCTCGATGGGGGTCGCATCGCCGTGATGGCGCTCACCAGCGAGAGCTTCCTCGCCGACGACCCGGACTCCGTCCTGTCCCGGAGCAGTGGTCTGGCGACCGGCGAAGGACGCCGCATCGGCGAGCTGGCCGTGTACGCGCCCGCTGCGGGTGAGGTCACGCTGTTCGCCGCCGACAAGGCCTACGGCACGCTGCTTCGCGTGCCCCACGTGTCCGGGCTCGATGCCTCCGGGGCGCCGATCGAGACGGACGCGACCATCAGCACCCCGGTGTTCATCGACACCGACGACAGTGGCGACTCCCCGACCCTCTCGGACATCGTCGTGTACCAGGGCGCGGCGGCCACCGAGGACTGGGTCGTCCAGTACGACGGCTCGGACTGGTGGATGCAGGGCAGCCGCAGCGGACGGCTCTCTGTGCCGGTCACGCCGGGCGAGGCCTACACCTGGGACCGCGCCACCGACCTCGACGGCGCGCGCCACAAGCCGCCCGTGTCCTTCGTGCTCGATGGCACGGCCACCGCCGGTGACGAGTTCCGCTTCTCTACCGACAACGGCCTCACCGAGATCGACGTCGGTGGCACCCCGCTCCACCTCGCCATGGCTCCCGACATGAGCGCCCTGGCCGTGGTCACCTCGGCGGGCGGTCTCACGCGGCTCAAGCTGGTCGATCCGGCCGACGGCACCGTGTCCACGGTCGTCGACATGCCCGGGGATGCCAGCCCGGGTCGCCTTGCGTGGAGCCCGAGCGGCACGCTGTACGCCGCGGACAACCTCCGGAGCAGCTTCTGGTCCGTCGACGCGAACGGCGCCGCCACCGAGCACGTGCTCCCCTGGCCCGTCATCGACGTCGCGTACCTCGAGTCGACCGCCGGCGAGAACCTCGTGTACCTCGTGCCGACGGCCGCCACGTCCGTGTGGCTGTACGACCTGGATGCAGGCGAGCTCCGGGATGCAAACGCCTGGATGCCGGGCGTGCAGGGCATTCAGACCCAGGCGCAGGTCCGCGGCATCGGCGCCATCCACACCCCCTTCACCTGGCCCGAGGAAGACGACGACGGCGTGGCCCTGTCCGGCAAGGCCGTCGCGGTGAGCCTCTCCAACGGGTACGTGCAGATGGTCGAGGAGAGCACCGGCTGCTTCGTCCGGAGCTTCGGCGGGCCACGCACGCAGGTGGTCAGCCAGATCAGCGGCGGCGACATCGAGACGAACTTCGGCAGTGTGCCCGGGGCCGCCGCGATGCAGGGCAACGGCACCAACGGACGCGTCGTGCAGGTGAACCCCTGCGGCGGCATCGCGTGGGGCGAGACCTGGCGCGTCCGCTACGACCAGGCCCGGCAGGCGTGGACCGTCGAGGGCACGCTGTCCGGCCTTCAGGAAGCCGTCGCTTACGAAGGCGAGCGCTACGTCTCGGACCGCGGCCAGATCAGCTTCCTCATCCTCTCGGGCTCCACCCCGTCCGTGGACGGCTGGCAGTTCACCTTCCAGGTCCGTGACGGCCTGCATCGGGCCGATGGCGACAACGACCTCGATGGTCGCGTGGACATCCCCCTCGATCTGCCGGGTCGTCCGATTGGCTACAAGGCGACCCCGCCGGCCAACCTCACCGAGGAGTGGGAGGAGGGCGTGGACCGTGCGTTCATCCTCGTCGCCGCCGAGTCCGCCGACCTCGTGGGCCGGATCGACGCTCGCTACGGCGACGTCGTCCCCTGGTGGTAGAGACCGTTCCCGGCCTCCGGGCGCACGCGGGCTAGATCTCGCGGGCCCGGAGGAACTCTTCGAGCGCGAAGTTCCCGGGCTCGGCCACCGCCCGCTCCCAGCTCTCGCCCTGACCGACGAGCAGCCCACAGTCCGCGGTCTTCATGATCACGTACTCACCGCTGAACCAGCCCACGACCGACTCCCAGCCCGGGTTGTGGCCGACGAGGAGCACGGTCTCGACGTGGTCCGGCACCTCGGGCAGCAGGCGTCGCACCTGGTCGACGCCCGCATGGTAGAGCTGCCCGGTGAACTGGGTCGGGATCTTGCGCCCGAAGCCGCGGAGGACGCCCTCGACGGTCATCTGCGTCCGCAGGCTGTCACTGGACAGGATGAGGTCGGGAACCCAGCCTCGATCCCGCAGCGCTTCGCCCACGAGCGGGGCCGTGCGCAGCCCGCGCTCATTGAGCGGCCGGGCGTGATCGGTACCCGCTCCCGAGCTCCAGCTGCTCTTCGCGTGTCGTAGCACGGCAATGCGTCGCATCATCCGACCAGCATTCCTCGGAAGGGCCCGGCGTTGCGCACGAGCAGGGTGTCCGTGAGTCCATCGAGCATGTCGACGAGCCGCTCGCCGTACACGGCGCCATCCTCCTCCGAGACCACGGAGAGACCGAGGAAGACCAGGCGCGCGCCCACCGATTGACGGCGGATCACGCTGAGCGCCGACTCGTCCTCGGGCCGCACGATGACGTCGACGTGCGCCTGGATGCGGATGTCGGGGAGCATCAGTGCGAACTCCCGCTGACGCTTCACCGCCGCCTCCTCGTCCTCGACCACCGACTTGAGCACGATGCGGTTGTTCGCGTACAGCGGGTCCAGGCTGAGCAGGTGGGCGAGCAGCAGCATCAGATCGCCATTGCTCTCCTTGCCCTTCCACCAGATGAGCAGCGGGCCGTCTTCCCGCGGCTCGCGGTCACCCGGGCGGAAGATCAGGGTGGACTTGTGCAGGCCGTTGAGCCGGCGCACGAGGCCCATCTGGCGCGACAGGCGCTCCGCCGTCGGCTGCTTCGGCCACCCGAGCAGCACGCTGTTCGAGGCGAGCCCGGCAAAGCCGTGCGCCTGAGCCACGGTGATGATGCCGGGCGCGAGCTGGGGAACCGCCGCGACCTCGGAGAACGCGAGCACGCCCTCTCGCTCGAGGATGGCCTCGTTGCGGCGGAGGAGCACATCGGTGTCCACGTGCTCGTCGATGTCGCCGATACGCAGCGTGGTCACGGTGACGATGCCGCGCTCCTGGGAGAAGGCACCGGCCAGGCGGACCATGTCCACGTCCCGAGAGAGGTCCTTCGCGAACACCAGCAGGTGCGGGCGCCAGTTGCGCGGGTCGTGGCCCGACTCGCGGAGCTTGAGCAGCGAGAAGCGCGTCGCGTACTGCCAGAAGCCACTGCGCACGTCGCCCCAGGTGGCCTCGAGCGAGCGACGCGACAGCCACCAGAAGATGATGAGCTCGACGACGATGGCGATGCCGCACGCGAGCGGGTTGATGAGCAACATCGCCACGAGGCAGCCGAAGCCGCCGAGCGCGCTGACCCACCACGGCACCGGGATGCGCGGACGGAACGAGATGTCGCCGACCAGCCCCTCGAGCGCCGCGACGGCGTTCAGGGCGCCGTAGGTGGTGAGGAAGAACACCGTCACCCACTCGGCCACGGCGTTGAGATCGCCGAGGAGCACGGCCACGAAGGCGATGACTGCGGAGAGGTACAGCGCCGCGAGGGGCTCGCCCGTCGCCGGGTCGTTGCGCCCCAACCACTCGGGCGCGAGGCGGTCGCGCGCGAGTGCCTGCAGGGTGCGAGGCGCACCGAGGATGCTGCCGAAGGCCGACGAGAGCACGGCACCCCACAGGCCGAGCATCACAAACAGCGGCACCGCCGCAATCTCGGTCCACACGAGCTCGTTGGCGATCAGCGCCTCGGGCGGCGCACCGTAGGCCAGGAAGAACGGCACCGTGAAGTACACGATCGCGCCGACGAACACCGCGGCGAGCGTGCCCCGCGGAATGGACTCCTCCGGCTTGTCGAGGTCACCCGACAGCGACACGCCTGCGAGCACGCCGGTGACGGCCGGGAAGAACACCGCGAACACCGGCCAGAAGCCGAGCTCGCCGCTGCCGGTGGGCAGCGGCCGCGAGCCCCAGTCCACGCCCGCGACCAGGGAGGCCAGCGAGAGGAGGATGAGCCCCATGATCGGCAGCTGGAGCTTGAGCGCGAGCTCGGTGGACCGCGCGGCGACCGAAGCCACACCGACGACGATGACGGCGGCGAGGAAGCTGATCGGCGCCCCGGCCCAGACGATCTTCACCGACTCCGCCAGACCGTAGGCATACAGCGTGAGCGACAGCGTCTGCGACAGGTACAGCGGGATGCCGATGGCACCGCCGGTCTCGAGCCCCAGCGAGCGCGAGATCAGGAAGTAGGCGCCGCCGACGCCGACGCGCATGTTCGTGGCCAGCGCACTCATCGACAGCGCGGTGATCGCGGTGATCGCGTTGGCGACGAGCACGATGATCACCGTGCGCGTCATGCCGGCATGCCCCACGACCCAGCCGAGGCGCAGATACATGATCACGCCGAGGATCGTGAGGATGGTGGGCGTGAACACGCCAATGAACGTGCCGAGCTTGAGCGGCGCGGGGGTCTCGCTGGAGTCCATGGTCTCTCGGGGGGCCGGCAATCTACCGTAGGCGCAAGGGCAAGATCACTCGACGTCTCGGCGTTGCCAGCCGGCCTCGGTAGCCACCAGCTCGGTGGTTGGCCAGTACTCGAGGTCCAGCCTGAGGGTGGACACGCGCACGGTGCCATCGAGCAGCGTGGTCGTCAGGCGCACGCTCTGGCCGTCCGCCAACCCTGAGATGGCTTCGAGGAATGCATCGAGATCCGGCGTCGCAACGCCATTCACCTCGGTGATACGGCGCGTCGGCCGCAGTCCATAGCGGGAGCCGGGGCTGCCGTACCAGAGCCAGGCGACGTACACCCCTTCGGGAACGATGCCCTGCTGGAACCCGACCTCGTGGTGCGGCGCGTGGAGCACGAGCCCGGCCCAGTTGACGATGCGGTCGACGCCGCGACCGCTCACTTCCTGCGGAGTGAACGTCACCTCGGCTTCTCCGCCATCGCGGAGCACGCGACCGAGGAGTGGCACGTCGCACTGCGACCCGAGCTGCTCGATGTCCTCGAAGCGGGCGATCGGTGTCGCGCTGTCCACGCCGAGTCCGATGAGCAGGTCACCATCCGTGATGTGGCCGCGAGCCGGGGCCCGCCCGTCGACGCGCACGACCTCGAGCACCCGGCGCCAGCGCGGGTCGAGCTCGACCAGGGCGCGGGCCCTGGAGTCCTCCAGCCCCCGGTCTCGCGCGTCCGCGAGTGACACGGCGCTCAGCTCGGCGCCGAGGGTGCAGCGCGCATCTCCGGGCTCCTCGCCGCGCACGTGCGGGGGGAGGAAGGTCGTCGGGAGGCCGCGGAAGCGACGCTCGCCCTCCCGCGGGTCGAGGAAGCTGCCCCACAGCGCGAGTGCGCGTCCCTTCTTGTCGACGAGCACGCCGCCGAGGCTCGGCGCGGAGCTCACCAGGTCGACGCCCACCGCGTTGATGTCGCGGAAGCGCGGGGTGCCACTCGCGCCGAGGGCGATGGGCTGCACGCGCTCGACCTCGGTCTTGATGCTGCTCACCTGCTGGTGGCGGTCGAGTCCGACCTGCCACACCACGTCGCCGGCATCCACGGCGCGATCGACGAAGGTGACGGCCTCTACCGGCGTATCGCCGAGCGAGGCGGGGTCGTAGCGAACGATGGCGGTGTTGTGGACGGGATCGAGCCACTCGAGCTGTCCCTGGACCCGCACCGAAGCCGCGAAGGTCAGCGTGATGTCGCCGAGCGCGACGGGCACGGTGTCCCGGTCGACGAGCACGAGCCCTCTCTCGGCATCGATGACCGTTCCCACGCCCTGGTAGTTGAAGCTTCGCGTGCCCGCAGTGGAGTACGGCACGTCGAAGTCCACCATCACCAGCGCGCTGGCCACCTTCGCGGCGACCTTGTCAGGAGAGAGCGGCGGCAGCACCTCGCGTACAGGCGGCGGGGAGGCCTCCGGAGGAGGCGCGGCGTCGGTGCACGGCCACATGCCCGTGGCGTCGTCCCGCACGCAGCGACGCATCGGGTACCAGGTGCGGTCCATGACCACGACGTCCACCTCCTCGTGGCGGATGTCCTGGATGGGGTGGCTGCGGACCTGGAACAGCTCCCGGTCGGCAATTCCTTCGAGTGCTTTCTGAAGGCTGTCGAGATCGGGGGTCGGGCGTCCGTTTACGGCGGTGACCACACGGCCCGCGCCGAGGCCCGCGCGCCCGAACATGTATCCGGACACCGCGATGTACACGCCCTCGAGCGGGTGCGCGTGGTTGCGGGCCACCTGGTACGAGAGGTCGTTCACTACCGCGCGCCCGACCTCGAGGTAGTCATCGGGCGTGACCGCGTGGAGGTCCTCGATGGGCAGGGTCAGGTCCTGTGCGACGCCGCCGCGCTCGAGCGTCAGCGTCACCTCGCCACCGACACCGTCGTCGAGGACGGACTCGAGCGGCACGAAGGCGTTCAGCGCCTCGCCGTCGACCGCGAGGAGGATGTCTCCCGACTGCAGCACCCCATCGGCCGCCGACCCCGGCAGCGTGCGGTCCACGACCAGGGCGCCAGTGCCCTCGGGAAACGCGGAGCGCAGGTTTGCCTCGGCGGACTCGGAGAGGCCGAGGCGTCGACACTCGTCGTAGGGCATGTGCCGGAAGGTCGAGAGCAGCGTGCCCCGCGGGACCGGCTTGCCCTCCTGGATCAGCTCGAGGGCCCGCACGACCCGGTCCAGCGGCAGGTAGAAGCTCGACGCGGCCTCCCGACTACCGCCGGCGTTGAGTCCAATCACCTGCCCGTGGATGTCGACGACCGGGGAGCCGCTCGACCCGCCAGAGGTGCCGCTCGCGGCCTGCAGGTAGAACGTGTTGAAGTCGTTGTAGGTCTCGGTGCCGTAGTACGGCGCGGACCGATCGAGCCGCGCGATGGTCCCATCGAGGATCGAGATCTTTTCGCCTGCATCGTTGCCGATGACACGGATCTCGACGCCCACTCGCGCACCCTCGGGCGCCAGCGGCAGCTCGGGGAGCTCCATGAACCGCACGTCGGCGGGGTCGAAGCGGTAGAAGCCGAAGTCGTGCACGGGATCGCGGTAGATCGCCTGTAGATCGAGCTCCTCGTGGTCGAGGAGTACGGCCTCGCTGCGTACGGGGCCCGCGTGCACCATGTGGCGGTTGGTGAGCAGGATGCCGCGCTCCCGGTCGACCACGAAGCCCGTGCCGACCGAGTTGCCCGCCCCTTCGGTGTCGAAGTCGCGAACGGCGGTCACTCGCAGCGCGACCACGCCGGGGACCACTTGATCGAGCGTCTGCTCCCAGTCGGGCGGAGCGGGGGTCTGGGCGAGCGCGAACGAAAGGATCAGAGCGAGCATGCAGCCCCGTAACCTCGGCAGCTCGACGGGTCGGCACGGTGAAGAAATGTGCTTGGCGAAAAATTTCCTTCGCACCCGGATGCCAATGGGGTAAGACAGCGGTGGAGGTAGCGATGTTCCCCTTCCGAGGTGTCCTCTGGGCCCGTTTCGTCGAAGACGAGTGCGGCGGTCCGGCCATCGAGTACATGATTCTCGCCTCCCTCATCGCGATGACGATTCTCGTCGGGTTCACGACGATGACCGACAAGGTCGCGAGCACCTACTCGACCGTGAGCGCCAGTCTCCCCGGTTGAGCGGTCCTTCTCGCCGTGCGCTGCGGCCACCGGTTGGGTAGAGGTGAACAGCAGCGCAAAGCCCGGCACTTCCCGCGTGGATGGCAAGAATCCATCCAAGGGTCGCGGCACCTCCCCGAATGGGGCATCTTGTACGGGCTGCGGGGCATGGAGAACGGGAGCACGATGAGTCAGCGGAAGATGCGCAGGGTTGGCGCACCATCCACCCCAGTCCGCGTGGCGTCGGTCCTGTGGTCGCTCTGCCTGCTCCTCCCCGGGAGCGCCGCGGCCCAGGCCCTGTCCTCGGACATCGAGCTCGTCCACCCCAAGCCCTCTCCGGACGCGCTGCCTGGCATGGAGTCCTCGTCCCGCGAGGAAGCCGGGACCATGCGCGCCCAGACCACGCTGCAGTTCGAGGACTCGCCGCTGGTGCTGTACAGCGAGGACGGCGAGGTCGGGGCCGTCGTGCACCGACGCATCACCGCGCACCTGGGCTTTGGCGCGACCCTCGCCAAGCGCTGGCGCATCGGCGGCAGCATCCCCATGCACGGCCAGTGGGGCTCCGAGGTCCCAGAGCTCGCTGCGGACGGCTTCGGCGTCGGCGACATCCGCGTCAACGGCAGCTACTGGATCGGCCGCAGCGCGATTGGCGACTTCAGCGGCTACCTCGGCTTTGCGCTTCCCTTCGGCCGCCGTAACGCTTGGATGGGCGATCAAGGCCCACGCACCGAGCTCGGTGTCGCGTACGCCACGGGCGTCGGTGCAACCGCGATTCACGCCAACGTCGGTCTCGACGCTCGCGCGGCGTGGCACACCGATGCCGGACTGTACGACCGCGGCTCCGCGGTGCTCGTCTCCGGCGGCGCGATGGCCCCCATCGTCGGCGACCTCGATCTGTACGGTGCTCTGTACACCCGCTGGGGCGGCGGCATCTTCCTCGGGCGACCGGACCTCGTGCTCTCGGCGATGACCGGCGCTCGCTACCGCGCCTCCGAGCAGTTCGACTTCAACGTCGGCATCGGCCGCGGGTTCACTCCTGGCGTCGGCACCACCGATATTCGCGTGCTCGCGCAGGTGAACTGGCATCGCCCGCCCCCGCCGGAGATCGAGGAGCCGGACGAGCCCGAGATCATCGTGGTCGTCCAGCCCGACGTGCCCGAGCCCGAGCCCGAGCCCGAGCCCGAACCGGAAGAGCCGCCGCCGGCCCAGGTGGTCGGCGAGCAGGTCATCGTCACCGCTCCCATCCTGTTCTTCGTCGACACGGCCAAGCTGAAGCCCGAGTCGAAGCCCGCGATGGAGGCCATTGCGACCCTCATGGCCGACGACCCGCGCATCGGGCACCTGGTCATCGAAGGCCACGCCTCGGCCGAGGGCACCTACGAGTACAACTACGACCTGTCCGCCCGACGCGCGCGCGCCATCCACGAGGCCCTCATGGAAGAGGGTGTGCACAAGAGCCGCATCTCGTACCGCGGCATGGGCGAGGTCGAGCCGATCATGCCCGGCGAGTCCGAGGAGGCGCTCGCGGCCAACCGGCGGGTCGAGTTCCACATCATCAAGCGCCGCGACCCGGGTGACGGTAACTTCGAGCACGCCGAGAAGTCGCCGCTGCCGTGGACCGGCGAGATGGTCGACACCCCGCGTCCGAACTGGCCGCAAGAGGTCCTCGACAAGTACGAGGCCGAGCAGGCCAAGATCCAGAAGGCGCTCGGCCCGGTCATCGAAGACGACGCCGAGGATGCCTTCACGTTCGAGGACCCCGAGATGCAGGGCCCCGTGCGTGTGCAGCTGCCTCCCGAGGCCCGCGAGCCCAAGCCCGAGCCGGTCACGTCCCCTGCCCCGCAGCCGGCCCCCGCACCGCAGCCCGAGCCGGTCAGCACGCCTGCTCCACAGCCCGCTCCGGTCGCCGCCCCTGCCCCGCAGCCCGAGCCGGTCACGGCCCCTGCGCCAAAGCCGGCCCCGGAACCCGCGGTGGCCCCAGAGCCCACGCCCGTCGCACCGGCGCCCGCGCCGGTCGCCCCCAAGCCCGCACCGGCGAGCGGCGGTCTCGCGCCCACCCATCCCTACGTGATGAAGGTGTACGGCAGCTTCATCCCTCTGTTCATGCCGCAGACCGACATGCTGCGCGAGGCGGGGCGTCTGCCGCTCAAGCACTACACGCTCACGGTCGATGCGGTGCTCGATGGCACCGGGCGGCTGATCTCGGTGCGCGTGGCCCAGTCCAGCGGCGTCGAGGCACTCGATGGCGCGGCCGTGCGGGCCTTCTACCAGGCTCAGCCCTTCGCGGCGCCGCCGGCGGACGCGATTGCCGCGGATGGGCGCGTGCGTCTGTCGGGCATCCGCTTCGACGTCGAGGGCTCTGACGCGGCCAACCAACCGATTCGCGTGCCCTCCGGTGACCGCCTCGAAGAAATGCTCAAGGACCAGGGAGGTGCCCAGTGACCGCACTCCTGCTCGCACTGACCACCGCCTTCGCACAGCAGCCGCCGACCGATTGCACCGAGAGCCTGACCCAGGACCTCAACTGCAACACGCTCGACGTCTCCGAAGAAGTCACCGTCGACGTGAACGACCCGCTGTGCGCCCAGAACGTCGACCCCGATACCGGCGAACCCTTCGAGAGCGCCGACTACTACTACGACTACACCTCGTGGGGCTGCTTGTTCTTCATGCAGCCGCTCGACGAGGACGGCGACGGGTTCAACACGACGACCCTTCAGTACACCGACCCCGAGGGCAACCTCGACCTGTTCGTGCTCTTCGACTGCGACAACTGTCCCGAGGACTTCAACCCGCTGCAGGAAGACAAGGACTGCGACGACGTCGGCGACATCTGCGACAACTGCATCGACATCCCGAACACGGATCAGGCCAACTCCGACAGCCTGATCCCGCCCGGTGACTCCTTCGGCGACGTGTGCGACAACTGCCCGTTCGTCGCGAACGAGGACCAGGCCGAGACCGACGGTGACGGCGTCGGCGACGCCTGCGACAACTGCCCGGGCCTGTCGAACCCCGACCAGAACGACGTCGACATCGACGGCGTCGGCGACCAGTGCGACGGCTGTCCGTTCATCTTCGACCCGGACCAGCTCGACACCGACCTCGACGGCCGCAACGACGAGTGCGACAACTGCCCGGAGATCGAGAACCCGGACCAGGCCGACCGCGATGGCGACGGCTTCGGCGATGCCTGCGACACCTGCCCCGACGTGTTCAACATCGACCAGGAAGCGGACCGCGACGGCGACGGCGTGCCCGATGTCTGCGACGTGTGCCCCGAAGAGGCCAACCCCGACCAGGCCGACTTCGACCAGGACGGTGTGGGCGACATCTGCGACGTGTGCCCCGAGACGGCCGATCCGGGCCAGTGGGACTTCGACGAGGACGAGATCGGCGACGCGTGCGACCTGTGCCTCGACGACCCCCGTGGCGACACCAACGACGCGGACGGGGACGGCGTCGGCGACATCTGCGACAACTGCCCGGAGGACCCGAACCCCGGCCAGGAAGATGATGACGACGACGGCGTCGGCGATGTCTGCGACTCGGGCGAGCGCCTCGAGGGCGGCGGCCGCCTGTGCCAGACCGCGCCGGGAGCCGGCTGGCTGGCCCTGCTGCTTCCGCTGTGGGTCAGGCGACGTAAGTGAATTTCGGAGAGTCCCAGACGTAGGCTAGGAAATCGTGACGGGACGCAACATGACAGCGGCCGGCAAGAGCTGGCGTTACGGTTGTCGAAGGGTGCGAACGGAGAGGACGATGACGCAAATGATGCAACCGAACCGAGGCCACTGGGCCCAGGCCTCGCTGCTCGCCATCCTCGTGCTGGCGACCGGCTGTCCGCCGTCGGACACCGGGATCGAGGACATCGACGATCCGGTGCGCGTCAACGAACAGGTCGTCGTCGAGCCGAACCTGCTCACCTTCGGGCCCGTGGAGCGGGAGACCAGCGAGTCCCACCCGTTCACGATCCGCAACGAGGGCGACACGCTCGTCGAGGTCACCTCGATTGGCATCGTCGCCAGCGACGCCTTCGAGCTCGTCGATGCCGGCGGCCCCTTTCAGCTCGAGCCTGGCGAAGAGCGGGACATCACCGTCCGCTACAACGCGGCGAACCTCGTCGACGAGGGCCGCGTCTCCGTGTCCCTGCTCGGCACCGAGTTCACCGAGACCGTCGAGCTGGTCGGCGAGACGCTGATTCCGGTGCTTCAGGTCGACCCGGTCGACCTCGGCAGCACCAAGCTCACCTGCCCGGCCCTCGAGCAGCCGCTCGTGATCCGCAACGTCGGCTCGGCGCCCGCCGAGGTCTCGTCCGTCCTCCTCGCCGCGGCCCCCGCTGGCTGGGTGAGCGACCCGCAGACCCCGCTGACGATTCAGCCGGGCGCATTCATCCAGCTGCCGATCACCATGGCTACGGACATGGCGATGGTCGCTGACGGCGCGGCCAGTGTCTCGGCCGACGACCCGGGCTCCCCGCACCAGGTCTCTGTGGTTGGCGAGGTCAGCGCTGGACAGGACATCGTCGTCGACCTGTTCGAGCAGCCCGAAGAGCCCGGTGGCATCGACATCCTGTTCACCATCGACCAGTCCTGCTCGATGGAACACGACATCCAGCAGCTCTCCGCGGCGATGGGCTCCATGGTTGCCGAGCTCGCGAGCTTCGAGGCCGACTGGCAGGCCGCCGTCGTGCCGTTCTTCCAGGGCTGCCACGCCGGCGCCTACTTCACCCGCGACACGCCGAACCTCGAGACCGAGTTCGCGGCTGCTGCCCTGCAGATCGGCAACCCCGGTGCGGACGACACCGAGCGCGGCCTCGAGATGGCCCGCGACGCCGTGCTCGCTGCGAACGGAGGCTGCAACGCGGGCATGCTGCGACCCGACGCGAAGCTGGCCGTGATCAGCGTGTCTGACGAGCGCGACCAGTCCGCACCGTACGACCGCGGCGTCCCGGACGACTTCAGCCACTGGACCACCTATGTGAACGAAGTCAACGCCGTGGTGCCCGGCACCACCTTCCACGGCATCGTCGGCGCTCCCGACCTCCCGCTGTGGGACTTCAACGAGCAGGGCGAGACCTGTGCCGAGCGCGGCGAGGGCTACGCCCAGGCCATCTCGGCCACGGGTGGTCTGCGCCTCGACGTCTGCGAGTCCGAGTGGACCGGCCACACCGCTGCCCTCGGCGAGGCGATCGGCGAGGCTGCGGCTGGCATCCGCTGGCACCTCACCCACGAGCCCATCGCCGAGACCATCACCGTGACCGTCGACGGCGTCGAGTCCACCGACTGGACCTTCGACCCGGAGAGCGGCGACATCGTGTTCGGCACGCCGCCGGCGCCGGGCAGCCAGATCGCGGTGAGCTACACCGACGCCGAGAGCTGCTAGCGGGTTCCACGGCGCTCCACGGTCCACGAACCGCCTGTGAGCGCCCTCTCCGCGAGTGCCTCGGGCGCGTAGCCCGTCACCACGTGGGGCACGGTCTCGGAGACGTCCACGACGTCGACGGGCACCTGCGCGGGACCGTGGAGCGTGACCGTGGATCCGAGCTCCGGGACCCAGGACAGCTCGAAGCTCAGCGTGCGCGCCCCCGGGGGTGGCGGCACGTCGTAGGCCTCGGTGGGAGTGACGACCTCGGCGCCCGGAACCGCGGGCGAAGAACAGGCGAAAACCAGCCACAGCAGCAGATGCACGAGCCCTCCTCCGCCTCGGTAACGCAACCCTTCGCCCCCTGGACAGTCAACCCTCGGTCACTCGCTTGACGCGCGGCCCTCAACCGGCTCCCATGCACCTATGCGTACTCTCACTCCGCTGCTCCTGATGCTCGTCGCCTGCGCTGGCGGCGACCGCTTCGGCCTCTCCCGCGCGAACCAGCCGGCCAACGAGCTCGTGTACAACAACGCGACCGAGCCGGAGACCATCGACCCGGGCCAGGCGACGGGCCACCCGGACTCGCGCATCATCGGCGAGATCTTCGACGGACTCACCGAGTACGACCCGGTGGACCTCACCGCGCGGCCGTCCATCGCGACGCACTGGGACGTGCACCCCGACGGTCGCGGCTACACCTTCCACCTGCGCGACAACGCCGTGTGGTCGGACGGCGTACCGGTCACCGCCGACGACTTCCTGTACAGCTGGGAGCGCGTGCTCAACCCCGTCCACGCCGCACGCTTCTCGTCGATGCTTTACGCCGTCCACAACGCCCAGCTCTACAACACCGGTCGGATCGGGCGCCTCACCGCGGAGCGCGAAGGCTTCGCCTCGGGCACCCCGATGGAGCTGCTCACGAGCAACGCGTGGCGCCTGGACGCGGAGACCCCCGTCACCGGCGCGGACGGCGCAGTGGTCGCGACCCTTCCCGAGGGCCAGCTCGTCGTGGGAACGATCGAGGGCGACCAGCTCGCGATTCGCTTCGGCGTCGAGTGCTCGCTCGACGACCTCGCGGCGCTGCTCGACTGTGACCCGGTGGCCCAGCAAGGCCGCATTCCGCGCAGTGCCGCGAGCGATGCCCTCCCGCGGCTCGATGCCCGCGTGGTCACCCGAACCGCCACACTCACCGGGCGAGGCGGCGCCCTCGCCGAGCTCGAGAAGGGAGATCTGGTCACCGTGCTCTCGTGGGCGGACGCAGACCCGTGGGTGTTGTACGCGACCGACAGCCAGTACGGCAGCGTGCCCGCCGACGCCCTCGCCGACCCGCGCGCGGCACACGTGAAGTACGAGGTGCGTCCCCTCCCCGAGCCGAACTGGGGCGGCGCCCTGGCCGAGCCGGAGGACACCGCCGTCCCGCCCGACGCGCCCCCGGGCGGCGCGCCGCTGGAGGGCCAGGCGCCCGATGCGGAGGACCTGTCGACGGCCTGGGTCGGGCTCGGCGACCTCCGCCTCGAGTCGTCCCTGCTCGGCCTCAAGGTCCACGACCCCCACACCTTCGAGGTTCGCCTCGGCGGGGTGGCCCCCTACTTCCTGCAGCAGACGAGCCACACCACGCTCCGCGCCGTGCCGCGTCAGGCGGTAGAGGTTCACGGTCCCCGGTGGACGCGCGTCGAGAACATCGTCACCAACGGGCCGTTCCTGCTCAAGGAGCACAAGATGCGCGACAAGTTCGTGCTCGAGCGGAACCCGGACTGGTGGGGAACCGGCGAACTGTCGCTCGACCGCATCACCGCGTACTCGGTGGACAATCTCCACACGTCCGCGAACCTGTACAAGGCCGGCTACACCGACTTCGTCGTCGCGAACGACCTGCCGACCGAGTTCATCCCCCTGCTCAAGACGAAGACGGACTTCCACACGGCTCCGGCCCTGTCCGTGTACCTGTACCGCCTGAACACCAACGAGCCGCCGCTGGACGATGCCCGCGTGCGACGCGCCCTCGCCATGGCGATTCGCCGGGACGACGTCGTGAGCATCCTCAAGGCGGGGCAGGTCCCCGCGAACCACATCGTGCCGCCCGGTCTTCCCGGCTACGAGGGCATGCCGGGCCCGGACTTCGACCCCGAGGCCGCACGCGCGCTGCTCGCCGAGGCCGGCTACCCCGACGGCGAGGGCTTCCCCGAGATCAGCATCGTCTACAACACCTCGGAGTCGCACAAGCTCGTCGCCGCGGTGGTGCAGGCGAACTGGAAGGAGCACCTCGGCATCGACGTGAAGCTCCGCAACCAGGAGTGGAAGACCTACCTCAAGACGGTCCAGAACATGGACTTCGACGTCGCTCGCGGCGGATGGATCGGCGACTACCTCGACCCGAACACCTTCCTCGATCTGTGGGTCGAGAACGGCGGCAACAACAACACGGGGTGGACCAACCCGGAGTTCGACCGCCTGATCGAGGCCGCCGGCAAGGAGCCCGACCCCGAGGAGCGCATGCGCAAGCTCGCCGAGGCCGAGGCCATCCTCAACGAGGAGATGCCGTTCATTCCGATGTACTGGTACGTGTGGGCCGAGCTGCAGCAGCCGGACGTAAAGGGCCTGCACCCGAACCTGATGGACCAGCACCCACTCCGTTGGGTGAGCCTCGACCGGTGAGCCACGGGCCACCTCGGGCGGTTAGCATGGGGCCCGCGAGGTCTGCGATGCGCCTGTTCCTTCCCCTTCTTCTCGTCGGTTGCGCCGGCGAGTTCGCCTTCGAGGCCCCCACCATCGAGGGCCTGCGTCAGGTCGTGCCCGGCGAGGGCACACCGCCGGAGGCCGAGGTGATGGACGCGAACAACAACCTCGACCTCGCCCAGCACGACGGTCGCTGGTTCCTCGCGTGGCGCACCGCGCCGAGTCACTTCGCGAGCGACCAGGTGCTGATGCACGTTGCGTCCAGCGACGACCGGCAGACCTGGACCTGGGAGACGACCATCTCGCTGCAGACGGACGTGCGCGAGCCGCAGCTCGTGTCGTGGGACGGCGAGCTCACGCTGTACTTCGCGGTGCTCGGCACGAGCCTCACCGACTTCGAGCCTCAGGGGACGCAGAAGGTGCGGCGACTCGGACCGGGCGAGTGGACGACGCCCGAGGCCTCCGAGTTCCCGGACACCTTCATCCCGTGGCGCATCAAGCCCATGGATGGACGGCTGCACCTGCTCGGCTACGCCGGTGGCGAGAACGTCTACGACTTCGCGAATCGCGAGCCGATCGAGGTGAGCTGGCTGGTCAGCGACGATGCCGAGACCTGGGAGCCCGCGGTGGCCGGCCAGCCCGTGGTCCTCTCGGGTGGCGTGTCCGAGACCGACATGGTGCGCCTCGACGACGGGACACTCATCGCGGTGGCCCGTAACGAGGCCGGCGACGAGGATGGCTTCGGGAGCAAGATCTGCCGCGCCGAAGCGGACGATCTCGGCACGTGGACCTGCGTGTCCGACCCGAAGAAGTACGACAGTCCCCTGCTCTTCCGACACGGCGACGACGTGTGGCTCATCGGCCGGCGCAACCTCACGGACACCGGCCACTACGACCTGATGCAGGCCGAGGGCGACAACGAGGACCGCTACCTCGCGTACCAGTGGGACTACTGGCACAACCCCAAGCGCTGCGCGCTGTGGGCCGTCGACCCGGAGACGCTCACCGTGCATCACGCCGCGGACCTGCCCTCTCGCGGAGACACCTGCTTTCCAGAGATGGTCGAGCTCACCGAGGACGAGTTCCTCGTCTACAACTACAGCTCGCCGGTCGACGGCCCGGACCTCGACTGGCTCGACGGTCAGACGGGCGTGACCCACATCTACGAGCAGAGGCTGGTCTTTCCATGAAGCGCCGCAAGGTGTGCATCCTCCACGTCGGAGGCACCATCGCCATGGTGTGGTCCGAGCAGGGCTACGTGCCCCGCGCGGGCTACGTCGAGGAGTACCTCCGGGCGATGGAGGAGCTCTCGCGTCCCGATCTGCCCGACTGGGAGCTGGTTCGCCTCGATCCGCTCAAGGACTCCGCGGACTTCACTCCCGAGGACTGGGTGCGCATCGCGCGCGCCGTGCGGGACCGGGCCGACGACTACGACGGCTTCGTCATCCTCCACGGCACCGACACGATGGCCTACACCGCCTCCGCGCTGTCGTACCTGCTGGTCGGCATCCAGAAGCCGATCATCCTCACCGGCGCCCAGCTGCCGCTCTCCGAGGTGCGTAGCGACGGGCGCGAGCACCTGATCACCTCGCTGATCCTCGCCGGCACCGTGCACGTCCCGGAGGTGTGCATCTACTTCGGTGCGCGACTGCTTCGCGGAAACCGCGCGCAGAAGGTCCACAACGCGAGCTTCATCGCGTTTGACTCTGGGAACTACCCGCCGCTGGCCACGGTGGGCGTGAACATCGCCGTGCGCAACCGGCTGATCCGCACGCCGAAGGAGCGCCCGGTCGGCCTGACGAACCTCGAGCGCCGTCCCGAGGTCGTCGCGATGCAGGTGTTTCCAGGCATGACCGAGCGCGGCTTGCGCCGGGTGCTCGAGGAGCCCGTGGAGGGCGTGGTCCTCGAGACCTACGGCGCCGGCACCTTTCCAGCGTCGAACAAGCGCCTGATCCGAGCCATCGAGGAGGCCATCCAGCGTGGCGTGGTCATCGTCAACTGCAGCCAGTGCCACTCGGGCCAGGTCCAGCAGGAGCTGTACGGCACGGGTGCGGCCCTCGCCCGGGCGGGCGTGGTCTCCGGCCACGACATGACCCCGGAGGCCGCACTCACCAAGCTGTACTGCTTGCTCGCGTCGGGTGCGACGCCCGAGGAGACTCGCCGCCGCATGGTCGAAGACATCGCCGGCGAGATCACCCTGGAGCAGACGGTCCCTGCGCCCCCGCTGTAGAGCGCGCGACGACTACCAGCCGCGCAGTCGCTGCTCTTCGCGGCGGTAGAACTCGAAGGACTCGATCACGGCCTCGAGCGCGGCCTTCGCGCCCTTGATGCCCTCGACCGTGACCTCCTTGTGCTCCAGCGCCTTGTAGTCCTCGAAGAAGCGCTGGATCTCGCGGAAGATGTGCTTCGGCAGCTGCGAGATGTCGGTGTAGTCGCAGAAGGCCGGGTCGGTGACGTGCACCGCGATGATCTTGTCGTCGGGCTGGCCCTCGTCGACCATGCGCATCACGCCGATCGCGCGGGCCTCGAGGATGGTCAGCGGCACGACCGGCAGGTTGCCGAGCACCAGCACGTCGAGCGGATCGCCGTCGCCGCAGTAGCTGCGGGGCAGAAAGCCGTAGTTCGCGGGGTAGTGCACGGCGCTGTAGAGCACGCGGTCGGCGCGAAGGAGCCCGGTGGGCTTGTCGAGCTCGTACTTGACCTTGGAGCCGCGCGGGATCTCGATGACCACGTTGAACGCGGTGGCCGCCCGGTCGGGGTTGTTCGGAAGGTCGTGCCAGGGATGGGCAGGCATGGAGTCTCCTCGTCGATGCCCTAGCTATCGGCCTCGCCAGCCGAGGCCAGGGCCATGCTCGTTTCGGCTGCACCCAAACAGCGTGCCAGCTTCGCCACGAGTCGTTCCTCGAGCTCGGCGAGCGTGCAGTCGACGACCGCACCCGCTGCCTTCGCGTGTCCCCCGCCGCTGGGGACGAGCTCGGCGGCGAGCGCCGCGACGTCGAGGCTTCCAGCGCTGCGAAGGCTTGCCTTGACCCGGGTGGCCCGACGCTCGATGAGCAGCGCACCGACCTCCACGCCCTTCACGTGGACCAGTGCATCGACGACGCCCTCGAGGTCGCCAGGACGCAGCTTCCGGCGCTTGGCCATCGCGAGCGGCACGCGGCCGACGAGGACCTGGCCGTCGCAGTAGCTGGTCGCGTCGGCGATCACGTCGCCGAGCAGCCGCAACGCAGAGAGCCGTCGCTCCATGAGCACCTTGAGGGCGATGTCGGCATGGTCGACGCCCGCTTCGAGCAGTGCCGCGGCCATGCGGTGCGTACTCGGCCGCGTGTTCGAGTAGCGAAAGCCGCCGGTATCGAAGATGGCGCCGACGTACAGCATCGTCGCGAGGTCCGCGTCCAGGGGCAGCTCGGCGGCCTGCATGGCCTCGAACAGCATCTCGCAGGTCGAGACCGCGCCGCCATCCACCCAGAAGTGCGTGTAGCCATCCTCGGTCGTCGACGCGTGATGGTCGATGATCGCCCGCACCTCGGCCGCCTCGAAGGCCGCCTCGACCTGGGGAGCGAGCCGGTGGCGGTCGCCATCGAGCACGACGACCGCGTCGTAGCCGGGCTCGACGCGCGAGTCCGGCACGATGCCCTCTGCGTTCGGCAAGAAGGCGTAGCGCTGGGGCAAGACCGCTGCGACGTCGGCGTCTCCACCGAGCGTGCGCAGCCAGTGTTGCAGGGCCAGGCAGGCACCGAGGCTGTCGCCATCGGGACCCACCGGGCCAGAGAGCAGGACCCGCCGCCCCTCGAGTGCAGCGAGCAGCGAGACGGGACCTTGCTCGGGCATCAGCCCTCGCTCAGCAGCGCGTCGAGGTCGCTGCCGCCAGAGGACTTGGCCTCGGGCGCCGAGCCACCGCTGTCCTCGTTGGACGACTTCTTCCGGCGGCGACGCTTGCGCTTCGGCTTGTCGTCGGAGCCGCCGCCCGCACCCTCGGAGAGCAGCGCGTCGAGGTCGTCGGTGCTGGCGCGGCTCTCGCGGCGCCCGCCGTCGTCGTCATCATCGCGGCGACGGCCACGGCCACGCTTCTGTCCACCGGTCGAGCTCTTGCGGCCGCCCTTCTTGCGGGACGCCTTCTCTTCGCGGTGCTGGCGACGCTCCTCTTCCTCGGCCTCGAGGTCGATCCCGGCGGCCAGCGCTACCCGACGGCGGTTCCACTGGAAGAACGCGCGCAGGGATGCCGCGAGGAGGGCCTCGCCATCGTCCCGCTCGAGCAGGGCGCGCACGGTCGGCAGGTAGGACTCGAAGACCATCGTGCCCATCGCGTTCTTGATCGTGCGGGCCTGGCGGTCGACGCGCGCGCGGATCGCGGTCTCGGCGTCGGGGAGCTCGCGAGTCTCGAACTCGACCTTCTTGTCGCGCTCGAGGACCCGGCGGGTGTTGAGGTCGGCGCCGCCAACGAGGCTGATCGCCGTACCCTTCTTGCCGATGCGGCCGGTACGACCGATGCGGTGCATGTACACGGCGGGGTCGGGCGGAAGCGCGTAGTTCACGACGTGGGTGAGGTCCGAGATGTCGATGCCACGGGAGGCGACATCGGTGGCGACGAGGAAGCGAACCTCGCCGGCCTTCACCCGGTTCATCACGCGGGTGCGCTGCTTCTGCGGCAGCTCCCCGCTGATCAGCTGGGCATCGAGGCCCTGCCGGTCGAGGTAGCTGGCGACGGTCGCCGCGTCCTCACGGGTGTTGCAGAAGATGATGGCCGCATCGGGATCCTCGACGTCGAGGATGTAGAGGAGCGTGCGCACCTTGTGCTGCTGCGGATCGGTCGTGTAGAGGATGTGCTCGATGCCCTCGACGTGATCGCCGTCGGTGGACAGACGGATCTCGATCGGATCCTTCAGGTACTGGGCGCACAGCCGCTCGGTCTCCTTCGAGATCGTCGCGGAGAACAGCAGCACCTGGCGGCCGTCCTGGGTGGCGCCGAGGATCGAGGTCACGTCCTCGTAGAAGCCCATCGACAGCATCTCGTCCGCCTCGTCGAGGCAGGCCATGTCGACCTTGGACGCGTCGAGGTGCTTGCGACGGATGTGGTCGAGCACGCGACCGGGGGTGCCGACGATCAGGCTCGCACCGGCCTCGAGGGCCGCGATCTGCGGGTTGATCGGCACGCCGCCGACCAGCGTAGCCACGCCGATGCCGCGGTGGCGGGCCATCGACTCGGCCTCTTCGGCGATCTGCTGAGCGAGCTCGCGGGTCGGAGCGAGCACGATGGCGCGGGGGCCACGCTCACCAGCAGGAATGCGCTCGATGAGCGGAATCACGAACGCCGCGGTCTTGCCGGTGCCGGTCTTCGCGCGGACCAGCAGGTCCTTGCCCGCGAGCGCGGGGTCGATGGTCTCGGCCTGGACGGGCGTCGCCGTCTTGTAGCCGTGGTCGTGGATGCCCTTGAGCAGCTCGGCCGAGATCGGGAAGTCCGCGAACTCGCGGTCGGACACGTAGTCGGAGCCCTGGGGCACGTGGGCCTCGGCATCTGCCGAAGCGTTCTCTTCTTGGGTCATGGTTCCTCTGGGGAGGCCCGGGCATCCATGGAGCGCCCGGGTTCGGGAAGCCGCGGCGGCGACAGGTAGGTCGCGGCACGCAGCGGGGCCCTTCGGCTGATCCCGAAAAGCCCATGTCAGGGGCCCCTTCCTATCGGCTTTGCGGGCTGTCGGCGAGCAAAGCCCGCTGTTCCCGTGCTTGTCGCGCCCTCAGACCCGCAGTGTGCCGAAGAATGGCAGCAGCGCATGGTCGCAGCCCGCTCGCTCGATCTCGCCGAGGAAACCGGGAATGTCGACGCCCGGGATCAGGTACGGTTCTTCTTCGATGGGCGTCGTGAACAGGTCCCAGTGGCACGGTACGACCACCTTCGGCCGCGTGAGCTCGATGGCGCGCGCCGTGTACCACGGCCGCCACACACGCCCGATGGCGCACAGGCAGAGCACGTCGCACTCGACACCCTGCAGCTCCTGATCGATGAAGTCCGCGGAGTCGATGTGGAGCACGCGAACGCCGCCGAGCTCCACGAGCCAGTTGAGGACGAGGCCGTGCCGGAAGGCGCCTACCTTCGCAGGCCAGGCGAACGGACGTGGAATGTCTCCCGGCATGCCCACGCGGTCGAAGAACACGCGGCCGTGGCGGCTCGGCAGTCCTCGGACCGAACCCGGTCCGCTGGCGATGTCCTCCTTGCCCGTCGTCTGCACGAGCTGGCGTTCCGGCAGCCCGTAGCTTCGCCCGACGTTGCACACCGACGGCGAGCCGATGAGCCGCGCCCCGGTCTGTTCGCAGAGCACCGGCGCGTCGAGCACGTGGTCGTGGTGGGCATGTCCCACCAGCACGTCATCCGCCTTGGGGACGTACTTGTGGATCCGCTCGGCATCCGGAACCAGCGGACGGAACAGCGTGTCGCGGAGACCAGGCCGCGAGATGTACGGGTCGACGACGACGGTGTGTCCCTCGGCCTCGAAGACGAAGCCCGCAGTGCCCAGGTAGGTCATCGACAGCCTGGCGTCGTGTGGCCCGGGATCGCGGTGGTACAGCGTGGGGTCGAGCTTCTCGCGGAGCATGGGGCCTCGGGGACCCGGCCAGAATACCCGAACAGGCGTCACGCTTCCGGAAAAGGTGAGCCGAGCACCCCCACCGTCGAAAGGACAGGATCTGCTGCCATTCCGGCTGACTGGTCGGTTTTCGCACTTGACCGG
The DNA here is from genome assembly GCA_006226595.1 of Deltaproteobacteria bacterium. Lineage (GTDB taxonomy): Bacteria > Myxococcota_A > UBA796 > UBA796 > M1803. The sequence continues at coordinate 38,272 of SBGP01000058.1, forward strand.
AGCGCGGTCCGGCTGTATTTCCTCCGACCAGCCCTGCTGTGTCCCGTGGAGGAAGTCTGTCCAAGCGCGTCGCCATCACCGGTGGAACCGGCATGATCGGCTCCTGGCTCGTGCGAGCCCTGGAGGCCCGAGGCGACACGGCGCTGGTGCTCACGCGACAGGATCCCCGCAACGATTGCCAGGTCCAGTGGGACCCCAAGCGCGGCGTCCAGGACAAGGAGCGGCTAGAGGGACTCGATGCGGTGATTCACCTCACCGGCGCCCCCATTGCCGCCCGCCCGTGGACGAAGGCCCGTCGCGACGAGCTGTGGTCCAGCCGGGTCGACGCGACCGCCGTGCTGCTCGACTCGCTCGCCGAGCTTCGCGACCCGCCGAAGGCCTACGTCGGCGCCGGCGGTCTCGGGTTCTACGGCGACCGCGGCGACCAGGTGCTCACCGAGGACGACGGCCCCGGTACCGGCTTTCTCTCCGAGCTCGCGCAGGGCTGGGAAGAGGCGCACTTCAAGGCCCGCGACCTCGGCTGTCGCACCAGCGTGATGCGCAAGAGCATCGTGCTCAGCCCCTCCGGCGGCGCGTTTCCGCTGATGGTGCGCCCATTCTCGATTGGCTTCGGCGGCTGGCTCGGCGACGGCCGCCAGTACATGCCGTGGGTCAGCATCCGCGACACGGTGCAGGGCTACCTCCTCGGCGTCGACCACCCCGAGCTCGAGGGCCCGGTGAACCTCACGGTCCCCTCGCCCGCGATCAACAAAGAGTGGAGCAAAGCCCTCGGCAAGGCGCTGCACCGTCCGGTGCTCACGCACGCGCCGAAGTGGGCCCTGCGCGGCGCCCTCGGTGAGCTCGCCGAAGACCTGTTCCTCGCCAGCGTTCGCGCCGAGCCTGGGAAGCTGCTCACGCTTGGCTACGAGTTCATCGACGCCGACGCCGAGAGCGCGTTCACGTGGCTCGTCGACGCCTACAACAAGGGCGAGTGGTAGCGCTCCACGCGCCGTCCACTCGCCCCACGTCGCGGAGCTCAGGGCCCCGCACTCGCGTCACCGTCGCCTAGCCCTCGGCCGCCTCGAGCTCGGCGGTCAGGTACTCGAAGGCCTCGTCGACGTTGCTGACGATCTTGAACAGGTTCACGTCGCCAGGGCTGATGGTGCCGAAGTCGGCCATCGCCTCGAGGTTGAAGATCGTCTCGAAGTACTCGGCGCCGTAGAGCACGATCGGGAGGGGCTTCGTGATCTTTCCGGTCTGCACGAGGGTCAGCGTCTCGAACAGCTCGTCCATGGTGCCGAAGCCACCCGGGAAGATCACGAGGGCCTTGCACAGGTACAGGAACCAGAGCTTGCGGGTGAAGAAGTAGTGGAACTCGAACGCGAGCTCGGGGGTGACCCACTTGTTCACGCCGGCCTCGAAGGGCAGCGAGATGCCGAGACCCACCGAACGACCGCCGTCGATGTCGGCGGCACCGCGGTTGGCGGCCTCCATGATGCCGGGACCGCCACCACTGCAGATGTAGTAGCTGCGCTTGGTCTTGCGCAAGATCGACCACTCGGTGAGCTTCGCCGCGAGCTGGCGCGCGTCCCGGTAGTACTTGGAGAGCGCCTCACGACGCTGCGCGTCCTCGAAGGCGCGCTTCAGGGCGGCATCCTCGGGAGCCGCCTCGTGCGCGGCCTTGGCGGCGGTCAGGTGGCGCCGCGCCTCTCCGGGCGGCTTGATGCGTGCGGAGCCGAAGAACACGATCGTGTTGTGCACGCCCTGACGCGCCAGGCGCTGACGGGGCTCCTCGTACTCGCACATGATGCGGATCGTGCGCGCGGCGGGCGAGTTCAGGAAGTCGAGGTTCTTGTAGGCCTTGGGCGGCTGCTGCATGGTCACTCCGTAGGGCCGCCGGCATCATCATCACCAGCAGCGGGCCGAACACCATAGCCACCACGGCGAGCGCCGTCACCTCGCCGTCACAGATGGCGGGTGCACCGAGCACGCCCCTGCAGCGCCGGGAGGCGCGGCGCGACTAGCTCGCCGGCTCGACCGGCGGGCGGTCGGATGCAAGCTCCTGCCCGGGGAGTGCCGCGATCGGCGCCTCGCGCAGGCGCATGGTCATCGCGACGAAACGCTCGCGACCGACACCACCCTTCGCGGGACGCTCCGGCAGCTCGGCCATCGTCTCGAAGCCGACCTCGGAGTACAGCTTGTGGGCGCGACGGTTGTCGGCCGAGACCATGAGGGTGACGGCGCGAATCCCGCGGGCCGCGAGGCGTTCGAGCACGCCGTGCAGGAAACGGTGGCCCAGACCCTTGCCGCGCCAGCCCGGACGAATGCCCATGGACAGGAGGTGGACCTCGTTCGGGCGGTCCCAGGTACGCATGCAGGCGCAGGTACCGATCACGATGTCGTCGGCCTTGAGCAGGAACACGCGTCCCGACAGGAAGAAGGCCGCGGCCGTGTACCGCGAGAACGTGGACTCGGTGAACGTCTGCAGATCGATTTCGACGAGCGTCTGGACGAGGTGTTCGTCGACGCGGTCGACTTCCTCCACGCTGATGTCGTACGAGCGTCCCGATGCCGTAGCAATCTGGAACTTCTGCATAAAACCCCCAGTTATCCCGACATGACAGTAGGACTGCGGCCGCTCTCTGTCAACGACAGAGCCCCTTCCATCCGCGCGGATCCGCACGGCTGGCTGCAACCGTGCGTTGCAGACAAGAATCCGGGCGCGATCGGGATGAACCACCCGCGCGCGGCGTTAGATCCCTCTTCCGGAGACCCCATGATCCAGCCTGACTTCGCCGCCCACCGTGCCGCCCTGCTCGCCGCCCTGCCCAAGGACGAGGCAGTCTTCCTCGTTGGAACGCCGCATCACCTGCGCAATGGCGACGCCGAGTACCGCTACCGGCCGAGCTCCGACATCTTCTGGCTCACCGGCTGGCCCGATCCCGAAGTCGCCGTGCTCATCCGTCACGGCGAAGCCCCGGTGACGCTGTTCGTCCAGGAGAAGGACCGCGAGCGCGAGGTATGGACCGGGTACCGCCCGGGGCCCGAGGGTGCCGTCGAGGACTACGGCGCGGACCAGGCCTTCGAGTTCGCCGACCTGCCGGCCAAGCTGCCCGATCTGCTGCTCGGGATCCGTGCGGTGCACTACGCCTTCGCGCAGGACGCGGACATGGACGAGCTGTTCATGGGCTGCATCGGCCGGGCTCGCCGCAAGGCGCGCAAGGAGGGCAACCTCACTCCCGAGACCTTCCACGACCCCTCCCGGCTGCTCCACGAGCTGCGGCTCGTGAAGACGCCTGACGAGATCGCGATGCTCGAAGAAGCCGCGCGCATCACCGCCCTCGCCCACACCGAGGCCATGCGCGTCGCCGCCCCCGGCGTGAACGAGCACGAGATCGACGCGCTCATCGACTACACCTTCCGTCGGCACGGCGGAAAGGGCGCGGGCTACACGAACATCGTCGCCGGCGGCGCGAATGCCTGCATCCTCCACTACATCGTCAACGACCAGCCGCTGCACGATGGCGACCTGCTGCTCATCGACGCGGGCTGCGAGTACGGCTTCTACACCGCTGACGTGACCCGGACCTTCCCGGTCAGCGGCCGGTTCACCGAGGCCCAGCGCGAAGTCTACGAGTGGGTCCTCAAGGCCCAGTACGCCGCCATCGAAGAGGCCCGTGCCGGCCGCCCCTACCCGGCGATGCACGAGGCGGCCTGTCGCGTGCTCACCCAGGCCCTCATCGCCCTCGACGTCCTCGAAGGCCCGCTCGACGAGCTCGTCGACGAGGAGGCGTTCAAGCCCTGGTACATGCACGGCACCGGTCACTGGCTCGGCATGGACGTGCACGACGTGGGCGCCTACGCCCGCGATGGCCTCCCCCGCATGCTCGCCCCCGGCATGGTCGTCACGGTCGAGCCCGGCCTGTACTTCGCCGAAGATGACGAGGACGTCCCGGAGCGCCTGCGCGGCATTGGCATCCGCATCGAGGACGACATCCTCGTCACCGATGGCGAGCCTCGCAACCTGACCGCGGCGATCCCGAAGACGGTGGCCGAGGTCGAGGCAGCCTGCGGTGGCGCCCCGTCCACCGCCGTGGCCTGAGCGACGACCGTCCCCTGCTGGTTCGTATCGCCGCGGGCATCGGCGGCGCGATGGCCGCGGTGTGCTTCGGAGCCACGGCCCTGTGCTTTGGACTACGCCAAGGCGTGAGCGCCGCCGCCCCGGGCTTCCTCGACAGCATCGGCCTCGGCTGGCTCGAGCTGGTGCCGGCCCCCACGGTCGACGCAGACACGACGACCCACGACTGCGAGCTCTCGTGGGTCCGCGACGGGCTGAGCTCGTTGTCCTACACCATCTCGTGCACGGCCGAGGGCGAGGACATCGAGCTCTCGGAGCTCCACCTCGCGGTGATGGATGCCTCCGCATGGACCTCCGGTGCGTGGGAGCGCGACCGGACCCAGGTCTACACCTACGAAGAGCAGTGGCCAATGGACGAGGATGTGGTGCGCATCGAGGCCGGCCGCACCTGGACCTATGACGGCAACATGGCGGCAGGCATGGCCGACTGGCTCGGCGGAGAGCCTCGGGCGGTGCTGTGGACCGCCGACGTCCGGCACCCCGAGCGAGACCCGGACGATGCCGAACGTCTGTGCCGCAAGCCCGGCGAGTGCCGCATCGCGCTGACGAGCGTCGAGCCTCCTCGCTGAGCGCCCACGAACAGCGTTCTCGCGAAGCTACACCCACTTGTCACCTGGACTTCATCCGTTCATCCGGATAGACGAATCCTCCAAAGCCCAGGAGGCTCCATGAGCGCCGTTCTCGACAACTCTTCCCCCACCTTCCTCGACACCGGTCTGCCGCTGTTCTCGGGCTACCCCTACAAGGTTGCCGACATGAGCCAGGGCGTCGTGACCTTCGGCCGCAAGGAGCTCGAGCTCGCCCTGCACGAGATGCCGGGCCTCGCCAGCCTCCGCGAGGAGTACGCGGGCAAGAAGCCGCTCGCCGGCGCCAAGATCATGGGCTCGCTGCACATGACCATCCAGACCGGCGTGCTCATCGAGACCCTCATCGAGCTCGGCGCCGAGGTTCGCTGGGTGTCCTGCAACATCTTCTCCACCCAGGACCACGCCGCTGCCGCGGTCGTCGCCGGCCCGAACGGCTCGTCGACCGACATCCAGGGCCCGGCCGTCTTCGCCTGGAAGGGCGAGACCCTCGCCGAGTACTGGTGGTGCACGCTGCAGGCCCTCGACTGGGCCGACGGTCCGAACCTGATCCTCGACGACGGCGGCGACGCGACCCTGCTCGTGCACCTCGGCCGTGAGCTCGAGATCAAGGGCGAGCTCCCGAACCCCGACAACGCGTCGAACGAGGAGGAGGCCATCGTGCTCTCCATCCTCCGCGCCGTGCGTCAGGAGAAGGGCGACCAGTACTGGCAGACCATGGCCAAGCGCATCCGCGGCGTGTCCGAGGAGACCACCACCGGTGTGCACCGCCTCTACGAGCGCGCCAACGCCGGCACCCTGCTCTTCCCGGCCATCAACGTGAACGACAGCGTGACCAAGTCGAAGTTCGACAACGTCTACGGCTGCCGCCACAGCCTCGTCGACGCCATCATGCGCGCCACCGACTTCCTGCTCTCCGGCAAGAAGGCGCTCGTCCTCGGCTACGGCGATGTCGGCAAGGGCTCGGTGCAGTCCCTCGTCGGTCAGCACGCCCGCGTCGCGATCACCGAGATCGACCCGATCTGCGCGCTCCAGGCCTGCATGCACGGCCTCGAGGTGACCACGCTCGAGGACGCCGTCGAGACCACCGACGTGTTCGTCACCGCCACCGGCAACTTCAACATCATCACCGCCGCCGACATGAAGCGCATGAAGCACAACGCCATCGTGTGCAACATCGGCCACTTCGACAACGAGATCGACATGGCCGGCCTCGAGGCGATGGTGAAGACCGGTGAGGTCGAGAAGATCGAGATCAAGCCGCAGGTGCACGAGTGGCGCTTCCGCGACACCACCCACGGCCCGAACGGCGGTGGCCACAGCATCATCGTGCTCGCCGAGGGCCGCCTCGTGAACCTCGGCTGCGCCACCGGCCACCCGTCCATGGTCATGAGCGCCAGCTTCACCAACCAGACGCTCGCGCAGCTCGAGCTCCACGCGAACGCCGAGGCCTACGGCGACAACCTCGCCGTGAAGCCCGAGGGCAAGAAGCCGACCGTGGTGACCCTGCCCAAGCACCTCGACGAGAAGGTCGCCCGCCTGCACCTCGAGAAGTTCGGCGCCAAGCTGACCGAGATGAGCAAGGCCCAGGCCGACTACATCGGCGTGCCGCTCGACGGCCCCTACAAGCCCGAGCACTACCGGTACTAACAGCGGTCGCAGTCGCTCCGGGCCGAAATCGGGAGTGTCCCACGATGCTCGTGGGGTAGCCGATTTCGGCCCTTCGCTGGCGACCGCGACCCGCGGTTCCGCGGCCTGGTTGGGCCACGCGACGCCGTCGTTCGAGAGAGCGGCGGCGTTGCTGCTGAGGGGACCGGTTTCGGCCCTTCGCTGGCGA
>SBGP01000072.1 GCA_006226595.1 Deltaproteobacteria bacterium
CGGGAGCCGCCGCCACCGCGCTCACCATCGGCACGGCGCCGAGGCGAAGCCGCAGAGAGTGGTTCTCGTCTTCGTAGCGGAACTCGCTGACGTCGTGCTCGCCGAGCAGCTTGAGGAGCGCTTCGATACGGTCCAGATCCATCCGTCCTCCGATAGGAGGGGGCTCATACCTCAGCCAGCCACAGGCTACCAGCGTCACCCGCGCAATGAACCGCGATTCATTCGGGTCAAAGCCGCACGCTGACGCGATCGACGTGACACACGAAGTGAACTTCCGGCATGCACGCCGGGGAGCGCATCCGCGGCACGGTCAGCCGAAGCGGCGCACCAGGGCGCGCAGCGCGAGCTCGTAGCCGTCGACGCCGAGCCCGACGATGCTCCCGATGGCCACGTCGGCGAGCAGGTTTCGCTGCCGAAACGACTCGCGCGCGTGCACGTTGGAGATGTGCACCTCGACGAAGGGAAGCTCACAGCCGACCAGCGCGTCGCGCAGCGACACTGACGAGTGGGTCAGCCCACCCGCGTTGACGATGGCGGCGGTCACCGCCTCCTCGCGGGCCTCGTGCACGCGGTCGATGAGGTCGCCTTCGTGGTTCGACTGGAAGTGCTCGATCTCGACGCCGAGCTCACCCGCGAGCGCGTCGAGTCGCGCCTCGACCTCGGCGAGCGTGGTCGCCCCGTACACCGAGGGTTCGCGCGTGCCGAGCAGGTTGAGGTTGGGGCCCTGGAGAACCAGGAACCTCAAGTCGGCCCCTTGTAGGTGCCCGAGAAGCCGAGCATCTCGGTGCGCGCGGTCTCCTCTTCCTCGTCGTCGTCGACGCCGCCGTAGATGAACTTGCGTCCCTCGAGCGGGGTCTGCGTGTTCGAGCCCTCGAGCAGCTGCTGGCGTCGCGCTGCGATCTCGGCGAGCGTGCGCTCGATCTCCTCGATGGAGTGCGGCTGGGTCTGCTCGTCATCGGGATGGCCGATGGAGGGCGACGGCGTGTCGATGATCGGCGCGGGTCCCGTCGCGGTGAGGTCCGCCTTGAGGATCTCCTCCGAGAGGTCGTCCTCGATCCAGTCGTGCTCGTACGGCATCTCGACGAGCTCGAACAGGCGCTTCTCGACGCCGACGTCGTGGGGGTGCCGGTACAGGATGCGGCGGTAGGCACGGATGGCCTTGTCGACGCGTCCCTGCGCGACGTAGGCCTCGGCGCGGTCCACGGTGAGGAATGGGTCGCGCGCGGTACGCTCGGTCGACGGCGGCGGCGCATCGAGCCGGTTCAGGGTCTTGGTGACCTCGGCATCGCCGGGATGCAGCTCGAGGAATCGATGGCACGCCGCGCGCACGCGGGTGCGCTGACCGGTCTTCTCGAGCGCGCTGATGCGAATACGTGCCAGGCCAGCGTTCACGGCCGGGTCCGCATCGACGTTCTCGATGGCTTCGAGCACCGCGACGTGGTCACCCACCGCCTGTGCGACGTGCACGAAGGTCTCCCACCCCTTGTCGTGATGCGGATTCGCCGCAAGCCCACGCCGCAGGATGTCGTAGGCCTCCTTCGAGCGGCCTCGGCGATGCAGCTCTTCACCAACGCGGGGGAACGACTCGGCTCCGGGATCGTCCTGCAGGAGCTCGGAGAACAGCTCGAGTTCCGGGTCGGTCAGCGGCACGGCATCCTCGGTGCAATGGAGGTGGTGAGCAGGGCGTCGGCCCCAGACGAGGACTGTCCGTCTACCACGAGTTCCACCGGCTCTGCACACCCGCCGTCGGTGTCGAAGCCGTCGATGACCACGAGCACGCGAACCGCGCCGAGCTCGTCGGACTCGACCTCGAGCTCGCTACGCGCATCGAGCAGGTCGAAAGGTCGCGCGCCGACCACGTCCCACAGCTCTCCGTCGGGAAGGAGGTCGGAGACCCGCGCGAGCTCGGCACCGCGCACGCTCAGGTGCAGCGGCTCGTGGGCGAGGGCGAAGCCATTGTCGGGGTCGTACGCGAGCAGGTCGACGGGAACCACGGCGAATACGTCGTCCGCACCGAGCTCGTCGGACTCGACGTCGACGGTCTCGGGTCCGAGCACGCGCACCTCGTCGCCGCCGCCGAGGCAGGCCGTGAGGAGCAGCAGTGGGAGGACGCGGTTCATGCGAGCAACTCGGGCAGGCGTTCGTGGGTCACTTCGACCCGACGGACTTCACCGATGCGCACCGGGATCGGCACGCGTACGAATGTAGCACGCCCCTTCTTGTCGAGCCGCATGGCCGCGGCCACGGCATCGAGGTCACAGTCCGGAACGCCGGTGGGAAGCCCCAAAGCGTGCAGCAGGTCCGCCACCCGCTCGGGCAGCCCGGCCTGACACAGCCCCTCGCGCACGGCCCACCGCGCCTCGGCGACGAGTCCGATGCCGACGGCCTCGCCGTGCCGCAGGGCCCCGTAGCCGAGCACGGTCTCGAGACCGTGCCCCACGGTGTGCCCGAGGTTGAGCACCTCGCGGAGGCCGGCCTCCCGCTCGTCGGCGGCCACCACCGCCGCCTTCAGGGCGACGCAGCGCTCGACCACCTCGATCAGCGCGTCGGCGTCCCCATCGCGTAGCTTGCGGGCGCGCCGCTCCATCCACTCGAAGAAGTCCGGGTCGCCGATCATGGCGCTCTTCACCGCCTCGGCGAGCCCCGCGCGCGTCTCTTCGATGGGCAGCGTGCCGAGGGTCGCGACGTCCGCGTGCACGAGCAGGGGCTGGTGGAACGCGCCCACCAGGTTCTTTCCGACCGGATGGTTCACCCCGGTCTTTCCGCCCACCGACGAATCGACCATCGCGAGCAGGGTCGTCGGCACCTGGACGAAGGGCAGGCCGCGCAAGGTGCTCGCCGCCGCAAAGCCGACGATGTCGCCGAGCACGCCGCCACCGAGAGCGATCAGCGGTGTGCGGCGGTCCACGCCCAATGCCAGAAGCCGGTCGACCAGCATCGTCCACGTCGCGATGGTCTTGTTCGCCTCGCCCGCGGGGAGCGTGACCAGCTCGACGATCTTGCCCGCCTGCTGCAGCGAGCGACGCGCTGCTGCCGCCCACAGCGGCCCCACCGTGTCCTCGGTGACGAGCACGACACGCTGCGACGAGGTGGCCGCCGCCACGGCCGCGCCGAGGCCCGCGAGGCTGCGGCGCACGACTTGCACTTCGTAGCTGCGCTCTCCGAGCTCGACGGTCAGCTGACCCATGCGGCGATCTCCTCCACGAGCTCGGCCACCGGCCGCCGAGCGTCCAACCTGAGCCCGGCGTGGGCGTAGGCCTCGCGACGACTCTCGTAGCGCGCGGCCACGGACTCGTCCCACAGGGGTCGCCCGCTCCCCTGCACCCGCTCGGCCAGCGCTGCCAGCGGGGCATCGAGCACCACCGTGAAGAACGCCTGCTCGAGCCGCTCGCGATTCGCCGGATCGACCCAGGTTCCGCCACCCGTCGCGAGCACCACCGGCTCGCCGCCGCACAGCTCGGCGAGCGCCGCGGACTCGCGCTCCCGGAAGGCCGCCTCCCCGTACTCCGCGAACTGCTCGGGGATCGGACCGAAGCGCTCGACCAGCACCTCGTCCAGGTCCACGAACGGCAGCCCCAGCCGCGACGCGAGCGCGCGCCCCACCGTCGACTTGCCCGTGGCCATGAACCCACCCAGCGCGACACCGCGGTGCATTGCTCCTCCGAAGAACGTGTGTACGATCGCGTCATGTCCGACCTGAGCCAGCTGCGCAACACCGTCGAGGGCTACCTCGACGAGATGGAACTCGACTACGAGGGGGGCGGCCCCTACCTGTTCCGCGTGGGAACCACCGTGGTGGTGATCTCGCTGTTCGCCCACGGCCGCGACACTTTCTGCCGCGTGGTGGCCATCCTCTTCGAAGACCTGGATCCCACCCTCGAGCTGCTCCAGCGGCTCTTGCGCCTCAACACCGAGGTGCTCTTCGGCAGCTTCCTGCTCTTCGAGGAGGACACCCTCGCGTTCTCGTCGACCCTGCTCGGGAACCACCTCGACCTCGACGAGTTCGCGAAGTCGCTTCGCTATGTGGCTCACGTCGCCGATACCTACGCGGAAGAGCTCGCGCGCCTCGCGAGCGGCGTACCTCCGCTGGCGGCGCGCACCGAGGATTGACGCATCCCACGGGGCTGAGCGGCAGATCCGCGAGCCGTCGCTCACGCCGATTTCGCGTGCTTTACAGCGCCCCCCCTGCCCGCTATCGTCGCCAACCCATAGGAGACCTTCGCATGTCCAAGGCGCGCTTCACCCTCCCGGCCGGTGTGGACCTCTCGGTCGCGGACGACAAGCTCAACGTTCGCTACGACGGCGACGTGTCGCTCGAGCAGAGCATGGGCCTCGAGCTCGGCACGGTCGAGGCCGGCGGCGATCTGCACATCGCGCTCGAGCGCATCACTGGCAGCCTCAAGGCCGGTGGCAGCATCTCTCTCGAAGGCACCATCGACGCCGAGTCGATCAGCGCTCCGTCCCTGTCGCTGCCCGGCGGCGCCAGCGTCCGGAACATCCAGACCGACGGCGATCTCGAGGCCGGCGACCTGCACGCGCGCGAGGTCTCGGTCGGCGGCCAGGTCAAGGCCGGCGTGATCGCCGCCACCGGTGCGGTCGCCGTCGGCGGCAACGTCGCCGCCGAGAAGATCTCCGCGCGCACCGTGACGCTGACGGGCGGCTCGATCCGCGCCAAGGCCATCGAAGCCAGCGAGTCGATCAAGATCGGCGCCGCCAAGCTGCAGGTCGACGTGCTCATCGCGCCGAAGGTCGAGATCGACCCGACCGCCAGTGGCCGCGTCACCGTCATCGAGTCCTACAACGAGCGCGGCGCGTCGAAGATCAAGGGTGGCCTCTCCGTCGCCGACTACGACGAGATCATCGGCGGCGCCGACGAGTTCCTCCAGGAGCGGGGCGTGGCCAAGCTCGGCGAGGCGGCCACCGTCGAGAACGAGCCCGAGGACATCGCCGAGGACGAGGCCGAGGACGAGCCCGAGGAGGCGCCGGCCGAGGAGTCCCCGACCATCGAAGAGCCCGCGCCCCTCGAGGTCGCTGACATCCCCGTCGATGACGAGGACGACGAGGATCCGCTCTCCGTCTCCGTCGAGGACCTCGAGCCCGTCGAGCAGCCCGCCGACGACGGCCTGTCCGAGAAGCTCGCCGAGGCCATGGAGAAGATCCGGTCCTGCTACTCCGCGGGCGAGGCTCCTCCGGCCGTCGAGGAGCTCGGCTCCTACATCGACGCGGGCAGCTACGACGAGCTCCGCGGCACGATCACCCAGATCTGGACCGGGCTCATCGACTTCCACCAGCGCAAGGGCATCCGTCCTCCTCACCAGGTCACGCACGCGTTCAACGTGATCCACGGCCTGGTCCAGGAAGCGGGCTGAGCCTCGCACCGGGTAGAGTGCGGAGCATGACGCGCTTCCTGCCGCTCCTCGCTCTGCTCGCCTGCAATGCCTACGACCCGTTCCTGGTCGCGGGCAGCGAGCAGGACTCGTTCACCAACCGCGTGGACCTGCTCTTCGTCGTCGACAACTCCACGTCGATGACCGAGGAAGGCTCCGAGCTCGGGCTGCGCTTCGACAGCTTCATCAGCGCGCTCACGGGCGACGAGGCGCCGGGCGCCAACGGCCTGCCCGACGCGGTGGACAACTACATCCAGTTCGCGAGTCGCTCCGCGGACTTCATCAACTTCAACATCGGCATCACCACCCTCGACATCGCCGCGGACGAGGGGCGGGTGCGAGGGCCGTACGCACGGCTCGGTGACCCGGACGCCGCCGAGGCCTTCCGCCGCACCCTGCTGTGCGATGTCGTGTACTTCGACCCGGCGACCGTTCCCGCCGACGGCGGCTACACCTGCGACGAGCTCGACCCGGCACCCGCCGACAGCATCAGCAGCGACTACCTCGACTGCCTGTGCGGACCGAACGAGTGGATCCACGGCTCTGGCGGCGGCAACGAAGAAGGCCTCGAGGCCGTGTTCCAGGCGATGTGCCGCGCCGTCGACGACCCGCCGCGCGCGTGCTTCGAGCGCGACGATGCCGACGGGGTCGAAGTCCTCTCGCCGTTCACCGACGCGAACATCCTCGAGAACGAGGGCATGCTCCGCGACGACGCCGTGTTCGTGCCTGTCGTGATCACCGACGAGGGAGACGTGAGCCGCGGACTGTCCGGCGGAGACGCCGACCCCTCGATCTACGAGTCCTGGTTCGCGGGCTTCGACCGCCGCATGCTGTGGGCCGTCATCGGCGGCGAGTCCGGCGTGTGCGACTCCGCGGCACCCATCCCCGACTGGGCCGAGCAGCGCTACCGGCAGATCGCCGAGGACACGAACGGCCTGTTCGCGCCCATCGTGAACAGCGGCGACTGCAGCGTCACCGACTTCGACCAGACCCTGCAGACCCTCGGCGAGCTTCTCAACCAGCTCGACCGATTCTTCCCGCTATCCAAGGTTCCGGACCCGGACACCCTGCGGGTGTTCGTCGACAACAAGCGGGTCGAGGTGGCCGAGGGCGCCGACGCCGACGGCTACGTGTACGACCCGACCAACAACGCGGTGGTGTTCCAGGGAGCGGCGATTCCCGACTACCGCGAGTCCGTGAAGATCTACTACCTCCCCATCGAGGGCAACCCCCGCGAGCTGCCGTTCTGATGCTGCTTCTCTCCCTCCTGCTCTCGATGGCTTCCGCACAGGAGACCGTGGACATCGGTGTCCTCAAGGACAGCGACGTCCAGGTCGTACAGAAGCTCCTGTACCCCAAGGCCGGCCGCACCGAGTTCGGCGTGCACGTCGGCTACATGCCCTTCGACTTCGCGACGAAGACGCCGAACGCCCAGATCTCGTTCCAGATGCACAGCACCGACAGCGTGTCCGTCGGCGCGTGGATCGGCGCGGGGTGGGGCTTCAAGTCCCGGCACTACAAGGAACTCGAGGGCCCGACCTACGGAGTCGCCTACAACGCGTACCGCTACCTGGGCTCGGCCCTCGTCGGCGCCGAGTGGGCCCCCATCTACGGCAAGTCCAGCCTGTCGTACAAGAAGGTAGTGCACCACGACGTGTACTTCTCGGGTCGCGGCGGACTCACGGTCGAGAGCTCGCTGTTGCCCTCCGGCGGCACATCTCGCCTGGCTCTCGGCCCCACCGCCAGCGTCGGTGCCGGCATGCGCTTCTGGCTGTCGCGTGGGTCGGCCCTGAAGTTCGAGCTCCGCGATGACGTGCAGCTCCAGCGACGCGCCCTCACCGAGGACTGGGCCATCAAGCAGAACGTGAACCTCACGGTCGGCTACACCATCCTCGGAGGCGGCTCGTGACGAGGCTCTGCCTCGCCCTCGCACTGCTCGCGGGTCCCGCCTTCGCGCAGGAGCCGCCGGCCGACGTGCCCGCGGAGCCCGCTGCCCCGAGCTGGCCCGAGCGTCCGAGTGACACCGAGAAGTCGGAGCTGGGCCCGATCACGTCCGCGCTGGCCAGCGATCCGAAGTCCGCGGTGAGCCAGGCCCGCGCGCTGGCCGCCGATCCCGCCAAGACCACGCTCCATGCCGATGCCTGGGCGCTCCGCGGCGATGCCCTCGCGAAGCTGGGGCACGCCCACGCCGCCGTCGAGTCCTGGGCGCGCAGCCTCGAGACCGACCCCAGGGCGCTGGCTCCCCGCATCGCGCCGGTGCTCGATGCCGCCGAGGCCGCCGGAGACCGGCGCCGCCTCGAAGACGCGCTGGTGCCCCTGGAGGACGCCAAGGAAGCGCGGGTTCACGTGTATGCGGCCCGAAGCCTGCTGCGCTCGGGGGACTACGCCGGCTCCGCAGCTCGCGCACGCCAGGTCGACAAGGGCTCGAAGCACTTCCCCGCCGCCAAGCTCGTCGAGGGTGCAGCCCGCTCCCAGGAACGGGACCATCAGGGAGCGCTCGCCGCGTTCGCCACCGCCGACTCGCGGGGCACGGATCCTTCCGACAACTGGCGCCGCGCGGTGCAGGTGAACCTCGCCCGCACCTACTTCGCGCTCGGCAACCAGCCCAAGGCCCTCACCCACTATGCGAACGTCGACCGCGGCGCGCCGAACTGGCTGCAGGTGCACTTCGAGGTCGCGTGGGCCCACTTCCGCATGGGCGACATGGCCGGCACCCTGGCCACGCTGCACTCGCTGGAGAGCCCGTTCTTCGCCGATGGCTACTGGGCCGAGGCCGAGCTGCTCGAGGCCTACGCGCTGTTCTACATGTGCAAGTTCCCCGCGGCCCGCGAGCGCATCGAGTCCTTCGAGACGCGATGGAAGCCGGTTCGCGCCAAGCTCGACGCCTCCCGCAAGGTCACCGCGCCCCAGGCGTGGGACGACCTGCGCGCGGTCGAGGCCGGCGGCAGCCCGAGCCACCTGCCGGTCGAGGTCCTCGACCGCTACACCTGGGACCTGCGCGCCGAGGAATCGCAGGCGCTCGTCGACGCACTCGCTGCCGAGGCCGGTGAGCTCACCGCTGCTGGACTCAGCGAGGAGGCCGCCCTCGTCGATGCCCGCCGCGACGCGGTGATCGCCGAAGAAGGGGCCCGCATCCTCGCGCACGCCGACACGATGCGCCGCGAGCTCGACGGCATGCTGCAGGACGTGGAGATCACGAAGCTCGACCTGCTCGACCTCGAGAAGCGCCTCTACGAGAGCGCGGCCGTGAGCGGCGACCTCGGCATGGGCAACCCGCTCGGCGACATCCGCACCATCCGCGCCAAGGGCGACGCCCGCGTGTGGCCGTTCCAGGGCGAGTACTGGGCCGACGAGATCGGCTACTTCCGGGTCACCGCTCGCAGTGACTGCCCCACCGACCTGCAGATCGGCGGGCGCTAGCGCTAGCAGGCTGCTGAAAAAGTCGGACCAAGTGGTCTGAGGGCCGTTTCGCGGATTCGGCCGGTCGCGCAGCGATTCACCGAAAGTCGAGGAGGAAGCGTGCTGAAGCACGTGACCGACGAGACGACGGGCGAAGG
>SBGP01000010.1 GCA_006226595.1 Deltaproteobacteria bacterium
GTAAGCCACGCGCTGGACGGAGCGGCGGCCCGTGCAACCGGCGCGGGCTGAACCGGAGTCGGCGAGACCGGACGCGGCGCGGGGGCCGCGGCGACGGGCGCAGGCTTCGCTACCGGTACAGGCGCGGGAGCCGGGGTCGGCACCGCGAGCTTGGGCTGCGGCGCGGGTGCGGGCGTCGGCACCGGCTTGGGCGACGCCACCGGAGCGGGCTTTGCGGCCGCGACGGGAACCACCGGCTTCTCGGGGTTCGGGCCCGGGATGGTGGACAGGTCGGCCGGCGGGTACGGCTTGCCGTAGTTCGCGCCGTTGATGTCGACGGCCATCTTCGGCGCCTTGAACGCCTTGGGATCGGCCGGGGTGTCGAAGCGGGCCCACAGCGCCGCGAGGTTCACCGGCACGCCGGCGACGACGAGGCGACCGAGGCCCTCGAACAGGGCGGCCACGCCATCCTTACGGTTGTGGTCGAGGTTCACGGCCACGTGCTCGCGACCGTCGAGGATCTGGCCCACCAGGTTGGAGAGCACGCGACCCGAGCCGACCTCGACGAAGGTGCGCGCGCCCGCCTCGTACATGGCCTCGACCTGCTCGACGAAGCGCACCGACTCGGCGATCTGCCCGGCGAGCACCTTGCGCATGGCCTTGGCGGTCTTCGGGTACGGGGCGGCCTCGGAGTTCGCGTACACCGGAAGCTCGGCCTTGCCGAACTTCACGCCGTCGAGGAACTCGCCGAAGGGCTTGGTCGACGGGCTGACGATGCTCGAGTGGAAGGCGGTGGCGACGTTCAGGCGCTTGGCGGTGATGCCCACGCCAGCGAAGCGCTTCTCGACGTCGGCGATGGCCTCGGTCGAGCCGGAGAGCACGACCTGGGTCGGCGCGTTGTGGTTGGCGACGACGACGTCGACGTTCCACTCCGCGAGGTGCGCGCGGACCTTGTCCACCTCGAGGGGCACGGCGCACATCGACCCGGGGGTCTGCGCCGCCTCGCGCATGAGCTCGCCGCGCTTGCGGGCGACCTTGACCATGTCCTCGAAGGAGAGCACACCGGCCGCGTGCAGGGCGGTGACCTCACCGTAGCTGTGGCCACCGACCATCGCCGGCTTCACGCCCGCGGTGTTGAGCAGGCCGAGCAGGGCTACGGAGGACACGCCGAGGGCGGGCTGGGCCCACTCGGTGGCGGTCAGGCGGTCGCGGTTGTGCTGGTCGGCGTCCTTGGCGAAGGACGGACGCGGGAACACGACCTCAGCGAGATCGACGTCCGCGCCGAGATCGACGTCGGCCGCCGCATCCCAGGCGGCGATGGCCTCGTCGAAGAAGCGGGCCACGCTGCTGCCCATGTCCAGGTACTGGCTGCCCTGGCCGGGGAACAGGAAGGCGACCTCGCCGGCCTTTACACCGTAAGCGTAGTGAATGCCCGTGGGCGTGGACATCGCGGTCTCGCCCTGCTTGTCGACGAGCGTCGCGGCCTGGCCGAGCTTGGCGGCGAGGTCGGCGTCATCCTTGGCGACGAGCGCGATGCGCGCGGGCTTGGACACGTCGAGGTTCGCGGCGCTGTCGTGCGCGAGCCAGGCCAGGTACGACGGACGGTACTCGTCCATGCCGAACTCACGGCACGCGGACTCGTGCTCGCGGAGCTGCGCAGCAAGCGCCTTCGGCGAGTCCGCCGTGAGCACGACGACCTCGGCGCTCGCGGTGCGCAGGCGGGAGGCCTTGTTCGCGCCGGTGTACTCCTCGAGGGCCACGTGGAAGTTGCTGCCACCGAAGCCGAAGGAGCTGACGCCCGCGCGGCGGGCGTGGTCGCTGCCGCGGACCCACGGACGGGTGCGGGTCGAGATGTAGAACGGCCCATCGAGCGCGATCTTCGGGTTGGGCGCGTCGACCTTGATCGTCGGCGGGATGGCCTTGTGGTGAAGGGCCATGATCGCCTTGAACAGACCCGCGGAGCCGGCCGCGGCCTTGGTGTGGCCGATCTGCGACTTCACGGAGCCGAGCGCACACCAGTTCTTCTTGTCGGTGTCCGCGTCGCCGAACGCGATGGTCAGGCCGCCGAACTCGGCCGCATCGCCGGCGACCGTGCCGGTGCCGTGGGCCTCGACGAGCTCGATGGTGGTGGGGTCGAAGTTCGCGCGCTCGTAGGCGCGGAGGATGGCCTTGCTCTGGCCCTTCGGAACCGGCGCGTACACGCTCTTCGAGCGGCCGTCGGAGGAGGAGCCGACGCCGTGGATGACGCCGTAGATGCGGTCCCCGTCGCGCTCGGCATCCTCGAGGCGCTTGAGCGCGACCATGCCCAGGCCCTCACCGAGCATGGTGCCGTCGCCCGCCTCGGAGAACGGGCGCACGTCGCCGCTCTTGGACAGCGCCGGGGTCTTGCTGAAGCACATGTACATGAAGATGTCGTTCATGGTGTCGACACCGCCGCACACCACGACGTCGGAGTCGCCGAGGTACAGCTCGTTGACCGCCATGGACACCGCGGAGAACGCGCTCGCACAGGCGGCGTCGGTCACGCAGTTGGTACCGCCGAGATCGAGGCGGTTGCAGATGCGACCGGCGACGACGTTGCCGAGCAGACCGGGGAAGGTCGACTCCTGCCAGTCGGCGTAGTGGCTCTCGATGCGGTGGATGAGGTCCTGCGCCTGGCTCTCGGGAAGTCCTGCGTCCCGGAAGGACTTCAGCCAGATGGGGTGCTGCAGACGGCTGACCATCGAGCCGAGCAGTTCCTGGGCGCTCGTCACACCGAGGATGACGGAGATGCGGCTCTTGTCGGCCTCGGAGAACTGGCCCTGGTAGGCGTCCTCGAGCACGCGCTGCGCGACGATGAGCGCGAGCAGCTGCGAGGTGTCGGTGGCCGGCAGGATGCTCGGCGGCACGCCCCAGGACAGCGCGTCGAACGGGATGTCCTTGAGGAAGCCACCGCGCTTCGCGTAGGTGTGATCGGGCTTCTTGAGGTCCTCGTCGTAGTAGTCGTCGACCAGCCAGTGGGTCTTGGGGACGTCACTGATCAGGTCGGTACCGGCCAGGATGTCGTTCCAGAAGCCGGACTTGTCGATGGATCCGGGGAACAGGGCGCTGACGCCGACGACGGCGATGGGGCAACGGGCGTTCGGTCGCTGGGACATGCGAGGAACCTCTTTCGAAGACGGAAAAGACGAGAAAAACGAAGGAGCCCGGCGTCAGCCGATCTCGAGCGGACGGGGCTGGTAGTCGAAGGCAGCGGGCGGCACCGGCACGCCGTACGTGCGGAGCTGCTGAGCGCGCGTGATCGCGGCGGCGCCTTCGAGCATGTTGAGGGCGATCTGCACGACGGTGCGGTTCTCGACGGGCTCGAGGAAGCTTCCCTTCGCCCAGGCGTTGAACGCGCCCATCGCGGGCCCACACCAGATCTGGTAATCCATCCGCCGCTCGGGCACGCCGGCGATGGCCCAACGGGAGGCCTGGCCGAGGTAGCTGCGGAAGATGAGCGCCATCTGGTGGTGCGGGTCGCGGTTGGCCTTGTCGAGCTCGCGCGGATCGCGCTGCTTCCAGAACGCGGCGGTGCTCGCCCACTCCTCTTCGAGCGTGCGCTTGAAGATCTCCTTCTCGAGGCGGCCCTTGATGTCGGCCGGGATCTCGGAGATGGAGCGGTAGGACTTGTACACGTCGTACAGGCGGTGGCCGCGGTTCGCGAACATCGTGCCGCGCTGCAGGACCTGGACCTTCACGCCGAGCTCGAACATGTCGGCGGCGGGCGCCATGACCACGTCGGCGAGACCCGCGTTGGCGAGCGCCTTGCGGCCGTCCTCGCACAGGCCGGACTCGACCGCGCCCTGGTTCACCGAGCCGGTGAGGGCAAAGGCGGCGCCGAGCGCGAAGGCGGCGGCAACCGCGGAGGGCGAGCCAAGGCCGCCGGCGGCGCCGAGGCGGATGGGGCGGCTGTAGCCGTAGCTGCGCAGGCACTCGTCCCGCACGGCGACGATGGTCGGGAACAGCGCCGGCAGGGCCTGGTTGTCGGTGTGGCCACCGCTGTCGGCCTCGACGATCACGTCCTCGGCGACCGGCAGGGTCCGTGCGATGCGAGCCTCGTCGGCGGTGAGGCGGCCCTTGGCGACGAGCGCGTCGAGCATCTCGGCGGGCGGCGGCGACAGGAAGCGCTTCGCGACCTCGGGGCGGCTGATCTTCGCGAACAGGAAGTTGTCGCGGTGGATGCTGCCGTCGGGGTTCTGACGCACACCGGTGAACGCGTACTGCACGACCATCGGGGTCAGCGCCATGTACGCGGAGGCACTCACGCGACGCACGCCGCGGCGCAGGTACAGGTCGACGACCGCCTGCTCGAGATCCGGCTCGTGGGGCGAGTGGATGAGGTTGCTGCCCCAGGAAGGCGCGTTCGGACCGGTGCCGAGGGCGGCCTCGATCTCGTCGAGAGCAGCCTCGACCACGTGGGCCTGCAGGCCGGCGGCCCCGAAGAAGCCGAGCATGCCGGCCCCGGCCATCGCGATCACCATGCGGGCGGTGGCGATGCCGTTGGCCATGGCGCCGGAGACGTACGGGAAGCGAACGCCGTGGACCTCGAGGAAGCTGCGATCCCCGAGCCACTCCGGGTACAGGGCCGGAAGGGTCGCGAGGAGCGGGTAGGTCGGAACGCCGTTGATCTCGTCTTCGCGGATCATCTTGCCGGCGACGGCGACGCCGACGGCGCCGTTCGGGTGCTGCACGATGTAGGCCGGCTCGCGAAAGCGCTGGCAGGCGCCGACGATCGCGTCGTCGGCGAAGGCGGGGGCGTACGGGCCAGAGGACCAGATGCCGATCTGAGCGAGGGACACACGAACTCCGAGAGACAGATGAAGCGGTGGACTGCCCGTTTATGGGCCCCGTGTATTCGTTGTGTCACAGCCCGCGAAAAGGCCACGAATCCAGCTTTACCCGCCATTCTCGACCCGCGTCATCCCGGGCTGTGACGATCGCCATGACGCAGGTTCGGGGCTCGCGGATGCGCACGGCGGGCGTTCTCGGGTCGATTCCACCCTCTCGCGGACGAACGCCGTGTCATCCGACGATGACGAAGGCCCGGCACAAAACCCGAATTCCGAAAAAGCTGCCGATAGGCCAAAATCCAGCACGCACGAAAATATGCGAATTTTTTCTCGTGAATTGTGATCCACCCGAGGCCGACCTCCGTAGCTCCAGGCGAATCCATCAGGAGGCCCCTTGCTCACTTCCATGCTCCTTGCTGCGCTGCTCGCGCCCGCCGAGGCCGCGGACCACGCCGAAGCACCGCGCACAGCGGTCGACCCCGCCGCTGACCTCTCGGACCTCTACGCCTGGCGCACCGACGACACCCTGGTCGTGATCCTCACCTTCGGCTGGCACATCCCGGGGGACGGCTACATCCCGTTCAACGAGGCCGTGCTGCTCGGCGTGCACATCGACAACGACGGCGACAACCTGCCCGATCACGACGTGTACGCACGCTTCGGTCGCAACGGCGCCGGCGAAGTCGGCGTGCAGTTCTGGGGCATGCCGGGCGTCGAGGGCACCCTCGAAGGCCCGATCGAGACCGCCCTCGACGCGGGCGAGGGTCGGCGCGCGATGGCCATGCTCGCCGACGACCCCTTCTTCATGGACCTCACCGGATTCGTCGACACCATGAACACGGGAACCCTGGCCATCGACAGCACCCGGGACAGCCTCGCCGGGACCAACGTCGACGCCATCGTGCTCGAGCTCGACCTCGCCGAGGCCTCTGGCGGCTCGGACAACTTCCAGATCTGGGCCACCAGCGGCCGCAAGTAGGAGCGAATCATGCGAACCCTCATCACCCTGTCCGCGCTTCTGCTCCTCGCTTCCTGCACCGCGGGTGACGACGAAGACACCGCGATCGTCGATACCAACCCGGTGGAAGACCCCTTTGTCTTCGCCACCGAAGACCCCACCGCCTACGTCCGGGTCGACCGGGTCGGCATGCCGGCGATCAACACCGCCGTGATCACGTCGAAGGACGACTACAACGCCGCCGACCCCACCGACGACGCCAACGGGGACTTCGTGTCCGAGATCACCGCGAACGTCACCGCGGTCCACACGGCCCTCGACGACGACCTCACCGGCCTGTCGCTGACACCGTGTGCCGCCGCGGCCTGCGTGGCCCAGGCCGCCCCCCTCGTGGTGCCCGACACCCTCAAGATCGACACGACCCAGCCCGCCGGCTTCCCCAACGGCCGCCTGCTCGCGGACCCGGTGGTCGACGTGACCCTCGCCGTGGTGCTCCTCGACCTGAACACCCATGCCGCCGACACCCTGGCGAGCGTCCCGCTCAACCCGCCCGCCAACGACCTCGCCTTCGGATCGGAGTTCCCGTGGCTCGCCGCGCCCCACGAGTAGCCACCCTCACCCTGGTCCTCGCCGCGTGCGGGGCGCCCGCCGCGCCGGGGGAAGCTCCGGAGCTGGCGCGGACCGTGTGGGACGAGCAGGCCGATGCCCTCGACCTCCAGATCGAGTCAGCACAGGCGTTCGCGGACGCCAGCCCGCAAGACTGGACCCGGCGGGAGTCACTGGTCCTGCTGCGCCTGGAGCGCGCCCACCTGCAGGGCTCGCTCGACGACTATGAAGCAGCCGAGCTCGCCCTCGACAAGGCCTTCCGGGTCGCACCCGAGGGATCGGGCCCGGTGCTCGCCGCCGCCGAGGTCGACCTTGCGCTGCACCGGTTCACCCTGGCCCGCGAGCGCGCCGAGTCCCTGCTCGCGCGTCCGCTGCTCTCGGACCGCGACGCCGCTCGGATCCGTCACGTGCGGGTGCTTGCCTCCGCGGAGCTCGGCGACACCGAGCTCGCCGTGACCCTCGCCACCGAGGGCACCACCGAGGACCCCACGCCCCAGAGCTGGGCGGATCTCGCCCTCGCCGCACGAGCCGCCGGCGACGCAAAGACCTGGGCGGCCGCCATCGACCAGGCCGATGCCCTGTGCGCCTGTCCGCAGACGCGCTTCGCCGCCTGGACCGCGTGGCAGCGCGGTCTCGCCGACCTCGACGCCGACCGGCCCTCCGAGGCCCTCGCCCACTTCCGGATCGCCGACGCCCACCACCCCGGGGACTGGGTCATCGAGGAGCACCTCGCCGAAACGCTGGTGCTCACCGGCTCGCCCGAGGAGGCGGTGGCCATCTACGAGGCCATCCTCGCCGAGCGCGACGCCCCCGTCGTGTGGTGGGGACTCGCCAAGGCCCGCGAGGCCATGCGCATGCCCGCCGCCTCGGCCCACCTGCGCGCCGCACAGGGCTTCGACGCCCAGCTCGCCCGCTACCCCGACGCGATGGCCGGCCACGCACTGGCGTTCTTCGCAGAGCAAGGCCCCGTGAGCCGCGCGGTGGAGCTCGCCCGCCGCGACGCCGCCCTTCGCCCCACTGCGGACAACCTGACCCGTCTCGCCGACCTGGAGAGCCTGCTGTGAGAACCCTGCTTCCCCTGATGGCCCTCGCGACGGTGGCTTGCCAGCCCCCGGATGCGGTGCTCCCCGAGGGCCCGGCCCCATTCATCGAGCTCGTGCATCCGCCCCAAGGAACTCCGCTGGAGCGCCAGCCCAACGGCGACGTGGACTTCCTGGCAGTGGTGTGGATCGACGGCATGGAGTTCGCGCCCGAGCTCGAAGGCGAGGACAAGACCGAGGACCAGGGCCACTGGCACATCTCACTCGAGAACGAGTACCTCGCGGCCCCAGACGAGCTCTCGTACGCCGTGCACCACCGGGCCTACGCGCCCCCGGACCTCACCGAGGCCAACTCGGTTCACGTGCGGGTCTCCCTCCAGCACAACGACCACGCCGACTACAACGACCCGGACGGCGACGGCATCGATGCCCCGGACTGGGAGCACATCGTCGAGTTCGACATCGTCGACGTCGACGCGGACACGGGACGCTGATGCCCGCCCAAGGACGACGCTTTCACCTCGAGCAACGCATCGGCGCCGGCGCCTATGGCGAAGTGTTCCTCGCCGAGCTGTCGAGCACCGCAGGGTTCAAGAAACGGGTGGCGGTCAAGCTACTGCACCCGCATCACGCCGACAGCGAAGAGGCCGGCCGTCGCCTGCGCGACGAGGCCCGCATCCTCGGGCGCCTCTCGCACCGTCATATCGTCACCGTGCTCGACCTCGTTCGCCTCGACAACCGCTGGGCCCTGGTCATGGACTACGTGCCGGGCGCCGACCTGGAGCGCGTGATCGACGGGCTGCATGCCGCAAGCGAGCGCTTTCCGCCGGCAGCCGCCCTGGAGATCGGCGCCGCCGTGGCTCGCGCCCTCGACGCCGCGTTCACCACCGACGATGGCAGAGGTGGCAACCTGGCGGTGATCCATCGCGACGTGAAGCCCTCCAACATCCGGCTCACCGCCGATGGGGACGTCAAGGTCCTGGACTTCGGCGTAGCCCGCGCCGACGTGGAGGGACGGGAGGCCTCCACGGGGCTCTACCGCACGGGCACCGAGCGCTACATGGCCCCGGAGCGCATCCTCGGCGGCAAGGAGTCGCCCGCGGGCGACGTGTACAGCCTCGCCGCCACCATCGCCGAGCTCCTGCTCATGCGGCCCATCGGAAGGACCCCGTGTCTGCCCGAGGAGCACCGGGCCTTCGTGACCGAGACCGCCGAGGCCCTGAGGGTACGGCTCGCGAACGACGGGTTCACCGCCGAAGACGTGGTGAGCACGATGATCGACGCCCTGGACGCCGACCCCATCGCCCGCCCCAGTGCCCGTGAGCTGGCCAGCCGCTGGCAGGCCCTTGCCCGCCATGCCGGTGAGGACCTCGCGAGCTTCGCCAGTCGCGCGGTGCCCGCCGTGCGCGAGCGCCTCGGAGATCACACCGAGCCCGTGGACGCGGTGCTCAGCGAGCACAGCTTCGGCACCCTGGTCCCGCCAGCGGAGGAGCTGGCTGGCTACCTGCCGGGCGAAGCCCTCTCCGAGGAGGCGGCCGCCCCGGTGGTGTTTCGCCCCGACCGCCGCACGGGCCGCGCCTGGGTCCTCGCCCCGCTGCTCGTCCTTCTCGCCGCGGGCGCGTGGTGGACACAGCAAGCGCCAGAGCCGGAGCCGGCCCCGGTCGCAGCCACCAGCGAGGTCGCCAGCATCGTCGCCGTGGAGCCCGCCCGCGCCGCCGCTCCCGAGGTGGTGCCACCCCCGAAGCCCACACCCGCTCCAGCGTCGGTGGCGCGCCCCCGGCCCGCACCGCGCCCAGCCCCCGCGATTCGACCCGCTCCAGCTCCCATCCCGTCCCCCACCCCCGCGCAGGTCGATCGCGCCATGTTCGTCGCACCCGACGCCAGCGCCCTGACCGTGACCTGCGGCGACGTCGTCGGCTCCGGCACCACCGGCGTTCGCCTGCGGCGCTTTCCTGCTGGCGAGTGCACCGTGAGCGCGATGGTCCTCGGCAAGCAGCGCGAGGTCGCCGTCGAGGTCGACGCCGTCTCCGAGGTGCGCTGTGAGCTCGCCGGGGAGGTGCTCGCATGCGGCTGATCGCGTTGATGGTCGCTCTGGCAGCCCCCGCGCACGCCACCGAGGTGGTGTGGCTCACCGTCCACGACCCCTCCGCCGAACTCCGCGTGGGCTCCGCAGCGGGCGCCGAAGGTCCGCCGCTGGCGGTGGACGACCTTCGTTACGCCGCCACCCACGACCCCGAGGCCGACGAGCAGGCGCTCGAGGCCCTCGACGCGGTGCTCGCGGAGGTCCGCCCCTTCGAGTCGCGCCTCGATGGCGAACTCATCATCATGCGCGAGCTCGAGGCCCCCATCTCTGCCGTGCGGGTGCTACGCGACGAGTCCGATCGGGAGCGCTTGTTCCGAGCGCTGGTGTACCAGGGCTTCGCCGTGAACCGGTTCTTCGACGTCGAGCTCGGCGAGGCCCCGAAGGCCGCTCCGTACCGGCTCGATGCCGAGTCCGGCGCGCAGGTCCGGCCCTGGGTCGAGGCCCTGGCCCTGGAACCCGAGCGCAAGCTCACGCCCTACGAGGTCGCCGAGGCCCCGGCGCGCATCGCCTATAGCGAGCTCCAGGCGGTGCAGGCCGCCGCACTCCCGGCGCTGATCGTGCCTCCCGAGCTGCCCGAGGACGCGGTGCTCGTGGTCGACGGCCGCGCAGTCGACACCACCGCGAGCCCCACGCTCCGCGTGGTTCCGGGCCGCCACCTCGTGCACGTGCGCCGGGGCGAGTACGTGGCGACCCGCTGGGATGTGCGCCTGGGACCCGCAGAGAGTGCGGACCTGGAGTGGGTCAGCGGCGACGTGGCCTTCGCAGCCTGGCAAGCCAACCTCGCCGCCGGCAAGCCCACCCCGCCGACGCCCGAGCTCGCCGCCAGCGTCGAGGCCCTCGGGGGTTCAGTGGTGGTCGCGCTCCAGCACGGCGATCGGCTGCTCGCCTACACCCTGACCCCAGAGGCGACCCTGCCCCTGGAGCTGCCGCGCCCACAGGCCGCGCGTGACGATGCGCCGGGCCGCGCCGTGCAGGCCGAGCTGTCCCTGGGCAGCGGGTGGGTCGGCAGCCACGACTTCTATTACCAGGACTACACCGCGGCTCCGAACAGCGGGGCCACCGTGAATGCCGCGTCGCTCGGCACGAGTGCAGCCCTGTCCCTCGACACGGGCCCCGTGCGCTTCGTCGCCGGTGTCGACCTGCTCCTTCCCCTCGGCGAGCACCACGCCGCGCGCTACCGCGACCGCTTCCTGCGCCTGCGCCCGACGCCCTTCGCGGGAGTGGGACTCGCCCCGATCCAGGTCGTCGCTGGCTATGCCTTCCCTTACCACCCCTGGGTCGGCGGTCGGCTGGCCTTCCCCCTCACCGGCGCCCTCGAGCTCCGGGCCGTGGGAGGTGGCGGCATTCCCGCCGCGTACCGCCGCGAAGACGGCACCACGTACCGCACACGTCCACTGGGCTCGGCCTGGGCAGGGGTGGGGGTTCGACTGTGACCGCGGACATCCGGTCGTTGGGCCTCTCAGCGGCGGCCCGTGCTATGGAGCCCGTTGCCGAGGGGTTTCTCCGGGTGGCCGAGACCATCGACATGCTGCTCTGCCGGGTGCGCGATCAGCGCGATCGCGCCGCTTTCGTGGAGCTGTTCCGCGTTCAGGGGCCGAAGATCAAGGCCTACCTGATCCGCGGCGGGCTGTCCGGCGCCCTGGCCGAGGAGACCACCCAGGAGGTGTTCCTCAAGGTGTGGCGACGCAGCAGTTCTTTCGATGCCAACCGCGGGAGCGCATCCGCATGGATCTACACCATCGCCAGGAACGCACGCGTCGACCGCCAACGCGAGCAGCGGGTGCCCCGGTGGGACCTCGACGACCCCACGCTGGTCACCCGGCCGCCCTCCCCGCTCGAGGCGACGGCGGTCGCACGCTCCAACGCCCGGCTGCACGACGCGATGAACGGCCTTCCCACCGATCAGCGGCTGGTGGTGCACGCCGCATACTTCGAGCACCGCACCATGCGTGAAATTGCCGACGCGGAGGCCGTGCCCATCGGCACGGTGAAGAGCCGCATGCGCCTCGCCCTGAGTCGCCTTCGGGCACTGCTGGGGCAGGAGGAATCCTCTTGAGCATTCAACACCACGTCCCCGAAGAGACCCTGGTCGAGTACGCCGCTGGCGTGCTCGGAGAAGGGGTCGCCCTGCTGGTCGCCACCCACTGCGCCTTGTGCCCCGCATGCCGGCGCACCGTCGAAGAACTCGAAGAGCTCGGTGCCTCCGCGGTCGATGCCCTCGACGACGCACCGCTCGCCGCCGGTTCCGAGGATGCCCTGCTCGCAATGCTCGACGGTCCCCAGCCCCTCTCCCCGCACGTCCCTCCGCCCGACGGCATCTTGCCCATGCCGCTGCGGGCCTACACCGGCCCCCTCGACGAGGTGCCGTTCAAGCGCTTCATCCCCCAGGTGAGCCAGTTCGACCTGCCGCTGACGCACGGTTCCATGCCCGTCCAGCTGCTCAAGCTGCGACCCGGGTTTCGGGTACCCAAGCACCAGCACGTCGGCACCGAACGCACCCTGGTGCTCGCCGGTGGGTTCACCGACAACTACGGCCAGTACGGCCCCGGGGACCTCTCGGTGCTCGGCGAGGGCGAGGACCACCTGCAGCGCATCGACGACGGCGACGTGTGCATCGCCCTGGTCGTCAACGACAGCCCGCTCGTGCCGCGCACCTGGGTCGGCAAGCTCGCGCGCTGGCTCACCGGCCTGTAGCGAGCCCCACAAACACGAACGCCCCGGCCAGGGCCAGGGCGTCGGGGCTACCGAAAAGCCGGCGGGGCCTACCAGACCTCGCAGATCTCGTCCTCGGGCGGACGCATCGGCGTGCCGACCTCGCAGCCGAAGGCCTCGCCGAACTCGGGCGTGTTCACGAGCGAGCCGTTCACGCGGTACTTGCCGGGGCTGTGCGAGTCGACCTTGGCGAGCATCGCCGCGTACTCGGGCGTGGCCTCGGTGCACCAGGACTGGGCGAAGCCGAGGAACACGAGCTGCTCCGGCGTGAAGCCGGCCTTGCCCTCTTCGGCGCCGTTCTTCTCGGCCCAGGCCTTGTACGCGCGGTAGGTCTGCTTGATGCCGCCCATGTCGGCGATGTTCTCGCCGAGGGTCAGCTCGCCGTTGAGCTTGCCGCCGGGGACGTCGTACTGGTTGTACTGCTCGACCACGCAGGCGGTGCGCTCCTCGAAGCGCTCGGCGACCTCGGGGGCCCACCACTCGTGCATCTTGCCGGTGCCGTCGAACTTGCGGCCGTCGTCGTCGAAGCCATGGGTCAGCTCGTGACCGACGACCATGCCGATCGCGCCGAAGTTCATCGCCCGCGGGAAGCCCGCGTCGAAGAAGGGCGCCTGGAGGATGCCCGCCGGGAACACGATCTCGTTCGCCGAGGGGTTGTAGTAGGCGTTGACCGTGGACGGGGTCATGAACCACTCGGCCTTGTCGACCGGGCCACCCACCTTGGCGAGGATGTCGTCGACCTGCCAGGCCTTGGTGGCGAGGATGTTGCCGAAGTGGTCGCCCTTGTCGAAGGCCACGCCCTCGTAGGTCTCCCAGCTGTCGGGGTAGCCGATCTTGTTCGTGACCATCTTCGCCTTCTCGGCGGCCTTGGCACGGGTGTCGTCGTCCATCCACTCGAGCTCGGCGAGACCGGCCTCGAAGGCCTCCTCGATGCCGGCGATCATCTCGAGGGCGATGTCCTTGGAGTCACCGCCGAAGGCCCGCTCGACGTAGGCCTTGCCGAGCAGCTCACCGACGGAGCCGTCGACCTGGGCCACGCAGCGCTTCCAGCGGGGACGCTGCTCCTTCTGACCGGAGAGCTGCTTGCCGAAGAACTCGAAGCGGTGGTCGATGAAGTCCTGCGAGAGGTAGGCGCTGAGCTGGTTCGCTGCGTGGAACTTCGCGTAGGCCTTGAGCGTGTCGAGCTCGGTCTCGTCGATCGCCGCCGAGAGGGCCACGAAGTAGTCCGGCGTCATCACGTTGAGCGCCTGCGGGTCGTGGCCGAGCGCGGCGAACTGCGCGTCGAAGCCGACCGAGGGCGCGGACTTGGCGAGCTCCTCGCGGGTCGTCGGGTGGTAGGTGTTCGACGGGTCCCACAGCTCCGCGCGGGGCAGGCTGTTCTCGGCGAGGCGGGTCTCGAAGGCGACGATGGCGGCGGCCTGCTTCGCGGCCTCCTCCTCGCTCACCCCGGCCAGCACGAGCACGCCGGCCACGTAGGCCTGGTAGCCCTCGACCACACCCTTGTCTTCGGCCAGGTAGTAGTCCCGGTCGGGAAGACCGATGCCACCCTGGAGCAGGTTGAGCACCATGGTCTCGGGGTTCTCGTAGTCCGCACCCGCGTAGGCTCCGTACAGGATGTCGACGCCCGCACGTCCGAGCTCGCCCGCCACCGTCGCGAAGGCGGCCTTGTCGCCAGCAGCGTCGATCTTCCCGAACAGGGGCTCGAGGGGCTTCGCGCCCAGACCATCGATGGTCTCGGTGTCCATGCAGCTCGCGTAGAGCGTGCCTTCGCGGCTGTCCGGGTTCTCCTCGAGGATGGTCTTCAGCAGGTCCTGGTTGCTCTTGGCAATCTCGTGGAAGCTGCGGCCCCAGGACGTCTGGTCCGAGGGGATCTCGTTGGAGTCGAGCCAGCCGCCACACGCGAACTGGTAGAAGTCCGTGCACGGGTCGGTGCCACGGTCGAGTGCCGCCTCGATGCTCGCCGAGACCGGATCGTCCGGCATCGCCGGCTGCTCCGGCGCGGCGACTTCGGGCGAAGCCTTGTTTCCGCAGGAGGCGAGGGTGAACGCGAGGACCGAGACGAGAGCTGAAGTACGCATGGGCGCGCTTCTACCCCGTAAGCCCCGCCGCATCCGTCAAGAAATGCCATGGAACCCAGCCTCCCTGAGCACGACACCCCGGCCGAGAGCGGTCCGGGGTGCGTTCATAGATAAAGGCGGGAAGAGCCAGAGAAGAAAAGGGAGAAGAGCAGATAGAGCAGAAGCGGCAGAGCCAGAAGAAGAGCTGAGACGCAGATAAAAGAGAGGAGAAGAGCCACAGGGAAGAGGAAGAGCGACAGAGCACCGAGATGCGGTACGCCCCCAAGTAAAGCAAGGGTCATGCCAGCTTCCGAACCCCTGAAAACAGGGACTTCCGCTCCTGGTGCGACAAAAGATCCGCGGACATGGGCGCCCCATGCCCCATCAGCGCCCCACTCGGCTCCAGTCGATCAGTCCCGAGCTGCCGCCGTCGCGCTGACAGCTGCCGCAGAAGAAGCTGTCGTAGCCGCGCACACCGGCGACCCGGATCCGGGCGCCACACCGCGGACAGGGCTCTCCCTTGCGGTTGCGGACCTTGAGGAAGTCGCGGAGCTTCTCGTCGAGCGGCGGCTGACGCGCCTCGAGCTCGGCGGCGGCTCCGGCGAGCACCGCGGGCACCGCACGATGCAGCGCCTCGACCTGCGCATCGGAGAGCTTGTTGCAGCGGGTCTTTGGGTGGACCTTCGCCTCGAACAGGACCTCGTCGGCGTAGGCGTTGCCGAGGGCGTCGACCTCGCTCTTGTCCATGAGGAACAGGCGGACCTGGTCTCGGCGCTTGCGAATGCGGGCCGAGAAGGCATCGAGGGTGAACACGTCGGGGTCGAGCGCATCGAGGCCGAGGGTGCCGAGCCCGGGGATGTCCGTCCAGCGCTCGTGCGGGCACACGTAGACCTTGCCCATGCGCACGTCATCCCGGTAGCGCAGCTCGACGTCGCCGAGTCCGAGCACGAACACGGTGTCCTTGCGTCGCCGGCCCCCGCGCTTGCCGAGGTCGAAGCGCCCGGCGAGCATCGGTGCGATGAGCAGGTCGCGGCCGGAGAGCCCGAAGTGGGCGAAGTGGGCCCGACGGGCGAGCGACGTGACGCGCTGGCCCACGAGCAGCTCCTCGGGCGTGCCCTCTTCCATGAGGCGCAGAACCACGGGGTCCTTGACGACCACCTCCTCGATCACCCGCCCAGACAGGGCCTCAGCGAGGATGGGCAGCGCGTAGTCCAGGTCCGGACGCTCGGCCACGACAGCTCCTTCGAAGGTCTGCGACGCCGTGAACGTCGACGACGGCGAAGACACAACTTACCCTGAAGGTACTGCGGGAGACGGCCAGGCGCGGGAGCCGTCTTCCACCCCGCTGCTGAGAGGAACGCGCTCCATGCTGCTGCTCATCGCCTTGGGCCTCGCCCACGCCCAGGACACCGGCTTCGACCCCGCTCCTCCTCCGATCGTGAGCGGCTCCCAGGTTCCGCAAGGTCGCTTCGACGACGCGGCCGCCGTGCTCGCGGGTGGCGAGTACCTGTGCGGCGGCGTGCTCGTCGGACCGAAGACCGTGATCACCGCGGCGCAGTGCGCCCCCGAGGCCACCCACGTCATCGTCGGCTCCAAGGACTGGACCACGGCGCAGGGTGAGCTGTTGCCCGTGCGCAACTTCCGGATGTTCGACCTGTACCAGGGCGAGGGCATGGACCTCGCCATCCTCCGCCTCACCCGGGCCTCCGAGTTCGCGCCGCGACCGATCGCGGGCGCGTGCTCCCAGGAGTTCATCGTCGAGGGCGGCGACGTGTCGTTCGTGGGCTTCGGCGCGCTCCGTGCCGAAGAGGTGGACCCGAACACGCGCCTCAACGAAGCCTTCGGCGAGATCGTGAAGGTGCTCTGCGACAACGCCGATGGCTGCGACGAGGACGCCCCCGGGCTCGCCGAGTTCATCGCGGGCGACGAAGGCGTCGGGCCCTGTGTCGGCGACGAGGGCTCCCCGGCGTACCTGGTCACGCCCTACGGCGACGTACTCCTCGGCATCGCCTCCCGGAACACGGTCGGCGCGACTCAGGAATGCGGCGACCCCAGCATCTTCACGCGCATCGACACCTTCCGCGGCTGGCTCGAGGAATGGTCCGAGGACGAGCTGCCGTACGCGCTGTGTCCGGGCAGCCCGGAGCTGACGATCCAGCCCTTCGACCCGATCGCCACCGGCGGCAGCGGGCGCACGACGTTCACCGTCACCGATCCGGACCACGACAGCAGCGAGCACACCTTCTTCTTCCCGAGCCGCCCGGCGCACGGTTCGGTCGACCTGCTCGCCGGCAACCGGCTGCGCTACAACGCCGACCGCGGCTACATCGGCACCGACAGCTTCACCCTCGAGGTCACCGACCCCGACGGGAACGGCGCCGTGGTCAAGGTCGAGGTCGAGGTCGTGCACAAGGGCTTCCTCGGCTGCGGCTGCAACGCGACCCCCGCCCCGACCGGGTGGTTGGCGATGCTCCTCGGCCCCGCGCTGGTCGTTTCGAGAAGGCGCCGCCGCGGCTGATCCCATTTCGGCACAAACGTCGTGAAACCTTGGGATTTCCGCACTTACGGCGGGGCGCTGTAAGGCGGTTGTGAGCAAGCGTCACGGTGGTTGGCACCCGCGCGTGTGGAGGGTACTGTGCCTCCCGGTCTCTCCGGGAGGAGAATTATGATTATTTCCGCGCTTCTCGCCCTTGGGCTCACCGCCGCCGTCGCCCAGGACGGCCTCGACACCGGTGACACCGCCGCCCCCCCCGTCGTGGGTGGCACCGCCTCCCCGGCGGGCAAGTGGCCCGCGGTCGTCGCGCTCGACCTCGGCAATGCCGCGTGCACCGGCACCCTCGTCGGCCCGTACACCGTCGTCTCGGCCGCGCACTGCGGCAGCGCGCGTTCGGTGATCGTGAACACGACGGACTACTACTCGAACGAGGGCACCGAGTACCCGGTGGCGCGCACGATCATCCACCCCAACTACAACCCGCAGAGCTTCCCGGGCGGGTGGGACATCGAGGTGATCATCCTGGCTCAGCCCGTCGTCGGCTTCGAGCCCTACGGCTTCGCGACTGACTGCGCGGCGGGCGACGTGTACGACGGTGCACCCGCCACCATCGTCGGCTTCGGCCTCACCACGCAGACCGGCACTGGCTACAACACGAAGCTCCACGAGGCGACCCTGCCCATCGTCGATGCGGACTGCAGCGAGGACTACTACTGCGACCAGAACATGGTCGACGCGGGCGAGCTCTTCGCCGGCGGCGACGGTGTCGACGCCTGTTACGGAGACTCCGGCGGCCCGCTGTTCGTGAACCACGAAGGCGAGTACGTGCTCGTCGGCGTGACCAGCCGCTCCGGCTCCGACGCGACCCAGAGCTACCCGTGCCGCAGCGGCGGCATCTGGACTCGCGCCGACACGCTCATGGACTGGGTCCAGGCCCAGACCACCGACGTGCTCCGCGGCCCCCGCTGCAACGCGCCGCCGGAGGTCCTCATCTACCCCTTCGGTGACGTGGGCAACAAGGGCCGCTACCAGACCACCTACGAGATCAACGACCCCGATTCCGTCGCGTGGAACTACGACATCGTGCAGCCGAACTTCGGCACGATCACGATCAGCGGCGACAAGCTGATCTTCGAGGGTGACGGTTCCTACGTCGGCGCCGACACCTTCACCCTCATCGTCACCGACGACGCGGGCAACGTGGTCGAGCAGGCGGTCCCGCTGAACATCGTCGACGGCAAGGTCGGCTGTGGCTGCAACTCCACGCCGGCGCCGGCCAGCCTCGCGCTCGGCCTGCTCGCACTCCTGCCTCTGCGACGCCGGCGCCAGGCATGATCTCGACCTGGCCGC
Source organism: Deltaproteobacteria bacterium (assembly GCA_006226595.1). GTDB lineage: Bacteria > Myxococcota_A > UBA796 > UBA796 > M1803. The sequence continues at coordinate 18,091 of SBGP01000010.1, forward strand.
TCCTCGCCGCCGCGCTCGCCCAGACACCGCCTCCGGTGGTGGGCGGGAGTGCGACGACCAGCGCGGAGTGGCCAGATGTCGTACTGGTCGACGCGGGCGCCAGCGTGTGCACCGGCACCCTGGTGGGGCCGCAGACCGTGATCACGGCGGCCCACTGCGGAAACAACATCCGTAGCGTGATGGTCGGGGCGACCGACTACTGGGCGAACCCGACCACGAGCTATCGGGTCGCGAACACCTACCGTCATCCCTCGTACCGCAACGAGGGCTACGACATCACCGTGCTCGACCTCGCCGAGCCCGTGACCGGCGTCACGCCGCGTGCCTTCGCGATCGACTGCGCTGCCGCCGAGGTCGTAGACGACGCCCCGGCGTGGGTGGTGGGCTACGGCGCCATCACCCCCGATGGCAGCGACGACAACTCGGCCCTGCACTCGGCCTCGCTGACCATCGTCGACGCCGACTGCAGTGACGACCCCTACTGCGACGACCGCATGGAGCCGAACGGCGAGCTGTTCGCCGGCGGCGGTGGCGTCGACACCTGCTTCGGTGACTCCGGCGGTCCCCTGTTCCTCGCGAGCAGCCGCTACGGCAACCTGCTCGTCGGTGTCACCAGCCGCGTCGGCTACGAGGCCGCCACCAACGGTCCGTCCTGTGGTCCCGGCGGCATCTACACCCGCGCCGACACGCTGCTTCCCTGGATTCGCAGTGTCTCGCGGGACACGCTGGTCGGCCCGGACTGCGGTGGCACCGACACCGGCGGCAGCGACACCGGCGGCTCGGACACGGGCACCACCGACCCCGGCTCGGACACCGGCGCGACCAGCGACTCCGGAACACCCGAGGACTCTGGTTCGACCGACGATACCGGCAACAACGCGAATGACACCGGCGGCACCGCCGGCAACGATGACGACGCGCGGAATCGCTGCGGCTGCCAGGCCTCCTCGGCTCCCCAGTCCGCGCTCCTCGCGACCCTTGCTCTCCTTTTCCTGCGCCGCAGGCGCCGAGGCACTCCATGATCGCTCTGCTTCTTGCTCTGACCGCTCCCTCGATCGCCCAGGACACCGGTTTCGAGGCCCCGCCGATCGTCGGCGGTTCTCAGGCTCCCGCAGGCAAGTGGGACGACACCGTCGGCGTGTTCTTCGGAAGCTACGTCGGCTGCACCGGCACCCTGATCGGCCCCCGTACCGTGCTCACCGCCGCCCACTGCATCGACTCGTCGATCAACCAGGTGGTCATCGGCAGCACCGAGTACACCGACCGCTCCCAGGGCGAGCGCATCGACGTCGTGGGTATGACCCGGCACCCGGACTACCGCGGTGGCGGCAACGACATCGCCGTGCTCAACCTCGCGCAGGCGTCGACCTATGCGCCGCGACCGATCAGCCAGGACTGCACCGACACCTACGTCGTGGACGGCGCGACCACCTACGCGGTGGGCTTCGGCAGCACCAGCACCAACGCCGGCGGCTTCAACACCGCGCTCAACGAGGTGACCGTCTCCGTCACCGACGCCGAGTGCACCGGCACCCGCGGCTGTGACACCAGCGCGCCCGCAGCGAGCGAGATCGTCGCCGGCGGCGGCGGCTACGACTCGTGCAACGGCGACTCCGGCGGCCCGCTGTACCTGCAGACCGACTACGGCGTCGTGCTCATCGGCGTGACCTCCCGTGCGCACAGCGAGGCGACTCGCGCCTGCGGAGACGGCGGCATCTACACCCGCGCCGACCACTACCTGCCCTGGATTCAGCAGACCAGCCGCGGCGACGTGTTCCCGCTCCCGACGTGCAACGAGCCGCCGGAGCTGCTCGTCTACCCCTTCGGCGACGTCGGCAACAAGGGCAAGTACACCACCGACTACGAGGTGGTCGACCCGGACTCCACGGCGTTCTCGTACAACGTGATCCAGCCGACCTACGGCACGATCACCATCGACGGCAGCACCCTCGTGTTCGAGGGCGACGGTGAGTACGTTGGCGCCGACCTGTTCACCCTCGAGGTGACCGACGACTACGGCAACACCACCGCCGTGGACGTGCCGCTGAACATCGTCGATGGCCGGGTCGGCTGTGGCTGCGCCACCAGCGGGACGGGCGCGGCATGGGCCCTGGGCCTGCTGCCGCTGCTCGTGCTTCGCCGCCGCCGCGACTGAGCTACTCGACGAACCGGCCGTTCTCCGCGCGGAGGTGAATCCACCCGCGGGGCGGCCAGTCTCCGTCGCTCGCGCGCACCTTGCCGAGGCCGAGAGCCACGCCCTCGTGCGTGGACACGAGCGGAAGCGCAGTGTCCGCCGCGGCCTCGAGCTCGCGAAGCAGCGGGTCCCGGCCAAGTAGCGACGAAGCGTCCGCGTCTTCGGGATGCACCGCACCCGCGTGGTTCGTGTGGCTGACCATGACCACGACCGCCCCGAGGTTCTGGACCGCGGCTCTCGCCTCGGCAATCGCGCGGAGCACGCGCTGGCGTCGCTCGAGCGCCGGTGTGTTGCCAGGCGCGGCGAGCAGCTGGACACCGTCGAGCACGAACAGGAACGGACGCGCTTCGTGCGCCACCGCGAAGGTCTCGGCGTAGTCGTAGATGTAGTCGGCTCCCCATCCAGAGCGCGTCGCGGTCTGCAGGGACAGCGGCAGTCCCGCGAGCTCGGTCGCCTGGCCCTTGGCCGCTTCGAGCGCCTCGTTCGAGGCCCCGTTCCACAAGGTCGACCACGACGTGCCGCTGACAATGCCCAGCGCGCGGGTGATGAGCTGCTGCGGCCCCACAGAGAGTCCCACGTACAGGGTCGGCACGTAGGACTGGGCCGCGCACATCGCGATCTCGAGGGCGAGCTGGGTGCGCCCGGAGCCGGGCACGCCGGTGACGAGGTGAATGCCGGGACGAAGGCCGCCGCCGAGCACGTGCCCCAGGGTCGGCCACGGCACGGGGACCGGCGGCTCGAGGCCCTTGGTTCGCTCGTCCAGGGTCTTCAGGGCGTCGCCGAGCAGCTCGGCGATCGGCATCGCGCCGCGCTCGCGCAGCCGCTTGAGCTGTTCCTGGCGCCCGCGCTGATCGCGCACGCGGGCGAGCTCCCGCAGGCACTGGTCGGGATCGAGCCACGGGCCGTTGTTGATCGTCGAGGCGAACGCGCCCTTCGACGACGTCGCCGCCCGGTTCACCGGCATGATGAACCACTGACCCGGGTCCACGTCGCCGATGCTCGACGAGCGCAGGCGGGCCCAGTCGAGGATCGCGGCGTTCTCTTCGACGCTGACCGCGCGAGCGAGCGGGATGATCACGCGCCAGCGCGGCATCGGCGGGGCACCGTGCTTGGGCCGGTAGTTCGAGAAGGTCGTGTGCGCGGCGTACGCCACCTCGCCCCACATCTCCTCGATGCGCTCGGCGCTGATGTCCGGGTCCCCGTCATAGTCGAGGACCAGGCAGCGAATGTTCTGGGCGTGGTTCGCCTGGTAGGTGTTGTTCGGGTAGCTCGCGAAGGCCCACAGGCTGTAGGCAGTCTTCGGCTTTCCGCCGTCGGGAAGCGGCTTCTGCACGAAGGCCGCAATCTCTTCCCACGACTTCGCCATCTGGGCGCCCTGCGTCTGGAGCACGCCCTCGCGAAACACCGTCAGGATCAGCTTCTCACCCATGTTCCTCCCCCGGCACGGGAGGAAGTGTAGATCGGGTCAGAAGCTCGACCCCGGCTGGGTCAGAAACAGTTGCTCCTCCTGCGTGCTCTCCCGGCCGAGGATCGCGTTGCGATGCGGGAATCGGCCGAAACGCGCAACGATGTCCCGGTGGCGGATCGCGTAGTCGACGAAGTTGTCGTATGTCCCCTGCTCCGCGCGCACCTCGGCAGCCAGCTCGCGACACAGGGCCACACAGCGCTCCTGGTCGACGAGCGACTCGCTGTGCTCGAGCGGCAGGTAGAAGAACAGGCGGTGGATCGGGTGCAGCTCACGATGCACGCCGGCCTCCAGCCCCTCGTGGACGAGGGAGCGGGCTCGCGGGTCCTCGGCGTACATCGCCGGCGTGTCGCGGAACGCATTGCGGCGCATCTGGTCGAGAAGGATGACCAGACCGAGGCGCCCGAGCGGCTCTCCCGCCCAGTCGAGCTCACCGCGACTCGCGGCCTCGATGCGCGGCAGGAAGCGCTCGCGGATCTCCGCGTCGGTCGCCTCGGCGTGCCCCCACCACAGCGGGTTCTTGCTCGCATCGAAGCGGCCGTCGGCGTGAGTCTCGCCGAACCAGTAGTCGAGGACGTCCGACCAGGGCTCACTCGGGGTCACAGCTGCCCTCGCAGGTGTAGGTGAACGTGCCGTCCTCGAGGAACGGCCCAAGCTGGTCGATGTAGGACTGGAGCTTGCGCACGGTGTCGTGGGTGCCGTTCTCCTCGAGCGGGGTCACGTTGTCGAGGGGCAGCGGCTCGAAGCCCTCGTCGTACACGTACAGACCGGCGACCTCGTCCTGGCTCGGCGCGGTGATCACCAGCTCGTCGAGGCCGTAGACCTCGCGCGGCGAGGGGCTGACCAGCGGGATCTCGCCCGAGCGGGCCACCATCTCGGTGACCAGGTTGCTGACCTGCGTGTCGCCGACCGCCATGTGCAGCTGAACCTGAACATCGGTGCGTCCATCGACGCGGTCCACGAGCAGGCGGTCGACGTAGTTCATCGAGTCGACCGGGTCGAAGAGCTGCTGGGACAGCGAGATCGCGAGCTGCAGCTCGTGCGGGTCGCGGTAGCGGTCGCTGAACAGCGTGCCGAGCGTGTTCCACTGCACGGCGCGCTGCATCATGTGCGACCACCCGCCGCCCGGGACCACGGCACCGCCTCGGGTGTACTCGGGCGAGGTCGCGAGGATGACCAACCCCTGGGTGCCGCCGTTGCTCGCCCCCGCGTAGGGAATGTTGGTGGCGTCGAGCGGCTGGAACTCGCCGTCGCCGCGATCGAGCGTGATGTCGGCGAGCTGATCGCGGATCACCCGCGCCAGTGCGGTGAAGTTGGCCTGGGACTGGCGCTGCTGGTCGACGATCTCGGGCAGCCGCGCGAGGTCACCGGCGAGGATGCCGGCGGACGCGAGCTGATCGCTCTCCTGGAACCCGAGGAACGGCGTCGCGACCGCACTCATCGCCCACGGCTGCATGCCCGCCTGGGCCGCGCTCCACGTGGGCTCGTCGATGGACGAGAAGAAGCCGTGCCCGAACGCGATCACCGGCCGCGGCTCGGTCACGCTGTCGGGGATGGTCACCGAGAACTCGACCTCGGCGGTGCCCTGGACGACGGGCTCCCCGTCGACGATCTCGACGCGGTTGTCCTCGCCGAGGAAGTTCGGCGCGGTGAACGTGCCATAGGCCACGTCGTTGTTGCCGTCGCGCTCGAAGGCGCCGAGCTGGACGTCGCCGAGGCTGGCCTCGGCCATGTGCGCGGCCATCGCGTAGGTCGGACCGGTGACGCGCTCGCGGCTGGCGGTGGTGAACACCCACGCGAGCACCACTTCTTCGGGGTCGAGCGCCTGCTCGTCGATGGCGGTGTTCACGATCTCGAAGTCGTCGCGCTGAGCCTCGACCGCGTCCGTGTCGGTGCGCAGACCATCGCGAAGCGCACGGAAGGCCTCCGTCGGCACGTGGGTGCTGCCGTCGGCGGCGAGCAGGCTGTCGCGGAGGATGACGACGTAGGGCGTCGCCGGATCGAGGGCCTGCAGCGGGCGGATGATCAGCGCCGCTTCGCTCGGATCCTCGACGTAGCCATCGATCTCGGCGAGGTGGGGCACGCGCTCGTGGGTCCGCCCGTTCACGAGCAGGACCGGAGCACTGCCCGCGACCGTCGCCGCCGCATCCGTCGGTCCCGGCAGGGACGCGCGGTCGAACCCGCCCGGAAGGTGCGTGAGAATGGGCACGATGCGCGAGAAGCCATCGTTGTCCGCGAACAGCTCGGGCGGCAGGCCCTCGGGAAGGGTGCGCTCGTCGAACGCGAGCTGACCGTCCACCCGGTAGAAGTCCGACGGGTACGGGTACATGCCGATCTCGGGGACAAGCGGGTTGCCGCCGGGCTCGTTGGGCAGGACGCCGAGGTTCTCGCCACAGCCGACGAGGAGCAGCGCTGGAATGAGGAAACGCATGTGATGAAACTCCGGGCGCACTGATAACCCGCAGAGGAGCGACGTAGGAAGCGGACTTTGCTAGTCGCCCCAGCCCTGGTCGCGGTCCGGCGCCGGCAAGCCCGCCAACACCGCACCGAGGCCGAAGAACAGGCCCGCCGGCAAGAAGCATAGACAAGTCAGCGGCTGAACGACCGTGCGGATCGCCTCTCGGTCCGCGCCGCGGTTCTCGTTCCACACCCACACGACGAACACCTGCCACGCGCCCACCTGGCACATCGCGAACAGCCCGACGACGAACAAGGCCACGCCGAGCACGCGGCGCCAGCTCACGGGCGCACCAGGCGGTCGAGGACTTCGGCGGCAACGGCCTCGACGCCGCGGTTTCCGGTGTCGACGGTGAGGGTCGCCAGGGTCGCGAAGGCAGGGTTCTCGAGGAAGCGCCGGTTGTTCGCCGAGAGCACCGGGTCGTGGCCAGTCCGCGCATCGAGCACGGCGAGGGTCCGGTCGAGATCCGCGTACGGGCGCAGGAACACGACGTTCGCGAACGGTGCGAACGCCCGCTGAAGGCGAGTCAGCACGTCAGCGTGCTCGCAGACGACGGCTCCACCGCCCAGGTCGAGCACGCCGCGATGTTCGTCGAGCATGCGCTCGATGGCGTAGGGCGAGAACACCTTCCAGTAGCGGTACATCGTCGCCCAGCCCTCCTTCTCGTGGAGCGCGAGGTTGAGCGCCATGTCGAAGCCGAGCTCCTCGAAGTAGCCGCGACGGAGGGCGTCGTACTCGACGTGGGCGACGCCGAGAGCCGAGGCCAGACGCGCGGCCACGGAGGTCTTGCCGGCGCCTACCGGCCCGATGAGCACGGGATCGTAGCGAGTGGACATGTCGCATCCTGCCACGGCGACGGCCCGGGCCGTGCGACCGGGGTACAAGCGGGCGCTGGAGCCGCCCTGAACGTTCTCCTCTCCGCACTGCTGGCTGGCTTGGTCGCCATTGCCGTGACCCGTCTGGTCGAGACCTTCGGTGGTCGCCTCGGCGGCGTGCTCGGCACCCTGCCCACGACCATCGTGCCGGCCGCCGGCGGGATCTGGCTCGCGAACCCGGACCCCTCCGCGCTGGCGACGGCCATGGCTGCGGTGCCGGCCGGCATGCTCGTCGACGCGGGCTTCCTCTACGTGTGGCGAGCGCTGCCGCCCCGGCTTCCAGGCTGGTCACTGGCCCTGCGCCTCGCCGTGGTCAGCGCCGCCTCGCTCACGGTCTGGGCGGTGCTCGCCCTCGGTGCGCTGGCGGTGGTCGAGGCCGTCCTCGGGACGGGCGCCTCCCCCGCCCTGCTCGGGGCCGCGTTCACCGCGACGCACGTGCTCGTCGGTGTGCTCGCCTGTCTCGCGCCCCGAGAGGCCCCTAAGGGCAAGAAGCCCGTGAGGTTCGGCACCCTCGTGCTCCGCGGAGGCCTCGCCGCCGTGGCCATCGGCGTGAGCGTGCTCATCGCCAGCCTCGGCAACCCCGCCCTCGCCGGCGTGGCGAGCGTGTTCCCGGCGATCTTCCTCACCACGATGGTGTCGCTGTGGTGGTCCCAGGGCGAGGCGGTACCCGCCGGGGCGGTGGGCCCGATGATGCTCGGGGGCGCCGCGGTGTCGGGCTACGCGCTGGTCGCGACCTTCACCCTGCCCAGCCTCGGTGTCGCCGCTGGGAGTGTGGTCGCCTGGGTGGCCGCCGCCACCCTGTTCACCGCCCCGAGCGCGTGGTGGCTGTCGCGCCGCCAGCGCTGAGCGCTCACGCCGCCTCGGTCTTGCCCACGACGCGCCGCACCTCGCGCCGGCGACGCCCCGCCACCGTGCGCGGGTTGAGCTCGCTCGCGAGGGTCGCCACCCGCAGACGCACCACCTCGTCGGCGCACACCTCGGCCAACGCGCTGCCGCCGACCCGAACCACCACGAGCACCGCATCGCCGTCCAGGAGGTCGGCGAGCTGCCGGGCCGTCAGCGAGAGCTCGGGCAGGTAGCGGCGCAGCAGGCGCGTGGCTTCGCGTCCACGTGCCGCCCACCACGCACCGAGTCCGAGGTCGCCGTTGTCGAGCTGAAGTTGGATGGTGCCGCTGCGCACGTGCCCTCCGGGTTCGTGCCGTGGTTCTACCTGCGACCCCCACCAGAAAATGTCCGGGTACCGGGAGCCGCGATGACAGCGGCTCCCGCGCGGCGTCGGAGAACCCGATCGCGGTAGGCTCCGCGGCATGAGCGACGAGACCCAGAAGCCCGCGCCCCTTCCCCTTCCCCTTCGGCTGCTCCGCGGTGTGGGCCGCCTGGTCGCCACCGTGGCGCTGACCTCGGTGCTCGCGGGTGTGGGCACCTTCGCGTGGCTGGAGCAGGCGCCGGACACCTCCCCGCACACCGAGGTCGTCGACGTCACCCAGCTCATCCACATCGACACCGACCGCATCGCCACCCCGACCGACACCGCCGAGCTGCGGCGACAGGTCGCGATGCACGACGGGCCGATCTCGATCGGCGGCGGCCGCTTCTCGATGGGCGGGCAGATCGCGACCGAGCAGACCCTGTTCCTCGACATGCGCGAGATGGACGACGTGCTCGCCCTCGACGTCGAGAACAAGACCGCGCGCGTCGAGGCGGGCATCACCTGGCGCACGCTCATCGAGCACCTCGATCCACACGACCTCTCCGTGAAGATCATGCAGTCGTACGCGAACTTCACCGTGGGCGGCTCGCTGTCCGTGAACGCCCACGGTCGCTACGTCAACGAGGGTCCCGTGGTGCACAGCGTGCGCGCCATCGAGCTCGTGCTCGCCGACGGCACCCTCGTGCGCTGTTCCCGCGACGAGCACAGCGATCTGTTCTGGGCGGCGGTCGGCGGCTACGGCGCCGTCGGTGTGATCGCGACGGTGGAGCTCGACCTCGCTGACAACGTGCCCATGGCGCGCAGCGTCGCCCGCATGCACGTCGACGCATTCGAGGACTGGTTCGCCGAGAACATCCGCGGCTCCGACTCCGCGATCTACTTCAACGCCGACCTGTACCCGCCCGCCTACGACGACCTCGTCGCGATCACCTTCTCCGAGACCGACCAGCCGCTGACGGTGACCGAGCGACTGCAGGCCGGGGGCGAGTCGTCGAGCGCCGAGAAGTTCATGTACTGGTGGGTCAGCGAGGCCCCGCTCGGCAAGGAGGCCCGCAGCGAGGTGATCGACCGCCTGCGCCTCGCCGACCAGCCGGTGATCTGGCGAAACTACGAGGCGAGCTACGACGTCGCCGGCCTCGAGCCCGCATCTCGCGAGAGCTCGACCTACGTGCTGCAGGAGTACTTCATCCCGGTGGAGCACTTCGCGGACTTCGTGCCGAAGATGGCCGAGGTGTTCACCAAGCACGAGGTGAACGTCGTCAACGTGAGCATTCGCCACGCCTCGGCCGAGCCGGACTCGCTGCTGTCGTGGGCCCCCGGGGAGACCTACGCCTTCGTCATCTACTACAAGATGGGCACCGACGAGGCCGCGTGGAAGCACGCCCGGACGTGGTCGCGCGAGATGGACGAGGCCATCCTCGACGCCGAGGGCGTGTGGTACCTGCCGTACCAGATCCACGCGACGCCCGAGCAGTTCCACCGCGCCTACCCGCGGGCCGAGGAGCTGTTCGCGGTGAAGCGACGCGTCGACCCGCACTACCAGTTCCGCAACAAGCTCTGGGACGCCTACCTGCCGCCGACCGCCGAGTACGGCGGCGCCTCGGACGAGGAGACGATCCGCGCGCGACTGGCGACGCGCGAAGGCTGGAACCGCCCCGAGGACCAGACCTTCCTCACCCTGCCGGAGTGGCTGATCGTCTACTCCGCGGACGAGCTGGGCGCGTTCCTCGACGATCACCGTCCCTCCGAGTTCCCCTACTTCGCGGCCATCGGTCAGTTCTGGACGAACTACCGAGCGGTGTACGGGCGCGTGCGCGACCACTACGAGTTCAACACCGGCTACCACCTGATGATCGGCGTGATCGGCGCCTCGTACACGGTCGAGATGGCCGGCAAGGGCCTGTACGAGCACACGCTCGGTCGCCTGTTCGAGTCCGCCGCGCGCGTGCCCGAAGAGGACGCCTACGCGCGGATCACCGCCGAGTACGGCGCGTTCACGCACCACACCCCGTGGTACGCCTTCGACTTCCCCGCTGCGCGCGCGAGTCTCGCGGACGTGGATGGGGCGGGCCTTCGCGGGACGGAGCGCCAGGTGGTGACCCGCATCGAGCTCACCCTGAAGTCGTGGTGGGCGTGGTGCATCGGCGCGGGAACCGGGGCAGCCTACGACCCGGAGGCCGAGCGCCTGGAGGTGTGGGTGCGCGGCGATCGAGCGCTGCTGGACGACATCGACGGCCTCACCGTGCTCGACGACCTCGGCGGAAGGGACCACCTCGTGTCGGTGCCGCGCTACGAACCGTTCACCGCCGCCGCCCTGACCCTTGCCCGGCGGGACGTGGACATCGTGTCGATCGCCGGCGGAGAGCGCCTGCTCGTCCAGGTCCAGGCCGACCGGGACTGGGACGACGGCGCACAGTGGGCGCACACCGTGGTCGAGTGGCCCATGCTCTCGGATCCCGGGCGCAAGCGCGTGGCCTTCGAGGTACCCGTGCGTCGCCTCGACGCCGTGGTCCCCGCGCTGGAGTCGAGCGGCGCCACCATCGAGCACGTGTACGACTTCTGAAGCCGGGCTTGGACCCGAGACATCCGCGTCGGGTGTGGTGCTCTGCGGGAGCACCGGTGATACGGTGCCGGCCTCCGAGGGCCGTGCGATGAGCGAGCACCTGTACACCCACATCGATCCGCCAGATCAGCGGCATCTCGACCAGATCGTCGACGTGCTCCGCGACCATGGCGTCATCGCCCTCGGCACCGGTACCAACTGGGCGTTCGTCGCCGACCCGACCTCGCGGGCCGCGAACGAGGCCATCCGCCGCCTCAAGCCGACCCACCCGAAGGAGCAGCCATTCTCGCTGCTCTGCGCGTCGATCGCGATGGCGACCGAGATGGCGATGGTCGATGCGACGGCGTACCGCGTGCTCAAGCGCGCGTGGCCCGGTCCGTTCACGGTGCTGCTGCCCGCGAATCGCGCCCTGCCCCGCCTGCTCAAGACCAAGCGCAAGGTCGTCGGCTGCCGTGTGCCCGACGCGCCGCTCGCGCTCGCCATCCTCGAGCACTTCGGTGGACCGCTGATGGCGACCACGGTGCCCAGGCGCGCCGACGGAAGCGTGCTCACGATGGGCTACGAGGTCTTCGAGACCCATGGCCACGGACTCGACCTCGTCGTCGACCTCGGTGACCCGCTGCCCGGCACCGAGACGACCGTCGTCGACATGTCGAGCGGTGCCGTCGAGATCATCCGCGAAGGCGCCGGCGACATCGAGCTGCTGTAGCGGTTCACCGCGACCGCGCGTCGCGCTCGTCTCCGAGCCGCCGTGCCACCGCGTCGGGTCTGCTGGGCCACGTCGAGCCCGCGGCGTCACCGGCGACGCACAGTCCGCTGCACGACCTGGTCTTCCCGAAAAATCGGTCGTGCAGCCGGTGGCTGCGCAGCGTCGCACGCCTCGAAGCGCTTCGCTACACATGTAGCGCAAGTAGATTCACCAACTGACCGGCGTGCCGCCATGGACCGCCGCGAGGCGACCATGTTCCGCGCAGAGCCCACTCTCGTGCCCGACAGGGTTGCCCAGCCTCCCGGCTGGGAGCACTCGTCGTGCCTGGACCCGACGGTAGTGCTCCTCGCGTGCATACGCGTGGCGTGGTTCTAGGGCCGAGGCAGGGTCAGGCGGAAGCAGGCGCCGGAGCCACCGCGCGGCTCGTCGGCCAGCACCAGGTCGCCGTCCATGGCCTGGGCGGCCTTGCGCGAGATGGCGAGACCGAGGCCCGTGCCCTGGGTCTTCGTGGTCACGAACGGCTCGAAGATACGGTCGCGTACCTTCGGATCGACGCCCGGGCCGTCATCCTCGACGAGGACGGCTCCCTCCTCGATGATGAACGAGCAGCACGTGCCCGCCGCCAGCCCGTTGGCACCCAGGTTGAGCAGGATCTGCTCGACCAGATGCGGGTCCGCGACACCCCGCCCCTCTCCGCGAACCTCGACCTCGCCGGGCAGCAGCTCGGCCACGCGCTCGGCCAGCGCGCGCAGGTCGAGCGAGCCGACCTGAGCCTCCACCGGTCGCGCGAACGCGAGCAGCTCGGTGACCAGGCGGTTCAGCCGCAGGATCTGCCCCTGGACCTTGTCCATGATCTTCTTGCGGCGGTCGTCCGCGTCCATGCTCCCGCTGAGCACCTGCACGGCCCCGGAGATGCCGGCGAGCGGGTTGCGGAGCTCGTGGGCGACGGCCGCGGAGAGCTCGCCGAGCTTGGCCAGGGCCTCCGAGCGCTGCACGCGGCCCTCGAGCTCGATGGCGTCGGTGAGTTCCTCGATGTGAAGCAGGATGTCGGCCTCTTCGTGGGCGAGGAAGACGACGTCGATGCGGAACTGCCGCTCGACGCCGTCGATCACGGTGTCCACGCGAAGCAGGCAGATGTCGCGGTTGCCGTTACGGGCGCGATGGACCGCCTCGTCCAGCTCGCTGGCCTCCACGAGGGCCGGCGGCAGCGCCTCCTGCCAGCGTGCACCGAGCAGTCGCGCTCCCTCGAACAGGCGGTAGCTCGGCCGCGTCGCGCTGATCACGCGGTCGTCGCGATCGACGAGCAGGACGGTGACCGGGAGTCGGCTGATCAGCAGGTCCTGGAGGCTGCGCAGCTGCTCGAGCTCGTGCTGCTCCATGTAGCTGGCGGTCATCACTGCGGCGTCCACGGTGGTGATGCGGTGCACGGCCTCCGAGATGGCGAAGGCCTGCTCGGGGCGCTCGGCGAAGGCAATCGCCGACATGCGCTCGACGATGACGGCCATGGCGGTGCTCACGTAGCGAGGCGGCAGTCCGACCTCGACGTGCCGGTGTCCGACGCGGAGCCGACGCTGGAAGTAGGCCTCGTCGTGGGGTCCGCGGAGGGTCTCCTCGAGCCAGTGGGCCATGCTCCGCCGCAGCCGCGCCATCTGCGCGTCGTCACGGATGATGCGACGGGTCCCGGGGTGACGCATCACCCGGGCGTAGAAGTCGTCGACGACATCCGGAATGTGCGGCTCGGCGATGGGCCAGAACGCGGTGAGCAGATCGCGGTCCTCGTCGGTGAAGCCCACGTAGGAAACGAGCTCGCGCCAGTCGGTCACGAAACCTCCAGGACGAGGACCCTAGCCGCCGCTTCTCGGCGTCGCCAGCGTGTGTGTTTTCCCCCACGGGGCCGTGGGCAATCCCCCACAGGGTGGATGGAACCCGCCGAAAAGCACCTTCAGAGGCGGATCGCGACATGGCACAGATGCTGCTTTGTGCGTCGCAGGAGGGATCCATGAAGCTCCTGGCCGCAATCGACCTACACGACAATCCAGAGTCCATGGTGGACGAGGCCACTCGCTGGGCCGAGCGCACCGGTGGCACGCTGTCCCTGCTCTTCGTCGAAGAGCTTGGCGAGGCCTGGGCCACCGGGGTGAGCGACCCCACGGTGCTCAGCCTGCTCGAGGTCGAGCGCGCCAGCCTGCGCAAGGTGCACCGCGACCGCATCGCCGAGCTCACCGAGCGGATCCCCGCCGACTTCCGGGGTGCCCCCCTGGTCAAGGACGGCGTCGCCTGGCGCGCCATCGCCGATGCCTCGGAGCAGACCGATCTGCTCCTCATCGGCACGCATGGCCGCACGGGCTTCGCTCACTTCTTCCTGGGAAGCGTGGCCGAGCGCGTCGTTCGCGCCGCCCACTGCCCAGTCCTCGTTCTCCGCCCGTCCGGCTCCGCTGGCCGCGCAACCGCACAGGAGGCTTGATGTCCTCGAATCAACCCGTCGTCTACGACGACGCCATCGTCAAGAAGTTCCTCGGAGCCACGCTGCTCTGGGGCGTCGTCGGCATGCTGGTCGGCGTCATTCTCGCGCTCCAGCTCGCCTGGTGGCCGGCCAACGGGGACATCCCGTACATCACCTTCGGCCGCCTCCGCCCGCTGCACACCAACGCGGTCATCTTCGCCTTCGCCGGAAACGCGGTGTTCACCGCCATCTACTGGTCGATGCAGCGCCTGCTCAAGGTCCGGATGTGGAGCGACGGCCTGTCGAACTTCCACTTCTGGGGTTGGCAGGCGATCATCGTCTCGGCGGCCGTGACCCTGCCCCTCGGCCTGACGCAGGCCAAGGAGTACGCGGAGCTCATCTGGCCCATCGACATCGCGATTGCGGTCGTGTGGGTCGCCTTCGCGATCAACTTCTTCGGCACCATCCACATCCGCAAGATCAAGCACCTGTACGTGGCCATCTGGTTCTACATGAGCTTCGTGCTCACGGTGCCGATCCTCCACATCGTGAACAACCTGTCCGTGCCGGCGACGCTGACCCGCAGCTACCCGATCTACACGGGCATGACCGATGCGCTGGTCCAGTGGTGGTACGGCCACAACGCGGTGGCCTTCTTCCTGACCACGCCCTTCCTCGGCCTGATGTACTACTTCCTGCCGAAGGCCGCTGAGCGCCCGGTCTACAGCTACCGGCTGTCGATCATCCACTTCTGGGCGCTGGTCTGCCTCTACATCTGGGCCGGCCCCCACCACCTGCTGTACTCGGCGCTGCCCGACTGGGCCCAGACCGCCGGCATGGTCTTCAGCGTCATGCTCATCGCGCCCTCCTGGGGCGGCATGCTCAACGGCCTGCTCACCCTCCGTGGTGCCTGGGACCGCGTCCGTCAGGACCCCATCCTCAAGTTCTACGTGGTCGGCGTGTCCTTCTACGGCATGAGCACCTTCGAGGGTCCGATGATGTCCATCCGCGCCGTCAACGGCCTCGCCCACTACACGAACTGGGTCGTCGGCCACGTCCACAGCGGCGCGCTCGGCTGGAACGGCATGATGACCTTCGGCATGATCTACTGGCTCGTGCCGCGGCTCTGGGGCCGCAAGATGGCGAAGGAGAGCTGGGTCGGCCTGCACTTCTGGCTCGCGACCGTCGGCATCATCTTCTACATCATCGCGATGTGGGCCGCGGGCGTGACCGAGGGCCTGATGCTCCGGGCCATCGATCCGGACTCCGGTCTGCTCCTGTACACGAACTTCCTCGACGTGGTCCACACCCTCGACCCGTTCTACTGGATGCGCTTCGGCGGGGGCCTGATGTTCCTCACCGGCATCCTGATGATGTTCGTCAACGTCTTCCTCACCGTGCGCGGTTCCGGAGAGCCCTTCTCCGCCCCTGCCGCCGCCGTCCCCGCCGCCAAGTGATTCGCGGGGCCGCGCCCCGCACGGAGAGACACCATGTCCAACCACACTGAAGAACACTGGCACCGCCGCGCACTCGAGCACCGCAGCACGCTGTTCGCCGTGCTCACCGTCTTCGGCATCAGCATCGGCTCCCTGGTCGAGCTCGTCCCGATGTTCACGGTCGAGAACGCTGCCGCTCACGCCACCGGTGAGGTCCAGCCCTACACCCCGCTCGAGCTGGCGGGTCGCGACATCTACCTTCGCGAAGGCTGCTACCTGTGCCACAGCCAGATGGTGCGTCCGATGCGCGCCGAGACCCTGCGCTACGGCACCTGGTCGCGCGCCGAGGAGTACACCTGGGACCGCCCGTTCCAGCTCGGCTCCCGCCGCATTGGCCCGGACCTGCACCGCGTCGGCGGCAAGTACCCCGACGCGTGGCACTACGAGCACATGAAGGACCCGCGGTCCATGTCCACGGGCTCGGTGATGCCGAACTACCCGTGGCTGCTCGAGTGGTCCTACGACGCCGCCGACATCCAGGCGTCGATGAAGGCCCACCAGCGCGCGGGCACGCCGTACACGGACGACGAGATCGCCGCGGCTCCCAGCAAGCTCACCGAGGAGGGCGAGGCCATTGTGGGTCGCCTGGCCGAGGCCAACATCACCACGACCTCCGACAAGGAGATCGTCGCGCTCATCGCCTACCTGCAGCGTCTCGGTACCGACCGTCCCAAGGACGTCGCGAAGGGAGGTGAGTGATGAACCCGATCTTCAAGGAAGTCGCCGTGCAGACCCAGCACGGCCCCCTGATGGGCGGCCTGACGCTGCTGTTCATCGCCTGTTTCCTCTACTGGTGCTGGTGGGCCTTCTGGCCGAGCCACCGCGAGAGTCTCGACGCGGCCGCACTGCTCCCCCTGAACGACGACGAGGTCTGAGATGGCTGACGAAAACATCATCATGGGTCATGCCGAGGACAACGACGGCATCGAGGAGTACGACAACTCCCTGCCCGACTGGTGGCTGGCGTTGTTCTTCGCCTGCATCATCTGGGGCGGCATCTACGCGGTCATGTACCACGGCTACCAGCAGACCTCGCAGGAGAAGCTGTACCTGGCCGAGGTCGCCGCCGCGGAAGAGCAGTGGGGCGGTGCCGCCGAGGTCGATCTGGCCGCGGTCGAGATCACCCCGGAGCTCATCGCCGCCGGCGAGCCGATCTTCACGCAGAACTGCGTCGCGTGTCACGCGGCAGACCTGACGGGAGGCGTGGGTCCGAACCTCGTCGACGAGGAGTGGATTCACGGTGGCGAGTACGCGGACATCGTGAAGACGGTGACCGACGGCGTGCCAGCCAAGGGCATGCTCACCTGGGGCCCCATCCTCGGCGACGAGAAGGTCCGCCAGGTGTCGGCCTACGTGTACTCCAAGTCCCACCAGGCCAACTGAGGCAACCATGGGCCCCTTCCACGGTGAGCGCGAGTGGGTGTACGCCCAGGACGTTCGCGGCAAGTACCACACGATCCACCGGATCTCGGCCAGCCTGCTGCACGTGTGGCTGTTCGTCGGTCCCTGGCTCATGCTGGACGGACGACCGCTGTTCCGCTTCGAGCTCGACACCCGCCGGATCTACGCCTTCGGGCAGATCTTCACGGCGCAGGACGGCGTGCTGATCATGCTCTCCGCGCTGCTCGCCGCGGTGGCCCTGTTCTTCTTCACCTCCCTCTTCGGACGCCTGTGGTGCGGGTACACCTGCCCACAGAGCGTCTTCATCATCAACTGGGTGCTCCCCATCGAGCAGTTCATCGAGGGGGACCGCGGGGAGCGCCTGCGTCGTGACAAGAAGGGCGTGCGGTGGAGCACGACCTTCCGCAAGGGGCTGAAGTTCCTGGCCTTCGCAGCCATTGCGCTCGCCCTGTCCGGCTCGTTCATGGGCTTCTTCGTCGACCCGCGCGTGCTGTGGACCGGAGGGGCCTCGACCGCGAACTACACGGTGCTCGCGTTCTTCACGACGCTGTGGTTCGTGGACTTCGCATGGTTCCGCGAGCAGGCGTGCAACTACCTCTGCCCCTACGCGCGCTTCCAGAGCGTGCTCATGGACGAGGAGACGCTGACCGTCGCCTACGACATGAACCGCGGCGAGCCCCGCCAGAAGGGCAAGCTCGCCAAGGGCGAGGACCACTGCGTGGACTGCAACCGCTGCGTGGTCGTCTGCCCCACCGGCATCGACATCCGCGACGGCTTCCAGCTCGAGTGCTGGTCCTGCGGCCGCTGCGCCGATGCCTGCGAGGACGTCATGGGTCGCTTCGACCTGCCGAGCCTCGTGTACTACTCGACCGAGGCCGAGCTCGAGGGCAAGACCACTCGCTGGCTGCGTCCCCGCTCGCTGCTCTACGCCTCCGTGCTTGCCGCGGTCGTCGCCGCCATCACCGGCGTCATCGCCCTCCGCGACCCGTTCCAGGCGACCGTGAACCGCGCCCCCGGCTCGCTCTTCGTCGTCGACGACGACGGCTGGACCCGGAACACGTTCCTGGTGCACATCGTGAACACCCAGCCCACCGAGGGCACGTTCACGATCGATGTCGAGGGCATCGACGGGGTCGAGGTCACCGCCCCCGAGCGCATCCTGGCGTCCACCGCCGAGGCCACCGTGCCGCTCGTCGTGCGCGCCGCCCCCGGTAGCTACACCAGCCGCACGGTGCCCATCACCGTGCAGGTCAAGGACGGAGACCGCAGCGTCGCGGTGCCCGTCACCTTCAAGACCCAGGCCAAGGAAGGAGGCTGACATGGCACAGCCCATCAACCCGCCCGCCAAGAGCGACATGACCTGGCCCCTCGCGCTGAGCTTCGCGTTTGCGGTGCTCATCGCGTGGAACGCCACGTTCATCTACCTCGCGGTCAGCAACGCGGACCCGGTGGACCCGAGCTACGAGCTGGAGCCCCGGTGAGCGAAGTCCCCGCCCACTCCACCTGCCCCCACTGCGGGGCGGCAGTCGAAGGGCCTCCGGGCACCTTCTGCTGCTCCGGCTGCGAGCTCGCGGCCGCGGTGCTGGAGGACGCGGGGCTACTCGACCTGTACTCCAACCGGGAGGCACCGAGTGTGCGCCCGGCCCCGGCGGCGTCCCAGGACTGGACGCTGGTGCCACAGACCGCGCTGCCCGACGGCACCTTCGAGGCCATCGTCGCCGTCGACGGCCTGACCTGCGCCGGCTGCGCGACCATCGTCGAGGCGCTGCTCGACCGCGAGGACGGCGTGTCCGCCGGCGAGCTGTCCTACGCGACCGGTCGGCTGCGGCTGCGCTACGACCCCGAGAAGACCGATCTCGACGCGCAGAGCGAGCTGCTCGCGCAGGTCGGCTACACCCTGCGTCCCGTCGCCGCCGAGCCCACCAGCGACCGGGGACCGCTCATTCGCCTCGGCGTCGCGGTGTTCTGCGCCGCGAACGTGATGGGCATGGCGGTGCCGACGTACCTCGGGTGGGTCGAGGGCATGGACCCGCGCTTCGTGAGGCTGTTCGCGTGGGCCTCGCTGCTCGTCACCACCCCCTCGGCGCTGTGGGCGGCGGCCCCCTTCTACACCGCGGCGTGGCAGGGCCTGCGGGCCCGCACCCTGCACATGGACCTGCCGCTCGCGCTCGCCATCGGCGGGCTCTACGCCCAGGGCGTGTTCGCGACCTTGACCGGCGGGGAGGCCTACCTCGACTCGCTGACCATGCTCATCGCCCTGCTGCTCGTCGGACGTGCGCTCGAGGCTCGCGGTCAGCGCGACGCGCGCAAGGCCGCCGATCTGCTCGGTGGCAGCGTGCCCTCCACCGCCCGCAAGGTCGACGACGGCCAGCTGCTCTCTCCGGGCGAGGTGGTCCCGAGCGCCGCGCTGGTCGCGGGCGACGTGATCGCGGTGGATGGCGGTCAGGCGCTCCCTGCGGACATCACCGTCATCGACGGCGAGGGTCGCGCGAGCCTGGCGCTGGTCAGCGGCGAGACCGAGCCGATGGCGGTGCTGCCCGGCACGCCGCTCCCCGCGGGCTCCGAGCTGCTCGTCGGACGCGTGCTCGGGCGGGTCGACGCCGCCGGCATCGACACCGTGGTCGGCCAGATGCAGGAGGCGCTGGTCAGCGCCACCGCGACCGCCCGCACCCCCACCGCCGCCGACCGCCTGGCACCCGCGTTCACCGCCGCCACCCTGCTCCTCGGCATCACCGCCGTCGCGCTCACCCCCTGGCTCGGCCAGGACGAGGCGGTGCGCCGAGCCATCGCGGTGCTCGTCGTCGCCTGCCCCTGCGCCCTGTCCCTCGCTCGTCCGCTCGCCGTGTCTTCGGCCCTCGCCGGACTCGCGCGGCGCGGACTGTGGCTTCGCGACGGCGACGCCCTGCTGTCGCTCACCGCGATGCGTCGCGTAGCCCTCGACAAGACCGGGACCCTCACCGAGAGCCGCGCGCGGGTCGTCGACGCCGAGGACAGCGCCCTGCGCATCGCCGCCGCCCTCGAGGTCGGCAGCGCTCATCCCATCGCCCGCGCCATCGTCGAGGAGGCGGTAGCCCGCGGCGTCGCGCTGCCCCGGGCGACGATGGTCCGCGAAGTCCCCGGCCGCGGGGTACTCGGCATCGTCGACGGCCGCGAGTGGGAGGTCACCAGCGCCGGCCCGAACACGGTGGCCCTGCTCACCGATGGCGCCCGTCACGAGATCCACCTCGCCCACACGCTGCGCGGCGGCGCGGCGCCAGCCCTCGACGCCCTCCGGGCCGAAGGCCTCGACATCGAGGTGCTCACCGGAGACCGTCGCGGCCCCTCCCTCGAGCTCGCCCGAGCTCTCGACCTTCCCGAGCACGCGATCCACGCCGAGCTCACGCCGCTGGACAAGGTCGAGCTCGTGGACGAGCACACGCTGTTCGTCGGCGACGGCCTCAACGACGGCCCGGCCCTGGCACGGGCCGGAGTCGGCCTCGCCGTGGCCCGCGGCGCCGCGAGCAGCGTGGCGGCCGCCGACGGCGTCATCCGCGGAGGCGCTCTCACCGGCATCGCCGACGCCCTCGCGACGGCGCGGGCGACCGAGCGCACCATCCACGCGAACATACGCAATTCGCTGCTCTACAATGTGATCTCGGTGCTCGCGGCGATGCTCGGCTGGGTCAACCCCCTGGTCGCCGCGGTGCTCATGCCCATCTCCAGCCTCGCCGTGGTCGTCAGCTCGGCGCGGCTCTCGCGAGGTGCCCGATGAACGGCATCATCTTCCTGCTCCCGATCGCGCTCGCCCTCGGCGCGAGCTTCCTCGTCGCCTTCCTGTTCGCGGTGAAGAACGGGCAGTTCGACGACCTGGACGACCCGCCGGAGCGCATCCTTCGCGAGGAGTAGTCCGACGCGGGGAGTTCACAGGGCCCCGTCGCGCCACCGGGTACGCTCCGTGTGGAGGTTGCCCATGCGCATCGCGCTCGCCATCGATCTGTACGACGAACCCGAAGAGCTGCTCGCTCGCGCCCTGCCCTGGGCCACCCGGCTCCGCGGGGTGCTCGACCTGTACTTCGCCCAACCCATCGGCGAGGCGTGGGCCGTCGGGGTGAGCGATCCCACCGTGCTCGCCCTGCTCGAGAGCGAGCGCAGCAAGATCCGCGCATCCCAGCGCCAGCAGCTCGACGCGCTGCTCGCCTCGATCCCCGAGGACGAGCGGGGCCACGCCGAGCTGTTCGACGCCTCGCCCGCCGAGGCTCTGGAGCAGATCTCGCGCAAGGCCGACCTGCTGCTCGTCGGCACCCACGGACGGCAGGGACTGTCGCGCTTCCTGCTCGGCAGCGTCGCCGAGAAGGCGGTGCGCATGGCGCACTGCCCGGTGCTCGTCCTACGTCCACACGAGGACGAGTAGCCTCACCACAGGCCGAGCAGCTTGCTGGCGCTGACGACGATCACGGCGATCACCGCGTAGCGGATGCCCTTGGCGCCCCCCGCCAGTGACAGCCGTGCGCCCAGCGAGGCGCCGGCCATCGACCCGAGCGCGAGCACCAGGCCCGGCACCCACTGCACCGCGCCGTGCCAGGTGAAGATCGCGAGCGGCGGGATCGTGAACCCCGCGACGAGCATCGCCTTCACCGCGTTGGCACGCAGCAGGTCCTGCCCCTGGAGCAGCACCATGCCCGCGAGCAGGAAGACGCCCACCCCAGCCTGCAGGAAGCCGCCGTACAGGCCGATGGCGAAGAAGGCCAACGGGCCCGACCACCACAGGTGCGCCGGCGGCTCGCCCTCGCGACCCTTCAGCCATCGCTGGGGCTCGAGCAGCATCAGCCCGACCATACCGAGCATGACCCCGCCGATGATGCGCTTGAACAGCTGTTCGTCGAGGTCGACGCTGAGCCACGCGCCGAGGGCGGCGCCGAGCGAGGTCGGGACGAGAAGACGCCGGCCCACGGGCAGGTCGAGCACGCCCTTGTCGTGGAAGGCACGGGCAGCGACCAGGCTCTGGAGCAGCACGCCGACGCGGTTCGTACCGTTGGCCACGGTCGGCGGCAGCCCGAGGAAGATCAGCGCGGGCAGGGTCAGCAGCGACCCGCCACCCGCCAGGGTGTTCACCACGCCCGCGACCAGCCCCGCGACGAGGAGCAGGCCGAGCTCTTGGGGCTCCATGGGCTAGTCCAGCGGCCCCTTGAGATCCTTGACCACCGACCCCGGCGGCAGGTCCCGGGCGCGCTTGAAGCCGCGGGTGCCGCTGCGGCCCATGTGCCCGATCTCGCCGTCGCGGGGCCCCTTGGGCACGGCGCGCTCGGCGGCGGCGGCGGTGTGCGCCGCATCCACGTCGGGGAGGTCGAACGCGGCCATCATCAGGCCTTCGATCCCGGCATCGTCGAGCACCGCACTGCCCGCGGCGCTGCGCCACAGCCAGCGTCCTGTGGGGTCGCGGGTGAGCTTCTCGTCGCCAGCACCCGGGTAGACCACCCGCAGACTGCCCCCCGCATCGGGAAGAAGCGCGAGATAGCGACCGCCTCGGGCGATCGCGAGACCGCCGCCGCGGATCTTGCCGACCTGGAGCTCGAGCGCTTCACCGAGCGCACGCCACTCGTCGAGCAAGGCGTTTCGCGCGGCATGATCGACGAGGGGCTCTGTGGCCCGGCTAGCGAGCGCCGACTCCAGTCGGGAGGCGAGTCGGTCGAGGTTGCGGGCCATGTGAGCTTCTCCTGTCCTACTCCTGCACCCTACACCGCATCCGCGATACGATGGCCCCATGCTCGATTCCGACGCCATCGAGAAGCTGTCGCTCACAGAGATTCTCACGCTCCAGAACGACCTCTCCCGCATGCTGCTGCGCCGCTTCGGCGCCCAGCGCGCGCTCGTGTTCACCGACGTCGTCGGCTCGACCAACTACTTTCAGGCCCACGGTGACGAGGCGGGTCGACGGCTGCTCCAGCGGCACAACGACGTCATCGCCGCCAAGGCCGAGAAATACGGCGGGCGCGTCATCGACACCGCCGGCGATGGCGCATTCTCAGCGTTTCCCGAGCCCGTCGCGGGTGCGAGCGCGCTGATCGAGCTGTTCGAGGCCATCGCTCGCGAGAACCTCGACTACCCGTTCCAGCACCAGCTCCTGGTCCGCGCGGGCCTGCACTTCGGTGACGTGCTCACCGACGGCGCCATCGTCACCGGTGATGCCGTGAACGTCTCGGCGCGCGTCGCCTCGGTGTCCACGCCCGGCGAGATCCGCGTGTCGCGAAGCGCCTTCGACCGCCTTCCCGCCGCGCTGCGCACGCGGTGCAGCAACTTCCGCACCGACTCGCTCAAGGGCGTGGCCGTCCCCATCGACACGATGGTCCTGCACTGGCGCAACCCGGCGCTGTTCTCGACCAGTGTGCTCGTCGCCGAGAGCGGCCAGAAGCACATGCTGCCGATGGACAAGGACCTCATCCGCTTCGGTCGCCTGGGCGTCTTCAATGGTGAGCCGGCCAACGACGTGGTGCTCTCGCACCCCGACCCCGAGGCCCTGCGCAAGGTCAGCCGCTGGCATTTCGAGCTTCGGCGACTTCCCGACGGATTCTTCCTCCGCCAGCTCTCCAAGGCGGGGGTGACGGTCAATGGAAAGGTCGTTGCCGCCGGCGAAGACGTCCCGTTGCCCCCGGGCAGCGTGGTGGTGGTCAGCGGTGTGCTCAAGCTCGAGTTCTCGCAGCCGCCGAGAGGCGAAGCGGCGCTGGCGGAGACCATCGGGCTGTAGTCGCTCGATCGCCGTGCTAGCGTCCTGCCCATGCACCTGGCACCGGGCCGCAAGATCGACCGCTACATCATTGGCGCCCCCATTGGCGAGGGCGCGAGTGCAGTCGTGTATGCCGCGAAACACGAGGCGCTAGGCACCGAACACGCGATCAAGGTGCTCACGCAAGCCACCCCCCAGGTCACGCGGCGTCTGCTCGCCGAGGGCCGTGCTCAAGCTCATCTGCGCCACCCGAACATCGTCAACGTGACCGACGTCGTCGAGATCGACGGACAACCCGGCCTGGTGATGGAGCACGTCCGCGGCCCCACCCTGGCCGAGCTGATCGCGCGCGGGCGACTCGCTCCCGAGCGCGTCGATGCGCTGGTACGCCCCCTGCTCGAGGGCGTCGAGTACGCGCATGCGAAGGGCGTCCTCCACCGGGACCTCAAGCCGGGCAACGTCCTGCTGTCGCTGACGCCGGCGGGCCCGGTCCCGAAGATCCTCGACTTCGGGCTGGTGAAGTTCCTCTCCGCCGAGATGCCCGGGTCGATCTACCAGGAGACCCTCGGTGGCATGCCGCTCGGCACGCCCTACTACATGGCGCCCGAGCAGTTCGATCCGAGCATCGAGATCACCGGCGCCACCGACGTGTGGTCGCTGGGCGTGCTGCTGTACGAGCTCGTCACCGGCCAACGCCCGTTCGCGGGCCAGGACATCCTCGCCCTTGCCGGCCAGATCCGGCGCGGTGAGTACATCCCGCTCCCCGAGCTCGCTCCCGGCGTCCCCGACCGCTGGGAACGCGCCATCCGCGGTGCGCTTCAGGTCGACACCTCCAAGCGCTGGCGCTCGCCTGGTGAGCTGCTCTCGGCGTGGCAGGGCGACATCGTCCGCCGCGCCACCCTGCCTCCGGAGCCCTCGGCCGAGACCGAGGACCCGTGGACGGCCGAGCTCAAGGCCCTGTACATGGGGCGCTCCACCGACCCGCCACCGCAGCCGCTCGATGCCTCCGCCGAGACCATCGACCCAAGCATCGAGTGGAAGCACGTGCTCGACACGAGCGAGGTCCCCAAGGACCTGCCGTCGACCACGCCGACGCCGCTCGCGCCGCGCTCGCAGCGGAACCCGGTGCCGTGGATCCTCGCCGCCGCCAGTGTGGTTCTGCTCGTCGCCGCGGGCCTGCTCGCCATGCGCGGGGACACCCCGGCCCCGGTCGAGGCGCCCGAGCCGGCTCCAGCGGAGCGTCCGCCTCCGGCGAGCTCGGCGGTGCCCGCAGCCACGCTCACCGTGCAAGGGGTCGAGCCCGAGTTCGTGCGCCTGCGGGACGAGCGCGGCCTTTACCCGGCCAGCCAGCCCGTGCCGCCCGGCGTGTACGAGGTGCTGCTCCGCGACGACCACGGCGAGGAGCACGTCGCACTGCGCGACTACGCCCTGGTCAGCGGCCAGGCGTACACGCTGAAGTGCAAGGCCAAGACCTGGACCTGCCGCTAGCCGCCTCCACACGCACGAAGGCCCCGCACATCGCGTGACGCGACGCCGGGGCCCGCGGAGTCACCGCCCCTCGGCTAGGGGCAGTGCTCGCCGAACCCGTCCGGGCTGTCAGCGGTGCCGAGCGTCCACTCGACGGTCGGATCGAAGGCGTCGTCGCCGGTCGCATCGCCCGCGGTCACCGAGCAGTTGCGGATCAGCGTGTTGTTGGCAGTCGTGCCGCCCCAGCCACTGCTGCCCGGATCGTTGCCGATCTGGCCGATGACGTCCTGCGTCGCGCCATTGCACACGAGCTCGACCGCGTCGTTGCCGTTGAACGAGAGCGACCCGCTCTCCTGGTCACACACCGCCTGCAGCGCCGGGCTGTCGACGTTGCACAGCACGAAGACCTCGCCCGGAGCTAGCGTGGCGGAGTTCAGAGTGATGTTGCTCACCGGGTTGGTGTTGCCGTTGGCGTACACCTTGACCGAGCAGTTCGCGGTGTCGAGGTCGCCGGGGCCGCCGTTCGCGATCTCGACCATCTTCTTGGTGCCACTGCCCTCGAGGTACTGGCTGAACAGCTGACCGGTGCCCGACCAACCCGCGCTCACCGAGACCGCGGAGGATGCGCTGCCGTTGAGCGTCGCGACCACCGTGTCGGTGCCCTCGGTGCTCGGCGCGGTCACGTCGAAGGACGCGGTGGTGTCGCCTGCGAGGACCACGACGCTGCCCTGCACGGTGACGAAGCCATCGCTCGCCAGGGTGACCGTCGACCCACCGGTCGGGGCCGGCAGATCGAGGCTGACGGTGAGGCTGCCGACGTCGTCGAGGCCGAGGTTGAGCGGGTTCGGATCGAGCGAGACCACCGAGCGGGCGCTGCTGTCGTCGTAGACGCGCACGGCGAGCACCTCCTGGCTACCCCAGAGGCTCGCGGTGATCTCGGCCGGGGTGTCACTGGCCGCGAGGGTCGTGATGTCCACCGTCTTCGTCTGCTCGCCGATGGCGAACACGAGGTCGCCCGGGCACGTCACCTCGGTGGCGCCGGTGCAGCTGAAGCTGACCGTCTCCGCCACCGCCGCCGGTCGAACGAGGGAGAGGTCCACGGACACCTGCGAGGACGCGGGCGCCGTCACCGCGCTCTCGGACCAGCCCGAGATCTGTCCAGGCCCCGCCTCGACGTCCGCCGCCGACCGCGGCAGCAGCACACTCTTCGCGTGGCGCCACGCCAGCACGCCGCCGATGGCGTTGAAGGCCTCGTTGAGCTCCGGGTAGGGATCGATGAGGTGCAGGTAGTCGTCGATGGCCAGCGAGTTGTCCACCTCGAACTCGAGGGTCGGGGCGGAGTCGCCGCCACCCTGGACCGGCGCCAGATCGAGCGCCGTGACCTGCACGTCCGTGACCTCGATGAGCACGCTTTCGAGGGCCGCCGCACCCGCCCCGCCCGTCGCGACGTACGCCGCGGTCACCGACTCCTTCTCGGGCAGCGTGTTGCCCTGGGACTCGACGGTGTAGCCGACGACGCTGTTGAGCTGCCGCTGGCCGAAGAACTCGTCGACGGCGCCTTCGATGGTGATGCGATCACCCACCTCGGGAAGCGTCAGCGAGGGCATGTACGCCCAGACACCGGAGTAGTCCACGCCCGTGTACCCGGGCTGCCCGACATCGAGCTGCAGAAACGCGCCGCGGTCGACCTTGGTCGCGGTGACCACCATGTGCTCGAGCACGACCGGCGTACCGACTGCGAGCGTGCCGTCCTTCACGTCGTACACGACCTCCGGGCACGCACCGCTGGCCGCGCTGAAGTTCGGGCAGGCGTCGCAGGCATCGCCGATCCCGTCGGTGTCGGCATCTTCCTGGTTCGGGTTGCTGTCCTCGGGGCAGTTGTCCTCGAACGTGGGCACGCCGTCGTCGTCCGTGTCGCCCCAGGAGCAGCTGCTCTCGCCAGTCGTGAGCGGGCAGGCGTCGCAGGCATCGCCGATGCCGTCGCCATCCGCGTCGCCCTGGGCGAAGCCGTCGACCGGACGCCCGGCGTCGAACACGGTCGGACACAGGTCCTCGGTGTCGATCACGCCGTCGCCATCGAAGTCATCGACGTTGGACTGCGGGAAGATCAGGCCGTCGCCGTCCTCGTCGTTGCGGTACGGCATGCAGCTCGGCTCTTCGGTGGTCTCGCCGCACTGGTACAGGCCATACGCTCCGCCGACCGCGGTCTGCAGGTCCGCCAGCGTGATGCCTGCGTCTTCCGAGAGGCACACGCTGTTCTCGGAGGTGCAGTCCGCGAGCGCCTCGCAGGTGCTCGCGTCGGTCCGCAGTCCAGCGAGCAGGTCCGTGTCCCCGTACAGCGCCTTGCTGCCGCGGAGCACGAGCTCGACGTCCGGAATGTTCGCCTTGGTCACCGCGTCGTACGAGGTGCGCGTCGTGCCATCGAAGATCGCGATGTCCGCGACCTTGCCGACCTCGAGAGTGCCGAGCTGATCGGGCGCGCCGAGGGCCAGGGCGCCGTTGCGCGTCGCCATCAGCCACAGCTCGCGGTGGGTGAACGCGAAGCCCATGTGGAACTCGTTGAGGTAGTCCGCACACGTGAGCTCACGCAGCATCTGGGCCGAGCCAGAGGGGGTCCAGTCCGTGCCGAGCGCAATCGGCACGCCCATGGCGTCGTAGGTAGTGACCGGCGCGGTGAAGCCGTACAGCGACACGTTCGAGCGCGGCGACCACACGAGCTTCGACCCGGAGTTGCTGATCTCGGCGATGTCCTCGGGCTCGACACCGATGCCGTGGATGATCGACGTGTTCCGCGCGACGAGGTCAATACCGCCGTTCGCAGCCGACGACAGGCAGCGGATCTCGTTGTTCGCCTCGGCATCGATGCCCTCGGCGATGTGCGGCAGGTACACGCGGAAGTTCAGCGCCGTCGCCGTGTCGAGGTCGTACGAGCCGCAGCCAGTCGCGGCGAGCGTGCCGTCCTGATCCCCGAGCGGGAAGGTCTCGTAGTTCGCCTCGAAGGAGCCGAGACCCTCGTTGAAGGCGGCATTGTCGAGGTTGCGGAGCAGGCCGCCCGCATCGACGCTGGAGATCGAGCCCGCAATCGACGTCGCACCGCCCATGAGCATACGCAGCTCGCCCCACAGCACCGCCTCGCGCGTATTCGACGACGAGGCCGACAGCGAGGTGTGCCCCCGGGTGCCGCGACGCCAGTCGTGGCGGTGGTCGTAGCGCTCGTCGCCCCAATCGTCGGGCGCGAGCTTGGCGTAGCGGATGTGGTCGTGCGAGTTGAGCAGGGACGGCGAGATCGCGCCATCCGGGCAGCTCACCGTGACCGTCGTGCTCGGCTCGGTACAGTCACAGCCCACGCACTCGATGGTGCCGTTGTCGCCGAGCTCGACGAGCACCTCGCCGTCTTCCCAGATCTTGTCGATGCCGAGCACGCGGCCCTGCAGCAGCAGGTGCGTGGCGGTCGACGCATCGCCGCTGACCGTGCACAGCTCTCCGGTCGTCGGCGCCGGCAGCGTGTTCGAGCAGGTCTCGGTGACCACGTCCGCGTAGGGGTCGCCCACGGTGAGGTCGGGCAGACCGGTGTCCCCCGTCTCGCCGGTCTCGCCGGTCTCGCCGGTCTCGCCGGTGTCCGAGATCCCCGTATCCGAGGTGCTGGTGTCGGTGAGGCCGGTGTCGACCCCCGTTTCCTCCCCGTTGTTGCGCCCATTGCAGGCGACGAGGAGTACAAGTGGAACGAGGGCAGTCAGGCGCATTCGGCGTCCTCCGGTCGGACAGCCTAGTCCACGTCGACGGCGATCGCGAGCGCACTCAGCGCGGTCCCGCCCGGAACGCGACGACCGTCGCGAAAACTCCACGCGAGCGAGCTAGCTCGGAAACTCGCTCACCGGCAACGGCACCTTCGCGGGCCCCACCGAGAACACGAGCTTGTCGCCCTCGGCATCGATACCACCGACCGCGAACCACAGGAACTGCTTGGCCTCGACGCCCTCGAGCTTGCGCACCTTGCCCTCGCCGAGAACGCCGGAGATCGCGGGCCCGAAGCGCACCTTGTAGCCACCGTGGGTGCGCACGACCTGACGTGGCAAGCGCACGGCAAAGCTACCGTCGTCGCCGATGTCGGCCTCGGTGATCCCGGACGGAAGCAGGCCCTCGGGCAGCCCATGCTCGCGAAGCACCCGGCGGGTGCGCTGATCGGGGGTCTCGCTCATCGGTCCTCCGGGTCGCGAGAATGCCACAACGGGCATGCGCGCGGTAGGTTGTCCGGAACGGAGGTCCCGTGCGCTCCCTGCTCATCCTGCTCGCCCTCACCGCATGCTCCCGACGAGAGGGACGCTTCGACCTCGACGACGGCACCGAGCTCAGCGTGGTCGACGGTCAGATCGAGCTCGCCGTCGACGGCGCCGTGGGCTTCGCGCTGGCGGGCGCGCCAGAGGTCCGCCGCTTCGAGGAGACGTGGAGCGGCCCGTTCGCGATCTACGAGTTCGAGCGAGACGACGAGCAACGCGAGACCCTGGTGCTCGACCGCGTGCGCCGCGACGGGGATGCCGTGGTCGTCGACTACACCGCCGAGGCAGGCACAGCGACGCTCACGGTGGCCCCGTCCTCGGCGGGCACCGCGTTCACGCTGACCTACGACGGCGAAGCCGACAGCCTCGCCGTGCCGGTACGCTGCGACGACGATGGCAGCTTCCACGGCTTCGGCGAGCAATACGCGGCGACCAACCTCGAGGGACACGCCTTCGACCTCATCGTCGAGGAGCAGGGGATCGGCCGTGACCCCGACGGCTTCGCTCCCCTCGCCGGCAACGCCTACAGCACGTACTTCCCCATGCCCTGGTGGCTCGACGCCCGCGGTCACGGCGTGCTCTTCGACACGGCCCACCGGGTGACCGCCGACGTGTGCGCCACCGACGAGGCGGTGGCGTGGATCGAGGTGGTCAGCGGAGAGCCCGTCACGTGGACGGTGTTCCACGGTCCGGATCCGCTCGACGTCATCGCCCAACTCGGCGAGGTCGTCGGTCGACCGGCGCCGGTACCCGACTGGGCCTGGGGCACGTGGATCTGCACGCAGGGCGGCGAACAGGCGGTGCGCGACCAGGCGGCGTTCCTCGCGAGCGAGAACATCCCGGTGACCGCGCTGTGGGTCCAGGACTGGACCGGCACCACCGCCAACATCGACGGCGGCTATGGCGTGAACTACCGCTGGGAGGCGGACACCGAGGTGCTGTACCCGGACCTGCGCGGTCTCGTCGACGAGCTGCACAACCAGGACCTGCGCGTGCTCGCCTACGTGAACTCGTTCATCGACAGTGACCTGCCCAACCACTTCGACGAGATGGAAGCGGCGGGCATGCTCCCGCTCAACCCCGAGGGCGAGACCTACACCTTCCTCGGGCCGCGCAACGACGTGACCGTCGCCGACTTCACCAACCCGGACACCCGCGACTACGCGCGAGCGGCGCTCGTCGACGCCATCGAGACCTGGGACCTCGACGGGTGGATGGCGGACTTCGGCGAGTGGCTGCCCATCGACGCGACCGTGCATGACGGCTCCGACGGCATGGTGGCCCACAACCTGTACCCGGTGGACTGGCACACGGTGGTTCGCGAGGCCATCGACGAGGCCCGGCCCGACGGCGACTTCGTCACCTACGCGCGCTCCGGCTTCACCGGCGTCCAGGGCGTCGCCCAGGTGCACTGGGTCGGCGACCAGGAGGCGGACGACCACCTCACCGATGGGCTGCCGACCGTGGTCCCCGCGATGCTCACGCTGTCGATGGCCGGACAGCCGCACGTGACCCACGACATCGCCGGCTTCTCGGGTGGACCGAGCACCAAGGAGCTGTATCTTCGGTGGACCGAGCTCGGCGCGTTCTCACCGTTCATGCGCACCCACGACGGCAACGCCCGAGACGCGAACTGGCGCTTCGACAGCGATGCCGAGACCACCGCGCACTTCCGGCGGTTCTCGGCCATCCACGACCTGCTCGCGCCCGAGCTGAAGGCGCTCGCCGACGACGCGCAGACGACCTCGGCGCCCATCGTGCGGCACCTGATGCTCGCCTACCCCGACGATGCCGAGACCTGGAACCTCGACGACCAGTACTTGCTCGGCGAGGACCTGCTCGTGGCGCCCATCCTCCAGACCGGGCTCACCGAGCGAGACGTGTACCTGCCCGAGGGAACGTGGTTCGACGTCTGGACCGGCGAGCAACTCGCAGGCCCCGGCTGGGTCACGCGTAGCGCGCCGATTGGGAGCCCGCCGGTGTTCAGCCGCGGCGAAGACCGCAGCGACCTGCGCGCGGTGCCCTAGCCCCAAAACACGAACGCCCCCCAGCCGAGGCTGGAGGGCGCACTGCCGTACACGACCGGACGACTAGTCGGCGCTGCCGACGTAGTCGTTGCCGTTGAGCACGAAGTCGGCCCAGTCGAAGTAGTCGTTGATCGGGCTGCCCGATCCGTTGGCCTCTTCGGGACGCGGGTCACCGGCGTTCGCCTGGGTACCGGTGTCCGGGTTGCCCTCGGCCAGGAACTCCGCCTTCTCGTTCCACTCGCGCACGTCGATCTCGAAGCGAGCGATGTACTCCTCGTCGCGGTCGAGGCAGCTGATCGCGTAGTGATCACGAGCCAGCGAGGTCGAGTTCAGGCCGATCGGCGTGGTGCCCTCGTAGAAGTTGGCCACGGTGACGTTGGACCACTCGGGCTTGTTGCTCGGCGCCGGCAGGCTGACGTTGTAGACGTTGTCCACGTCCTCGTCGATGTCGACGACCACGCCCACGGGCATGCCGCTGATGGCGTCGAACGCGGACGGACTCGCACCAAAGGCGGCCCCTGCGTAGCACTCGGCCAGCTGGCCGCCGCCCCAGTTCTGGACGTCGGAGGTGACGCGACCGACCTCGGTTCCGTTGTCCATGGTGACCACGGTGACCGTGTAGTCGCCGAAGCAGCAGTTCGGCGCTTCCGGGTTGTCCGGATCGGTGTGGTCGAACTCGCAGGTGGGCTCGCCATTGACGCTGTTCGAGACGTCCGCGAGGAAGTTACCCGCCGTGTCGACCTGGTACTCGACCGTGGTCGGGCCCGTGCCCCAGCTCCACGCCTGGTAGTAGTAGTGCTGGACCAGCAGGTACTCACAGGTGTTGGACGGGATGGTCAGGTCGTAGTTCCAGCCGTGGAACCACAGGTCGAGCTCGTTGATCTCGAGCTGGCACTCGAGGGTCTGGTACTGCCCCTCCTGCGCGTCGATCTCACAGGAGGCCGTCGGGTCGGCCTTCTGGCCGAAGCGCGTGATGACCGCCCCCATGTTCACGTCGAGGCGAAGGAGTCCACCCAGATCACCGGAGTCGGTCGAGCCACCCGTGTCGGTCGAACCGCCCGTGTCGCTCGTCGGGTAGCCCGGCGTCCAGTCAGGAAGCTCGGGGCCATCCGTCGGCTCGGTACACGCGGCAAGGGCCAGGAGGGCGAGGACGCTGATGTACTTGGAAGTGGTCATGACCTACCTGTAGTCGGCGAAGGTTGCGGTGTACTCGCCCCAGACGGTGACACCCGTGTTCTCGTTGTAGGCGCCAGCGAACGAGACCCGAGCGGGCACGTCGAACTCGTCGCCGGGGTAGCGAGCCTGGACCCAGTCCAGCTGCTCTTCCACAGCGCCACGAAGCGTGAGGGTCTCGGAGCCGCCCTCTGCGATCTCGGCATAGATCTCGCCGGCGATGTACGGCGCGCAGTCTTCGCTCGCCTCG
This sequence comes from Deltaproteobacteria bacterium, assembly GCA_006226595.1. Taxonomy (GTDB): domain Bacteria; phylum Myxococcota_A; class UBA796; order UBA796; genus M1803. Next base: position 50,799 of record SBGP01000010.1, read on the forward strand.
TCGCCGCAGCTGTCGCCGAAGCCGTAGTCGATGCGGTACTGCGTGAACACCACCGTGTTGACCTCGGTGGAGGTCGTGTCCTCCGCCTCGAAGCTCACTGTGATGTCGACGTTGTTGTCGACGTCGGTGAGCGTCACCGGCTCGAGATCCATGCGGACGATCGGCTCGCCATTGGCGAGCGAGATCGTGATGCGCTCTTCGACACTGGTCGGTTCACAACCGATCGCGAGCAAGAGGAAGGGAACGGGCGCGAGGGCGCGAATCATCGTCACTCCGTGGAGGTGGCGGCAGCGTACCCCGAGCGGTCCGCGGCAAGCCAGCACAAATCTGTCTGACCGTGCACCAGGGCGAAGACAACTGTGGGAAATCACCCACCCGAGTGCGCGACCTCGCGCACTCGGTACCTCCGCAAGCTAGTCCACCCGAGAGTACCGCGCATCGCCGCGGCCGAGGTGGGTGTCGAACACGGCGGCCACGCGGCGCGCCTGGTCTCGGCCGGCGGGAAGCACGCGAACGCCCTCGTCATCGAACTCGACGAGCCCCGACTTCTCGAGGACGTGAAGCCGGGAGAGCTCGTCCTCGAAGTCCGCGGCGGTCGCGCCGTGGTCGGCGAAGCGCGTCTGGAAGCGGCAGAGCAGATCCATGATCACCTCGCGCCGGAGCCGATCTTCACCCGACAGGACCACGCCGCGCTCGACGGGCAGCCGTCCCTCGGCGAGGCGCTCGCGGTAGTCCACCAGGCTCTTGGTGTTCTGAGCGTAGATCCCGCCGTACGAGCCGATCGCGCTCGCCCCCAGCCCGATCATGTCCAGCCCTCGGTGGGTCGAGTAGCCCTGGAAGTTGCGCTGCAGGGTGCCCGCGTCTCGCGCCAGCACCAGGCTGTCCGCGGGCCGCGCGAAGTGATCCATGCCGATGCGCACGTAGCCGGCCTCCGCGAGTGCCTCGCGGGCCATCTCGCGCATGGTCACCCGCAGCTCGGGCTCGGGCAGGTTCGGCTCGATCAGCTTCTGCTGGGGCTGCATCCACGGCACATGGGCGTACGGGAACACGGAGAGGCGGTCGGGCCCCTGGTCGACGGCCCAGCGCAAGGTCTCGGCCCACGTGACCTCGGTCTGGTGGGGCAAGCCGTACATCAGGTCGATCGACACGCCCACGCCGTCATGCCTACGGGCGACCTCGATGAGCTCCTCCGAGAGCTCGCGCGGCTGCTCGCGATGGACGGCCCGCATCACCCGGGGATGCACGTCCTGGACACCCAGCGAGAAGCGGTTGAACCCGAGCTCGACGAGCTCGGCGAGCCGATCGCCATCGACGGAGCGCGGGTCCACCTCCATGGACCACTCCGCGTCCGAGGAGCGCGGCCAGACCGAGGTGATCGCGCCCACCAGCCGCTCGAGATCGCGAGGCAGCAGGAAGCTCGGCGTGCCGCCTCCGAGCGCCAGCTGACGCACGGTCGCGCCGCCGCCCATGTGCTCGTTGATCAGCCCCACTTCCCACAGCAGGTCGTCCACGTAGGGGCTCGCGGACTGGGGCCGGCGACGGATCTCGCGATGACAGCCGCAGTACCAGCACAGCTGCTTGCAGAACGGCACGTGGACGTACACGGACAGCGGGCCCGTGGTGCGACCGAGCGCCTCGATCACGGCGTTTTCGTCCAGCTCCTGGAAGTGGGGAGCGGTGGGGTAGCTGGTGTAGCGCGGCAGGCGCAGAGCCTCGGGCATGAGTGACCTCCGGGCTCTGGGAAAGTGCAAGTGGCGTGCCACACGGCATCCCCTGCTACCGGATGTTGCGGACGTCGCTCCTCGGTCCCCGCCGCGGCGGGTGGCGTCCGGCGAGGGAAAGCAGGCGCAGCACCCTTCCGCGGTGGGGTCGGTAGGGCTCGAGCAGGGCGAGCATCTCGTCGTCGTCACTGCGTCGCTTTCCGGCGAGGTTGTACGCGACGAGGTGCGGCAGGTTGTAGTCGCCCACCGGCACCGCATCCGGGTCACCGTGCGCGGCGCCGACGACGAGCCCCGCCGTCCATGGACCGATGCCGGGAAGCTTGAGCAGGAACGCGTAGGCCTCGTCCGCAGGCATCGCCTGGACGCGGAGCAGCTTCTTGCGGTGGTGCGCGCACGAGAGGATGGTCCGCGCGCGCTTGGCCTCGATGCCACACGGCACCAGGTGGAACGGCGCCAGCGACGCCAGTCGCTCGGGGGGCGGGCCGGCGATCAGACCGAGCGGTGCCGGTTCTCCGAACTGCCGGACCACGTCCTGGTAGCTCCGCGAGGCCCCGGCGCCGGTGACGAGCTGCCCGATGATCGCCGGCAGCAGCTGCTCCCACACCCGACCGGTACGGCCCATGCGCAGCCCGGGGTGACGGCGTGCGAGATCACGCAGCAGTGGATGGTCCGGCGCGAAGTCCTCGGGTCGGTCGTGGGCGCCGAGCACGGCGGCGGCCTCGTCGACGAGCTCCCTCGCCCCGGGTCCCCAGGCCCGCACCTCCACCGTTCGCGCATCGCGCGGCGTGTAGCGCACCGTGGACGGACCCTGCTCGGTCCACAGGGCGCGTTCGACCGAAGTTCCCTGGCGGCGGACATTTGGCGCGGCCATGAGGATCGTGTGGCGAAGCACGGTCTGGCCGACGTCGATCACGCCGTCGACGACGACCTCTCCGTAGGCATCGGGCTCAACCACCCCGACCTCCGCGTACCCCGAACGGCACCGGCAGATCGCCGTCGACGCGATAGTAGGGCCAGGTTCCCGTGGACACGCTGTCCCGTATCCCCCCGACGGAGGCCCTGTGAGCCTGCTTCGCGAACTCCTCGCCGAACCGCGCATCGCCGACGTGGACCTCCCGTCATGGCTCGCGGGGGTCGAGGCTCGCCACGCCGACCGCACGCCCATCGAGCGCGCCGTGCTCGCAGGCGCCGCGGCGTCGAGCATGGGGCCGATGTTCGCCGCCGCCTATCGCGCCGCTCTCGTCGCCCTCACCGGTCGCCCCGCCGCGGCCCTGTGCGTCACCGAAGCCAACGGCAACCACCCACGCAGCCTCGAGACCCGCGCCGCAGAGGGCCGTCTGGTGGGGGCCAAGCGATGGGCGACGATGGCCGGCGCGGCCGAGACCCTCCTGGTCGCCGCAGTCGAGGGCCAGGCCGAGGACCGGCCGATGATCGGCGTGTACGCGGTACCCGCGAACGCGGAGGGTGTGCGCCTGAACGCGCTCCCGCCCACGCCCTTCGTGCCCGAGGTCCCGCACTTCGAGGTGCACCTCGACGTCGCGCTCGCCGACATCGAGCGCCTGCCGGGGGACGGCTGGGCTGACCTGGTGAAGCCCTTCCGCACGGTCGAGGACCTGTTCGTGATCAGCGCGTTCAGTGCGCTCGCATTGCGCCTGGACGAGCCCGGCTACTGGGCCGGCCTGCTCACGGGACTCGTCCCGCTCGCCGCCGAGGACCCGAAAGCGCCGGCCACCCACCTCGCCCTCGACGGTCTGCTCAAGCTCGCGCACGCGCGCCTGCCCTACCTCGCCGACCGCGACCCGAGCCTCGCCCGCGACCTGCCGCTGCTCCAGATCGCCCGTCGGGCCCGCGCCACGCGCCTCGAGCGCGCGCGGCAGGCGCTGGGCCTGTAGTGGACCTCGTCCTCTCGAGCGGCTTTCTCGCGTTCGCGCGCCAGGTCGGCTTCCTGACCGCAGTCGAAGAGCACGGCACCCCCGTCGACGGCGTGTGCGGGACCTCCTCCGGCGCCCTGGCCGGCGCGCTGTGGGCCAATGGCGTGCCCGCCGCCGAGATCGGCGCCCTGCTCTCGGAGACCGCGCCGATCCGCCAGGTCGCCCTGTCGCGCGCGCCGTGGCGCGGCCTGTTCTCGATGAACCCGGTGCTCTCGCGCCTCTCCGAGTACCTGCCCGAGCGCATCGAGCAGCTGCCACGGCCGTTCGCGGTCGGGGTCATGGCGCCAGACCGCTCCCCTGCCCTGCTCGATCGCGGACCACTCATCGAGGCCGTCGCCGCGAGCTGCGCGGTGCCGTGGCTGTTCGAACCCGTCGAGGTCGAAGGGGTGCGCTATCGAGACGGCGGGGTCGTCGACCGCACCGGACTCGACGCGTGGCGCGCCAAGCGCCCGGATCAGCCGGTGCTGCTGCACCTCGTCGAGCGCTCGCTCGGGGCCGAGGGCCCGCCCCTGCCGGAGGGCGTGCGCGTCGTGCGAACCCCGCGAAGTGGCGCCAAGCTGTGGGACCTGGGCGACTTCGAGGGTCAGGTCGCCCAGGCGCGCGAGGCCACGCTGGCCGTGCTCAGCGCTCGCCCTGCAGACGCCGAGCGATGAGGAAGGCCATCTCGAGGCTCTGCGCGTAGTTCAGTCGCGGATCGCAGAAGGTCTCGTAGGCGGACACGAGGTCGAGCTCGCCGAGTCCCTGCGGACCACCCGTGCACTCCGTCACATCGTTGCCGGTGAGCTCGAAGTGCACGCCACCGAGGTGGCTGCCCTCGGCCCGATGGACCTCGAACACCACCCGCAGCTCGTCGAGGATGCGGTCGAAGTTGCGCGTCTTGTAGCCGTTCGTCGTCGACACGGTGTTGCCGTGCATCGGGTCGCTCGACCACACCACCTCGCGGCCCTCGCGCTGGATGGCGCGAATATGCCCGGGCAGCAGCTCGCCGGCCTTGTCCGCGCCATAGCGCGTGATCAGCGTGACCCGACCTGGCTCGCGCTCGGGATCGAGCTTGTCGAGAAGGTGCAGCAGCTCGTCCGGCGCCATGCTCGGTCCGCACTTCACCCCGATGGGGTTGGCGATGCCGCGGAAGTACTCGACGTGGGCGCCGTCGACCTGGCGCGTGCGGTCGCCGATCCACAGCAGGTGCGCGCCGAGGTTGTAGAACTTGTCGCCGACCGGGAAGGTCTGCGCCTCTTCCCACGCGAGCAGCAGGCCTTCGTGGCTCGACCACAGGTCGACGGAGTGCAGGGACGGGTCCTCGACGCCGGTCACGCGCACGAAGTCGAGCGCGTCGAGGATGCGGTCGGTCATGTCCTGGTACGCCGCGCGACGTTCGGCCTCGCGCACGAAGCCGAGGTCCCAGTGCTCCGCCTCGCGCAGGTCCGCGAAGCCACCGTCGAGAAGGGCTCGGGCGTAGTTCAGCGTCGCCGCGGAGTGGAAGTAGGCGTCGACCAGCCGCCGGGGGTCGGGGCGGCGCTCGGACGGATGGTGTCCGTTGACGTGGTCACCGCGGTAGCTGTGGACCTCGCCGAAGCCGTCGACGACCTCGGTCGGGCGCGAGCGGGGCTTGGCATACTGGCCAGCCATGCGCGCCACGCGCACCACGGGAATGCGCGCGCCCCAGGTGAGCACGAGGCTCATCTGGAGCAGGATCTTCAGCTTGGCCTCGATCGGCTTGCGCGCACAGTCGACGAAGCGCTCGGCACAGTCCCCGCCCTGAAGCAGGAAGGCCTCGCCTCGCGCCACGCGAGCCAGCTGCGCCTTGAGGTGGTCGACCTCACCCGCGTGAACCAGCGGGGGAAGCGCGCGGACCTGCGCCAGCGCAGCCTCCACGGCCTCGGGGTCGTCGTAGGTGGGCTGCTGCTGGATGGGGAGACCCCTCCAGCTCTCGGGCGCCCAAGTCATCGTGTCCTCCGTGGGGTCGGGAGGCTTAACGCGACGAGCCGCCCTGGCCCGGTCTCAGGAGCTGCTCGCCTCGTTCCAGCTCGGCTCGTGCTCGACCGAGGGCCCCAGGAAGAAGCGCCGCTCACTGGCCCCGTAGGCGTGCGGAGTGAGCTCGATCACGGTGTGCAGCGGCACGTCGAGGTGGGGCACCGACTCGGGGGCCTTGTCGAGGAAGTAGCCGTAGAGCGCCCGAAGAACAGCCTGATGCGCGACGATCATCAGCGGTCGCCGCTGACGTTCGATCTCGACGATGACCGGCTCGACCCGGCGAACGACGTCCTGGTACGACTCCCCGCGGGGATAGCGAAAGCGCAGCTTGTCCGCCTTTCGCGACGCGAAGTCGTCCGGGTAGCGGCGATGGAACTCGTCGTAGGTGAGCCCGTCGCACTTGCCGGCGTCGATCTCGTCCAGCGCGCGCCACGGCGAGCTCGGCAGGTGCAGCGCGCTCGCCGTCTGGATGGTGCGGCGCAACGTGCTCGTCCACACAGGCACCCTCTCGTCGCCGGCTCGCTCGGCAAGGAACTCACCCAGGCGCGCGGCGTACCGCTCCCCCAGGGGCGACAGGCCGCTGTCGCCACCGAGACAGCCGGCCACGTTGGCCAGCGACTGCCCGTGGCGGGTGAGCCAGATGCGTCGCTCGACCGTGTGCAGGTTCATCAAGAAGTACACGAGTCGCGACGGCAGGTAGCCCTGGATGCGGTTCACCACGACCTGGCGACCGAGGTCGACGATCTTCACCCACGACAGGTCCGGGTCCTCGAGGGGCTCGTAGGCATCCTCGTAGAACGCGATGCGTCGGCGGAAGTCGGCCACCGCCTCGTCCGGGTCGACGCCCTTGTAGTCGGGGCTACGCAGCTTCGTGCCACGGATGTTCGCCTCGATCACGCTGGTGTCGTTGCACACCGACTCCACGAACACCACGCGGAGGCCGGCGGCTTCGAGGCGCGCGAGCACCAGCTCGCGGCGCGCCCGCGTCGAGTTCGTCGCGTCGTAGATGCCGACCAGCCCACCCTGCGCCATCCACGCGAGCAGGTCGTCGAGGGCCTCCATAGCCACGCGGGTACGCGCCTCGAGGCCCGCCGGGTTCTTGGGGTCGAAGAAGTTCGCGGGCTTCTGCGCACCGACGTCGCGGCGCCGGTAGTTGCCGACGTTGAACACACGGGTCGCGTAGCCACGCCAGTTCAGGTAGCGAGCGAGCTTGCGAGCCGTGTAGGTCTTGCCGCGGGCAGGGAGGCCGACCATCACCAGCACCAGCTGGCGTCGGTGCGGAACGTCGGGACTCACTCGCGCACCGTCAGCCGGAGCAGGTACTGGGACGGGTGGTCCTCGATGTCGACCGCGAAGCCCGCGTCCGCGGCCGCTTCCTCGAGGTCGGCGCGCTCACGCCGATGGCACTCCCACCCCAGCAGGTGACGGAAGAAGCCGACGTCGGGCTCGCCGGTCGGCGGCGCGTTGAGCCACACGGAGCCGTGATCGGCGACGAGCCGCCGGCAGAGCTTGAACAAGCCGGGCAGGTCCGCGTCGGCGGTCCGCTCCAGCACTCCGATGCCGACGACATGCTCGGCGGGGAGCAACGACAGTCGGCCGCGTCCTTGCGCGAGCTCCTGGGCGGACATGTGCGCGAGCAGGACCCGGCGGCCCGCGGCACGGGCATGCAGGTCGAGCAGCGAGCCCTCGTCCGAGTCGAGGACCGAGAGTCGGGACGCATCGACGATCGCCGCGGTGGTCACCGCTCCCTGCACGGCGCCGAGCAAGGTGACCGAAGCGCCGGCGAGCTCGGAGGCTACGCGCTCGGCGGCCCAACGCATGCCCACCAGTGTCGGCCGGGAGAGCACCCAGCGGTCGAGCACCGGGCCGATGAAGCCCTCACCGGACGGGTGGTTGGCGAGGACCCGCTCCAGCGTGGGATTTCCGCAGGGCGAGCCGCCCGCGGAGAGCAGGCTGCCTGCCACCGTGCGACTGGTCATCCACGCGGTGTACAGCTCGCGGTGGAGCACGGCGGCGCCGGCCGGCCCCCGAACCTTCAGCAACGAGGCGGCCTCCTCGAGCACCGCCTCGATGTTCGCGCGCTCGTCGCCACCCAGCGTCGCCGAGAACTCGCAGTCCGCGAGGCGACGGCGAAGCTCCTGGGCGCGGTTGAGCAGCTCGTTGTGCTCGCCGGGAGCCGGCGGCTGCAGCCGATCGACGAGGTCCTGGTGCTGCTCCGCGGTGCGCCGGTCGAGGGCGGCCACAAAGCCGCCGAGCTCGCGAAGCCGCTTGGAGAGCACCACGGCGAGGCTGCGGTAGAAGCGGGTCTCGAAGCCCGGCAGATCCGTGCTCAGCTCCTGCAGGTCCTCGGCCTGGACCACCGCGACCACGGTGGGGCCGTCGGCCACGACCGACGCCGAGGTCGGCGCCTGCTCGAGCAGGCTCATCTCGCCGAAGAACTCGCCGGGACCCATGCGCGCCACCGACAGCTGCACGCCGCCCACGGTGCGCTGCACGAGCACGTAGCCCTCGCGAATCCAGTAGAACGCCCGATTCGCATCGGCCTGGGCGACGATGACCTCGCCATCGCCGACCTCGCGGCGGGCGGCACGCGCGAGGAGCGCCTCCTGATCGGCATCTTCGAGAAACACGAGCGCGGTGGGCTTCATGGGCAACCTTCCCGGGGACGCTTCCACACTACAATGCGCGGATGCTGCTCTTCCTCGCCTCCGCACTGGCACTCGACCCCACGGCGATCCGCGACGCGGTCTCCGAGGACCGCCTGCTCGCCGACATGCGCGAACTCACCGGTGTGGATCCGCTGTCCGACGGCACTCGCATCGTCAGCCGCAGCGTGTCCCACCCGGACATCGCCGTCGCCGAGGACTGGCTGTTCGCCGCGTTCTCGGCCATCGACGGCCTCACCGTCACGCGGGAGCCGTTTGCGCACTCGGGACCCGAGCCGGTGGCCAACATCGTCGCCGAGCTCCCGGGCGCCGACCCGGCTCTCGCGCCGATGGTGGTCATGGCGCACTACGACAGTACCGCGTCCCTCGACGAGGGCTGGCAGGCGACGACGGACCCGGCGCCTGGCGCGGACGACGACGCGAGCGGCATCGCCGCCATCCTCGAGATCGCCCGCGTGCTCGCGTCCTGGGAGCCCGGTTTCGCGCGGACGGTGCGCTTCGTCGGCTTCTCCGCCGAGGAGGTCGGGCTCGTCGGCTCGACCGCCCACGTCGCGAACCTCGACGCCCCCGTGCACCTCGCGCTCGCGCTGGATCCGGTCGGACACAACCCCGGTGACAGCGACATCCTGTGGTTCTCCTACGACGGTCGCTGGGTCGACGAAGCGGACGCCCTCGAGGCCCTGGCCGAGGAGATCAGCGAGCTCTCGGTGACCGGCGTCGACGAGGAGCTGTTCGGCGGAGACGCGCGCAGCGACCACTACCCCTTCTGGCAGGCGGGCATGCCGGCGCTCCACATCGGAACCTTCCCCCTGCCGCCGAGCTACCACACGGTCGAAGACACCCTCGCCGCGGTCGACCCGACCTTCCTGTTCGAGGTCACCGTGCTCGTCGCCGCCCGCGCCGCGGAAGAGGCCGAGCCGCTGCCCGAGGAGCAGCCCGGCGGCTGTGCGTGCGACGCGGTGGGACCCGCGAGCTGGCTCGTGTGGGTGATCGCGCCTTTGGCGTGGCGCCGACGTCGGCCGAGCTAGCGCTTCTTGCCCCAGAAGCCCTGATTCGCCCGAAACGTGCGGATGGCGCGATCGACGTCGTCGTTGGCACGGAAGAACTCCTGGTTCCGCCGCTGTGCGTCGTCGAGCAGGAGGGGGACTCGAACGACCCGCACCTCACCCGGCTCCAGCGGCGGGAGCACCTGTTCCTTCGTCGGCGCCGCACACTCGGGGCCCGGGGGGCACCCGACCACGAGCTCACAGCTCTCGTCCGTCGGCATCTCGACGAGCACCGCCTCGCCCGTCGCATCCGAGACGGAGGCCTGCCCGCAGGCGGTGACGTCGACGCGTGAGACCGGGTTCTGCTGGTCGTCGACGAGAACCACCTTCAGGCCGGCCTTCGGCGTCGCACCGAGGTGACAGCCCACGAGAAACACCAAGCACCAAGCGCGCATTCAACCCTCCACAATGCCCGCAAGATAGCGGGCTCAGCGGAGCTCGTCGAGGCTCAGAACGCCGTGTGGAACCGCACGGAAGCCGGCCCGACCTCGACGCGCTTGCCACCGACGAGGTGTAGCGTGACCAGCCCACCGCCAACGCCCGCGACCGTCCAGCCCACCGCGTTGAGCGCGGTGAGCGTGTCGAAGGGCTCCTGGCTCTCGTACTCGCGACCCGTCGCGGCGAACCAGGTGCCGAGCGCCACGCCCGTGCCGGCGACGCCCATGCCGAGCCCGGCGACGAGCAGGCCCTTGCCGCGCTTCTTGACCACGGGGTCCGGCTCAGGCTCGGGATCCGGCTCGGGCTCGGGCTCCGGCGTAGGCTCGGGCTCGGGCGGCGCGAGCCAGTCCGCCGGAAAGTCCTCGTCGACGAGCAGGCGGGTCTTGTACGGCGTGCCCGCGAGCTGCAGCACGTGCGGCCCCTCGAGGAACGGCGGCGCCTGCGGGATCACGAGGCCATCGAGCAGGAACGACTCGCCGGGCGCGAGCGCGAGCCCACGAAGCTCCTCGACCGGGGGCACCGGGTACAAGCGGATGTCGTCGTGGCCGAAGTCCCGTGGGATGTCGGGATCGATGCGCAGCGCGGTGATCAGCGGCGCGCGCCACTCCTCGCCCGCCGCGTGGCGAATGATCGCGTAGCCGATGAGGTACTGGGCCCAGTCGTCCTTGGGGAGTGGCTCCTGCATGCACGGCAGGGACTCCTTGAGGCGTGTCCAGGTCTGGCCGTGGCCCATGAGGTCGTCGTTGTCGAGAGCCTCGTCGGCCTGAGCGACGAGCTCGCGGAACTCCTCGACCGTAAACGGGTCGGCGCACGGGAGCGCCATGGCCAGCGAAGCGAGGAGGAGCGCGGTCACTCGATCACCTCGAGCACCACGTCGTCGAGGTAGACCACCCCCGGGTCGCCGCCGAGCTGGATGTCGAGGAACACGAAGTCCATGTCTCCGCCGATGATCGTGCCGTTCACCGTGTAGGACGCCCACTCGCCGCCAATCGGCTGGGTCTCGAACAGACTGCTCGTCGAGTCGTCCGCGAGCTGCACGATGATGCTCCGCGGTGGGTCGGCCTTCGCGAGGAACGTGATGGCGACGTCGTCCCCGGGCTCGAGATCGAGCGGAGCTCGGCGCGTCGACGTCCGGTCCCCACCCTGAAGAATCTGCACCGCGTAGGTCTCGCTCTGCGCCACGTTCTCGGCGCGGAACACCGGCGAGCCGGAGCCTGGCGAACTCTCGCTGTCGTCGAGGCCGCCAAACGGCCACACGCCATCGTCCGTGCCGTCGAACCAGCAGGTCAGTGCCTCGAACTCGCTGTCACCGAGGAGGTTGCCCTCGTCGAGCTCGCACGGGTCGTAGAGCGCGAGGCACCCGACCCCCAGCAGGGGCGTGAGTCGAAGGAGCGTGTGCATGGCGCGAGGATAGCGCACACGACGCCGGCTACGGCGCGCGCAGCGCATCCATCTCCGCCTCGACCTCGGCCAGGGCCTCGGCGATGGACGGGTCATCGGGCTTCGCGCGCTGTTCCTCGCGAAGGGCCGCGGACTCCGCGGCGAGCGCGGACAGCTCCTGGACTCGGCGCTCCTTGGCGAGCAAGCGGGCGAACAGATCGCGCTCGGCGGCGGTGCCGGCGTCACTCGTCAGGCCCTCGAGGGCGGCGAGCGTCTCTCCCGCCGGCAGCGACAGGCGCGGCACGTTCAGGTCGTCCGGGGCGCGCACACCCTTGAGCGCGGCATCGAGCATCAGGTCGAGCGCCCGCTCGGGATCGACGTCCATGTCGATCACCTCCACGTCGAGGGTGAGCTCGTACACCTCGTCCGGGTCGAGCTGCAGCGGTTCGGCGGGCAGCGCAGGCAGGCAGGCGCGGCGGGCGTCCTTCTCACAGTAGGCGAGGAGCGAGCACGGCTTGTCCGCCTTGACGCCGATGAGCTCGGCCCGCCCGTCGGCATCGGTGACCTCGGTTGCGCCACAGCCCGCGACCCGCAGCCCCTGGAGCGGCTTGCCATGCTGGTCGAGCGCAGTGACGACGATCTCGCCCCGCAGGATGGGCTCCACGGTACAGGTGGCGACCTGACCTGCCGTCGTCGCCTGCCAGCTCACGTAGAACAGGTGCTCGAACTCCGGGTCCTCCGGCTCGCCCCCCGGCACCCGCATCTCGACGACACGCGTGCCGACGAAGGTGTCGACCACATCCGAGTACCAGCCCTCCTCGATCGCCGGCATCCACCGACCGGTGAGCGACAGCCCATCGTAGGCCTCGCCGACGTAGCACCGCAGCGGCACAAGCCCGAGAGCCGCACCAAGCTCGGCATGGGCCGCGGCGAAGCTCTCCTCGTCCGGTGGCGTGTCCGGGAGCACGTCGGGCGGAACCCAGCGCTCGGGCAGGACCACCTCGTCGACCGGCGCGACCACCGGCTCCGGGGCGGGCGTCCCCTTCGGCGGCGCCTGCAGCGTCCACAGCGCCAGGCCCGCGCCCAGCGCCACCGCGACTGCCACTCCCACGACCGCGCGTCGCATCTTCGTGCACCTCTCCGGGACAAGAGCCTACACGCTGCGCGGGTCGGGGTTAGCCGAAGCTTCCGGAGGTTCGATGTCCGCGTTCTCGACGCCCTTGTCCCGCAAGCTCGGCCTGACCTACCCGCTGGTCGCCGCCCCGATGTTCATCATCTCGAACAAGGAGATGCTGCTCGCGTGCGCCGAAGCCGGCATCCTCGGCGCGATGCCGTCGCTGAACCAGCGAACCAGCGAGGGCCTGCGCGCCGACCTCGAGTGGGTCCGCAGCCGCACGGACAAGCCCTTCGCGATCAACCTCACCATCGGCCTGACCAACCCCGAGCGGCGCGAAGCCGACGTGCAGGCCTGCCTCGACTTCGAGGTGCCGGTGATGATCACGTCGTACGGCAACCCGACCGAGATCGTGCAGCGCGCCCACGAGAAGGGCATCACCGTGTTCCACGACGTCATCCGTCTCGACCATGCGCTCAAGGCCCAGAAGGCCGGTGTCGACGCGATCATCGGCGTCTCCCAGGGCGCTGGCGGTCACGCGGGCACCATCAACCCCTACGCCCTCATCCCCTACCTGCGCGCGAACCTGAACGTGCCGGTCATCGGTGCCGGCTGCATCAGCGGCGGGGAGCAGGTGGCGGCCGCACTCGCCCTCGGTGCCGAGCTCGCGTACATGGGCACCCGCTTCATCGCGAGCAGCGAGTGTGCCGCGCCGCAGGCGTACAAGCAGATGGTCGTCGACAGCACCCACGACGACATCGTGTACACCGACCAGATCTCCGGCGTGCACGCGAACTTCCTCAAGCAGACCATCCCCGACTCCTTCGAGGCCGGCGGCCACGACGCCGCGCGGCGCTGGGTGGACATCTGGAGCGCCGGTCAGGGCGTCGACACCATCCACGACATCAAGCCCATCGGCGAGATCGTCGAGGACATCGTCCGCGAGTACCACGACGCGGTGAAGCGACTGGCGGGATGAGCGACCCTCACAGCACCGAACACCACCGCTCCCACCGCACCGGCTGGCTGCGCGCGGCCGTCCTCGGGGCGAACGACGGGCTCGTGTCCACCGCGAGCCTGGTCGTCGGCGTGGCCGCAGCTTCCGGCGGAAGCCGAGAGGTGCTCGTGGCCGGGGTCGCCGGACTCGTCGCCGGCGCGATGTCGATGGCGGCGGGCGAGTACGTGTCCGTGTCCTCGCAGTCCGACACCGAGCAGGCGGACCTCGCCATGGAGCGCGAGGCCCTCGCCACGCACCCGAAGGACGAGCTCGAGGAGCTGGCGCAGATCTATGTCGCGCGGGGGGTCGAGCCCGCCACCGCGCGTCAGGTCGCGGAACAGCTCACCGCGCACGACGCCCTCGAGGCCCATGCCCGCGAGGAGCTCGGCATCACGGAGATGACCGCGGCAAACCCGATGCAGGCGGCCATCACGTCCGCGTTGACCTTCGCGGTCGGCGCGGCCCTGCCCCTCGGCGTCGCCCTGGCCTCCCCCGACGAGCTGCGCCTGGTCGCGGTCCCCGGCGCGACCATCCTCTTCCTCGCCATCCTCGGCGCCCTGGGCGCCTACGCGGGAGGCGCGCCGCCGCTCAAGCCGATGACCCGCGTGGTCGTGTGGGGAACCCTCGCCATGGCCATCACCGCCGGAGTCGGCGTGCTCTTCGGCGTCGCGGCCTGATCAGGCGCTGACCGGCGTGCCGTTGCCCACGGCCAGCATGCCGAAGTCGACTCCCGTGAGCTCGACGCTCTGGTCCCACAGCTGACGCTGCAGGTCGGTGTCGTGCGAGCGCTTGGAGGAGTCCACCTTCTTCGGGTAGCCGCGGAACTCGCCGAGCCCGCCAGGCCCGTAGTAGTCGCCGCCGACCACGTCGGGGTGGGTCGCCGCGTACAGCTGGGGCAGCGCGCCCATGTCGGCGGACTGGGCGAGAAGCTTGTTGCCGAGCGACATGATGCCGCCCATGAACTTGCTGCCGGCGACGCGCGGCGCGACGAACTGCAGGTCGGTGTCGGCGTAGCCGGGGTGTCCCGCGACCGCGATCACCGGTGCCTGGGCCCGGGCCAGCCGCCGCTGGAGCTCGTAGGTGAACAGCAGGTTCGCGACCTTGGAGCGCGCGTAGGCATCCCAGTTCGAGTAGCCCGCGTCCGAGCGCAGATCGGTCATGTCCATCTGGCGCATGCGGTGGGCGTTGCTGGCGACCGACACGACCCGGGCCGCCGGTGCGGCGAGCAGCTTGCCGAGCAGCAATCCGGTGAGCGCGAAGTGACCGAGGTGGTTGGTGCCGATCTGCATCTCGAAACCGTCGGCGGTCTGGCGGTATGGGATCGCCATCACCCCGGCGTTGTTGATCAGCAGGTCCAGGTGGTCGATGTCGAAGCCAGAGGCGAAGGCCCGCACGGACGAGAGATCCGAGAGGTCGAGGGGCCGGACCTCGATGGACGGCTCGCTCACGGCCTCTCGGATGCGTGCCTCGGCGGCTGCAGCCTTCTCGAGGTTGCGCGCGGCGATGATCACGTGGGCGCCCTTGCGGGCGAGCTCGCGCGCGGTAACCTCGCCGAGACCACCGTTTCCGCCAGTCACCACGACCACGCGTCCAGATTGATCGGGGATGTCAGCAGCCGTCCAGGGCATGGGCCCTCCGTTCGGTCGCAAGCGTAGCCCGGGAAGGTCGGGCGCGGCGTGTGCGTCGTGTGCCGAGATCGGCGCGGCACCGCGAGAGGCCGGAACTACCGGCGGTTCTCGTCGATCTCGAATCCGGCGACCCGCGCCAGCTCGCGCACCTGGCGCACGCGAGCCGCGTTGAGGTCGCCACAGGAGAAGTTTTCGCGCACGCCAGACACGCCGAGGAGCAGGGTCTCGGCGAGGCAGCCGTACAGTTCGCCCGGTCGCAGGCTCATGCCGTCGAAGGCGAGCTGCTGACCGAGGGGCGCGCGGACCATGCCCCCGCGGAGCACCACCGCGTCGGGGCGGCACAGGTCGACGGCCGGCGCGACGTCGGTGGGAACGGCCACGTCGACGACCACCGTCGGCGCCATGCTGATGTGCTCGGGCAGGATCACCGGGCGCGGGGCGTTGGTCGCCGAGAGCACCATGTTGCAGCTCGGGAGCGCGCTCATGTCGTCGATGCGCACGGGGGCGGCATCCCCGAGGCGCTCGTTCACCGCGTCGACCAGCTGGTCCTCGGGCACGTCGAGGAAGTCCGCCATCACCCTGGCGATGCCGCGGTCGTGGCCCTCGCGGGCCCGGGCCTGAGCCGACGCGTAGATGCGCGCGACGACCCGGTCCAGACGCCGGGACCGACGCTGGCGACCGACGAGCACGATCTCGTCGACCTCGTCGGCGGCCACGTCCGCGAGCACCGCGCCGATGTTGCCAGCGGCGCCGACGATGCCCATGCGGCGGTGCTCCAGACCGAGACGCTCGGCGGCGAGGCGCGCCGCTTCGAGGCCCGCGGCCGCGGTGAGGCTGTTGCCGGAGGTGACGTTGAGGTCCGGGTTCACCACCTCGCGGCAGTTGCCCGTGAGGATCGACGTGTAGCCGCCGAAGCCGAGCAGGCTGCACCCCAGGCGACGCGCGGTCTCGACACCCTGGTGGATGAGCTCGAGGATCCAGTCGTTGCCGGCGCGCAGGCTCTCCATGGCCTGATCCGGGGTGAACGGGATGCCGATGACGGTCACGGTGACCGCCTGCCCCGTCGCGGACTGCAGGGTGTTGCGCGCGACGACGAACGGGTCGATGGCGCCCTCGGTGCGCGCGAGGAAGGCCTCGCAGTCGCGCTTCGAGAAGGGCGACAGGCTCTTGTCCCAGGTCTTGAGCCCCTCCGGCTCGAGGAAGTGCGCCAGGAAGCCGACGTGCGTCTGGCCGGGCGGCACCGGGGGAATCGGGGTCGGCGCTGGCTGCTCCACCCGCTTCGCGGCCTGTCCGGTGCGGCCCACGAGGCAGCGACTCAGGGTCCACGCGTCCGAGTGGCGCATCGCTTCGAGCGCCTCGCCCAGGGCGGCGCAGAACCGGTCGAGGTCCGCCTCCGCGATGAACGCCGAGGGCTGCAGGCGCAGGGTCGTGCGCGCCGAGAGCGTGGAGGTCACCCGCACTCCGTGCTCGCGGAGCAGGAAGCCCGCGACGAGGTACGCGAGGGTGTCCTGCTCGGAGAGCACGCGCAGGAGCGCACTGTGGCTCCCCTCCTGGGTCGCGAGCTCGACGCCGACCATCAGCCCACGGCCCCGAACGTCGACGATCTGGTCCGGGTAGCGCGCACGCAGCGCGTCGAGCTTGTCGCGGAAGCGGGCGCCGAGGGTGGCACAGCGCGCCGGCACGTCCTCGTCGTCGAGCAGATCGAGGACCTTGTTCGCGACCGCGCTGGAGAAGTGGTCCTCGGCGTAGGTCGAGGTGTGGGCGATGCCGAACTCGGGCTCGTACCGACGCGCGTCGACGAGCAGGGCCGAGATCTTCGCGAGGCCGCCGGACAGCGTCTTCGCGAGGGTCACGTAGTCGGGCACGACCCCGGAGGGCTCGCTGGCGAGGAAGGTGCCCGTGCGCCCCATGCCGCACTGGATCTCGTCGAAGACCAGCGGGAACGCCCCGGCATCGGCCGCGTCGCGCAGCGCGCTCAGATAGTCGGCGCCGATCTCGACCACGCCGCCCTCTCCCTGGATGGGCTCGACGATGGCCATGCACACGTTGACGAAGGCGCGCTCGACGAGCACGACCTCCCCGCCCTCGATCGCGAGGGTGCGGTAGGCAATGGTCGCGTCCTCGACGGCCTCGGCGAGAGCATCCACGTCCTCTCGGGGCAGGAACACGCTCCGCGGCCCGACCCGGGTCCACGGCATGCGGAAGCTCGCGTTGTGCGTGAGCTGCACGGAGCCGAGCGTCTTGCCGTGGAAGGCGCCCTCGAGCGCGAAGAACACCGGGCGCTGCTCGAGCAGCTCGAGGACCCCGCGCGACACGCGCATGAGCAGCTCGGACAGCGTCGGGATCTGCTCGACCCCGAAGGCGCGCGCCGCTTGCTTGAACAAGCGCGGAGGCAGGCGCACCCGCTGCTCGAGCAGCCCGAGCTGGATGGCGTCGCGCGTGCGCTGGAGCTCGGTGAGCACGCCCTCGGCGCGGTTTCTCCGCTCGAGCTCGGCGTGCTTCATCGCCGCCTCGACAGCCTCGGTGCCCGAGTTCGCGAGGGTGACGACGTACTCCTGGCCCGTGGTGCGGCCGACCCGCTCCGAGAGCCGCTGCGCGAGCACACCTGCTTCGCCGCGACCGCTACCCTGGGCGTGGAACGGCCTCCCGCTCGCGAGCACGTCCTGGGCGACGGCGACCAGCTGCGGGTGGTTGTGGCCCAGCAGGGACGCGCCGAAGCCGCCGACCATGTCGAGCACCTCGACCTCGGCGCCGGACTCGTCGCGGTACCAGACACGGTCCCCGGACGCCCGGTGGTACTCGACGTCCAGCCCCACCGCGCGCAGGCGGCTCATCAGGGAGGGCTTGACGAAGTCCCCGTAGGCATCGAGGCGCGCGTCCCCCATCAGACCTTCCGGGAGACGTAGTCGATGAGGTCGCGGGTCGTCTTCACGCGGGCGAGGGCCGGGTCCTGCTCGTCGAGCTCGATGTCGTACTCCTCTTCGACGGCGATCATCAGGTCGACGAGGCGCACCGAGTCGAGGCCCAGACCGACCAACTTCGCGTCGTCCGACACGGTGTCGACCTCGATGCCGCAGACCTCTGCCACCTGCTCCTTGAGAAAGGACGCGAGTTCACTGCTCATGGTCACGCTCCAAAGCGGGCGCGCCTGATAACGCGCGGTCAGAGGTTCTTGCGTACCTTCGCACGGTACAACGCGAAGTTGATCGCGAGGTGCACCCCGGTGAGCACCACGGAGCCCAGCGCCACCGCACTCCACGAGATGCCGTAGGCGAGCTTCGCGAGCAGCAGGGCCGCGACGACACTGTCGCCCTGGTCGACCACGAAGAACAGGGCGCCGACGAAGCCCGAGCCGACCTTGCCGGGGGTGATGTCAAGCTGACGCTTGGTGAACGAGTTCGGCAGCTCGCCCAGCGCGTAGCCGAGCCCCATCACGCCGTGAACCAGCCCGTAGCCGAGCACGAGTGCGAGTGGGCCCTCTGCGCCGCCGCCGGCCGCGCGAAAGTCGACGAGGGTGCCGCCCTCGAGGGCCGAGCCGGCGAGCAGGCCGAGGATCGCGCCGAACAGGGCGGACGCACCGATCATCCACACGACGCCGCGCCAGGTCTTGTTCTCGCCGAACAGCCGCTGTCCGCGGAAGGTCAGCCCGCCGTCGAGCGGCTTTTTCAGCCCCGGCGCGAGATCCCGTTTCACCACGACCATATGAAGGATGCCGGCGAAGACCACCGGAAGCGAGAAATACAGGACCTGGCCGAGGAGAACGAGCATGGCGGCGGAGTCATATCGCGGCGCAATCGACTGTCACGCGCACGCGTTCCCGAGCGTGTCGCGCAAGGCCAAGGCAGCCGCCGAGGTCTTGCCCGCGCCCGTGGGGAAGCGGCTGATCGCCGCGGGTCGCGCCGCGAAGGCCGCGGTGCTGTGGAGTCGTCGCTCGCACGCGGACGAAGCGCGCCCCACCCAGGTCGAGCAGGTCGCCCAGCTTCGCGACCGCCTGCCCAAGGGCATCGCCGATCGCCTGGAGGCGGGGGTCTCGGCGGTCACCGGCATCCCCACCGTCGCGTCGGGCTCGATGCGCCGCCTGCTCGCGTCGATGGACCGCCACGGGGTCGCCGAGACCGTGGTCATCGCGGCCCACGACGTCGCCGACAACGACTGGCTGCTCACCGAGGGCGTCGCCGAGGGCGGGGACCGCGTGATTCCCGTCGCCATCCTCCCGCACCTTTCCCGCGACAGCACCTTCGAGGCGTGGGCCGACGGCTGGCGCGCACTCGCCGAGCGCGGCGCCCAGGGCTTCAAGCTGCACGCGAACCTCGACGACATGACCGCCGAGCACCCGGCGTACCGCGCCGCCTTCGCCGTCGCCGAGGAGACCGGTCGCTTCGTCATCGCCCACACCGGCTGCTTCGCGGTGCCGGTCTACAAGAACAAGGAATGCGCCCGTCCCGCGCAGTTCGAGCCGCTCATGAAGGCCCACCCCGGCGCGCGCGTGTGCCTGGCGCACATGAACCGCACCCACCCCGAGGAGGTGTGGCCGCTGATGAAGCGCTACGAGCAGGTCTACGCCGACACGAGCTGGCAGACCTCCGAGGCGCTCGAGCGCGCGTTCGACGCCGTCGGCGACGAGCGCATCCTCCTCGGCTCCGACTGGCCGCTGCTTCACGACGACCTGCAGGCCGATGCCATGGCCGTGGTCGCTCGCGCCACCGCGGGTGAGCGCCGTGACCGCGTGATGCGCGACAACGCGAAGCGCTTCCTCGGCCGCGCCTGACCCGGCGCGTGGCAGGATGCGGGCATGGATGAAGCACCCAGCCCGTGGCCGATGATCGGCGGCATCTTCGCGGTCGCGATCGTCGGCGGCCTGTTCTTCCAGTGGCTCGAAGGCGACACCTGGGCCGAGGACTGCCGCAGCCACGAGGTGGAGCTTCGCGCATCCCGCGGAGAGGGCGCGCGCCTCGCGCCGGACGAGTACCACTCCTTCTGGTCCTGTCCCTCGGGCTGCGACGAGGGCGATGCCTACTCGTGCAACGAGACCGCGCTCATCTACGCCTCCGGGCAGGGCTACACCTACAGCGGCGGCGTGGACTGGCCCAAGGCCGTCGCGTACGCCGGGCGCGCCTGCGCGCTGGAGAGCCGCTACTGCGTGGTCGAGGCGAAGTACCGCTGCAAGTCGGATCCGGTCGCGTGCCGCGAGGCGTGCACCTTCGGCGGCGACTTCGCCGCGTGCTCCACGCTGCTCGAGGGCATGCTCGACGGCAGCGGCTGGCCCAGCGCGAGCACCGCCGCCGACGCGCTTCCCCTGCTCCGTGTGGCCTGCGGGCTCGACGCCCCGAGCGACCTGCCTCCCCTCGCCCGCAAGGCCGGCATCCTCAGCACCGAGCAGAAGCGCCAGCTGTCCCAGTGCGCGTCGCTGCCGGCCGTCGCCTGCGCGCTCGACCTCGCGACGTGCGCCCAGACCTGCGACGACGGCGAGGCGGCAACGTGCAAGGCCCTCGCCGACCTGTTCGACGCCGGGCGCGTCGGCATCCGCGAGGACAAGGTCAAGGCGTCGGCCTATCGGGCGAAGGCGTGCACCCTCGATGCATCCATCGAGCCGGACTGTGCCGCCATCCTGCTCTCGCCCTGAGGGCGGCTCAGCTGCGACCGAAGAGCTTGCGACCGCGCATCACCGCGTAGCCGAACTGGCTGCGCATGAACATCCACGCGAGACGGGCGGTGGCCTCGCTCGGCGGCTTGAGCTCGCCGGCGACCCAGCGCGTGCGGGTCGTGCCCCGGCGACGCTTGCCGCTCGACGTCTTCGGGATCGTCCCGGGGACGACGATCTCGACCACGTCGATGGTCAGGCCACACTCGCGGGACACGTGCTCGCGCACCTGCTCGAGCAGCTCGGCCTTCTCGGCCTTGTCGGTGAGCTTGGTCTCGCAGATGACGACGACCTTGTCGGTCGCGGTGGACTCGTCGTACACGCCGAAGGCCACGCAGCCGCCGCCGCGAACGCCGTCGAGGGCCTCGGCCGCCGACTCGAGGTCCTCGGCGTAGTAGTTCTTGCCGCGGACGATGATCAGGTCCTTCACGCGGCCGGTGATGTACAGCTCGCCCCCGCTGACGAAGCCGAGATCACCGGTCCACAGGAAGCCATCGCGCACGACCTCGTCGGTGGCCGACTGGTTCTCGAAGTAGCCCTGCATGATCGAGCGACCGCCGGCGAGCACGTGCCCGACGACGTCCTCGCTGCACTGCTGCCCCTCCGAGTCGACGACCTGGACCACCTGGCCGGGAATCGCCTTGCCGACACAGGCGACGGCGATGGCCTGCGGCCCGCCGTCGGAGGGCTCGACATAGCCGTTGGCGAGGGCCTCGCGGTCGACGAGCTTGGTCTTGATCGGCGCCGAGAGCTCCGAGAAGGTCACCGCCACCGAGGCCTCGGCGAGGCCGTAGATCGGACACACCGCGTGCGCGGGCAGGCCGTAGGGGGCGTAGGTGTCGGTGAAGTTCTGGACGGTATCGACGTTGACCTGCTCGGCGCCGTTGCCGGCCCAGCGCCAGCACGACAGGTCGAGTCCCTCACGCTGCTTCTCGGTCACGCGCCGAACCGCGAGGATGTAGCCGAAGTTTGGCGCCGGGGAGAGCGTGCAGCGGTAGTCGCTGATCGCCCGCAGCCAGCGGTGGGGCCGACGCAGGAACGCGAGCGGCGACATGAGCACCATCGGCAGCCGCCAGTAGATCGCGAACAGCAGCGCGCCGATCAGCCCCATGTCGTGGTACAGCGGGCACCAGCTCGCGACGCGGTCGTCGCGTCGGACCTCGATGGCCTGGCCGATGCTGTGCACGTTGCACACGAGGTTGTCGTGGGTGAGCACGACGCCCTTGGGGTCCCCGGTGGAGCCCGACGTGTACTGGATGAACGCCGGCTTGTCGGGACGCGGCACGCGAATGCGCTCGATGGGCCCGTACGCGAGCAGCGCCGGCACGGCGGTCACGTACTCGAGCGTCGGCGCCGACAGCCCGAGGTCCCCGAGCACCGGCATGACGGCATCCCAGGTGATGCACACCTTGGCGCGGGACTGACGCGCGATGCGACCCAGGCGCTCGATGCCGGCCTCGACCTGCATGCCCGCCGGTGGGTACACCGGAATCGGCACCGCGCCCACGGCCTGGATCGCGAAGAAGGACATGATGAACTCGTGCCCGGTCGGCAGTACGAGGATGACCCGGTCCTTGCGGTCCACGCCCAGCGCCTTGAGCCCGTTCGCGATCCGGAGCGCACCCTCGTACAGCTCGGCGTAGCTCTTGTGGACCGGCGGATGCTTCTCGCGCTCGCCGAGCAGGGTGACGCCCTTGTCCGGGGACTTCAGGGCCGCAGACTCGAGCGCCTCGAGCACGTTCGTGTGGATGGGCCGCACTTCTTCGGGGAAGGCGAACTTGCCGTGGATCCACTCGGCCGTGCGAAAGCCCGTGAACGACACGTCCTCGGTGATCGAGTCGAGTGGCCCGTAGGGCTGCCACTTGCCGTCTTCCGTCGGAAAGCGGCTCACGAATCGCTTTGGCGCGCGCTCGGACATGGACTCCCTGAGAGACGTGGCCTGTGAGATCCCTATGCCACGGCGGCAGGCCGACGGAAAGCGGGTGTGGCCAAGCTGACGCGCTGAAGACACGTCGGAGTTCCCGGAAAGCCCCGTGGCAACGCGGCCGTCGCGCATTATCAGGCGCCCCCATGCTGCGCTTCTTCAACGTCGCCAACGCCGTGACCCTCGTAGGCCTGTGGTCCGCGGTGGCGTGTGCCCTGCTCGCGGCGGGCGGCAAGCCGGCCTACGCGATCGTGGCGCTCATCGTCGCCGGCATCGCCGACTTCCTCGACGGGGCGATCAGCCGCAAGCTGACGCGAACCGAAGAGGAGCAGCGCTTCGGCGCCAACCTCGACAGCGTCGCCGACTCCTGCAGCTTCGGCATGGCTCCGGCCGTGCTCTTCTGGTCCCTCGGGATGCAGACCGTCCCCGACGCCCTCGCCATCGGCTTCTTCGCGGCGTGCGCCGTGTGGCGGCTGGCCTACTTCGACACCGTCGGCTTCGGTGACGGCCCGAGCCGCACCTACACCGGCCTGCCAACCACCTTCGTCGCGCTCATCCTCCCCCTGGCACTGCTCGGCGGCTTCGCGGCCCCCGACGCCACGGTGTGGATCGCCCGAGTCGCCTGCGTGCTGCTCGGAGCCGCCATGGTGTCGACGGTGAAGGTCCCCAAGCCGGGCGGCGCGATGTACGTCGTTCTTCCCGTGCTCGCGCTCATCGTCGGCAGCACCTTCGCGCTGAAGGCCGCCGACTTCCCCGTTCCCTGAGGTCGAGATGACCGCCACCATCCGCACCCTGGCCGAGGTCGGTGAGCTCGACCTCTCCGAGGTCGGCGGCAAGGCCCGCTCGCTGGGCGTCCTCGCGGCCGCTGGCTTCCGTGTGCCCGGCGGCTTCGCGCTGACCACCAACGTGCTCGAGCGCTTCCTCGCGCTCACGGGGCTGGCGGAAGAGCGCCAGGCGATGGACGCGCAGATCGCCGACGGCGAGCTGCCGGACGAGGCGCGGCTCGCCGCGTTCCGCGAGGCCATTACGGCCGCGACCTTCCCCGATGCGCTCGCCGCCGAGGTGCGCGAGGCCATGGGCACCGCCCTTCCCGCGGTGGACCACCCGGTCGCCGTGCGCTCGAGCGGCACCCGAGAGGACCTCGAGGGCGCCTCGTTCGCAGGGCAGTACGAGACCTACCTCAACGTGCGTGGCGTCGACGCCGTGCTGCGGAGCATCCAGCTGTGCTGGGCGAGCGTGTGGGAGCACCGGGTGCTCGACTACGCCCAGAACCGAGCGGGTGGGGCGAGCGGCCTGCAGATGTGCGTGGTCGTGCAGCAGATGGCGCTCGCCGACGTGAGCGGCGTGCTGTTCACGGTGAACCCGGTGAGCGGGCGCGAAGAGGAAGTCCTCGTCGAGTCGGTCTTCGGTCTCGGCGAAGCGCTGGTGTCCGGACGGGTCACCGCCGATCAGTTCGTCGTCGACGCGTACACCCACGCCGTCACGCGCGAGACGCTCGCCGACCAGGCCTTCGCCGTGCGGCCGACCGCCCAGGGCACCGAGGAGGTGACACTCGACGAGCCCGGTGCCCGCTCGCTGACCGACGCACAGCTCGCCGAGCTCGGGGCGCTCGCCGCCGACATCCAGGAGCACTATGGTCGCCCCATGGACGTCGAGTTCGCGTTCGCGGACGGCCAGCTCTACGTGCTCCAGGCAAGGCCGATCACGACCCTGTCCTTCGCAGCGGACATCGGCGAGTGGACCACCGCCGACTTCCGCGACGGCGGCGTGTCCTCCGGCGTGTGCTCGCCGTTCATGTGGTCGCTGTACGACTACGCGCTCGAGAGCTCGATGCCCGGGTACTTCAAGGACATCAAGCTCATCCCGCCCGAGTACGAGGCGACCTGGGGCCGCATGTTCTTCGCCCGTCCTTATTGGAACCTCGGCGAGGTGAAGAAGGCGCTGATGCCGCTGCCCGACTTCGACGAGGCGGGCTTCTACGCGGACATGGGCGTCGAGATGGAGCCAGGCTTCGTCGGGCGCAAGACCCCGCTCACCGTCACGGGCGTGCTCAGGGCGCTGCCGACGCTGTTCGCGCTCAACCGCAACTACAAGGAACGCCTGACGTGGGCCGAGCGCTTCGTCGCCGAGTTCCCAGCCCGCAAGGCCCCGTACGACATCGCGCCGAGCGACATCGCGGCCCTCGACCGGGACACGTTCGTCCGTCGCTTCGGCCACCTGCTCCGCGACCTGTATCGCGACACCGAGGCTGGCTACTTCTCGACCATCTACAACACGTCGAACAGCAAGACCGACCTGCGGCCCGCCTTCGAGAAGGCGAACGCGGCGACCGGCGGCAAGCTCGACGAGCCCACGCTGCTCGGCGGACTCAAGGACCTGTCGCACCTCCGCCCGATGAAGGACATGCGTCGCGTCGTCGGCGCCCTCCACGCAGCCAGAAAGCCGCTCGACGACGAGACCGTCGCGGAGTTCGCGCAGCGCTGGCGCCACCACGGCAAGAAGGAGCTCGACATCCGCGTGCCGCGGTGGGTCGACGACCACGACTTCGTGCGCGCGATGCTCCAGAGCGCCCTCGATACCTACGATCCGAAGGCCGACACCGACGCGATGGAGCAGGCGCACCACCAGCGCTACCTCGACCTCCGCGACGAGGCGGTGCGCGCCCTGCGGTTCCGCCCCTTCCTCAAGCGGTCCTTCCTCTCGAAGCTGGACCTGGTGCGCAAGTACGCGTGGTGGCGCGAGGAGATGCGCGACCACTCGAGCTTCGCCTACTACCTGGTTCGGCTGTGGGCCGTGGATGCCGCGCGTCGCCTGGTCGACGAGGGCGCATTCGCGGAGCCCGACGACATCTGGCACCTGACCTGGCAGGACGTGCTCGCCCTGTTCGAGGGCACGCTCGACCACGACGAAGCGCGCACGCGCATCCGCGCCGGCCGACGACTGGTTCGCTCGTTCCGGAACTTCGACAACCCGAACGAGATCGGCAGCCACTTCGCGGTGCCCGATGCCGGTGAGCGCCCCGAAGGCGCGCTGACCGGCACGCCGTGCTCCGCGGGTCGCGTGACGGCGCGGGCCTGTGTGGTCCGCACCCTCGAGGAAGCCGACAAGCTGCAGCCCGGCGACATCCTCGTCACCGTGTTCACCGATCCCGGGTGGACTCCCCTGTTCTCGCGCATCGCCGGCGTCGTCACCGAGACCGGCGGCGTGCTGTCCCATGCGGCGGTGATCTCGCGCGAGTACGGCATTCCCGCCGTTCTCGCGGTGCAAGGCGCCACCCGCTTGATCGAAGATGGGCAGCAGATCACCCTCGACGGACTCGCCGGCACGGTCGAGCCGCTGGAGGACTAGTGGCCACCGCCCGCAATCGCTTTCACGCCCTGGCCGAGCACGTGCTCGGCATGCGCTGGCTGTACCTGGCGCTGGTCGCCGTGCTCGTCGTCGGCGCGGTCTCCGCGATCTCGACGATGCTCCGGGTCGACAACAGCACGGAGTACTTCGCCGCCAGCGATGCCGAATCCAAGGCCTTCCTCGACGAGTTTCGCGCGGAGTTCGGCCGCGACGAGATGACCTACGTGCTCGCCGAGGGCGACGTGTTCACCGTCGAGTTCCTCACCCAGCTTCGCGAGCTGCACGAGTCGCTCGAGCGCTTCGACCTCGAGCTTCTCGACGCCGAGGAGCAGGAGGAGGCGACCGCGACCTTCGACGGCTTCGGCGAGGACGAGGGCTGGGGCGACGAAGCCGGCGGCTCGCTGGTCGACAAGGTCACCAGCCTGATCAACTTCCGGCGCACGGTCTCGGACGAGCGCGGCGTGCGGGTGGTCGGGTTCATGGACGAGCCGCCCACCGCCGAGGAGCTTCCCGGCCTGTGGGAGACCGCGAAGAACGACCGCACGATGCTGGGCAACATCGTCGGCCATGGCGGTCACCACACGGTGATCGCGGTGAAGACCCGCATCCTGAGCGAGCGGGACTCGGACCGCGTGTCCGTGGCCCTGCGCGAGTACATCGAGCCCTATGAGGCCGAGGGCTTCGCCTTGTCGCTCACCGGCGCTCCGCCGATGAACGAGACGCTCAACCGCATGGTCATCGAGGACGTGAACCTGCTGATCACGCTAGCGACCTTGTTCATGATCGTCATGCTCTATGTGCTGTTCCGGCGCCCCATCGCCGTGATCGGACCGCTCGTGGTCGTCAGCTGCTCCTCCACCTTCACCATGGCCGCGATGGCCCTGGCCGGCGCCCCGCTCACGCTGCTCACCAACGTGCTGCCCGCGTTCATCTGCTGCGTGGGGCTCGGGGACTCCATCCACGTGGTGTCGGTGTGGCGAGATCTGCGAGCGCAGGGACTCGGCAACCGCGAAGCCATCGTCGAGGCCATCGGCAGCACCGGCACGCCCATCGTGCTCACCTCGCTGACCACGGCGGCTGGCCTCGCCTCGTTCTACCTGTCGTCGAGCCAGGCCACCCGCGAGGTCGGCGTCGCCGGCGCGTTCGGCGTGATGGCCGCGATGACGCTGTCGCTCGTACTGCTCCCGGCCATCCTCTCCTTCGCTCGCGGCGCCGTCGAGGCCAGCGAGCCCAAGGAGCGCGCGCCGGACCTCACCGACCGCTTCATCGCGGCGTGCACGAACCTGTCGCGCGAGCGTGGCCCCCGCACCGCGCTGCTCGCGACCGTGCTCGCCGGCGTAATCGTCCTGTTCTGGGGCCTCGCGAACCTCGGCGTGTATCACGACCCGCTCGTGTGGTTCGGCAAGGACAGCCCGGTCACCATCGGCATCGAGACCATGGATGCCGAGGTCGGCGGCACCGCGCCCGCGAGCATCGTCATCGACGCAAAGGACGCCGGCGTCCGCGATCTACGCGTGCTGAAGGCCATGGAGAAGCTCGAGGCGCACATCCTGCAGTACCGCCAGCCGGGCACCGGCGAAGCCGTCGTCACCAACGTGAGCAGCGTGCTCGACGTGCTCCGCGAGACCCACCAGGCCCTCAAGGGCGGCGCCGAGGCCGAGTACCGCTTGCCCGAGAGCCAGCGCGGCGTGGACGACACCCTGCTCGTGTTCGAGAACGCCGGACCCGACGAGCTCGCCGAGTTCGTCACCGGCGACTACAGCCGCGCGAAGATGGTCGTGCGCCTGAAGTGGATGGACGCCAGCTCCTACCAGCCGTTCGCGGCTCACGTGGACGCCGGTGTGGACGAGTTCGTCGGTGAGCTCGCCGAGGTGAACTCGACCGGGACGATCTACAACGTCCTGCGTGTCGTCGACTCGCTGATGACCGATCTCGCAAAGAGCTTCACCGGCGCGCTCCTCGCCATCACCGTGATGATGATCGCGCTGTTCGGACGGCTCAAGCTGGGTCTCATCGCAATGTTGCCCAACCTGCTGCCCATCCTGTTCCTGCTCGGGTTCATGGGGCTCACGGGCATCGCCATCGACTTCAACAACCTGCTCATCGCCTCGATCGCGCTGGGCATCGCCGTCGACGACACCATTCACTACGTCCACCAATTCAAGATCGGCTTCGACCGTACGGGCGACGCCGAGGACGCGATCCAGCGGGCCATCGCCCACACGGGTCGCGCCCTGGTGAGCACCACCGCGGTGCTCGTCATCGGCTTCGGCGTGTACCTGTCGTCGCGCCTGATCAGCCTGCAGCGCTTCGGCCTGCTCATCGGCCTCGCGTGCATCGCGGCCCTGTTGTCCGATCTCATCGTGACGCCGGCCCTGCTTCGCGTGTTCTATGGCCGCAAGTCCCCTTCCCCTGGAGAAAGCCATGCGTCTGCGTGACCTGCTCGTCCTCGCCGCGTTCCTCGCCTCCCCGGCCTGGGCCATCTCGCCCGACAGCACCGATGCCGACGCGATCATGCGCGAGGTCGAGGACCGCGACCTCGGCGACCGCGGCACCTCCCGGATGCAGATCGTCGTCACCGACAAGGCCGGCCACTCGCGCACGCGCACCGTGCAGACCCGCGGCATGAAGTTCGACGGCGGCCGCCGCGAGCTGATGCTGTTCGACAGCCCGGCCGAGCTGCGCAACGCCGGCCTGCTCTCCGTCGACTTCGACGAGGGCTCCGCCACCGACGACCAGTGGCTGTACCTGCCGAGCATGAACCGTACGACGCGCATCGCCGGCTCCGAGAAGTCGAGCTCGTTCATGGGCACCGACCTCACCTACGCCGACATGACCAAGGCCGATCCCGACGACTATGCGTACACGATGGTCGAGGTGAACGCCGAGGCCGGTGGCGAGGCCGCGTGGCTGATCGAAGCGCGCCCGGTCACCGACAAGGCCAAGGAGGAGACCGGCTACCTCAAGACCCAGGTGTGGGTCAGCAAGGACAAGCTGGTGCCGCTGCAGGCGAAGGCCTGGGTCATCGCCGGCAAGAAGCTCAAGTACACCGAGTACAAGAACTGGAAGAAGGTCGACGGCGTGTGGATCGCCCACGAGACCGTGGTCCGCACCACCCGTGACGGCGCACTGCTCTCCACGTCGGTACTCACCACGAGCGACGTGCGCTTCGGCGTGGACGACGTGACCGAGGCCGACTTCACGCAGCAGCGCCTGGAGCGCGGCCTGTGAGCTTGGTCCTGCTGGCGCTGCTCGCCGCCCGCGCCGGCGACCCGAGCGAAGACGACTGGGGAAACGACGACAGCATCGGGTTTCCCTCGTCGACGCCCTCGTCCGACGAGGACGACTGGGGTGAGGGCGACGACGGCTGGGGCGACGACGACGCCATCGGCTTTCCGTCCGACAGCAGCGCCCCGGCACCGCCCCCCACCCGCGAGTCGCCGATCCGCCTCGGTGGCACGGTGGTGAGCACGGACGTGATGTGGCTCCAGCGCCTCAAGGACGAGCCCTACGCGAGCTCCCGCAAGTCCTTCGACCCGCACCTGCGCATCGTCGAGGACAAGCTGCGCGTCGAGGTGAGCCTGCACTTCGAGGCCGACGCCCGCTACCTCGCCGAGGGCGAGGACCTCGATGACGCCACCTGGGAGGTGTACGCCTACCAGGCCGCTCCGCGCCTGCTGTTCGCCGATGTCGAGGTCCGTCCCGGCCTGGTCGTCTCGGCCGGTCGCCAGATCGTGTCCTGGGGCGAGGGCGTGGTCCTCTCGCCGCTCGACGTCATCAACCCCGCGGACCAGCGCGACCCGGGCCTCGGTGACCCCGACGACTTCAAGCTGCCCATCCTCATGGGTCGCGTCGACGGGCGCATCGGCGACCACGAGCTCGACGCCATCGTCGTGCCCGAGGCCTTCTTCGGGTACGTGCCGAACCCGACCGGTCCCTACGGTGCCCTCGACGACCTGCTCGCCGAGGCGAACATCCCGCCCGAGATGCTCGAGCCCTACACCATTCGCTACCAGCACGGCCAGCGTGGCACCGACCCGCGCAACTTCGAGGTCTACGGCCGGTGGCGCTACTTCGGGCGCGGCTTCGACCTCGGTCTGTACGCCGCCAGCCTGCTCGATGACGCCGGCCTGATCGTGTTCCAGGACGTCAGCGATGGCCTCGGCACCAACGAGAACGTCGACATCGTGCTCGACCATCGCCGGTTCACGCTGCTCGGCCACTCCGGCACCGCCCTGCCTCACGAGGATCTGCTCGTTCGCTGGGAGCTGACCGCGGAGCTCGACCGCTGGTTCACGACCTACGAGTCGACGCCAGCACCGACCTTCGGCGAGGCCCAGGCGAGCATGGCTCGCGGCATGATCGGCCTGCAGTACAACGGCCTGCCGCGCACGACCATCGATCTCGAGGCGACCAAGGGCCTGTTCTTCGAGCGTCCGCGTGGGCTGACCTTCGACGTCGACACCGAGATCTTCGCGCTGCGCGTGACCCACGACGAGCTGCGCGAGCGCCTCGAGATGACCGTGCTCGCGATGCTGCTCGGCGCAGACCTGCTGTACGGCGGCGCCGTGCGCGCCGAGGTGAACTACGAGGTCGCCGACGGGCTGCGTGCCGGGCTCGGCGTCGTGCTCACCTACCCCGGAGACGAGCGCGGGCCGCTGTATGGTCTCGACGAGCACCACCGGGCCTTCGCCCGTGCCCGCTACGAGTTCTGATGCCCCTCGCCCAGTCCTGGTTCGACCTGTACCCGACGCCGCTCGCCGACGACGCGCTGCTCGTCGCGTTGGACGCCGAGATGCAGGCCCAGACCGACGCGCTCGTCGACGCCGCGCGCGCCAAGGCCTACCCGAAGGCCGTGCTCGATGCGCTGCGGGCGCGGGGACTCGCGCAGGTGTTCACCGGCTCGGACGCGACGCCAGTGAGCTCGGCGCGCCTGTGCGCGCTCAACGCGATCAGCGCCCGCCACTCGGGAGGACTGGCCATCTCGCTGGGCATCTTCTCGCTCGCCCTGCTGCCTGTGTACATCGCCGGCGACGACGCGCAGAAGGCCGAGGTGTTCGCGGCAGTGCGCGAGGGCGAGGCCGCGGGCCTGCTGCTCACCGAGCTCGACGCGGGCTCCGACCTGCTCTCGGTGCAGACCCGCGCCACGCTCGGGCTGCTCGTCGACGGCGCCTTCGTGCCGACCGAGGACGAGCCCACCCACCTGCGGGTGGTCGGCGAAAAGCACCTGATCAACGGCGGGCAGGTCGCGGAGGTCCTCGTCACCCTCGCCCGCTCTGGCGACCCGGTGGACCCCGACAGCCCGTTCGGCAGCACGCCACCGTTCACGCTGATGGTGATCCGGCGTTCGGAAGGCGGCGTCGAGCCGCTTCCAGCCTGGGACACGCTGCCCGCGCCAGGGAGCGACATCTCCGGCGTGAAGCTCGCTGGCGCGCTGGTTCCGCGACACCGCGTGCTCGGCAAGGAGGGCGGCGGCTTCGCCCTGGTCCAGCAGGTGCTCACCATGTCCCGCGGAGGCGTCGCCTCCCTCGCCGCCGGCGCGGCCCAGCGGGCCTGGGACCTCACGTGGGCGCACGCGAACGACCGAGTGCTCTACGGCGAGCCCATCGTCGGGCTCGGCCCCATCGCCGATCACGTGCTGCGCACCGAGATGTATGCGCTGCTCGCGAATGCACTCGCCGCGAAGACCGGCGCGATGATGAACGCGCTCGGCCAGGCCGCGGGCTGGTACACCGCCGCCGCCAAGCTCGCGTGCTGCCAGCTCGCCGAACAGGCTGTCGACGAGGGCCGTCGCGTGCTCGGCGCCCGCGCGCTCGTCCACGAGCTGCCCTACGCCCAGCTCGTCCGCGACGTGCTGCTCTACGGCGTGTTCGACGGCACCTCCCACGTGATGCAGAACCACCTCGCCGGCATGGTGGTGCGCATGAAGCGCGGTAAGGGCCCCACGGTCGAGCGCCTGCGCGAGGTGTACGCGACGCCTCCCCAGGACATCTGCACCGCCGCCAGCCGCCGCCGCTCTCCGTTGCTGCTGCCGCTCGACGCTCACGTGCGCGAGCTCGCGACACTGCCGGGCGCCGACCTCGCCCCGCTCGTGTCCCTCGTGGATGCGCTGCTCGACGCCATCGACGCCGCGCGCGCGGGAGACGTGTGGCAGGCAGACCACGGCGTTCGTGCGCGCTTCGCGACCCACCTCGCCTCGGTCGAGGCCCTGCTCGCGGTGGCCGAGCTCGCCGACCCCGATCGCCGGGCCGCGCTCGGCATCTCCCACGGCGGCAGCGAGCCGACCGCCGTCGCCTACACCCTGGCGGCCTACGGGAGCGAGGTCGCCGCCGAGCTCGCGCGGACCTGTGCCCTCGCAGGGCTCGAGCCTCCCGCGGAGCCCGGCTTCGCCGCGGTGCTCGCAGCGGTCCGACGCGACCGCCTGGCCGCGCGCTAGGTGGCGATGCCGGTGCCCATGCGCACCAGCGTCTCGAACCCGTTGCCGGTGTTCGCGAGCAGATCCGCGTCCCAGGTCAGCGCGCCGGGCTCGGCGAGCAAGACCACCGTCGAGCCGCCGAAGCGGAACAGGCCCTTGGCCGCCCCGCGGGTGACGCTTCCGGGCGCGTAGTGCTGCTCGATGGTGCCGACGAGAAGCGCGCCGACCTCGACGAGCACGAGGCGTCCGAAGCGCTCGGTGTCCAGCGTCGACACCGTCCGGTAGTTCTCGAAGCTGCGCGCCCCGGCGCCGAGAGCGATGGGGTGCACCGAGTGCAGGCGCCCGTCGATCTCGCGGGTGTCGCTGGCGACGCCGTCCGCGGGGAAGTGGAACCAGTGGTAGTCGGCGGGGGCGAGCCGCGCGACGAGCACCGCCCCTCCCGCGAGGGGTGCCGCGACCTCGGCGTCCCCGACCAGCTGAGCGACAGTGACCCGGCTGCCCTTTACCGGCAGCGCCTCGCCATCGATCGCCGCATACGCGAGCACCCGCGCATCGCAGGGCGACACGAGCCGTGCTGGATCCGGATCGACCGGACGCACGCCCTCGCGCAGGCGGCGGGTGAAGAACGCATCGAGGTTCGGATAGGCCGAGAGCGGCAGCTCGGCTTCGGTGGCGTCGATGCCGAGCTTGGCCACGAACTCGGGAATGCGCTGCTTCGAGCGCGGAGAGCGCTGCCAAAGCCCGTACAGGCGGTTGGTGCTCCGCCGCGTGAGCACGTGGTCGGTGAGCCAGCGCACCCGGCGGTCCTCGTAGAGCACGTTGAGGGCGCTCCCCCCGAACACCCGCTCCTCGACGACCTCGCCTCGCTCGCGATCGACGTAGGCGGTCATCGCAGCTCGTAGAGGTGGTACGCGCGGCTGTGCTCGCCAGTGCGGTCGTAGCCGGTGCGGCCCTCCTTCGCGACGGCGCCAATGGCCTGCGCGAAGCCGTTCTCGAAAGCCGTGGGCATGTAGTCCACCGCCATCAGTGCCTGGGGCACACCCATCTTCCGGTAGGGCTTGCGCACGGTCATCGTGTGCATGATCAGCCGCGGTCCGCGGTAGGGATTGGTCGCCGCGTCGAGCGCCGGCGTGGGAAGTCCGGCAGCAGCGCGCACCTGCGGCCCGAGGTCCGGGTAGGTGTAGCCGTAGGCCGCCGGCTCGCCCGCCGCGTCGAACACGAGGATCGGGCACGCGCCGGGCACGATAAGCGGCCGCAGCGGCTCGACGAGCTCGCGGTACTCCTCGAGGCTGATCGGCGAGAACCCGAGGTTCTCCGAGAAGCCCTCCATGAGGATGGCATGGGTGATCGGCAGCACTTCGTCGAAGTCCTCGGCCGACACGAGCCGAATCGTGAACCCAGCCTGGTCGAGGGCCGCGCGCGGCACTGCGGTGGCCGCGGCGTGAATCGCCTTGAGGTGAGGGTCGAGCAGGTCCCAGGACCGCCAACGCGCGAGCTTCTCGAAGCCGTAGCGCTCGAAGAAGGCCGGGTAGTAGGCCGGATTGTAGGGCTCGCCCAGGTACGGGATGGTGTCGAAGCCCTCGGTCATGAACCGGTAGTCGTCCCACACCGAGAAGTTCATCGGGCCCCACACCGTGGCGGCACCCTGCTCGCGAAGCCAGGCCACCGCGGCATCGAGCAGGGCCGCGGCCAGCGCGTAGTCCTCGGTGCACTCGAAGTAGCCGACCATGCCGACCGGCGTGTTCGGCGCCTGGATCCGCGCGTTGAGGATGGCCACGCAGCGGCCGGCAAGCGCCCCCTCTGCGTCGCGCACACCGAAAGCCTGGGCCTTGCCGTAGGCGAAGAAGGCGTGGTCCGGAGAGAGCTTGTGACGCAGGCTCTCGGGGTCCGAAGGGATCCACCGCGGGTCCGCCGCGTGCAGCGTCGCGGGCAGCCCGAGGAACGCTTCGAAAGCCTCGGTGCCCGGGGCGATCTGCTCGACGCTCATGCTCTCTCCTACGCAGACATCCGGACCACCGTCCGGGTCCCGCCTGATAGCACAATCGCGACCCCCGGCGTACCGCGAAACCACCGTTGCTTCCTGCCGCGCGCGGTCGCCAGCCGGGCTATGACGGCGACCACAGGAGCCTGCATGGGCCGCACCGCCCCGGGACCCTTCGTCCCTCCCCTCATCGGCAACACGCTTCAGTTCGCGCGCGACCCGCTGCAGTTCTACGTCGACACCGCAGCGCGCTACGGCGACATCGCCCGCATCGGGCTCATGGGCCGCACCTGCTTCCTGCTCAATCACCCGGATCACGTGCGCCACGTGCTCCAGGGGCGCGTCGACAACTACGTGAAGAGCTCCAGCTACCGCGAGCTGGCGCGGCTCCTGGGCAACGGGCTGCTCACCTCGGAGGGGGCACTGTGGAAGCGGCATCGCCGGGTGATCCAGCCCGCGTTCCACCGCAAGTCCCTCGATCAACTGGTCGACACCATGTTCGCGTGTGCCGACGAGGCCGGTGAGGCGGTCGCCCAGCGAACGGGCGGCGTGGCGGACATCTCCGCGGCGTGCATGCAGGCCTCGCTGTCCATCGTCGGTCGCGCGCTGTTCGGCACGGGACTGGGTCACCGAGCGCAGGAGGTCGAGCAGGCCATTCGCGCGAGCCTCGTGTACATCAACGCTCGCGCCGAGGCCCCCTATCCCCTGCCCTACCGCATCCCCACGCCGCGCAAGCGGGCCTTCGAACAGGGTCGCGCGCGTCTCGACGCCCTGGTCCAGGCAATCATCGCCGAGCGACGACGCGCCGATCATCCCGGCGACGACCTGCTCGGCATGCTGCTCACCGCCACGGACGAGGACGGCCAGGGCTTGTCCGACGAGGAGCTGCGTGACGAGGTCCTGACCATGGTCGGCGCCGGCTACGAGACGACAGCCACCACCCTGTCGTGGACGCTGGCATTCCTCTCGGAGCACGCCGCGGTTCGC
This sequence comes from Deltaproteobacteria bacterium, assembly GCA_006226595.1. Taxonomy (GTDB): domain Bacteria; phylum Myxococcota_A; class UBA796; order UBA796; genus M1803. Next base: position 85,990 of record SBGP01000010.1, read on the forward strand.
GAGCGCGCGGAGCAGGCCGCCGAGCGCGCCTGGAACGATGCGGACCGCCGACGTGCGGTGCTCGCAGACGACGTGCTCGACCGCGTCCTCAAGGAGTCCATGCGCCTGCGACCGCCGGTGTGGTCGATCACGCGACTCGCGGTCGAAGACGACGCCATGGGCGGGTACGCGGTGCCCGCCGGCTCGGTCGCCATCGTCAGCCCCTACCTCGCGCATCGCGACGCCCGGTACTGGGCCAACCCCGAGGGCTTCGACCTCGACCACTTCGCGCCCGAGGTGGTCAAGGACCGCGACCGCCAGGCCTACCTGCCCTTCGGCGCCGGACAGCGAAAGTGCATCGGCGAGCGCATGGCGATGATGGAGATGAAGGTCATCCTCGCCCGGCTGCTCGTGGCATTCCGCCTCGACCTCATCCCCGGAAAGCGCCCGGTGCCCGCCCCGTCCATCGTGTTGCGGCCGGCCGAGCCGCTGCTCATGCGCGTCTCGAAGCGTTAGGCTGCGCTGGCTCTCGCGGCGCGCCGCGGCTACGCTCGACACACGGCCCGCGTGGGGTCGGTTGGAGTGTCCCTGCGCTTGCCCCTGCTCGCCCTGTGCCTGACTGCGTGTCCCGATCCCGGCCTTCCGGCACCCGGGCCGACTTCGACCATCAGCGACTTCAGCGTGACCAGCTGCACCAGCGGCCGCGACGCCTTCTTCGGCCCGGTGAGCGACGAAGCGGGCTGGGTCGGCTGGTCGGTGCGCATGGCCGGCGCGCAGGCCGTCACCCTGACCAGCCTGCGCTACGACCTGGTCCAGGCCACCGAGATCGTCGGCGATCAAGCGCTGACCTGCGAGGCGCATCGCGCCCATCGCCTCGCCGTGTGGGTCCAGGACGTCACGGACCCCGCCGCCACGCCACCGACTGACGCGTGGTTCGTCGACGTGCCGACGAGCGCCACCAGCTACGCCAACGACACCGTGAATCCCTTTGCCATCGACCTCGATGGCTCGGGCCTCGTCGCCGAGCCCGGGCAGACCATCGCCGCCGCGCTGTACAGCGACAAGGAGGTCGGCGAGATGAACTTCACCGGCCAGATCCCGGTGCGCATGGCGTGCGTGAGCACCTGCGACGCGAGCCCGGGAACGAGCAGCTTCTGGAGCCCGGGCGCATCGACCGACTGGGCGTGGGAAACGCTCGGCTCACACGGCAGCGGGGACGTGCAGTGGGTCGTCTCCGGCGCGCCCTAGGGCCAGCTGACCCCGGTGCTCCACACGAAACCACCGACGAGCAGCAGGTTCGCCACGGCGGCGTAGCCCTCGACCAGCGGCCGCAGCCGATCGGAACCCGCGGTGGTCGGGTTCATGCGGAACTGGAGGCAGGCCCCGACGGGAAGCGCGGCGGCAAGCCCGATGACCGCGGCCATCCACACGGGAAGCCCGGCCTGGAGCACCACGTACACGAAGCTCGCCGCAGACACCGCGACGAAGCCGGCGGGCAGCAGCGACGCGGTCTTCCATCCGATGCGGCGGCTGTAGGTCTCGTAGTCGGTCTCGTCGGCCTCGGTGCGCACCTTTCGGGACAGCTCCCAGGCAGCGACCGGGAACCACAGCCCGACCATGAGCGCGAAGTTCGCGGGGGTGAGCAGCTCGCCGTCGTCGATGACGGTCATCGCGATGGCCGCGCCGAACAGCTCGACGAAGAAGGTCAGGGGGTTGTGGGTGACGAAGGCGAGCACGATGTTCGTCTTGATCGCCGGCCAGAAGAACCACTGGAACGACAGCCACATCAGGAAGAACGCGAGCAGGAACGTGCCCCACACGAGCGGCGTGCCCACGGGCACGACCGTCGCGAACAGCAGTCCGGTCACCACCCAGCGCAGCATGACCAGGTCCGAGGGCAGGATGTCGCCCTTCACGATGGGCCGGTCGGCAAAGCGCGGGTCGCCAGAAGCGCCCAGGCGCAGGTCGGTCTCGACGTCCTTGAGCTCGTCGTAGACACGCATCTGCAGCGCGAACAGGATCGCGGAGGCACAGCCGGAGATCGCGGCGACGCCCGTGTGGAGCGTGTCGTTGCCCGCGAGCACCTGAAGGCCGAAGAACAGCACCAGGTACTGGATGGCGCCGCCCGGGACCATCACGGCCAGCGGGAACATGGCCGAGAAGAACACCGCGAGGCGGGAAGGCAGGCTGCGCTGGCTCAAGAGATCCTCCGAACGCCGCCCTTTTAGCGCAAATCGCCCGCGCGGCTCGCGCCGATGTGACGGACCGGCGCGGGTCAGGCGTCGGCGTCCGGCGGCGCGACGATCTCGACGGTGCCGGTGCCGCCATCGATGCGGAGCCAGTCGCCGTCGGCGATGCGCGTGGTCGCGCCCTTCACCCCGACCACGGTGGGAATGCCCAGCTCGCGGCCGATGATCGCGGTGTGCGACAGCAGGCTGCCCTTCTCGACGACCAGGCCCGACGCACGGAGCATGAGGAACACCCAGCCCGGATCGGTCATCTCGGCGACGAGGATCTGGCCGCTGCAGTCACCCGCGTTCTTCGGGTCGCGGATCACGCGCGCCTGCGCCGTGATCACGCCGGTGGAGCAGCCCGTGCCGCCGAGCTCGCCCTCGGCGACAGCCGGAGGACGCCGACGCGGGACCACGTTCTTGCCGACGGCCCCCTTGAGTCGCACACGCTCGGGCGGGTGCTTGTCGCTGTAGCTCGCGTGGAGCGCGCGGCGACGCTCGACCAGGCCCTGCACGTCCGCATCGAGACCCGTCCCGCCGATGTAGTTCAGGACCTCCTCCACGCCGAGGTAGAACACGTCGTCCACGTGGGCGAGCACGCCGCTGTCGACGAGCTCGCGGCCCATGCCGCGGAACAGCGTGCGCACGCGCCCGAAGCCGCGGGCGCGCTCCAGACGCGACGCTTCCCGGTAGCGAACGTGGCGGCGGGCAAAGGCCATGGCGACGCGGATCTGCACCTTCGCGAAGCCGCGGCCCTCGAGCCCACGGTCGAACTCGGCCTGCGCCTCGGCGACGATGGCCTGCTCCCGGGAGAGCGTGTCCTCCACGGTCATGCCGGCGTCCGCGTACGACAGCACGAGCTCGACGAGCCGACCGGGCTCGTCGCGGAAGCTCGCGGACTCGAGCTTGAGCTCCTCCATGCACCGGTCGCCGAAGGCGTCGAGGTAGTCGTCGAGCGCTCGCAGGAAGCCGCGACCGCCGCGGACCCGGTCGATGGCCTCGCGGTCGAAGTCGCCGGCGAGCACCTCGCGCAGGGCCTGGTTGTCGCGCACCCGCTCGGAGAGCTCGAGGATGCGGCGCACGGGCTGCACGCTCTCGAGCTCCGAGTCGCCGGCGAACAGGCGTCCGAACAGCTCGTCCGAGAGCCCGTGCTTGCGCAGCAGACCGCGGGCGATGGCCGACCACACGAAGCAATAGCCGTCGTTGAGCAGCGTGATGTCCCAGCCCCGGGTGCCGAGCGCCGTCCAGCGGCGGTACGCACGGGCGAGCCCCACCGCATCGAGGGCGTCGACGTCGAGCTCGGCGAACTCGCGGTGCAGACGTCGCACGTGGCGGAGCGCCGCCGCCATCACCACGTCCATGGCCACGAAGTAGAACAGCACCCAGCTGTACACCCAGAGCATGCGAGGCAGCTCGGTGAGCCCCGCGAGCCTGGACTCGGACTTCGGCGAGGGCTCGATGCCGAGCATCTCCTCCCACACCGCGAGGTACGCGCCGGTCCCCGGGACGAGCGCGAACATGCGATGCCAGTTGCCGAGGTTGTAGTAGACCCGCCCGTCGAGGTACCCGAGCAGGTTCTTGAACACGTGGTCGGATTCGGCGATGCGCCACGAGGATGCGCCCGCGCGGAGCAGCACGTCCCGGAACAGGGTCTCGTAGCCCTGGCGGATGTAGCTGACCGTGAGCGGCAGGGTGTGGCCCGGGTAGGACTCGACGACATTCGAGTTGTCGAACACGGACAGCTCGCCGGCGGGAATCGTCGTAATCGGCCGCGACTGGGTCACGAACAGCGCGCCAGACGCGTCGAGCGCCCACTCCACGTCGACGAAGCGACCGGTGCGCGCCTCGATGGTCAGGGCATGGGCGAGCAGCGACGTACGCTGAGCCTCGGAGAGCACCTCGACGACGCACAGATCCGCGGGGACGGCCTCGGTCACCGTGCCGCCATCCGTTCCGCGCACGATGCGACGGGTCTTCTCGGCCACGTCGACCTGCCAGGTCTCGGCGAGGCGGTCGTAGACGTAGCTGTCGACCTCGACCTGATCGGTGACGACGCCCTCGCCGAGGCCGTAGCCAGCGACGATCACGACCTCGTCGATGCTGCCGGCCGGGTTGGCGGTGAACAGCACGCCAGAGCGCTCGGAGGCGACCATGGCCTGCACGACCACGCCGAGTCGCTGCTCGCGGGGGTCGATGCCGCGAGCGTGCATGTAGGTGAGCACCCGCGCGCCGAAGGCCGAGGCCCAGCACGCGCGCACGCGGTCGATGACCTGCGCCGGGCCCACGTGCAGGTAGGACTCGAGCTGTCCGGCGAAGGAGTCGCGCGCCGAGTCCTCGGCCGCCGCGGAAGAGCGCACCGCGAGATCGGCCGCACCCAGGCCTGCCACCGCCTTGTCGACCTTGGCGGCGAAGCCCTCGGGCAGCGGCGCCTCGGCGAACAGCGTCGCGATCGCGGCGGCCGCAGCGTCGATCGAGGCCGCATCACTCGGCTCGATCGCCGCGAGCGCGGCGTCGAGATCCGCGGCGACGGCCCGGCGAACCTCGGCGAACACGGCGGTACCGACCACGAACCACGCGGGGACCGGCACACCCTGGGCCGAGAGGGCATGCAGGCTCGCGCCCTTTCCGCCCATTGCGGAGCGCTCGGAGTCGGGGGATGCCGGGAAGTGGAGCTCGGTGTGCACGCGTCCGCCGTGGGTGGAGTTCATCCTCGCGGGGCCGAGGTAGCCAACCCGGCCGCGTCCGTCATCCTCCGCGACGAACGCGACTTCCCGAAGAGGTCAGCGAACCCGGACGGGTTCGTTGTCCACGCCCGTCCCGCCACCGGCTCGGCGGCGGGATCGGAGCGCTCTCAGTCCCAGTTGGAGGCGATGTACAGATCCCAGCCACGCAGGGTACCGGTCTCGCCGGTGACCACGTCCTCGATGGTGACGAAGTACTCCCCGTTTACTTCGTCGTCGCTCGGGAACGCGCGGACCACGATCTCGTTGGCCGGGTTGGCCTCGCGGTCCCACACGACCTCGCTGTAGCCGTTGAAGTTGCTGATGGTCACGACCAGGTCGCTCTTGCGCGGGTGATCGACGTCGAGGGTGAGCACGACGTCGAGGGGCACGCTCGCGAGGCCCTGCACGTCGACCGTGGTCACGAGCGGGTTGCCCTCGCCGATCGCCGCGGGACCGGCGTAGCTGAAGGTGCCGTACTGGCTGTCGTCGATGCACCACATGCCCGACTCGAGCGCGTACTCGCCGAGGCACACGAGGCCCGACGCGCAGTCGGCGGTGGTGTCGCAGGACTCGTTCACGCCCGCGCCACCGGTCTCGGTCACCCACTCGCAGGTAAACGTGTCGGAGCAGCCCCACGCGCCCACGGTCATGATGTGCGGCAGGCCGTCACAGTCGGTGGCCGCGGTCTCGTCCGAGCCGCACCAGTCCTGCGTGTGGCAGGTACCCGCGGCATCCGCGACGCCACCGAGCCACTCCTTGCACGCGAGGCCCTCGTCGCAGGTCAGCGCGCCGATGCCGCCGCAGGTGTCGCCCACGCCCACGCCCCAGGCGTAGGTGACCTCGGCGTTGCCCGACTGATAGCCGAAGGCCTTCATCGTGAGGTCGGCCGGGATCTGGCCGGCAATCTCGATGGACTCGCGACCCCAGTTACCGCCGATGCCGTTGTAGCCGGAGTAGGTGATGGTCATGCCGCGGTAGCTGACGGACTCCTGGCCCGCGCCGGAGAGCAGGCCGTCGGGCCATGCGACGATAGCGGTCTCACCGTCCCACAGCTGGACGTCGACGTCCTTGCTGCCCGCGTCGAGCTCGATGGCCACGTTGGACTTGCCCGCCGGGATGTCGCCAACGAGGACGGTGTCCTGGTAGGCAATCGCCTGGGAGAACGCGCCGTTGCCGGTCTCGTTGCAGGTGTTCACCGGGTTGAAGCGGTAGGTCACGAGCGCATCGCCAGCGGCGTAGCCGTAGGCGCGCATCTCGACCTCGCGGGTCGCTTCGCCGTTGATGCGGATGTACTCGTGGCCGTAGGTGCCCGCGGTCTGGCCGCCGTTGTAGCCGCTGTAGCAGAAGGACAGGCCCTGGTAGCTGCCGCACTCCTCGCTGGCCCCGGAGAGGATGCCGTTCGGCCACGCGATGAGCTCGGTGCCGGTGGCGACGTCGATGAGCTGGATGTCGACGTCGACATCGGACTCGAGGCGAACCTCGATGTCCTGCTTGCCGGTGGGGATGACGCCGACCGAGGTCACCTGCCCCTGGTCGATGAACTGGGAGAACTCACCGGAGCCGGCGTCACAGTCGGCGCCCCAGTCGAAGCCGGCAACGGCGGAGGTGGAAAGGCAAAGGACGGCGCACGCCGCGACGGTGCGGAAGCTCATGATTCATTCCTGGTGCTGGACCGTTCCTGGGGTCGACGCCTGCGAGCGGACCCCGATGGGACCGGTGGGAAACCCGCGCCGTCTATGGGCGACGGCGGACCGGGTCAACACCTGGGTGAAATTTTTTCGCCGCAGCCTACTCGGCGGCGACGATCAGGTTGTCGAAGTACACCGATGGGCGCAAGCCCGCGAAGTCCTCGAGGATCACGAGCGAGATCTGCACGCTGTCGCCAAGCTCCTCGGGATCCAGCGAGGCAGTGAGCGTGAACCACTCGTCGTCCGCTGGCTCGTAGGGATCGGTGCCGCCGTCGACGAACACTCCGCTCGCGCCGTCGAGATCGACGTGCACCGTCTGGTCGGCGAGCTCGCCGACGAGTCGGATCTCCATGCGCTGCATCGCGTTGAACGGCCGGGTCGCGTAGGCCACGTCCACCGAGAACACCGCCGGCGCCTCGAGATCGATGGGCTGGAGGCCGAGCGCAGCGAGGCCCGCCTCGGAGAAGCTGTCCGGGTCGGACTCGGTGAGATGCGCACACGTCTCGCCCTCGCCGAAGGCGCTGAACGAGGCCTGCTCCCACACGCCGCCATCGGTGGTGTGGTCGGTGAGGTCGACGCCCGCCGGAGGGAACATGCCCTCGAAGTCGACGCGCGAGGTCGGCTGCTCGGTGAGCGGCGTCTCCTCCTCCCCGGCGCAAGCGGTGAGAAGGAGGGTCGCAAGGATGATGTGGCGTGCCATGGGTGACTCCGCCGTGCCCGCTATCAGCTTCACTCGACCGCGGCATACCGTCTATCGATACATGCTCGGCAACATTGCATCGGAACCCAACACAATCGAGCTAGCCACTACTCAGAGAGAAGAGGCGCACACTCGCGCAGACCGGGCGTCGACACGCGACCTGTTCGCATTCCGCACCTGGAGGTTCGGAATTGCCATAGAGCAAGTCAGGTAGCGGGATAGCGGTCGTTCGCGCTTCCTGCGACCTTGGAGGTGGGTCGAGGCCAAGTCGTGGTCGACCCTCGGAGGAACCATGACCCTGCTCGCCCTTCTCACCGCCCTCACACCCACCGCCAGCGCCTGTGGTGGCTTCTTCTGCGACGTGCAGCAGCCGATCTACCAGGCCGGCGAAGAGATCGTCTTTGCCGTCGACGACGAGGCCTGCGAGGTCACCGCGCACATCGGCATCCAGTACGAGGGGGCGGCCGAGGACTTCGCATGGATCGTGCCCGTCTCGGGCAACCCCGACCTGTTCACCTCGCACTCCGCCATCTTCGGGGCATTGCGCACGCCCACCGACCCGACCTACAGCCTGCGCCGCGAGGAGCGCGGCATCTGCGCATCGGAGGCTCGCCTGTTCGAGGCCGCCACCGATGACGCCGAGATGGACAGCGGTGAGTTCGCGGACACCGCCTTCCCGTCCGACGGCGGCGACGGCGTCAACGTCATCGGACAGGAGCGGGTCGGCCCCTACGAGACGGTGACCCTGCAAGCACTCAACGCCACCGTGCTCATCAGCTGGCTGCAGGACAATGGTTACGACCTGCCCGATGCCCTCGAGGACACGCTCCAGCCCTACGTGAACGACAACCAGTTCTTCGTCGCCCTGAAGCTCGCAGCCGGCCAGGACGCCGGTGACCTCATGCCTCTCGGCATGCGCTACGCCGGATGCGGCGCGAGCGTGCCCATCCAGCTCACCTCCGTGGCCGCGGTAGCCGACATGCCCGTCGACGTGTACATCGCCGCCGACGCCCGCGCGGTGCCCGACAACTACCTGCACGTGACCCTGAACGACGCGGCCATCGACTGGTTCTCCGGCGGCAGCAACATCGGTCAGGTCATCGCCACCGCCGCCGATGAGGCCGGGGGCAACGCCTTCCACACGATGTTCTCGGGCGCCATGCCCGCCACCCTGGTCTATCGGGGCAACTTCTCGCAGACCCAGCTCGCCGCGACCACCGACGCCTTCGCCTTCGTGGGCCGCCTGCGCTTCGACTACGGCATCCCGATCACGCCGGAGCTCACCAGCATCCTCGAAGACGTGCTGCCGATGTCGAACGACGCCATCGCCAACGGCATCCCCGCCGCGCAGTACTACCAGTGCATGGACTGCTGGGGCGGCAGCTACCCCTCCTTCGACGCGACGGCGGCCGCCGAGCGCATCGCCACCGAGCTCATCCCGGCTCTGGACGAGGCCCAGGCGCTGATCGACGACTATCCGCACCTCACTCGCCTCAGCACCACCCTCGACCCCGAGGAGATGACGACGGACCCGATGTTCGTCCTCAACCGGGACCTGCCCCAGAACATCGCGAGTGGCGGTATGGCGACCGAGGTCCTGCAGTGCGGGCTGCTCGAGCGACGCGACAAGGCCGAGCGGCTGCTGCAGCTCGCCGACGGTCGCGAGGTGAAGCTGCCGAGCCGCGACTGGGTCTCCCGCCACGGCACCAGCGAGATGGAACTGATGGGTGAGCTCGAATCGCCTGCGGCCATCCTCATCGAAGACTACGGCGCCGAGGGCATGGGTGAGATCGTGTTCGACTTCCGCGACGAAGCGCTGCGCGACGCACGTCGTACGCCGCGAGCCGGCTGTGGATGCCAGTCCACGAGCGTGCCGTGGTCGCTCGGGTCTCTGCTGCTCCTCCTCCCCGCGCTGGCGCGCCGGCGGCGCTAGAGGCGAGCAACGGCCAACGGCCCCCTGCGTCCGAGATCCCGTGGGCGGCCCGCCCCATGGCGGGCCTGGCAGGCTACGCCCGCCTCGGGCTGCGGGTGGCCTGGGCGGCCAACGGCCGCCTGCGTCCGAGATCCCGTGGGCGGCCCGCCCGATGGCGGGCCTTTTAGTGACTGACATGTCAGTCAGTCGCGGATAAGCTCCCGCCATGGCTCATCCCAAGAAGCTCGCTGTTGGCCTCGACGTCGGCTCCACCACCGTGAAAGCGGTGGTCTGCGACCCCGACACCCTCGAGATCCTGTGGTCCGACTACCAGCGCCACGAGACGCAGCAGCCCGAGAAGTGCGCCGACTTCATGGTGCGCATCGGCGAAGCCTTCCCGGACGCCGAAGAGATCCGCATCTACTGCACCGGCTCCGGGTCCTCCCCGCTCGCCGAGCCGCTGGGCGCGCGCTTCGTGCAGGAGGTCAACGCCGTCACCCTCGCCGTCGAGAAGCTGCATCCCGACGTGGGAAGCGTGATCGAGCTCGGCGGGCAGGATGCGAAGATCATCATCTTCTCGTCGACCACCGACGCGGACGGCAACGTCGAGAAGACCGCGTTCACCTCGATGAACGACAAGTGCGCGAGCGGCACCGGCGCGACCATCGACAAGTGCTTCATCAAGGTGGGCATGCCGCAGAGCGAGGTCGGCAACCTCGCCTTCGACGACAAGAAGCTCCACCACGTGGCCGCCAAATGCGGGGTCTTCGCCGAGACCGACATCGTCAACCTCGTGAAGAGCGGCATTCCCGGCGCGGAGATCATGAACTCCCTCGCCGACGCCATCGTGCATCAGAACCTGTCGGTGCTCACCCGGGGCAATACGCTGCGGCACAAGGTGCTGCTGCTCGGCGGACCGAACACCTACCTGCCCTTCCTCGTCGAGTGCTGGCGCAAGCGCATTCCCGAGACCTGGGAGTCCCGCGGGTACCAGGTGCCCGACCTGCCCGTCCAGGAGCTGATCTTCACTCCTGAGAACGCGCAGTACTACGCCGCCTACGGTGCGGTGGTCTTCGGACTCGCGGATGCCCCGGAGCAGGGCCTGTACCGGGGCCTGCAGCCCCTCAAGGAGTACATCACCCACGGTCGCGGCGCCCGCCTCGGCGACACCGCCGCCGGCCCGCTGGTCGCCAACCGCGAGGAGCTCGACGACTTCCTCACCGAGTTCGCGATTCCCGAGTTCACCGCCACCACCTTCGAGCCCGGCCAGGTGGTCCGCGGCGTCATCGGCCTCGACGGCGGATCGACCAGCTCCAAGGCCGTGCTCGCCGACTACGAGACCGGCGACATCCTCTACAAGGCCTACACCCTGTCCAAGGGCAACCCGATCCAGGACACCAAGGACATCCTGGCCCAGATCAAGGCCTACGTGCACGACCAGGGCGCGGTCCTCGAGTGCATGGGCTTCGGGGCCACGGGCTACGCCGCCCAGGTCCTCGAAGAGTCCGTGAAGGCCGACGTGAACATCGTCGAGACCATCGCCCACATGATGAGCGCGGTCCGCTACGTGCCGCATGCCGACGTGGTCTGCGACATCGGCGGCCAGGACATCAAGGTCCTGTTCCTGCGCGAGAACGTCGACGGCGGCCGCGACGTGCGGGACTTCAAGCTCTCGAACCAGTGCTCGGCCGGCAACGGCATGCTGCTCCAGGCCATGGCCGACCAGTTCGGCGTGCACCTCCACGACTACGCCGACACCGCCTTCAACGCGTCGTTGGCCCCCAAGTTCAGCTACGGCTGCGCCGTGTTCCTCGACGCCGACCGCGTGAACTTCCAGAAGGAAGGCTTCAGCTCGACCGAGATGCTCGCTGGACTGGCCCAGGTGCTGCCGAAGAACGTGTGGCAGTACGTGGTCCAGGTGCCGCGACTCGCCGAGTTCGGGCGGGTGTTCGTGCTCCAGGGCGGCACCCAGCGCAACCTGGCCGCAGTGAAGGCCCAGGTCGACTACATCAAGGCTCGCGTGCCCGACGCCGAGATCGTCGTCCACCCCCACACGGGTGAAGCCGGGGCCATCGGTGCGGCGATGGAGACCCGACGCGTGGTGATGAACAACGGCGGAAAGTCGACGTTCATCGGCCTCGATCAGGCCATCGAGCTCCAGTACACGACAAAGAACGACGAAGAGACCGTCTGCCACTTCTGCCCGAACGAGTGCAGCCGCACCTTCATCGACACCCAGACCCCCGACGGGCGCACGAGCCGCTACATCAGCGGCTTCTCCTGCGAGAAGGGCACGGTCGAGAGCAAGGACGCGCTCAAGGCGCTGAACCGCGAGCGCAACGTGCTCCGCAAGCAGTACCCGAACCTGGTCGAGGACGAGGCGGAGCTCGCGTTCAAGCACTTCCGCAAGCCGGCGCCGCTGCCGAAGGCGGGCTCGCCCAAGGACGACGTCGAGGTCCGGGTCGGTCGCTTCTGGCGCGTGGCCCGTCGCGCGCTGAACCGCGGCTTCCAGCGCAGCCATGCGGATCTGTCCGAGGTGAAGATCGGCATGCCCCGCGTGCTCAACATGTACGCGATGGCGCCGTTCTTCCGGACCTACTTCGAGGCGCTGGGCGTGCCCAAGCACAACGTGGTGTGGTCGCCGCCGAGCAGCGAGGAGCTGTTCGTCGAGGGCGGTCGCTACGGCTCGGTCGACCCCTGCTACCCGTCCAAGGTCGTCCAGGCCCACGTCCACGAGCTGCTGTTCCACGCGCACACCGACGCGAAGCGCCGCCGCGGGCCGCTCGACTACATCTTCTTCCCGTGCATCACCCACATCCCCTCGTGGCTGACCTCGACGATGGACACGGCGAGCTGCCCCATCGTCGCCGGCACCCCGAACGTGGTGAAGGCCGCGTTCACGAAGGAGGTCGACTTCTTCGAGCGCGAGGGCATCGAGTACGTGGACCCGCCGCTCACGTTCACCGAGCTCAACTTCCTCAAGCGCACGCTGTTCGACGTGTGGGGGCCGCGCCTCGGGGTGACCGAGGACGAGAGCGACTTCGCCGTCGAAGAGGCCATGGTCTCGCTGCGCGCCTTCGAAGACATGATGCAGGAGCGCGGCAAGGCCATCCTCGAGGAGGTCGAGCGCGAGGGCCGCATCGCCATCCTCATGATCGGTCGCCCCTACCACTCCGATCCCGGGCTGCACCACGGCATCCCCGAGGAGTTCCAGGTCCGCGGCTACCCCATCCTCTCGGTGCGCTCGATGCCCCGAGACCCCGCGTTCTGGGCCACTTACATGGGCGAGGACGACCCGAACGACATCCGCGACGTGTGGCCCGAGAACTACTCCGCCAACTCGGCGCAGAAGGTGTGGGCGGCACGACTCGCGGCCCGGCATCCGAACCTGGCCCTGCTCGATCTGTCGAGCTTCAAGTGCGGCCACGACGCGCCTACCTACGGCATCATCGACGGCATCACCAAGACCTCGAAGATCCCCTACTCCGCGCTCCACGACCTCGACGCGAACAAGCCCGGCGGCAGCATCCTCATTCGAGTGAAGACCTACGTACACAAGCTCAAGCTCGTCGAAGAGGAGCTGGCGGCGCGGGGGCAGGCCAAGGCGGAGCTCGCTCGTCGAGTCGCCGAGAAGCGGGCCGAGCTGGCGGCACGCATCCGCGAGCGTCGCGAAGGCGCGGCCGCGAAGTAGTCAGGCGGTCGCGAGGCTGGCGACCGGCGTCTCCTGCTCGGTCGCGTCGCGGAGCAGGTAGGACGTGGCTCCGGCGGCTAGTCGTCCCCCACCACCGCCGGCTCGTCACAGCCGAGCACGACCTCGGTGAGCGTCACCGCGTCGTCCCCGCGACCGTCGGCGCCACCGCCGTGCCAGTACACGCTCCCGTCGAACGACACCGGCTCGGTGCAGCCCTCGTCGAGCTGCAGCAGCACCACTTCGGCACTGAGCTCGACCTCGCCGTGCTTGCTGAACTGCGCGACCGTCAGCGGCGCGATCTCGACGGGTCCCCACTGCTGGTAGAGCAGGTGCGCCTTGGCGGCGAGGCGCCCGGCCTCGGGGTCGTAGTCCCCGGGATGCAGCGCCAGCGCGAGCCCACGGGTGTGCAAGGGCGCGCTTAGCTGCACGCCCACACGCGATAAGCCCGCCGTCGCGAGCGGCGGCCCCTCGATGCCCACCAGCTCGACATCGAGCATGTGGTCGCGGAACTTCACCATGTCGAGCAGGGTCTCTGCCTCCCACGCGTAGGCATGGGCCGGCAGCACGTGGTCCGTCACGTGGAGTCCCGGGGCGGTCACCCAGGCCCACCGCACCTCGACGACGTACTCGGTGAACCGATCGCGGCGACACTCGGCGGTGCGACACGCCATCTGGAGCTCGCCCGAGACGCAGAGGACCTCGACGCCCTCGACCTCTTCGTGCTCGACCTGGAACGCCATGCCCCAAAGCGAGTGGGCCGACCGCAGCGCCTTGATGTCGAAGCCCTCGAGCACCGCGGCTCCAGAGCCCGGCATGGGGATGCACTCGGCGTCCTGCAGCTGCTCGCCCTCGCGCCCGGTGAACCACAGCGTGCTCATGCCGTACTGCACGTCGAGTCCCGGCGCCGAGACCCACTCCCCGAGGTCCCGTACGCGGGCCTGGTCCGCACCGGAGCCCGACGCGGCGGCGTGGGCGATCTCGGCGGAGCAGCCCGCCTCTTCGGTGCATGCCGGCGGCGTCACCCAGCTCCCGAGGCGGTTGATCCGGTGGTTGTACGTCCACTCCTGCTCGAAGCCCTGCCACAGAAGCAGCTTGTCGCTCGCCGCGCGCTCGGTGGCCGGCCGAACGAGGTCCGGCGGGTGCTCCTCGGCGGCGGACTTGAGCTGCGCGAGGACGGCGTCGACCGAGCGCTGCACGCTGACTTCGCCCGCGGTGATGTTCTGGATCCTCGGTGCCCAGGTGAGCCTCGTGCCTCCGTCCACCGCCTCCCACGAGAGGTAGGTCGTCTGCCGCCACCGGGTCCACGAGTCCACACCGAAGCCGGCGGGCACGAAGCGCACGAGCTCGAAGGACAGGTGCCGCTCGTCGACCTCGACCACCGTGATCTTGCCGGCACCCTGCCCGGCGCCGTACCACCGCAAGCTCTGGCCGCGTTGGCCGGAGGTCCCGCGGATGGCGACCTGGGCGAGCTTGTCGTCCGAGCCGATGTTCGCCCACTCCGCCCAGCTCTCGAGGTCCGTGATCAGCTCGGCGACCACCTCTGGAGAGGCGTCGATGTGAATGCTTCGCTCGATCGGCTCCCGCGCCATGGCGCCTTGCCACAGCAGGATCGCTCCCAGCCACGCGCTCACCCGGACCTCCGCTCGGGCTGCAGTCTACTGGCCGAGGTCCGGTCTCCAAAGCGGAGTCACGCTTTTCGACCGGCGCGGTGTCTACAGCAGCGGGAGGGCCGGATGTGGCTTCTGTTCCTGTTCACCGCCATGGCCAACGACGCCGCGAGCGAGCTCGAGCTCGGGTTCGGCGCCGCCGTGCGGGCCACCGCGGATGACACGTTCTCGGACCGCGCCTACACCGGCGCGACGCCGGTCCACGGAGCCGTTGGACTCCGGCGGCAAGGCGCGCGCTGGCGCCACGAGATCGAGGTCGACCTCGACCACACGGCCATGCGCACGGGACCGTCCTACGACGTTCGCTGGGACCCGGATGGCCAGTGGATCGCCACGGGCAGCAGCCCCTTCTTTCGCGTGCAGGCCGGCTGGGCGGCGGGCGTTCGAGCGGTCGAGGGACCGGTGACCCTCGACGTGGGCGGCGCGTGGCGAAACCGCATCGAGACGCGCAACCACGACTACGGCTTCACCGGCGTGTTCGGCTACCTCGGCGTGTTCGGCATCGGGCCGTGGGCGCGGGTGGCGGCTCGTCCGGGACCCTGGACCCTGTCAGCGGAGGTCGACCTGATCGGGGTGGGCTGGGGTACGCGCTCGCCGTATGCGATCAACGACGACCCCTACATGCGCGCGATCGAGGACCACAACGGACTCAAGACCTTCGCGATGCACATCGGCCACGGTCGTCCGATCACGGCGCTGTCGACCCAGGACGCTCGCGTGCAGCTGAGGGCCGCCCACGCCCTGGGTGAGCGGTGGGCCGTGTCGCTGTCCACCGACCTGGCGCTGTTCCACGAGCGCTCACCCGCTCCAGTCACCGATCTCACCTGGACGAGCCGTCTCGGGCTCGCCACGACCTTCTGAGGCTCCGATGCGACTGCTGGCTCCCCTGCTCCTGCTCGCGGCCTGCGCCGACGAACCCACACCCACCGAGAGCGTCGACAGCCTGTGGACCACCATGGACGAGCGCTACGGGCCCTTCGCGCAGCGCGGCGTCGACTGGGACGCCATCGGCGACCAGGCCTTTGCCGCCGTGGACGACGAGATGGGCGACGACGCACTCGCCGCGGTGATGGAGGCGATGCTCGCGCCCCTGGACGACGGACACCTCAACCTCGCGCGGCCGGATGCGCTCGTGTACCGCAGCAACCGGACGTATCGCGAGCGCATCGACGACGAGCTGTTCGACCTCGACGTCGTGCGCAGCCTGCTCGAGGGCTGGTCCACGAACGACGCCGGGGACTACACGCACGGCACCCTGTGCGGCGCGCGCTACCTGCACCTCGCCGGCACGCGGGACCAGGCGATGATGGTGCCGCATGTGCTCGATGCCGGCGACGAGCCGCTGATCCTCGACCTGCGGCACGCGCGGGGCGGCGACTTCACATGGGCGTTCGAGGCCCTGGCCCGCACCACGGACGTCGAGCGGCCCGTGTTCCGCTCCCGGTCGCGAATCGGCCCGGAGCGGGACGCGTTCTCGGAGTGGGACACCTTCGCGCTCGAGCCCGACGGCGACGTCCACGACGACAGGCCCATCGCCCTGCTCATCGACCGCTACACGATCAGCGCCGCCGAGCGCATGGCGATGGCCGTCGGCACCCTGCCCCAGGCGACAGTGCTCGGGGTGCCCACCAACGGGGCCCAGGCGACGATGGCCACCCACGTGCTCGCCAACGGGTGGGTGCTCACGTTGCCCGTGCAGGAAGTCGAGGGCGTGGACGGCGAGGTCTACGAGGGCCCGGGCTACCCGCCGGACATCGAGGTCCAGACCACTCGGGAAGCACTCGATCAAGGCGTGGATGCGGTGCTCGACGCCGCACTCGACGCGCTCGGCCTGAGCTGCGACCCGAGCGACGGCGCGTAGATCGCGCGGGCTAGCCTGCCATCATCCGCATGCCGTATTCCTCGCACACCTCCATCAGCGTGTGAGTGCTGACCCACCCGGTGATCCCCGACGAGAGGCGCACGAGGATCCAGTCGTCGCGGGTGCCGTGCTCGCCGAGCACCCGGATGGTGCTGTTCGGGCGCGTATTCGCGATGGTCTGCCCACCGGGCTCGGAGAGCAACTGGAAGGTCTTCTGCACCGTCAACTCGATGGTCTCGGCGGTGGAGTAGAGGGGCTGCGGCACGAGGGTGAGCTTGCCATCGGCATAGGTGAGCTTGTCGACGCGCTCGTAGAGGCGATGGCGCCACGAGTCGGTGACCAGCACGAAGCCGCCGCCCGTGGTGCTCACCGACGGCATGTACAGCCCCTCCGGCTTGGACACCTCGACGAGCTTGCCGCCGGACAGACGGTAGATCATGCAGGTGATCTCGTCCCGCACCCCATGCTCGCAGAACACGAGCTCCTGCTGGCCGTCGCCCTTCTTGATGTCGATGCCGGACACCTCGCAGGACCCACCCCCGCAGGGCAGCTCGTGCTTGCCGACGCGAATGTCGCCGCTGTCCGAGGTCTGGACGGGCAGCGGACCTCCGCCGAGATCGATGGAAGCTCCCCCGGCGAGGGCAGCGGCGAGAAACAGTGAAATCACGGGCTCTCCAGTGGACCGGATGCGACGACGAAGCCGACTTCCTCGGGCGGAAGACGGTCCTCGAACCGACGGTCTCCGAAACGATAGTCGGCGCGCCAGAATCGTGCGCCGGGTGCATGCAGATCGAAGCTCGTCACGGCGGGCTCGGTGGGCGTCTCTGGCCCCACCGTGGTGTCGAGCGCGAGGATCCACGAGGTCGCATCTGCCTCGAACCGGCGGCGCATGGTCCGCTCGGCGAGCACCTCGGTACACGCTTCGTCGGCGCACGCGCGGATCAGGATCCTGCGAAACGGATCGCCGGTGGGGATGCGGTGAGGTGCGCCCGGGGCGCGGACCTCGACGTGCACGAGCTCGTCGCGGCGCTCCACCGAGAACTGCAGCGCTCCCCGCACGAGCTCGGGGGTGTGAGCACCCGGAGACGCATGGCCCTCGGCGAAGTGGCAGTCCACGCAGCCTCGGCCCGCAGCCGCCGCGGTCGACTGCTTCCACTCGGTGATCGTCTCTTGAGCAGGGGTGCTTCCGTAGGCGAAGGGCCAGCGCGGCGTATGCAGCTGAAACGGGAACTCGTGGCACTCAGCGCACAGGCGACCGTCGGTGAGCGCGGGATCGGCGGCGATGTCGTGAGCCACGGTGGCCGCTTCGCTCGGACTCCCCGCGCTGCGCAGCACCCCGCGCTCGTCGAGGTGGCAGGTCTCGCAGTGAACGCCCCAGCTCCAGGCGTCCCCCGGTTCCGCGGCCGGAAGCCGGTGCACGACGCCGGGTGTGGCGAGGCCACCGAGGCGCGCTCGCTGGGAGTCCGGGCTCGGCGCGTGGCACCCCAGGCACCAGCCGTTGGGCCAGTGCTCCCAGGATGCGGTGAACACCGGGTTGGTTGCCGCGCGAGCGTGCCGGGACTCCGACCACTGCCCGTGTGTCTCACCGTGGCACGGCAGGCAGTCGGTCGGTGCGGCGAGCGCGGCGCTGATCAGGAGGACGAGCATCGCGACGATCGGAGCACGTGATCCACAAAATTGCGAGCGGCGCGGGCCCACTCACATCCACGATTCGTCGACTCGATGCTGTCGCAAAGAGATCCGAACCCACTTTTGTCACGTATCTCCCTGATGAATGGGCAATCGGCGGCGTCCGGCATTGGCACGCCACGTGCATTGACCTGTGTGTCTCGGAGGCTTCGATGTCCTGGCTGCTGCTCCTGCTGGTCCCGTTCGCACACGCCAACGCCCCTGCCTGGCGGGTCGTGGACACGCACCGTGCCGATCTCGACGGCGATGGCCAGGCCGAGACCATCCAGCTCGCCATCGACGCCGAGAAGGCGCTGCACCTCACCGTCCGCGACAAAAGTGCCGCGCACGACCTCGATCTCGGCGTGACCTACGACATCTTCGGCCCGCGAACCGACGCACAGCTCACGCTGACCGAGGTCACCGAGACGGGCGTGGTCTTTGCGCGGGTCCACCTGCCGGGCGGCGAGTACTGCGGCTCCGGCGACAGCACGCGCTACATCGCGTGGAGCGGCGGAGAGCCCGTCGAGGTGCTGCATACGTGGACCTGGGCAGACGCGCCGGTCTACGCCTCGCGCGAGGCGACGTTCCACCCGGAGACGCGGACGGTCACCGTGGTCGAGACCCGCGGCGAGTACGGGCACGAGGACGACAGCCACGAGACGCACGTGACCACCGAGCTCGCGTGGAACGGGCAGGGCTACGTCGCCACCGCCCGTCGCTGATCAGCCTGCGAACTGCCTGAGACGCGCGACGCGGCCCTCGGGCGGTGTCGGGCCCAGTCCGTCGAGATCGAGCTCGAGCCACGCACCGAGGGCGACCCGCAGCGCGTGGGAGGCGCCGTCATGAAGCTGACCGAGCGTGTGCAGCCACTCGCCAATCAGCAGCCAGGTGCCGCTCATCCGCACCGGAAGCAGGGCGTCGAGGGTGCCCTGACCCCGGCAGATCGCGGCGAGGGCCGCGGACTGCTGGTGTCGGCGGTCCGGAGACGCGGCGAGGAAGGCAAACACCTCGTCGTCGAAGTCCCCACGCAACAGCATGATCTCGCCGCGCTCGTCGGCCTCTTCGGGTACCGGCGCGGCCGCCAGCAACGCGTGGGCCGCCTCGACCTCGCCGTCGAGCAGGTGCGCGCGTACCCGGGCCTTGAGCACCCACGGCGAGGTCTCGCCATCGCGCATGGCCTCGTCGCACACGGCCCGGGCCTCGTCGGGACGGCCGAGATCGAGCAAGGTCTGCGCAAGGTTCCCGGAGGTCACACCACAGTCCGCGTCGAGCTCGGCAGCGCGCTGGTACGCGGCCATCGCCTCGTCGGGGCGGAACAGGTAGTCCTGCAGCTGCACACCGAGTCCCACCCAGCAGCTCGAGTCATCGAGCTCCTCGGCCCCGATGCGGAACGCCTTCTCGGCACCCACCACGTCGAACAGGTTCTCGGCGAGCATCTCGCCCAGGCGCGCCCAGCCACAGCGATCCTGCGGGTAGAGCTCGAGCATCCACCGAGTCGCGTCGACGGCCTCCTGGTAGCGCCCCAGCTCCTCGTACAGCGCCGCCAACGCCGTGTGCGCGTACCAGTGCTCCTTGTCCGCGGCCACCGCCTGCTCGAGTTCGAGCAGTCCACCGTCCCGGTCGCCGAGGGTGAGCACGAGGTACTGCGACATCGCGTAGTGACTGTCGGCCGCGAGCTCCGGGTCGACGTCGCGCGCCCGGCGACAGGCCGCCGCCACCTGGTCCGCGCGCTCGGGGTCCTCGCTCCACAGGGCCGCCAGCGACAGCCACGCCCGTCCGAGGCCCGGATTCATGGCCAGCGCAAGCTGCCAGGCCTCTTCGGCCGCGTCGAGCTGGTCGAGCTGCTCGCGCACGTGGCCGATCTCCATCCACACGTCGGCCCCCGACACGTCTGCCGCCATCGCGAGGTCGAGCGCCCGCTCGGCGAGCTCGGGACGCTCGAGCTGGGCCGCCGCCAGCGCGAGCGACAGCAACCAGCCCTGGTGCTCACGCCAGCCACCGAGACGCGGGACCGTGGATCGGAGCTCCGCCTCGAAGAGGTCGAGAATGGCGGCCCCGTCGCGCAGCATGCAGCTGGCCCAGAACATGTGGGTGTGGAAGTAGTGCGCCGCGACCGCGCGCTCGGGCACGTCCGCGAAGCTCGCCCGCCACGCGCTCGCGCGGGGCAGGTTCGCGAGGATCTCGCCACGCAACTCGGCCCGGGCCCCCGCCTCGGCAGTGAGCGCCTCCTCGAGCGGCTGGAATGGCGCCGGCTCGTTGACCAGCTGGGTGAGCAACGCCCCCCACGCCGCATCCACGTCACGGGGCACACACGCGTCGTCTCCGGGCTCACGGCCCAGGTCACGCAGGATCAGCAGCGGGAAGTCCCACCGCACCACATCCGTCGGCAGCATCGGATCTCCATGTTCAACATGGATTCACGTAGCGGCGTGCCGGGGGATGTCAAGCCGCGGCCCTAGACCTCGTCAGGCGGCGTGGACGGCGCTTGGTGCGGCGGAATGCGCAGCGAGAAGTCGCCAGCCTCGGCGGCGGTGAGCACCCGGTCCAGACGGGAGAGCAGGTCCTCGTCGTTCCACTCCCCGCGCTCGACGAGTGCCAGGGCGGCACTGTTCACGCCGGCACGGTCCGCGAGCTCGCGGCGGTTCCAGCCGATCGCCTTGCGACGTTCCTTGATCTCCATGCCACCTCCTTTCGGGCAGCCTACCGCGGGTTATCCGGCGGCATGGACGAACGCCCCGACCGACAGGAGCGACGCACCGAAGAGCGGCAGCTGGTGAAGCGTGCCCGCGAGGTGGTCGTCGCATTGCTCAAGCTCACCGAAGCCGAGGCACTCGCGCTGCCTCTCGACGACGCCGTCGCGCGCAGCGTCGGGGAGTACTACCGCATCCCCTCGCGGGGGGACCGGGCGCGCAGTCGCCTCAAGGACCGCCTGGTGCGCGAGGTCCGGCTCACCAACCTCGACGAGCTCGAGCTCGTGCTGGGCCTTGGCGAAGCGGCGCGCACCGCGAAGGACGACGCGATGATCGCGCTCGAGCAGCAGCGCAACGACCTGCTCGATGGCGGTGACGAGGCACTCGACGCCCTCCTCGAGCAGTACCCGGACGCGAACCGTCAGCAGCTGCGCGCGCTGATCCGGCAGGCCCGCAAGGACGGCGGCCGCGGCAAGGCATTCAAGCGCCTCTTCGCCGAGCTCCGCACCTTGAACGGCCTGTAGACGCCGCTACGGCAGCTCGACGACCACGGCCTGCGACAGCACCCCGTCCATCGACACCGAGGCCACGGCCCACCGTCCGGAGGCGAGCGCGATGGCCTGGCCCGGCGGGTGCAGCGCCTGTGGCGTCCAGCCCTCGCCGTCGGCGGCGAAGAGGGCCACGGAGCGCGCCGCGACCGCGTCGGCGTGACTCACTGTCAGGCTCCCTTCGCCCACGGTCACCGTCGGCGGCGTCGCAACGCGCGCAACCGCCGTGTGCAGGGGGGGCGTGAGCGCGCGTTCCGAGAACAGCTCCGTCGCGAGGACCCCGCGCACGCCCTGCTGATCGTCGAGGATCGGCGCGAAGTTGTAGAAGATGTGGCCCTTGGCGCCGCCCGCCTCCTGAGCGCGAACCAGCGCGACCTGGGTGCGGAACTCGTCGAGCGTCCACGAAGACGAGCTGCCGAGCTGCGACAGGTAGTCGCCCGCGAAGATGTACCGACCGCCCGAGGTATTCGCGGCCCACCACTCGATCAGCGCGCCGTAGGGCTGACCGCTCGACGTGCTCGGCCAGTACAGCTGCGGCGCGAGGTAGTCGACCCAGCCCTCGTCCATCCACTTCTTGGGGTCGGCGTACAGGCCCTCGTACTGATCGAAGCCGACGACGCCCGCGGGCTGTCCGGGTCGGTAGATCCCAAACGGGCTCACCCCGAAGCGCACCGCCGGATCCGCAGCCGTGACCGCGGCCGACACCGACTGCATGGCCTGGTCGACGTTGCTGCGACGCCAATCGGCCAGCGACAGCGTCCCGCCGGCGCTCGTGTACGCGGCGTAGGTGCCGGAGTCCGGGAAGGCGCCGTCCGGGTAAGGGTAGAAGTAGTCGTCGAAGTGGATGCCATCGATCGCGTAGTGGTCCACCAGGTCGGTCACCACGTCGACGAGCTGCTCGCGCACCCCGGTCACGCCAGGATCCATCCAGTCGAGATCGCCGTAGCTCACCACCCAGTCCGGGTGCTGCACCGCCATGTGGCCGCTGCCGTAGGCGGGGCTCGACGCCTTGGCTCGGTACGGGTTGAGCCACGCGTGGACCTCGATGTTCCGGCCGTGGGCAGCGTCGACGAGGTACGCGAGCGGGTCGTAGCCAGGGTCCTGCCCCTGGGTGCCGGTGAGCACGTGGCTCCACGGCTCGTGCTGGCTCGCGTAGAGCGCGTCTCCCTCGGGGCGCACCTGGAAGAACAGCGCGTTGAGGTGCGCGTCGTCCGCTGCGGCGACGATGGCGTCGAGCTCGGCCTGCTGCGCCTCGACGGAGAGTCCCCGCGCACTCGGGAAGTTGATGTTCCACACGGTCGCCACCCACGCGCCGCGCAGCTCGCGAGGCCAGGTCACGTCGACCAGTTCGACGGTCGGCGCGGGGTCTTCGCTGTCGTCCTCCAGTTCCGGGGTGCGGACGACGCCGCGCTGGCAGGCGACGAAGGCGAGGAGGGGCAAGAGGCGCATGTGGATCCCGTTCTTTTGCCGGACCTATGCCTCGAACTTGCCAAGCTGGCCAGCCGAGAATGTGCCATGCAGGCTCACCTCCGAGGTGCGACACTGAGGCGACACTCATTTACGTGGACAATTTTAAATATTCGTACTTATAGTGAATGACAGAAGAGGTGCCTCATGCTCATTCCCCTCCTGGCCGTGACCCTTGCGTCTGCCGCCGAACCCGCGAAGCTCAAGGATGGAGCCGTCGAGCTCATCAGCGACAAGCGGGAGTCCATCAGCCTTCAGGATGCGGTGACCCCCGTCCTCGCGGAGCTCGGGACCTGCTCGGAGCACACCGGTGGGCTCGACTACGGGGACCTGACGCTGACGTTCATGGTCGACAAGAAGGGAAACACCGCGAACTACAGTGTTCGCAGCGACTACCTGCTTCCCAAGGAACTCACGAAGTGCCTGACCGCTCCGCTCGAGGAGGTCAACCTCGGACGCGGTGACGTCGCGGTCGCGAAGTTCGTCATCAAGCTGCCCTAGGCTCGTCGCCTAGGCGCCGCGCTCGATGCAGTCGTACAGCGCCTGGCACAGCGCCAGTGCGCGTGGCGACCGGATGCGCCAGTCCATGCGGTTCATGACGTAGCCGATGGCCAGGCCCGCATCCGGGTCCGCCCACCCGAGCGAGCCGCCGGCCCCCGCGTGTCCGAACGACGCGGGGTTCGGAGAGAACATGCCTCGGGTGTCTTCCTTGAGCATGCCCAGCGACCAGCCGAGGGGCTTGTGGAGCACGCGGTCCCGCTGCGACCACGTCTGCCGGCCACGCACCACGCGGAGGGTGCGCTCGTCGAGCAGGCGCACCCCGTCGACCTCGCCGATCATGCCGGCGTAGACCCTGGCCAGACCTTCGGCGGTCGCGAGGGCGCCCATCCACGGCAGGTCCAGCGCCCGGACCTCGGGGAGGTTCAGCTCGTCGAGCTTCATCTGCGGGTTTGCGAACGCGCGCTTGGTGTCGGTCGAGTTCACCAGGAACCGCCGGAACACGCGGCCCTCGGTATTGCGCCGCGTGAGGATGGTCGGCAGGTGATGCCGCACGATGTCCTTCGGGCCGATGGGCAGCAGACGCGCCGCCCGCTGGGCGACCTCGTCGGGGGCGCCCGAGTAGACGTCCGCACCGAGCGGGTTCGCGACGTGCTCCGCGAACTGCGGACCGAAGCGCTCCCCGGTGAGCCGGTAGAGCAGCTCGCCGACGAACGGGCCGTAGGCGGTGGCCGCGTAGCCCTGGTCCGTGTCGGGCTCCCATAGCGGCTCCTGGTCGACGAGCGCGTCGTGGACCTTGCCGGAGGGGTCGACGAAGTCGAGCAGCGACAGCGGGGCGTCGATGGCGGAGAGACCGGCGCGGTGGTTGAGCAGCATGCGGCCGGTGATGTGTTCCTTGCCCTTGCGCGCGAACTCCGGCCAGACCTCGGCCACTGGCGCATCCGGGTCGAACCGTCCCTGCTCGTACAGCTGCAGGAAGCGCGAGGCCACCAGGCCCTTGGTCGCGGAGAACACGACCATCGGGGTGTCGCGCTCCCACTCCCGTCCCGTCGACGGGTCGGTGACGCCGCCCCACAGGTCCACGACGATCTGGCCGTCGCGGTACACGCACAGCGCCGCGCCGACCTCGCCCCGCTTGCGGAAGTTCTCTTCGAAGACCTCGCGGACCCGCTCGAAGCCCGGCGCTACCTGACCGTGAATGCTCATGGAAGCGCGGATAACCCGCCAGGACGGCAGCCTGCTAGAGCTCGCCGAGCTCGCGCATCGCCTCGGCCCATTCGCACCCGTAGCAGCCGCTCTGGCAGCAGTGACGCGGCGGACGCGGCGGCTTGCGCTTCTCGGGCTGCGCCTGGGGCTTCGCGGGGGTGGTCGGACGGGACTTCATGATCGCGGCATAGCGCACTCCGTAGGCGGAGGCCTGGCAACGATGCGCGAACGTCACGTCCAGTCGCGCGAGTCCGGGTCCACGCGGGAGGACGCACGCAGGGCCCCGACAATGCCGAGCAGCACGCCGCCGCAGCACATCCACACCCCGCCGGCCCACGTGCCGAGCGCCATGAGCAGCATCACCACGTCGGGCGCCCGCCCCTCGAGCATGCACCAGCCCAGTGCCGGCACGCCGATGCCGATGAACACGCCGAGCAGGTACACGCCGCCGGGGTGACCGGGGAAGGTCTGGGTTCGGTGCGCGCCCTCGCAGCACATCGCGTTGCCGACCAGCGTCATCGCCAGGGCCAGGGTGATGCCGATGCCGAACACGCCGAACACCGCGGCGAGCAAGACCATGGCCCACACGCCGATCAGCGTGGGAGCGGCAGCGAACAGCCACCACCCCGCGTCCGAGCGCTCCTTGAGGGTGAGGACCAGCCCGGACCCGAACGCGGCCACCGGTGCGAAGATCACCGGCAGTAGGAAGCACAGGGTCAGCGGGAGCGCGATCAGGTGCGCCACTCCGGCGTCTTGGCGCGCAGGGCCGCGAGCCACGCCCATGCAAGGCCCGCGACCAGCGTCCACCCGGCCCCCGCGAGCGCCCACACGAGCACCGGGATCCCGAGCTCGCCGGGACGGAGCGGACCGGCCTGCACGAACAGCGGCGGTCCGAGGCCGATGACGACGAGGGCCAGGTAGGTCGGGATCGGATGACGCCCTCCACCCGCCATGGTCGACGCCGACGCCGCGAGCAGGTTGCCGAGCACCGCGCACGCGGGCATCAACCACAGCCCCCCCTCGGGCAGAGCGCGCAGCGACGCGAGCACGTACGGCGTCCACGCGCCGAGAAGCACGACACTCGCGAGGAACAGCAGCACCGCGGGACGCTGGCGCTCCTTCATCCACAGCATCGCACCCGCCCCAAACGCGGCGGGCGACGCCAGCAATGATCCGAGCAGCCACCCGAGCATACCGAGCGACAGCACCACGTACGGCACCAACGCAACCTCCCAAGCCCGCCCTATCGTGGCCACTCTCGAAGGCCAACGCTAGGAGATTCGCGTGAACGCTCCCATTCCACCGCGCATCCGTGACGCCTGGTACGTCCTGGCCTGGTCCCACGAGGTCGGCCGCAAGCCGATCGTGCGCAAGCTGTACGGCGAGCCGATCACGCTGTTCCGCGCCAGCAACGGCGAGGTCGGCGCGCTCGTCGACCGGTGCCCGCATCGCGGCGTGCCCCTCTCCGGGGGCGTCGTCGTCGGCGACCGACTGCAGTGCCCGTACCACGGCTGGGAGTTCACCTGTTCCGGCCGCTGCGAGGCCATCCCCTCGTTCCTCGGAGACCCGGACCACGTCGGTCGCCGCGCCCAGGCCCACGCGGTACGCGAGCAGCAGGGCGTCGTGTGGGTATGGGGACGCGCCGGCGCCGAGCCCACGGAAGAGCCCTTCCACTTCGAGTACGCGGGTCGCGCCGGCTACACCGAGATCCGACACGACGTGCAGGCCGACGCCACCGTCCACGCGGTGGCCGAGAACGCGCTCGACGTGCCGCACACCGCGTACCTTCACGGCGGCCTCTTCCGAAACGCCGACGTGCGCAACCGCATCACCGCCGAGGTCCGCCGCTGGCACGACCACGTCGAGTGCGAGTACATCGGCGAGCCGCGCCCCACCGGCATCGTCGCCCGCATCCTCTCGCCGTCGGGCGGCATCGTCACCCACTACGACCGGTTCTTCCTGCCGTCGATCGTGCAGGTCGAGTACCGCATCGGCGACGAGAACCACTTCGTGATCACCGCCGCCGGCACCCCCGCCGATGACTACGACACTCGCCTGTACGCGGTCGTCGCCCTGAAGAGCCGCATCCCCGGCTTCGTGTTCCGGGTACTCAAGCCCCTGGGCTTGCGCGTGTTCGCCCAGGACGCCGTGATCCTCGCGCAGCAGACCGAGAACACGCATCGCTTCGGCGAAGAGGTGTACGCGAGCACCGAGGTCGACCTCATCGGGCCGCACATCCTCAAGCTCATGCGCCGCGCAGAGCGTGGGGACCTCGGTCCGCAGAAGGCCGAACCGTGGACGCGCAGCGTCGAGATGGACGTCTGACGAGCCCGGCTTCGGCCGAGCGAATCGCCGCGCGTGATCGCGGCGCGAGCTTGTGGCAAGCTACGCACATGCGCATCCTCCTGCCCCTGCTCCTGATCGCCTGCGGCGCTCCTCCGGAACCCGCGGAGACGCCCGAGGCTCCCGCTCCCGAGGCCAAGGCCGAGGCGCCCGCCGAGGAGGCGCCGCCCGCCGGCAAGATCGGCGGTGCTCCCATTCTGCCGCACCCGGTGGTCATCGGCGCGCTCTCCGCGGACAAGGTCTCGGAGGTGATCGAGGCCCACCTCGACGAGCTCGACGCCTGCTACACCAACGAGGTGGCGAAGAAGCCGGACCTCAAGGGCAAGGTGCTGGTGAAGTTCAGCATCCAGAAGGATGGCAGCGTCACCAACGCGCGGACCGAGTCGACCTCGCTCCGCCACGAGCCCACCGAAGCCTGCCTCGCCGAAGTCGTCGCGAAGCAGACCTTCCCGGCGCTCGAGAGCGGCAAGCTGGCGGTCGTGCAGTTCCCGTTCAGCTTCCCGCGCGGCTGATCCCCTACTCCGCGTCCTCGGCGGCGGGCGGAACCGGCTCCGGCGGGTAGAACTCCGCACGCCGGACCTCGACCCCGCTTCCCTCGAGCCCCTTGTCGAACACGGACAGGTCGCTGTCGTTGTAGTGATACGGCGTGACCACGGCGGGCTTGAACGCGGCCACGCACTCCGCGGCCTCTTCCGGCGGCATGGTGTACGGCAGGTTCATGGGCACGAAAGCGTGGTCGATGCCCGTCAGCGCCTTCATCTCGTCGGTGCAGGCCGTGTCGCCGGCGAAGTACACGCGCTTGCCGCCCACCTCGAGCAGGTACCCGTTGCCGCGGCCCTTGTCGTGGAAGAGCTTGCCCTCCTCGGGGCCGCGGTGGTGGTTGTACATGGGCACGGCCGTGACCTGGATGCCGAGGACCTCGGTGGTCTCGCCGTTCGCGAGCACCGTGTCGAGGCTCCCCTGCTCACCGAGCTGATCGGCCACCGCCTGCGGCCCGACCGCGACCGCACCGTCGGCGCGAACCGCAGAGAGCGCGGCGGCATCGAGGTGATCGGGGTGGATGTCGGTGACGAGCACCGCCTGGCCCTTGGGGTAGGCGCCGAGCTCGCCGACCGGGTCGAGCCAGATCACCTGCTCGCCTAGCGTCAGGTACAGCGTGCCGTGCCGCACCGGGTGAATCGTCAGCGTGCCAGCCTCCGTCTCGTGGGACAGGCTCGTTGTGGGTGCGTCCGGCGCGGGCGCCGTCTCCGGTGCAGGCTCCGGGGCCACGCCGGGTGCGGCTTCGGGCGCGGGACCCGGCGAGGAACCACAGGCCAGCAGCGAGAGCAGGGCAAGAGTCGCATGAAACCTCCGGCTCTCGGATAACCGCACGTGCCCACGCGCTCCGTGTGGCGTGTCGCGACAGGGCGTCGCGGTTTGTGAACCCGACGGGTCGAGCCACCCTCGCAGGAGGGAAGGGCAATGGCCGACTTCGGGTTGTGTCGACGACCGCCCGCGGCGTACGCTCCTAGCCGAGGAGGCCCGCCTGCACCGCCTGACCGCCCTCGCCCTCATCCTCGTCGCCACCGCCAGTGCCGACCCGGCTGATCGCGTCCCCGACCCGCGCCCAGAGCGCTGCATCCCCTTCGATCCCGAGCTCGGCGAGAGCGGCATGGCCACGCCGGAGGGTCTGTCGTACCCCGAGGTGAAGAGTGCGCTGAACGACGTCATCCAGGCGGCGCTGTACTGCCCGCGGCCGTCGGGCTTCTCCGAAGTGAACCTGACCTTCGAGCTCGTCGTGGGCTGCGACGGACTGGTGGCGAGCATCGAGGCCAGCGACACCGGCGGTGCCCCCGAGTCCTACGTCGAGTGCGTCTCCGACGTCATCGAGAAGGCGGACTTCCCCGCGCACGACATGGAAGACGGCATGCCGCTGACGTACCCCGTCAACGTGGCCTGGTGAGGCGCGGGAGCGGCTATGTCATCGACGATGCCCTGTACGCGCGGGTGATCGACTGTCTCGCCGACCACGAAGGCCAGGCAGCCGTGCACCTCGCGATGCTGCTCGGTGAGGACAGCGCGAAGGTCAAGCGCATCCTCCGTGAGGCGGAGGGTCTCGGCCAGACGACGTGCCAGGGACGACGCTGGTACCTGGGCTGATCCGGGCGGGGGTGTTAGCCAGCGGGTTCTGGAGGCCCGATGCGCACCCTTTTCCTGCTCGTGCTCGCTGCTTGCGGCACCCCTTCCGAGAACGCTGACCAGGCTGTCGCCCCGGAGGCCCACGAGGCCCACGAGGCTGCCGCTCCCGCCGAGGCCACCGCGGCTGCCGGCGACTGGGCCAGCTTCGGCGCCCCGGTCACCGAGGGCGAGATCGTGTCCATCGCGGCCTTCCTCGACGACCCGACCCCCTACGAGGGCAAGTCGGTGCGCGTCCAGGGCAAGGTCACCGACGTCTGCCAGAAGGCCGGATGCTGGATGGTGATGACCGACGACACGCGCCACCTGCGCGTGACCATGAAGGACCACGACTTCTCCGTCGACAAGCAGGGCGCCGGCGCCGACTGCATCGTCGAGGGCGTGGTCAAGTCCAAGGCTGTCGACCCGAAGGAGGTCGCCCACTTCAAGAGCGAGTCCAGCGAGGGCGCGGTGATCCCCGAGGAGCAGGCCCAGAGCGACAAGACCTGGGAGATCGTGGCCGCCGGCGTAAAGATGCGGAAGGAGTCCTGAGCTCCTTCTCCACGCTGATCGACGGCCATGACGGCACCTGGCACTTTCCCGAGGACTGGGGCCAGGGCCGCGCCACCTTCGGGGGGCTGGTGGCCGCGGCCGGCGTCCGGGCCCTGTGCGAGGACGTGCCCGCCGACCGGCCCATGCGCTGGCTGCAGACGGTGTTCGCAGGACCCGTGCCCGCGGGAGACGCACGCATCGACGCCCAGACCCTCCGCGCAGGCGGAAGCGCGACCCTGCGCGAGGCGCGCCTGAGCGTCGACGGCTCGGTCCGCATGACCGCCACCGCCGCCTTCGGCGCGACTCGGGCGTCTCGCCTCGACCACGCGCCACCCGCGGCTCCGGCCTACCCCGAGCCCGGAAGCCCCCAGAGCCCGCTGATC
Source organism: Deltaproteobacteria bacterium (assembly GCA_006226595.1). Lineage (GTDB taxonomy): Bacteria > Myxococcota_A > UBA796 > UBA796 > M1803. Next base: position 115,954 of record SBGP01000010.1, read on the forward strand.
CCCTACATCGAGGGGGTGATGCCCGTGTTCACGCAGCGCACGGACATGGCCTTCGCCGAGGGCAGCTTTCCGTTTACCGGACAGGCCGCGCGCAGCCATGGAGGCTGGGTTCGCATGCCCGAGGCCATCGGCCCTCGGGACCCGGCCATGATCACGGCGCTGCTCGACGTGTGGCCGTGTCCCGCGCTCCAGTGTCTGTCGGGTCCCGCGCCGGCGAGCACGATGAGCTGGACCGTGCACTTCCACCCCGAGGTGGCCGGTGACGCCGCCGACTGGTGTCGCTTCCGCGCCGAGACCGATGCGAGCGCAGACGGCTACCACGTGTTCCACGCGTGGCTGTGGGACCGGGACGGGCGGCCGCTGGCCAGTGCCACCCAGCACGTCGCGGTGTTCGGCTAGCGCGCAACCAGTCGCTGCGGCGAGCGCCGGTGACAGCGTGTTCGCCGGTCAAGCTTTGCCGCAGGAGACGGGGCGCTCGCGCGGTCGCCGATCGCTGAGGGTATGTCGCGCCCATGCGACCCATCCTGCTCTTCCTGGCCCTGGCCGCCTGCACGGCCGACGACGACCCCATCGAGACCGGCGAGACCGGCGAGGTCGACCCCGGCCCCTCCGAGCCCTCGATCCTCGGCGCCTCCGGGGTGAACGCGTGCGCCATGGCCCCCGACGCACTGCGGTGCTGGGGCGACGGCGCGTCCGTGCATCGCGTGCCCGACGTCGATGATGATGCGACCGTGCTCGCCGTCTCCGGTGACCAGAGCTGCTGGCTGAACAGCGCCGGCGAGGTGTGGTGCACGGGCTCGGCCGAACCGACGCGCAAGGTCGAGGCGGGCCTGCACGTGCGAGGCGGCGAGGATGGCTTCTGTGCCGTGAACGGCTTCCGGCGCGCGGAGTGTTGGGACCGCGTGGACGGCACCCCCGCCGAGGTTGCGAACACGGTGGGCGCCTCGCGGGCGTATGCGCGAGCCGGCACCGACGAGTGGTCGCTGGTCGAGGCGAACGGCATCATCCAGACGTGGACCTGGGGTGGAGACGCCGTGTTCAACGACGTGCTCCGCGCCAACGAAGAGCTGGCGATGGGCCCTGACCACGGCTGCAGCCGCATCACGTCCACGGCCGCGGTGTGCTGGGGCAGCGACGCCCTGGGCCAGACCGGCGTCGAGGGCAGCGGCACCCTGGACGAAGGCGACCGGGTCACCGTGTTCGAGGACTCGGTCCAGCAGATCGTCGGCGGCCTGAACCACGTATGTGTGCTGCTCGACGACGGAAGCGTCCACTGCTGGGGCGACAACAGCCGCGGTCAGCTCGGCCGTGGCGCCGTGGGCACGCCCGCCATCGGCCCCACCCCAAACGCTGTTCCCGGGCTGACGGACGTGCTCGAGCTCGCCGCAGGCGACGACTTCACCTGCGCGGCGCTGCCCGATGCCAGCGTGCGCTGTTGGGGCGCGGGCTCCGAGGGTCAGCTCGGCGGCAGCGAAGATCGCGGCGAGCCGATCGTCGTCATCGCGCCAGCAGGCTGATCTCGAGCTCCGCGGGGGTGCGGTAGCCATCCGGTGCGTTGCCGGACAGATGCACCACCGGAAGCGTCAGCGTCCACGTGCCTGGCGCCGCTGGAGGCATCGCGCCCAGCCAGGCCTCGGTCTGGGCGCCGAGCGCGCGTGAGCCCTCTGTCGCCGGCCCCTCGTCGGTCACCGAGCCGTCGGGCTGCAGCCAGACGCGGGCATCGCCGAGCTCGAGACGCGCCTCCCCCACCGACCAGTCGAGGGTCGCGCAGCCCTGGATCGGATCGTCCGTGGCGCACAGCGAAGACTGCAGTCGTCCCGGATGCCCGCGGTCGACGATGCGCACCTCGAGCTCGCTGGCGCCGATGAACGCTGCCCCCTGGGCCTCGGCGACGTACTCCGCGCCTGGCTCGGCCCCGACGACCATCTCGAACACGGCGAGGGTCTCGGGTTCCGGAGCGGTGTCGTCCGTGTAGGTGGCGCAGCCGAAGAGGAAGAGCAGCATGCGCCCCTGTATCCTCCTCGCATGGAAGACATCGCATTCCTCGGCTGCTTCTTCGGCCTTCCCGTGCTCATGGTGCTGGCGCTCCTGTGGGTCGCGCTCCGGGCGCTACGCGCGCGTTCGGCGTGGAGACGCGCCCTGCGCCAGGGATGGAAGCCCATGGAGCGCGCCGAGCTCGACGCCGTGCTCCGCAACTTTCCGCCCCTGAACGAGGGCGGCAAGGTCGTCGTCGATCGCATCGCGCGCAAGCCCATCCACGGGGTGGAGGCGGTGGTCTGTCGCTACCACTGGACCTCGAAGGGCCACGGCGAGCACCGCCATGGGCGTCGCGAGGCATGGCTCGTGCTGCCCGCGGGTGCCCAGCTTCCGAGGGCCGTGATTCAGCCCCGGACGGGCGGCCTCGTCGAGCGCGCGCTCATCGCGGTGATGGAGACGGCCGGCGCCCAGCGCATACCGCTGGGCGAAGCGTGGGACTGGGCCCTGGTCTTCGGCCCCGGCGCTCCGCCGTGGTTCAGCGAGGCGCGCGGCTCCGCGCTGAAGGCGGTCCTGAAGGCGCCGGAACAGCTGTGGCTGCACGACCGCAACCTGGTGCTCGTCCTTCCGGACCACGCGCACGGGCGATTGCTCCGCGACGCCGAGCGCATCGCCGAGCAGCTTCGTCGCGCCACCGACGCCTGATCCCGCGTCCGACAACACAACGGAGCTATTCGCGACCGGCGGCAGGCGTTAGTGTCTCGGGCTCGGAGGTTTCATGAGCCGTGTCGGCATCGTCTTCTCCGGCGGCCCCGCGCCCGCCGCCAACGCCGTGATCTCGGCCGCTGCCGTGTCCTTCCTCGAAGAGGGTCACGAGGTCATCGGCTTCTTCCATGGCTACAGCCACCTCGTGGACTACCACCCGGTGAGCCACCGCCTGCTGCCGAGCAAGCACTACCGCATCCTCACCGACGCCGACGTGCGCGGAACCCGCAACAGCCGCGGCATCCTCATCGGCACCGCGCGCACCAACCCGGGCAAGGGCATCCGCGGCCCCGAGGACCTGCTCGATGACACCCGCACCGCGGGCCTGCGTGCCGTATACAACGCACTCGTCGACCTCGAGATCGACGCGCTGATCAGCATCGGCGGCGATGACACGCTGAAGACCGCGAACCTGCTCTACCGCTGGCAGCAGACCCTGCCTCCCGAGGCGCGTCGCGTGCGGGTGGTGCACCTGCCGAAGACCATCGACAACGACTACGCAGGCATCGACTTCACCTTCGGCTTCTTCACCGCCGTCGACTTCATGGCCAAGGAAGTCCAGAACCTGCGCGCTGACGCCATCGCGACCTCGTCCTACTTCCTGGTCGAGACCATGGGCCGCAAGGCGGGCTGGCTGTCGTATGGCGTGGCCATCGCTGGCGAAGCCGACCTCGTGCTCGGCGTCGAGGACCTGCAGGACGGCCTGCTCGACGACAACGGCGACCTCGAGCTCGAGGCACTCTCCGACCGCATCGTGTCGCTGATCCAGCAGCGCGAGCGGCAAGACAAGCACTACGGCACCGTGGTGCTCGCCGAGGGGCTTGCCGAGCACATGCCCGAGAAGTTCCTCGAGAGCGTGAGCCGCGACGAGCACGGCCACATCAGCCTCGGCAAGGTCGACTTCGCCCGCATCCTCACCGAGCGCGTGAAGGCGCTGTACCAGGAGCGCACGGGTCAGAAGAAGGCCATCAAGCCCATCCAGCTCGGCTACGAGTCGCGCTGCGCCGCGCCGCATGCCTTTGACGTGATGCTCGGCAGCCAGCTCGGCATCGGCGCCTACCGCGCCCTCGTCGAGGAGGGTCTCGACGGCCACATGGTCAGCGTCACGGGACAGCTCGACCTGGTGTACGTGGCCTTCGACAACCTCGTCGACCCCGAGAACCTCGTGACCGAGGTCCGGTTCATCGAGCCGGGCAGCGACTTCCACCGCCTGGCGCGCTTCCTCGAGACCCGCATGGAGCGCAAGAGCTGGACGCCGGGCCGTCGCCCCGAGAAGTAGTCGGCGTACACTGGGCCCACGGAGTTTGTCGATGAAGATGCGTGCCCTTCTCCTCGCCCTCGTACTCGCCGCGGGCGCCGGGTTCTCGACCGAAGCCCAGGCCCAGGACTGGGAAAAGGTCTACGTGCGCGCGCGAACCGCGAACTACGTGAGCTATGCGGCGCCCGCCGCCGGCCTCGGTCTCGGCATCCCGATGTTCGTGCGCGCGACCCACTCGGACAACTTCTTCGAGACGCTGCTGCTGGCCGCGGGTGGCAGCCTGGCGATCACCGGCGGCATGGTCGCCGGAGGACCGCTGCAGGCGTGGTCGGGCATGCGCGGGGCACGCGCCCTCGAGGAGCTGGGCCGTCCGGTCAGCCGCGTACCCGGCACGCTCTCGTGGGCGGGCTCGGGCCTGAGCGCCACGAGCATGGTCGTGTTTCTGACCGCCGCGGGCTTCGATGTGGACGAGCTGATCGGCCCGTCCCTGGTCGGCGTGATTGGCGGCTTCGCGCTCGGCTACGGCGCCGGGCTCGCTCAGTGGACCGTGAACCGCAAAGCCTGGCGCAACCGCGACGTGCCCGTGATGCTCCGCGTCGGCGGCGCGTTCTAGCAGGGCCTGCTAGCGCGCGAGATCGCGGCTGATCACCTGGCTGCCGAGCCAGAGCACCAGGCCGGCCAGCGACAGGCCCCCGAGCGCGACCAGCCCCTGAACGACCGGGCCCTCGGGGAGCAGTGCGGTGAGCATCAGCCCGCACGCGAACTGGGCGACGAGCACGACCAGCCACACCCCCTGCTGCGCGGTGCGCACGTCGTGCGACAGGGTCGAGATGATCGCGCACACAGCGCCGATCGCCGCCGCCCACGCCGGCCCACCGAGGAAGAACGCGACCATCCACGCCGGGTTTGGGGGCAAGGTGTCCGTGAACCCGCTCGCCACAGGCATCTGCGCCAGCAGAAGGCACGCGGTACCCGAGAACAGCACGTACAGCACCAGGGGTGCGCCGATGCTGCCGAGCACCTTTCCGGTGAGCAACTCGAAGCGACGCACCGGCGCGAGCAGCAAGAACGGCAGCGTGTTCACCTGTCGATCGTGGAGCACGCTGTGGCCGGCGAGCACCGCCGCGATGCCGAGGAACTGGGTGAAGATCAGCCAGTTGGTGACCGGCACCACAGTGCCCACAACGTTGTAGATCACGTCCTCGGGCGTCGCACCGAGGGTAGGCAGCGCCCGATGAAACTCCGCTGAGCGCCCCGGCACGTTCGCAACCAGCTGCATGAGCCCGACCGCCGCGAGCGCGAGACCCGCGACGACCGCGTCGAGCACCGCGATGATTGCGAGCATCGCCGGCTGACGTCGCTGCTCGAGCCACTCGCGCTTCGCGATGTGCAGGATGCGGCTCATTCTTCGACGTGCTCCTGGTACACGGCGAGCAGTCCGGAGGCGGCCGGCACCGTCTTCTCGCCCGGCAGCGCGCGCTCGTGGCGCACGGTCCCCTGCACCACGGCCACCCGGTCGCAGACCTGCTCGACCGCCGCGAGGTCGTGGGTGACGACGACCACGGCGAGCCCCTGATCCGCGCGGCTGCGCATCGTCCGGTACAGCGTGTGCGCGCTGACCGGGTCGAGGTTCGCGGTGGGCTCGTCGAGCAGCAGTACCTTCGGGGCCATCAGCAAGGCCCGCACGAGCGCGAGCTTCTGCTGCATGCCCGAGCTGTAGCCACCAACCGGCAGGTCGAGGCTCCCGGTGATGCCGAGTTCTTCGGCCACCGCCGCCGCCTTCGCGGCCACGTCTGCGGCGGACAGGCCGAACAGTCCTCCGAAGAACGCGAGGTTCTCGGATCCGGTGAGCAGCGGATAGAAGCCAGGCCGCGCCGTGATCAGCCCGACCGTGCCCGTCGTCTCGAGGGCCACGGTCTCCGCGGGTCTCCCGTCGACGAGCAAGGTGCCGCTGGTCGGCGCCACGAGTCCGGCCATGAGCAGGAGCAGCGTGCTCTTCCCGCCGCCGTTCGGGCCGATGAGCGCGAGCACTTCACCGGCGGCGACCTCGAGGTTCACGTCTCGGAGGACGTCGACCTTGCCGAAGCGGCGACCCACGCCCTGTGCGGAGATGACGGCAGACACGGCGCGAGTCTACTCGAAACCGGCCGGGAGGGGCACGGAAGCGACCGGCGCCAGCCCGCGGCTACAATGCTCTGGAGGAGGCCAGCCGTGAGTGACGGCCTGGATCACCACAGTCGAGACTTTGATGTGACCCCACCCGGATGGCTGCTCCGCCTGCGTCGGTGGGCCCTTGTGGGTGCGGGAGTGCCCGTGTTGCTCCTCGCGCTCCACCTGTTCGGACAGGTCGCGCCGCCGGAAGACTCGCTCGCGGCGCGATGGGGGCAGGCCCCCTACTCCGAGGACGTGCGCTCCTTCGCCGAGTGGTGCATGAGCGGCCCGGGACCAGCGCCAGAGCGCTGCGAGCAGGATGGCGTGTGGATGACCGGCACGGACGCGAAGGCCATCCTCGACAGCGACGCGCTCAGCCCGACCCAGGCGGCGATTCGACGGTCGCGACGCGCGACGGGCCTCGCCTACCTCCGCCGGGTGGCCATGGCGGGAGGCCGCGAGCTCGGGTCGGTGCTGAGCTTCCTCGCGGCCCACGCGACGTCCGTGTGGGCGACGCTCGCCGCAACGACGCTGTTCGGCGGCACGTGGCTCTGGGCCTGGTCGCGCAAGCCGCGGTGCAGCGTCACCGTCGATCCGCGCGGGGTGGTCATCGACCGAGAGCGCATTCCCCTGGAGGACATCCTCGCGGTCGAGATCATCGCGGGCTCCCTGCGCTTCACCCTGACCCGTGGCCGCGATCTGATGACGCCTCCGCTCGATGTGGGCGAGATCGAGCTCCACCAGCTCGTCGTCGCGATTCGCGCCCTGCTGCTCTCCCCGGAGCAACGACGCGCCCTCGCCACCGACACCGAGCGCATCGACAGCGAGCGCGAGGAGCTGAGGGCTCAGCGGCCGAGGCTGCGCACGTAGGCGTCGAGCTCGTCGAGCTCCTCCCGGAACGGCGCCTGGACCGGCGGGAAACGGAAGCCCGTCTTCGGGTCGAGGTCGAACGCGGTCACCCGGAAGCTGATCGCGAAGCGCTCGCGCTTCCACTGGGCGAAGCACACCTTGCGCACGAAGTTCTTGATGTCCGCGGCGAAGGCCCGCGCGTCGCCCTTGTAGGACTCGCGAAGCTGCGGCCACAGCGACTGGAACATCTCGAGCGGCCCCTGTCCCTTCTGCACGAAGTGGAACATGAGCTGGTCGAGCACGAAGAAGGGCATCAGGTCGCCCTCGTCGGTCTGCGCGCGGTCCGGCGGGCGTAGCTCGGCCGTCGGCGGCGCCGCGGTGACGTGGCGCAGGCTCTCGTAGCCGTGGAAGTCGCGTGCCCAGGCAAGCCACAGGCTGACCAGCGACTTCGGCACGTCGGCGATGGGCGAGATGCCGCCCGAGGTGTCGCCGTCCATGGTCGCGTAGCCCACCGCCGCCTCGCTCTTGTTCGACGTCGACATGAGCAGGAAGTTGCGCAGGTTGGCGACCATCCAGATCAACGAGCCGCGCAGCCGCGCCTGCACGTTCTGCATCGCGATGTCGTGGGTCGGCTCGTCCCAGGACAAGTCGACGCCCATCATGTCTCGGATCAGCTCGTGGTGCGTGTCGACGGCACTCTGGATGCGGCCGAGCAGGTGCTCGGCCCCGATCTCGTCGGCGAGGGCCTCAGCGGCGGTCTGCGTGGCGCTGCCCGAGTTGGCGGTGGACATGTAGGCGGTGACGAAGCGCTTGCGCACGATGGCGCGCAGCTCCTCGGCGCTCTTCTCCGGGTAGTGGTAGCGGAAGGCGCGGTGCAGGAGCACGGCGCACATCGCCGAGTCTCGGCCGCCGGACAACGCGAGGGCGACACCGGGGATGCCGGTCTTCTCGAGGTACTCGCGCAGGGCAAGCGCCAGCGCGAGCTCGAGCTCGAGGTGCGGGAGGTCGGTGGCAGCGAACTGCGGTACGAGACCCGCCTCGACGAGCCAGTCGAGGCTCTGGTCGGGGGAGGTCACCTGCGTGCCGGCGGTCCAGTACGGCGCCTGGGCTGGAGCGACGGCGTCGCTCTTGAAGTTGCCGGGGACCGAGACCAGTGTCGGCGCGGGCCCGGCATCCCCGCGCTCGAGAGCCTGGACCTGCTCGCGCCAGCTGCCCGCCTCCATGCGCACGTGCGCGAGGTGCTCGAGGTCGATGACCTCGTCGACGAGCTCGTACTCCTCGGAGAACACGAAGCGCCGGCCCTCGGTGCGGATGTCGCCGTCGGCGGCGATGAACACACTGCCGTCGAAGATCAGGCGGGTCGCGTCGCAGCCGAGCAGCGAGGTGTACAGGTAGGCGCAGCGATCCTCGCGGCTGATCTGCGTGACCATGTTGCGGCGCACCCGGTGCTTGCCGAGGGTGAACCAGCTCGCGGACGGGTTGAGCAGGATCTGGGCGCCGGCGAGGGCATACACGCTGCCCGGTCGCAGGCCAATCCATCCGTCCTCGCAGATCTCGACGGCGAAGCGTCCGACGCCATGAGCCTCGAACACGAGCGAGCCCACGGGAATCACGGTGCCATCGGGGGCCTCGAACGTGTCCACCCGACCGAGGGGCCACCCGGCGTACCAGCGGTTCTCGTACTCGACATCGCCGGTGGCGAGGTTGTGCTTGGGCACGAGGCCGACGATGCGCCCATCCGCGAGCACCGCGGCACAGTTGTGCAGCACGCCGCGCAGGCGCAGCGGCAGGCCGACGACGACCACCATCCCGTCGGTATGCGTGGCGAGCTCCTCGAGCATCGCCCAGCTGCGCTCGAGTGTGCCCCGCATGAGCAGGCGGTCACCGAGCGAGTACCCGGGAATGCACATCTCGGGCAGAGCGAGCAACGTGGCGCCCCGGGAGCGTGCGGCCTGGATCACCTCGAGGATGCGGCGGCGGTTGCCCTTCCAGTCTCCGACGGTCTGGTTGATCGAAGCGGCAGCGACGTGCGCGAAGCGCGGGGTGAGAGCCATGGCTTCCTCCTGCTCGACACTTAACGCGATTCTGCATCTAAGTCGCGTCGAGTGCGCATTGGACGAAGCGTACCCCGGGCAGCTCGCCCACGAGCCCGGCGGCAGACGAAGAAAGGCCCGACACGCGCGAAGCGCATCGGGCCCATCGAAGAAAAACTACGTCCGGCGGAACTACTTCTTCTTCTTCTTCTTCTTCTTCTTCTTGCCGTCATCCTCGGCCGGGGCCTCCTCGGCGGGAGCCTCCTCGGCGTCGGCAGCGGCCTCCTCGGTGGCCTCGGCAGCCTCCTCGACAGCCTCCTCGGCCTCCTCAGCGGCCTCCTCGGTCGCCTCGGCGGCCTCGTCAGCGGCCTCCTCGGTGGCCTCGGCAGCCTCCTCGGCAGCCTCCTCGGTCGCCTCGGCGGCCTCCTCGGCCTCCTGGGCGAAGGCAGCCGTCGACAGAAGGGTCGCGGCCATGGCGATTGCGAACTTGCGCATGATCTCCTCCAGTTCCGGCCCGGACGGGCCTGGCGAACGTATAGGACAACGCCTCCGCAAAGGTCAACATTCCCCCCCGCCGAGGATCCCCTTGGAACCCTCGGGATCGGCCGGAACGCACCTGCGGGCTGTCGGCGATAGAATGCGACGGAACGGCAACATCGCCGCATTCGCAGACGTTTGCGCCCCCCGTTTCTTCGAAGGTCAGGCCATCGTGAAGTTTCGTGACACCGCAAGAGCGGAACGGCGCGCGGCCCGGGATAGGCGGCGCGCAGATCCCCTCTACAGCGGGACGATCTCGATCCGTTCCGGGTCGATGCCGATGCGACGAGCTCCGCGACGAACCTCGACAATGCCCGCAGCACCCTCGAGTCCGGCGGCCGCCAGCTGGCCGCGCGCACGGTAGATCGACACGTTGAGGGCATTGGCGTCGACCCCGAGCATGCGGAGCAGCCGATCGCGATCGATCCACCCCTGCTCCCCCGTGGGCAGCTCGGCTTCGTCGACGCGCGCGCGCGCCAGGGTGAGCAGCGTGTAGCCGTGCTCGCGAGCCTCGAGGGCCGTCTCCTTGCCGCGGTGGATGAGGGTGAGCTCGACGTGCTCCTCGTTCATCGACACCGCGAAGCGGAGCTGGACCGTCGACAGGGACGGGCCACTGTCGACCGCCACGGTGCCTTCGATGGCCGAGGGCACGCGAATGCGCCACGCCTCGCCGCCGACGCTGACCACTTCTTCGTCCTGGAGCACGCGGCTCTCGCCGTCCATCTCGAGGCGCCACTCGCGACCGCGCGCGAACACCTCGGCGAGCGGGGCATCGCCGTCGGGAAGCGCGAGGATGCCGTCCGTGGCGATGCGAACGCGCCCCGAGGCCACGTGCTCCGCGACCGCGGACGGAGGTCCTGCCTCGACCAGCTCCCACTTCTCGTCGCTCACGCCGAATGCGAGCGTCGCGCCCACGGAGAGCACCACCGGCTTGCCGGGCTCGAGGCGTTCACCGTCGACGAAGGTGCCGTTGCGGCTGCCGAGGTCGCGGGCTTCCCAGCGGCCTCCCGTCCACACGATGGAAGCGTGCTGTCCGGAGACCCGGTGGTCATCGAGGTGCAGCGAGCTGCTCGGCGCACGGCCCACCAGGAGGCGGGCCGGAACCGGCCGCACGGCACCAGACTGGAGATGCTTGAGCGTGGCCATGGGCGAAGTCTGACACAGACGACGCCGGACCCCGTGCAAGCACCCTGTCGACCCTGACGGCGCTTGCGATAGGTTGCCGAACAGTCCGGCCGGGAGGCGCCATGACCGGGGCCTTCGACGCCCACGCCCACCTCGATCAACTCGGTGAGACCAGGCTGTCCGAGGTGCTGGGTCGCGCTCGGGCCGCCGGGGTCGACGGCTTTGCTCTGGCCGGCGCGAACCCCGAGCACTGGGACCACCTGGAGGCGATCGCGCGGCGCGTCGGTGCACTGTGGCAGCTCGGCCTACACCCATGGTGGGCGCAAGCGCTCGACGAAGCCGGCCAGGACGCCGTGCTCGCGCGGCTGGAGCAACGGCTGAGTCCCCACGGGATCGGTGAGACGGGGCTCGATGCGACGCGCGCACGGGACGACCGGTCGCGCCAGCTCCAGGAGCGCGCCTATCGCCTACAGCTCGACCTGGCCCAGGCCCGGAACCTGCCGGTGGTCCTCCATGGGGTGCGCGCATGGGGGCGCGTGCTCGAGCTCCTCCCCCGGGACACCGACGGCGTGCTCCACGCGTTCACGGGCTCGCCCGAGCTCGCCGAACAAGCAGTCCGGCGCGGGCTGCACGTCTCGTTCGGACGCACGCTGTTCGACTCGCCGCGCACGCGGGAGGCGGCTCGGCGCGTGCCGGGGGGACGGCTACTCCTCGAGAGTGACGCGCCCGACGGCGGTGAACCCGCCGACCTCCCGAAGCTCGCAGCTCTCGTCGCCGAGCTTCGCGGCGAAGATCCCGCCGAGCGGCTAGCAGAATCATCCGAGAACGCGCGCCGCCTGTTTCGCGCCTGAGGACTCCGATGCCCCATCCCCGTACCGTCCACGCCCGCGAGGGCTTCGCCGCCTGGCGCGCCGACCTGCGTCGCAACGCCATGGACGCCGATCCGCACCTCGTGTCGCTGCTTCGTCGCTACGGTCGCGACGACCTGCTGCCCGAGCTCCAGGCCTACGGCGCGATCACGACGACGGAGCTCGACGAGCTCGCTCGGGTCACCAACCGCGACGAGAACCTCCCGGTGCTCCAGCGCTACGACGGGCAGGGCAACCGTACCGAGTCCGTGGCGTTCCACCCCGACTACCACCGCATGGGCCGGCTGATCTACGACACCGGCATCATCTCGAAGTACGCCGAAGCCGGAAACGAGCTCGCGACGATCAGCCTGCTCTACCTCACCGCCCAGAACGGCGAGGCCGGGCACTGCTGCCCCATCGCATGCACCGCGGGTCTCGTGAAGATCCTCCAGCAGGACGAGGCACCGCACACCGAGTGGCTCGAGCGGCTCTACGACCCGAACTACGACACCCACTTTCATGGCGCGCAGTTCCTCACCGAGGTCCAGGGCGGCAGCGACGTCGGCGCCAACGCCGTGGTGGCACGCGAAGAAGACGGTGTGTGGCGGCTGACCGGGGAGAAGTGGTTCTGCTCGGTCATCGACGCGCAGATGTTCCTCGTCACCGCCCGCCCCGAGGGTGAGGGCCAGGGCACCCGTGGGCTGATGGCCTTCGCGGTGCCTCGCCAGGTGGACGGGCAGGTCAACGACTTCCGCATCCGTCGGCTCAAGTACAAGCTCGGTACTCGCTCGATGGCCTCCGCCGAGGTGGACTTCGAGGGAGCCATCGGCGTGCCCGTCGGCAACTTCAAGAAGACAGTGGAGGTCGTGCTCAACACCTCTCGGCTGTTCAACGCGATCTGCAGTTCCGGCGCCATTCACCGTGCCGCCCGCGAGGCCGAGGCCTACGCGAAGACGCGCATCGCCTTCGGTCAGCCCATCCTCGCGTTCCCGACCGTGGCGCGTATCGTCGCGCGGCTCAAGTGCGAGGCCTACGCTGCCCGCAGCCTCACGTTCTTGCTCGGCCACCTCTCGGACCGGCTGTCCACCGGAAAGGCCGGCGAGGACGAGGCCGCCGCCTACCGCATGCTCGTGAACCTGAACAAGTTCTGGACCGCGCACGTCGCGACCAGCGCGGTACGCGATGCCATCGAGGTCCTCGGCGGCAACGGCGCCATCGAGGAGTTCAGCGTCCTGCCCCGCCTGCTGCGCGACATGATCGTGTGCGAGGCCTGGGAAGGTGGCCACAACGTGCTCTGCGCGCAGGTGCTCAAGGACAGCGCCAAGCTCGGCACCCACGAGGGCACCTTCCGCTTCCTCGCGGCGCTCGGCGGTGAGACCCCGGAGCTGGCGCGCGCTCGCGAGCGCTGGCAGCTGCTCCTCGACATGAACCCCGCCCTGCAGCCCGTGTACATGCGCGACATCGCCGAAGAGCTGCGCGTGCTGCTCCAGGTCCACGCGCTGCGTGCCGAGGCCGCGCACGAGGGGTCCGACCCGCTGCTTCCGGCGGTCATCGAGCACCTCACCGCCGGTGACCCGCTCGCGGACCAAGGCCTGGTGACGCGCCTGCGCACCCTACTCGCGTAGGGCGTCGACGAAGGATGCGGGGTTCGCGGGGGTGATCAACAGGTCTCTCCCCTGCTCCCGCTCGACGACGACGAACGGCTCGGTCCGCGAGATCCAGAACTCGAGCAGTCCCCGGGCGGTGTACAGCCAGCCGAAGCCACCGAACAGGCCGCCGGCGCCGATGCGCAGGCCATAGCGGTAGGTCTGCTTGAAGGCCTCGCCGTCGACCTCGCGCACCGACGCGATGTCCGAGCGCGGAATACGGCGCGTCCAGGTCGGAAACACGATGCACAGCTCGTCCTCGGTGAGCTCGAAGGCCGTGGGTCGAAGCAGCGCCCACACGAGCACGCCCACGCCCACCAGCGCCAGTGCCGAAGCCGCCAGCGCCAACTCGCCGATCACGACGCCGTAGGCGAGCAGCCCCACCGCGATCAGGCTGACGAGGGCGGTGAGCCCGCCGATGGTCGCGTCCATCGGCGCCAGCGGCCACCGCCGCACCATCAGCGGCCGTACTCGCCGGTGGCGACCAGCAGGTCGATGGCCGCGAGGTCGCGCTGCATGCGCTCGCTCAGCTGTCCGAGCAGCGCCTGGTCGAGCTGCAGTCGCGCCTGCTCGACATCGAGCCAGGTCGCGCCGCCGCCCTCGAGCCCCCGCTCCGCGTAGGTCAGCGACAGCTTGGCGAGCTCGACTTCCTTCTCGACGTCGACGAGGGCCTGCTGGGCCGCCTCGTAGGCGACCCACGCCTTGCGCACCTCGTGCTCGGCGTCGATCCCGGCCTTGAGCCGCGCGAGCTCGGCCGACCGCGACTGCGACGCCGCCTGCTTCGCGGCTGCCTTGACCGCGCCACCATCCCACAGGGTCCAGTTGCCCTCGATGCTGGCGGTCCAGAAGGTCTTGGAGGGGCCGAAGCCGACGGCCTCGTTGTAGATGTAGGAGAAGTTCGCGTCGACCTTGGGCGCCCACTGGAGCCAGGTCCCGTCGCGCTGAAGCCGCGCCACGCGGCTCCGCGCCTCCGCGGCCTCGAGGTCGGGACGCTCGCGTCGCGCCGTGGCCACCGCCTCGTCCACACCCGCGGGAACCGCGACCGGCTCGGGCGTGACCAGGCCTACCGAGCTGGGGAGGCCGGTCATCACCTCGAACGACAGCGAGGCCTGAAGCTCGGCTTCCTCGGCATCCTTGCGCTGGCGACGGGCCTGCGAGAGCGCGACCTCCGCCTGGAGCTTGGGCAGTGCCGCGGTGCTACCCGCGGCGTTCAGTCGCGAGGCGAGCTCGAACTGGGACTCGGCGCGCTTCTCGGCGGCGCGAGCGAGCTCGACCCGCTTGCGGGCGGTGAGCAGGTTGTAGTAGCTGGCCGCGACACCGGAGCGGATCTGCTGGGTCTGGCGCTGCTCGTCGGCACGCGCCGCATCGAGGGTCGCGTAGGCACCACGCAGACCCGGCAGCGCGCTGCCCGAGAACAGCGGCTGGGACACCGTGAGCCGCGCTTGCCACGAGGTCTTCGGCTGGATGACCTGCGGCTCCATGCCCGAGGTGTCCACGAAGTCCTCGAGGCCCGGCGGGATGAACGTCGACGGGTCGAGCACCGTCTCGTACTGGTTGACCGTGTACGAGGCATTCGCGAGCACCTTGGGCGACAGCGCCGCCCACGCCTGGCCGCGGAGGGCCTCGGACTGCACCGTCTGCTCGCGCACCATGCCGAGGTCGAGCTGGCTGCGCTCGGCCGAGGCCCAGGCCTGCTCGAGGGTGACGACCTCCTGCGCGTGCGCCTGGCCCGCGGCGAGGGCCGCGAGGAGGAACACGGGCACCAGCTTCGCGGCGTTCACCGCGGCGGCGCTCACGTCGACGGTGTCGCGACGTCCGAGGTTCCGGATGTCGTCGTAGATGCCGTACAGCGTGGGCACCATGACCAGCGTGAGCACGGTGGCGAAGGAGAGGCCGAAGATGACGGCAATCGCCATCGGTCCCCACCAGTCCGCGCTCTGACCGCCGATCTGCACGATCTGGTGGAAGTCGCCGCGGAACACCGCCGAGAAGTTCACCGAGAAGCCGACGGCCATGGGAATCAGGCCGAGCACGGTGGTGATCGCGGTGAGCATGACCGGGCGGAAGCGCACGATACCGGCCTGGATCAGCGCTTCGCGCGTGGACATGCCGCGTCCTTCGAGCTGCTGGACGTAGTCGAGGAGCACGATGGCGTTGTTGACCACGACGCCGGCGAGGCTGATGACGCCGATGCCCGTCATGATCACGCCGAAGGGCGTTCCCGTGATGAGCAGGCCCCAGAGCACGCCGGTCAGCGACAGCACCACGCTCGCGAGGATGATGGCCGGCATCCACACGCTGTCGAACTGGGTGACGAGCACGAGCAGGATGAGCGCGATGGCGATGAAGAACGCGCGACCGAGGAAGGCCATGGACTCGGCCTGGTCGTCCTGCGCACCGCCCAGGCGGAGGTAGGTGCCGTCCGGCGTCTCGTAGGCCTCGATCATCGCGCGGACCTGCTGCTGGACCTCGTTCGCGTTGAAGCCGTCGGCCACGTCACCGGTGATGGTGATCACCAGGTCCTGGTCGATGTGCTGAATGGCGCCCGTGCCGCCGGCGAGCTCGTAGGAGGCCACCGCGGAGATCGGCACCGGGAAGGTGTCGGGGCTGCGGTCCTCGCGGCCCGGCAGGCGGATGTCGAGCACGGACTGGAGGTTGTCGCGGAACAGCGGGTCGAGCTCCACGACGATGTCGTACTTGTCCTCGCCGTCGCGGATCTCCGAGGCCTTGGCACCTGCCACGGCCGTGCGGACGGTGTTGCCGACGAGGTTGGCCTTCACGCCGACGCGCTCGGCGGCGCCACGGTCGATGCGCAGCTGCAGCTCGGGACGACCGACGCGGTAGTTGTCCTCGAGGTCGGTCACGCCGGGGATCTGGCCGATCTCGCGACGCACGCGCTGGGCGAGTGCACCCACCTCGTGGAAGGAGTCACCCGAGACCTCGACCGCGATGTCGGCGCCAACCGGCGGGCCCATGCGCTCCGGCTCCACCGTGATGTTCACGCCCGGGATCTGGCTCGCCGCCGCGCGAATCTTCTCGATGGTCTGCGCGGTCTCCTCGACCCGCACCTTCTCGCCGATCTTCGCGTCGTTCGCGCTCGGCAGGAAGTCCACGGTGATCTTGGCCTCGTTGGTCGAGGTCTGACGTCCCGCGAGCGGGTCCGAGCCGCCGGACACGCCGGTCTCGGCCACCCACACATCGACGTTCTCTTCGCCCGCGAGCACGGCTTCGAGCTCGCGCACGACGCGGTCCGTGGTCTCGAGCGCGGTGCCGTCGGCGGCGCGCACGGCGATGACCGCGCGGTTCGGCTGAGTCTCCGGGAAGAACTCGGTGCCGTGGTTGAGCACGCCGTAGATCGCGAAGGTCACGAGCAGCGCGCCCACTCCGAGAGCCGCGACCAGGTAGCGCATCGAGATCGACGCCCCCAGGACCTGGCTGTACGACTTCATGACGGGTCCGAGCGAGTCGAGGTCGACCACGTCCAGCTCGCCGTCTCCGCGGTTCGCGGCCACCGTCGCCGGCATCAGACGCGACGTGAACACGGGCAGCACCATGATCGCCACGATCAGCGACGACACGAGCACGATGATCAGCGTCTTGGGCAGGAAGCCCATGAACTCGCCCATGATGCCGGTCCAGAACACCAGCGGGAAGAACGCGGCCACGGTGGTCGCCGTCGACGCGGCCACCGCGAGCGCGACCTCGTCGGTACCGTCGATGCTCGCCTGGATGCGGTCCTTGCCCATCTCCATGTGTCGGTAGATGTTCTCGACGACGACGATGGCATTGTCGACGAGCATGCCGAGCGCGAGGATCAGGCTGAAGAGCACGATCATGTTGAGCGTGAACCCGAGTGCGTCGAGCAGCATGAAGCCCATGAGCATCGACAGCGGGATGGCGGCGGCGACGAAGGTCGAGCTGCGCACGCCCATGAACGCGAGGATGACGGCGACGACGAGGATGAGCGCGGTGACGATGTTGTTCTGGAGCTCGTCGACCGAGGCGCGGATCTGCTCGGACTGGTCGGCGAGGATCTCGACCTGGACGTCTTCTGGCCAGTCGGCGCGCATCTCTTCGACGAGCACCTTGATGGCGTCGGCGACCTCGATGATGTTCGCGCCGGGACGCTTGGTCACCGACACCGACACCGAGGGCTGGCCGTTGAGCCGCGCGTAGGAGGAGCGCGTCGAGAACCCGTCGACCACGCGCGCGATGTCGCGCACGAACACAGGCCGATCGCCGACGCGCTTGATCGGGACCTCGGCGATCTCCTCGGCGATGGTGAGCTCGCTCGGCGTGCGCACCAGCACGGTGCCCGCGCCCGCGTCGACCTCGCCGCCGGGAATGTTGCTGTTCGCGTCGCCGATGGCGCCGGTGACGTCGTGGAGCGCGAGTCCGTAGTGAGACAGGCGGATGGGATCGACGTGGACCTGGATCTCGCGATCGAGGCCGCCGGCGATCTTCGCGTCGAGCACGCCCTGGATCCGGGTGGCCTTGTCCTTGAGACCCTCGGCAAGCTCCTTGAGGTCCTCCTCG
The DNA here is from genome assembly GCA_006226595.1 of Deltaproteobacteria bacterium. Classification (GTDB taxonomy): domain Bacteria; phylum Myxococcota_A; class UBA796; order UBA796; genus M1803. Next base: position 133,679 of record SBGP01000010.1, read on the forward strand.
TCGTGCGGACCACCGATGTTCACGAGGAGCACGGGGATGTCGGAGAAGTTGATCTCGCGGATCGACGGCTCCTCCGCGTCCTCGGGGAGCTCGGACTTGGCGCGCGACACGCGGTCACGCACCTTCTGGAGCGCGTCCTCGATGATCACGTCGGGCTCGAACTCGATCGAGACGACGCTGATGCCCTCACCGGAGGTCGAGCTCATCTTCTTCACGTCCTGGAGGGACGCGAGCTCGCGCTCCATCGGGATCGTGACCAGGCCCTCGACGTCCTCGGGGGAAACCCCGACGTAGGGAGTGGTGATGAGCACCACCGGAATCGTGATGTCTGGCGAGGACTCACGGGGCAGCGTCGCGTACGACAACGTGCCGAAGAGCACGACGCAGAACACCGCGATGAAGACGGTGGTGGCGTGATTGACGAGCCAGCGGACCATGACGGACCCCTAGAAGACCGGGCGACCGGTCGAGCAGCAGGTGCCCTCCCGGGAGACCAGCACTGCATCGCCGTCGACGAGCAGGCGGTGGCCGTTGATGATGATGCGGTCGCCGAAGGACACACCGCTGGTGACGACAACCTGGTCGTAGGTCACGCGACCGAGCTCGACCGGCTGCCACACGGCGGTGCCGTCGCGCTCGGTGAACACGCCCGCGCCCTCGAGCCGGGTGACCACCCAGTCCTGGGGAATCACCACCGCGTCGCCGCCGAGTTCCTGGTTGACGCGCACGCGGGCGATCATGCCGGGAAGCAGCTCGCCGTCGGGGTTGTCGACCTCGACCTCGACGACGAAGGTCCGCGTGCGCGTGTCGGCCGCGGCGGGCACGTCGACGATACGACCGGAGAACACGCCCGAGCGCGCCGGCGAGGTCACCTCGACCTCCATGCCGGTCGCGAGCGCGACGACATCACGGTCGGGCACCGACAGCGACACGCGGACCGGATCGAGCTGCACGAGGCGCGCCACCGGCGAGCCGGGGCCGACGACCTCACCGACCTCGAGGTCGATCGAGGCCACCGTTCCGGCGAACGGCGCGGTGATGCGCGCGCGACGGTACTGCGCCTGAGCCCGCGTGAGCCCGGCCTCGAGTACCTTGACCTGCGTGCGGGCCCCGTCGAGCTGCGCCTTGGACGCGAGGTCGCCGAGGGCCTCGACGCGTCCGAGATCGGCGCGCGCCAGCTCCAGCTGAGCTTCGGCCTGCTGCACACCAGCGGCGTACAGCGAGGCGTCGACGGACACGAGGTGCTGGCCCTTCTTGACCATCGCCCCGGGCTCGACCTTGACGCTCTCGACGTAGCCACCGAGTGCCGCGGCGAGCGCCGCGTCACGGGAGCCTTCGATCTCGCCGGGGAGGTTGAGCTCGACGCGAGCCACGCTGGGCTCGACCGCGACGACCTCGACGCGCGTCGCCTTGGCGTCGCTGACGACGGGGGTCTCCGCGGCCTGCTCGGCCTCGGCCACACATCCGGTGAGCGCCCCGACCACTGCGGTCACGGCGAGTAGCTGTAGGAAGCGCATCAGGCCCCCACTCCTCGATAGAAGATGTCGATGATGGTGGCGGCGTGGTCCTCGGGGCGCGTGCAGTCCCCGTGGAGGGCCGCGACGCACGCGAGGTTGACCATGCCGATGAAAGCGAGGATGCCGCCGTGCGGGTCGAGATCGGCGCGGATCTCGCCTGCGCTCACGCCGGCAGCGAAGACGTCCTGCAGCACCGCGATCTTGCGCAGGTGCAGGCTCATGATGTCGACCGAGGGCTGCTCGCGCTCGGTGGGCTGCTGCACGGTGAGCAGCAGGCGCAGGGCGTCCTGGTTGTTCGCCGCCTCGCGGATGTACTCGCGGGCGAAGCGAGCAAGCTGCTCCCGGACGGTGCCACCCGGAGCCACCGCGTCGCGGACGATCTCTTCGATGCGGTCGATGTGGTAGTGCACGACCTTCAGGAACAGGCTCTCCTTGTTCCCGAAGTGGTAGTAGAGCGTCGGCTTGGTGACGCCCACGGCCTCGGCCAGCTCGCGCACCGAGGTCGAGCCGTAGCCTTTGTGTGCAAACAATCGGGTCGCTTCACGGACGATGCGATCCGGCAGGTCTTCTTCGCCCACGGGGTGCTCCTTCCACGGAGCTACTTACCGGTCGGTAGGATGCACGCAAGGACACAGATACAAATAATGAAGATTGGTTCAGAAACAGAAAAGCCGCCCAGGTAGGGCGGCTTCAATACGGATTTCGCGGACCTCGGCCGAGCCGAGCCGGAGCTAGAGGGAGCGCGCGAAGCGCACGGCGCGGCGGGCCGGCAGCGCACGAACCCGCTGAACGCGCGGCTGAATGTCGGCCCCACGGAGCCACTGAACACCCATCTGGACAGCGGCGCGCATGGCAACGGCCGTCTGCTGCACCTCGGCGTCCCTCCACGGCAGGGCAACCACGCCGAGAACGCCGACGCACACGGCGATCAGGGCGAGGAAGGGGGTGTCGATGTGAGTGATGAGCTGTGCGGCCATGGGGTCCTCCACCGGACGACTATGAGGAAGGTACTGGACGCGTGTTCACTAGTCAAGCGTTCAGTGTTCTCGAGTGTCCGGAACCCTCCTTTCGGGTACTGTGAAAGCGTAATCCGTGGCTGAGCCAAAAAATGTCCGCCTGCTGAGACGCCGTGAAAACGGGCCTCAGCGAGAGGACGCTCCACGAGGGAGCCACATTCGATCATTGACGTCTGGTCGGATGTTCAGTACACCCGACGCCGCGTGGAGCGGCGATGACGCAGACCCTGAACAAGTCCCAGAAGATGGTGAAGATCCTCCAGTTGGCGAGCCGCAAGGGCGGGGTCCGCGCCGTCGAGGTGATGGAGCGCTTCGAGCTCGACAAGCGCGCACTGCGTCGGTACCTCGCCGACCTGCGCGACCTGCCGGTGCCCGTACACGATCAGGGTCGCGGCGACGAGCGGGTCATCGAGATCGACCCCAGCTGGCGCCGCACCGGCGTTCAGCTCACGCTCACCGAGGTGCTCTCGCTCCACTTCGGTCGCACGCTGTTCAACTTCCTCGAGGGAACGTCGTTCGCCGGCGACATGGACGACGCCATCGAGCGGCTCGAGCCCGCGATCTCCCGGGCCGACGCCCTCGTCGCGCGCCAGCTGGACAAGAAGTTCATCGCCATCTCCGAGCATGCGAAGGACTACCGCGGCGACCGCTCGGACGTGATCGACGAGGTGATCAGCGCGCTCGTCTACAACAACCCGGTGACCGTGCGCTACCGCAAGGCGAGCGGCGTCACCAAGACCTACCGGCTGCACCCCTTCTCGCTCGCGACCTTCCGCCAAGGCCTGTACATCTTCGCGCTCGACACCGAGGCGAACCTCGTGAAGACCTTTGCGGTCGAGCGCTGCATCGAGATGGTCCGTCAGCGCGGCCACACCTTCGCCTACCCGACCCACTGGGAGCCGCGCGCGCACCTCGCGCATGCCTTCGGGATCATCGACGGCCCCCCCGAGGACGTCGTGCTCGCGTTCTCGGAGCAGGTCGCCGGCTACATCCGCGAGCGCAGCTGGCACCCGACGCAGCAGCTGTCGACGCTTCCGGACGGGCGCCTGCGGCTGCGCATGTCGGTCGCGGTGACCGTCGAGCTGCGGACATGGATTCTCGGTCACGGCGCCGATGTCGAGGTACTCTCGCCGTCTTCGCTGGTCGACCGGATTCGCGACGAGCTCGCGGCGGCGGCCAAGAGGTACCAGACGTGATCGACCTTCCGGTATGGCCCCTGCTCGACGACCCGCGCGACCCCTGGGACGACGACCCGGTGCTGTTCGACGAGGCCTGGAAGACCCACCGCCGCCGTGACCCGCTGGGCGGCCTCTCCAAGGAAGCCTTCCGGGAGGCGCTGCACGTCTTCGAGGAAGCACTACGCGCCAACCTCGCGGGCGAGCTGGCCTTCGACGACGTCTTCGCGGTGGCGCGCCCGCTGGGGATCGCCGGACTGGACGAGGTCGACCCACGCAAGCCCGAGTCCCCGCCCGAGCTCGCGGACGCCAGTGAGCTCGCGCGCATCGGGCCCAACGGCCATCCCGACCTCGGCGCCGAAGCCCCCGGCCGCCTGCTCGGCCCCTGGGAAGACGCGGCGCGGCACGACCGTCCGCTGCTGCGCGCCTGCCTCGCCGAGGCCACGTTCATCGAGCGCGTGCGCGGCGAGATGTCGGCGTGGATGCGCTTTCGACGCCGCAAGCCCGTCCCCACGGTCGAGGAGCGCGCCCGCGTGCGCCCGGTATCGCAGGCCCCGATCGGCGTGTGGACGCTGACCTCGACGGTCGAGGACGGGTGGCGCGTCGCAGATCGGGTAGGCCTCACGCCGCGTTGGATCCCCCACGGCCCGGTCCACCTCCAGAGCCCGGTGAGTGTGCACGGAGCCGAGCCCGAGCACGGCGTGACCCTCGTCGGTCGCATCGTGAAGACCGAAGCGGGCTGGACCGTGCCCATGCCCTTCCTCGTGCACGGCGAGCCTCCGAAGTGGCTCATCGACCAGGAAGTGCAGCGCATCCTGTGGCGACAATCCCTGGTGTTCCCGCGGGTGTCTCGTGACGAAGCGCTCGCGAACGCCGGCTACTCGCTGATCCGGCGCGTCCACGAGTGGGCCTGGTGCCGGCGCGCGTGATCCGCCGCCTCGCGGCCTCCGACCGTCCCCAGCTGCTCGCGTTTCTCGCCGCCGCACCCGCGAGTTCGCTGTTCCTCGCCGAGCGCGCCCATCGCGACCCGCTGGGACCCGGCTGGAGCGGCGCGTTCGAGGGTGACGTGCTCGCCGGCGTCGCTCACCTGGCTCACGGAGAGATGGTCGTGCGCACCGAACACCCGGAGGTCGCGGTCCATGCCGCCCGCGGTGCGCGCGTGTGCTCGCTGTTCGGCCCCGCCGAACAGGTCTGGGCCTGCGAGCGTGCCCTGGGCCTCGAGGCCAGGACCGCGGTGCTGCGCAGCGAAGAGCAGCTCTACGCCCTCCCTCTCGACCAGATGCACCCCGTGACGAACGCCGCGGAGGTTCGCACCGCCTTGAGCGGCGACCTTCCGCGCTTGTACGCGCTCGCGGGTGCGTACCGTGCCGAGGTCCTCGGACGGGAGCCCGACGACGCGCTCACCGCCGGAGAGAAGGACGGCGTCGACCGACGGGTCCGGGCCGGACGAAGCTTCATCATCGAGCGTGGAGATGCATTGGTGGCGCGATGCACCTTCAACGCCCGCACGCCCGACGCCGTGCAGGTGGGCGGCGTGTACGTCTGGCCCGCGCACCGAAACCAGGGTTTCGCACGCGCCGTCGTCGCCGGAGCGCTCGTGAGGGCACGCGACGAGGGCGCCCGACGCGCCGTGTTGTTCACCGCGAACCCGGCGGCGGCAAGGTCCTACGCGGCGCTCGGATTCACGCGAGTCGGGGACGTCGGCATCGCCGTGTACCGCTGAGTCCGCCCGGCTCACGGCGCGCCCCGGACCCCCGACCGTCGCAGATCGCGCGAAAGCCTGGTTGCGCGGCAGATCATCCGCTATATTGGGGCTCCCCCCCTCCGGCCTACGGCCTCCCTCCCCCATTTCCTCCCCCCGGACCTCGACATGAGCGATCTGTTCGCGCCTCTCGATCGCGCCGTCGCGAAGTACAAGAGCGACGTGCACCGCCTGACCAACGGTGCCCCCAAGGAGGCCCTGGTGGCCCTCGAAGGCCACCTCGGACGACAGCTGCCCCCCGGGCTGCGCACCTTCCTCGCGCGGCACAACGGCGCGCAGCTGTTCCGCGGCGCGCTCCGCATCCGCTCGTCCTCGGACGTGGCGCTCGCCGACGAGCAGGCCCCGCAGGTCGTGCTCTTCGCCGACGGCAACGACGGCGAGCGCTGGGCATGGGCCCGCGACGGAGAGGGCTTCGTGTTCGGCATGTGGAGCGGTCACCACCTGACTCCCCTTCACGAGAGCTTCGAGGGCTGGCTCAACTCGTCCATCGCGCTGCTCGACACCCGAGTCCGCAACGAACGGGACGTCGAGGCCCTGCGGCTCGAGGCGAACCCGGCCGATGTGGTCCAGCTCGTGCGCGCCGGCGAGCGCGCCCTGGCCGCTGGCCGCTCCGAGGAGGCCGAGACCTTCCTCCGCAAGGCGATTCGCAAGGCGCCCCACCACGTCGGCGCGTGGACCCTGCTCGGCGACGCCCTGGTCGCCAACGACCGGGCCGCCGCGCGCCAGGCCTGGCTCCAGGCCTTCCGCACCCAGCGCTTCCCGCTCGACTGGCCCGGCGCGCCGTGCCTCGAGTCCGCCGTGCTCTCCAAAATCCGCCCGGCGTTCACGACCCCGGAGGACTACGAGAAGGAGCTCGCCCGCTTCCTCGAAGAGCGCGTCCAGGACGTGTGCTCCGAGCGCGAGGCCAACGTCGTCACCGCGGCGACGCGGGCCCTGGCCCACTCGCTGCGCGAGCGCGGTCGCCGCTCCGAGGCTCGCGAGGTGCTCACCTCGCTCATCGGGCGCTCCGGCGTGTTCGCGTGGGATGGCGTGCCGTGGCAGGCCCTCGTCGAGCTCGCCCAGATCGAGACCGACCTCGGGTTCCACGACGACGCCGAGAAGCTCCTTCGTCGCCTGCGCCGCGAGGGTCCGGAGCACCTGCAGGGCGTCGGTCTGCTCAACCTCGCGCGCATCGCCATTGCCCGCCAGGAGCCGTGGGCCGAGGAGATCTGCGACACCGCGACCACGTGCCGCCTCGATGAGGACAGCAAGGTCCACCTGCTCTGCGTGCGTGCCGAGCGAGCCCTGCGTCAGGGTGTGACCGACAAGGTCGCCGACTGGCTCGGCAGCGCCCGCCGCGCACTTCCCAAGACCAGTGACGTACGCCTTCCCGGGCTCATCGCGCTGCTCGAGGGCGACTTCTCGCGCGTGAAGGGCGACAGCCGCGTGGCCCAGGAGGCGTACCGCCGGGGCCTGCAGAGTCTCGGCGAGCACGTGGTGCCCGAGGTGCGCTACCGCCTCGCGCTGCGCCTCGGGGATCTCGCGATCGACGAGCGCCGGCTCGAGGACGCCCAGAACCTGTACTCCGAGGCCGCCCGAGGTTTCGGCGAGGCTCAGCTGCCCGTGCGCGAGGGATGGGCACTGCTCCGCCTGGCGCAGGTCACCGCCGAGCCCCAGCGCCAGCGCATGCTCGACGCGGCCCTCGACCGGTTCACCGCCGCCGACCTCGCCGCCGGCGTCGCTGCCGTCGACAGCTTCCGCGGCCGTCCGGGGGAGAACCTCGGCTGGCACCTCGAGCGTGCCAGCGCCCATGCCCGCGCCCGTCACGACGCCCAGCGGAGCCGTCCGCCGTGGGAGCGCGCGGACGCCGACCGTCCGGAGCGTCGCCTCGGCGCGCACCGCCTGGCCGTCGCAGCGTGCGGCGATGGCGTCGTGGACGCGCTCCGCGTCGAACTCGAGAAGTGCGCCCGGGCGATCACCGTGGGCAGTGGCCGTGCGCTGGACCCCGCCGTGGTGAAGTACATCGCCGCCGCGGACCTGCTCTCGGCCCACCGCAGCTATGCCGCGGCCCGCACCCTGCTCGATCAGCTACTCCAGCGCTCGGTCGACGGACCGGCCCGCCGGGCTCTTCAGGGCGCCATCGCCCGCAGCCCGAACGCCGCACTCGTCGACGGCCTGCTGTCCACCGTGGAGCATCCCAGCCGTCACCCGGCACCCGCCGTAGCCGAGGCCGCGGAGCTTCTCGGCCTGCGCCGCGAGCGCGTGGCGGTGCCCGCCCTGCTCGTGCTCGCCGACCCGAAGACGAACCCGATCGCGCGAAAGGCAGCGGTGACGGCACTTGGACGCATCGGCGACCGCAGCGTCGTCGACCACATCCTGCCGTGCCTCGAGGAGCCCTCGCTGGCCGAGCCGACCGCGCTCGCCCTGCTGCTGCTCGGCGACCGCCGCGGCGTCGACTTCCACGGGCGCGCCCTCGCCGAGGGTCGCCGCGATCTGTCCGGCTCCCCCGGGGAGATCGTCGGTCGCTACGGTGGCCCGTCGCACCTGCCGCTCCTTCTCGCGGCGGCGGATGGCGACGACGACCGCGCGATTGGCGCCCTGCACGGCCTCGGCCTGCTCGGTGACCCACGCGCGCTGCCGACCCTGCTCAACGCGCTTTCCAACCGCAACCGCAAGGTGGTGGACATCGCGAGCGGCGCCTTGCAGATCCTCACCGGCGTCGACGAGGACCCGAACGTCCCGGGCTTCAAGAACCGCTGGCTGACGTGGTTCGAGAAGGAGGCTCAGGGCCTCGAGCTCGGCGTGCGCCATCGCGAGGGGCAGGTGTTCGACCTTGGCCTGCTCATCCAGCGCATGGAGCACCCCGACGCGTGGACGCGCCGCACCGCCTATGACGAGCTCGCCATCCTCTCCGGCGTGGCTCGCCCGTTCGACGCGGACGGTCCGTGGCGCGTGCAGCAGGCGCACCTCCGCGCGTGGCGGCAGTGGTGGGTCGGGGCTCGAAGCCGCTTCCCCGCGGGCAAGTGGACCCTCCACGGCCGCGCGACCGACTAGGGCCTCGAGATGGCCCTGCTCGTCGTGCTGTTCACGGTCCGCGACCACGACCTGCTCGACGAGTACAAGCGCCTCGCCGCACCGTCGATTGCCGCGGCCGGCGCCCGCTCCGCGCCGGCGCCCATGTGGCTCGACGACAGCGAGGAAGAGGTCGTCGCGTTTCGCTTCCCGAGTCGCGACGCGCTGCTCGCGTGGTGGCACTCATCCGCCTACCAGGCCAGCGTGCCGACCCGAGAGCGGGCCATGGACGCGCGCTTCCTGTTCCTCGACGGCTAGCCGGCGACCGGGAGCGGCCTGTTACGCGAGCTTGGTGGCCACCAGCCCCTGCGGGCCGGTGATCGCGTCGATCTCCGACGACAGTGCGGGGCCCACGGACACCGTGGTGAGGGTGGGTACGCCACCAAACTCGGTGAGGCCCGCATCGCGAATCAGCGACGTCGGCAGCCCGCGTGCGCGCGCCTCCTCGTGAACGCGAACCAGCGCTTCCTCGTCCTCCACCGAGAGCACGATCTTCGCTTGGCGCCACTGCGTCCACAGCGCCATCTCGGGGGTCAGCGTGGCGCGTAGCTCGAGGCCCTGCACGCCCCCGCGTCGGGTGATCACCGAGATCGAAGCGTGCGCGCACTGGGCGGCGATCTTGCCCTTCCGCATCTGCAGGTCGCGCCGGTAGCAGATGACCTGCTTCACGCGCTCGCGCCGGTAGAGCGCGGCCGTCTCGATCCCGTCGGTGCGCTGCACCACGCGCATCGCTTCGCCGCCGTCGACCAGCCTGCGCGACGCCCATGCGACCGTGGCGCCCTGGTGGACGACCTCCGAGACGAGCGCGCCATCCTCCAGCGCACAGCGGACCTGCTGGCCGGTGGGCAGGGTATGCACCATGCCATCGGGCCGCAGGGCGAAGGCGACCTGGTGGGTCTCGTCCTCGGCATCGGTCCAGCCGATGGCGAACGCGATGTCGTCGCCCGAGGGCCAAAGCGCGTATACGCCACGGCGCGGAACCGGCTGATCGCCGTACTCCGCGGTGCTCGCATCGAAGACCCAGGTGCCGAAGAAGTCCGTCATGGCCTCACGCTAACCCAGCGAAAGGTAGGCCTTGACCACGCCGTCCGGCGCCACCCACTTCAGGTGGCTGATCACACCGCCCGGCAGGGAGCCCCACTCCGAGAGTATCTGGCGCTGAGCGGGCGTCATGGCGACGTCTGGAAGGCCCGCTTCGCGGCGCTGGACGCGCTCGACACCGAAGCGCGCATGCAGTCCGTCTGCGCCGAGGCCCGCGGCGAGCTGGTGGCGTCCGGCCGGGACCGCGAGCTCTCCGAAGCCCAGGGTCCTGGCCAATCCGAGCATGTCCTCGCCCTCGACCACGACCCGCACCTCGCGCTCGGCACGCCCATGGAGCACGCCGAGATGACGCAGCGCCACCCCGCGCGGAAGCGGGAACGGGGCCACGCCGAGACGGCGGAGCACGCGGGCCAGCTCACTGGCATG
>SBGP01000019.1 GCA_006226595.1 Deltaproteobacteria bacterium
AGGGCACCGTAGGGGAGGAAGCGTGCTGAAGCACGTGACCGACGAGACGACGGGCGAAGGCGTGAAACGGGTCCAGAACGCGACGGGAGAGTTTTCAGCAGCCTGCTCGCTACTCGCCCCGTTCCTGGGCCACGTAGTCCTCGAACAGGGCCTGCCCATCGGCGATCGTGTCGTGCATGCGGGCTTCGGCGTCTCGCCACTCCGCGAGCAGCGACGCCGCATCCTCGGACACGCCCTCCATCGCACGGTCGTAGCGACCGAGGTCGGGAGCCTCGGGAGGCTCGTTGTCGTGAGGCTCGACGACAATCACCACCGCCCCCGATCGCGACTCGGTGTGCCCGCTCAACACCTCGTCCTCGAGGATGGCCATCGCGGAGAACCAGCTCTGCACGCCCTCGTGGACCTGGACGGTCGCCTGCCCCCGCGCATCGGAGCGCCTGGGCACGCTGGACGGGAGCGGGCTGCTCACCGAAGCACCCTCGATCGGGTTCTGGTCCGCGTCCACGACGGAGACTTGAACGTCGACCAGCGCGCCGGGCAGGGTCACCTCGCAGCGGCCGACCTGTCCAGGCGCGACCTCGTCCCACCGCAGGTAGGCCCGCGGCGATTCCCAGTCCTCGCGGTAGGCGTCGAGCTCGTCGACGTACGCTTCGTACGCACCCGGCGGCGGCCGATAGCTGCCGTCCTCGAACTCCACGTCGCGGTCGAGCGTGGGTCGGTCCGGGGGATTCGCGCCGTGCAGCGCCGCTTCGCCCGCCCCAGCCCAGGTGAAGCTGACCACCCCGCCCTCCTGGACGACCGGCAGGCCGTACATCTGGACCTCGCCGACCTCCGCGGGCAGCGCACACCGGTACAGCGACAGCTCGGTCCCACGCGCAAGGGCCAGCAGTGCTTCTTCGCCCGGACCCGAGGGCTCCACGGCCACCGCGGCCGCATCGGAGAGCTCGACCGCCGCGCCCTCGCGGCGAGCGCCTGCGTGTGGCTTCGCCGACTCCCCACCCGTCGCCCGAGCCTCGACTTCGGGGACCGCCCGGTCAAAGCGCATCCACCACCAGGCCACGGCCAACACCGCGACCACGGCCACCGCCGTTGCCACTCGCTTCATGCACAACTCCACGTGCGATCGGTATCGCGTCGAACTCGAAGCCGCCGCCGGTGCCGCTTCACGCGACGTCTCGCGACAACCTCGCGCCGCTCCACATCACGTCCACATGGGCCCCGTATTCCTCCATGCACCGGGAGGAACCATGCGCTCACGACCCCTGCTCGCCCTGCTCGCTCTCACCGCCTGTGGCGGAGGCAAGCCCACCTACTATGCCGATGCCAAGCCGATCATCGATGCACGATGCGCCACGTGCCACCAGGAAGGCGACATCGCACCCTTCCCGCTGACGAACTGGGAAGAGGTCGAGCCCCAGCGCGGAATCATGGAGTTCTCGATCCGTGCCGGCACCATGCCCCCGTGGCAGGCGGCCGATGGCTGCAACGACTACGAGAACGACTTCTCGCTCACGCCGGAGGAGGAGTCGGTGCTGCTCGCCTGGTTCGACGCCGACGCGCCCATGGGCAAGCCGGAGCACGAGCCCGAGCCCGTGGAAGCGGCCGCCCCGTGGCCGGCGGACCTGAGCCTGCAGCTTCCCGAGGCGTACACGCCCACCCGCGAGCCCGACGACTATCGCTGCCAGATCATCGAGTGGCCGCTCGAGGAGGAGGCGTTCATCACCGGTGTGCGCGTTCAGCCCGATCAGCGCGCGCTGGTACACCACACCATCCTCTTCGCGATCGATGCCGCCGACGCGGACACCTACCGGGCGATGGACGCCGCGGAGGAAGGGCCCGGATACACCTGCTTCGGCGGCCCGACCTCCGGCGAGGGCATGATCCCCGAGGGCGCCACGCTCCAGGAGATCCTCGAGATGGCGCAGAACGGCGAGCTCGAGGGCGGCAGCCGCTGGCTCGGCAGCTGGGTGCCGGGGGCCGAGGCGCTGCCCTTCCCGGAGGGAACGGGCCTGCGTATGCGTCCCGGCGACCTCGTGGTCGTGCAGATGCACTACAACACGCTGTCCGCCGCCCCCGTGGCCGACCAGTCCTCGGTCGAGCTGAGCCTCGCCGACGCCGTGGCCAAGGAGGCCTACGTCCTGCCCGTGACCAACCCCGGGTGGGTCACCGGGGTCGAGGCCCTGGGCGGGACGATGGACATTCCCGCGGGCGAGTCCGACGTGTCGCACACTGCCGCCCTCGACGCATCGAGCATGGTCCTCGGACGCGCGCGCACGGCACTGGGACTGCCCGAGGACAGCGACCTCGTCGCGTACACGGTCGGACACCACATGCACCAGCTCGGCACCTGGGGCCGACAGTCCGTGGTCCACGAAGACGGCACGGAGACCTGCATGGTGCAGATCGACGACTGGGACTTCGCCTGGCAGGGCGCGGTCCACCTGTCGCAGCCAGTGACGATCACGCCGACCGACACCTACGAGCTCTCCTGCGGCTGGGACAACTCCGCCGAGAACCAGCCCGTCATCGACGGCCAGGTCCTCGACCCCCAGGACGTCACGTGGGGCGAGGGCACCACCGACGAGATGTGCCTTTCCACGCTGTACGTGACCGGCCCGTGAGCCGGGGCCTGCTGCTGCTGCTCGTGGGCTGCGGCAGCGCCGAGCCCCTCGTGGACGCGACGCTGTGGCGTCCGACCTCCGACGAGCCCCTCGATCACCGGCCGGAGCGGGACGACTGCCCTCCGGCAGCGTGGGGAGCGGAGGACGGCGCCTTCGAGGTCCAGACCGGGGTGTGCGCGTACGGGGCCTTCGCTCAGCCCGCGCTGATCGACGTCTCCGAGCGTCAGGCCCTCGATGTGTTGCTGTGGCACGACGACCTCGACGCCCCCGAGCCCGCGAGCGCGCACGTCGCGCTGTGGGCGGGGGACGCGGTCCTGTGGGAGGCCATGATCGCGATTCCCTCTGCCGCCGAGAGCACGGCGCTCACCGTCGAGCTCGACGAGCCCATCGCCGCGGGAGACCCGGTGGGCCTGCACCTCCACAACCACGGCTACAACAGCTGGTCGCTGGCCCGCATCGACGTGCTCCCGTGACGAAGGCACCCACCACGCCGGCTCCACATCGGTCGGGGAAGCTGTCATCATCCCCTGGAGGATTCATGCGCATCGCCCCAGCCCTTCCCGCGCGGCCCGACCCGAGCGCCGCCGCCGACCCGAGCCGAGACTCGTGAGCGCGCGCATCCTCGTGGTCGAGGACGACCCCGCCATCGGACCCCAGCTGGTGGCGGGGCTGTTGCGTGAGGGCTTCGATGCGAGCCTGGCCGCGGACGGCCCGACGGGACGAGCCCTCGCCACGAGCGAGAGCTTCGACCTGGTGGTGCTCGACCTGATGCTGCCTGGCGAGGACGGCTTCTCGCTGCTCGAGGCGTGGCGCTTCCGCGCCGCATTCCCGATCATCGTGCTCACCGCGCGCACCGGGCTCGACGACCGCCTGCAGAGCTTCCAGCTCGGCGCCTCGGACTGGCTGCCGAAGCCGTTCTTCCTCGAAGAACTGGTGGCACGCATCCGCGCGCGACTCGGCCTGGGCATGGCCGTCGAGCGACGCCGGGTCGTGACGGTCGCCGACTGCGAGGTCGATCTGGACGGACGCCTCGTGTGCCGGGCCGGTGAGGACATCGAGCTCACCGCCGCCGAGTTCGCGGTGCTCGAACTGCTCGTCGACCAGCCGTCGCGCGCGTTCACCCGCGCCCAGATCGCCGCGCGCGCCCTGCCCGACGGCGGCGACCGGGTCGAACGGACCGTCGACACCTACGTGTACCGCCTGCGCCGCAAGCTGGGTCCGACCTTCGCGAAGCAGCTGCGCACCATCGTCGGCGTCGGCTATCGGCTGGACCCGGGATGAGTCGCCGGCCGCCCCAGCTCATGCGCGACCTGCGCCTGCGACTCGTCATCGGCTCGGTGCTCGGCGCGCTGATCTGCGTGGTGCTCACCTGGGTAGGCGCCCTCGGAACCGCGCGGTGGTGGACGCTTGGGCAGCTCGAGGACCTGCGGGCCTCGGTCGGTGTCGAGGCCCTGGCCGACTGCGCCGCCCATCCCGACACCTGGCACGCCGACGAGGGCGTGTACCAGACCTGGGCCTACGACCGGCACGGTGTGTCGAGGAACCCGGCCGCACCGCCCCTCCCCGAGGTCGAGCTCGGAGAGCCTGGAGCGCCTTCGCAGCTGTTGCGCGGCCTGAGCATCCTCCCGGACGGGCTTCGCGCCGTTCAGGTGGTCGCTGCGGACGGTCCGTGCGCAGTCCTCTACTCGCGCCCAACCAAGCGCATGCGCGGTATCGAGCGCGCGCAGACCGGCGGACGCCTGGGTCTGGGACTCGGCGTGGCCCTCGTCGTCGCCCTGACCTCGCTGCTCGCCATCGCCCCGCTGCTGCGGCGCCTGCGCGAGCTCGACACCGCCGCCGCCGTGGTCGGTTCACCCGAGTTCGCCGCCCCGCAGGTCCTCACGGACGACGCGCTCGGTCGCATCGCGGCGACGCTGACCGCGGCCCACGAGCGCATCCTCGCCGATCGCCGCGAGCGCGAGGCGCGCCACAGCGCTCAGGAGCGCTACCTCGCCGCCGTAGCGCACGATCTGCGCACCCCGCTGGCCTCGCTTCAACTGATGCTCGAAGGACTGAACCGGGAGCACCCGGAGAGCCAGGCGCTGGGCGAGGCACGCCTCGAGCTCGCCTACCTCGAGGCCATCGCCGACAACCTGCACCAGGCCACGCGCCTGGAGGGTGGACTCGAGGCTCGACAGCCCGGACAGACCGAGTGGGTCGCCATCGCCGAGCGGGTCGCGCTCCGGTTCTCGATCCTCGGCCGGGTCCGGGGCAACACCGTGCTCACCGCCCTCCCGGACTCACCACTCCGCGCAGACTGCGACCCCGCCCTCGCCGAGCGCCTGCTCGCGAACCTCGTGCACAACGCCCTGGTCCACGGTACGCCCGGCAGTGAGATCGTGCTCGCCGTCGACGGCACCGCCGACGGATTCCGCCTGGTCGTCGTCAACCAGGGCGCACCCCTGACGGCCGATCAGGCCGCGAGGCTCGGCACCCGACGCTTCCGCGACCTCGACACCGCGCGCACACGCGGCCCCGGCCTCGGCGTCGCCATCGTCAACGAGATCGCCGAAGCCGTGGGCTGGACCGTCCGCTGGCAGCCGCTCGAAGGCGGCGGCCTCGAGGTCGTCGTCGAGGGCTAGTCCTCGTCGGCGTGCGCCTCGATCTCGACCTCTTCGGTGGACGAGTCGGTGAGCGTGCGGCGGCCCAGGCTGCGGATCACGACCTTGTCCTCGACGAGGTCGATCTCGGCGCGGCCGCCCTCCTTGAGGGAGCCGAACAGGATCTCCTCGGCGAGCGGCTTCTTCACGTGCTCCTGGATGACGCGTCCCATCTCGCGGGCACCGAACTCCTCGGAGAAGCCCTTCTCGGCGAAGAACTCGCGGGCGCGCTCGGTGGCGACCAGGGTCACGTCGCGCTCGGTGAGCTGCTGCTCGAGCTCGACCAGGAACTTGTCGACGATGTTGAGGATGACCTCGCGCGGGAGCCCGTTGAACGCCACCACCGCATCGAGGCGGTTGCGGAACTCCGGCGGGAACATGCGCTTGATCGCGGCCTCGGCCTTGCCGTGCGCGAAGCCTCCGGAGAATCCCACGCTGCGGGTCGAGCCCTCACGCGCTCCGGCGTTCGTGGTCATGATCAGGATGACGTTGCGGAAGTCCGTGCGCCGGCCGTGCGTGTCGGTGAGCTCGGCGGAGTCCATGACCTGGAGCAGGATGTTGAAGATGCTCGGGTGCGCCTTCTCGATCTCGTCCATGACCAGCACGCAGTGCGGGGTCTTGTGCACGGCGTCGGTGAGCTGGCCGCCCTGCTCGTGGCCGACGTAGCCCGGAGGCGCGCCGATCAGCCGGCTGACCGTGTGCTGCTCCATGTACTCGGACATGTCGAACTTGATGAACTCGAGGCCCAGGGTGTGGGCGAGCTGCCGCGCGAGCTCGGTCTTGCCGACGCCCGTCGGTCCCGCGAACAGGAACGAGCCGGTGGGCTTGCGCTGGTGGCCGATGCCGGCCCGAGCGACCTTGATGTTGGTCGCGATGGCCTCGATGGCCTCGTCCTGGCCGAAGATCACGCGCTGGAGGTCGGGCACGAGGTTGGCGAGCTTGGACTCGTCCTCCGTGGAGACGCGGCGCGGCGGGATGCGGGCGATGCTCGCGATGGTCTCTTCGATCTGGTCGACGTCGACCGACGCGATGTTGGCGAGCTTGGCGCGCGAGCCGGCCTCGTCCATCACGTCGATGGCCTTGTCCGGGAGGTGCTTGCCGGAGACGTGCCGCGCGGAGAGCTTGACCGCCTGCTCGAGGGCCTCGGGGGTGTAGACCACGCCGTGGTGCTTCTCGTAGCGAGACTGCAGGCCGCGGAGGATCTGCAGCGCCTCGTCCTGGGTGGGCTCGACGACCTCGATCATCTCGAAGCGACGGGCGAGCGCCTTGTCCTTGGTGAAGGCGCGGCGGAACTCGTCGTGGGTGGTGCTGCCGATGCAGCGCAGGCTGCCGTCCGCGAGCGCCGGCTTGAGCAGGTTGCTCGCGTCCATCGAGCCCCCCGAGGTCGCGCCCGCGCCGACGAGGGTGTGGATCTCGTCGATGAACAGGATGGCCTTGTCGTTGTCGACCACCTGCTCGATCACGGCCTTGAGCCGCTCCTCGAAGTCGCCGCGGAAGCGGGTGCCGGCGAGCAAGGCACCCATGTCGAGGCTGTAGATGTGCACGCCCTCGAGGGACTGGTGCACGTCACCCTCGTAGATCATGCGGGCGAGGCCCTCGACGATGGCGGTCTTGCCGACGCCGGCGTCGCCCACGAACACGGGGTTGTTCTTGCGGCGGCGGCCGAGCACCTGCAGGGAGCGCTGGATCTCCTTGTCGCGGCCGATGAGCGGGTCGATCTTGCCGGCCTTGGCCTTCTCGAACAGGTCGGTGGTGTAGGCCTGGAGCGCGTCGTCGGCGATGGGCGCCTCGGCGTCGGGACCGGTGCCGACCGGCACGCCGAGCTGCTTCTGACGGCCGTCCTTGCGCTTGCCGTGGCTGATGTAGGCGGTGACGTCGAGCCGGGTGACGCCCTGCTCCTCGAGGAGGAACACCGCGTGGGACTCGGGCTCGGCGAACATGGCGACGAGCACGTTGCCGCCCTTCACCTCGTCCTTTCCGGAGGTCTGCACGTGCATCATCGCGCGCTGCATCACCCGGTTGAAGCCGAGGGTCTGCGTCGGCGTGTACGGCTGCCCGTCGGGAACGGACGGGAAGTCCTCGATGAACTCGGACAGATCCGCCTCGAGCTTCTCGACGTTGGCACCGCAGGCCTCGAGGACCTCGGCGGCGTCCGGGTCGTGGAGCAGCCCGAGCAGCAGGTGCTCGAGGGTGAGGAACTCGTGGCGCTCGTCAGTGGCAGCGCCAAGGGCGGCGCCGAGCGCGATTCGCAGGGTATCGGAGAGCATTACTCGGGCTCCATGCTGCACTGGAGAGGGTGACCGGCCTCACGGGCGAGCGACATGACCTGCTCGACCCGGGTCTCCGCGATGTCGCGGGTATAGATGCCCGCCACCCCGATGCCCGACTTGTGGATGTGGAGCATGATGCGGGTGGCCGCGGCAGGGCTGTGGTGGAACACGATCTGGAGCACGTACTGGACGAACTCCATGGTGGTGTAGTCGTCGTTGTGGATGAGCACCTTGTACTTGCGAGGCTTCTTGAGCCTGGTGCGCTCCTGGACTTCCCCTTCGCTGTCGCGCCGGCGACCGGGCATGGCACTCCTCTCGTCGAGCGGACATGGCTACCGTCGACACGAACAGCGTACCCGTCCACTGGTTGCGAAGCACGCGTGACACACCGTGACCCACGGGCTCGTCGGGCGATGTCTGTCGAAAGCCCGCGCGTCCCTCGGGTTCCCCTCGTGGGAACGCGGTGGTGCAGCCCACCGTACGACGACTCGGCGCGGTCCCTGAGCACGAGAGGCCGCGCGAACGCGGCCTCGAGACTCGGGCGGGCATCGTCGTCCCGGAGGACTACTTGGCCGCGAGTGGCGCCTGGACCTGGGCCTCGAGCTGCGGGTGCATGATGGCCCGCCACAGCGGCGGCACCAGCGACACGAGGATGGCGGTCGGGTACGAGAACGGCAGCTGGGGCCCCTCCTGCAGTGCACGCAGGTGGTAGTAGGGCCGCGACGCGTTGGCGTGGTGGTCGGCGTGGCGCTGCAGGTTGTACAGCAGCCAGTTGGACACGCGGTGGTTGGTGTTCCACGAGTGCCGCGGCTGGACGCGCTCGTAGCGACCGTTCGGGAGCTTCTCACGCTCGAGGCCGTAGTGCTCGACGTAGTTGATGATCTCGAGCAGCACGACAGCGGCGAAGCCCTGGGCCCAGAGGAAGGCCACCCCGAGCGGGCCGAACACGAGCCCGACCACCGCGGCCAGCGCAACGAGATCGACGGCGTAGCGAAGGCGGCGGTTCTCCCACGAGGTCCACGCGATGCCGCGGCGCTCGCAGCGCGCGGTCTCGAGCGACCAGGCGCTGAGCAGGCCCCCGACAATGGTCCGCGGGAGGTACGTGTACACGCTCTCGCCGAAGCGCGAGCTCGCCGGGTCCTCGGGGGTCGCCACGTTGCGGTGGTGTCCGAGCACGTGCTCGACGCAGAAGTGCGTGTAGCCGGCCAGGGTCATCAGCCACTCGGCTGCGGCGCGGTGGGTGTTGGTCTTGCGGTGCATCAGCTCGTGCGCGACGTTGATGCCGCCGCCACCGGTCATCACCGCCGCGGAGAGGGTGACGCCGAACCACTCGAGCCCGGTCGGGGCCTGGGTGGTCAGGAACCACAGGGCGACGCCGAGCACGAAGGTCTGCAGGCCGACCCAGCCGAACAGGACCACGTCGAACCAGGGGTCGTGCTCGTCCTCGGGGCTGGTGTCCTCGGTGTTCATGCCGACGACGAGGTCGAGCAGCGGCACGCCGAGGAACACGACGATCGGCGTGAGGAGCGTTCCCCAGCCGCCAATCGCCATGCCGGCGAGCAGGCTGAGCGCGATGACGTACACCGCGGTGAAGGGCAGGGCGCGGATCATGGAACCTCCCGAAGCAGGGTGCGAGCGATCTGAAAGCTGCGGTCCGGGTTGGGAGCGCCCCACAGGGGCCCCCGCAGCGGTCCCGCACAGTTGCGGAGCAAGGCGTCGGACGCGATGTGCATGAGCACCACGCGCACCTCGAGGTCCGCGCGCAGGCGGTCCCCAGCCGAGGCGACAATCCACGCCTCCATCTCGTCGAGCAGGGGTGCCGCACGCTCGAGGAGCAGGGCGCCGCCCGGGCCGTCGGAGTCGAGCAGCTCGCGGACGAAGATCTGCGCCACGTGGGGCTCTTCATCGAGGAACGCGCCGAAGGCATCGGCCACGCCGCGAAGCTTGGCCTCGAAGTCGCCCTCGACCGCCCGCGCGGTCGCCAGGCCCACGCCGAGCCGCGCGAAGCAGCGCTCGACGACGGCGGCGTACAGCACGTCCTTGGTCTTGAAGTGGTACAGCAACGACGGACGCCGCAGTCCCGCGGACCTGGCGATGTCGGCCAGCCGCGCGTTCGCGAGGCCCTGCGCCGCGAAGGCGACCTCGGCTGCCGCGAGGATGCGCTCGGGGGTCGCCACGTCGATGGAGTCGGATCGGGGTCTTGCCATGCCCGAAGATTATCTACTCACGAGTAGAATCGCCACGCATTTATCTACCCATGAGTAGGTATCCTCCGTCGATCGCCGGCACACGCGGATCGACGAACACGAAATTCTCGTGCTCCGCCCGCACATCGCGGTGACGGCCGCTAGAAGGCCGACGCGTTCAGCGAGGCGCTACTCGCTCCAGTACACGAGCCAACCCTCGCCGGGCAGCATCGCGCCGACGGCCGACTCGTCGTCACCGCCCTCGGCACGGTCGAGCCACAGCACCTTGGGGAGGGGCGGCACGAAGCCGTTCGCGAGCTCGGCGACGATCTCGGTGAGCTCGTCGGACCAGGAACCCGGCGCCTTGACCGTGGCCTGGGCCGCGCCCTCGCCGTCGTCGCACCAGATCAGGAAGCTGCCCTCGCGCCCGCCGAGCCCGTCGAGACGCGTGTAGTTCGGGGTGCCCGGCAGCAGGAAGCCCGCGCTGTCGAGGGTCGTCTTGTCCACACCGCTCTGGAACTGCGCCCGCAGCGCCTCCTCGGTGGTCGCCTCGCACGCGAAGGCCTCTCCGGGTCCAAAGCGGTCGATCAGCGCGGCATGCAGGGTGGCGAGGTCCTCGGCGGACACGCCACCAGCGAGCAGGACGAAGTTCATGGAGCCTCCGGGCGACCTCTTGCTAGCCCGTCCTGTCCCCTGCCCCCAGAACATTGGTAGGCTGCGCGCATGGCTCCCATCTCGATGCGCTACAACCTCGCTTTTCCCGCCCTTCTCTTCGTCGCCGGGCTGTTCATGCTCGGCGTGGGGCTGCTCGTCGGCGAGCTCACCCAGCTCGTGCTCGGGTGCATGAACGTGCTCCTCGGCTTTCTGTTCGCGACCCAGCCGATGTGGGTGCTCACCGGCACCGAGATCCAGGTCCGCAACGCGCTGGGCATGACCCTGAAGCGACACGGATACAGCAGCCTCGCCGAGCTCGAGGTGCGCGGCGGGAGCCTGCACCGCAAGAGCGACGGCAGCAAGCTGGTCGGCAAGAGCTTCGTCGGTCGCCAGGCTGACTGGGACGCCGTTGTCGCTGCGGTGAGCGGCGCCTAGCGCGTCGCGCGCGCCGCCCCCTCGAGCACCCGCTTGAGTACCGGGCTCGGCATCCACATCAGCGCAGCCATGACGTATGCCCGCCTTGGCGGCCGGCCCTCCGCGAAGCTGCGCAACAGCGGCCTGCGGAAGCTTCCTCCGTGGTGGAGCACGGCGTCCCGGGCTTCTTCGTAGTGCAGGAAGGCGCGGCGCACGCGCTGCTGCTCCTCGTCGAGCAGGCCCTTCTCGACGAGCACCTCCTGAATACGCCAGCCGCGCGGATTGCCCGCCTCGCGGTTCGTGCCGGAGAGCGAGTCGTGCTCGGGGAACTGGCGCCAGCGCGCGAGGACCTCGTCGGTGCGCCAGATCGTGAACCGCGTGAGCAGGCGCAGCCAGTACTCGTAGTCCTGGCCGCTGCGCAGCCGGGGATCCGGGTCCATGCCGCCGAGTTCGTCGTAGCAGGCCCGGCGCATGACGAAGCAGGTCGTCAGCCACGGGGTGCGGGTCACCGCCTCGTCGTAGGGCACCGCACCGCTCGGGCCCTGCATGCGGATGTTGTCGCGCTCGGCCCCGTCGTAGCCGAACACCTCGTAGCGACAGGCCACGCCGCCGATCTCGGGATGCGCGTCGAGGAGCGCGACCTGGGTGGCGAGCTTCTCGGGCAGCCACACGTCGTCGGCATCGAGAAATGCGAAGAACTCGCCCCTGGCGACCGCCATGGCCCGGTTGCGAGCCGCCGCCGCCGAGCCCGTGTCGCTACCGGGGGCAAGTACGCGAATCCGCGGGTCCTCGGCCGCGAGCGCCTGGGCCACGGCCAGCGTGTCGTCGGGACTTCCGTCCTCGGCGATGACCCACTCCCAGTCGGCGAAGGTCTGCGCCCGCACCGAGGCCGCGGTCTCCGCGAGCAGGTCGGCGACCTTGTAGGCCGGCGTGATGATCGACACCCTGGGCATGGCTCCCCTATGGCTCCCCACGCGTCGAGATGCCACCCCCGAAGGCCTGGCCGCGCGCACACACCCAGCGGAGGTCTGGAGTGTGCATGTTCCCGCTGTTCCTCGCCGCCGCCCTCGCTCAGCCCGTGCCGGTGGACACCGACCGACCGCTTCCCTCCCCGCTGCCCGAGCTGGCGCGGCCCGACCAGCTGTCGCTGGGCATGGGCTTCGCGCCGTCCACCGACGACGGTCACGCGAACCTGTCGCTGCGCTACCAGCTTCGTCCGCGTATCCCCATCGCCCTGGAGCTCGGCATCGGCGCGAGCTGGGACCGAAGTGCCGAAGGCGAGCTCGAGCGTCACCTCGAGTACCGCGCGGCCCTGTCCTTTCGGCCGGTCCTGCTGCGCTCGCGCCACGTGTGGGCCGCGGTGGACCTGACCTTCGGCGTGCGCACCCGCGACGACTGGCACGGGGTGTACGAGTCGTGGCTTCGGGCCGGCGTCGTCATCGGGTTTCGCCCCCAGTGGGCCCCCGCGCTCACCGTGGGACTCACCCAGAACCGCGGTGGCAACCTCACCCCGAGCATCGGCTTGTCGTGGGGACTGGATCGCCGCAAGCGCCGCCTGAAGGGTGTGGAGCCGAAGTCCGACGCGCGACCGCTGGGCCGATAGCCCGCGCAGTGCTAGCAGAGGCCCCATGATCCCCTCCCCCCGAGCCAATGGCCTGGTCTACCTGCTCCACCGCGCCCGCAAGCGCCTGGCGCGGGTCGACCGCCGCCTCGAAGAAGCCCAGCTGTTCGCGGCGAACGGCCTCGCGGCCCTCGGCTACCGCAAGCAGGGCTGGCCCCAGGACGAGCACGTGCTCCGCGCCCAGGTCCGCCCGGTGTTCGTGCTCTCCCCCGGCCGCTCCGGGACGATGACGCTCTCGGCGCTGTTCGACCTGGTGCCCGAGGTGCACGCCGAGCACGAGCCCTCGCCGGCGCTGGTCGCCGCCTCCTACCTGGCCTGGACCCAGGACGCGCAGCCCCGCGCCTTCTGGAAGGACACCATCCACCAGGCTCGGGACGTCGCCATCTTCCGGGCCCACCGCCGCGGGCGCGTGTGGTTCGAGTCGAACAACCGACTGACCTTCCTCGCCGAACCCCTGCTGGCCGCGTATCCGCGGGCGCGCTTCGTCCTGCTCACCCGCAAGCCCGAGGGCTTCGTCGCCAGCGCCATGGCCCGCGAGTACTACCAGGGCCATCCCTGGGACTTCGCCCGGGTTCGCCCGCGCCCGCAGGACCCCGAGTTCGCCGGATGGAACGCGCTGCCGCCGCTCGACAAGTGCGCGTGGCTGTGGGCCCGCACGGTGAGCCACGGCCTCGACCTCGCCGAGCGCCTCGGCCCGGAGGTCGTGCACGTGCTCGACTCGGAGGACCTTTTCTCGGGCAACCGGGACGCGCTGGACGGCCTGTTCCGCTTCGTCACCGGCAAGCCCGCGCCCGCCGGGGTCGAGGCGGTGCTCGGCGCCCGGCTCAACGCCCAGAAGGAACGCGGTGCCCGAAAGGGACGCGTCGAGGGCTGGACGGACGACGACCACGCTCGCGTCGCCAAGGTCGCGAACCCGGTCCTCGAGCGCCTCGAGCGCCTGATCACGGAGCACTGATGCAAGAGGACTACCGCCACGGGGGCTACGACACCCTCCGCCGCTGGACCTCGTACTGGTACCAGATCGACCGCGCGTTGTCCGGGCCCGAGGGCGAGGTCCTGCTCGTCGGCGTCGGCTCGGGGGTCGTCGAGCGCGAGCTCGCCGCCCGCGGGCGCAAGGTCACCACCGTCGACGTCCAGGAAGTGCTGAAGCCCGACGTCATCGCCTCGGTCGACGACCTGCCGTTCGAGGACGGCCGCTTCGCGGTGAGCATCTGCTGTCAGGTGCTCGAGCACGTGCCCTGGGAGCAGTCCACCCGAGCGATGGCCGAGCTGGTGCGCGTCACCGACGGGCGACTCGTGATCAGCGTGCCCGACGTGCAGTACTACGCCGGGGTGGTGCTCATGGACGGCGTGCGCCGCAAGCACAAGCAGCTGCGCGCGGACCTGCCCCGCCTGCTCGGACGCAAGCGCATGGCCCCGGCTCATCACTGGGAGATCGGCCGCAGCGGGACCTCCGCCGCGAAGGTGCGCCGGGCGCTGGAGGCCGCGGGCATGGCGGTGGACGAGGAGTTCCGGAACCCCCAGATGCCGTACCACCGCTTCTTCGTGGGTCGCGGGTGAGGCGTCCGAAGGACATCCGCCGCAAGCTGTGGCGACGGGTCGCTGGCAAGCTGGTGCAGAACCCGCCGACCGACCTCGACCGCACGGTGCTCCTCGCCGGCAGCGGGCGCAGCGGCACGACCTGGGTCGCCGAGCTGATCAACGCCGCGCACGATCACCGCGTGATCTTCGAGCCCTTCGACGCGCGCTTCAACGAGGACTGGCCGGTGACCCGCCGGTTCGCGCCCCCGGGTACCGACGACCCGGTCCTCGAGGCGGCCGCGCGCCAGGCTCTCGACGGGACCCTGTCGAACCGCTGGGTGGACGCGCACAACACGGCCATCCGCCCGCAGTACCGACTGGTCAAGGCCATCCGCGCGAATCTCGCGCTGGGCTGGATGGGCGAGCGCTTCCCCGAGCTTCGCATCGTGTTCCTGATGCGGCACCCGCTCGCCGTGGCCCGCTCGCGCCAGCAGATGGGATGGGGGCCAGCCCTCGACCAGCTTCTCGCCCAGGATGCGCTGCTCGCATTTCTCGGCGACCGCGCCGCCCCGCTACACCGGGAGCAGGACCCGTTCCTGCAGCACGTGCTCCTGTGGTGCGTCGAGAACGCCGTCGCGCTGGCGCACCTGCCCGCGGGCGCCCACACCGTGTACTACGAGCGCCTGTGCACCGAGCCCGTCGCCGAGGCGCGTGCGCTGTTCGCGGCCCTCCACCGCCCGGTGCCAGCGAACCTCGAGGAGGCGGTGTCGCGACCGTCCCAGCTCGCGCGTGACCACAGCGCGGTGCTGCTTGGCGCCCGCCCCGTGGACGCCTGGGCCGGCAAGATCGACGCCGCTACGGTCGACGCCGCCATGCGCTACCTGACCCTGTTCGGGCTCGATACGGTGTACGGCCCGGACCCGCAGCCGCGGGTCTAGCGGCGCTCGCTCGCCGCAGGTACGCCCGGCCACGGCTGCTCGTCTTCCGTCGGCGGGGTCAGGTCGAAGATGTCGCGCGGCGGACGGTCGTCGGTCGGCTGCACGTCGCGGCGACGCTCGCGAGCAATGGCTCGCTCCCGGCCGTCGTCCGCAGGCGCCAGCAGCATGCTCGGCCCTTCGGCGCGGGCCTGGGCCACGCCGGACTCGACCATGAACGCCCCACCCTGCTCGCCGCGCACGCGCTGCATCAGCGCTGCGTCCGCATCGACCGTGGCCGGAAGCTCACCCAGCCCGTGGCGACGCAGGTAGGGACGCACCTGTCCCCGACGCGTCGGCCCATCGGTGTTCACCGCGAGCACCGGCCATCCGAGACGCTCGGCCTCGGCGAGCTGCGCAAGCTCGGCGGGAGCATCGGCATCGCTCATGGACCAGAACAGCACCACCGTCCCCGCATCTTCGAGGGAGACCTGGCGACCCGAGAGGTCGCGGACGGTCTCGGCGCCCACCGCCGTCGACGAGATGAGAAGGGTCAGTGCCATCAGCCATGCACGCGCCATGAAGCCTCCCGGTACGAACAGCAAAGCACGTCATGGACATGTCTTGGACATCTGCATGACACTTTCCACACAAGTGCCGAAAACGCACGGCTTTGTCCGTGCAGTTTTGGCAGCCATCTCTGTTTCGGCTGCTCGAAAATGGCGCACCGAGTGGCGCAAAGTGGATCCATCGCGGTCGCGGAGTCGGCGGTGTAAGGTCCACACACCGTCTCCGTTCTCCGCGCATGCTCACGCTCCTCGCCCTGTCCGCCGCAGCCTTCGAGCCCGCCGACCTGCCGCTGTTTCACCGGCAGACGTACATCTCGACCGTGTCCGAGCCCATGCACTGGTTCTCGGCGAGCTTTCACGACGTGGAGCGCGCGGGCTGCCGGGTCGGCATTCCCGTGAACGAGCTTCGCCGCGAGCACGCGGTGATCGGGTGCTACTTCCCGGCGGGACGTGGTGAGGACGAGCGTCCGGACTCCCCTCACCTCGCCGAGGCGTGGCGTGAGGCCCGCAAGCTCGTGAAGGCGAACAACCGACGCGCTTCCGACCTGCGCCTCCACTACGTCGGGACCTGGCAGGAAGTCGTGGTCGAGGACGTCGTCCCGCTGCCCGCCGGCGACAACCCACACGTGAGCCGGCTGTACGACCACGGCCGCGCGATCTACGCGGTCACCGACGAGGGCATCGCCAGGGCCGAGGTCGTGGGCATGGTGTCGCTCGGAGGCGTCGGCCTGCTCGATGCCGTCGACGAGGCGTCCTTCTTCGTTCCCGAGGTGGACCCGTCTCTCGCCGCGACCTCCATCCTGCGCCACTCGTGGGACGAGGCCGCTGACCCACGCTTCCACACGGCGGAGCGCGCGCTGCTCCAGGCGCTGCCCAGCGAGCTCGCCGCCTGGAACGACGGCGTTCGCCGCGCTCCGCGGACCAGAGCGTCGACCGTGCTCCCTCCCGGAACGCGCCGTGCGGTCGGCGGCAGTCTGTCGATCTTCGGACGCGCTCCCTGCGACGACAGGGGCATGAAGGCGGGCGAGGACATCCGCGTGACCCTACCCGTCTACGCCCCGCTCGACGTCGCACGCGCCGGGGCAGTGCGCTTCGAGCGCGAGGTCGCCGAGCTCGACCTCGAGGTCGTGTACGAGCTCGACCTTCCCGCCGGCGTCGCGACCCTGGCCCTCACCGACGGCACCGGCCGCATCGCGCGGGCGACGTGGTCCGTCGAGGTCGAGCTGCTCGAGGATGGGGACCGTCTGTGGCCCGTGGCCGTGCGCTCGACGCTGACCGACAAGCAGGCCGAGATCGTGCGCCAGGCCGCCGAACTTCGCGAAGACCAGCTGCAGCTCGCGGCCCCCGAGGGCTCCGGCGCATACGTGGTGGACGTGTACGCGGCGTCGGTCCACGTGATGGATGGCCCGTGGCTGGGCGAGGTCGACAGGGGTCCCGCGGACCGCTGACACCCGCCCACGAAAACGTTGCACGGCGGTTCACGAGGTCTGTCGCGCACGATGCGGAGGCGGCTCGCCAGTTCGGCACACGAGAGTCGCGGGCGAGCAGTCGGGGCTCTACGTTGCGCGGCCTTGGAGGTCCCATGCGTCTGTCTGCCCTGTTGCTTCTCACCCTCACCGCCTGCGAGCACGAGCCCAGCGAGGTCGAGACCGAGCTCGCGCTGGAGCATGCCCACAGCGAGGCCCGCACGCGCGGTGGCAACACCTGCATCGCGGACACGGCGATGATCATCGGCAGCGACGACCGCACCCCTGGCCTCACCGCCGCCCAGAATGGGGCAGCGCGCCTGCCCCAGGCAGCCGTCGGCACCCTGGATGGCTGCACCGGGACATTGCTCGACGACCGACACGTTCTCACGGCCGCGCACTGTCTGTGGGACTACCGAAAGGACGAAGCGCGGACGGGATTCTCTCGGTCCCGGGCCGTGTTCCGCCAGGCGTACAACACCACCTACTCGCCGGATTGGCCCTACGGGGAACGGGTGGTCACCGACTTGTACGTGCCCATCCTGTACACGACGCTCGGGAACGGCGAGCTGAAGCGGAGCTTCGACTGGGCCGTCGTTCGACTCAATCGACCGGTGTCGTTCGAGGCCAGCCTCCCACTCGAGGCGGTGAGCAACGACCTGCTCGATGGCACGCGGCTGTACAGCCTGGGATACCCGCAGGACCTGGGAAGTCCGGATGTGTGGACCGTGAGCGGCGTGCGGAACGGCGGCTGGGAAGCCTGGGGCACCGGCCTCATCAAGCACGACCTCGACACGTACAACGGTCAGAGCGGTTCACCCATCTATCGGGTCCGCAACCGGCAGCGGTCGATCGTCGGCGTGATGGTCGGCAGCCCCGTGGACGACTGCGAGAAGGGCCACGTGTGGGCCGCGAAGATCACCGACGAGGTGATTGCGCAGATCGACGACATCCTCGCCTTCGACGAGGACGCAGCCCACGACCACTTCGCCATCGGGCGGTGCGAGAGTTCGGACAAGTGCTTCCAGGAGATGGTGATCAGCTTCTAGCTAGGGCTGAAGCGCCGTCCCCGTGTAGTCGCCACCCGCGTAGATGCCGATCTTGCGCCCGTTCTCGGTGCCCGCCAGCCCGCAGTTGCCGGCGGTGCCGAACACGTTGTTCGTGAAGTCGGTGTACGCGCAGAAGTTGTCGGCGACGTTGTGCATGCGCATCGGGTAGCTCGCGTCGAGGCCGCCCTGATCGTAGGTCTCGAGGTCCCACTGCTGCTCGGCCTTGTCCGGGTTGCACGCCTCGAGCACGAGATCCCAGGGCCCGAGCCAGCCTCCGGACGTTCCAATGCAGGTGCCGGTTCCGGCGAGCTCGAAGCCGCTGTGCCCGCCATGGTCGCGCATCACCCAGCGCTGCTCGGCGGCACCGCTGTCGCAGGTGGTCGTGCTGCTCACGTCGGCGCCGGAGCCGGCCAGGCAGCGCTCGCCGCTCTTGAAGCGGATGCCGTAGAAGCCCGGATCGTCGTCGCAGGCATCGCCGATCCCGTCTTCGTCGACGTCCTCCTGGAGCGGGTTGGGCCACTCGGGGCAGTTGTCCTCGTCGTCGGCGACGCCGTCATTGTCGCCATCGGGACCGGTGAGGATCTGGCCGGGCTCGGGGCAGATCGCTCCGTGACAGCTCCAGTCCGGGAAGTCGTAGAGGATCATCGCGCCACCGGGCGCACAGACCTCGTCGTCGAGCGGGTCGACGGTGCATCCAGCGAGGAAGCCGCCACCGCCCCGAGCCTTGTTCACGATCTCGATCCGCGACTCGACCTTGCCGGTGAAATCCCCGGAGATGTCGACGGTTCCGCCCTCGTTGCCATTGCCAGAGAAGTTCGTGTCCTGGCGAATCACCCCGTCGAGCACGAGGGTGATGTCGAGGTCGACGGTCGCGTTCTCGTCATCCCAGTTCGGGTCGTTCACGTAGTCGTGGACGGCCACCGTCGCCGTGCCCTCGCAGGCGCTGTACGTGAACTCGCTGATCGCGCGCGTGCCCGACAGGGAGACGTTCCACGCCACCGAGCCGCTGTCGCAGTTCGCACTCCAGTTGCCGGTACCGCTTGGGTTCTCGCAGTTGTTCATGCGGCACTGGATGTCGTCCTTGATCGGGACGAAGGCCTTCACGAGCTCGTCGTTCGCCCACAGCGGAACGACCACGTCCTCGCAGCCGGGCGACTCGACCTGATAGTTCGCGCTGTCGGTCTCGGTGCCCTCGTTCCACGCGATCTGGACGAGGTTGAAGCCACAGGCGAGCGGCACGCGGCGGTCCTCGGCGAGCGGCGAGCAGTTCGACCAGTCGGGCTCCGAGCCGTCGGTCGTCACGCAGATCTGCCCCACGTCATCGAGGTTGATCACGCTCACCGCCGGGTCTGCGTCCGTGATCACGGTTCCCGTGCCCGGGTCGAAGTGGTCTTCGGGAAGCTCGAGTCTTTCCCCGCCACAGGCGACGAGAGCGAGGCACAGCAGGAGGCGAGACGGCCACATCGGGGGCTCCAGGACCGGCTCAGCTTGCCGGATCGCCGAGGCCGAGCGCAAGCCATTGCCCGCGGAGCTTGCCGAATGCGCTGAACTCACTTACTTGGGGCCGTCTTTTCCCTTCCCTTGGCGACGCCGATCCCGCGCGCGCCCACCGGAGTCCACATGTACCGCTGCGCCAAGTGCGACCGCGTCACCACCGCCCGCTCCTCCGCCCACTCGGTCGTCTCCGAGATCCGGATCATGGAGTA
Organism: Deltaproteobacteria bacterium; assembly: GCA_006226595.1. Classification (GTDB taxonomy): domain Bacteria; phylum Myxococcota_A; class UBA796; order UBA796; genus M1803. The sequence continues at coordinate 19,631 of SBGP01000019.1, forward strand.
CCCCCACCGCTCCAACGCGATCCCCGTCGCCGGCGGCAAGCGCCGCAAGCGCGCCAAGCGCGATGATCGCGGCGGCCGTGGCTGGGAGATCAAGAAGGAGGTCCTCGTCTGCACGGACTGCCTCCCCCAGGCCAAGGCCGACTTCGAGGCCATGGTGGCCTCGGTCCCGACCTCGCTTCCCGTGATCACCGAGGCGGTCGCCGAGGAGGCCTAGCCTCTTCGCCCCACTCGCCCGAGGCCCTGCCTCGCGAGGATCCAGGACTCGGCGCCAAGCGCCGGGTCCTTGGTCGTTCTGGGGGTCTGTGCGGAGTGGCGAGTCTGATAGACTCGCGCGGAACGAGGACTTCTTGCAGGACTCCCTCCCCCGCACCCTTGCAAACGGCCGCTACGACCTGATCGACCTGCTGGGGCGGGGCGGTGCTGCGTCCGTGTACCGCGCACGCGATCGCCTGCTCGATGTCGAGCGTGCGATCAAGGTGCTCGGCGACGGCTTGCGCGAGCACTATCTCGAGCGCTTCCTCACCGAAGCGCGGGCGATGGCGCTGCTTCAGCACCCGAACATCGTCACGATCTACGACATCGGCACGACCAAGAACGACGACTACATCGTGATGGAGCTGTGCCGTGGGGGCAGCCTCTCCTCGCGGGTGAAGGCCGATGGCCCTCTGCCGGTGCCCGAGGCCGTTCGCGTCGCGGTCCAGACGCTGTCCGCGCTGTCCGTCCTCCACCAGGAAGGCATCGTCCACCGCGACGTGAAGCCGTCGAACATCCTGCTCACCGAGACGGGCCAGGCGAAGCTCTCGGACTTCGGCATCGCGCTGCTCCAGTCCCAGGCGACCTACCGAACCGAGCCGGGCACCGCGATGGGCACGCGCTCGTTCATGCCCCCCGAGCAGCGGCTTGATGCCCACTCGGTGGGACCACAGGCCGACCTGTACTCGGTGGCGACCTCCCTGTACGCGGTGATCACCGGCGAGTCGCCCATCGACCTCGCGTACGCGCGTCCGCACTCCGACCGGTGGCTGCGCCTGCCGCCCGAGCTGCGCGAGCCTCTCCAGCACGCCTGTTCGCTCACGCCAGCCGAGCGTCCCTCGACCTCGCGCGCGATGGCCAACGAGCTGATGGAGGCCATCGGCATGCGCGAAGGCGAGCGTGCCTCGCTGCTGCAGCACTTCCATGGTGCACCGCCGCTGACGCCCCTGCCGAGCGCGCCGTCCACGCCGGAGATCGAGTCCGAACCCAGCGGCGTACCTCGCCGGACCTTCCCGGACCGACTCCGGCTCCGCGCCGATGCGCTCGATCGTGCCATGGCGGCAGTCAGCCGCGGCGAGCCCGCCACCGACACCGTCCGCCGCGTGGCCCACGCCATCGCGACCGGTGCCCAACACCACGGCCTGAGCGACCTCGCTGCTCTCGGCAGCGCCGTCGAAGCTGCGAGCGCCGCCGACCTCGGCACGCGCGTGGGTGAACTGCTCCAGGGGATCCAGGACCACCTGTCGGACCAGACCGACCACCGCTCGGTCCTCGTCGTCGAGGACGACCCGTCCGTCGCACGCATCCTCTCGGTCGCCGCGTCCCGCTATAGCGACCGGGTCTCGGTCGCCGACAGCGCGGGCGCCGCGCGAACGGCACTCGCGAAGAGCCACCCCAGCCTCGTCCTGCTCGACCTCTTCCTCCCCGACGAGGACGGTCGCGAGGTCCTGCTGTGGATGCGCGAGCAGCCGCACCTCCGTGAAGTACCCGTCGTGGTCGTCTCCGGACGCGCCTCCGAGCAGGTCCGCAGCGAGTGTCTCGCGCTCGGCGCGGACGAACTGCTGCCGAAGCCCGTCGACCTCTCCACGCTCGACGACGTGCTCAAGCGACGCCTCACCCACGCCAGTCCCCCGCGAGCCGAAGAAGCGCGCGACCGCTTCCTCGACCAGTTCCGCCGTCTGCGCACGCAGTTCGAGCGCGACCGCACGCCCTACTCCGTGGCTCTCGTGGTCGTGCGCGAAGAAGAGTCGGTCCCTCCGGGTCTGGCCACCCGCCTGCGTGGCGCGCTTCAGCGCTTGCTCCCCGACGCCGTGACCGCCGAGTGGGACAGCAACGTGGTCGCCGTACTCCTCGACGAGACGCCCGCGGCGGCCGCCGAGCTCGGACTACGCGCAGTACTCACGGCGATCTCCCGCGAGCGGGCGGTGCCGAACGTGACCCTTGCCGCTGGCGTCGTCGAGGCCATGGGCGCACGGGCTGAAGACGCGCTGTACCTGGCACGGCGCATGTCGCGCCTCGCGCGAGCCGCGGGTCCGAACCAGATCGTCGGCACCACCTGCGACGCACCGTCCGCCCAGCGGGCCGTGGTCGTCGATGACGATCCCACGGTCTCGGTCCTGGTGCGAACCCTGCTCGAGAGCCACGGCGCCGAGGTGACGACCTTCAGCTCGGGCGACGAGCTCCTGCGCGAGGTCGATGACCTCGACGTCTCGCTGATCGTGCTCGACGTCCAGATGCCCGGCACCGATGGGCTGACCGCCCTCGAGACCCTGCGCGCGCACAGCCGCCACGCCCACACCCCGGTCGTCATGCTGACCGGGATCGGCGACGAAGAGACCGTCGAGCAGGCATTCAGCCTCGGCGCGGACGACTACGTGACCAAGCCGTTCCAGCCGCGGGCGCTCGCTGCCCGCCTCTCACGGCTGATGAAGCGCGTGCACTAGCCTGCAGCCCGGCTCGTGGGGATGCCGTGCTCATCGTGCGTCACGCTGGGTGACCAGGCTCTCGAGGAAGCCCGCCTCCGAGGGGACTAGTCGATCTCGGCTTCGCGAAGTCGCAGACGGGTGAACCGTCGCCGCTTCTCGAGAAACCACGGATCGAAGCCGACCTTCTTCAGCTCGTTGCGCAGCCGGTAGACGAGCACGTGCAGCTTGTTGTCGTCCTGAGCGGAGCGCCCCCACACGCCGGTGAGTAGCTCTTCGTTGGAGCACCAGCCGCGAGATGTCTCGTCGTGTCCGACGTCCAGCGACCACTGCCGGGCCAGCAGGTACAGCAGCACCGCGCGGTTCTCCGCCTCGACCTTGTACGTGATGTCGCGCGTCACATCGAAGACCGTGGCCTCGGGACCAGTGGGTCCATCGAGCGTGGCCTGGATCTTGTAGGGGTACCGACCACTTGCGGCCTGGCGCGTGGGGACGGCCGTGGTCTCGAACAGCGAGCCGCGACGCATCACCTTGTAGTTGTTGCCTCCGACGGTGAACACCTGATCCAGCTCGATCGGACGGTCCTCGGTGCCCTCGCCGAGCCAGATTTCCTGCTCGCCGACCACGAGCAGCGTCGCCACCCGGTCATCCGCGCCCGCTACGGGCACCTCGCACTCCGGCGACCCGCCAAAGTGCAGGCGGTCGTCGCGCAGCGGGAAGCACACGCCAGTCCCCTCCTCCTGCACGACGAGCTCGGTCATGCCCTGGGTCGGGTCGACGGTCGCGGCGATGCGCAGGCGGGTGTCCGGACCGATGCCGACCACATCGCCCTCGGCGAGCTCAGCCGTGCCCTGGATGCGCTTGCCGTTCTGAAACGTGCCATTGCGGCTGCCCAGGTCGCGGATGTGGGCCCGCTCGCCCTCGACCCACATCAGCGCATGGAACTGCGAGACCATCGTGTCGTTGATGACGAGGTCGTTGACCGGCGCGCGCCCGACCTGGCATGGCCGCTCGGCGAGGCGGTGGAGGTAGACGACGTCATCAGACGAAGAAAGGACCTGCAGATCGAACACATAGCCTCCGTGGGGAGCACCGCGACGATAGATTAGGCGGGCTGTGATGTCATCCTCCCCCCATCCGCTCCCGAACGCCGGCAGTACCCTCGCCCAGGGCCGCTATCTCCTGACCGCGGTCATCGGAGAAGGCGCGAGCGCCGCCGTGTACGAGGCCACCGACACCGCGCTCGACCTCCAGCGAGCGGTGAAGGTGCTCCGCCCTGGGCCCTCGCGAACCGACGACCAGCGACGCCGCCTGCGCGCCGAGGCCCGCACACTCTCCGAGCTGGGACACCCCAACATCCTGCGGATGTACGACTTTGGCGCCGAGGGCTCCTACGACTACGTCGTGATGCAGCTTGCTTCCGGCGGCTCGCTCTCCGACAAGCTGCATCGGGACGGCCCCCTGCCGCCCGCCGAGGCCGTGGGCTACACGCTCCAGATCCTCGCCGGACTCGCCCACGCGCACGAACGCGGCATCATCCATCGCGATATCAAGCCACAAAACATTCTTCTCGACCAGGATGGCATCGCACTCGTCGCCGACTTCGGCATCGCGCTGGTCTCCGCGGATGACGCACGTGCCACACGCACCGGCGTCGCCATGGGCACGCTCGCGTTCATGGCCCCGGAACAACGGCTCGACGCGCGCTCGGTCGGTCCCCGAGCAGACATCTACGCGGTGGCGGCGACGCTGTACAACCTGCTCACCGACGATACGCCGGTGGACCTGTTCGCGGCCCCCCCGCACTCCACCCGCTGGCGAGGTCTCGAGCCACGTCTGGTCGGCATCATCCAGCAGGCCGTCGGCTACGACCCAAGCGAGCGCTACGAGTCGGCCGGGGCCATGGCGGCCGATCTGATCTCGGTGATGGAGGCGCTCGAAGGCCGCGCAGAGCTTCCACGGACCTTTGCCGAGGCCAGTGAGCGCGCCGCGACCTACCTGACCGAGAACACCGGAGTTACGCTGGCTCCCCCCGGCGCTCCAAAGAACCCGGTGGTCTCCGAGGCCGCGACCTTGCCTCGCCCGGAGCCGGAGCCTCTCGCAGCGACCGAGCCCCTCCCCCCCGCCACGCAGTCGTCGCGGGCGTGGTGGGCGGTTCCGGCGGTGCTGCTGCTCCTCGCGCTCGGGCTGTGGTTCGCGTCGAACCGCGACGAGGCGCCGGCGGGAGCAGCCCAGGTCCCGGAACCCGTGGTCACGGCACCACCCGAACCCGTGGCCGCGCCCGTGCCCGACCCAGCCCCCGAGCCCGCCGACATCGTGGAGCCCGACGTTCCCGAGCCGGGGCCCACCGCCGCCCCGAAGCCCAAGAAGCCGAAGCCGAAGCCGAAGCCGACGTCGACCAGGCACCTGCCACTCCCGTTCGGAAACTGGCTCGCGAGTGCCCGGGGGCGAACCCTCACCGTGCTCATCGACGGCACCCCCGAGGCCCTCACCGGCGAGCTCGTCTCCGAGTTCAAGGGCAGCGAGGTCCGCACGCGCTTCACGGGGAGCTACCACGCCGACAGCGGCGTGCTCGAGTGGCACGACGAGGACGTCGACGACGCCATGGACGTGTTCCTGACCCGCAATGGGGACGGTTTCTCGGGGGAGTACACCTACCGCAACCGCGCCGACAAGGGCTTGTTCGAACTCATCGAGCGTCGTTGACGCGAGACCACACGCCTGCGGATGGCCCCGGGCCAGCGGTTCACGCCGAGGACACGCGGCGCTGGTTGCGGAAGGCGCCAGGCCCGACGTAGGGTTCGCGAATGCTCGCGATGCTGCTCGGAATGATGGCCCTCGCTGCCGCACCGCACGGGGACCTGCACGTCTCCGGCGGTGTCGGTGCCGAAGGCTCGGGCGGCGCCCTTGCCGGCGGATCGCTGGGGGTTCGCGTACATCCCCGTCTTCGCGGGACACTGCGGATCGACGGCGGCTTGTTCCCCGACTTCGGTCCCGGGTTCACCGCACGCCCCGAGCTGCGCTTCACGGTGAGCGATCCCAGCGCGGTGTGGGGACGGTTCGACCTGGTGGGCGGCCTCGGACCGAGGATCGCCGGAGGCGTGGGCGAGCTCGGCTTCGCCGGAATTGCCCTCGACGTACCCGGCCCCCGCCCGCTCGATCTGCGCGTCGAAGGTGGCTACCTGTTCGACCGCAACGGTCTCGGCGCCGCGGTGCTCGCGATCGGCCCCGTGTTCGACGTCCGTCGCAAGCAGCCCGAGCCCGAACCCGAGCCCATACCCGAGCCCGAGCCGCCAGCCCCCGTGGTGGCAGAAGTCCCGGATACCGAGCCCGATGGCATCGTCACCGACCTCGAGGGTGTGGAGGTGTGGCTTCCGCACCCCGTGTGCCGCTGGATGCCGCTCGACGAGGCCAACAAGCTGCTCCAGGAGCTCGGCGGCGGCGAGGTGCAGGTGGCGGCACCCGGTCACCGCAGCCGCTGGCTCACCGTGGACGGCCAGACCCCGCTGTCCCTGATGCCCCTCGCGAAGATCGGCTCCCTGGTGGTCGTCACCGCCGTGGGCGACCGCGTGGAGCTCGACGGTGCACCGGTCGCAGTCAACGAAGACGGCGTCCTCATGCTGAGCACCAAGCCCGGCCTCGTGGTCCTCGAGGTCGTGGGCAACGGCCGCCGCGAGACCCTGGAGCTTCCGGTAGCCGCCGAGGTGACCACCTGGGCCCGTGCGCGCTCCCCCCAGACGCTGCACGTGACCTTCCCCGCCGACTCGGCCGTGCTCTCGACCCGCGGGCTGCGCGAGATCGAAGCTATCGCCAAGGCTCGCGGCGACGCGCGCTTCACCGTCGAGGGCTCGTTCTCTCCCGAGGGCGACCTCGTCCGCAACCGTGCGCTCGCCGCGGACCGCGCCCGTGCGGGCGTGGCGGCGCTGGTCGCAGCCGGGGTCCCCGAAGACCAGATCGACCTGATCACCGAGCCCAAGCAGATCGACAGCACCGACTGGCGCGTGCTTCGCGCCGCGGTGATCACGCCATCGGGGATGCCGCGATGATTGCGCTGTGGCTGTCGCTCGCGTTCGCAGCGGACTTCCGCGTGGTCCACGCCGGTGACACGGTGGAGTCCATCGCGGCGGCCGCGGGACAGAGCCCTGAAGTCCTGCGCACGCTCAATGGACTCGGCGCCGACGAGCAGCCTCGCGTGGGACAGCTGCTCGAGCTGACCGACAACGAGCACGCCCACCAGGTCGGCTACGTCATCGCCCTTAGCGGCTCGGGCACGGCTCGCTCCCCAGCAGCCGCGGAGACGGCGCTGCGCCTTGGAGACGAGCTTCCAGTCGGCACCACCGTGTGCACGAAGGCGGGGAGCTTCGCGACCATCCGACTCGCCGCGAACGCCGCCACCGGCGTACACGACGACGTCAGCCTGCTCTCGGAGACCTGCGTCGTGATCCGCGGCCTCGGAAGCCACAAGACCTCCCGTTCCAGCACCCTGGGCCTGGAGAGCGGCAGCGTCTCCGTGCGCTCCGTCAGCGAAGAGGCCGAAGGCGAGATGAACGTGGTCACGCGCGATGGCGTCACCACCGGTGCGCTGGGCGGCTTCCGTGTCACCCTCGAGCCCAAGGCATCCCGCACCGAAGCGCTGTATGCCAAGGTCGCAGTGATCGGCGCCGAGGTCGAGCGCGAGCTGCCCGCAGGCTTCGGCGCCCGCGTCACCGAGGGCCAGGCCCCCACCGAGACCACCCCCCTGCTGGTCCCCGGCCAGCCGCGGTTTCCCGAAGATGGCTCCGTGCTCCGCCGCCACGACTTCGGCTGGACCGAGGTCAACCGCGCTCTCGGCTACCGCGTCGAGATCTCCGCGACGCCCGACTTCTCGGACCTGGTGTTCGTCGAGGACGTCCCACAAGCCACCTGGCTGCCTGACCGCCTCGCGCTGCCGCGACCCGCGCGAGCCTGGTGGTGGCGGGTGTCCACCTTCGACCGCCTTGGCTACCTCGGCATCCCCTCGGACGGACAGCAGGTACTCGAGCCCCTGCCGAGCGAGTAGGCGCTAGAGCCCGACGACGTCCGACAGGAAGCTGCGCGTGTTCGCGAGCTCGTCCTCGACCACCACCACGCCCCGGCGCGAGCCATCCAGGCCTTGTTCCTTGACGTGGGTCTCGAGCTTCGCCGCGGCCTCACCCAGGCCGGGGGCGCCGTACATGGGGCTGCTGCCCTTGAGCGAGTGTGCCGCCCGCCGCAGCTCTTCGCGCGCGCCGGTCTCGATGGCCTGGTTCATGGTGGCCACCAGCTGGTCGGCGTTGATCAGGAAGTCCGCCACCAGGACACGGCGCTTGTCGATGTCCCCACCGCAGAGCTGGAGCAGCATGTCGAGCGCATTCAGCGCGCGCTGGTCCTCGCCGGAGGGCGCCGAGGGCCGCTCGCCCGTCGACATCGGCTCGTCGGCGAAGCTCTCGAGGGTCGACACGAGGGCGGCGATCTCGAGCGGCTTGGCGAGCACCTCGCGCATGCCGGCGGCGAGGCAGTCACGGCGGGCATCCTGGGACGCTGAGGCGGTGAGCCCGACGATGACCGGCGGCCGCTCACGCTGCTCCTCGAGGATGATGCGGGTCGCCTCCAGCCCGTCCATGGTGGGCATGAGCAGGTCCATCAGTACCAGGTCGTAGCGATGGCGGCGGACGGCCTGCACGGCCTCCAGCCCGTTGGCGGCGAAGGCCGGGTTGTAGCCGAGACGCTGGAGCACGAGCTCGACCACGCGTTGGTTGGTCGGGTTGTCCTCCGCAACGAGGATGGACAGCGGCACGCGCTGCGCCAGGCTGCGCTCGAAGAAAGACCAGGCCGTGCGCTCGGCATTCGTCTCGCCGTGTACCGCCGCGTCGATGACCACGCACAGGTCGCGGGCCCGCAGCGGCGCGAAGGCCACTCCGGCGTAGCCGAGATCGATGGCGCCGCTCGCTCCCGCCGCAGCTCCCAGGTTGGCGAGGAGCACGAACGGAGGGGCATCGATCATCGACATGTGGTGGGCGATCTTCTTCGGCTCATCCAGCTCCATGCTGACGAGAATCGCGTGGTAGCGGTGCTTCTCGAGTGCGGCCGCGACCTGGTCGAGGCTGTCGACGAAGTCGACGGTCATGCCGACCTCGCCGAGAGCTCCGCGGGCCGCCATGGCCGTGTACTCGCGCAGGCCGACGCCGAGGGCTCGCCGCCGCTTCAGGCGCGCGATCACCGTGAGGTTCGTGGGCTCCTCGGTCGGTGGCTCCCAGCGAACCCCGAAGGTGAAGGTACTGCCGCTGCCGAGCTTGCTCTCGACGGCGATCTCGCCGCCCATGGCCTCGACCAGGCGTCGGCTCACCGCCAGCCCGAGGCCGGTGCCGCCGAACCGACGGCTGGTGGACGCATCGGCCTGGATGAACGGCGCAAACAGGGTGGCCATGCGCTCGGGCGCCACCCCGATGCCGGAGTCGGAGACCGAGTAGAACAGCTGCCCATCGGACTCGTGCACCTCGATCAGCACACCGCCGGTCGCGGTGAACTTGACCGCGTTGCCCACGAGGTTCGCGAGCACCTGGCGCAGGCGCTGCGAGTCGCCCATCGCACGCGTCGGCACGGTCTCGTCGAAGACGACGGCGAGGTCGAGACCCTTCTCGTGGGCGGCTCCCGCAAAGAGCTCGAGGACTTCCTCGGTGACCTCGCGCGGGTTGTAGCGGACCTGCTCGAGCTCGAGTCGTCCGCTGTCGATCTTCGACCAGTCGAGCACGTCGTTGAGCAGCGCGAGCAGGCTACGACCGGACCGGTCGATGGTCTGCGCCATCTCGATCTGCCCGTCGTCGAGGCGCGTGTCGAGCATGAGCCGCGCCATGGCGAGCACGCCGTTGAGCGGGGTGCGGATCTCGTGGCTCATGTTGGCCATGAACGCAGACCGCAGGCGCAGCGACTCCTCGAGCGCGAGGCGCGAGGTCTCGAGCTCGGCGTTCTTCTCCTGTAGCGTCGCAGCCTGCAGCAGCGCCGCGGTCTCGGCCTCGCGATAGCGCTGGCTCGCCCAGCTGCCCATGCCGGTACCGAACAGCGTCGAGAGCACATGGGCGACCGCGTAGGCCGCGTTGGGCAGGAAGGGCGCCGCGGAGACACCGATCAGCACCCAGAGCGGAAGCATGCGGCGCTCGGTGAGCAGTGCACCGAGGGTGACCCCGAGGAGCACGAAGCCCGTTCCGGGCTGACCACTCGTCGCGATCCACGCGACACTCGCCATGGCCTGGATGCCGATCAGCGCCGGCAACCAGCGCTCCCGCGAGACCATCCAGGTTCCGGCGGAGGCCACCGCCGCCACCAGATCCACGTAGGCGGTGGGCTGGTCGCCGGACACCCAAGCTACCGCTCCGAACGCAGCCCAACCCACCACCGAGATGGGAATCCAAACGCGACTGACGCCACCCGTGTGCATGCCGTGACGATACACCGGGTGACACGTCAGCTCCTGCGTTCTGCCGCTCTGGCATGGCCCTCCAGACCCTCGAGTCGAGCCAGGGCGACGCAATCGCCCACCAGTGCTGCACTGGGCTGCAACCGAAGCTGGGTCTGGACCCGCAGGAAGGAGAGAACGCTCAAACCTCCGAAGCTGCGCGCCGCCCCTCCGGTCGGGAGCACGTGGTTCGGGCCCGCCCCGTAGTCGCCAAGGACCTCCGCGGCGCCGGAACCGACGAACAGGGCCCCGTACTCGGTGAGCTGCGACTCCAGGGCCTCCGCGCCGGGCCCCTGAAGCTCGAGGTGCTCGGGAGCCAGGCGATTCGCGAGCTCGGCGGCCTCGTCCCAGGACGACGCCAGGATCGCTCGCCCGGCGGTGCACAGCGCAGCCTCGGCCGTGTCCCGGGTGGGCAGTACCGACAACTGCTCGCGAAGCGCCTCGTCGACGGCATCGAGCAGGGCCGCGTCGGTCGCGATGACCGTGACCCGCGCGTCCGGATCGTGCTCGGCCTGCGCGAGCAGGTCGGCGGCAATCACGCCCGCATCCGCATCGTCCGCGACGACGAGCAGCTCGCTCGGCCCGGCGGGTAGGTCGATGGCCACGCGTCCACTCACCGCCTGCTTGGCGGCGGTCACGAAGCGATTGCCCGGGCCCACGATGATGTCGCAGGCCGGGACCTCGCCGGCCCCGAAGGCGAGCGCGCCCACCGCCTGGGCGCCCCCCACCGCGAGGAAGCCATCCGCGCCGGCCACCGCCGCCGCCGCCAGGGTCACCGCCGTCGGTCGTGGGGAGGCCACCCACACCTCGCGCACGCCGGCAACGCGCGCCGTCACCGCGGTCATCAGCACGCTCGACGGCAGCGGGAAGCGCCCGCCCGGTGCATAGCAACCAGCCCGCTCGACCGGCTGCAGCCGCGCGCTCGCCGTGCCCCCGTCGATGGGAAGGCTGGCCCCGGCCAGGCCCTCGCGCTGGGCCTGGGCAAACGTTCGAATGCGATCGGCGGTGCGCCGCAGCACGTCCTGCTGCTCGCGGGGAAGGCTGTCGAGCGCCGCCTGGAGCACGTCCTTGCCAAGCACCACGTCGTCCCCGGCCTTCGCGTCGCCAAACTGCTCCGCGAACCGGCGGACCGCGGGCATGCCCTCGCGCTCCACCGCTTCCAGGATGGGGCGAACCGCCGCCGCAGCGCTCGGATCCACCGGATCGACGCGCTCGAGGCGCACCTCTTCGGGCTCCACCCGGCGCAGGGCCTGGAACACGGGCGCCTCGGGCTCGGGCTTCGCATCCCCCTTGCGGCGGGTGGTCTTGCGCGCGCGTCGGTCGAGCACGGCCTCCACATCGGCGAAGGTCACGCCGGCCCGCGCCATGGCGACCGCCGCGAAGTAGGCCACGTCCGCCGCTTCCCAAGCCACATCCTCGACCGTCTCGGCCTCGGCGAGCTCCTTCGCCTCTTCGACCAGCTTCTTGCCGAGCAGCACCGGGTCGTCGAGCAGCCGACGCGTGTAGCTCCCGACCGGCGCGTCACTCACCCGGCTCGCGAGCGTGCGCTCCAGCTGGCCGAAGCCTCGGTCGGGGCCAAAGCAGCTGCGGGTCTCGAGGTGGCAGAAGGCCCCGGCCTGGCGCACCTCGAAGGCGAGCGCATCGCGGTCGCAGTCGACGCGGACGCGCAGCAGCTTCTGGGTGTTGCCGGAGGTCTCGCCCTTGCGCCACAGCCCGCGCTTGCGGCTCTGATACACGCCAGTGCCGGTGCGCAGTGCCTCGGCCAGGCTCTCGCGGCTCGAGTAGCAGAGTCCGAGCGCCACCCCGCGCTCGTCGGTGACCACCGTCGGAAACAGGCCGTCCGGGCGGTCGCTGACGAGCGGGGCCGCGAAGGCCTCGCCCAGATCCATGCGGCCCGAGTACAGGGCCATGCCGACCTGCGCCTCCGCTCCGAGCCGATCGAGCGCCGCCACCTCGTCGACGGTGGTGATACCGCCGGCGATGGTCACCCGCGCCTTGCCGGCCGCCGCGACCAGCGCCTCGACCTGGTCGAGGTTGGTGCCGCCGAGGCGCCCCTCGCGCTCGACGAAAGTAACGAGGAAGCCGCCGCACAGGCCCTCCAGCGCCTTCATGCGCTCGAGGATGCTGGCGCCTGTCTTCGTCTGCCAGCCCTCGACGACGACCTCGCCATCCACGGCGTCCAGCGCGACGATCACGCGCTCGGGGGGCAGCTGGCGCAGCAAGTCGGGCCTGGCCGCGGTGCCGATGACGATCTTCGCCACGCCGCGGTCGAGCCAGGCACGCGCCGCCTCGACCGAGCGGATGCCGCCGCCCACGCGCACTTCCGCGCGCTTGGAGACGGCCTCGATGAGTGCAGTGTTCTCGCCCTTGCCGAGGGCGGCGTCGAGGTCGACCACGGCCACCTCGCCGACGATGCCGAAGCGGTCGGCCCACGCGAGCGGGTCGCCGGCCTCGATGGCGAGATCCTTGCCGCCGACGAGCTGGACGGCCTGGCCGCCCTGGATGTCGATGCTGGGGACGATCATGGGGAAACTCCAGAAGCGAAGGGTCGGACGGCCACGCCGAGGGCAGAGAGCGCGTCCTTGACTCGAGCCACGGTGGTGTCCCGGTCGTGGAAGATGCTGGCCGCGAGCGCGGCGTCGGCGCCGGCGGCGAAGGCCTCGGCGAGGTGGTCGGGGGTGTTGGCGCCCCCAGAGGCGATGACCGGAATGGGCACGGCCTTCGACACCGCCTGGACGAGGTCGAGGTCGTAGCCCGAGCGGGTTCCGTCGCGATCCCAGCTGGTGAGCAGGATCTCTCCGGCCCCCCGGGCCTCGCCATCGCGGCACCACTGCACCGCATCGATGCCCGTGCGGTTCGTGCCGCTGCGGGTGACCACCTCCCAGCCGCCGCCGTCGCGACCCGCCGCGTCCACGGCGAGGACCACGCACTGCCGGCCGAGGGCCGTGGCCATGCGCTCGAGCAGCGAGGGGTCGGTGACCGCGGCGGTGTTCACGCCGACCTTGTCCGCACCCGCATCGAGCAGGCGACGGGCGTCGTCCACCGCCCGCACCCCGCCACCCACGGTCAGCGGCAGGTTGATGCGCGCCCGCACCCGGGCGACGGTCTCGGCGGCCGTCTTGCGGCCCTCGGGCGTCGCGGACACGTCGAGGATGCACAGCTCGTCCGCACCCTGCTCGGCGTAGGCCGCGGCGAGCTCGGCCGGATCGCCTGCATCGCGCAGCCCCTGGAAGCGCACGCCCTTGACCACGCGACCGTCACGCACGTCCAGGCACGGAATGATGCGCCGGGTCAGCGCCTTCGGCGAGGCGGTGGCGAGGCCCTCGCCACGCGTGCCGGCGACCCAGCGCCTCAGGAAGTCCAGGCCCCACGACCCGGAGAGCTCGGGGTGGAACTGGCACAGCACCACGTCGCCGCGCTCGAGTCCCGCGGCGAACGGCGACCCGTGGGTGGTCCACGCGACGTCCCAGCCGGTGGGCGGCTCGGCGATGCGGAAGGAGTTCGCGAAGTAGGCCGCCCCTTCGCGAAGGTAGCCGCCATCCACCGCGGAGACGCCGTTCCAGCCGAGCTGAGGTACCCGAAGGTCCTCGGGGAACCGCCGCACCACGGCATCGAGCACGCCGAAGCCCGCGACACCCGGCGACTCCTCGCTCCCGGCGGCGAACAGCTGCATGCCGAGGCAGATGCCCAGGGTCGGCCGTCCGGCGCGAACCCGGGCGACCACTGCATGGACGAGCGGCTGCGGCAGGCGCTCGCGCACCGCTCCGAACGCACCCACGCCAGGCAGCACCACCCGCGACGCAGCACCGACGGCTTGCGGCGAGGTACCCCGCTGGACCCGCGCACCGACCCGCTCGAGCGCCGCAAGCACGCTCGCCACGTTCGCGGCGCCCGTGTCGATCACGTACACGTCGCTCATGACAGCGTCCCCTTCTCGCTCGGCACCGCCTGGGAGCCAGTGAGTGCGACCGCCTGCTTGAGCGACAGCGCGACCGCCTTGAACGCCGCCTCGACCCGGTGGTGGTCGTTGTCCCCGCGGATCAGGTCCACGTGCAGGTTCATGCGTCCCTCGATGGCGAGGGTGTTGAGCACGTGCTCCGCGTTCTCGGTCGCGAGCCCGCCGATGGACTCGCGCTTGCAGCCGAGCGCGACCACGGGCCAGGGACGACCGGAGAGGTCGACGGCGACCCGCGCCAGCGCCTCGTCGAGGGGCGCCATGGCCCACCCGAAGCGGGCGATGCCCCGACGCTCGCCGAGTGCTTCACGCAGCGCACTGCCCAGCAGGATCGCCGCGTCCTCGGCCGTGTGGTGGTCGTCGACCTCGAGATCGCCCTCGATCTGCAGGGCCAGGTCAAAGCCGGCGTGCCGCGCGAGGCTCCGGAGCATGTGGTCGAGGAAGCCGATGCCCGTCTCCACCTGGGAGGTGCCGGTGCCATCGAGGTTCAGGGTCACGGAGCCGCGGGTCTCGCGGGTCTCCCGGGTCAGGGTCACACGGCGCACTTGGCCTCCTCGGCGTCGGCGGCGATGAGCGAGATCAGGGGAAGGATGTCGGTGAGGTCGTCGACCACGCGAGCGCAGCCCGCCGCGAACAGCGCGGCGTCCGGCACCCCGCCAGAGCGCACGCCCAGCGGAACGACGCCGGCGGCGCGGGCGGCGCGCGCATCGTCCGGGGTGTCGCCGACCATCCACGCGCTGGACACGCCGAGACGGGACAGCGCCTCGAGCACCGGCGCCGGGTTGGGCTTCGCGGGCCCATCCTCCATGCACACCACGGTCTGGAACAGGCCGGCGATGCCCTGCGTCTCGAGGAAGCGCTCGGCGTCGAGTCGCGGGCGACCCGTAACCGCGGCGAGCGGGATGCGCGCAGCGAGTGCCTCGAGCGTCTCACGGGGCACCAGCAGCTTCTCGCGGGTCCACAGGCCGGGCGCCTCGTCCGTGCCCTGGACGAGGCCCTCGAAGGTCGCGGTGACCTCGGCGAGGGACACGGTGACGCCGCGCTCGGCGAGCAGACGCTCGGTGAGCACCCAGTCGTTGTTCGCATCGCCCGCCTCCTTGGCGGCGAGCACCTCGGCCTCGGTCAGCGTCACGCCATAGGCCGCGGCGGTGGCGGCAATCGCCGCCCTGTAGCTGCCGGTGACATCGGCGAACACGCCATCCACGTCGAGGAGCAGCACCTGTGGCTTCAGCGCGGCACGCAGCCCACGGCACACGCGGTCGGTGGCCTGGGCATCGCCGGGCACGCTGATGCGCACGGCATCCTGGAGCCAGGCGCGCCCGGGAAACGCGCGAATGCCGATGCCGAGCCCGGCCATGGCATCGCGCAACCACACCGAGCGCGACTCCTCGCCAAGACGCGCGAAGGCGAAGTTGCCCTGGCTATCGGCGACATCGACACCACAGCCGCGCAGCGTGGCCTCGATCGCGGCGCGCTCCTGCTTGGCGATGGCCACGAAGCGACGCATGGCCTCTTCCCCGCGCTCGACGCGGTCGAGGGCAAGCGCCAGCGAGGGCCCGGAGACCGGGTACGGCGCGCCGCAGGCCCGCAGCCAGCCGACCACCTCGGCATCGGCCAGCGCGTAGCCGACCCGCAGGCCAGCGAGGCCCCACGCCTTGGACAGGGTGCGGATGACGAGCGCGTTCGGGTACTCCAGCGAGACGGCGGTGAGGTCCTCGTCCTCGTCCCCACGGTCCTCGGGCTGCGGGGGATTCGGCTCGCTCGCTGCGCTCGTCGTCTCACCCCCACCTTGCGGTGCGGCGCGCCCGCTGGCGCGCCTGTCGCCGAACTCGGCGTAGGCCGCGTCGACGAGGATCAGCGCGTCCGGGCGCGCCTCGCACAGCCGCCGCACGTCCGCGGCCGCGCCCACCGCGCCCGTGGGGTTGTTCGGCGAGGTGAGCACGATCACGCCGGCATCCTCGACCGCGAGGCAGGCTTCCGTCGGGAAGGCACCGCCCTCCCACGGGATCTCGACGATGGCGGCCCCCGCGAGCTCGGCGTAGCGGCGGGTCATCGCAAAGCCCGGCACCGGCAGCACCAGGGACTTGCCCGGGCGCAGGAAGGTGCGGCACACGCGGTCGATGAGGTCGTCCCCGCCGGCGCTGACGATGCATCGCTCGGGGCCGACGCCGAGACGCGCGGCGAGCGCGGCCTCGAGCTTGGCGGCCTTGGGATAGCGGCGCACCACCTCGGGGTCGGCGAGGAGCGCGAGCAGGTCCTCACGCGGGGTGGCAGGGCCCTCGTTGCCGTCGATGACCAGGTCCACGGGAGCCTGGGCACGGGGCACGCTGTAGGCCTTGCCAGCGGTGATGGCGGGGTTCGGCTTCAGCATGGGTCAGGCCACGATCTGGGAGGGACGCGAAACGAGGATGTCGGTACCGCCGGCGGCCCGAACCTGCGGGATCAGCGTCGGCAGGTCGGCGCGCGGAACCGCGACCTTCACCGCGAAGCCGGTGCCGCGAGCGAGGCGCGCGATAGTGGGCTCGCGCATCGCAGGAAGCATGGCGAGCACCTGCTCCAGCGCCTCCTCGCTGACGTTGAGCTCGACCAGCACCCGGCGGCGTGCCTCGAGCACGCTGCGCAGCAGGAGCGCCAGGTCCTCGATGGCGGCCTTGCGCTCGGGGTCGTTCCACGCCTCGTTGCTCGCGTACATGCGCGTGGTCGAGGTCATCAGCGTATCGACGATCGTCAGGCCGTTGGCCCGCAACGTCGAGCCGGTGGCGGTGTTGTCGACGATGAGGTCGGCGTCCTCCGGCGGGTACACCTCGGTCGCGCCCCAGCTGCGGATGAGCCGGCCGTCGATCCCGCTCGACGCAATCCAGCGCGTGGTGAGCGAGGCGTACTCGGAGGCCACGCGCAGGGGCACGCCCTTCGGCAGCTGTCCGTCCACGAGCAGGTCGTCCGGCGCCGCCGCGACGAGCCGCACCGGGTCGAGGCCCGTGTCGAGCACCTCGACCACGTCGAGGCCGAGCTCGTCGACCCAGTCGGCACCGGCGAAGCCGATGTCGCGCGAGCCGGCGGCAAGCATCTCGAGGATGCTCTGCGGCTTGAGCAGCTTGGCCTCGTAGCCGGCGAGACTGACGAGCGGCCGGTAGCCACGCACGGTGGCGCGCAGCGACACGCCGGCGTCGGCGAGCAGCGATTCGACGCCCTTGGACATGGAGCCCTTGGGCAGTGCGAGGCGAATGGTACGAGTCGAGGGCATCGGAACCTCCGTTTGGTTCCGCCAGCCCCGCGGGGTCGACCTCGTGCCCAAAAACACGAACGCCGGCCTCGAGGGGCCGGCGTCGGTGCGTGAAGAGCTTGAGCTCGGGCTACACCCCTGCCGACCCACGAACGTGGGCATGATGCAGGTGGTGGTGGAGCGCGATGAGCATGGCGTATTCATGCCGGAGTCCTCCTCCCGCGTCAAGTCTCCGGAGTGTCAACGCTCGTCGCGCACCCACGAGGATGCCGTCATCATCGGGATCCTCGCAGGGCGATCGCACTGCGATGTTCCCGAGAGACACATGAGCTTGCCGTCATATGATGAATGTGTCACACGTCATTCATGGGACACGGCCATCACCACCACGCGGGCGGCACCCAGCGCGCCCTCCTCATCGCCCTCGTCCTCAACGGCGGCTTCCTCGCCGTGGAGGCCGGACTCGGCTGGTGGACCGGATCGCTGGCGCTGCTCTCGGACGCGGCGCACATGGCCAGCGACGTCGGCGCCCTGCTGCTCGCGCTCGGGGCCGCCTCGCTCGCGAGTCGCGCAGGCAGCGCCGAGAAGACGTACGGATGGCGCCGATCCGAGGTCCTGGGTGCGTTCACGAACGCGATCCTGCTGTTCGTGCTCTGTGGCTGGATCGCCTGGGAGGCGGTCGGGCGCATGGTCGGCGGCGCCCCCGAGGTCGCATCGATGCCCGTGCTCGTTGCCGGCGTGCTCGGCCTCGCGATCAACCTCGGCAGCGCGTGGTTCCTGCATCAAGAGGCGCACGAGCATGACCTGAACGCCCGGGGCGCCATGATTCACATGCTCTCGGACGCGCTCGGCTCGGTCGGCGCCATCCTGAGCGCCGTGGCCCTCTCCCGCGGGTGGTGGCTCGCGGACCCGCTGATTTCCTTGCTGATCGCTGCACTGGTGCTCTACTCGACCGTTGGCCTGCTCAAGGAATCGGCTCGGGTGCTCCTCGAGTTCGCACCAGAACACGCCGATATCGAGCGCATTCGCCACGGACTCTCCGCGGTCGAGGGCGTCACCGAGGTCCACGATCTCCACCTGTGGAGCCTCGACGGACGCCGGCTGCTCCTTTCGGCCCACCTGGTCACCGACGCCGATCCATTCAAGGTCCGCGAGGCCGCCGCGCACGCGCTGGAGCACATGGGCATCGGCCACTCCACCCTCCAGATGGAGCCCACGGCCTGCGGCCACCCGTGTCCGCTCGAGCAGGCTGGTCATGACCACCACGACCACGACCACGACGGTCACGACCATGACCACTTCCACTGACGCGCTCGACGCCACCGCGTCGCTGTTCTCGGTGCTCGCCCACCCGGGTCGACTCGGGGTCCTGCACACCCTGTACGTCGAGGAGTGCATGTCGGTGAGCGAGCTGACCGAGCGCCTCGGCGTTGAACAGAGCGCGATGTCCCACCAGCTCCGCATCCTTCGCGACGCACGGCTGGTCATCGCCGAGCGCGACGGTCGACACAGCCGCTATCGCCTCGCAGACGCCCACGTGGCCCGCATCGTCGAGGACGCGATGGCGCACGTGACCGAGGTCATTCCCGAGACAGTTCCACGGTGACCAGTCGTGGCGGACCCGGGTTGATGCGCACCCGGATCTCCACGTCCTCCCCGAAATCGCGCCGGATCGCCGAGGCCAATCGCTCGCCTTCTCGCTCGGTCGGCACGGACAGGCTCACGCTGAAAAGCACGGCTCTCTCGGCAATGCGAGCCAATCGCGCCAGGACCATCGCGTCATCTACGGCACTCATCGCGCCCACTCCACGGCCACATCGACCGAAAACGGTTTATTTTGGCGCACATGCCGAACACCCTGGTCATTGCTGACGACGAAGAGCTCATCCGCTGGTCCCTCGCGGAGCACATGCGCACGGCGGGATACGCGGTGCAGGAGGCGGAGGACGGCGAGCAGGCGCTCGAAGCCATCGCCACCCACGGCCCCGCCGCGGTGCTGCTCGACGTGAAGATGCCCAAAGCGGACGGCATCGAGGTGCTCCGGCGCCTGCGCGAGGCGGGCAACCAGGTTCCGGTGATCATGATCACCGCCTACGGCGCGGTCGAGACCGCCATCGAGGCCACGCGCCTCGGCGCGACCGCGTACATCCAGAAGCCCTTCGACCTGCGCGAGGTCGAGATCGTCGTCGAGAAGGCGCTCCGCGAGTACCGACTCGAGCAGCGTGTTCGTTACCTCGAGGTCTCGCGACGGCGTGGCTACGGCGACTTCATCGGTCAGGCGAGCTCGCTGAACGCGGCGTTCGAGACCCTGCGTCGCCTCGAGACCGTGGACGCGCCCACCGTGCTCGTCACCGGCGAGTCCGGCACCGGAAAGGACGTCGTCGCCCGCGCCATCCATGCGAAGGGCCCCCGCCGCAACCAGCCGTTCATGGAGATCGACTGCGCGGCGCTGCCCGAGAACCTGATCGAGAGCGAGCTCTTCGGACACGAGCGCGGCGCGTTCACCGATGCACGGCAGCTCAAGCACGGCCTGTTCGAGGTCGCTCGCGGCGGCATCGTGTTCCTCGACGAGATCGGCGAGATGACGCTGGCCACCCAGGCCAAGCTCCTGCGCGCGCTCGAGAACCGAACGTTCAAGCGCGTCGGCGGCGTCACCAAGCTCGACATGGACGTCGCGATCATCGCGGCCACCAACCGTGATCTGCGCGCCGAGATTGCCGACGGCAACTTCCGCGAGGACCTGTACTTCCGCCTCAACGTGGTGCCGATCCACCTGCCGCCGCTCCGCCAGCGACAGGGCGACATCCCGCTGCTGGTCGAGCACTTCCTGCACTACTTCAACAAGCGCTTCGGCCGCGGCATCGAGAGCGTGACCGGCGAGGCCATGGCTCGCCTCGAGGCCTACCCCTGGCCCGGAAACGTGCGTGAGCTGCGCAACGCGCTCGAGCGCATCGCCATCCTCCACCAGGGCGCGGAGCTCAGCGAAGAGGCGCTGCCCCCCGAGATCCGCTTCGCCGGCCGGTCGCAGACCACACCCCGCGGCTGTCCGTTCACCCTCCCCGAGGAAGGCGTGAAGCTCGAAGAGATCGAGAAGGGACTGCTGATCCAGGCCCTCGAGCGCACCGAGCACAACCAGAGCGCTGCCGCGCGCCTGCTCGGCATCTCCCGGTACGCCCTGCGCTACCGGATGGAGAAGTTCGACCTGTCGTGAGGTCACGAACGCACCGGCGCGAAGCGGCACTCCACCAGCTTCAGTTCGTCACCGGCGTGAACACGAACGTCCACGCCGTCGATGTTGAGGTCGAAGAGACACGCGGAGAGCACCGCGCGCAGCTCGTCCTGCCGCTCGGGTGAGCTGACCAGCACCTCTTCCAAGAACCGGGGCGCGTGACGCTCGACCTCGCCGAGAACCTCGACGGCAAGACGCGACGCGATGCGATGAACAGTGTCCGACTGCACGACGGGTGTGCGGTGCATGGCGACCTCCGTGGTCGACGGTTGCAAGTGCTGGGCCAAGCGAAAACCCGCTGTCCACCGCGCAGCACACCGTTGCGGTGTGGGTGTTCCCCCACTTGTGTGGGGGAAATTACACACCGACCTCCCCGCTCCTTCGATACCGCGGGCTCACTCGGGCCCTGAGATGACGAAAAGACGTGTTTTCACCAGCATCTCTGTGCGCCCTCCACCCCGGGAGGCGCACCTCCTCTCTCCCGGCACGACCGTTGCTAGAGCCCAAGGCATGACACTCGCACCGCTCGTCGCCGCTCTGCTCGCCGGTCTCGCCGGTTCCCCTCACTGCGTGGGCATGTGCGGCCCGTTCGCCGCCGCCGCCAGCCGCGAGACCAGCTCCGGTGTGGCGTGGCACGTCGGCCGCCTGGTCACCTACGCGAGCCTCGGCATCCTCGCAGGCACCCTGGGAGAGGCACTCCCCGCCGGCACGTGGATCGCTCGCGGCGTGGCCACCGTGCTGCTCGTCGGGTTCGCCGCCCGCCTCGCCGGGCTGCTGCCCGAGGTGCACCTGTCGCATCTGCCCGGGCTTCGCGGTGCCCTCGGCTGGGCCGCGAAGCGCAGGGGTCCGCTCGGCGGCTTCCTGTTCGGCGGCCTGTCCGGGCTCATGCCCTGCGGCCTCGTGTACGCCGCTCTCGCGGTGCCCGTGGCCAGCGCCGACCCGCTCGTGGGAGGCCTGAGTATGATCGCCTTCGGTCTCGGCACCATCCCGCTGCTCGCCATGCTCAGCGGGGCTGCACAGAAGCTGATGGCCCACAGCAAGTGGGCACGGTACGCGGTGGCAGCCCTGGTCCTCGTCAGCGGGCTGTCGGCCATCGCCCACCGCGAGCCGCCCCCGCCGAACGAGGCTCCCGCCTGCCACTGAGGCTCGCCTGAACCGCGCCACCGACCTCCTCGACGACCACCGCGACCTGGAGCGCGCCGTCCGCGATGTGCGCTGGGCCGTGTTCGACCGGTGCATGGCCGATGCGCGCGCCGCCTGGGCGTGGCTCGTCCCCCTTCTCCGCGCCCACCTGGCCTTCGAAGAGCAGGCGCTGCTCCCACGCTACGAGAGCCTCGGCGAGTTCCCTCCCAACGCCTCGCCGCGCGTGTTCCGTCGCGATCACCGGCTGATCCTCGAGGCGATCGACGCGGTGGAGCTGGACGGCGACCGGGTGGCGCTGTGTGACGCGCTCGCCAAGCTCGAAGGCGTGCTCGAACACCACGATCTGCGCGAGGCCGAGCACTTCAAGCCCCGCCTCGACGCGGCCTTCGACGACCTCGGCGAGGACCTCGCGAGGTGGGCCGAGACCCGGGCCTCGCTGGGCAGCTGTCCGACGCGCGCCCACGAGCGCGAGGAGCTGGCTCCCCCACCCTTTTGGGGTGACGCCCTGGCCGAGGCCCGGCACGCGCTGGCCTGGGGAGACGTGGGGACCGCGGAGGCCCGACTCGCGGGGCTCGACACCGACGGGCACCCCAAGGCGCGACGCCACGCCACCACCGCGCTGCGCTGCCTGCAGCACGGGTCGCCCCTCGAGGCCTGGGACAAGCTGAAGCTACTCGCCATCCTCGCCGCGCATCCGCCGAGGTCGACCTAGCAGGATGCTGAAGAACGCTCCCGTCGCGTTCTGGACCCGTTTCACGCCTTCGCCCGTCGTCTCGTCGGTCACGTGCTTCAGCACGCCCTACGGTGCCCTTGGCCACAG
>SBGP01000045.1 GCA_006226595.1 Deltaproteobacteria bacterium
TCCGCGTCGGTGTCGGCATCCGCGTCGGTGTCGGCATCCGCGTCGGTGTCGGCATCCGCGTCGGTGTCGGCATCCGCGTCGGTGTCGGCGTCCGCGTCGGTATCCGCATCCGTGTCGGCGTCCGCATCCGTGTCGGCATCTGCGTCGGTATCGGCGTCTGCGTCGGTGTCGGCGTCCGCATCCGTGTCCGCATCCGCGTCGGTGTCGGCGTCTGCGTCGGTGTCGGCATCCGCGTCGGTGTCGGCGTCCGCATCCGTGTCCGCATCCGCGTCGGTGTCGGCGTCCGCATCGGTATCGGCGTCCGCGTCGGTGTCGGCGTCCGCGTCGGTGTCGGCGTCTGCGTCGGTGTCCGCGTCGGTATCGGTGTCCGCGTCGGAGTCGGTGTCGGCGTCCGCGTCGGTGTCGGCGTCCGCGTCGGCATCGGTGTCCGTGTCGGTCTCGAGCCCGGTGTCCTCGACGACGTCACCGGAGTCGATGAGCGGGTCGCGGCAGCCGAGCAGGGCGAGCCAGACGAGTGCGGTGTGCGGGCGCATGCAGCCTCCACCCCGCAGTCTACCTCCGACGAGCCCGAACAGTACGCTGAAATCGCACCCGCGTGCCGCGCCAGCGCCCCCCGCTCTTGCGGGTCATGGGTGCAACCCGTCGCGCGTCCCTACTCTGGCGTCCACGTCCACGCGGTTCGGGGGTAGGGGTCGGCGAGCTCCACGGCGGGGGTCACGTCGAGGAACCAGGCGTCCGCGTCGATCCAGCTCCGCCAGGCCAGTGCGGCGGTCTGGAGCTCGGTGTGCTCGCCGATCTTCCAGGCCCGGCCCGTCCAGTGGCAGGTGGACCCTTCGACGGCGACCTGGCCGACGCCGTCGAGCACGATGCGCCACGAGCTGCCTCGCGGACGCAGGCGAACCCAGGTCAGGGTCGGATCCTCGGGTGCGTCTTCCCGGTCGGTGAGCGCGTTCAGCGGCGGGCCGAACAGTCGAACCAGCAGGTCCGGGCCCTCCGAACGGATCTCGACACGCGCGGGGGGCAGTGGCGGCGCGACCATCAATGCACCGTGCGCGCGCATGGGCCTTCCGCCCTGAATCGGGCTCACGCCGATCGGCCAGTCCTCGGACGGCTCGAGCTGCACGCGCACGCCTTCCGCGGAGTCGCCGTAGCGGAGGTTGAGGTGCGAACCGCCGTCGTGCCCGACCGACCACGGGGCTTCGAGCTCCACGGAGACGGCCGGGGGAGCGGAAACTGCGGCGGAGGCGAGCAGGAGAGGCAGCACGCCGGGTAGAGTAGCTGTGATGAACCGTCTGGCGCTTCTTCCGTTGCTCGCGGGTTGCTACGACCCGCCCGATTTTCCGCCGATCGAGGACCTTCCGATCGAGCCTACGAACCGGTGCGCGCCGGCTCGCGAGGACGAGCTCGTGGCGTGCGTGCTCGACGGCGACACCCTCGACATCGGGGCGTGTGGTGAAGAGTTGGGGGAGCGCGTGCGCCTGCTTGGCATCAACGCGCCGGAGATCGCGCACGATCCCGATCCTGCCGAGTGCTTCGGCCCCGAGGCCGAGGTCGCCCTGCGCGCCGAGCTCGCCGGCGAGCGGGTGCGGCTCACGTTCGACGTCGATGCCTGCGAAGACACCTACGGCCGCGCGCTCGCCTGGGTCTGGCTCGAGGACCCGACGCAGCCTGATGCCGAGCCCGTCCTGATCAACGAGTGGCTGGTTCGGGAGGGCTACGCCCGCGTCTATGAGGACTTCATCGACGGGATTCTCTACGAGCAGGATCTGCGTGATGCGGAAGCACGGGCGATCGCCGAGGGGCGTGGCCTGTGGGGAGCTTGCGCGAACTGACTTGCGGTATCCTCGCCCTCACGCTTGGAGGGCGAATGGGGGCTGGCCCCCGACGCATCGACAATGCCTATCTCGAGGTCGACCGCTGGGTCCGCGCCGCCGTAGGCAATGCACTGCAGGAATTCGAGCAGCTCACGCGCGAAGAAGACGAGGTGCGTGCGCAGATCGCCGAGCTCGAGCGCAAGCTCCCGGAGCTCCAGCGCGCCCAGAAGGCCGCCAAGGCCGAGGCGCGTCGCGCCGAGCAGGATCGCGCGCGGTCTCTGTACGAGTCGTTGTTCGACGTCCTCGGCGAGCAGTCCCGGGCGATCGAGCTGCGCGCCATTGCGGTTCGTGAGGCCGAGGTGGCCGGTGACAGCGAGCTGCTCGCGGAGCTGGTCGACGATCCGGCGCGCGCCGCCGCCCTGCAGGAGTACCTGGACTACAAGAAGCGCGTGCTCCCAGGGCTGAACGCGTTTCCCGACAGCTACCGGGGCGCGGTGCACGAGCACCACCTCGCCGTGAAGGCCGAGCTCGTCGCCTACTTCGAAGACCGCGAGCCCTGGTACCCGCCCGTGCGCGGCAAGGACCTCGACGTCGACGTGCTCGTCGCCGTGGATGTGCCGGAAGAGGATCTCGCAGTGGTGATGGCGGTGCTGCCGATCTCCGCAGAGGTTCAGCTCAAGTGGTCCGATCGCCACGATGGCCTCGCCACCGCCTTCGCGGCGCGCTGCGTCGAGGGCATGTACCGGGCGGCCATCGGACTCGGGCAGCCCGAGGCTCAGGTGGTCATGGGCGGGCATCGAGGGCTGCTCGTCGCGGAGATCCAGCTGGTGGGTGACCCGGGCGAGCTCGGTCCTGCGGTGGCTGGCGGCATGCAGGCGGCCATCGGTCGGGGACTCGAGCTCCAGGCCGCGCGCGTGCACGGCCAGGTCAAGGTCGTCTCGGTGGACGACGTGCTTCCGCCCGAGGTGTTCCCCATCGACGACGACGAGGAGGACGGCGATGCTGGATAAGCTCAAGCCCCTCACGCTCGGCGAGGCCGCCCGGCAGATCGGCATCGATCCGTTCGAGGTCGTGCGCCTGCTCGTGCAGCGGGGCGAGGCCAAGCACCTGCGCATTCCGCGCAGCAAGATCTCGGAGCTTCGCGAGTTTGCGGGTGTCGAGGTGTGGTGGACGCCGGATGTGGCGGTGGTCGAGGACGACAACCACCTTCGCGGACGGGCGCGGACGGCGCTTGGCATGCTCCTCGACCGCGAGCACATCGGAAAGGACGCGGTCACCCGCGTCGACAATCTGTGGCGGGGGCTGCCGCTTCGCGAGCAGGGCGTGCTCGATCGCGTGGTCGAGGCGCTCGCCGCCGAGGGCATGCTCTACCTGACCCGCACCGAGCGCGGACTCCAGGTGGCGGTGAAGAACAAGAACACGGCCCGGTCGTTGCGCAAGGCCGTGAAGACTGGAGCATTCGCCGCGTCGGTGGCTGAGTGCTGGGAGCAGCAGGCATGAGCGGCAAGGACGACGGCAAGGTTCCCGGCGAGTTCGAGGACGCGGCACTGCCCCGAGAGAGCACCGAGGAGCGGATCGCCAAGGCGCTCGAGGACGGCCCGGTCGAGGTCAGCGAGAAGAACCTCTCGCACAACTTCAACCGCCAGGCGCATGAGGACACCAGCGACGACTCCTGGGGCGGCGGCATCATCGGCCGCATGTACGGCTCCGATGACCCGTCCGAAGAGGTCGCCGCACCGGTCGAAGAGGCTTCGCCCGAGCCGGTGAAGCCGATCGAGCCCGCAAAGCCCGCACCGAACTTCCACGCGGTGGGGTCGACGGATACGAACAACCCCATCCAGTTCATCGACAGCCCGATTGGTGGCGACGTCGGCGGTGGGTCCGACGATTCGCCCATGGACTTCCTCGCCGATCTGGGTGCTCCGGACGAGCCCGTGCCGTTCACCGACGGTCCCGCGCCCATCGGCGATGCCGGTCCGGTCGACTTCTTCGCCGACGCGCCCCAGCCGCCGACCGAGGAGGTGCCCAGCGCGATCTACGACGACGTGTCCCAGCCGTCCTCGATCCCGAGCATGTCCGGTGGCGTCGGCTACGAGGAGTACCCGGACGATCCGATCCAGGAGGTCGTGATCGGCGCGCCGACGCCTCCGCCCATTCTGCGCGAGGTCGGCAACAAGCCGGCCGACGACATGCCCGATCTGCGCAAGCGCCTGCAGGCGCAGGCGGATGCGCGCGCGGGGGAGGTCGACGACGACGACGACGATATGGGACTTCCTCTGCTCCCAATCTTCGTGCTCGCTGCGCTGCTCATGTTCGTCGCCGGCGCCGGCTACTTCATCTACAACCTCGCCATGGGCCCGGATGCCGACGCGGTGGTGCAGTCCGCAATCAGCGGCGACGCCAAGCCGCCCGCGGATCTGCCGGTCGTGAGCATGCCCGACGTGCTCGGTGACGGTCCCCGAGCGATTCCCGACGAGAACACCCCGCCGGATCCGATGGAGCGCCTGCTCGAGGTCGACGACACGAAGGTGGAGGGTGCGGCCACGCGCATTGAGCAGGTCTCCCCGAAGAAGGCCGCACCGACGCCGAATGCCGAGAAGGCCACGGGCCTGCAGGCGATGACCGCGCGCATCACGATCACCTCGAACCGTCGCGCGATGATCACGCTCGATGGCACACCGCACGGCTACGCGCCGCTCGACATCCGCGTCGCACCCGGCCAGTACACGATTACCGCGGCGCTCCCCGGACGCGCTGAAACCGAGCAGACCAAGCAGGTCACCGTCGGCAAGGGTCAGACCCAGGCCATGGGCTTCGTGTTCTGATGCCGCGTTCTGGAGGCTGCCTGTGCGGCGGCATTCGCTACACCGCCGAGCTGCGCGGCCACGCGGTGGGGGCCTGTCACTGCATCATGTGCAGGCGGTGGTCGGGTGGTCCGCTGATGGCGATCGGCGCGGATGACATCCGCTGGCAGGGCGAGCCCTCGGTGTTCGGGTCGTCGGACTGGGCCGAGCGCGGGTTCTGTGCCGCCTGTGGCTCCTCGCTGTTCTACCGGTTCACCGCCGGCAAGCACGCGGGGCTGACCCTGCTCGCGGCCGGCAGTCTCGACGACTGGGACGGTCTGATCCTCGATCACGAGGTGTTCATCGACCAGCGTCCGGCGGCGTACTGCTTCGCCGGCGAGCTGCGCGGCCTCACCGGCGAGCAGCTGCGGGCCTCCGAGAGCTAGGCTAGTCGCGGGCGCCAAAGATGGCGCTGCCCACGCGGATCCAGGTCGCGCCATGCGCGATGGCCGTCTCGAAGTCGGCGCTCATTCCCATCGACAGCTCGTCCAGGGGCAACCCCTCAGCGCGTCCCCGAGCGGCGAGCTCGGCGAGCTGCGCGAAGTAGGGCTCGGCCGGTTCGTCCCACGGGGGAATGCACATCAGCCCGCGAAGCCTTACGTCGTCGCGATCTGCGAGGTTTCGGGCCAGGGTCATGGCCGACTCGGCGCCGACGCCTGTTTTCTGTGCTTCCTCGCCGAGGTTCACCGAGATCAGCACGTCCAGGGGGTGGTCGGCCTTGGCGACGAGCGCGTCGACGTGGCGCTCGTCGCCCACCGCGTGCACCCGGTAGGCGTGCGGGGCGATGTACTTGGCCTTGTTCGTCTGTAGCCGCCCGATGAAGTGCCAATGCGCGCCCGGCAGCTGCGGGGCCTTGTCGCGCAGCTCCTGGGCGTAGGACTCGCCGAAGTCGAGCTGGCCGGCCTCGAACAGCTCGGCGATGGGCTCGATGGGGAAGGTCTTCGACACCGCGATCAGTCGCACCTCCTCGCGGTCGCGACCGGCGGCGAGGCAGGCGGCATCGATGCGCGCGAGGATGGCCTGGTAGCGAGCGAGCAGGCTCATCGCGCCTCCACCGCAGCGAGCGTCTCTTCCATGGGGAGCCCCATGACGTTGGTCCACGAGCCGCGCACCTCGCCCACCAGGGAGCCACCGCGGGCCTGGATGCCGTAGGCCCCGGCCTTGTCGAGGCCTTCGCCGCTCTCGGCGTAGGCGAGGATCTCGTCCTCGGTCAGGTCGCGAAAGCGCACCTCGCTCGTCACCGCGAAGGTGTGCTCGCCCGTGGTGTGGCGCACACACACGCCGGTGGTCACGCGGTGCCAGCGTCCGGCGAGGCGGCGGATGAACGCGGCGGCTTCCGCGGTGTCCGCGGGCTTGCCGAGCACTTCGCCATCGAGGTGAACCACGGTGTCGGCGGCGATGACGGTGCGGTCGTCGGGTCCAGTCGCCGCCTTCTCGCGGGCGAGGCGGGCGGCGTAGCTCACCGGCTCCTCGTCGGGGCGTAGGCTTTCGTCGATGTCGGCGGGGTGCACGTCCACGCGCACGCCCGACCACTCGAGCAGCTGGCGTCGACGGGGAGACCCGCTGGCGAGCCACACGTTCATGCCCGGCGCTCCTTGTCCTCGGCGCGAGCCTGGAGGCGCCGCTGGCGCCGCACCTCGGCATCCGCGCAGCGACGACGCTCGTCCTCGGTCTCGCACTTGAGTCGCGGCACCTCGCGCTTGTTGCCGTCCTCGTCGAGGGCGACGAACGTGAGGTAGGCGGTGGAGGTGTGCACGCGGGCCCCGGTGTTCGGGTCCTCGGCGTCGACGCGCACGCCGACCTCCATCGAGGTGCGACCGGCCCAGTTCACGGTGGCCTGGAGCACGGCGATGTCGCCCTTGCGGATCGGCGCGCGGAACAGGAGCGAGTCCATGGATGCCGTGACCACGGCGCCACGCGCGAAGCGCTGGGCGGCCACGGCGGCGCACACGTCGATCCACGCCATGACCTGTCCACCGAACACGGTGTCGAGGGCGTTGGTCTGGCCGGGCATCACGATCCAGGTCATCTCGGTGCGGGTCGCGGACGGCGTGACCTCGCGCATGGGTCCTCCAGGACAGGCCTTCCTAGTACCCTCCGCGCGCCGGTCTGTCCGCGTGGAGGTGGAGGTGAACGCGTCAGGCGCCCGGGTCGCCTCGGGGCCGAGCCTGCGCAGGGTAGGGTTCGCGCATGGCTTCCATCGAGTCCCCCCTCCAGAAGCTTCGCGATGGCCTGGTGTTCGCGGGCTCCATCGGCGCGTTCGTCGTCGTCATCGCGCTGCTCGTGCAGTCCTGTGACGCCGACAAGTTCGAGGTCTCCGAGCGCTTCTTCGCGGACCTTCGGGAGGGGCGGATCGACGCGGCCTATGCACAGCTCTCGGCCGCCCGTCGGGCCGAGCTCTCGCGGGAAGCCTTCGCCGCACTGGTCGGTGAGGCGCCCTACGCCAGACACAGCGAGGCGGGCTTTGGCAGCACGAAGAGCTGGGGACCCGTCGGTGGGCTGTGGCACGCCTGCGCGTTCGGGGGTCTCACCGTCGACGGCGACGATTGGTACCTCGAGGTCCACCTCACCCAGTCCAAAGACGAGGGCTGGCGCGTGGACGAGTGGGCCGCGGAACCCCCGCGGCCGCTGCAGAGCTCGCTGATCGAGTCCTGCCGGGTGCTGCGCTAGCCGTCTACTGCGTGATGAAGTTCGCGACGGCTTCGGTACCGTCGCCGAAGGTCGCGCGACCGGTGTACACGCCCTGCTGCCAGGTGCCGATGGCCTGCGAGTCGGTCTCGGACTGGCCAGGATTCAGCGTCCACGTGGTAAGCGAGCCCGTGCAGATGGGTGCCCACTGCTGATCGGCGACCACTTCCCAGAGGCTGACCAGGCAACCGTTGTTGGTGGTCGTGCTGAGGGTGGTCGAGCACGGGTTCGACAGCGTCGCCCGCAGGGTCAGGTTGTCGCGCCGCGGACACGCCGCGCAGGGGGTGCCGCTCTCGTCGAGCACCTCGAGCGTGTACTCGAGGCCGCACACGTCGGTGTCCGTGTCGGCGTCCGTGTCCGCATCCGCGTCGGTGTCGGTGTCGGTGTCGCTGTCGACGTCGGTGTCCGTGTCCGAGTCTGTGTCCGTGTCCGTGTCCGTGTCCGTCTCGACGGTGTCGTCGGTGACCTCGTCCTCGGCGCCGGCGCACGCGACGAGGCTCAGGGCGAGGCACAGGTGGCGGAGGCGCATGGTCACTGCCCCACTGCGAAGGACTGCTGGAGCTGCGGGGTGCCGCTCGTATCGAAGGTCGCGAACGCCGTGAAGATGCCGTTGCCGTAGGTGCCGGCGTTCACGGAGACCTCGAGGGTATCGCCGGCGGCGATGGTCCACACGGTCTCGGCGTCGCCGCAGATCTCGGACTGCGAGAAGTCCTGAACCGCGCCGTCCCACACGCTCCACTGCGTGACCAGGCAGGTGGACAGGGTCGTCACCTGACGCTCGGCCGTGCACGGATTCTCGACCTGCGCGACGAGGTAGGTATCGGTGCGACGCGCGCAGCTGGTGCACGCCACGCCGTTCTGCTGGACCTCGAGGTCGAGGCGTACGTTGCAGCCGGGGTCGGTGTCGGTGTCGGTGTCGGTGTCGGTGTCGGCATCCGCGTCGGTGTCGGCATCCGCATCGGTGTCGGCATCCGCGTCGGTGTCGGCATCCGCGTCGGTGTCGGCATCCGCGTCGGTATCGGCGTCCGTGTCGGTGTCGGTGTCGGCATCCGCGTCGGTGTCGGCATCCGCGTCGGTGTCGGCATCCGCGTCGGTGTCGGCATCCGCGTCGGTGTCGGCAT
>SBGP01000091.1 GCA_006226595.1 Deltaproteobacteria bacterium
ATGCCGACCGCCATCCGTGGATGGCACCTCCCAGTTTCGAAAAACTGGTCGGCTGGAATCGACGCTTGCGTCTCTCCACTTCTGCCTGAATTTCAAAGACCGACGCCCGGGGGTCAGGGTGACCCAGCCGGCCGAAGCCCCCGCCTTCTATCCGGCGGGTTGCGGCTGTCAAGCCGCATCGTCTTTTTTGGCCCGAGGGCCGCGCCGCCAGGCGTTTCCCCCCAGCGGCGGAGCCCTTTTAACCGAGGGCCTCAGACCGTCAAAGAAAAATGCGACCGTTCGGTGACGGTCCGCGCGAGAGCAGAGCTTCGCGCGCGGAAGTCGTGCGTGGATCTTTCCGGCGATCGTATGCGCGGTGCGGATCCGCGGGAGCTGGACGCCCCTATTCGAGCCCGAAGAAGTGCACCGATCCGGGGGCCGACACGGCGATCGTGTGACCGTCGGACGAGGAAGTGATCCCCAGGGCTGCCGTCGGCGTGCCGACCCAGGCGTTGATGCTCCCGCTGCCGTCGACGACGACGAGCTCACCGGTGCCGTTCGCCTTCTCGAGCACGACCAGGGCCTCGCCGCGCTCACCCAGCGCCGCGACCTCACGCACGTCGCCGTCGAGGAACACCGCGTGCTGCTCGACACCCGTGGCGTCGAGCACGTGGAGCATGGGCTCGCCAGACTGAGCCGCGAACACGAGTCCGCCGTCCGGAGACACGGCCACGCGGTCGCCGCTCGCGATCGCGACCAGCTGATCGTCCACGACCTTGTAGACCTCGCCGTCCGCGACGAACGCCGTGCCGTCCTGCGCCAGGTCGAAGCTGTCGACCGCGCCCACCGCGAGGGTGCGCCCATCGGTCCACTGCAGCGTGCCGTCCGACAGACCCACCGCGCCCAGGTCGTAGACGAGCGCCCGCTCGAAGGTGCCAGACAGGGAGGCCTCGCTCACGTCGATCGGGTTGTTCGCATCCTGGAGGTGCAGGCCGTCACCCGACTCGATCAGGAACACCTCGCGACCCTCGATCTCGCCCGCGTCGTGAACGGTCTCGGAGGTCTCGTCGATGTTCAGGTCCGCGCCGATCGCCGCGTTTCGGGTATCGACCGCACAGGTGGTGCCGTACATGCCGACCTGGCCGCGCAGTCCGTCGAGCGCGAGTCCGACGCCGCGTGCGTCCACCGACAGTTCAGCCTGGTGGTCGAAGGCGCTCTCGGTCGGCGTGCAGCCAATGGCGAGGGCAGCGACAAGCAGTGAGACGGGACGGTGCATGGGCGGACTCCTTCGTCTGGACGATCAGAAGACCATCCCATCACCGGGGGATCAATCCCTTTTTTGTCACGACATGCGACGGGTGTCGCTCAGTCGCCCACGGTCTGGGGCGTCAGGCCGGCCGCCGCCGCAGTCGCATAGAACCTGGCTTTCGCGCCCTCGTGCTCCACGGAGTACAGGCGCGTCTCCCACTCGGTCACGACGGCGAGCGTCTCGCCGTCCTCCGAGGTCGCGATTTCCTCAGCGGAGGGCACCGGCAGCTCGTCCACGAGCTCGCCGGTCGTGGCGTCGAGGAACAGGATGCCGCCTTCGTGTGCGCGCTGCACGCTGGCGACGACGAGGCCCGCAGCACCCATGTCGTCGATGTCGATGAGTCGCCCGTCGACGTCCACCTCCCACAGCGGGCTGCCGTCCGCAGCCGCGGCGTAGAGCGTGTCTCCCCAGTACGCGGCGCTGTACACCAGGTTGCTGACCCGGTTCGCGACCACCAGCTCCGCACCCGGCAGCGCGACCTCGCCATCGGCCGTGACGAGACGCGCTCCGCTGGCCGCGCCGACGACCGCCGCGCCCCCCAGCGCGTCGATCTCGGTTCCGCCGCAGTCCTCTCCGAGCGCCACCGCGGTGACCCCTTCGCCACCGACGAACTGGAGCTCACAGCGTCCGCCGAACTCGGTCAGCGCCACCGCGCCGCCCTCGGTGAGGGCCGCGGAGATCACGCCCGGCATCGGCACGTCCCCCAGGTCGTGGCCGATGAAGTGCAGGCCCTCGGAAGAGCTACCCACGGCCGCTCCGAAGCGCGCATCGTGGATGGCGTCGGTCTCGGTCGGGAAGTCGTAGTCCTCCTGGAAGTCGCCCACGAGGTCGAAGGCACAGGTCGTTCCCCAGTCCATGCCCATGTGCACGCGCTCGCCGTCGTCCTGGATCGCGACGCCACGCGCCGAGGTCCACACGGAACCCTCGTGTTCGAGGACGACGCCGCGTCCGGAGCAAGCGGTGGCGAACACGGCGAGAGCGAGAACAGTGGTGCGATGCATCGAGCCTCCCAGGCATTGCCGAGTGCAAAGCAGGAAGCATGCCAGGCGGTAGACCCGCTGTTTTCGGGGGTCGGGACTCGAGCCGTTCACAAGCACGGCGAAAAGCCGGACAGCGATGTCAGGGCTACTTCACCCGTCCGAGCTCGAAGATCAGCCGCGGCCGCATCAGCTCGGTCCGCTCGCGGGGGGCACCGGGGAGCGCATCGAAGACGTCGTCACCATCGATGTCGCCGACGGACACGGTGCTGAGGGGCTGCGCCAGGCGCACCGCCAGGTCCCACCGCGCATCGCGGACGGTACCCCGCAAGACGAGCCGACCGCCCACGTCTGCGGGAAGCGCACCGCCAGCCGCCCCGAGGTGTCCGTCGACCTCGAAGGTGGCGCCTTCCGCGAAGTATGGCCCCACCATGCGACGCCACCGCGCCAACGGCACCCGGTAGCCAAGCCGGGCGACGACCAGCGCATCCGCGGCGATCGCCAGCTCGGGGTAGCCGGGAAGGGCCACGGTTCGGCCGAGCAGCGCCTGATCTCCGAGCCCTCCCGCCCGCGGCATCAGCCACGGATGCACCGAAGTGGAGGCGAGCAGGTCGAGCCCGGCGAGCACCGCGTGGTGGTGACGCCAGGCGCCGCGGATGGACGAGGGCGCCCGCGCCTCCACGTCGAGATGCATCCACCCCTGGGCGTAGGCCTGCCCCTCGCGGCCCAGCTCGGCGCCGACCGCGAAGTCGTAGCCCTCGATGGCGAGGTCGACGCGGCGGGCATCGTGGGCGCGCAGCTCCGCGGTCCCCGCCACCAGGCCGAGCTTGCCCGCTTCGCGAATGCCGATCTCCGCCGCATGCGCGCCGAGGGTGCCCGCCATCACCCCGCGTTCCAGCGTGAGCTCGGCACCGCCCCAGCTCCGCCAGCCCTCGAGCTTGCGCCGCGGCGTGGGCCGCTCCCAGAGCTGGTGGCCGCCGTCGACCGTGAGCTGCAGCGGTCCCAGTCGTCGCCGGGCGCCGAGCGAACCACCGGCCTCCTCTCCGAGCCAGAAGGCGCCGTGCACCTCGCGCCCGTCGTCGTAGGCATGCGTCGCGAAGGCCAGTCCCGCGCCGAGGTCGACGTCGTCGGCGGCTCCCATGGTCACGGCGACGAACGGTGTGATCGCGACCGGGCTGAATCCGGGCCGCGAGAGCACCTCGTACCCGGGGACGGCCAGCGGCACGGCCGTGAACGGCATGTCGTGGAAGCGCCCGGTGACCTCCTCGTGGAGCAGGTCGGCCGCGGGAACCCCCGCGAGCGCCACACCCTCGGCCGTCGGTCGGGCGACGAGCAGGTCCCCCGCCGGGGTCATCGACGGGGTGTGGAGCACACCGCGCTCGTCGGTCAGGCGCTCGATCCGTCCGGTAGCCGGGGTCAGCTGGTAGACCTCGCGGGCGCCCGCGTAGTCCGCCGTGAACAGGACCTCGCCGGTCGGCGTCACAGCGAGATCCGCTTCGGAGGCGGCGCTGGCGGTCCAGTGGACAACGCGTCCCTCGGAGACCTCGGCGATCTCGGCCTGGTCGCCAATGCGGTGGACCGCGAGCAGCCGCCCATCGGGTAGGAACACCGGGGTTCGCCACCACTCGCCCGGGCCGCCGGCGACCTCGGTGTAGGGGCCCTCGACCGGACCGCGCATCAGCGTGCCACCGCCATCGACCGCGCGAACCCAGGCGAGCTCGCGTCCGTCGGGAGAGAGCACCGGGTCCATGCCGTGCACGGTGTCGGGCAGCGCGCGCGCCCGGTCGCGCACCGCATCGGCCTCGGGCAACCAGTCTCCGGAGAGGTCGACGAGGAACAGCTCTCCGCGGTCGAGCACCGAGACGTCGAGGCCCGTGCGCAGGGCGTCGCGGCCCACCACCACCGCCACGTCGTCGACCATCGAATACCGGCTACCGTAAGAGATAGGGACGACGAGCCGTGGACCCCACACCGCCTCTCCCCCGAGACCCGCCACGCTCTCGGGCTCGCGGGACTCGACGAGCAGGTAGCCGCCACCGTGGTACGCGACCCGTCCCTCGCGGCCCTGCGGCCACAGCTCCCAGCGCCCCGGTCGCGTCGCGCCCGCCGGCACCGTGCCCCCGCCGACCCCGACCTGGAAGTCGGCCCGCAGCTGCCGCTCGCTCAGCCCGGTGAGCGCCCGCAGTGCCGGCCGCACGCCCCCCCGGCGCGCGACCTCGTCCGCGAGCTCGGCGATGTCGAGGGCGTACGTGTCCTCGAGCCAGCGCACGAAGGCCAGGCCCTGCTGGTAGGAGCGCTCACTGTCGCCCCAGTCGTCCTTCACGTAGCGGGTGAACCACGCGTCCTGAAGCAGGCGATCCCCGTCGGCCGCCGCGGAGACGGTGTGGCGCTGCTCCGCCGAGACCTGGCCGAGGCCCGCGGAGACGCCGACCCCCTCGGCGCTGCCCTCGGACCACCAGTGGGGGCCCAGGGTGCTCCACTCCAGGGCGGCCTCGGTCGCGACGTTGCTCGGGCCGTGGCGCAGCGACACCGTGAGCTCCACGCCCTCGACCGGCTCGACCATGCGCTTGGCCTTCTTCAGGTGCAGGAAGTGACCGAGCTCGTGGCGCAACACGAGGCGAAGCGGGTCCATCGGCCCCCGCAGGCGCTCGAGCACGCCCCCGGGATGATCGGAGAGCACGATCCAGTCCCAGGACGGCCAGGTCCAGCCGTTGATGCCGTCCTCGGGCAACAGCAACACGTGCACCCGCTCGACCGGGAAGTACTCGACCTCGGCGCACATGGGCAGCCACAGGGCCTCGCCCTCGGCAAGCACCCGCTCGGCGGCGAGCCGGTCCCCTTCCCCCGAGCGGCGGTCGACGCTGTAGTGCACGACGAAGTGCTCGCTGCGCACCGTCTCCCAGCGCAGGGAAGGCGCCTGCACTTCCTCGATGAGCGGCGCCGCCAGCGCCAGGCCCAGCCACCACATCAGAAGTGCACCCGGGCCACGGCCCCGAAGCGACTCGCCCGACCGCCCTGACTCGGGGAGCGCGCGAGACCGTCTCCCGCGAGGAGCACGTCGCCGACGAAGCCGACCTCGACCCCGCGGGAGGCATGGATCTCCGCGCCGAGATCCAGGCGAACATCGGTGCCGACCTCGGCGAGCACCGACACGCCGCCCCGCAGGACGAGCGGACCCCCCTGCAGGCTCAGGTAGGGACGAGCGAGCCACTGCAGCGACAGCCCGTCCGCATCGTCGGGCACCCACAGGGTCGCTCGCGCCTCGGCCCCGAGCACCATGCCGCCGATCTGGCGCGAGCTGCCGAGCCCAGTCCACACGCCCGGTCCCCCGCGCGTGAACCGGCGTCCGTCGGGCCCGTAGGGTTCGTCCGGCCCGGAGGCCCCGCTCCACCCGAGCTCGACTGCCACCGAGGTCGTCGGCAGGTCGGTGGCGAGCAGCTCCCAGCGCGCGCCGAAGTGCGTGTCACCCACGGCGACGCGACCCTCGGCCTCGTGCACGGGCATGCCGCCGAAGACCTCGACGCGCGGCGCGATCCCGTAGCGCAGCACCAGGTCCTGCCGGTGCTGCTCCCCACCCGTAGTGTGCGTGAGCCCGAGCTCGAACCACCCGCGCGGCAGGACGAGACCGCGCTCGATGCTCAGGGCCGGCAGCGGCTCGCGGCTGCGCTTGGGCTCGAACGGACCCGCGTGGGCGCAGAGCAGGGCGACGACTAGGGCGAGCAGCGGACCTCCGTGCCGAAGGCTAACGCACCGCGACGCCCCCACGCGTTCCAACCTCGTCACCCAGCGAATTCGCGCGGAGCTTCCTCGCTTGTGGCGCACCTGGTGTACCCTGCCGCGACAAAGTGCAGTGGCCGACCCTTCCAGGCGGTTACGCAAGCGCCTTGCCCACGGAGCGCCCATGAGCACGACCGCCCGGATCGAGCCCGGTCCCAACGCCTCCCTCGACAGTGTCGTCATCCGATTCGCCGGTGATTCCGGCGACGGCATGCAGCTGATCGGCAACCAGTTCACCCGCACCAGCGCCCTGGCCGGAAACGACCTCGCGACGCTGCCGGACTTCCCCGCCGAGATCCGCGCTCCCGCCGGTACGCGTGCCGGCGTGTCCGGGTTCCAGCTGCAGTTCGCCAACCACGACATCTTCACGCCCGGCGACATCGCCGACGTGCTCGTGGCCATGAACCCCGCGGCGCTGGTGGCGAACCTCGGTCGTCTCAAGGACGGCGGGCTGATCATCGTCAACAACGACAAGTTCGCCAGCCGCGACCTCAAGCTCGCCAACCTCGAGCAGAGCCCGCTCGAGGACGGCACGGTCGAGAACTACCGCGTGGTCGAGGTCGGCATCACCAAGCTGACCAAGGACACGGTCGAGCCGCTCGGCCTGACCACCAAGGAAGCCGACCGCTGCAAGAACTTCTTCGCGCTGGGCATGATGTACTGGCTGTACAGCCGGAACATGGGTCCCACCGAGGACTGGGTCCGCAGCAAGTTCAAGGGCAAGTACGCCGACGCGAACCTCGCCGCGCTTCGCGCCGGCTGGTCCTACGCCGAGACCGTCGAGATCTTCGCCGGCCAGCCGTACATGGTGCCCCGCGCCGACGACTTCGACGCCGGTGAGTACCGCAACATCATGGGCAACGCCGCCCTCGCCGTAGGCCTGGCCGCCGCCGCGACCAAGGCCGACCGCCCGCTGTTCTACGGCACCTACCCGATCACGCCGGCGTCGGACATCCTCCACGCCCTGGCGCCGTTCAAGAACTACGGCGTGGTGACCTACCAGGCCGAGGACGAGATCGCCGCGGTCTGTGCGGCCATCGGCGCGTCCTGGGGCGGAAGCATCGGCGTGACCGGCACCTCCGGCCCGGGCATCGCGCTCAAGGCCGAGGCGATGGGCCTCGCGAACATCGTCGAGCTGCCGCTCATCGTCGTCAACGTCCAGCGCGGTGGACCGTCCACCGGCCTGCCGACCAAGACCGAGCAGTCCGACTTGCTCCAGGTCATGTACGGCCGCAACGGCGACAGCCCGATGCCCATCCTCGCGCCCAAGACCCCGGCGGACTGCTTCGAGGTCGCCATCGAGGCGGTGAAGATCGCGTTCAAGTACATGACCCCGGTCGTGATCATGAGCGACGGCTACATCGCGAACGGCGCCGAGCCGTGGAAGCTGCCCGACCTCGACACCATCCCCGAGATGAAGCCGACCTTCGCGAAGGCCGTCGAGGGCGAGGAGTTCCAGGCGTACAGCCGCAACCCCGAGACCCTCGCGCGTCCGTGGGCCATCCCCGGCACCCCGGGCCTCGAGCACCGCGTCGGCGGCCTCGAGAAGCAGCACCTCACCGGTCACGTCAGCTACGACCCGCCGAACCACCAGTTCATGCAGGAGCTGCGCCGCGACAAGGTGAACAAGATCCGCCAGGACATCCCCGCCACCGAGATCCACGGTGACGACAGCGGCCTGTGCGTGCTCACCTGGGGGTCGACCTACGGCGCAGCTCGCACCGCGGTGAACGGCGCCCGCAAGCAGGGCAAGAAGGTCGGTCACGTGCACCTGCGCTGGCTGAACCCACTGCCGGCCGACCTCGGCGACGTGCTTGCCAAGTACGACCGCGTGCTCGTGCCCGAGCTCAACCTCGGCCAGCTCGTGAAGCTGATCCGCGCCGAGTACCTCATCGACGCCCAGAGCCTGTCCAAGGTCCAGGGCCAGCCGTTCACCACGAACGAGATCCTCTCCCGCATCCTCGAGGAGGTCTGATGACCGTGCCCGTCTACAAGAAGAAGGACTTCGTCTCCGACCAGGTCGTGCGCTGGTGCCCGGGCTGCGGTGACTACTCCATCCTCTCGCAGGTGCAGTCGACCTTCGCGGGTCTCGGCGTGCTGCGCGAGAACTTCGCCGTGATCTCCGGCATCGGCTGCTCGAGCCGGTTCCCCTACTACATGGAGACCTACGGCTTCCACACGATCCACGGCCGTGCGCCGGCGTTCGCGAGCGGCCTCAAGGCCACGCGTCCAGAGCTGTCGGTGTGGGTGATCTCCGGCGACGGCGACATGCTGTCCATCGGCGGCAACCACATCATCCACGCGCTGCGCCGCAACTTCGACATCAACGTGCTGCTCTTCAACAACCGGATCTACGGTCTGACGAAGGGCCAGTACTCGCCGACCTCCGAGGTGGGCAAGAAGACGAAGTCGACGCCGTTCGGGTCCATCGATCAGCCGTTCAATCCGATCCAGCTCGCGCTGGGTGCGGGCGGCACCCTCATCGCGCGCGCCATCGACGTCGATGCGAAGCACCTGCAGTCGATGCTCGAGACGAGCCACGCCCACAAGGGCACCGGCTTCATCGAGATCTACCAGAACTGCAACATCTTCAACGATGGCGCCTTCGACGAGTACCGCGGCAAGGGCGAGCGCGAGGAGAACGCGCTGTACCTCGAGCACGGCAAGCCGATGGTGTGGGGCAAGACCGTGCGCAAGGGCCTCATCCTCGAGGGCACCACCTTCAAGGTGGTCGAGCTCGGCGAGGCCTACTCCGAGGACGACTGCTGCATCCACGACGAGGGCAACTACATCCAGGCCCAGCTGCTGTCGCAGATCAACGGCAACGGCTTCCCGGTGCCCCTCGGCGTGATGTACCGCGAGCAGCGCCCGACCTACGAGACCGCGTTCCAGGACCAGGTCACCGCCGCGCGCGGCAAGCTCGGCAACGGCGACCTCGAGGCCCTGGTCAAGGGCGGCGATACCTGGCGCGTCAGCTGATGCGTCCCGTCGCGGAGCTGGACCGGGCCCGATGTGAGGGCCTGGTCGGTGTCTTCTGCGACATCGACGACACCCTGTCCTGGGAAGGCCGCCTGGTTCCGGCGGCCTTCGCTGCGTTGGCCTCGCTCCAGAAGGCGAGGCTGCGCGTGATCCCGATCACCGGCCGCCCAGGCGGCTGGGTCGACCACATCGCCCGCATGTGGCCCGTCGACGGCGTGGTCGGCGAGAACGGCGGACTGTGGTTCTACATGGACGAGCACGGCCTCGTGCGCCGCTTCCTGCAGTCCGCGGAGGAACGCGCCGAGAACCGCGCCCGCCTCGATGCCCTGGCCTCCCGCATCCTTCGCGAGGTGCCGGGCACCGCCCTCGCCAGTGACCAGACCTACCGCGACCTCGACCTCGCCATCGACTTCTGCGAGGACGTCGAGCCCCTCTCCGACGCCGAGATCGACCGCATCGTCGCGTGCTTCGACGAGGCCGGGTGCACGTCGAAGGTGAGCAGCATCCACGTGAACGGCTGGTACGGCGACTTCGACAAGCTCACCGGCTGCACGCGCCTGGTACAGGACCTGTACGGCGAGGCGCTCGACCCGGCGAAGTGGGCCTACTTCGGAGACTCCGCCAACGACGAGCCCATGTTCGCCTTCTTCGAGGCGAGCATCGGCGTTGCGAACGTGCGCGACTTCCTGCCGCGCATGAAGGCGCATCCCGCGTTCGTCACCGAAGGCTCGGGTGGACACGGCTTCGCCGAGGCGATCGCCCACATCCTCGCGATGCGGGGCTAGCCCCCGGCGTCTACTCGCAGATCAGCGACACCTGGGTCAGGAAGCCCGCACGAACCGGCACGTCGACCAGCCCATCGGTCGACGACAGGCCCGTCAGCCCACGACAGCGCAGCTCCGGGTGCACCGCATCCACCGCGTAGACCCCGTCTTCCAGGTTGACCCAGCCGGCCTCGCCGTACGCACTGGTCGCTGCGAGCTCCCCGTCCGGGCCAAACTCGCCGAGGTACACGGGGCCCACCGCACCCGAGGCAGAGAGGCTCGCCTCCACATCCGGCACATCCGCCGCCCCCGACCCGAAGTCGCCACCACGCGCCTGCAGGATCACGGCCCCCAGGTCGTCGTCCACGGCCTGGTCGGCGGCGTTCTCCATGCCCGCCCACCACAGGCTCATGGCGTCGCGGTCGGCGATGGTGATCGCGAAGGCGGTGCCTCCCTCGTCGACAGAAAGCGGTTGCAGCAGGTCCGGGTGCGTCGCGTGCCCGGTGGTCAGCAGGGTGATGGAATGGCGCAGCATGGTCCCTCCAGGTGGGTTCGCCTGGGGAGACC
Source organism: Deltaproteobacteria bacterium (assembly GCA_006226595.1). Lineage (GTDB taxonomy): Bacteria > Myxococcota_A > UBA796 > UBA796 > M1803. The sequence continues at coordinate 10,353 of SBGP01000091.1, forward strand.
GAGCACCGGTTCAGATGACTACAACCGGCACCCAAAAAGATCGGTCTTTCGCCCGGGAGGGCCTCCGGCTGCGTCGTCAGGGCCGAAACCCGCCCTCGGCGAGCCGGGCCCGCGCGACCAAGAAGTGGCGAGAGCTACCCGCGACCCCGCGCGAACACCTCGTCGAGACGGCGGCTCAGCACCGGATCCTCGCGAAGGGCCTGGCCGTTCGCGATCTCGGCCTGGCGGATCCAGTCGAGCGCGCCCTTGGTCTCCCCCCGGCTCGCGCACACGGCGGCGCGGGCCAGCTGGACCTCGGCGAAGCTGCGGCGGTGCACGCCCTTGAGCTCGCCCTCGGCCTCGTCGAGCAGTCCGTCGGCGTCGTCGAGTCGCGCCTGGCGCGTGCGCAGCCGAGCCAGCCCGGTGCGCGCTAGTCCACTCGCCACCGGCCACGTGCCCTCGGAGAGGCGCAGGGCGAGTGCCAGCTCCCGCTCGGCCTCCTCCTCGCGGTCGAGGTGGATGAGCGCGTCCCCGAGGTTCACCCGAGCGAGCGCTTCGTGACCGGCGCCGCCCGTGCGCGACGCAATCGCCGCCGACAGACTGTGCGCCGCCGCCGCGCGCTCGAACTTGCCCTGCTGCACCATGAGCACGCCGAGGTTGGTGAGCACCCGGCCCTCGAGCACGGTGTCGCCGAGCCGACGCGCAGCGTCCAGCGCGCGTCGCCCGTGATCGACGGCTTCCTCGATGCGTCCCTGATGGGCGCGCAGTCCGCTCAGGTGGATGTGCACGTACGGGAGGTCGGTGACGTTGCCCGACGCCTGCAGCAGGTACAGCGCGTGGAGGATGGACTGCTCGGCGGCGTCGAAGGTGCCGACGTGCTGCTGCACCGCCGACAACTGGCGGTGGAGCTGGGCACGGCGCCACGCCGGGGCGTCCTCTGGCAGTCGGTCGAGGGCGCGCTCGAACCACTCCTCCGCCTCCACGGGCTGCCCGCGCTGATGCGCGACGATGCCCAGCCTCAGCAGCGCCTCGGACTCCTCGAGCCGCGCGCCCGCGTGTCGCGCGAGCTTGTACGCGCGACGAAAGGCCTCCACCGCCTCGGCGTGGCGCTTCGCATCGCGCAGGAACTGACCGAGCACCAGCTGCAGGCGGGACTCGGCGACGGGCTCGCGAACCTGGGACAGCGCCGCACGCACCCGTGCGATGCCCGCATCGGGGGGCCCCAGACGCGCCCGTACCTCGCACAGCCCCTGGGCACAGCGCACGGCGGCCTCGGCGTCCTGGGCAGCGATCGCGAGGTCGAGGGCCTGCACCACGTTCTCGGCATCCGCGAGCAGGCGGCGGGTCGCGGTCTCCCCCAGCGGTCCCTTGCGCAGCGCCAGGCCGCGCTCGCCCGCGAGGTTCGAGGCCCAGGCGACGTGGGCGGCCTCGGCGCGACGCCGCTCCACCGGGTCCATCGCGGCGAGGGTGAAGGTGCGCACGGCCTCGTAGAGGTGCGCACGGCTCTCGTCGCCGGCGGACCGCACCGTGACCAGGCTCTGCTCGACCAGCCGGTGGAGGATGTCGATGACGTCGGGCGCATCCGACCACGGCGAGAGGTCGACCACCGCCTCCACCGCGTCCGCGTACAAACCACCCCGGAACACCGCGCAGCGCCCGAGCACGTGCTGCTCCCATGGCGACAGGAGCTCCCACGACCACCGCAGCGCCACGTGCATCGCCCGGTCCTGTCCCTCGGCGCGCAACGCGGCGAGCAGGGCCGAGCTGTTGCCCTCTCCTGCGCGGGCGGCGCCGAGCTCCAGCGCGAGCGGATTGCCCTCGAGCCGCTGGACGAGGGCGTCGAGCAGCGGAAGCTCCGCCTCGGAGACCTGGAGATGCGGCCGGCGACGACGCACGCGGTCCAGGAACATCGCCTTTGCCTCGTCCGGGGCGAGCGGCCCCAGGTCGTACACGACCTCGCCCTGGGCGCCGATCGGGCGGCGGCTGGTGACGAGGAAGCGCGCCTGTGGCGCGGCGTGCAGGAGCGCATCGAGCAGGGGCGACAGGGCATCCACGACCTGCTCCGCGTTGTCGAGCACGATCAGCGCCCGCTCGCGACCGGCGATGGCCCGGGTCAGCGCCTTGACCGGATCGGACTGCGAGAACGGGAGGCCCAGCCCCGCGGCGAGCGCGATGTACAGGCCCTCGGCCTCGCGCGCCTCGGTCAGGTAGCACTGCACCCAGTCCCAGCCCTTCTTCGCGAGCGACGCGGCGACGCGCCACGACAGGTGGGTCTTGCCGATGCCCGGTGGTCCACGCAGCGTGACCACGGGGGTGCGGCCGACGAGCCCGACCAGTGCCCGCTCTTCGCCCTGACGCCCGAAGCTCTTCGGCATGCCGTCCGGACGCTCGGGTCCGGCGTGCGCGACGTCGGTGAGCATCGCGGAGGCGGTGAGCTCGGTCGGCGGCTCCTCCTCGTCGACCTCGAGCACCCAGTCCGGAAAGCGCGCGATGCCCTCCCAGGCCTGGCGAAGCTCGGCGATGTCCGCCGGGCGCCGGCGCGCGCTCGGGTCGAGGCCCCAGCGAATCGCTCGGGCCCAGGCGACCGGTGCCTGCGGTGCGAGCACCTCGACGGGCGCGAAGCGGCCGCGACACGAGCGCTCCACCACCTCGAGCCACGAGGCCCCAGAGAACGCGCGTCGACCGGTGACCATCCAGTACAACACCGCGCACAGCCCGAACACGTCGGCCCGCTGGTCGACGAGCTCTTCGCCCTGGTGCTGCTCGGGCGCCATGAACCCCGGCGTGCCCAGCGCCATGCCGCGACCGGCGATGTCGTCGCCCGGACGGAACGGCGCGGACTCGACCGCGATGCCGAAGTCGGTGATCTTCGCGTGGTACCCGGCGTCGCCCACGGGCTCGAGCAGCACGTTGCCCGGCTTGAGGTCGCGATGCACCATGCCGGCGGCGTGCGCGGCTTCCACCGCGTCGAACAGCTGGCGGGCCAGGTCGTCGATCAGCGGCAGGTCGAGCGGACCCGTGCGCAGCAGCTGCCTTAGCGACACGCCGTCGACGAACTCGCTGACGAGGACCGGCGAGCCCTCGACGAGCTTCACGTCGAAGAGCTTGACCACGTGCGGATGATCGAGCTGCTTGTGCAGCCGCCCTTCCCGCAGTCCGCGCAGCACACCGTGCGAGTCCCGCGGCAGCAGCACCTTGGCTGCCACCTCGACCCCGTCGTCCCGGCGCGCCAGCCACACCTCTCCCTGCCCTCCGACTCCGAGTCGACGCCGGAGGAGCAGATCGGCGATGCGCGTGCCAGGGCCCAGCTTCATGGCCCGCGGTTATGCCACAACCCTGGCCCAACCGCCATGACTGCCACAACCGCAGTGCCCGATCCGGCTGCCATGTGGTTTGATCCCGCGATGTCGTACATCGACTGGTTCCTGCCCTCCGAAGTCGCGCCGGATCGCTCCGCGCTCGACCGTCGGCGCGTGCTGGTCCAGGGCAGCTTCGCGGCGGCCGGCGTCACGCTGATCTTCCTCGCGAATCGGTTCACGCTGTACCCCGAGTTCGACTTCGGCCACGCGAACATGCTGCTGGCGTTCTGGTTCATGGCCAGCTGCCCGTTCGCGATGAAGTTCACCGGTCGCTACGACGTCGCCGCCCACGGGCTCCTCACGGTGATGACGCTCACCGTGTGCACGGACGCGTGGCTCTATGGAGGCCTGCACTCGGTCGGCATCGTGGCGCTGTTCGTGATTCCGCTGATGGCCACGTTCTTCCTCGGACGACAGATCGGCTGGGGCTACAGCATCGTCCTGCTCGTGGCGCTCGCGGCGATGTACGTCGAGCAGGGCAACGCGGGGCCCATGCCGCCGGCGTGGATGCTCGACTCGATGCGGGTCGCCGCAGTCGTCGGCATCCTGCTCTTCGTGCAGATCTTCTCGGGCGTGTACGAGCTCGAGAGCGAAGCGGGCGCCGCTCGCCTGGCGGCGATCACCGACAACCTCCGCGATGGCATCGTCGCCATCGACGAGAACGGCATCGTCACCACCGACAACCCGGCCCTGCGGCGCCTCCTCGACCTGCACGACCCCGTGGGACGCCCCTACGAGCGCGTGTTCGACGACGTGGTCTGCGCTCTCATCGCCGAGACCCTGGAGAAGGGACGACTCGGAGAGGCGGAGGTCTCCCTGGCCGGCGGGCGCGTCGGCGCGGCCTCGGCGAACCCCATTCTTCGCGACGGCATCCAGCGCGGCGCGGTCCTCGTGTTCCGCGACCGCACCCTCGAGCACGAAGTCGACGAGATGAAGAACCTCTTCGTGTCGACGGTCTCGCACGAGCTGCGTACCCCGATGACCTCGGTGCTCGGTTTCGCAAAGCTCATCCGCAGCAAGCTGTCGTCGACAGTGTTCCCCGCGGTCCCCGAAGACGCCAAGCGCGCCCAGAAGGCGATTCCGCGCATCGCCGGCAACCTCGACATCATCATCTCCGAGGGCGAGCGCCTGACCACGATGATCACCGACCTCCTCGACATCGCGAAGATGGAGGCGGGACGGATGGAGTGGCAGAAGGGCCCCACGGATCCCGGCGAGGTCGCGCGGCGCGCCGTCGAGGCCACCGGCGGGCTGTTCGAGGACAAGGACGTGCGCCTGCGTGCCGCGATTGGCGACCGGCTGCCCATCCTCCACGCGGACGAGGCACGCCTGCTCCAGGTGCTGATCAACTTCATCTCGAACGCCGCGAAGTTCACCGAGGCCGGAGAGGTCGAGGTGTCCGCGGTGGCCAACTTCCAGGGCGTGCGCTTCGCGGTGCGCGACACCGGTCCCGGCATTCCCGAGGACGAGCGCGAGGCCATCTTCGATCGATTCCGGCAGGCCACGGCGAATGCCGGCACGAAGGGCACGGGCCTCGGTCTGGCGATCTGCGCGGAGATCGCCACCGCCCACAACGGGAAGGTCGGCGTCGACAGCGAGCTCGGTGTGGGCAGCACGTTCTGGATGGAGCTGCCGACGCCACCGCGCAGCTTGGTTACTCGGGCTCCATGAGCCAGCCAAACACCGTCCTCCGCTGGGGACGCAGCGCCTACGAATCCGATCACGCCCTGGCGCTCGAGCGGCAGGCCGCCACCGCGCTCGGCCTCGACTGGAGGCTGAACGAAGACCGGGGAGACCCGGGGGATCTCGCGGACGTGGCCGCCCTGGTCACCAACAGCGGTGTGCGGGTCACCGAGGCCGTGCTGGCGCGCTTCGCGGGAAGCCTCGTGCTCACGACCACGTCGGGATGGGATCACATCGACGTCGCCGCCGCCGCCGCGCGCGGAGTCGCAGTCGGACGCTGCCCGATGGCGCGGCGCGACCCGGTCGTCGAGCAGGCACTGACCTGGCTCATCCGCCTGATGCGGCGCGAACCCGCACTCGACGCCGCTGCACTCGACGGTCGGTGGGCCCGCGGCGAGCTCGTGGGCCTCGGTGGACGCGGAGTGGCGGGCTCCCGCGTGCTCATCGTCGGCGCAGGCGTGATCGGGAGGCGCATGGGCGAGGTCCTGACGCTGCTCGGCGCCGACGTGTGCTGGTCCGAGCGCGATGGCGTACCGGTACCCGGGGAGCGCGTCGACCTCGACGAGGCGCTGCCCCACGTGGATGCGGTGACCCTGCACTGCGGCCTCACGCCGAGCTCGCGAAGCCTGTTCACGGCCGAGCGCCTGGCGAGGCTCCCGGCGCACGCGGTGCTCGTGAACACCGCCCGCGGCAAGGTCCTCGACGTGCAGGCGGCGGTCGAGGCGGTGCGAAGCGGGCGCCTTCGGGGCCTGGGCGTCGACGTGTTCCCGCAGGAGCCCTGGCCCGCGATGCGGGAGGCGGCCGAGGTCGAGGGCGTGCTCGTCGCGCCGCACGCGGCTGGCTACCGCCACGACCTCTCCGAGCGCGTCGCCCGCGAGGTCGCCGCGGGACTCGGCGCCTGGCACCGCGGGGAGCCCCTGCCCCACGCCGTGTGAGCCCCGCGAAGAAAGTTTCCCCGCTTCGAGCCCGGTTCTCGCCAAAAAGCGGAAATCCGGGGGCCGACCAGGGGACGTGGGTGATCCGCGCCCGTTAGGCGGGGTCCATGGCCAAGTCGAAGACCAAGACGCGGTTCGCGTGCACCGCATGCGGCTACTCCACCCCCAAGTGGATGGGTCGCTGCCCCGAGTGCGGCGAGTGGAACACCCTCGAAGAAGAGCTCATCGAGGCGGCGGGCGCGCGCCCGTCCCTGTCCCCGAAGAGCATCAGCAAGCCCGTGCCCATCGGCCAGATCGACGCACACGGCGGCGAGGTCCGCGTCCGCACCGGGCTCTCCGAGCTCGACAACGTGCTCGGCGGAGGCCTGGTCAGCGGCTCGATCACCCTGCTCGGGGGCGATCCGGGCGTCGGCAAGTCGACCCTTCTGCTCATGGCCTGCGAGCGCTTCGCCTCCAAGGGACTGCCGGTGCTCTATGTGAGCGGCGAGGAGTCCACGCGCCAGATCCAGCTGAGAGCCCAGCGCCTCGGCGTGACCAGCGACAGCCTGCTCGTGCTCGCCCACACGGACTGGGAGCACATCGAGCGCACCGCACGCGAGGCGAAGCCCGTGGTGATGGTCGTCGACAGTGTGCAGACGGTCGCCGTGCCGCACCTCACGTCCATTCCGGGTTCCGTGGGCCAGGTCCGCGAGGTGGCGCACCGGGCCATGCTGTTCGCGAAGCAGACGGGCACGTCGGTGCTGCTCGTCGGGCACGTGACCAAGCAGGGCGACATCGCCGGCCCGAAGGTGCTCGAGCACTTCGTCGACACCGTGCTCCACTTCGAGGGCGACGGCCGCTCGGCGCTCCGGGTGCTGCGCACCGTCAAGAATCGCTTCGGCGCGGCGGGTGAGCTGGGCCTGTTCGAGATGGTCGACCACGGTATGCGGCAGGTGCCCGACGCCAGCGCACGCCTGCTCGCCGAGCGCGTCGCCGACGCGGCCGGAACCGCAGTCACCGCTGCGCTCGAGGGCTCCCGTCCCATGCTCTCCGAGGTTCAGGCGCTGGTCGGGCCGGCCTCTCCCGGAAACCCGGCCCGCACCTGTGTCGGCGTCGACCGAACCCGGGTGCTCATGCTCGCGGCGGTACTCGGCAAGTGCGGTATCCCCCTGCACGACCGCGACCTGTTCGTGAACGCTGCCGGCGGTGTACGCCTCGGCGAGCCGGCCGCCGACCTCGCCATCCTCGCCGCCGCGTCGAGCAGCCTGCTCGACCTCGCCGTGCCCGACGATGTCGTGCTCATCGGCGAAGTCGGCCTGGTGGGCGAGGTGCGGGCGGTGAGCCACCCACAGCTGCGCCTGAAAGAAGCCGCTCGTCACGGCTTCCGTCGGGTGTTCGGCCCGCGTTCGCTCGCCGCCGAGGCCCCCGAGGGCGTGCACGTGATCGGGGTGCGCACCGTTCGCGAGCTGCTCGATCAGCTCTTTGGCTGAGCTACCAGGTGCCCTCGTTGGGCATCGACGCCCACGGCTCCTGGGTCGGTAGCGGACCACCCGCCTGGAGCAGCTCGACGCTATGCCCGTCGGGCGACTTCACGAAGGCCATGTAGCCATCGCGGGGAGGCCGGTGGATGGTCACGCCCTGCGCCATCAGTCGCTCGCAGGTCGCGTAGATGTCGTCCACCGCGTACGCGAGGTGCCCGAAGAAGCGACCCGTCGGGTACGGCTCCTCCTGGTCCCAGTTGTAGGTGAGCTCGATGGTGGCCTCGTCGCCATCCGCTCCCGTGGAGAGGAACACCAGCGTGAAGCGCCCTCCCTCGCTGTCCTTGCGCCGGGTCTCGACGAGACCGAGCTTGGTGACGAAGAAGTCGAGCGCCGCGTCCAGGTCGCGAACGCGGAGCATGGTGTGCAGGTAGCGCATCGAGCCTCCAGGGCAGCGACCTAACCGCACGGGTGGCGGGTGCACGCGCGTCGAAGTGTTCCTGCTAGAGTGCAGGTTGGACTGGAGTCGAGATGCTGCGCGCCCCTGCACTGGCCCTGCTCGCGCTGATGACCGCGTGTACGAACACCACCGACCCGGACGGAGACACGGGAACCAGCCAGGACACCGGTGGCGGCGAGGACACGGGCACCGCCGAAGACACGGGTGACACGCCGGCTCCCCTGCTCGCGCGCCTCGAGATCCACGCCCTCGACATCTGGGGCCAGGCGCTGCCCGCGGACGAGGCGACCCTCACCGTGACCCGCAACGGCGAGCCCGTCGCGACCAGCGGCTGGCCCATCGCCGTCGTCGAGCTGTACGAGACCGGCACGTACATGGCCACCCTCGAAGCCGACCTCCACGAGCCGCTCACCGTCGCGTTCTCGTTCAACGGCAGCCGGGGCACCGACGGCGTGGTGACCAGCACCGACGCCGCCGGCGACGGCCAGGGTCTCGCGCTCTCCCATGCCACCGAGGCCGGCGTCGACGGGGACATCGGCGTGCACCGCGCCTTCCTCGGGCTGCGGCACGAGTGGTTCTCTGCGCAAGCGCGTCCCGCACGGCGCGGCAACGAGATCGAGCTGTTCACCAACGGCCAGGATGCGTGGGCTGCGGTGGCCGGGGACATTGGCCAGGCACGCCAGACCGTTCACTGGGCGACCTGGTGGTGGACCTCGGACTTCGAGCTCGTGCGCGGGCCGAACCACGTGACCTCCACGACCGCAGAGCGCCAGGCAAACACCGTGCTCTCACGGCTCGAGGCACGGCCGGCCACGAAGCGCCTGCTGATCAACGACTTCGCCCTCGACCTGTCGCTGGACGACGCGATTCGCGATCGCGGGGCGGCGGCAGACGACCGCTTCGAGGTCATGCGCCAGGCCAACGAGACCTCCGGCATCTTCTGGTTCGAGGCCTCCCCGTTCTCCTTCGCGGATCGCGTTCGCGAGCGCGTCGACGGCCAGAGCACCGCGAGCTTCGACAACGAGCCGCTCATCGCCTCGAACGTGCCTGCCCGACAGGTGGACCTCACCGACTGGCCCATCGACTTCGAGTTCGAGCACGCGACCTACCACCAGAAGTTCGGCGTCATCGACGGCCAGACCGCGTTCGTCGGCGGCATGAACTTTCAGGGCGTCGACTGGGACACCTCCGAACACCTCGTGTTCGACCCCCGACGCATGCCCTTCGACGCGAGCACCTCCGAACGCCAGGACGTCGAGGCCAAGGATGCCCTGCCGGAGTTCTCGCCCCGTCGCGACTACATGACCCGCATCCGCGGCCCGATCGTCGAGGACACCGAACAGGTCTTCGCCATGCGCTGGCAGGACCGTCTCGACGGCAACGAGGAGTACGCCGAGAACGCCACACCCGCTCCCGTCACGGGCGGACAGGCGGCGAGCAGCAGCGGCGTCCAGGCCCAGATCACCACGACGCTGCCCGAGCCGTTCTGGGAGCACGGCATCGCCGAGTCCTGGCTCAATGCCGTCGATCAGGCCGAGCAGTACGTGTTCATCGAGGACCAGTACTTCCGCATGCCCATGGTGGTCGACGCCCTGCTCGCGCGCATGGCCGAGGCCCCGAACCTCGAGGTTGTCGTCATCGTGCGCCCGGTCTCGGAGTGGACGGACACCGGCTGCGAGTGGACCTACCGTACGCTCAACGACCTCGAGGGCGCCTACCCGTCGCGCTTCCATCCGTACTACCTGCGCAGCTTCGACGTGGTCGAGGTGTTCGCGCTGTTCGAGGAGACCGAGGCGCGCTTCGCGGATCACGACATCCACAGCAAGCTGCTGATCGTCGACGACCTCTTCCTCTCCGTGGGCTCCGCGAACAAGAACAACCGAGGGCTCGTGTACGAGGGCGAGATGAACCTCGCGGTGGTCGACGACGTCTGGGTCTCCGAGCAGCGTCGACGCGTGGTGCAGGGCCTGCTGCCCCCGGGGGAGACCGCGTCCGAGACCGCCCTGGGTCCGGGCGGTTGGATCGAGCAGCTGCGGGTGATGGCGACATGGAACCAGTCGGTGGTCGACGCCTGGGATGCGGAGAGCGGCGACCTCGATCTCGATGGCGACCCCCTGCCCGCCCAGTACCAGCCCGCCGGCTTCGTCTACCCGCTCTCGTTCGGCATCCCCGACGACTGCTTCATCGAGGGCGTGGGACCAGACGGCGCGTGACGCGGGTTCGCTGACCACATCCACTGCGCCGGTTACGCCACCGCCATGCTCGCTCTGTTCCTCGCCTTGAACGCCCACGCCGCCGATCGCGTGCTCGTGCTCCCTCTCGACGGAGACGGCACGCGGCCGGGTCTCGGTGAGGCACTGTCCGTGTGGCTCAACGAAGAGCTCGCGAACAGCCCGGAGCTCGCCGTGGTGCCGCGGAGCGAGGTCGAAGCCGCCATGCCGACCGGCGCCTCCGCCCCCATCACGCTCAACCTCGACTACGCGATCAGTGGCAGCTGGGCGGTGATCGGCGGGGACCTCTCCCTGTCACTGCGCGTCGGGCCGAGCGAACTCCGCGCCCGTGGAGCGCTCGGTGACTTCGTGCTCGTCGAGCAAGACCTCGCAGCCCAGCTCAGGGTCGCGCTGTCGGGCTCGGGCTCGGCGGCGCCGATTCCCACCGAGAAGCTCGATGCCCTGACCGCATACGGCCGGGGCCTGGAGGCGCGACGCGCCGGCAAGCAGTCCGAAGCGCGCGCGGCCTTCGCCGACGCCATGGCGCTCGATCCGCGATTCACGACGGCTCGCGACGCGCTCGCCGCGCTCGCTGGGGACGAGCTGCCCCAACACCCGATGCGCACCGCACACGACGCGATCTACGCGAAGTACCCGGCGCTCACCGCCGCCCCCACGGATCAGGCCGCGCTCGTCGGCTTCGCGCTCCGCCTGATGGCGCTCGAAGGCGATGGCCTGCACTGCCAGCGTGCGGAGGAAATGGCCGCGTACCTCGGCTTCGTCGACTACCAGGTGTCGCTGCCCAGCGGGCTCACCGATGCGGCCCTCGCCACCGCGGTCGCCACCGAAGCGCGCGCCCTGCGGTTCACCGCGATGCCTCGCTCGGTCGCCGACCAGCCCGACGGCGTGTACGCGATGCCGCAGCGCCGCGTCGCGGGGCAGTTCTCGACCACCGCCGACTTCCTGTTCCGCGAGGCAAGCGCTCGCAACACCCTGGGCAGCGGCCTGTTCGGGGCTCTCGCACACTGCCACGCCCCCGCCGAGGCCCAGCGCGAGTTCGCCGAGCACGCGACGGCCGCTCTCGCCAAAGGGCAGGCCGACCAGCTGCAGCTGGGACGACCCGCACCCGGGTGGACGCTGCGCGAGTCGATCGAGCTCGCATGGGCCACCCTGCAGGCAGAGCAGGGCAGCACGCCCGACTTCGAGAAGCGCCTCGACGCGCTCACCGCCACACGCAGCGCCAGCGACCCGGTGCAGCAACAGCTGCTCGACCGCTCTCGGGATCTGCGGGACAAGGCGGGCCGCGCGGTGCGCGTCGACGTGCGGGCCCCCGCGACCGAGCGCGAGGTTCTCGCCGCGCTACGCGGTGCCGCGGACGGCGCCGCCAACGTCGTCGATGCGGACATCCCCGGGTGCGCCCACGCGCTGGAGTCGCGCCGCGGCGAGCTCTACTCCTGGGTATCGCAGGTCGGCACGACCTCGATGGAAGACGTGCGGGTGCGTACCGAGCACCAGCGCGAGGGGCAGATCCTCGCATCGGCCCTCGCCGAGCTCGGCTGTCTCCAGGGCCAACCGCCGGTGCACGCAAGTCCCGAAGCCGCGCGCACGAGCGTGACGCAGCGCCTCGACGCGCTACCGCCCGGTTCGCTGTCCAAGGGCACCTGCGGGGACCAGAACACGAAGCTCCGGACCCTGCTCGGAACCCCGCCGAGCCCGGAGGCTGCCGTCGACTGGGTGTTCGCGATGCAGCGCATCGAGCACGAGTGTCGCTGATCGCAGCGTCGTAGAGATCGCGCTGTGATCGACATTGCAGGCCCGCGTTCGTCAGCGGCGGAAGACTCGCGCTAAGGTACCGAAGCAAGCTTCTGTTCGGACCCCCACCCGCGTTGCCCATGCCCGTGTGCGCCAGGACCCCCCGTGGCGAATAAGCCTCCCGCGCCGCCGCCGTCCCTTCCGGGCGGCCTTCGCAGCATCATCCCCAAGGCAGCGCCGGTCACCCGAACGGTCGCACCAGAAGCGTCCGCGCCCGCCCAGGCACCTGCGCCAGTGGCCAAGCCCAGGCCCAAGGCGGCCCCTCCTCGCGGCGGCATCCCGCAGCTCATTCCCGGAAGCGAGGTCGAGCGCTACGTGATCGAGGCCCGCCTCGGCGCCGGTCGCATGTCGACCACCTACCGCGCCCGACACACCATCCTCGACACGTTGCACGCGCTGACCCTGCCGAACGAAGCCAACAAGTCGCTGCACCGCTGGCTGATCAACGGCGCGAAGACCCAGGCGAGCCTGCACCACGGCACGGTCGTCGGCGTCACCGATGTCGTCGACCACAACGGCATCCCGGGCATCGTCTTCGAGCACGTGGACGGGCCGACGCTCGAGGACTTCATTGCCTCGCATCAGCTCGACGAGAACGGCGTCGACGCGATCGCCGGCGGCATCATCGACGCGGTGGCTTGGCTCCACCGCAACGGCGTGGTCCATCGCAACCTGAAGCCACGCAACATCGTGATCGATCTCGGCGGCGACAACGCCGTGCCGCGCATCACCGACTTCACGCTGGCCAAGGTCATGGGCAAGGAGGGTCGTCGCAAGAAGGCCCGCGTCTTCGGCACCGCCTCGTACATGTCCCCCGAGCAGACGGTGAACTCGAACGACGTCGACAACCGCTCGGACCTGTGGGCCCTCGGTGCGCTGCTCTACCTGCTCGCGACGAAGCGCACGGCATTCCCCGACGGCGAGGACGTGTTCGAGCGCGTGCGCGAAGGTCGCTACCAGCCGCTCATGCAGCTGCTCCCCAACGCGCCCATGCGCTGGGTCGAGGCCATCGACGCCGCCCTGACCATCGATCTCGACGAGCGCGTGCCCACTGCCGAGGAGCTCGGCGACCTGTGGTTCGCGGACGTGACCTCGATCACCAAGATGTCGTCGCGCATCGCTCCGGTCGGTCAGGTCACCCTGGTGTTCACCGACGTTCAGGGCTCGACGCGCATCTGGGAGAACAGCCCCGAGACCGCGCGCTTCTCCCTCAAGGCCCACGACGCGGTCATGCGCGCCAGCATCGGCCGTCACGGCGGCTACGAGGTGAAGACCGAGGGCGATGCGTTCATGGTCGCGTTCGCACACCCCGCACAGGCCCTGGACTTCTGCCTCGATGTGCAACGCAACCTGCACGAGCACCCGTGGAGTGACGAGCTGCTCGAGCTCCCCGAGGCGTGCGAAGAGGGCGCCTTCCGCGGCATGCGCGTGCGTATGGGCATCCACACCGGCGAGCCCGAGGTCCGCCCGCACAACAACATGGTCGACTACTTCGGTCCCATGGTGAACCGCGCGGCCCGCATTGCCCACGCAGGCCATGGCGGCCAGGTGCTCATCTCTCGCGAGAGCTGGGACCTGCTCGACGGCAAGAACACCGAGCCGGTGATCGAGCGCGTGCTCGGCCAGTTCCTGCTCCGCGGCCTGTCCGGCACCCAGGAGATCCTCCAGGTTCTTCCTGCCGCCCTCTCCGACCGCACCTTCCCGCCGGTCCGCGCCGAACCCGCCAGCTAGCGGGCTCACTTGGTGCGGCTGCGTCCCTCGGTGTAAGGAAGGAAGCAGCCTGTCGTTCGAGGTGTCCACCTCGCACCCGCTCACGGAGGCTCCATGCTCACCCTGCTCCTCGCCTCGGCCCTCGCCGCCGACCCCGCCGTCGTCGTCACCACGCGCGGCCAGGTGAAGGTCTACGCCGATGGCGCGGCGAGCGAGGCCCCCGCGCCCCCGTTCGCCCTGCAGGAGGGTCAGGCGCTCGAGGTGCCCGAGGGTGGGCTCGTCGTCGTGCTCTACCAGGGCGCCGCAAACCAGGTACGCGGCCCGGACCGGGTCGAGCTCGCCGGGCTGCGTCCCGCCGAGGCGGTGAGCAAAGACCAGGTGGGCGTGCTCAACGACCTGTTCTCTCGTGAGCTGTCCACCGAGACCGCGGGCGCCAGCCGAGCCGGCGACGTGCGCATGGTGCGACCCGTTCCCGGCGGCACGGTGCTCGGTCCCCAGAACTTCGCGTGGGCGTGCAACGGGGTGTGCGGCGAGGAGCAGGTCAGCGTCTACGACTTCCGCGAGGACGAGGTCGTGTGGACGGCCAAGGGCTCCGGATCCGTCGAGTATGCCGGCCCCGAACTGCACCCCGGTGCGTACACCTTCATGGTCAGTGGTCGCGAGTTCGCGTTCACCGTGGCTCCGCCGGCGACCCGCGACTCCGCCGAGAAGGCCCGCGCCGCCGCCATGGCCGCCGCGCGCGCCCTGCCGGCCGACGACCCAGCCGCCGTGGCCGTGCCCGCGACCGTGCTCTACCAGGCCGGGCTCGCGAGCGAGGCGCTGTGGCTGATCGACCAGGCGCTGGCCAAGCGCCCGGAGAATGCCGAGCTGCAGGCCATGCGCGCCGAGTTCGAGAAGCGAGCGGGCATCGCTCGGTGAGTGAGCCCTCCCGCGACGAGCTCCCATGGTGGGCGCGACGCCCCCGGGCACGCCGCGGACCCGAGCCGTGGAGCCATGCGTCCCGCCTCGTCGCCTACGAGGTGTACGTCATCCTCACCACTGCGGTCGCCGCCACGGTGCTCGCCTTCATCGGATTTCGCGGTCAGTTCCTCGACCTGTACACCCGCATGCACCAGGGGGCGCCGGTCTCCGAGGAAGTCGTGCTCGTCACCATCGGCAGCGAGGCGCTCTACCTGTGGAACAGCGACGAGCCCGAGCCCGAGGTGACCCCTCGTGGTCTGCTCGCCGAGGTCGTGCAGTTCCTCGATGCCGCCGGCGCCAACGTGATCGTCCTCGACTTCCTGCTCGACCGGCCGACCTCGAGCGACGAGAAGCTCGCCAAGGCCGCGGCCCAGCACGGCGCCGTGCTCCTCGCCGAGCGCTACCAGCTCGCCGAACCCGGCACCGGGGTCGAGTTCGTCGCGGGCACCACCCCCGAGCTCGTCGAGTCCACCGTCCAGGGACTCGCCAACTTTCAGCTCGAGTCGCCCACCGTGTTCAGCGGGGAGAGCGTGGTGCGGCGGGTGCCGCTGGTCCGCCGCGTGGCGCGTGCCCACCTCTCCGGCATCTTTCCCGCCAACCTCGTGGGCGCGCGCATGAGCGATGCCGAAGTGTTGCCGTCGATGGGCCTCGGCGCCGTGTGGCTGCACCGCGCCCGACAGGCGGACCCCAAGGCTTCCTACGACACCCTGCTCAAGACGCTCGACAGCCAGTGCTCCGGCCATCCCCTGCGCTGTGAGTCCAGCCCCGCGGACCTGCACGTCGCGGGGCTTCCGCATGCGGTTCACGAGCCACTGCACATCAACTACCGCGGCTCCGAGCGCGGAGACCGGCTGCCCACCGTGCGCGCCGCGGAGATCTTGCGCCTCATGGCCGAGCCCGCGCTGCTTGCGGACCTCGGCGTCGCCTCCGAGGTGCCGGTGCCCGACCGCTACAAACAGCTGTTCGACGGCAAGATCGCGGTGGTCGGTCGCGTCGATGGCAGCGACCACCTGCTCACCCCCTACGCGTTCCCGATGTACCTCCGGCCGGACATGGCCGGCCCGCGCATCCAGGCCCAGGTGATCGACACGCTCGCCTCGGGTCGCCACGTGCGCTTCGTGCCGGGGATCTTCGGCTGGTTGCTCGCCGCGGCGCTCGGCGTGGGCGTCGTCCGGAGCGCCCGATTCTTGCGGGACGACGTGCACGGCCTGCTGTGGATCGCCGTCAGCGGGGGACTCGCGGTGCTCGGCCTCGGCCTGTTCATCGCCACCGATGGCCTCGTGTTCGAGCTCGGACTGCCGCTCGGCGCGTGCCTGGGCATGGTCTTCCTCACCCAGCTCCGTGCGTGGGCCGAGTTCGACGTCGGAGTAGGACTCGAGAGCGGGGATGAGGCATCATGAGTCGGGGGTTTTCAACTCCCATCGGAGTCTTCATGCTGCGCGCACTGCTCGCCCTGTTCCTGCTGCTGCCGAGCCTGGCCCTGGCCGGGCCGAACACGCTGGCGGTGCTGTACTTCGAGAACACTGGCAACCCCGAGCTCGAGCCTCTCAAGGTGGGCCTCGCCGACATGATGATCTCGGACCTGCAGGACGCGGAGCCGGTGAAGGTCGTCGAACGTGCGCGACTGCAGTCCATCCTCGACGAGCTGGAGCTCGGTCACAGCGGCGTGGTCGACCCGGACTCCGCGGCGAAGGTCGGCAAGCTGCTCGGCGCCGAGTGGATGATCCTCGGGTCGTACTTCGAGCTCATGGGCACCCTCCACATCAGCGCCAAGCTCGTCCGCGTCGAGACCTCGGAGATCGTCCACGCCGAGGTGGTGCGCGACAAGCCGAAGGAGTTCATCGCGCTCGAGCAGCAGCTGTCCGGAAAGCTGCGTGACGCGCTGTTGAGCCGTACCGCTCCAGCGCCCGCCGCCCCGGAGCCCGCCGGCCGTCGTCGCGACGAGGGATCGACGGGCACTGCCCCCTCCCCCGTGCCGGCGAGCACGGCCCCGGCCACCGCGGAGGTCGTCGCCGAGGACGCGGACACACTCGCGGCGGCCATCTCGTTCTCCGAGGGCCTCATCTACATGGACAACAAGGACATGGAGCGGGCGCGGGACAGCTTCGAGAAGGCGGTGGCGCAGGACCCCGGCCTCGACGACGCCAAGGCCCACCTCGCCGCCCTCGATCTCTGATCGCGCATGCGCCTACGCCTGCTCGCCCTCGGCCTCTCGCTGGGCCTGCTCCTCGGAGCCGGCCTCGATGACGCGGTGACCGCTGGCCAGAGCGCGTTCGAGCGCGGCGATCTGGCCGACGCGCTGGTTCAGTGGTCCGTGGGACTCGACCTCGCACGCAAGCAGGGGGACGCCGACGCGGAGCTGGACCTGTCGCTGCGCCTGGCTGCGGCACATCGCGAGCTCGGCCGCATGAAGACCGCACGCGATCTGCTCGATGCCAGCGAGAAGCTCGCGAGCTCCGACGTGGAGCGCGGGCGCTGGCTGACCGCGCAGGGACGCCTCGACCTCGCCCTCGGCGACGCGCGCAGCGCGGAGAGGCGGTTCAAGGACGCGTTCGCGGCCCACCAGCGGGGCGAGGACCCGCGCGGCGCAGCCAATGCCGCCCTCAACCTGGGCCTGGCCCGCAAGGCGCTCGGCAAGCCCGAGGCCGAGAAGGCGCTGATCGCCGCGCGCGACCTGTTCCAGACCCTCGGCGACGACGTAGGCGTCGGCGACGCCCTCACCAACCTCGGCGCGCTGTACCGCAACCAGACGCGACTGGAGCTGGCCCGCACCACGCTCGAGGCCGCCATCGAGGCCTTCGACCGCGGGAACGACGCGCAGGGCGCGGCGGACGCGATGACCAACCTGGCGCTCGTGTTCGCCGACCTGGCCCGGCCGACTGATGCGCGACGTCTGTACGAGTCCGCGCTGTCGACGGCACGGGCCCGCAAGGATGTGCGCCGTCAGGCCACCCTGCTCCTCAACCTCGGCAGTCTCGACGCGCGCGGCCAGCGCCTCGAGGACGCCGCACGCCGATTCGAGGCCGCCGCGGAGGCGTTCCGAACCGTCGGGGCCGAGCGCGACGCGCTCTCCGCCGAGCTGGCCCTCGCGGGCCTGGCCCCGAGCGTCGCCGCCTATGACCGTGCCCGCGAGACCGCCGTCAGCCTGGGCGACAAGCGCGCCGAGGCGATCGCCTGCCTGAACCTCGCCGCCCTGACCGACGACGGAGAGGCCCGGCGCTACGCCACCCGCGCCAGCGAGCTCGCCGACGAACTCGGCCTCTCGGGGCTGCGCTGGCGAGCGCTGACGATGAGCGGCATGCTGGAGATCGCGCGCGGCAAGGACAAGGCCGGGATCGCCGCACTCGAGGAGGCCGTTGCGGTGCTCGAGCGGGCCCGACTGGGGCTCGACCGCGAGGAAGGCGACCGCTTCGTCACCCAGCACAGCGCGCCATACACCGCCCTCGTCGACGCCCTGCTCGGAGCCGGGCGCACCGCCGAGGCCATGGCCTACGCCGAGCGGCTGCAACGCACCGAGGCCGGCACCGCCTCGCTCGACGGCAGCGCCGGCGAGAAGGCGCGGGCCATCGACCAGGAGCTCGCCCACGTCGAGGAAGCACTCCAGGCCGAGCTCTCCGCCGCATCGCCGTCCGCCGAGCGCACCGTGGCGCTGCGCAAGCGACTGGCCGAGCTGCACGTGGCCTTCGCGGACGAGGTGGATCGTCTGCGCGCGGCCCATCCCGAGTTCGCCCAGGCCACCCAGGTCGATCCCGAGGAGCTCCAGGCCCTGCAGAGCGATCTGCCCGAGGGTGTACTGGTCCTGCAGCCGATCGCGCTCGAGGACCGGCTCGTGCTGATGGTGCTGTCCCGCAAGGGCCTGCGCGCCGTGACCGTCGACGTGCCCGGCGCCGACGTCGACAAGCAGGTCGGACGCCTGGCGCGTAGCCTGCGCGCGGAGATGACCCAGGACCCCGCGTGGACCGAGGAGATGTGCGACAAGCTCGGGGCCTGGTTCCTCGCGCCGATCGCCGCCGAGCTCGACGACGCGAAGACCGTGGTGGTGTCGGCGAGCGGCAACCTGCGCCAGCTCCCGTTCGCGCTGCTTCGGCACGAAGGCAAGTACCTGGTCGAGCGCGCGGCGGTGGCCAGCGTCACGCACATCGGCTCGCTGCAGGCCCACGCGACGATCTCCGAGCGCTTCCAGGTCGAGGGCCGCACCCTCGGCTTGCTCGGCAACCCGGACGGCAGCCTGCCTGGCGCAGAGGACGAGGTCACCGCGATCGCCAAGCGCTTCCCGGGCTCCGAGAAGATCGTGGGCGCCGCAAGCCTCGAGCGCTTCGAAGCCCTGGCGCGCGGCAAGCGCACGCTGCACCTCGCGACCCACGGCATCGTCGACCCGATGACCCCGACCCAGAGCTACCTGGTGATGGGCCCGGAGGAGCGGCTGTCGTACCGCATGATCCCCGGACTCGCGCCGGATCTCGGGCACGTGCGCATGGTGGTGCTCTCCGCCTGCGAGAGCGGACTGCCGGTGAAGGCTCGCACCGCCGACGAACAGGGGCTGGTGATCTCGATCAACGGCCTCGCCGCACAGTTCCGGCGCGCCGGCGTCGAGACCCTGGTGGCGAGCCTGTGGCGCGTCGACGACGACGGGACCCGAGCCCTGATGACGGCGTTCTATGACGAGCTGGGCGCGGGCCGAGACGTCGCCGCGTCGATGCGAAGCGCTCAACTCGCACTCCTGGCCGATCCAGCGACGGCCCACCCCTGGTACTGGGCAGGATTCTCGGTGGTCGGCGACTGGCGTCGCTAAGGCACGCCTGACGCATGTCCACAAACCACCAAATCGCGCATGATCGCGATTGCGACAGGCCAGACCCACGGGTAGCATGCCCGCCATGCGCACCCTTACCTTCGCCCTGCTCGCCCTCGCTCCCACCGCCTTCGCCGGCACCGCGACCGCCACGTTTGGCGGGTCCGGCAGCTCGAACGCAGGCAACAACGACGTCAAGCTGAACCTGTACACGGTCAGCCAGACGGTGGATCTGATCTCCTTCGAGCAGTTCCTCGCGTCGGACGGCGGTGAGCAGATCACGTGGGTGATCTACGAGGGCAACAACGCCGGTGGCTACGACCTGACCTGGTCGTCGGACGCGCAGCTCGGCCAGGCCTCGAACGGCGCCTTCCAGAGCTCCGGTCCGGTGAACATGACGCTGTCGCCCGGCGTCGAGTACGTGCTCGGCGTGTACCTCGACAACACCGTCGGCTACTTCTGGGATGCGGGCGGTGGCACGCAGCTCGGGATCACCCACGGCGGCGCGCTGTACAACGGTAACGGCACCACCGCCTTCCTGCCGGATCCGCTCTACGCGCAGACCTACAGCCACGCCTACAACCAGCGCCTGACGATCGACACGACCGGCGGTGGCGGTGGTGACAACGACAACGACGGGTACTCCGTCGGTCAGGGTGACTGCGACGACAACGACGCGAGCGTGTTCCCGAGTGCGCCCGAGACGTGCGACGGTGTCGACAACAACTGCAACGGCGCCGTCGACGAGGGCGTGACCACCACGTACTACAACGACAACGACGGCGACGGCTTCGGCACCTTCGGCTCGGCGTTCGAGGCGTGCACCGAGCCGTCGAACGCGAGCGACGTGGGCGGCGACTGCAACGACCGTGAGCCGCTCATCAACCCGAACGCGACCGAAGAATGCGACGGGTTCGACAACAACTGCAACGGCCAGACGGACGAGGGCTGTGGCGGGGACGCGGACACGGATGCCGACACCGACTCGGACACCGACGCGGACGCCGACAGCGACAGCGACGCCGACAGTGACAGCGACGCCGATACCGACGCGGACAGCGACACCGACACCGACACCGACACCGGGCCGGTGGATTCGGACCCGATCACGGGGGACACCGACCTCACGCCGCTGAAGTGTGGCTGCAACGCGGGTCCGGCGAGTGGTTCGGCGCTGATCGTGCTCGGCCTCCTCGCGCTGGTCCGCCGCCGCGACTAGGCCTGCGCAGTAGCCACGGCCTGGCATTCGTGCGATAGCCGGGCGTGCTCTTCCGCTCCGCGAACGCCGCGACCCTGCTGGCCGGCATCTGCTGGGGCGCCGGTCTGTCGACCCCGGTCGGCGTGTGGCTCGGATGGCTCGGCGCCGCCGCCTTTGCCGGCATGCTGCGCGGGGACCTGCGACGCGACCTCGCGCGCGGCCTCGTGGTCGGCATGCTCACCGCGGCCCTCTGGTATCGGGAGCTGCCGCAGATCTGGAACACGTACGGGGGCAGCGGCGGCATCTGGCTGTACCTCGCCCTGGTTCCGGTCCAGGCGATTCCTCTCGGCATCGCGGCCGCCGCCGCCGGCCAGTACGACGAGGACGAGCGCTGGATCGGCCTGGGGCTATCTCTCGCTGCCACCACCCTTCTGGTCCACCTGCTGCCGGTACCGGTCGATCTGGCGATTCTCGGCACTTCGTGGGCTCCCAGCCTGTGGCCTGTCGCACTCGCGGGCACCTCCGGATTCGCGCTGTTGCTGGGCGTGTTCGGCGGACTCGCCCAGCAGCGGTCTCGCTGGGCGGCGGCTCTGCTCGCGGGATGGCTGGTGCTCGGTGCGGCGTGGCACGCGGTACCGCTGCCCGAGGCGAACGTCGCCGTGAGCCTGGTGCAGCCGGACATCGACCCGTTCGATGCCCGCCGCTCGTCGACTGCCCGCGAACGCGCGAGCCGCGTGCTGCGGCTGGTGCACGCCTCCCAGGGATTGCCGCTGGTACCGGAGACGGCCTGGCCCTTCCGCGAGCTACCGTCGCCGGCGGCGGTCTTCGGACATGTCGGACCCGCCCCGTCGAATCGCCTGTCCTACGGCGAGCACAGCTTCGACAAGCGCGTGCTGCTGCCCGTGGCGGAGACGCCGTTCCTCGGGGTCGGCGACACCCACTTCGAGCCCGGTCCTCGTCCCCGAGCGCTGCCGGTCGACGGACTGGTGTTCGCGCCTCTCATCTGCTTCGAGGACCTCACCGCCAGCGCGCTGTGGGAGGCCGCGCGCGATGGCGGAGGGCCGCTGCTGCTCGCCACCAACGACGGGTGGCTGGGCCTCGCCGGGGACAAGCACCTCGCGGGTAGCGTGCTCGCCGCCGTCCGCACCCGCCGCTGGGCGGCCCGTCCCGCGAACAGCGGACCGAGCGCGATCATCGATCCCCGCGGGCGCATCGTTGCCCGCACGGCCTCGGTCGACTGGCCCGACGGCGAAGGCCAGGTCCTCGAAGGACGCATCGGCACCGCGGCGCCGGCGCTCAGTGGCATCCTGGTCGAGCCCTTCCTCGCGGTCCTCTGCGCGCTGACCCTCTTCCTGCGGCTGCGGCGATGAAGGCCACGCTCTCGGCGTACTACGCCGCGTCCATCGGCTCGCTGTCGTTCGTGCCCTTCCTCTCTCCGCTGCTCGCCGCGCAGACCGGAGACGACCGCATCGTCGCAGCGACCCTGGCCCTGCTTCCCGCTGGACGCCTGCTCGGCGGCACCGCGTGGTCGTGGATCGCCGACGTCTCGGGCCCCAAGCCCATCCTCCGCCTGACCACAGCGGCTGCGGCGCTGCTCGGCCTCGCGGTGCTCCTCGCACCCGGCCCCGGCTGGCTGGCGATCGCTCTGCTGCTGTTCGCCATCATGCGCGCACCCCAGTTCCCCATCGTCGATGCGCTCGCGCTGCGCGCGCTCGGCACCGGCTACGGCAGCGCACGCGCTTGGGGCTCGCTGGCCTACCTGCTTCTGGTGTTGGCGGCGGGAAGCCTGCGAACCCTCCACCCCGGCGGCCCCGTCGCTGCCGCCGTCGCACTGCTCGTCCTCGCGGCCGCCTTGGCCTGGCGCCTACCCGCACCCCAGGCTGCGCCCAGGGCCCTCGCGCTCGCCGACGTGCGCCGCCTGCTCGCCGATCCCGGCCTGCGGGCGGTGCTGCTCGTGGCGCTGTTCCAGGGCATGACGATCACGGCGTACGACACGCTGTTCTCGCTACACATCGAGCGACTCGAGCTCGGCGCGGGCGTGGCGAGCGTCGCGATCGCACTGGGCGTGGCCGGGGAGATCGCGGTGATGGCCGCTTCGCCGGCCCTGCTCGCACGCTTCGGGCCACGTCGCGTCCTGATCGCCGCCACCCTCTCGGGCCTTCCGCGGTGGGCGATCACCGCCGTCGCCGTGAGTCCAGCATGGCTCGTACCCACCCAAGCTCTCCACGCGCTGGGCTTCGGCGCGTTCTGGGTCGCCGCCACGCGCCTGATCGCCGACCGCGCCCCCGAGGAACTCGCATCGACCGCACAGTCGCTGCTCCCGGCCTCGGGATGGGGCGTCGGCTACCTGGCGTCCATGGCGATCGCCGCGACGCTGCTCCCGGTCGGCGGCACCCCGGCGGTGTTTGCCGCGAGCCTCGGGATCGCGTGCTTCGCCACCGTCGCGGCGTTCCGCCTGCCCTGAGCAAGAAGACCCGCCACCAGGGCGGGTCTTCAGTCCATCAGCAGGTGCTTAGTTGTCCTGCTCGAAGGTCACGCGACCACCGCGCTGGATGATCAGGCCCTGCGGCTCCGGCTCCGGCTTCGGTGCGGTCGGACGCGGCTTCGGCTTCGGCTCCGGCTTGGGCTTGAGCGCCTCCCAGGAGAAGCCCACCACGTCGGCGGCCAGCTCCTCGGGCATCGGCTCCATGCCGTTGCGGATGAGGATCTGCAGGGTGCCCGAGGTATCCGCCTGTGCAAGCTGCTCGGCCTGCTCCGGCGTCACGGCGAAGGTCACCGACGGAGCACTCTTTCGGGTGCCGCCCTTCTTGCCCTTCTTGCCCTTCTTGCCCTTGGAGGCGACCTCCTCCTCCTGCTCCTGCCCGGTCTGGTCGTTCACCGCGAGCACGTACACCGCCTGGAGCACGGGACGGGTCTCGCGCTCACCCGTGAGGGGGTTCGTGATCGTCACGAGCACATCGACGTAGTTCTCGGGGCGCACGAATCCAGCACCGGCCTGAGCAGCCTGGATGTTCAGCGAGATCGCCCGGAAGCCACGCGGGATGAGCGCGTTGAGGCCGAGACCGGCCTTGGCGTCGGCCAGGCGCTCCTCGCGGATGAACTCGTTCGCCAGGATCCGGTCCCGGGGCACGCGTCCGATCACATGGTCCGCAGAGCGGTACACGCCCGCAGGCACGAACTTCTCTTCGATGTCGACCTGGAAGAGGTCGTCCTCGGTCACCGCGATGCCCTGGAACAGGTCACGCGACGCCACGATCACCTCGATGGTGTCGGGCGGCCTGCGCGCATCCGCGATCTTCTCCTCGTAGTACGAGGTCAGCTGGAAGAAGCCATATCCACCAGCACCGAGCATCAAGACGCCGATCGCCAGCACGGCAAGCGCGCGTCGGCCCTGATTCTCCTGCTTCGCCATCTTGTCTCCCCGGCAGCGTCACAGCTACGCCGCAACGCACCGCGCGATGATAACGCACGCGGCGCTACAGTGTCTCTCCGTCCCCCACCGGGAGGACCTCCGTCGTCGTCTTGTCACCCCGGATGATGAACAGCAGTTCCTCTTCCGGCGTGCGCGGGATCGGCCTCCGCACGGGCTTCGTCGGCACCGGCAGACCGAGTACGTCCCGCATGTCGACTGCGGAGAGCGCCACTCCGAGGTCGTTGTCGATGCGGGACCGCAATGCGAACTGCAGCGATCCGGTGCGGTCCGCGTGGGTCAGTCTGAGCGCATCGTCGGGCGTGACGAGCATGGTCACCGCTGGCTGCTGCCTTCCGAGCGCCTGAGACTCGCCTGCAATGCCTGCGGCTTCGGACATGGCCCCGTTCACCGCCAGCACGACCACGTTCTCGAGGAGCACGAAGCTGTGGAGGTCGTCGTCGACCCGCGCGGTGACCTGGACGTCGATCTTGTCGCCAGGACGCACGAAACCGGCGCCGCCCGGAGCGTGGGTGATGTTCACCGACAGGGCGCGCCAGCCCACCGGGACGATCGCCGCCAAGCCCCGCGAGGCGGATGGGTCCGCGAGTCGGCGGCCGCGAATCGGTTCCCCCTCCAGGATCCGCTCGACCGGCACGCGCCCCACGACGAGGTGCTCGCTCCGCTCGGAGTCCACCGGGGCCAGCGCCACCGGCATGTCGACGACGGTGAGGTCGTCGGGACCGATCTCGAAGCCAGCGTAGAGGTCGGTCGCGGCCACCACCACGGGAATGGTCTCGGGGCCCTCCTGGGCACGGCGCAGCGCCTCCACCTCTGCTCGCTGGGCATCGAAGAGCTGGTCGAACCCCACGATCAACAGCGCGGTGCACAGCAGCGCGGATGTCGCCGCAATCATTGCGCGACGGCGGTTCCTGGTCCGGCGATCCATGGCGGCCTCCCACGTGTGGTGACCGCGGCGGGCAGAGCGGGTTCCCGGAAAAGATCAGGCGCCTCGCCAGGGATTTTTCGGCGTCTCAGCTGTCGAAGAGGTCGCGGAGCTCGGTCGCCGAGAGCGCCCTGAGCATGCCCCCATCGGCCCCAAGCGCCGCCTCTGCGACGTCCCGCTTGGCTTCCTGCAGCGCGAGGATCCGCTCCTCGACCGTGCCCTCGGCGACGAGCTTGAGGCTCACCACCGGCTTGTCCTGGCCGATGCGGTGCGCTCGGTCCGTCGCCTGCTGCTCGACCGCCGGGTTCCACCACGGGTCGAGGTGCACGACGTAGTCGGCGGCAGTGAGGTTGAGGCCGGTGCCTCCCGCCTTCAGCGAGAGCAGGAACACCGGCGGCCCCTTCGGGTCCTGGAAGGCGTCGATCACCGCCTTGCGATCGCGGGTACTGCCGTCGAGGCGGACCCACGCGATGCCGAGCTCGCGGAGCCGCACCTCGACCCGGTCGAGCATGCTCGTCCACTGCGAGAACACGAGGGCCTTGTGGTCGTCCACGACGAGCTCGACGAGCAACTCCTCCAGCCGGTCGAGCTTGGCCGACGGCGCCCCCTGACCGGCCTCGCCCGGGAGCAGGGCCGGGTCACACGCTGCCTGACGCATGCGCAGCAGGGCCTCGAGCACCGCCAGGGCCTGTCCCTGACGCACCTTGCCGTCGGCGAGGACCTCCTGGACCTTGGCGCGCTGCGCGAGTCGCACGGCCTCGTAGACCTTGCGCTGCTCGGCGCTCATCTCGCACTCGACGACCATCTCGGTGAGCGGCGGAAGCTCGGTGGCCACCTGGGACTTCAGGCGACGCAGTACGTACGGCCGAATGCGGCGCCGCAAGCTCGCCGCCGACTGCAGGTCGCCGTTCTCGATGGGGCGAGCGAAACGCTCGCGGAAGGTGGCCAGGCTGCCGAGGAAGCCCGGGATGAGGAAGTGGAACAGGCTCCACAGCTCCTCGAGGCGGTTCTCGACCGGCGTACCCGAGAGGCACAGGCGGTGCTTCGCGCGGAGCTTGCACGCGGCGCGCGCGGTCTGCGACTGCGGGTTCTTGATCGCCTGCGCCTCGTCGAGCACCGCGTAGGACCACTCGGTCTTCACGAGGTCCGCGAGGTCCATGCGCATCAGCGTGTAGCTGGTGAGCACGAGGTCCGCGTCGGGGTCGAGCACGCGCTGCGGGCCGTGGTACACGCAGACCTTGAGCCCCGGAGCGAAGCGGTTGGCCTCGCGCTTCCAGTTCGAAAGCACCGAGGTCGGGGCGACGACCAGCGAGCGTCCCCCGGCATCGAGGATCGCGGCGAGCGCCTGGAGCGTCTTTCCGAGGCCCATGTCGTCGGCAAGCACGCCGTTGAGCTCGACCTTGCGCAGGAAGCGCAGCCAGCCCACGCCCGTCGCCTGGTAGTGGCGAAGGTCGGCGCGCAGTCCCGGCGGCGCGGTGACCTCCTCCATGCCCTCCTCGCCCTCGAGCACCTCGCGCAGCCGCTGCAGGTCGGGCGGTACGGTCGCCTGGGTACCCTCGGCGAGGTCCATGAGGGAGGCGAGGCTCTGCTTCGGTACCGTGCCGTCGGACTGGCGCGCTTCGAGGAGCTCGCGCAGCACGGCGCCATGCTCCTTGAGCCAGTCCTTGGGAAGCGGTGCGTAGCCGCCATCGAGCAGCGGTACGAGCGGGCGACGGCCCGCCCACGCGCGCAAGACCTCGACCGGATCGGCGCGTCCCGCCTCGGTGAAGAAGTCGAGGTCGACGGAGTACAGCCCATTGCCCTCGTCCTCGCGCACCGCCATCTGGAACCGTGGCTGCTCTTGCGCCACCTGGAAGCGCGACACGTCGACACTGCCCTGGACCACACCGTCGAACAGTGGCAGGCGGCGGGTCAGGAACTCGGCGGCCTCGGCGGGGTGGAAGGTCCGCGTCATGCCGATGCTCATGCTCATCCGCGACGAGAACGCATGGCCGAGGGCCCGCTCCTTGCCCATGTCGCGGGCGGGGACGACGTCGCCGAGCGCCTTGAGGACCCCCTGCTCGACGCGCGCGACGATAGGATCGCCGTACACGATGCGCGCGCTGACCTCGAGGCCGGCGGCGACCTCGGAGAGCACCAGCTCGACCCGAGGCTCCAGCGCGCTGTCCTCGGGCAGACGATCGGTGTTCACGTCGACGGGGATCTGCTCGCGAAGCCGCGGCAGGACATCCCCCACCAGACGGCCGACACGCGAGGGATCGAAGCGCACGCCGGCAATCAGCGTGCGGCGCTGCTCGGCGTCGAGTCGACCGTGCGACGACGGCGACAGCACGCCATCCTTGAAGGCAGCGCCGCGGAACAGCTCGTCGAGGTTCGGCGGGCGCACCAGACGCAGCAGGAAGCCCTCGTCGTCATCGTCGACGCGCACGCGAAACAGGGTGGGATCGGACGACAGCTCGATGGGCTCACCGTCCAGCGTCGCCGGCGCGTTCCCCTCGAGGAACACGAGCAACCGCCGCAGGGTCTCACCGGAGAGCGCCCCGGCGGAGGCCGTCGCAAGCAGGCTCTCGGCCTGCACATCCCCGCGCTCGGCGAGGATCTCGGACCGCGCCAGGGGCTTGGTGAGCGGCTCGACCCGCCCGTCCCCGTAGAGCAGTACGCGCTTGACCGAGAGCGCCGAGGAGCCCTCGCGACGGAAGTCGTAGCGAACGCGCACCTTGTACGCCTTCTTCGGCTCGGGCAGCGCTTCTCCGGAGAGTCGACTCTCCCGGGTCGCGATGATGCCCGCGCAGACGTGGAGACAGGCGTCTCCCGGCAGCTCGCAGTCGCAGTCCCAGTCCTCGTCCTCGGGGAACAGGAACACGTCGTGTGGCGTGGCCCGCCGGCGGCCCTTCACCCGCAGGTGGATCTCGTCGCCATCGTCGGAGACGCCCTGCACGGCGCCATCCCGTACGAGCTCCACGGCGGCTCCCCACGCGCGCTCATTGGCCGCGTCTCGGATCGCATCGAGCAGTGCGTCGATCACGGGCGCTCCCACGGGCCGACGTCAGAACCACCCCGCGTGACGCAAAGGGCCCGGACGAAGGTGGAGAGCGAGCGGCGAAGGTGCGGCATCAGGGCGTTCACGGGGAGGAAGGGAGCACGCCCGGGTCGGGGCGCACAACGGGAAGAGGCCGGCTGAAAGCCGACCTCGCGAGACGATCGGGGCCGCCGCGGCGGCGAAAGCGCGAGCTAGGCGTCGGCCTTCGGGTGGTCCGCGACGAGCTTCTCGAGCTCACCGTTCTGGTAGAGCTCCCAGCAGATGTCCGAGCCACCGATGAACTGGCCATCGATGTACAGCTGCGGAATCGTGGGCCAGGAGGAGAACTCCTTGATGCCCTGACGGATCTCCATGTCGGAGAGCACGTCGACGGTCTCGAACGGGACACCGAGGGTGTTGACGATGTTCACCGCGCGCATGGAGAAGCCGCACTGCGGAAAGTTGCGGGTCCCCTTCATGAAGAGGAGCACGCGGTTGTCGTCGACGAGCTTCTGGATGCGATCCTGAACAGACATCAGCGGTCTCCGTGAGGCCAGGCCTCGGGGGTGTAGGTCTTGAGCGCCAGCGCGTGGATGTCGGTGCCGACATGCGGGCCGAGGGCCTTGTACACGAGCTGGTGCTGCCGAACGAGGTTCAGCCCGGCGAAGGCCGAAGACACGACCTCGGCCTGGAAGTGCTCGCCATCATTCATCTCGTTGATGACGAGGCAGGTGCAGTCGGGAAGCGCGTCCTCGACCATTTCCTTGATGCGCTCAGCGGCGAACATGGGGCTCCTCGGCGAACTGCATGAGTATTCACACCCCTCGCCGCGGGCAAGGCGTCCGCACGCAACGTTGCGATGACGGCGATGACCCGCGGGTCAGCGTAGACCCGCCACCCGGCCCAGCTCCTCGGCGGCGGCCTCGGCGCGCGCCCGCACGGCCCCGGCGTAGTCGTCGTCGTCACCCGCCCCGAACAGCACGCCACGCGACGAATTGATCAGCGCGCCAAGACCATCCTCGCGGAACAGCGGACGCACGTCCTCCGCCCCACCGCCCTGGGCGCCGTAGCCAGGCACCAGGAACCAGCAGTGAGGCATGGCCGCCCGCCACGCCGCCGCCTCCGCGGGGACCGTCGCCGCCACCACGGCACCCACCGGCCCGAGCCCACAGGCGCCGGCGCGCTTGGCGCTCTCCGCGTCGACCCACGCAGCAATGCGCTCGGCCACGGGAAGCTCCGTCTGCCACACCGCGGCTCCCGGGTTGGAGGTGCGCACGAGCACCCACACGCCCTTCTCGCCATCACAGCGAGCCAGGAAGGGCTGGAGGGACTCCGGCCCCAGGTACGGGGCCAGCGTGATCGAGTCGGCGCCGAGCGGACCGTGGTCGTCGAGTGCGCCGACGGCGTAGGCCTCCGCGGTCGACCCGATGTCGCCGCGCTTCGCGTCGAGCACCACGGGCAGGTCGAGGTCCCGCGCCACGTGCACCAGGCGCTCGAGCGCCACCACGCCGGGCGCACCGAGCGCCTCGAAGAAGGCAACCTGCGGCTTCACCGCCGCCGCGACGTCGGCGACGGTCTCGAGCACCTGCACGGCCCAGTCGCCCACGGCCATCGCGGTCGCCTCGCGGCCCGCGCGTCCTTCACGGCCTTCGAACCGCGCGCGCATGTCCGCCGGGAGCCGATGCAGGTGCGGGTCGATGCCCACACACAGCGGGGCGCGGGTGGCGCGCACACGCGCGGCGAGACGGTCGGCAAAGGGCGTCATCGGGCCTCCGGTCCCCCCGGATATCGGCGCGACAGCCGTCAGCAAGCACCGAACGCCCTTCGTCACAGGCTCGTCGTGCGCGCGGACGCGGCCTCCTCGCGATACTGTCTGGTCACTGGAGGAACGCGCATGCGCATCCTGGTCATCACCACCCTGCTCGCTCTCGGCGTCGCGTGCACCGACGACGGCGGCAACAACAACAACGACAGCTCGGACACCGACGACGGCTGCCCCGACGGCCTCTCCAAGGCGAGCTCCGCCGCCGCGCTGATCAACGGCTACACCCAGAACGGCATCGGGCTCGCGCTCGCCTACGATGCGGACGTCACCACGTCCGGCGGCCAGCCCGCCGCGTGTGTCAGCAGCGACCGTCGCCTGGCCCAGTGGGTGCTGTCCTCGGCCGGCGAGCCCGCGCTCATCGTGCGGCAGTCGGTGACCAGCTTCGGTAGCCAGGCCATCGACGGCTCCGACGGTGCGCTGACCCTCGAGATCATCGGCATCGAGACCACTGCCGCCGACGACTGGCAGTCCGCCCTGTGGACCGTCGAGGCCGAGGGCACCTCCGGCCCGGTAACGTCGGTCATCGACGGCACCGCGATCACCGGAGCCGGCGGCAACTACAGCCTCAACGCCGCCCTCGAAGCCACGCCCTGATCCGCGGGCGGGCGACAACCCACGCGACAACGCCGTCACCAAAACGAGAGAAGCCCCGCCGGTCCAGCGACCGACGGGGCTTCGTCGTGAGCGGCGCGGAGCTTACTCCTCGCCCTCGCCCTCGCCCTCTTCGTCGAGCTCGGCATCCTCGCTCGGCTCCGGGGCCTTGCCGTAGGTGACCGAGAACTCGATGGTGACGTAGTCGTCCTCCTTCTCCTCGTCGGTCTCGACCTCGTGCTCGGGCCAGACGATGTCGTCGATCCGCTTCTTGATGCACTTGCGCATCGGGCGGTTCTCGACCTTGGTCTTGCCGTCGACCTCGAACCAGCCGATCTTGCCCTTCTTGGTGACCTCGAAGGACGCCTTGTAGAGGCCCTCGAGACCCTCTTCCTCGCCGAAGTCGACGGCCTTCTGCTGGCAGTAGGCCAGGGCGTCGACCTCGTAGTCGAGGTAGTCGCCGTAGCCCTCGGGCAGGCGCTTGTCGACGGTCTTGGCGTAGCGGAGCGGACGCGGGCTCGGGACTTCCCAGCCCTCGACGGCGGTCGCGCGGAAGTCCTCGAAGGTCTCCTGCGACAGCTCGCACCAGGTGCCCTCACGCGGAACGACGGTGTCGTCCTGCGCGGTCATCAGGCTGGCGAGGCAGTAGTCGGCGACCTGGCGAATCATCGCGCGGTCGTTGACCAGCAGGGTCATGCCCGGGCTCTCGGTCTGCTCGAACGCAGAGTCGGTCTGCGCGAGCAGGTCCTTCTCTTCGTCGCCGTCGCCGTACCAGCGAACCGGACCGTTGTAGAGACCGCGCTTGTCGGCGCGGGCCCACAGCTGGTTCGTCGGGTCGGCCTGCGTGGACGCCGCGAGCGGCAGGTAGGCGGCGTTACGGGACATGGCCATCTCGGGCACGTCCTTGTTGATCTCGCCCATGCGGACGAGGAGCATCGCGCCCGCCGGAGCGGCCTGCATCGCCGTGAACAGGTTCTCGGCCGGCATCGACGCGTTGGCCGCGAGGAGCACCGGGCGGTTCGAGAGCTGCGCCTGGGCGAGCGGGGTCTCGTCCTCGTCCCAGCCCTGGCCGTTCCACTTGTAGCGGCGAACCCAGGACATGGTCTGGTCAGCGCCCTCTTCGACCTCGTCCTTCTGGAGGACGAGCAGGTCGCCGAAGCCGCCGCCAGCGGGACGGGCGTCGACGAGCGCGCCCTTCATCGCGATGGCCGCAGCCGGGAGCTCGACGCCGATCTCGTCGAGAACCTGGACCATCGGGCCGAGGTTACCGACCTCGCGGACCTCCCAGGTCTTGGTGAGCTCCGCACCACGGGCGACGAGCATCATCGCGGCGAGCGCGGTGATCGCGGCACCATCGATGATCATGTACTTCTGGACGGCCTCGCCGAGCTCCATGAACAGCGCGCACAGCGCGATCAGGAAGCCGAAGGCCCACGCGATCCAGGAGAGGTTGGTGACGACGTTCATCGTCTCCAGGCCCGCGATCAGCGTGGTGTCGATGGAGTCCGGGGACGCCTGCAGCGCGTTGTCGATCGCCGTGACCTCGGCGGTCAGCGCGACGTAGTGGCCAATCTGGCCGACCGCGCCGAGGAACGCGACGCCCGCCGCGAACCGCAGGGCGGCCACGCGCTCGGCGTCGTCGAACAGGCCGCGACGCAGGGAAGCGACGACGATGCCGAAGCCGCCGACCACGACCACACCGAGGACGGGGGTCATCTGACCGGCCGCGCCCCACTGGCTGCCGAGCACGAGCACGGCAACGGATGCGCCGATGATCAGGATGACGGCGAACACCGCATCGACGAAGGTCCAGCCCCAGTCCTTGCCGGAGCGGACGATCGCGGGAATCGCCGCACACCAGGTCGCGAGGACCAGGACGCCCGCGGCGGCCATGCGGCCGGACGCGGCGGTAGCGAGCGCGTCACGGAGGCCGGAGTTGGCCAGCATGTCGAGCTGAGTGATGTCACCAGCCTCGAGCCCCGTGAGGGTGCTCGCTCCGACGCCACGAACGGCGAGGGAGGTGAGGATGAGGACGAGCAGCGGGAGACCGACGTATCCGATGACCGGAACGCGCTTCCCGAGAATGCCGAGACCCAGCATGCCCAAACAGGCAAGGGCGCCGAGACCAGCGAGTGGAATGATGAGCGAGCTCATGAAGGTAGACCCCTCCGAGTGGACCGGCGCAGCCTAGCAGGCCCCGCACCACACGACGAGGTGTCGGTGTGCGCTGATACAGCCGGCATAGGCCCTACCCCCACGAAGTGCCGACGCCGTGCGGATCAGCGGGATGTCAGGAACCCGCAAGGGACCCATGACACCCCCTCCGATCGTGCTGCACCCACCGGGCTGGGCCCTCCCCGGGCCCTGGATTAGGCTGCCGGCATGACCCGTCCGACGCCACTCGAGCTGCTGCGACGCGGGGGCCTCGGGCTCGGGCTCGGCGCCCTCGACGCGACGTGGACGCTCGCCTCCTCCCCGCTTGGGTGGACCCGCACCGTCGACACGGCCCTGGTCGCTCTCGGCGGCTGGATGATGATCGCCCTGTTCGTGGCCCCTCAGCGCCGCGAACCCGCTGAGCACGCCGCTGCGCTGGGTCTGGTCGCCGCGCTGCTCGCTGCCATCGGCGCGATCCCATGGCCGGCGCCGTGGATGGCCCGGGTGGCCCTCGTGGTCGCGGTTTCCGCCGCCTCCGCGCGCCCCGTGGCCCCGAGGATCGGCGTCGGTGTCGCGGTCCTCGCCCTGTTCACCTGGCCGCTGCGCGCGCCGTGGACGGCACCGCGGGCGGCATCCGGCGACGGCCCGAACATCCTCTTCGTCACCGTGGACACGTTTCGCGCCGACGGCCGATCCAGCGCACGCCACGGACTGGGCGAAGACCTCACGCCGTTCCTCGACAAGCTCGCCACAAGGGGTTGCGCGGTCGAGCCCGCTTTCTCGACCTCGCCACTGACCGGGCCGAGCCACGCTGCCCTGCACTCGGGCGTGCACCCCATCGACCTCGGGGTCCTGCTCAACGCCCGTCCACTGCCGACGGACATCCCGTGGCTGGCCGAGGAGCTCGCGGCCGCCGGCTACCGGACCGAGGCCTTCGTGAGCAGCGCCATGCTCGACGGCAAGCTCGGCTATGGGCGCGGCTTCGACCGTTACGACGACGACATCGACGGCTGGACGAACGCACGCCGAACCGCACTCGGGTTCGCACTCGGCACGCCCGACGCCCAGGCCGCCTTCGAGCGCCCGGGAACCGAGACCCTCCACCGCTTCGCCACCTCGGGCTCCGTGGACGGCCCACTGTTCGCGTGGGTGCACCTCTACGACCCGCACCGCCCCTACACGCCCACG
The DNA here is from genome assembly GCA_006226595.1 of Deltaproteobacteria bacterium. Taxonomy (GTDB): domain Bacteria; phylum Myxococcota_A; class UBA796; order UBA796; genus M1803. The sequence goes on from SBGP01000091.1 coordinate 44,040, forward strand.
GAGCAAGGCATGGCGGCGGTCACCACGCCGGTCGAGCTGCCAGGAGCCAGCGCCTTCGATCACCACCCCGTCGGCCCACCGCCCGTGCGTGGGGCTCCCGGAGGCCAGCTCGCGGCACTCCACACCGAGCTCTTCGGCGGCGTCGGCCGTCGGCCGGCGACCGAGCGCGAGATGCGGGACGGCACCGCCTCAGCGGCGGCCGAGCGCTATCTCGGCGAAATCCACGACACGGACGCCCTCGTGGCCGCCGTCTTCGCGGCGTTCGAGGCGCGGACCGGCGCTCCGCCAGACGCCTGGGTCGTCGTCGGCGACCACGGCGAGAGCCTCACCGAACACCACGAGCTCGGCTCCCACCAGCGGCACCTCTACCGCGCGAACACCGAGGTCCCCCTGCTCCTGTCGGGACCATGCCCCGAGGGGCCGGTGTCCACGGTGCACGTGGCCGACGCGGTGCGCGCACTGGCCGGCCTGAGCGAGCCAACCGCGTGGCAAGGCCCGGCGGTGTCGGCGGTCATGGGCCCTCCGCACGGGGTCGCGGCCGGGCCGCTGGTCCGCAAGCTCGTGTACCGCGAGGAGGGGCGCGAAGTGCTCGTCACCCTGCCTCCGAGCGGGCGCACCCAGGAGTTCTACGACCTCGCCAAGGACCCGCACGAGCGCTTCCCGCTGCCCCTGGACCCCGCGATGCTCCAGCGCGTCCAGCCGTGGATCGACCGCCTCGAAGCGAGCCGAACCAGCGACGTGGACGCCGAGATGCGCGAGGCCCTCGAGGCCCTCGGCTACGTGCAGTGACCCGCCCTACCCGCGGGTGAAGGTCCACTCGGTGATGGTCGAGGTGCACGTCGGCGGGCCGGTGTCCTCGTAGTAGTAGTAGTAGCCATTCGAGCAGCTGATCTGCACGTCTCGAAGGTGCATCTCGCCCGATGTGAAGCTGAGCTCCATGCCCTGACCCGTGCCGCCGATGGCGACGTGGCGCACACCATCGACCTTGTACACGGCGAAGGACGTCGTGGACGCGTCGTCCCCGCACAGGTCGTCGACGCAGGAGCGCTGCACGATGGCGACCGTACCGGTCACCGAGTCGAAGTCGTAGAACACCGACTTGTGGATGGTGTCGTCGTACCAGTTCTGGCAGTCCGTGGGGTCGTAGCCCCACAGCTGGATGCACTCGTCGACCTGCGTCGCCGGATAGGTCAGCGCCACGGTGGAAGCGTCGGTGCGGTGGATGGCCGTTCGCGACAGCACCCACGTGCCGTGCAGCCGGTCCTCGGTCGAGCAGCCGGCCACGCAAAGGACCAGCAGGAGCGCATTCCGCATCATGGCCTCCTCCGTGAGCAGGATACCCGCTCACCCCGAGAGAATCCGCGTTTCAGCGGCGGCGGCGCACGACGAGCGGCAGGAGCAGGCCCAGCGAGAACAGCGGCAGCGGTCCAGGAGCGCTGGTACACGCGCAGCCGGGCCGCCCGAAGCGGCGGGCGTCGCGGAGCGCGTCGTCGCGGTAGTCGAACACCACCTCGCCGAGGCCCTCGGCGTCGTAGTCCTCGATGAGGATGGCCGCGGGGTCCCCGAGCTCCTCGAGGAGCTCGATCTCGGTGACGTCGCGCCTCGACTGCCAGCGAAGCGACGGCAGCTTGATGCGGCGACCGTCGTCGAGCACCAGCGTGCGCTCGGCGCCCTGCCGGCCCTCGAACACGCCGCAGTTCACCTTCTGCGTGGCGGTGTGCACGTTGCTCACCTCCTGCGGCAGGTCGCGGTTGAACACGAAGATCGGGTCCGCCGTCATCTCGGCGGCGTCCATCGTCGTGGTCAGCCGAGTGAGGTGGGAGAAGCCGTCGATCGCATCCTGCGCGTTCTCGAGACCGGGCACGACCTCGGTGGCGATGCGCGCGGCGGCGACCGCCGAGTCCCACTGCGACAGGTCCGGGGTGTCGAAGCAGTCGAGGCACGCGTAGAACGAACCCTCGGTGATGCCGCTGCCCTCGAGGTTCGCGGGGAACGGGATCAAGTCGGAGAGCACACCGACGACCTCGTCCGAGAACGGCATGCCATCCATCTGCAGCTGGCGAGTGAACGCGTAGGCGTCGAGCTCGGCGTAGTACGCCTCGTCGAAGGTGCCCTCCCAGACGCGCAGTCCGGTGGGCGCCACGGGCCCCGAGAAGGTGGTGGTGAACGCCTGACCGCCCGCCTCGTCCGCCGCGCGCGACACGACGTCCGAGAAGTTCGCGCCGCCGCTCCACCAGTCGATGGCCGCGTCGTTGAGGGTGACGTGCAGGTAGTTGTCGGGTACGGCGCGCGACTCGCCGAGCACGTACACGTCCACCGGCATGTCGTCGTTGGCCGCGATGGCCGTCAGCTGCAGCGGCACCGAGGCCGCGCACCCGTCGTAGCGCATGCCCAGCGGGGTGAGATCACCCGTGTCCTGGCCCGACGCGAGCTTGAGCGCGACGAAGTACTGGTTGTCGGCGGCATAGGGCTGGAGCGCCGAATCGAGGGTGCTCGGCAGGTCGTAGCCCTCGTTCTGCAGCCAATCGAGCAGCACCGCGCTGTTCAGCGCCTGCAAGACCACCGTGTCGTAGGGCCCGACGCGGGCCTCGCTGAGCACGTTCACGCCGTCGTCGAAGCCCGACGAGCTCTCCGCGTCCATCGCGAACTCCGCGCGCGGCAGCGGCACCTCGCACATGCCCGTCACGTCGGTGTTCAGCTGGTACACCGGGTCCGAGACTCCGCGAATCGCCTGGAACAGCGCACTCGAGCTCGCGAACAGCTCGGGCTCGCCGACCACGGGCACGATCCACGCGAAGTCGTCCGCACTGCCCTCGTACTGGATGGACACGTGGGTGCTCACCGAGCACGCGTCCTCGTCGATGGCGAAGACGATCTCTTCCCCAGCCTGGTACACGGGCTGCTGGGGGTTGCAGAAGAAGCCACCACAGGCGAGCGCCTCGGGCGCGGCAAGGGTCAGGGCGAGGGTCAGGGCAGTGCGCAAAGGGCCTCCAGGCCCAGGCTACTAGCAATAGCGGTGCCAGACCCGCGAACACTTATGGAAAGCCGCTCGAGCAACGCCGAGCGCAGGCCGACCTCGCGAAATCGCGACATCCGGATCCGAGACCCGGCGCATCACTGCTCGGCCTTCATCTCCTCGATGGCGGCGCACAGGTCCGGACACTCCATGTTCGCCATCGACACCATGGCCGTCGACGCGCCGTCGACCACGAGCTCCGTGCCCATCGCGGTCATCTTGCGCATCAGCTCGGCCTCCTTGCTCTGATCGCCGCCGAGTCCGAAGTCGATGATCTCGCCCTGGAGGTTGGTCACGCCGTCGAGCACCTTGAGCGCGAGCTTCTGCTCCGCGACGCACGCGGCGTAGCCGGGCGAAGGGTTGCACTCGCAGGCGACGAGTCGCGAGCACACGGCCTCGGGCGTACCCGGGAGGCTGCCGTCCTCGAGACGCTCGATGGTCTTCGGCGGGGCGAGCCCGACCTTGCTCGCGACGGGCACGTCGGTGACCCCACCCTGGCACGCGAGGCTGATGGCGAGAAAGGCGGCGACGCCGAGGGCCGTGGTGATGCGCAATGGGTCCTCCCGCGTCACAGACGCGCGACGGCCGAGCTTATTCCAGGCCTGCGCTCACATCGCACCTGCCGCCTGCATGTACACCAACGACACGCCGACGAGCGCCAGCTCCAGCGCCAGGTAGGCCGCCCCCGTGGCCGCGCACGCGAGCCCTGCCACGCGCTGATCCGCCGGCGCGCGGAGCGCGAACACGCCCCCGCCCACCACCGCCGCAAGCGAGGCGAGCGTCGCGATGGGCCAGATCACCGAGGTGACCACCGCCGCCCCGTGCAGCACGAACAGCCAGCCCGGGACCTGGGCGCGCGCCTCGGGTGGCATGCGCAGGACGAGCGCCACGCCGAGCCCGGCCACCGCCATCCACCCGAAGGTGCCGCCGATGCCGATCAAGGCCACGAGTGCGACGTAGATCTCCATGCGCGGACGCTAGCACGGGGCCTACAGCCCGCGATGGGACTCGGGACGCAGTGGGATCTTGCCGTCGAGGGCTGCGTCGACGATCGCGAGGATGCGCTCGCGGTCCGCCGGCAGGCGCCCGCCGATCGGCAGGTAGTTCGATGCGTGGTTCGTGCGGAACAGCGCGTCGGTCGGGCGCGCGAGATCGACGAAGGTCCGCAGCTCCCGCAGCAGCCCCGGCGTGTCCGGCAGCTCGAAGCGGTCGCGCTCGACGCGCTTGGCGAGCGGGGTCCCCGGGACGACGGTGAGGGTGAGGGCAGCAAGGAACTCGGGGTCCATCGCCGTCGCGAGTCGTGCCGAGCCCTCGGCGTGCGCCTCGCTGCGGGCCACCCCGCCCGCGCCGAGCAGGAAGATCGCCGAGACCTCCATGCCCGCGGCCTTCGCGCGCTGAGCCGCCTCCACGTGCAGGTCGAAGCCGTCGCCCTTCGCGATCTCCTTGAGCACCTGCTCGTCGCCGGACTCGGGGCCGATGTACAGGCGCGTCAGCCCGGCCTCCGCGAGCCGTCGCAGCTCGGCGTCGCTCTTCGCGGCGACGTTGCGGGCCATCGCGTAGCAACTCACCCGCTTGAGCCGGGGCAGTCCCTCGCGCGCGGCGTCGAGGATCGGCAGCCAGTGGTCGAGGTCCATGGTGAGCGCATCGCCGTCGGCGACGAACACCTTGGTGACGCGGTCCTTCGCGAGACGCGCCACGGTGTTCAAGTCCTGGAGCGACTCGGAGAGCTCGCGCACGCGAAAGCGCTTGTCGCGGTACATCGCGCAGTACGTGCAAGCGTTCCAGGAGCAGCCGATGGTCGCCTGCAGGATGTACGCGTCCGCCTCGCTGGGAGGCCGGTAGATGTCGCCTTCGTATCGCATCGCCGCCTGATAACGCGCCTACTGCGGCTGAATCGGCGTCCAAGCCTCGGTGAGCGCCGCGTGCGTCACCGAGAAGGTCCAGTCGAGCGGCATGTAGGTGTCGACCCACGTGCCCTGGCACGCCACGCCGAGCTCGAAGACCACGGGGCCGTCGACGCTGTCGGGCGTCACTCGCCACGTGGCCTCGACCTCACTGACCGACTCGCTCACCGCGGTGCCGCCCGACACGAGCACGCCGCTGTCGAAGGAGTACGCGGCCGGCCGCTCCGGGGTGAACACGACCTCGACGTCGCCGTCCACCGTCCGCGCGAGCCCGTCCACGCCGCTGCCTTCCCAGCACGCGGAGCCGGTGTCCCCGAAGAACTCGTCGTCGAAGAACACGTCGGGCTCGGAGAGCCGCCTCGACGAGCACGCGGCCGCGCACACCACGAGGATCCATACGCTGCGCATCGGCCACCTCATTCCGGGTACACCGGCGTCCACGCGTCCGCCGAGTAGTCGTCGTAGACGAGGTGGAACTGGCTGGTCACGAGGGAGGCGCCCTCGCAGATCACGCGGGTGCGCAGCACGACGTCCGCCGCGGGGTCCACGGGGGTGATGCGCCAGGTCGACTCGACATCGCTGGTGGACGAGCTCACTTCGGTACCGCCGCTCACGAGCTCGGCGCTCGCGAAGACGAACAGGCCCGGCTGCTCCGGCGTGAACACCGCCTCGAGATCGCCGTCGACGGTGCGCACAAGCCCCGTGGCGCCGAGTTCCTCGAAGCAGCGGAAGTCCTCGTTGGCGAAGGTATCGGCGAAGAACACGGACACGTCTCCGCGGCCGCACCCACCGGCGAGCAGCACCAGGGCCGCCCACCTCACTGGACCGCCAGCGACGACCACGCGTCGGTGAGCTCGGCCGGATGCACTTCGTAGCGCCACTCGGGCGAGCCGGTGTCCCAGTTGTCGTTGTGGCACTCGAGCTGAGCGACGAACACGAGGGGGGTGGTCGGGGCATCGGGGCTGACCACGAACACCGCCTGTTCCTCGGTGACGGACTCGTCCACCAGCGTGCCGCCCGAAGCCAGCGCCGCGCTCCCGAACTGGTACGCCGCGGGTCGCACGGGGCTGAGCACGACCTGCACGTCTCCACCAGCGAGCAGACGACCCAGGCCCGAGGCCTGGTTGCTCTGCCAGCAGGCCTGATCCATGCCCGTATCGACCCACTCCACGTCGTCCATGATGGGGCCAGTGCAGGCTGTCAGCGCCGCCAAGGCGAGTGGCAGCAAGCGCATGAGTTCTCCGGGGTGCCCGCTTCCAGCGTACCCGGGTGCGCTCCCCTTCGCACCTACCCGAGTCGTCCCTCGGCCTTGTCCGCGGAGAGCTTCTCGTACAGCTCCTTCAGCGAGGGGTCCAGGGCCGCGAGGCGCGCCTGGGCCTTGGCGCGGCGATGCCGCCAGTAGAGGAAGCCGAGGCCACCGGCGAGCGCGAGGAACACCAGCGTGAACGGCAGGGTCTCGGGGCGCGCGAGGGCGCGGAAGCCGAGGAGCAGCGCCCAGAACACCTTGAGCTTGCCGCCCTTCAGGCAGATCATCGCGATGAACGCGGCGGCGCCGAGCCCGCCCATGCCGAGGCCCTCGAGCGAGGAGTGCAGGTTCTCCTTGGAGAGCTTGTGCGTCGGGTCGACGAGCATCGCGGACTTGAAGGCGAGCGCCGCATCCTCGTTCTTGCCCTGGCGCTCGAGCGCGACACCGAGGTTGTTCAGCGTGTCCGCGTCCATCGGACGCTGCGCGAGGCTCTCGCGATAGCGGGCCTCCGCCTCGGGGACCATGCCGAGCTCGAGCTCGACATCGCCCATGTGCCGCAGGAGCAGCGCGTTGTGCGGGTCGTAGGCCAGCGCCTTGGCCAGCGGGATCTTCGCCTGCGCCGGCTGCCCGAGGTTGATGCGCGCGAAGGCCTCGGCGATGAAGCCGCCGGTCCACTCCGGCTCGCAGGCCTGTGCCTTCTTGCCGGCCTCGAGCGCCTCCTCGTGGCGGTTCGCGTCGATCAGGCAGTCCGCGCGCACCACGTAGGAGCGGGCGTAGCCGGGAGCGAGGCCGATGGCGCCATCGCAGGCTGCGAGCGCCTCGTCGCTGCGCCCTTGTGCGGAGAGCACCTTGGCGAGCATCAGGCTCGCATCGGGGTCTTCCGGAAGGTGCGCCACGGCGAGCCCGGCCTGACGCAGCGCCTCGTCCAGCCGCCTCAGGTCGTAGGCCACGCGAGCGCGGCGGAGCGCGATGTGCCCGGCATCCGACATGGACCGAGCGTATCCGTCGTTCGGCGGGCGCGCCGGCAGGGGTCGGCTACAATCCTCCACACGTGGATTCGCACGTCGAGGAGGCGCCCCCCTGTTGCAGCTCCAGTCCGGTACCGTCGTGGAGCGCTACACGATCGAGGGCACGCTCGGCAGCGGCGGTATGGCCGTGGTCTACCTCGCACGGCACAACCAGCTCGGCAGCCTGCACGCGGTCAAGGTGCTGCAGGTCCTCACCCCGAGCATTCGCGAGCGCCTGCTCCAGGAAGGCCGCGTCCAGGGGGCGATGCGCCACCCGAACATCGTCGCGGTCACCGACATGGTCGAGGTCGATGGCACGCCGGCCCTGGTCCTCGAGTACGTGCGCGGCCCCAGCCTGTCGCAGCTGCTCGGCAGCCGGCGCCCGAGCCTGGCCCAGGCCGACGAGCTCGCGCGGGGCATCCTCCGCGGCACCGCCTTCGCCCACAAGCACGGGCTCATCCATCGCGATCTGAAGCCTGGCAACGTGCTCCTCGCCATCCGCGACGGCGAGCTCGCGCCGAAGATCACGGACTTCGGCCTCGCGAAGATCGTCGAGGGCCCGGTCGGAAGGCACGAGACGCGCACCGGCGTCGGCCTCGGCACGCCGTCGTACATGGCACCGGAGCAGATCCGCGACGCGGCACACGTGGACCAGCGCGCCGACGTGTTCAGCCTCGGAGCCATTCTCTTCGAGCTCGTCACCGGGAGGCTGTGCTTCGACGGCAGCGACAAGATGGAGACGTTCCAGAAGATCTGCGACGGGCGGTACCCGAACCCGCGCGGTCTCGTGCCCGAGCTGCCGGAGCGCATGGCCCGCGCCATCGAGGAAGCGCTGCAGGTCGAGGCCTCCGAGCGTCCGCAGTCGGCCGCCGAGCTCCTGGCCTTGTGGACCGGTCACGCGGAGGGCCTGACCAGCGACCCCCTGGTCAGCCATCCGGGTGATGCCTGGACCGAGGAGATCCTGCGCTCGGCGGAGGATCTGGCGCCGACCGACGAGACGCTGAGCCACCCTCCCCTGCCTTCCGGCGAGCCGACCTACGCGGTGTCGCTGGAGTTCACGCCGGCCCCGGCCCCGAAGGCCTCGTATGGGCCGCCCTCGCTGGACCAGGGCACGCCGCTCACCCCCGCCGATCCGCTGCAGCTCGAGGTGTCGCTGGCACCCGAAGATCCGCGCCACCAGGTGCTCGGCGCCGGCCTCGCCGCCGCCGCGATCGGCGCACCCTTCCTGCTCGGCACGCTGATCCTCGTGTTCGGCTCGATGTCGGCGGCGCTCGCCGCGCCCGGCGTGCCCGCGTTCTTCGGGCTCGCGCTGGCGGGCGTCGCCGCTGCCGGCGCATTCTCGGTACAGCCGCCGAAGAGCCTGGTCGCCTGGCTCGCCGCTCCCGGCATCCTTGGGGTGGTCGGCAACCTGATCACGGGCAGCCAGGCGCAGAGCGCCCTCGCCGCCGTGCGCGCCGCAACGGTCGAGGAACGCGCCGCGGTGGCGGCCGCCGGCGTGGCCCAGGCCCTGTCCGCGGACCTCGCCGCCATGGCGATGGTGACCTTCCTGCTGCTCGCGATCGCCGATGCCGCCGCCATCCACGCGGTGAGAGCCAAGGGAAGCCTCGGCGACCTGATGGCTCCTCGGCGCCTGGCGACCGCACTCGTTGCGAGCCTGGGAAGCGGTGGCCTGTGGCTGTTCGCGAGCCACTTCGACGATGGCCCAGGTCCCTTCGTGATCTTCGCGACGCTGTTCATGTGCGGCCTCGCGTGCGCCGCCATCGCGTTCCCGTCCGTGGACGATAGCGACAGCATGTCGCGCAGCCGTGTGCTCGTCGGCATTGGCACGACGGTTGGCGTGATCACCGCCGCCAAGGTGCTCTACCTGCAGCAGGTCGCGTGGCAGTTCGGCCAGGTCCAGAGCGCCGAGGGCGACCGCCTGCTCATCGCCGAGCAGTTCGCGGAGGCGGTCGGAGCGAACCGCCTCGGCATCGTCGCGATGTGGGGCTCCGTGGCGCTCATCGTCGGACTGATCCCGCTCACCGGAGTCGGACGCCCGCGGCCGCTTGCCTGGCGCCGCGAGATCGCCATCGGCCTGCTCATCCTCGCGCCGCTCATCGCATCGAAGTGGGCCGCGGACCGCGCGGTGGGTGCGGGTGGCGCCGAGGTCGTACCCGCCTTCCTCGACCTCGAGACCGACCGGATCCTCGGGATGCGCCTCACCGACGCCGAGGACCACACCCTGCGCATCAACGCCTTCGACGGGGTGGCTCGCGGGGTGAGCCCCGGTGGCGGCTTCCGCGGCGTCACCGTGCTCGAGCCGGGCAAGAGCGGACTCGCGGAGGGCGACGTCATCCTCTCGCTCGAGGACCAGCCCATCGCCGGCGTGCGGCCGATGCTGCGCATGCTCCGGTCGTGCGCGTGCGGCGATCAGGAGGGCTGCAGCCTGACGGGCTGCCTGTCTCCCGGCGACCGGGTCCAGGTCACGGTGATCCACGGCGAGCGCATGGAGCAGGCCCGCGTGCCCGTGCTCTTCGGGGAGGAGCTCGTCGACGAGGTCGTCGAGACCCGGCTCTATCCCTTCCCCGGCCTCAGCTTCGTCGCGCCGACGGAGTGGAACCCCGCCGCCGACGTGATCGACTTCCTCGACGGCAGCATCCTCCAGGTGCTCGCGAACGGAGACGGGGTCGACCTGGCCCTCGCCGAGTACCGCGGAGTGAGCACCGGCGTGCCGACCCTCGACGGCTGGGCCGAGACGCAGCTGGCCGTGCTCGGCGCGGACCCCGCCGACGTCCACAGCGCGCCCGCCGGCTCGCGGAACATCCTCGGCATCACCAGCGCCGCGAAGGCCGTGACCCTGCGCCGCGACACCGGGCAGGAGTACTGGGAGTTCCATCAGGTGAGCGACGGCGACCGCCAGCTGTTCGTGCGGGTCGCGATGCCGGTGGGACGCAAGGAGGACCACCTCCCGCACTGGGACAAGCTGCTCGAGACGCTCAGCCGCCGCGACTGACGCCCGGCTAGAAGCCCGCGCCGACGCTCACGCCGCCGAAGCCCAGGATGGGTCCGGTCGCACCGGTCACCACCGGGTTGGCGGGGATCACCGCTGCGCCGACGTTCAGGTCCATCACCATGTAGGTCTTGCCGGTCCACCACCGGACCTTGCCGGACACGGAGCCCTCGGCGCCGGACGCCTCGACCTGGTCTTCTTCGCGGGCCTGCCCGAACAGGAAGCCGGCCTGGTCCTGTCCGACCTGGACCTCCGCGAAGCCGAGGCCGACGAGAAGCTCGGCATCGATGCGTCCGTCGTTTGCCTTCAGCGCTCGCACGCGCGTGCGGTAGTGCGACAGCTCCGGTCCCGTCGGGATGTGCCACAAGTTCGCGCCCGTTCCGCAGCCCTCGAGGGAGAGCCACGCGAGCGGATAGCCCTCGAGGCACACGACCGGCGCATCGAGCGAGGACACGGTGTCGGCGCCGATCCGAAGGTCGAGGACCGGCCGTCCCGCGAGCGGACGCGGCACGTAGACCTCGGAGTCGGTGGCTCCGGCAAATGCGGCAAGGGTCAGGAGTGTGAGCATGCGCCCTCCTAACCTCGCGGAACAGCCCGCACCGTGGCCTCGTGCAAGGTCGGCGTCAGCGGCGCCCGTCGATGGCCGCCATGTGCGAGACTGCCGCTCATGGGCTGGGATGACGTCCGACTCTCACGGTTTCAGGAACGCCGCGGCACCTCGTGGTGGATGGTCCTGCTCGCGCTGATCGTCGGCGCCGCCGGCGGCTACTACGTGGGCCGCAGGAGCGCAGAGCCACCACCGCCTCCGCCGCCAGAACCGTCGACGACCGTGGTCGCCAAGGATGGTCCGCGCACACCCCGAGACCCGCTGCTCGCCGCACTGCACGCGTCGAGCCCGGTCCAGAGCTGCTTCGCGAAGTACGGAAGCCGCAAGGACGAGCACAAGCACGATGTGATCCAGTTCGCGGTGCTCGTGAACTCGGACGGCAGCGTGGAGTCGGCGTCGATCACCGCGCCGGGCCGCACGAGCCTGCAGGGGTGCCTGATGGAGGCCGTCGGCCAGACCACCTTCCCGCGACAGCGCGCTCAGCGGGACGTCGGCCTGCACACCGAGATGGGCAGCTGGTTCCGCTGAGCATGCGCGCTCAGCGAGGGAGCTGCGCTACTCGACGACCTTGAGCAGGTCGTCGGTCGGACGCTCGTTCAGGCAGGCCTGAATGACCGGCTCGAGCACCGCGTCGATCGCGCGGTCCACGTCGTTCACCCCGTCGGTGCCGGCGACGATCGCCAGGCCCACCGCCGGGAAGGTGATGCGCGACACGAGCGCGCGGCGCTCCTCGAAGCTGAGGTGCGCGGCCCGCGGCACGGCGGCGAGCATCTCGGCCATGCGGTCGCGGAGGCGGCGCCACTCGGGACGCTGCTTGTTCGGCTGCGACAGGTAGTCCTGCAGCACCCAGGGCTCGGCGAGCGCCGTCTCGACCAGGGCCTTCACGCCGAGACGCATCGGGTTCACGAAGAACTCGGGGTCCTGGAGGGTGACGGCGATGCGACCGGTGACGACCGTGCGGAACAGCTCCTCGCGCAGGGCGGGGATGCCGTCGAAGTGGGAGTAGAAGACCGCCGTGGACGCACCGAGCTCGTCGGCCAGCTTGCGGGCCGTGACCGCTTCGGCTCCCTCGCGCCGGGCGAGCGCGTGGGCAGCATTCAAGATCTGTTCGCGGGTGAACTTCGCGGGACGCGCCAAGGCTCAGCTCCTTGCAGGCGCGGCGTATACCTCAACCCTCGGCCGGTCGCGAGTGCGAGCGAGGTCAACTCGCCGGGCGCATCCTCGTCGAACGGCACCAACGGCCGGGTCATGGCCTGACAAACGTCAGCAAATGCGAGGACCGATCGTCACGCTTCCGGGATCCCGTCACCTTTCCGAGGACCAACCGTCACTTCGCGCGAGGGGCTCCGAAATCGGGAGAAAAAACGCAGCGGCGTTGTTGACAGGTACCCGGGAGCAGTTACTTTCGCACCCGCTCCGGGACGAGATTCCGGGCGGATAGCTCAATGGGAGAGCTTCTGGTTTACACCCAGACGGTTGGGGGTTCGAATCCCTCTCCGCCCACTCTCCCGGCGACACATACGAAATGGGGCGGTAGTTAAGTTGGTTATAACGCCGGCCTGTCACGCCGGAGGCCGCGGGTTCGAGTCCCGTCCGTCCCGCCATTTCACACGAAAGCCCGCCTGACCGATTGGTCAGGCGGGTTTTTTCGTTTCCGCGGGCTATACGCCTATCGCATCCCCCCGGAGCGTCTCGTGACGCGGCTCTACCCCGCCCTCCCCTTCCTTCTCGCCCTGCTCGTCCTCACCACGGCCTCCCAGGCCGGGCGGCCCACCAAGCGCCTGAGTGACGAAGCCCGCGGCGAGCTGCTGTACGACCGCCACTGCATCCAGTGCCACGGTGAGTTCGGCGCCGGTGACGGCCCGCTCGTCCCCACGCTGGTCAAGCCAGTGCCCGACCTGCGCACCCAGCTGGTCGAGGCCAACCGGGACCGCCACGTGGTCGTCGTGCTCGACGGCAAGCGCAGCATGCCGAGCTTCCGCAACGCCTTCGATCGCTACGACGCCGAGCGGGTGATGCGCCACATGGAGCGGATCGCGGTGCCCGGGTACACGCGCCCCGAGCCCGTCGTCGCCCCCAAGCCGATCCCGGGTATGCCCGGCGCCAGGAAGGCCGAGGACGACACCGACGAGGCCGAGGGGCAGGAAGCCGGTGACGAGCCCGAGGGCAACGAGCCCGAAGGCAACGAGGAGGGAGCACCGTGAGCAGTACCGCGGGCGCCGCCTTCCTCGGATTCCTGCAGGGCCTCACCGAGTTCCTGCCCGTCTCTTCCTCCGGGCACCTGGTCCTCTTCCAACAGTTCTTCGAGATCGCCGGCGACGAGGTGCTCTTCGACCTCGTGCTGCACCTCGGCACGCTGATTCCCGTCGTCTACTTCTACCGGGACAGCATCGCCGAGATCGTGCGCGATGCCGTGTCCGGCGAAGGCCCCCTGCTCGAGCGCAAGGGGGTGCGGCTGGCGCTGTGCATCGTCATCGCGACCATCCCCACGGGCCTCATCGGCGTGCTGTTCAAGGACCTGTTCGAGCAGCTGTTCCAGACGCCCGCCGTGCTCACCGTGACCTTCGCGATCACCGGCTTGTTGCTGTGGTCCACCCGCGGCCGCTCCCAGGGCACGATCGACGCGCAGACCCTGACCTACGCCCAGGCGGCGCTGCTCGGACTCGCGCAGGGCATGGCGATCACCCCCGGGATCAGCCGCAGCGGCACCACCATCGCCGTGGCGCTGATCCTCGGCCTCACCCCGACGTTCGCGGCACGCTTCAGCTTCCTCATGAGCATTCCGGCCATCCTCGGCGCCGTGGTGCTCAAGCTCAAGGACGTCGGCGATGCCGCGCCCCCCGACGCGACGCAGCTCGTCGTCGGCGGCCTGGTCGCGCTCGTCAGCGGCTACTTCGCGCTCGCGTTCCTCGTGGGCCTGGTGAAGCGCGACGGCCTGTCGCACTTCAGCTGGTACTGCTGGCTGGCGGCCACCGCCTCGGGGCTCATCGCCTACGCAAAGTATGCGGGCATGCTCGCCTAGCGCTCGCGGACGTACGCACCGGGCGTGAGCCCGACCATGCGCTTGAACTCGCGAGAGAAGTGCGCCTGGTCGCAGTAGCCGAGGGTCAACGCGAGCTCGGCCAGCGGCGGAGGCACGGGCTGATCGAGGCAGTGCAGGGCCTCGTGCACGCGATGGCGGAGCAGGACCTCTCGCGGCGTCCACCCGAGGGCATCCATGAACCGGCGCTGCAGCGTGCGCTCGCTCACGCCCAGCGCACCCGCGACCTGGGCCACCCCGAGGTCCACCTCGCCGTCCATCATGCGCTCGGCGAGGTCCACGAGGGTCGCGAGCTCCGGGTCGAGGGCATCGGGGAGCACGGCGCGCAGCCACTCCTGGACCTCGACCTCCGCGGGCGCGCCATCGGCGAGTCGTGCGGCCACGTGGTCCACGCCCTCCCCGAACACCCTGCGAGCCGGCCAGCGCTGATCGCGCAGCGCGCGGAGGCTCTCGCCGAGCACGGGCCGGAACGCGCCCGGTCGGAAGTGCACGCCGAACACGCCGCCCTCCCCCACGAGTTCCCGCCGAAAGCGCGTGGACATGGGCCCATGGACCATCGCCTGGCCGTCCTCGAACACCACGTGGACGACCGGATACGGCACGGTGAACTGCACGAAGGGCGCGTCCACCCGCCAGCGCACCCACCACAGGTGCGAGACCCACGGCGCGAGGCCAGCCCCTGGCGCGATGCGACCATGCTCGAAGGGCCTGGGCACCGCCCTCGGCCGGACGATGCCGCGACCACCACGCGGACTGTCGGGTTGATTCAAGACCGCCTCCGCTCCCCGAGTGAGCCTATCCGGGTTCGCCCCTCACCCGGAGAGTCCGATGTCCACGACCCATCACGGCGGCTGCCACTGCGGCGCCGTGCGCTACACCGTCACCCTGCCCGAGCTCGACAAGGCCTATGCCTGCAACTGCTCGATGTGCCGCCGCGCCGGCTGGCTGCTGGCCTTCGTGCCGGCGACCGCGTTCACGCTCGACCAGGGCGCGGACGCGCTGGCCGTGTACCGCTTTCACAACCACGTGATCGAGCACCTGTTCTGCAAGCACTGCGGCATCAAGTCCTTCGCGAGGGGTCCCGGTCACGACGGGGAACCGTGGGCGACCGTGAACCTGCGCTGCCTCGACGACTTCGACACTCAGGGCCTGGCCATCGAGCTCTTCGACGGCGCCAGCGTGTGAGTGCGCGCCGCCGCTTGCCACACAATCGGTCGTGGGGGACTCTTCGAGCCCACCGCTCCGTGGAGGAACAGGCCGCATGCTTCTGTGGTTCGATCAGCTGCCGTGGGCCTTCGTGGTCTTCGCGTGCCTCACGCTGGGGCTCGCGCCATTCAACCCGCCCCACATCGTCGAGAAGATCGGCATGCTTCGCGAGGGAGAGCTGAAGAAGCCCCTCGACATCTTCGACTTCTTCTTTCACCTCGTGCCGTGGCTGATCCTGGTGGGGAAGGTCGTCGCCACGCTGATCCGCTAGGTCGCGAGCTTTCGCACGACGGTGGCGCGTCGCAGCCGACTGTCGCGCTACAGATCGAACGGCGGCTCGTCCTCGTCGTCCACCGCACTCGCCCACGAGTCCACGTACGCATCGTCGAGCGGAGGGCCATCGTCCAGGGGCGGCATCTCGTAGCTCTGCGCGGCGGGGATCTCGTCGTCGTAGTCGGACGCTGCCTGGCGCTCCTGGCGTGGAGCCGGCGCGTGGCCGTCCTCCTCCTCGCCGAGTGCCTTGCAGAAGCGAGCGTCGAGCCACACGGCGTCCTCCTCGCCCTCGGGAGCGTCGTCGCGAACACCGAGACGCTGGCCCGGGCCGTTCCGGCTCTCGCCGATCCAGAACACGGTGCCGGTGCCCTCGCGGCCCCGCCACTGGAAGCGCACGCGGTCCCCCTTCTCGAAGGTGTCGCCCGCCTCGGGCTCGGGGGCCGGCCCGCTCGCCTTCTCGCAGTCCTTCTCGGCGACCCAGTAGGTCTGGCCATCGTCGCCGCGCACGCCGAAGCGCTCGCCCTCGCCCCACTTGTTGGGACCCTTCCAGAAGATCTCGCCGGTCTTGCCCTTGCCGTTGCGGCCACCGATGATGCGGACCCGCGTTCCCTTGTCCATGACGCCTCCGGGCGAGCCCCTTAACGTCCGTGACGCCAGGTGCTCACTCGACGATCTCGGTGTCGACCAGGTCGATGGGCGTGTCGTCGTGCGACGAGATCATCGGCACCTGCGTGTACCAGCTTCCACCGAGGTTGCGGCGAAGCGCGGAGCTCTCGAGGCGCACGTCACCGGTGTGGTTGTTGCTCACGAAGAAGATGGCGCTGCCGTGCTGCACGACCTCGTTGTCCTCGATCACGGTGCCGCACGTGAACAGCGTCATCTCGTTGCCGTCGTTGTAGATCGCACCGCCGCTGCCACCGCCCGGCGTGCCGTCCTGGGCGGGGTTGCCGCCGTTGCCGATCGCCTCGTTGTGGGAGAACAGCGAGTTGTAGATCGACCAGCTCACGCCGATCGAGCTCACTCCACCGCCGTTGCTGCAGCGGTTGCCGTAGCCGTCGCCACCGCCGAAGGTGCTGTTCACGACGTACACGGGCCGGTCCTCGAACTGGTCGAACACGCGGATGCCCGCGCCGCCGACGTCCGGCCCGGTCTCGGCACACTCGTTCCGGAAGAAGCGCGTGTTCACGAAGCGCACCTGCCCGCCGCGCACCCACACCGCGCCGCCGCCGTCGTACTCCTCCTCGCTGGAGGAATCGCCGTCGACGAAGGTGAGGTTCTGCACCACCAGCCGCGGGTGATCCTGGTCATTGCAGTGATCGGTGGTCCAGACCTGGTCGGCGTCACAGGTGTTCATGTACAGGATGCGCCGCTCGCCACCCCCGGAGAGGGTCACGAGCCCGCCGCCGTCGAGGACGATGTCGGGCCCGGTGTCGTTGACGATCTTGGCGGTCTCTTCGAGGGTGATGGTCACCGGATCCGGGCCGCAGTCGAAGGTGATCACGCCACCCCCGGCCACCGCCGCGACCACGGCCTCGCTGGTGCACGAGGCCGCGCTGCCGTCGCCCACCACCGTCGTCGGCGAGGAGCTGTCCGCGAGCCCGGCGGACTCGGGCACCGCGCAGCTCAGGTCCTCCGTGTGTCCGGCTGGAGGCGAGCCATCGTCGGTCTCGGACAGCGGGTTGTCGACGTCCACCGTGTCTTCGGGGCCGGCGCACGCCGCGAGGAGCAGGAAGGGCAAGAACCGCATGAGACCTCCATCGGCATTGTGGCACGGGCCCGGCGACACATCATGACTCGACGTTGCGCCGTTCGTGCCGACCTTTGCTCGCATGGCTCATCCACATTCCTCGCCGCCGAAGCGCGCGGACATCGGCTGGTTCCGGCGCTCGCTCGGCGTGTTTCGCTATACCCGACGGGCTGTCGAGCTCGTGTGGGGCACCTCCCGCGGGCTCACCGTCGCCCTCGCGGGGCTCACCCTCGTCGCCGGCCTGCTGCCTCCCGCGGTCGCGTGGACCGGCGCGAAGATCATCGACGCGGTCGTCGGCGCGATCAGCACGGGCACCGCGGCAGACCAGCGCACGGCGCTGATGTGGATCGGCGTCGAGGCGCTGCTCGTCATCGCCCTCGCCGCCTGCCAGAAGGGACTCGACGTGTCCCAGTCCCTGCTTCGGGCGCAGCTCGGGCACCGCGTGAACATGCTCATCCTCGACAAGGCGCGCACGCTCGAGCTCACGCACTTCGAGGACGCGGAGCTGTACGACCAGATGACCCAGGCCCGGCGAGAGGCGAGCTCCCGGCCACTTTCGCTGGTGCGCCGCAGCTTCGGGCTGATGCAGAACACCTTGTCCCTGGTGAGCTACGGCGCGCTGCTCGCGGCCTTCTCGCCGCTCGCCGTACTGCTGCTGGCGGTCGCCGCGGTTCCCGCCTTCGTCTCCGAGACCCGCTTTGCCGGCGAGGCCTTCCGCCTGTTCAAGTGGCGCTCCCCCGAGAAGCGCAAGCAGGCCTACCTCGAGGTCGTCATCGCCCGCGAGGACTACGCCAAGGAGGTCAAGCTGCTCGAGCTCGGCCCCCTGCTCGTCCAGCGCTACGACGACATCTTCCAGAAGCTGTACGCCGAGGACCGCAGCCTCACGCTCCGTCGCGGCCTGTGGGGCTTCGGGCTTGGGCTGCTCTCGTCCGCCGCGCTGTACGGGGCCTACGTGTGGGTCGCGGTCGCCGCCATGGCCAGCCGCATCACCCTCGGGCAGATGACCATGTACCTGATGGTGTTCAAGCAGGGTCAGAGCGCGTTCTCGGCCATCCTCCAGGCCGTGGGAGGCATGTACGAGGACAACCTCTACCTCTCGAACCTCTACGAGTTCCTCGACCTGCCCGTCGAAGCTCGCGAAGGCACCGCGGTCGAGGGGTCGCGCCCCGGTGACGGCATCCGCTTCGAGCAGGTCGGCTTCACCTACCCGGGGGCGACGAGCCCCGCGCTGTCGGGCGTGGACCTGCACCTGCCGCCTGGGCGTCGTCTGGCGCTGGTCGGGCACAACGGCAGCGGCAAGACCACGCTGATCAAGCTGCTCACGCGACTGTACGAGCCGACCGAGGGGCGCATCCTCCTCGACGGCACCCCGCTCACCGAGTGGCAGCCGGATGCGCTGCGACGGCGCGTGGGCGTGATCTTCCAGGACTTCGTGCGCTACCAGTTCACGGTCGGCGAGAACATCGGCGTCGGTGACGTGCCGCACATCGACGAGCAGCCCCGCCTGGACGACGCCGCCGAGAAGGGCATGGCCAAGCCGTTCATCGACGAGATGCCCGACGGCCACGACACGCAGCTCGGGCGCTGGTTCAAGAACGGTCGCGAGCTGTCGATCGGTCAGTGGCAGAAGGTGGCGCTCTCCCGCGCGTTCATGCGCGAACAGGCCGACATCCTCGTGCTCGACGAGCCCACCGCTGCGATGGACGCCGAGGCCGAGGCCGAGATCTTCCAGCGACTCACCGACCTCACCGAGGACCAGATGGCCATCCTCATCAGCCACCGCTTCTCGACCGTACGCATGGCCGATGACATCGTCGTGCTGCACAAGGGCGCGGTGGTCGAGGCCGGCGACCACGAGGGGCTCATGGCCGAGAACGGCCGCTACGCGCACATGTTCAACCTGCAGGCCGCCGGCTACCAGTAGGTCGCCAGGCGCTAGTCGATGAAGCCGGCGTTGCAGAAAGGCACGTCGTCGTCGAACTGGAAGGTGTCGTGTCCATCGAGCACCGCCCAGCTCTCGCCGTTGCCGCCCTCGAGGTGGAAGCGAGCCTTGAGGTGCGCCCCGCCGCGGGCGTCGTCCTTGCAGGCATAGGGGTTGCCGCGGATGCTGAGGATCTCGAACTCGGCGGTCTCGAGCGGCCAGCGAACGCCCATCTCGTTCACCGGCACGCCGTCGAGAAGATAGACATCGCCCGGATCGGGCGCGCCGATGGCAGACCAGGTCATGGCCGCCGTGAGCGCAGGGTCGTCGAGTGTGTAGGTGCGGCCCTCCCGGAGCTCGGCCCAGGGAATCGAGAACACCAGCCCGAAGTTCGTGGCCATCGCCCACTCGATGGCGCGGTTGGGGTGGTCGATGGTGACCACCATCTCGATGTATTCGTCCCAGAGGCCCGGCTCTTCTGCCCAGTAGAACCCGAGCTCTCGGTTGATGACACCTCGCGGTCGAGCTGCGCGAGATACATCGAAATGGCGCTGTGGCCGCTCACCTCCAGGCTTCCACAGTTGCTGCAGCCGCCGACCATGCCGACGCTGACCAGCGCGAGTGGAGCAAGACGAGGAGCCATGACGCGAGGTTACCGCGCTCGGCCGTGCCTGGGGCGGCGAATTCGCCCATGGCGGCCGCGCGGCGCGATACGCTTCTCGCGTGACCCTGGAAGCTGGCCAGATTGTCGACCGCTACACCGTCGTGGGCCTGCTCGGGTCCGGCGGCATGGCCGACGTCTATGAGGTGCGCCACAACCTGCTCCGCAGCAGCCACGCCCTGAAGGTGCTGCGCACGCGGGACCCCGAGGTGGCCGAGCGGCTGCTGCTCGAGGGACGCGTACAGGCCGGACTCCGCCATCCGCATGTCCTCACCGTCACGGATCTGGTCGACATCGCCGGGGCTCCGGGCCTCGTGATGGAGCTGGTCCGCGGCCCCAGCCTCCACGAGTGGCTGCGCCACGGCGACCTCGATCTCGCCGAGGCCGCGGCCCTCGCACGCGACATCACCGATGGGGTGCACGCCGCCCATCGCGCCGGTGTGGTCCACCGCGATCTGAAGCCCGCCAACGTGCTCCTCGACACGTCGAGTCGCCGCGTCATCCCCAAGGTCGGGGACTTCGGCCTGGTCCAGAGCATCGATGCCTCGAGCTCGCGGCTCGCCGGCTCGCCGGCGTTCATGGCGCCGGAGCAGGCGCGCGGCGACGACCACCAGGACCACCGCGCAGACGCGTTCTCGCTCGGGTCCCTGCTCTACGAGCTGTTCACCGGCCAGCGCGCGTATGTCGGCAGCAACCGCGTGCTCGTCGAGCGCCTCGCGAGCGGCGAGCTCCCGGACTTCTCGCCCGTGCCCGAAGCGGTGCGCGCGCTGATCCGCGGCCTGATGCGCCCGGACCCGGCCGAACGCCTGGGCCTGTCCGAGGTCCTCGCCCCGATGCGGGTCCTCGCCGGCGACACGAGCGACCTCGCGGAGCGCATCGGAGGGCATGGCCCGACCCTCGAGCTCGATGCGCCCGCGACCGACAGCATCAGCGAGGCGACCCTCGACGTCGACGACCTGATGCCGGAGCTGCCGGCGCTCACCAGCCTCCCCGAGGGCGTGACCCTGCTCGGCCGCGACGTGGAGCTCGACGAGCTGGAGCGACTGCTCACCCGCGGATCGCTGGTCACCGTGCTCGGCCCCGGTGGTACCGGCAAGACGCAGCTGGCCCTCGCCGCCGCCCACGACGCCCGCTCCCGCCACCAGGAAGCCCTGTTCGTCGACATCAGCCAGGCTCGCGACGCCGACCACGTGCGCCAGGCCGTGGCGCGCCAGCTCGACTGTGCCGAGGACCGGGTCGAGCGCGTGCTCGAACGCCGCGCACCGCTTCGCCTCGTGCTCGACAACGCCGAGCAGGTCGTCGGACCCGTGGCCTCCCTGGCCGACGCATGGTCACGCATTCGCAGCGTGCAGGTCGTCGTCACCAGCCGCGAGCGCCTGCGCACGGCGTCCGAGGCGGTGCTCGACCTCGGTCCCCTCGATGCCCGCGCGGCCATCGACCTGTTCGAGTCGCGGGCGCGCTCGGCGGGCGCGGAGCTCGGCGAGCAGGACCACGCAGTGATCGCCGAGATCGTCGAGCGTCTCGACCGCCTGCCGCTGCCCATCGAGCTCGCCGCCTCGCGAGCACGGGCGCTTCCCCTGCCTCGTCTGCTGGATCGGCTCGCCGACCGCCTGCGCACGCTGGCAGGTGCACACCGCTCCCTGCGGGCGATGCTCGACCAGAGCTGGGAGCTGCTCGACGAGGCCGAGCGACAGGCCCTTCGCGACTGCGCGGTCTTCGAGGGCCCGTTCACCCTGGATGCCGCCGAGGCGGTGCTCACCCCGGCCGAGGCGTGGACCGAGGACCTGCTCGCGAGCCTGCTCGACAAGTCGCTCGTGCGGCGGGTCGGTGACCGGTGGAGCCTGTTCCAGACCATTCGCGAGTACGTGCTCGACAAGGGCCTCGACCCGGAGACGCGCACGCGCCATGGGGCGTGGTTCACCCAGCGCGTGCGCGACGCGACCGACGGCCTCGAGCTACCCGTCGACGTCACCGGCATTCGCAGCTTCCGGGCCGACATGGCCGATCTCACCGCCATCGTCGGCGATGCCGAGCGCGAACCCGACCACCGCGGCTGGGCCCTGTGCGGCCTGCTCGCGTCTGCGCAGGTGTCGAGTCACTCGCCCCTGCTCCAAGTCGGCCGAAGCCTGCGGACCCAGTGTTCGCCAGCCGTCGCGGACCGTCTGGGTCACTGGCTCGCGTTCACGGCTTTCCGCCGTGGCGAGACCGAGGCCGCCGAGGCCATCGCGAGCGAGCTCCACGATGCCGACCCGCCGGTCCTGATCCGCGTGCTGCGCCTCGAGGGGCGCATCGCGGCGCGGCGCGGCGACCTCGACGCCGCCCATGCCTATGTACAGGAGTGCCGGCGCCAGGCGGAGGCCCTCGGTGACGACGGACTGCTCACCGACCTCGCCATCTCGCTGGGAGTGTCCGCGTGGGAGCGCGGTGCGATGAGCGAAGCGCGCGAGGTCCTCGAAGGTGCGCAGGCCCGGGTCGCCGGTCGCGACCCCGCCCGCGAGATGCGGGTAGTGCACAACCTCGGCATCCTCCTGCACGAGACCGAGGACGCGAAGCTCGCGGTGCCGCTGTACGAGCGAGCGCGCGCCATCAACGACGAGCTCGGCGACCACGAGTTCGGCGCGATGGCCGCGACCAGCCTCGCCATCGCCTACGCCGACCTCGGCGAGCTCGACCTCGCCGAGTCGCTGTACAGCGAGTCCATCGCCAGCAACGCGGCAGTCGGCCGGGTCGTCGGCGAGGCCATCGCCCAGGGCAACCGCGGCAACACGCTGCTCGAGCTCGGGCGACGCGACGAGGCCCGCACCGTGCTCCGGCGCTCGGTGCGCCGCGCGCGTCAGGCCGACGACGAGCGGGTCGCGGTGTACTTCGAGTCCACCCTGGGGCTCGAGAAGGCGCTCGACGGCGACCTCGACGAGGCAGCCGCCCTGCTCGATCACGCGGTCGAGGTCCTCGACAAGGCCCAGGACGTGCGGGGCTCAGCGCTGGCGCGCGTCTGGCGCGCACTGGTCGCGCTCCACGCCGATCAGCCCGCCTTCGCGCGCGATCAGCTCGGTCCCCCCGTGCCCGAAGACCCGGGCTACATGTCGATCCGGCAGCTCATCGAGGACGAGGTGGCCCGCCGACTCGACGGACGTGAGCCCGGCGAGCCCACCGGACCCGAGACCATGGAACGACGGCTCGTGCTCCGCCACCTGGCGCACATGCGAGGCACCGCGGCCTGACCGGCAGTACGATGCCGCCATGCGCATCCTCCTCGCCACCGCTCTTGCCATCGTACTCGCCGCCAGCGCCTGCTGCTGCGGAGGCGGCGGCGACCCCATCGTCCGTGCAACCGCCGCGAGCTGCGGCGAGGTCCGGGTCAGCGCCACCGTGTCGAGTGGACTGCCGCGCACCATCCGCTTCGAGCACGACGACGGCAGCGGCGTGGACGTAGACGTCGGCCTGTTCGAGACCGAGGTCGAGGCACGCATCCCGGCGGCGGGCACCGCGATGATCACCGTGCGCGACGGCGGCGGCACCCGGACCTATCCGGTGCCCGAGGTGCCCCCCGTCCGCGTCGCGCTCGTTCCGGTCGGAAAGCCCGTCGAAGGCGAGGTCGTGCGCGCGCGCGTCACCGCCGCCGCCGAGCCGACGTGCACCTTCGCGGGCACACTTCACGCCCAGCTCACCGCCGAGGACGGGTCCCTCGCGAAGCAGAGCGGCGACATGCAGGGCAGCGAGGCGGAGCTCGCGTTCACCGGACTGTCCGCGGGCCTGCACCAGGCCGAGCTCGCGCTGGTCGACCCCCACGGGATGACCGCCGCCACCGGCACGGTCACCCTCACCGTGCTCCCGCCGTGCGTGGACGAGGACGGCGATGGATACAAGGCGTGCGACGGCGACTGCGACGATCGCGACCCCGAGGTGCATCCGGGCGCCAAGGACCGCGCGGGCGACGGCATCGACAACGACTGCGACGGCGTCAACGGCACCGACCGAGACCACGACGGGCACGAGGACGTCGCCGTCGGCGGCGACGACTGCAACGACTACGACGACGCCATCCACCCCGGCGCCTCGACCACCGACCGCGACGGGGACGGCTACTTCTCCGGGCCAGACGGCGCGGACCTCGACTGCAACGGCACGCCGGACGTCGCCATGGGCCAGGGCGGTGACTGCGACGACACCAAGCCCGGCGTGCACCCGCAGTCCGCGGAGCCGCCCACGGGCAACGGCATCGACGACGACTGCGACGGCACCATCGACGAGGGCACCAACCTGTTCGACGACGACGGCGACGGCCAGACCGAGGACGAGGGCGACTGTGACGACGCCGACATCCGCCGGTACACCGGCCACGAGGAGGTCTACGACTGCGTCGACAACAACTGCGACGGAAAGATCGACGAGGGAACGACGCCACGCGAGGTCGACGACCGCTTCGAGCCCAACGACGACAGCTCCGTGCGCCTGTCCGAGGCCCAGCGGAACTGGCTCGGCGGCTACAAGCCCACCCACGACGTCGTGAACGTCGTGTCCCGAGACGGCAAGGACACCGAACGCTTCTCGATCGTCGCGCACGACGGACTGCTCGACAACTTCGGTGTCGACGTGACCCTGGTCGAAGGCGCGCAGAACGCCCGCTACGAGATCATCATCGCCGGCCCGACCGGCATGCAGAAGGCGGGCACGGTGGCAAAGGCGGGCAGCGTGATCACCTACTCGGGGACCGCCGACCACGCGGACAGCGGCGTATACGAGATCGCGATCACGCCACAGAGCAGCGACCTTGCGTGGTGTCCGGCGACCTTCGCCATCCACTCCCGCTAAAAGACGACATCCGTCACGAAAACCCCGGTGGCGACCGGGTGTTCGCGCGTCGATCCATCCGCGCTGGCCTGCTACTATGGGGGGCCGGATGATAGGAGGGACGTGCAGAACCCGACGCCACGATGGGTCGACCGCTGGCTCCAGCCTCCGGACGATCCCGACATGAGCGCCGGGCAGGCGCGGCACCTCGCCCTGCTCCACGCGATCTCCGCGACCCTGTCGCTCGCCGCGTTCCTCGCGGTTCCACTCGCTCCCAACCCCGGTCTGGGCACTGCCTACGCGGTCTTCGCACTCATTGCCGGCGCGGGGTTCGCCGCCGGACAGCTCGGTCACGGGCGCATCGGCAGCCTGCTCACCGCCTGCGCCCCGCTGGCCGTGCCCTACGCCGGCTTCCTGCACCTGGTCCAGGGCCAGAGCGTGGTCGAGGTCATCTGGCTCGCGCTCGCGACCGCCGTCGGCGTGC
The DNA here is from genome assembly GCA_006226595.1 of Deltaproteobacteria bacterium. Taxonomy (GTDB): domain Bacteria; phylum Myxococcota_A; class UBA796; order UBA796; genus M1803. The sequence continues at coordinate 68,932 of SBGP01000091.1, forward strand.
TGCTGCTTCCGCTGCGGGGGGCCTATGTGTGGGCGGTGTGCACCCCGCTCGTCAGCGGCCTGCTCATGCAGCGTGCCGGTATCCCCTTCGATGCCACCTTCCGAGTCACGGGCGCGAGCATGGTGGTCGGCGCCGCGTGCGCCGTCGCGAGCCTGGCCCTCTCCCACCGCGACAAGACGGTTCAGGCGCAGCGTCACGCGTACGAGCAGACCCAGCTCCAGCTGCAGTCCGCCCTGCGCGAGGCCCGGCTCTCCGCCGAGACCAAGGACCGCTTCCTCGCCGTACTCACCCACGAGCTGCGCACCCCCCTCACCGGCGTGCTCGGTGGCGCGCGCCTGCTGCTCGAAGCGCCCCTGCCGCCCGAACAGCGCCGCACCACCGAGATCATCCACAAGAGCGGCAGCTCGCTGCTCGCCTTGATCGACGACCTGCTCGACGTGTCGCGGCTCAACGCCGGCTCCGCCAACCTCAACCTCGAGCCCGCCGACGCGATGGGTGTGATCGAGGAGCAGCTCCAGGCGCTCGCGACCTCGGGGCGCGCATTCGTGCCCGTGGTGTACGTCGGGCCCCCGGTGCTGCCGATGGTCATGGCGGATCGCCGACGGCTCGGGCAGGTGCTCGCGAACCTGCTCGGCAACGCCGCCAAGTACACACGCGAGGGTCACATCGCGATCAGCGCGACCATCGAGGACCAGCGACTCGGCATCCGCGTGCGCGACACGGGTCCCGGCATCCACGGCAAGGACCGCGAGCGCATCTTCCAGGCGTTCGAGCAGCTCGACACCCGCCGCGGCGGCGCCGGGCTCGGGCTGTCCATCGCCCGCGGCCTGATCGAGGCCATGGGCGGCGCCCTGGAGCTCGGGCCCGAGCAGGACCGGGGCGCGACCCTCGTGGCCTGGGTGCCCATCGCCGCGCACCTCCCCCTCGGCGAGACCACCGGCGAAGGCCTGAGCGCGCTGGTCGCCCACCCGCTCGTCGAGCAGCAGCGCGCCATCGTCGCGTGGATGCAGGAGTGGGGCTACGGCGTGGTCGCCGCCTCCGACGAACAGAGCGCCCTCGAGTCCCTCAGCGCGCGCGAGTTCGACGTGCTCGTGATCTCCGACCGCCTGCGCCTCCCGCGACACGGGGCGCTGCCGGGACATCGGGTGTGGATCGGGCGCGACCGCGCCCCGCACGGCGAGACGGCACTCGATACCCCCCTGCTCCCGGGCCCCCTGCGCACCGCACTGCTCGACGACCTGCTCGTCGACCCGGACTCGGGCTCGACGGCAACCCCCGTGCCCGCGCCCATCCCCGCGCGCATCCTGCTTGCCGAGGACAACGCCACGAACCGCATGGTGCTGCGGGCGATGCTCGGCACCCTCGGCTGCCGGGTTCAGGTGGTCGAGAACGGCGTGCAGGCGATCGACGCCGTAGGCCGGGGTCGCTTCGACCTCGTGCTCATGGACTGCCACATGCCAGACATGGACGGGTTCGAGGCCACGCGCGCGATCGTCGCCAGCGGCGCCGACGTGCCAGTCGTGGCGCTCACCGCCTCGGCCAGCGACGACGTGCGCCAGCGCTGCGTGGATGCCGGCATGGCCGACTTCATCACCAAGCCCGTGAGCCTCGAGCGCCTGCGTCGCGAGGTCCGCCGGCACTGCGCCTTCGTTCCCGCGCGATGAAGAAATCCCGACCTGTGACGTCCGTGCACCACGTGCACGCGCCGGTCGCCATCGCCGCGTCGAGAAGGTAGAACGCGTTTCATCCCGGAGGCTCCCATGTGGCTCGCACTGCTCCTCACCGCCGCCCAGGCCGACGACTTCTCCACCCTGCTCGCCGACAGCGGCTGGGAGGACATCGGCAAGGACAACAAGAAGGAGACCGGCGAGATGATCCTCTCGCTGAAGGAGATCTCCGGTGTCCAGTGCCTGCGCGCGGTGGCCACCGTCGACGTGCCCGCCGACAAGATCTACGAGGTGGTCACCGACGTGCCTGCCGCGAAGGACTTCAGCAGCGAGACCCTGATCGCCAGCCGGGTGCTCGGCAAGGACGGCAACAAGGTCCACTACTACCAGCACCTCGACATCCCCGGCTGGACCATGGCCAGCGACCGCTACTGGGTCCTCGCCGGCGAGGACTTCTCTTCGGGTGACACCCGCGCCTTCCGCTGGAACCGCTTCGACTGGCGCAGCGCCTACCCGGACCTCGCCACCGACCTCGACACGAACCACGAGGGCGCGGTCGAGCCGGTCACGAACTACGGCGCGTGGGTGATGACCCCGGAAGGCGGCAGCACCAAGGCGACCTACTTCATCTGCTCCGACCCGGGCGGCTCCCTGCCCGAGTGGCTGAAGAAGACGGCCGCGACCAAGACCCTGCCGAACACGGTCGCCGACGTGATGCGCGAGGCCCGCAAGCGCACGAAGTAGTCGTGCGCGGGGCTCACACCTCGAGCACCAGCGACAGCGCGTACACGAAGCCGAACAGGCACCATGTCGTCAGGGCGACCTGGGTGATGCCCAGCGCGATCAGCGCGCCTTCCGGAGGCTCCCCGCCGAGGAGCTCGGCCGCGCTGCGTCCGATGAGGAGCAGGTTGGCCGGGATCTGCACCACGCCCAGCTTCGCGGCGACGGTGCCAAACACGATCGGCAGCGACTCGTCGGTGAGGTGAAGCGCCGAGAAGGCCACGTCCCGTCCCACGCCGGAGGGGTCCATCATCAGGGCCCACAGCTGGGCTGGGATCAGCCCCAGGCTCTCCGCGACCCCCGGACCGAGGAGCACGGCGGCGACGACCACGCTGGCCATGGGCGCCGCGAGCAGCATCGCGAACACCGACTGCGGCGGCGGGTCCTCGGCGTCTCCGGGCTCGACGTCGTCCGGGTAGAACGCGACGGTTCCGCCCACGGGGAGCGCGCGCATCTCGAGGGCCACCGCCCCGCGCTGCACGCCGATCACGCGGGGTCCCCCGCCGAGGAACACGGCGTACACGGGCACACCGAGGGCCCGGGCGCTGACCAGGTAGACGATCAGGTGCATCGCGGTGATCGCCACCGCGACGAGCAAGAGCTCACCCACGGCCTGCGCCATGGCCGCGGTCGATCCCGCGAGCATCACCGCCCCGGCGACCACCATGACGACGGTTCCCAGGGTCGGCGGCCGTAGGCGAAACCCGGCGATCAGGTGCACTCGAACAAGAAGAAGCGCCCGTCCGGCCCGCCCAGCAGCTGCCAGGAGACGTTGCCGCTGTAGCCGTAGCCGGGAAGGACCGCGCCCTCACACTCGAACAGGTCGAACAGGTTCTCGGCGGTGTACTCGTCGCCGTTCGGGCACTCGAGCGTGCTGCCGGCGAAACCGTAGGGGCGGGTCGACGCCTGGCCGCTGTTCGTGGTCAGCGAGTACCCGGTGTCTCCGTCGACGAAGCGGGCGCAGTCGCCCCCGCCGTCGCGGATGGTGAACGACCACAGGTAGTCATCGGCCGAGTCCGCGAAGGGATCCTCGGGCACGGGCTCGTCGAAGACGACGGTGATGCCGTTGCCCAGCGTGCAGGTCGACCGCGTCGCATCGAAGGTCCCGCTGCTGTCTGCCTCGGGAATGCACGCGTAGGCCTCGTCGACCGACGCCGCCCAGCAGAAGTCCGGGTCGGCGAGTACGTCGCAGGTGAGCGGCTCCCCCGGAGGTTCGTTGGTGTTGGTGTCGCCACCGCCGCCACAGGCCGTGAGCGCGACGAGCGCGGGCAGGAATCGGACCACTGAGCCTCCAGGTTCACTCTTCCCCTACCACTTCTCGCGCTGCAAAGGCTTGCCAAAGCCGCGTCGCGCCGCGCCGGAGGCACCCTCGATCCCGCTCGGAGTGCGGTTTGCCGGCAATGCCGCACCCACCTGCTAGGCTGCCCGCCGGAGGTTGGATGGCCAAGCCGATCACAGTCACCTACCAGGGTGCGGAGAGCTCCTTCGACCACAAGAAGCTCGACCGCTCCAAGCTCTACGGCAAGCGCCAGCGCATGGTGCTCGACCCGAACGGCGAGCGCTGCGAGCGCGCCCGGCTCACCGACGACGGCGCCATCCTCGTGCGCTCGGGCATGGCCGCTCAGGCCTACTTCGATCCCGACGGCAACTGGGTCCCGAACAGCGAGCTCGTCGGGCTCTCGGCCGCCGGAGAGCCCGTGGACTCGGTGGGAAGCACGCTCGGCCAGGCCCAGGAGGCCCGAGAGGTCAGCCCCGAAGAGGCGCTCGACCTCAACGTGCGCGCCGTCTACGTCCTCACCCCCGAGGCCATCGACGCCGCGCTGTCCGCGGCCCTCGACGAGGGCAAGCTCTTCGCCTGCGACTACAGCTACCGCGGCGGCTACAACCTCGAGACCGCGCTGATCGTGCGCAACGACGAGGGCACCTTCGCGCTCATCGGCTCACCGGCCGAGTCCGAGTGGCTCGAGCTCAAGCAGTTGCCCGTCGAGACCTATGACGACGACGAGGACGACGACGACGACCTCGACTTCGAGATGTTCTAGGCCAGGAAGGACCTATGCCCGTACGCAAGCTGCACATCGCCAACCAGGCGGGCCGCGACGCCACGGTCGCCATGGAGACCGCCAAGTCTCCGAAGGGCGCCAAGCTCGGCCACCCGGAGCTCGAGCTCGAGTTCCGCCAGTTCCTCGCCGCCGGCCCCGACGGCCTGCACGACACCCTCTCCGACAAGCTCGGCGAGGACTACGGCCAGGCGCTGATCGACGGGGATCCAGACGTGGACACCGAGCTCGTCGGCCGCTCGCTGGGGCGCACGTCCCCGGTGTACCTGTCGTCGACGGGCGAGGTGTTGTACGCGACCCCGTCGGTCGTCGAGGTGATCTTCGCGCCAAACGGCGAGGAGCGCGATCGGCGCGCGCCGACGGACACCGAGGCCAACGTCAACGATCAGCTGCCCGTGCGCTGGACCGGTCGCGCCATGCCGCGCCGCGACGTCGCGAGGCGCTTCGCATTCAAGCGAACCATCCAGCTCAAGCACGTCGACGGCCTGACCTACGACTACCTGTACGCCATGGCCAAGGAGCTCGGCGACAAGGACGAGGTCGTGCTCATCGGCGGGGGGCCCAAGGGGCGTCAGCCGCTCGTGTTCCAGATCAACGGCACCCCGTACCGCGGCTTCCTCGAGGGGCGCGTGCAGGGCGACAAGTACAAGCTCCTGCTTCACCTCTCGAACCTCGAGCTCAAGACGCCGGAGGAAGCATGAGCCTCTACTCCACCGATCAGGCCCGTCCGTTCGGCGACGGCCAGCAGTCCCCGGCCGGCAGCATCGTCGACCCCGTCGTCGCCGGCATGGTCAGCGGCTACAAGCGCACCGTCGCCAGCCGCTACCGGGCCGTGCGTCCCGACGAGCTCGAGCTCGCCCTGCCTCCCGGTGCGCTGTGGGTGTCGCCGAAGATCGACGGACACCTGTGGTTCCTCGTGTTCGACCAGGGCGAGGCGATCCTCGTCAATCCGCGCGGACGCGTGATCTCGGGCAACGTGCCCCTGCTCAAGGAGGCTCAGTCCGTCGCGAGCCGCGTGACCACGCGCACCATCTTCGCTGGCGAGCTGTTCGCGCTGCGCAAGGGCGGACGTCCGCGGTCCGGCGACGTGTCCGCGGCGATGGGCGGCAACGCCGACGCGATGGTCGCGCGCCTCGGGTTCATGGCCTTCGACGTGCTCCTCGGCGGCGATGCCCAGACCACGCTGCCGGTCGAGTCCTACGAGCCCAAGCTCGAGCTCATGCAGCGCGTGTTCAAGGGCGGAAAGCGCGTGCAGTGCGTGCGCACCGAGCGCGTCATGGGCCACGCCGAGGTCTCGCGCCTGTACGGCGAGTGGGCCGAGGGCGGCAAGGGCGAGGGTCTGGTCGCGCGAAGCCTCGACGGCCGCACCTACAAGATCAAGCCGACCATCTCGATCGACGCGGTGGTCGTCGGCTTCACCGAGCGCGGCGACAACCCTGGTCACGTGCGGAGCATGCTCCTCGCCCTCGTCCGCGAGGACGGCCAGTTCCAGATCATCGGCTCGCTCGGAAACCTCGGCACCGACGACGTACGCAAGGAGCTGTTCGACAAGCTCGACGGCACCGACGTCGAGTCGACCTACCGCCAGGCCTCGAGCGACGGCGCGCTGTACCGCTTCGTCGAGCCGAAGCTCGTCGTCGAGACGCTGATCACCGACGTCCAGAGCGAGGACTTCCGCGGAGACCCGGCCCAGCGCATGGTCCTCACCTTCGAGGACGGCGCGTGGAAGGCCACCCGCAAGATGCCGGGCGTGATCATCCTGTTTCCGCGCCTCGAGCGCATTCGCGACGACAAGGTCGCGAACGAGGTCGACTGCCGGATCGCGCAGGTGCTCGAGCGCTGCGAGGTCGCGGCCCTCGACCAGCATGTCGAGACCGTGGACCTGCCGAAGAGCGAGGTCGTGCGCCGGGAGGTGTGGACCAAGGCGTACCGAGGCAACACGAACATTCAGAAGCTGCTCGTGTGGAAGACGAACAAGCACGAGGTGGACGAGCGCTACCCCGCGTTCGTCATCCACTGGACGAACTACTCGCCCTCTCGCAAGGACCCCTTGCAGCGCGATGTCCGACTCGCCGCCTCCGAGGTCGCCGCCAACGTGATCGCCGACGAGATGATCGAGAAGAACATCAAGAAGGGTTGGGACCCGGTGGAGTAGGGCCCGCCCCTCACCGTATGATGCCCGCGGAGAGTGCATGGCAATGAGCCCCGACCAGCTGGTGATGGACCTCGGTGCGATCGGGGACACGCCTGGGCTGGATGACGAGGAGCGTCTCAAGCGGCGTTTCCTCATCTACATGGGCGTGCTCATGTCAGGCGGCGGCATCCTGTGGGGCAGCATCTGCGCCACGTTCGGGCTGTGGATACCGGCCATCGTGCCCTACGGCTACGTCGTGCTCACCCTCTTCAACCTCAGCTTCTTCAAGATGACGAAGAACTGGGAGGTCGCGCGGCTCGTGCAGGTGACGATCAGCCTGCTGCTGCCCTTCCTGTTCCAGTGGGTGCTCGGCGGGTTCATCGCCAGCGGCGCCGTGATGCTGTGGGCGATGCTCGCGCTGGTCGGCTCGCTGACCTTCAGCTCGTCGCGCCAGAGCATCGGCCTCATGGGCCTGTACGGCATCCTCACCATCTTCAGCGGCGTCATCGACGCACGCGTCGCCGAGCAGTGGAGCCACCACCCGTCGATGAACGTGTCGGTCGCGTTCTTCGTGACCAACATCGTCGTGATCACGAGCATCGTCTTCGGACTGACCGTGTACCTGATGGTTCGCCGCGAGTCCGCGAACAGCGCGCTGTCGCAAGCGAACGCGCTGATCACGGAGCTCAACACGAACCTCGAGGAAGAGGTCGCGGTGCGCACCGAGGAGCTTCGCGACGCCGTCGCCGGACGCCAGGCGATCCTCGATCACCTGAGCGAGGGCCTCGTCGCCGTCGGACCGGACGAGCGCGTGCAGGTCGCGAACCCTGCGCTCGCCGACCTGTTCGCGAGTGATCTCCTTCCCCCGGGCGCTCCGATCGATGCGCTGCCCAACGGACTTCGCGAGGCGGTACAGGAGGCCAATGGCGGGCGCGAGGTGATCACCCGCGACGTGCCCCTCCCGGGAGAGCGACGCGCCGTGGTCTCCGCCGCTCCGATCGACCGCGGACGCGGCGTGGTCGCGCTCGTACGCGACGTGACCCTCGAGCGCGAGATCGACCGGATGAAGACCGACTTCATCGCCACCGTGAGCCACGAGCTGCGGACGCCGCTCACCAGCGTGCTCGGCTTCGCGAAGGTGACGCGCACCCGCCTCGACGACCGCATCGCCCCGCACATGCCCGCCGATGACAAGAAGGCGATGCGCGCGATGAACCAGGTCACCGGCAACATCGACATCATCATCCAGGAAGGAAAGCGGCTCACCGCGCTGATCAACGACGTGCTCGACATCTCGAAGATGGAGGCCGGCCGCATGGAGTGGCGGCGCGAGCCCATCGAGATCCAGGCGCTGATCAAGCGGGCCACCGATGCCGCCGCCGCCCAGTTCCCGAAGAACGGCCCGGTCGAGCTGCGCATCGACGTCGCCGACGAGCTGCCGCAGATCATCGGGGACCACGACCGCCTGCTCCAGGTGCTGCTCAACCTCCTGTCGAACGCCGCGAAGTTCACCGACACCGGCCACGTCACCGTGCGCGCCCAGCCCTCCGACTCCGGCGTCCTCCTCGAGGTCATCGACACGGGCGACGGCATCGAGCCCAGCATGCGCCAGGCGGTGTTCGAGAAGTTCAAGCAGGTCGGCGACACCCTTACCGACAAGCCGCAGGGCACGGGCCTCGGCCTGCCCATCTGCCGTCAGATCGTCCACGCCCACGGCGGCTCCATCGAGGTGGACGGCGCGCTGGGCATCGGCAGCATCTTCCGCGTACGGCTCCCGCCGACGCCCCCTCAAGGGACGCACCCCCTCGCCTGACGGGTTGTACCCTCGCCGCTCTCGGAGGACCTCATGCTCTGGCTGCTCCTGTCCCTCGCCTTCGCTGGAGAGACCTCGATTTCCGTGCCCGCGGGCGTGGACTCCGTACGCCTGCATTGCGGAAGCGCGCCGGTCGAGGAGCTCACGGTGAGCGGCGGCAAGGTCACCACGAACGTCGATCCGTCGAAGACCTGCGAGGTCGAGTTCGTGCAGAAGTCCGGCACCGTCAAGCTGTGGGGCGACTGGGCCTGCTCTCCCGGCCGATGCGCCGAGCAGCAGGGTCCGGCGACGGCAGTCGCCCCCGGCGAAGTGCTGATCACGATCTCCGACGCGTTCAACGCGACGATGCTCGAGCTCAACTGCCGCGGCGGTTACCGGGAGCGGGCGGCAATCGACCAGTTCGCCGGGCGCTTCACCAGCGTGCCCGCCGGCGACGACTGCACCTTGAACTTCAAGGGCGGTGCGCCGGGCCAGTTCCGTGGCATCACGCCCGGGGCCTGGAAGTGCGACAAGCAGGGCACGGCGGTGTTCTGCAAGCAGCAGTAGCCGCCCACACGCGCGCAAAGGCGCCCGATGGGCGCCCGAAAGGTCGGTCAAACGGCAGAAGTCGCGCCACGCGCCGCTTCTCGCCCTGGCACGTGCGTTGCAACTCACAAGCCCCGAGGAGGGTCCATGGGGTGGCTTGCCGGCCCGACCGACGCGAGGGCGCACTGATGCGCGTGCCTCCGCCGATTCCCGATCCCGAGGACGCCATCACCTATGCTCCTGGCGGAGGTGACATGCGCTACTTCGCTGCCGCGGACATCGCCGCTCCACCCGATGCGGTGTGGGCGATCCTCACGCGGGCCGACGCGTACCCAGAGTGGGAGCCGAACACCACGAAGGTCGAGGGCTCGATCGAGGCGGGAAGCCAGATCACGGTCCACACCAAGCTCTCGAGCCAGGCATTTCCGGTGACGGTGTCCGAGCTCGAGGCGCCGCGGTGCATGGAGTGGACCGGTGGCATGCCGCTCGGGCTGTTCAAGGGCGTACGCCGGTTCACGCTACGGGCCAGCGAGTCCGGCACGCACTTCGAGGTCGAGGAGAACTTCTCGGGCCCCTTGCTGTTCCTGATGCGCCGGATGATGCCCGACCTGCAGCCGAGCTTCGACGACTTCGCCGCAGCCCTGAAGCAGGCCGCCGAACGCTGACCTGGGCGGGCCGCTGGAACCGGGATCCTCGCTCAACAGCATGCGAGGTCCCGTCCAGCGGCCGCGCCGAAAGTCACTCCCAGCGCGCGCTAAGCACGGTGTAGCGGCCGTCGGCCGCCGGGCCCCGCATCGGGGTGGCGCGGTTCACCGTCGGGAAGGGCATCGCCCAGCGAATCGTGTGGGCCGCGCCGCTGATCAGGCCGGTGTCCGCCGCGGAGAGATGCAGCGCACTTCGCGCCGACAGGTGCTCGGGGTCGAACACGTCGAGGAAGCGAATGCTCGAGAACTCGCCGGTCTCGGCGGTGCCGATGCTCACCGCCTCGGTGTTCGCCGTCTGGTCGCCGCGCGCGGTGAGCACGATCTCGTCGTCGCCGAAGCTCTCGTTGGTCTCGACCACACCCAGCTGCACGCGCAGGTGCGGGTTGCGACGGCGCAGGGCCTCGATGGCCCACCGCCGGCTCTGGCCATCGCCGCGCTCGGGGTACTTGAGCACGTAGAACAGCGACTCGATGGGCGCGTTCATCGCTGCGTCCATGGAGGGCAGCCCGTATCGGTCGCGGGCACGCCCGGTGGCGATGTCCCCCTCGAGCAGCGACGGCATCGCGCGGGTGTCGTGCATGTCGACGTCCCGATCGGACTCACCGCGGTGGGACTCGCTGATCTCCATGTCCCACGGGATCGACCAGTCGTAGCGCTGGAAGAAGACCTGCGTGTCATCGTGCTCGGCGACGAACGCGGAGCGCAGGTGGTCGTGGCCCTCGATGCGAGCGAGCCGACCGGCCCCTACCGGGTCGCCGTTCTGGGCGTCGAAGCTCGGCTGGTCGGCGGTGTGGAAGTCCACACCGGACTCCATGATGCACTCGGGCTGCGAGTAGAACGGCGCGCGGTACACGGCCTCGTCGAGGTGGGAGTCGTCGACGTACTGCGCATCGCGGCTCCGGGGCACGGTGATCGCAGTGCGGAACACCTCGCGCCCGCGGTCGTCCTCGTAGATCAGGTGACGCTCGGTGCTCTCGAGGGTCTGGGCGAGGCCGAACTCGATGATGCCGTCGGTGGTGACACCAGGGGCGAGGTCGGCGCGCGCATCGAAGTGCACGCGCGGGGCGGTCACGTGCGTCGTGTCCTCGGGTCCCTGCCGCGCGGTGGCATGGCCGTCGAACACGGGCCCGACCGGTCGCACGACGAGGTCGCTGCGCCGCAGGGCCTCCTGGGCGGCCGCGTTGCCGCGCTCCTGGTCGAAGCCAGGCCCTTGCTGCTCGGCCTGTTCGGCCTCCCGCTGCTGATGACGCTCTGCGCGACGGGTCCGATGCATGGCCATGGGGAGCTCCCGGGTCGAGGATGACCCCAACCTAGAGCGTCGTGCGCGCGGAGCCGACTACACGGTGCAACAGCCCACGAACCGGGCGTCCACAGCGATCACCCCTAGGGATCAGCTGAAGGTGAGCTCGCGTCCGCGAATGCCGTCGATGATCTCGCCATCTCGGAACACGAGCTGTCCGAGGACTGCCGTCATCACCGGCCACCCGGTGAGCGTCTGCCCCTCCCACGGCGACCAGCCAGCACGCGTCCAGGTCCGGGCGTCGCCGACCGTGCGCACGGCGGACATGTCGACGATGGCGAGATCCGCGTCGTAGCCGACCTCGAGGCGTCCCTTGCGTCCGATGCCGTACACGTGGGCGGGCCCGTCGCTCATCCACCGCGCGACCTCGCACAGCTTGAGCTCACCGCGATTCACGCGATCGAGGAGCACCGGCAGCGCCCACTCGACCCCCGGCACGCCACTCGGCGACTGCGGGTACGGACGTGCCTTCTCCTCGGCGGTGTGCGGGGCGTGGTCGCTGGCGATGCAGTCGATCGTGCCGTCTCGCAGCCGAGCGAGCAGCCGCGCCATGTGGCGTCCGCCGCGGATCGGCGGGTTGGTCTGGGCGCGAGCGCCGAGCCGCTCGTACACCTCTTCGTCGAGGAACAGGTGATGGGGTGTGACCTCGGCGGTGATCCGCGTGCGGTCGACCGTCGCGAGGAAGTCCACCTCTTCGGCCGTCGACAGATGGAGCAGGTGCAGGCGACGCCCGTGCTTGTGCGACAGGTCCACGGCGTGGCGGGTCGCCGAGAGCGCGGCCTCGACGTCACGGATCTTGGGATGGTCGCGGACTTCGGCGCGGCCCTCGTAGAGCATCTGCCGCTCGCGGATGCGCGCCCCGCTCTCCGCGTGCACGGCGAGCACCTTGTCGCCCACCGCCGCGAAGATGTGCTCGAGGCGCTCGACGCCCTCGAGGCGAAGCCCCTCAGACGACGGTCCCATCATCACCTTCACACCGGGCGTGCGGTCACAGGCGACGATCTCGTCGTTGTTCTCGCCGTTCGCACCCATGAAGAAGCCGTAGTGGACGACGGACTTCTCGGCGGCCAGCGCGAGCTTGGCCTCGAGCCGCTCGACCGAGGTGGTGACCGGGTTGTTGTTCGGCATGTCGAGGAAGGCGGTGACGCCTCCCGCGGCGGCCGCGCGCGAGCCCGTGGCGAGGTCCTCTTTGTAGGTGTGACCCGGCTCGCGGAAGTGCACCTGCGGGTCGATGACCCCGGGCAGCACCGTGAGCCCGGACCCATCGATCTCTTCTCCCGCGGAGCGAGCAATCGACGGGCCGATCTCGGCGATGACGCCTTCCTCGACCAGGAGGTCGCCGGTGACGACGCGGTCGGGCAGCACGAGACGTGCCTGGCGAATGGTGAGGGTGCCGGCCATGGCTCCAGTGGGTTCACGGGTCCAGAGGACCGGCCCAGCTAACCTGATGCGAGGCCAGGTGTGCAACATCCCGTGGCGGACGCCGTGGCGAGCGCCGAGCACTCGGCCAAAGCCGAGGGGGTCGGCGGGCTGTCCTCCGCGAGCACGCCCACCGGCGAGGGGCGGTGACGAGACCCGCCGCGCAGGTTCAGATACCACAGCCGTGACGCACCTCGTGCGAGATTGCTGCCAATCCGACAGGCAGAGTTGACGCCTCTCGGACATTCGTCTCAAGCCCGCTATTCACGGGCCATGTGAGCCGATCTGGTGCACCCTCCACGCGGTTTTCAGGAGATCCCTGACGCGGGACTGCCCTACGATCGAACGTGGAGGCCTTCCCCATGCGATCGATCATTCTGCTTCTCGCTCTCACAGGCTGTGTGTACTCCTCCGCGGTCAAGCGCGGAGACGCGGCACTCGCCGCTCAGGACTACGACGCCGCTCGTCGCGCCTACGGCTTCGCCCTCGACGTCAAGGACGACGCGCGCGCGTCCGAGGGACTCGCCAAGGCCAAGGCCGGGTGGATCGAGGCCAAGCTCTCGGACGCCACCGCCGCCGCGGGCCGCGGTGAGCACGCCCAGGCCGCGAAGATGATTCAAGAGGTCGAGCTGCTCGCCCCCGAGGCCGAGGGTCTCGAGGCCGCGCGCACGGCCGCGCAGGGCTCGATGCTCGCCGCACTCGCGACGGAGATGACGGGCCTCGACGACGACCTGCAGGGCACCTACGAGTTCGCCGCGATGGCCAAGGCCCTGTACCCGGGCCTTCCCGAGACCAACGAGGCGATCGCCACCGCGCGTGAGGCGGTGAAGGCCAAGGCCGAGGCCCAGCTCGAGGAAGAGGCCTTCGCCGACGCGCGCGCCACCGCCGCGATCATCGCCACCATCGAGCCCGGCTACGCCGGTGTCGCCTATGCACTCGACGACCGCATCACCCTCGCGTGGGCCGACGACCTCGTCGCTCAGGGGGACAAGGCGCTGCGCAAGCAGCCCGGCCTCGCGTCGGTGCACTACGCCCGCGCCTTCGAGCTCCGCGGCCGCTCCGACGACATGGAGAAGCGGGACATGGCGTGGACCGAGGCCGCCGAGAGCGCGCCGATCGCCGTGCTCATCGAAGATCAGGGCGGCGGCGGACGCCCCGCTCGCCTGCGCCGCGGCTTGACCAAGGCCGTCGAGGACGACCTCGGCGTCGAGCGCGGGTACAGCTCGCGCTGGGACCTCAAGGCCAAGATCTACGCGCCGGACCTGCGCTGCCGCGAGACCAAGGAAGCCGAGCCGCAGACCAAGGACTACATCAAGGGCCAGAAGGAGGTCGAGAACCCCGAGCACACCGCTCAGCTCGCGACCACCGAGGCTGCGGAGGCCGCCGAGAGCGCCGCGCAGGCCGATGTCGACCGCCTGACCCCGCTTGCGGAGGAGGCGAACGCCACACTCGCCGAGCTCGAGGCCAAGCTCGCCACCCAGAAGTCCGAGGTCACCGCGACCACCGAGCTGCTCGGCCAGACGACCGGCCAGCGCGACTCCGCGGTCGCCGAGGTCGCCAAGCTCGAGGCCGAGATCGCCGCGCTGCCGCCCGAGGCCAAGAAGTCGCACGACGAGCTCACCGCCAAGCTCGAGACCCAGAAGGGCTTCGTCACCGAGTGGGAGGAGCGGGTCGTCCGCGACACCACCGCCCTCGCCGAGTTCAAGGCGGGCGTCGCCGCCACCGAGGCCGACATCGCCAAGGCCAAGCCCGAGGCCGAGAAGCTCTCGAAGGAGCTGACCACCGCCACCGAGAAGCTCGCCGAGACGAGCAAGGCGCACAGCGACGCGAAGGCGACCCTCGCGAACCTGTCGCCCACGCTGATGGAGGACATCCCCGCCACCCTCGAGTACGACAAGGTGACGTGGACCAACACCTGCACCGGCAAGGCGACCGTGTACATGGCAGGCCGCTGGGAGCACGGGCTGGAGAGCCCCGCGAAGTTCGAGCTCACGACGAGCAGCACCGACGTCGCGATCAAGGGCCATGAGAAGGCCGAGGTCGCCGAGGATCCGAAGGCGTACCCGAAGTCCGAGAAGGAGCTGCAGGCCGAGCTCGAAGCCCAGACCATGGCCAAGCTCGAGGAGCTCGTCGCGACCTGGGAGGACAACTACTTCTCGACCACGGTGACGCGGGCCTTCGAGGGCGGAGACACCGACACCCTCGTGCGCATCTTCGCGGGGATCCGCGAGCGCATGACCAAGGAGCAGCGACAGGCCTTCCGCGAGCACGTGGCGAGCATGCACGGCCTCGAGGACTTCGCGAAGCTCGACCCGCGTCCGCCGCTCGTCGAGGAGGAGCCGGCTCCCGCCGAGGCCGAGGGCGAAACCAAGGCCGAGGGCGCCGAGGGCGAAGCCAAGGCCGAGGGCGTCGAGGGCGAAGCCAAGGCCGAGGGCGCCGAGGGCGAAGCCAAGGCCGAGGAGACCTCCACCGAAGACGGCGGCAGCACCTCCGAGGAAGCCACCGGAGACGGCGAAGCCAGCGCCGATGGGTCGAGCCCGTGGAAGTGATTGCCTGATTCGTCCGAAGCCGCCTCGCATCCCACGGCGCACGCTCTCCTGACACGGGAGGCGGGCGACGTGGGTTACCCCTGCCCTCCACCCTGGAGGACGCATGCTCGAGGTCGGCGACAGCCCGGCAGACTTCACGCTCACCGATGATCGCGGCAACGAGGTCGTGTGGTCCGAGCTCCGTGGTCAGCCCGTGGTGGTGTTCTTCTACCCGAAGGCCTCGACCCCGGGGTGCACCAAGGAAGCCTGCGCGTTCCGCGACCTGGGTGCCGAGTTCGCCGCTCGCGGCGTCAAGGTGTTCGGCGCCTCCGCGGACACCGTGAAGCGCCAGAGCAACTTCCGCGACAAGTACGAGCTCACCATGCCCCTGCTCGCCGATGAGGACCACGTGATCCTGGAGCCCTGGGGCGTGTGGGCCGAGAAGAAGAACTACGGCAAGACCTACATGGGCATTGTCCGCAGCACTTTCGTGTTCGATGCGCAGGGTGTGCTCGCGCACAAGTGGACGAACGTCCGCGTCAACGGTCACGCCGACAAGGTGCTCGCCAAGGTGGACGAGCTCTTCGCCGAGGAGAACTGACATGTCCCGCTACCTTCCGCTCATCGCCCTGCTCGTCGCCTGCAACGGCGGCGCCAAGACCCCTCCCGACGCGGCCGGCGACGAGACCACCGCGCCTCCGGGCGAGAACCACCGCGAGCCCGAGGCCACCGAGGGCAACACCGAGGAAGGCGAGGCCAAGCCCGAAGAGGCGCCCTTCGACCGGGACGCGTTCGGCGACCCCTACTTCCTCGCCGCGGAGCCCGCGCCGACCGTCGAGAACAACGTGTTCAAGGCCGTCGCACGCCACGGCGGCGGCTGCGCCGAGCACCAGTTCACCATCGAGCTCGGCGGCATCGGCAAGTCCCTGCCGCCCACGGCCATGGCGAGCCTCAAGCACAACGGCAACGGCGACGCGTGCCGCGCGCTGCTCATCGCGCCCATCGAGATCGACCTCAACGAAGCCTTCGCCGGCAAGGGCTGCATCGGCCGCCTGTCGCTCGGTACCCCGCCGGTCACCGATCCGCAGGCCGTCGGCGGTCCGCTCAGCTTCGACCTCGACCCCATCGGCTGCGACGAGAAGGCCGCGCCCGCCGAGTAGCGTCGGCGGCTTGACCCCGGATCGCAACCGGGTCACGCTGCCTCCAGGAGTGTCCATGCTGTTCCTGGCCGCAGTGCGCGAAGAACTGGGCGAGCTCGAGGGCGAGGTCGTCGGCATCGGGCCGATCCTCGCCGCCGCGCGCGCCGCGGAGATCCTCGCGCGACGCAAGCCCGACTCCGTCGTGCTCATCGGCACCGGTGGCGCATACGCCGGAGGCCCCGCCATCGGCGAGGCCATCGTCGCGAGTCGTGTCGGCATGTCCTACGGCGTCGCCGCCATGGGTCTCGGCTACGTGCCGCGCCCGCCCGCGCCGGTCGAGTGCGCACCCGAGCTGATCGAGCGCATCGACCTGCCGGCACACCACGTGCTGACCGTGAGCGCGATCACCACCGACCCCACGCTCGCCGACCGCATCCGCGACGGCTGGACCGTCGAGCACATGGAAGCCTTCGGCGTGGCGCTCGCGTGCCGCAACGCGGGCGTGCCGTTCACCGCGGTGCTCGGCATCACCAACGACGTCGGCCCCGAAGCCCACACCCAGTGGCTCACCCATCGCGACGCCGCCCAGGACGCGGCGCGAAAGGCGGTCAGTCACCTGCGGTGACGAGCTCCACGAGCGCCGGATGACGCGAGCGCTCGAGGCGCACGCCCCGCGCAAAGCGGGGGTCGGCCAGGCGCGCAGCCACCGCCGGCGCCAGTCCTTCGGGCAGGGTCCGCGCCTGCTCCAGACCCGCGACCGCGGCGACCGCGAGACCCGGGAGTGCGTCGTTGCCGAGCCAGCGGAGCACGGCGGCGTCGCCCCCGCGGTCGACGGCCGCGCCGACGCAGCTCGCCGCGCGCATCGGCAGCCATGGCGGCATCTCCGTGCCCTCGGCGACCTCGACCAGCGCCTCCACGCCGTAGGTCTCGACGAACTCGTCGCAGGTCTGGCTCGCATGCCGCGCAGACAGCGAGGTCACGAGCTCCGGGGGCGCCGCGAGCGCGAGTCCCAGCCACCACCACATCAGCGCACTCCCGCGTTGTAGTGCAGCACCGTGCGCTGGCCGCTGGTCAGCGCGTGCTGCGGAGTGCACTCGAGCGGCGAGCACACCGGGTACGGGAACATGAGGTTGTCCCGGAAGGTCTGGATGCAGCCGCTCTCCGAGCCGCACTGCTCGGTGTCGTCCACCGCGTCCCAGGTCGACCAGTCCTCCTCGACCGGATGGAACGCGCCCAGGTAGTGCCCGCCCTCGTGCGCGAGGGTCTCGCCATAGATGCGGATCTCCTCCTCCGAGAACGTGAGGTCGGGCCCGGCGTTCGTGAACCCGTTCACCGCGACCGCCGAGCGAATGGTCGGCACCAGGGGTCCGGGAATGCCGCCCGACACGCCATACACCGGGATCTGCCAGTCGGTGAAGTCGCTGATCACCACGACGTTGAGCACGCCGATGCCGCTCTCCTCGGCGATGGCCACGTAGGCGTCGCCATCCGAGCCCGACGTCGACTGCGAGATCGGCCCCGTGTACGTGCCATAGGTCACGTTCAGCGACAGGCCGTGCTCCGCGTAGATCTCCTCCCACACCGCGACCGCGGCCTCGGTCCCGCGCACGAGCTCCGGGTCCTGGTCCGTGCCGTCCGCATACACGATGCGCACGGTGAGCGTACCCGCGGACAGGTCGTCGTCGTCCTTGAGCGACAGTGCCCCGAACACCTCGACCTTGCGCCGCTGGCGGAACTCTTCGTCGAGCGGTCCGACCTCGAGCTTCCACCGACCTGCCTGCAGCGGAGGGTGGGTCGCCAGGATCGGCCAGTTGAGCGTGGTGAGGACGTTCGCGAACTGCGCGCCGGACAGGGACTCGACCCCGTCGGCCAGGTCACGCGCCGCGAACACCACGTCGCCGTTGGGGTCGGTGAGCGTGCGCACGTACGCGCCGAAGGGCGCCTCCGGGTCACCGGTGAACAGGAACGCGTCCTGTCCCTCCTCGACGTCGAAGACGAAGGTGGCGATGCCCTTGCCGCGGCTCTTCTCGACAGCCTCGAGGTGGGTCAGCCCGTCGACGTCGACGGCCTCCCACGCGGTCGAGCCACCGCAGGCGACGAGCAGGAGAAACGGTGTGACGCGGATGGTGCCTCCGGAGGCAGCGTAGCCGATCGCCACGCGACCTACTCGATCTGCCGCAGGAACGCTTCGAGCTGCACCAGCTGTTCCTCGGTGAGGGTCGAGGTCGTCCCGTGCTCGTCGGCCGGGTTGCGGGTGGTGAGCACGTCGCGAAGCGTGGGAGCGCTGCCGTCGTGGAGGTAGGGCGCGCTGGCCCACAGGCCGCGCAGGCTCGGCGTGTCGAGCCCGGTGAGCGCTTCTCCCCGCCGGGTGCCGCTCCCGTCGCCGAGGGTCCCGACGTCGTGGAGCAGCGGATCGGCACCGACCCAGCTGCTGTCCGTGTACGCGGGTCCGCTGTGGCAGCTCGCGCAGCCCGCGTCGGCGAACACCTGCTCACCGAGCACGGCGTCCGCGGTGAGCGTGCCGTCGGCCTGCCGGTGCGGCGAGCGCAGCGGTGGCAAGGACTCGAGGTAGGTCGCGAGCGCGTCCAGCTCGACCGACAGGCCGGCCTTGGGGTCGCCGAGCGCATCCTCGGTGGCGAGCCAGTCGGCATCGGCCAGGTAGCCCTGACCGCCCTGCTCGCGGCGCATGTCCTGCTCGAAGTCCTGGAGCTCGTCGAAGTTGCCGGTCCAGTGCACCGGCCCGACCAGGCGACCGCGGAGGATTGGCGTGTCGCGCAGGCCCTCGCCACGACTGGTGAAGTCCCAGGTCAGGCCGTCGTGCCCGCCCTCGGGGTGGCAGCTCGCGCAGGAGAGGTAGGCATCGCGGCTCATGCGCACGTCGCCGCTGCCGTGGAACACCCGCTCTCCGAGGCGGAACGCCTCCGAGTCCGGCTCTGGCGCACCCAGCGCGAGGTCGACATACGGCAGGTTCGCGGCAGTGCCGGTGAGGCTGTCGAGCGGAACCTGATACAGGCGGCGGTCCAGTCCGACGAGCACCCACAGCTCGCCATCGAGGCTCGCGAGTGCGTCGATGGGCGCCCCGAAGCCGGTCCACCCGCCAAGCCGCTGCCGGTTGCCCGCGTCGAGGACGTCGACGATGCCGGCGCCGTGACCCACGAACAGCAGGTCGTTGTGGGCGCTGTACGCGAGAGCGGTGACCCGGTCGCGGTTGTCGAAGCTGTGGCGCCAGCGCTCTTCCATCGTCTCGGGGTCGAGCGCCCGAAGCACCGAGCGGGAGGTCGTCTCGAAGGTCAGCGGCAGCCCATCGCGGTATTCACCGCGCTCGACATTGGCCTTGTGCCCGCCGAACACGACCTCCTGGGCATCGACGGTCACCGCCATCGCCCGCATGCCGACGGGCACGCCGCGGGCATCGGTGTCGCTGTCCGGGCCTGGGCTCCACGAGAGCGACGCCTCGCCCACCGGGTCGACCCGCGACACGACGGGACCGAGGGTGGCGCTGACCACGGTCTGAAAGCCGCGGACCACCGCGACCTCGCCGGGCGCGTGAGCGGCGTGGGCTTCGACCAGCGCACCGCCCTCGTCGCGCACCTGCAGCTCGCCAGGGCCGCGGGCTGCGAGCCGCAGCTCGTCGCCGAGCCACACGAGCCCGCCGGGACGCGTCCCCCACGGCAGGTCGAGGACCTCGACCGTCTCGCCCCGGTGCATCCACAGCTCGTCGTTCTCGCACGCGACCACGAAGCGCGAGCCCTGCGCGGCGATCGACGTCGGCGCCTCGCAGGTGGGCACCGCGGCCCGCGCCGTGCCGAACATCTCGACGACCTGATCGAGCCCGGGCACGGCCACCAGCGTGCTCTCGTCGTCGAGGCGCTGGATCAGCCCGCTGACCCGCGGCAGCACCGGGTTCGGGCGACGGCCCACGCGCAGCACCATCGCGTCGGTATCCACGCGACCACGGTCGTCGCGGAGCTCGAGGATCACGGTGTGCCGACCGACCGTCTCGGGCACGAAAGACCCGCGCAGCCCCTCGACCGGGGGGCCGCCCTCGAAGTGCCAGGTCGCAACCACATCCTCGTCCTGCTCCCCTGCGAACAGCGACACCCCCTCGTTCACGTACACGTCGAGGTCGGGCCCGGCATCCGCCACCAGCTCCGTCGTCGGACAGCCGGCGAGGAGCGCGACGAGGGCTACTCCGAGGCGACGCGGAAGCTCCACGACACCTCCTCGTCGAGCGGGTTGCCGCTCGCATCGGCGATGCCGCCCACCGGCAGGGTCACCCGGTACAGCTTGCCCGGGAGCAGCGGCTCGTCCGGCGTGAAGTTCACCGTCGACTCCTGGGCGTTGAACCGCCCGGGAACCTCGACCCCGCGCCGATCCGTCACCCGGAAGGAGCCGCGAAACACGCTCGCCGACTCGATCATCTCGTCGAAGGACACGCCGATGCGGGTGGTCGGCGCCACGTTCTCGGAGAGATCGGCGGGACGCAGCCACTCGGCCCGAGGGGGCCGCGCGTCGGGCTCCTCGCGCCACGGCACGACCACACTGCCCCGTCCCGGGTCGGCGCCGCTATCCACGGAGAGCACGACCACGTTGCCCACGGGCGTCAGGGTGTCGAGATCGCCGGGCAGGTAGAGCCGCTGCAGCTCGACGAGGCTGGTCGGGTCCGAGAAGTCGTACACGGAGCCGAAGTTGCTGTCGCCGAGGAACAGGGCGTCCTCGTGGCGGAAGACGTAGCCGCCGTCGCCGTCCGCGGTGTGGTGGTCCGCGACGAACGCGGGCTCCAGCGGGTCCGACAAGTCGTAGACGATCGGGCCGCCGCCGCTGCCCTTGCGGGCGAACAGGCCGTACTTTCCGCCCAGGGTCGCGAAGTAGTAGGACGCGGTGTCGGCATCCGAGGCTTCGGTCTCGAAGTAGGCCAGCGGCTCGGGGTCGAGCGGCGAGGACAGGTCGAGCACCCAGGTCGGCGCGGTGCCGGCGTTGAACGCGAGCCCGACGTCCCCGACCATGGCGGTCGCTCCGACGAGCATCGGCGCGTCCCCTTCGAACTCGTAGCGCATCACGACCTCGGGGTTCTCGGGGTCGCTCACGTCGACGGCGAACAGGCCCAGGAACCCGGCGGACACGTAGACGAGGTCGCCGACGAAGGTCGCGGAGAGGCTCACGAAGAAGTACGCGTCCGGGTAGTCGAAGCCCGGCAGATCGATGTCCGAGAGCCAGAACGGAGCAGTCGGGTCGGTGATGTCCCACAGGCCGAGCCCGCCGAAGTCGCCTTCCTCGCGGATCGAGTCGACCGCGAGCAGCCGTCGCCCGCCCACCTCGCCGACGGCGACGGTGTGGGTCTCGCGAAAGCGGTCGGAGAAGGCCTCGCCGACCTTCACCGGCGCGCACGGGTCGGTGAAGTCGTAGAAGGTCAGGCCCCCGCCCCCGTCCTCGGGCACCCAGGGCATCAGCAGGTAGCCGTCGACCATGCCGACCATGTTGTGGTGCTCGACGTCCTGTTCCCCACCGACGAGCCCGACGCATTCCTGCCACAGCTCGGCGCTCGTGAACGAGCGCGCCGGGCCGCCGGGACCCGTGAGCGACCACTCGCTCGCCTCGGGGAACTCGGTAGCCGGTGTGCACGCCGCGAGCGCGACGCAAGCGAGTTTCAGGACAGTTGTTCGCATGCGGCGCAGCATAGGCGACCCGCGCGGGCTTCGCTCGCAAGATCCGCGTTCACAGCCGTGCGACGAAGCGACCGTTGGCCGGGCGCCGACCCGCCCATCCGCGCCGTCGGACTGGCCCGCTGCAAAGCGGCACTTGCGGGATGCCCCTGGGCAAGGCACGCTCGTCTCGGGCAGTGGACGGGGAGGCCGCTCACATGGGCAAGGCCGATGCGATGTGGATGGTGTGCCTGGCGTGGTTGGCCGGGTGCAACGAGCAGGTGCTCAACACCACCGAGACCACCGAGGAAGTCGGGCCGCGGATCACCGTGACCCCGGGCGCGGTGGACTTCGGCGAAGTGCGCCTCTCCGAGATCGGCAGCGCGCTCGTCACCGTCGGCAACGACGGCAACGCCGGCTTGAGCATCGACGAGATCGGCATCGCAGGCAGCCCGTCGTTCTCGTGGTCATGGCCCGACGCCATCGACGTGCTGCCCGCTGGCGAGACCACCGACCTCGTCGTCGAGTACCGACCGAGCGCCGCGAACGAGACCGGCTGGCTGCAGATCCACAGCAACGACCCGGTCCGCACTCAGGTGGACGTGCCGCTCTCGGGCAGCGCCGCGTATGGCCTGCTGCGCATCCAGCCGGACCCGGTGGACTTCACCGGCATGCAGGCCGGCGACATCCGCATCGAGAGCGCGATACTCGTCAACGTCGGCGGCGACGCGCTCACCATCGACAGCCTGGCCGTGCTCGGACAGGGCTTCGCCATCGAGAGCCAGCCGGCGCTGCCGCTCACCCTCGATGCCGGCGAGTCCGCCGACGGCCTGGAGCTGTCGTTCACCTCGCTCACCGACGGCATGTTCGCAGGTCAGCTGCACGCGCACAGCGACGCCCCGATCGCCGAGACCACGGCGGAGCTGCTCGCCTTCGTCGGCTTCGGCAACATCACCGGCCGGATCTGCGGCCCCGATGGGAGCTCGTGGGTCGGCGGCGTGCACGTGTGGGTCGAAGGCACCTATCCAGACGGCACCCCGTGGTTCGTCGAGGCGTGGACCGATGCGCAGGGCAACTTCACCCTCGAGAACGTCCCCACAGGCGTGCACACGGTTCACGCCGAGCGCGGCAGCTGGAGCACCAGCTTCGACGTGACCCTCACCGGCGGAACCTACGAGATCCCCGTACCGGAGTGCCTCGATCCCGCCTCGGCGAAGGTCGCCGTCGTCACGGGCGAGTACGACCACATCCAGACCGTGCTCGACAGCCTTCAGATCGAGTACGACCTGTACGACGGGCTCCCGGGCTCGTCGCACTACACCGAGCTGCTCACCGACCCCGACCAGCTCGCCGACTACGACATCGTGTTCTTCAACTGCGGCATGAGCTTCTCGTGGCTCGGCCAGCGGTCGACCATCGCCGGCAACCTCCGCACCTTCGTCGCGAACGGCGGCAGCGTGTATGCGTCGGACTGGGCCTGGGGTCTCGTCGAGGAGAGCTGGCCCGATGCCATCGACTTCTACGGCACGCCCGACACGCCCTGGGACCCGAACACCTACGCCAGCGGGCCGTTCAACCCCTACAACGGTGTGGCCACCAGCCTGAGCGCGACCGTGAGCGACCCGACGATGGCGGGCTCCGTCGGAGATACCGCGAGCATCGTGTTCGACCTCGATGCGTGGGTCGTGCCCTACGAGCCTGGCAACGCCAGCGTGATGGTCAGTGGCGACGTCACCGTGTACTCCGACCTCATCGTCGGCACCCGCTCCGCCTTTGACGGCGCACCCCTGGTTCTTCGCTACCAGCAGGCCGGGGGGACCGTGATCTACACGGCCTTTCACAATGATCAGCAGGCCACCGCGGACGCCAGGGCCATCCTCGCCGAGATCATCCTGTCGCTGTAGCCGCGCGAGAAGCTGCTGTCCCGAGCGCGAAACGGCGATACAGGGCGCCATGCGCCACGCCATCTCAGCCGCGACCCTGCTGTTCCTGACTCTGGCCTCGATCCCAGCCCAGGCTCAATGAACGAGTTGAGCGGATAGCAGCCTCCCGGTCGGGAGGTCCGAGTACGACGCGCCGGCACGGCCCGGACAAGGAAGCCTCCAGGTGGGGACGTGGATTGGTGCGTTCCCCAACGGCATCGAGACCCAGCTGTTCCTCGGCGGCGAGGTCACCGTGCGGCCGCGCGTCGCGCCCTTCGCCTATGGCGGCGTGCACCGCCACGCTTCCGGGGAGGTCGACCTTCGCGACAGCAACGTCGGCCTCGTGTGGACGCCCGTGTGGACGCCCAACGCGATGCTGCGTTTCCGTCCGGGCCTGTCGCTGCCGACGGGCGGCCTGACAAGCAGCTTCCTGTTCACCCCCCTGTCCACCGCCTCGATCGATCCGTGGCTCGCCGCGGACTGGATGGTCGGCGGCACCTGGATCGTCGGCGGAAGCCTCGTCACGCGCGTCCCGCTGTACGACGGCTGGGACCTGCGACGACAGGGCGCGTTCACCCGCGCCGACGGCCGCCTGTCGCGACGGCTCGGCCTCGCGGTGCCCTGGCTCGGGCTCAGCGTGGTGCATCAAGCGAAGTCCCGCCCCGCGGGCGCTTCTCCGGACTTCGCCGAGCTCGCGGCCTCGGCGGGCTCGGTGTTCGCGCTGCACGAGCGGTGGTCGGTCACCGCCCAGCTGCGCCTGCCCCTCGTCGTCACCGCGGGCACCGCCCGTCAGCTCACCGGCGGCGTGGCCCTGCGCTGGGTCGTCGGCAACCGCGATAGAGACGAGGACGAGGAGGAACACGAATGATGTGGATGATGCTCGCGCTCGCCCTCGCCGAGGAACCCGCGGCACCCGACGCCCCCGCCGAGGCCGCGCCGGTGGTCGCCCCACAGGCGGTCGCCGACGCCTGCGGCAAGCCCTACGAGCTCGTCGAGCTCGCGTTCACGTTCATCGTCGAGAAGGGTGGCGACGAGAAGGTGCGACGCACCCACCGCTGGCGTCCCGGCGAGTCCAGCGTGCAGGTCACCACCGCCGACGGCACCGTCGACGTGTGGACGAATCCCCCGCCGAGCAAGCCTGCCGACCCCGGCTACGACGCGTGGTCCGCGTTCGTCAACGACAGCTACTGGCTGATCGCGCCGTGCAAGGTCACCGACGCCGGTGTGAACGCGACGAGCGCTCCTGGCCGGGTCGACCTGAGCTTCGGCGAGGTCGGGATCACGCCAGGCGACCGCTACCAGCTCACCGTCGACGCCGAGGGACGGGTCACCGCGTGGTCCTTCGAGCTGCAGAGCGGCCGCAAGGACCACTTCAGCTGGTCGCCCTACGTCGCCGTGGGGCCGCTGAACCTGTCGCTCGAGCGGACCTCCACCGAGAGTGACGTGGTGATCCGCTTCGAGGATGTCGAAGCCCGCTAGCGCCGCGGCTGCGGGCCCGGGTCGTGAGGATGCGGCGGCGCGCCGAGCGTATCAGAACCCGCAGCTTCCCTCGGTCGGCACGGTCACGGTCTCGGAGCCGCTGCCAAGGACCAGGGTGTACTCGCCAGCGGGGAGCGGTCCCACGGTGCACGTCGCCTCGAGCATGCCGCAGTCATCGGTACAATCGACGTTTCCGGTCGCTGTCTCCCAGTCGAACTGCGAGCTCACGGTGATCGTGTTCCCGTCGAGCACCGCGGTGCAGCTCGCCGTCTCTCCGCGGTCGCAGCTGCTCGACAGACAGATGCCCGCATCCACGGTGATCGTGCCGTCCCCATCAGCCTGAGCGGTGAGGCAGGGGGTGCCGCCGTCGGTGATCGACTCGGCCTCCCACGTCTCCGCGGTGGTGCCACAGGCGGTGAGCAGGATGAGCGAGAGCCAGCGCATGGAGCCTCCGGACCGTGCCGCAGACACCATAGCCGCTGTCGCGCCGCTCCCGCGCGCTAGCCCGCCGAAGCCTCGGGCTCGCCACCCTCAGAGTCGCCCTCGTCCTTCCACACCGGCGCATCGCCGCTGTTCAGGCGGATGTAGAGGACCCACAGCCCGAGGACCAGGAAGGCCACCGACCACCACTGAGCCGGCGTGAGGCTGAAGTAGCGGGGGTCGTGGTCGTGCGGGCGCAGGAAGTCCATTGCGAAGCGAACCGGGGCGTAGGCCGTCGCGAGGATGCCCGCGTAGATGCCCGGGATACGCGGCTTCTTGTCCATGAGCATGAAGATGCCGAACATGGACAGCGACCACAGCGCCTCGTAGAGGCCCATGTCGTGGCAAGCCACGGACTTGCCCTCGTTGAAGCAGATGCCGTACACGCCGAGGAAGAAGTTGGTCGGCGTGCCCGGGTGATCGTGCGCCACGAAGCACCCCATGCGGCCGAAGAACCAGCCGAGGGTCAGGCCGATGGCGACGCTGTCGACGTAGGGCCACAGCGGCACCTTCTCGCTCTTGAAGAACCAGATGGCGATGGGCACACACGCGACGAAGCCGCCGTAGGACGACAGGCCCTGCCACATGTACAGGAACTGCTGGGGGTCGGCGAGGTACTTCTCGCGCTCGTACATCAGGCCGTAGCCGACGTGACCGCCGATGAAGGTACCCGCGATGAGCCAACCGATGAGGCGGTTGATGACCTCGGGATCGAGGCCGCGCTTCTCGGCCGCCTTCATCGCCACCTGTCCGCCGAGCATGAAGCCCACGGCCACGAGGATGCCGAAGCCATGGATCGGGATCTCTTCCCACGGCAGACCGCTGGGCAGAGGGATGCGGAGGATGGGAACTTCGAACCACGGGATGAGGGGCTTCACCGAGCGCTCCTTGCGTCGTGCGGGACTAACCCCCCGGCGCCCCCTCGGCATGAAAGCCGCGCAGGGCCTATACTCGACGCCGCATGGCCCTCATCAACTTCGCCCACCGCGAGATCACCGCCAAGGTGGTGTACTTCGGCGCCCCCAAGGCGGGCTGCAACACCAACGTCCAGGTGTTGCACGAGATCGTGCGCGCCTACGAGCGCAGCCGGCTGCACGAGTTCGGTCCCGGCGAAGAAGAAGAGCGAACCCGCTATTTCGACTACGTGCCCGAGGGCACCGCGCCGATCACCGGCTTCTCCACGCGCTTCCGCGTGTACTCGATGCCGGGCGGGCTGCTGCACCCGGTGCACCGCGGAGAGGTGCTCAAGGGCACCGATGCCGTCGTGTTCATCGCCGATGCGCGCGCGGGCAAGGACCAGACCAACGTCGATGCGCTCCTCGAGCTCGAGCGCAGCCTGGCCGAGCAGGGCATCGAGATGGGCTCGCTGCCCATGGTCATCCAGGTCAACCACACCGACGACGACACGGCCTCCTCGCCCGAGGACGTCACCCGCGACCTGAACCCGTATGGCTTCCCCGTCATCCAGGCCGTCGCGCGCGACACGATCGGCGTGCTCGAGACGCACAAGCGCATCATCGGCGTGACGATCAGCCGCATCCGCGACAACCTCTCGGGCAACGAGACCTCGATCACGCTCACCGCCGTGCACCGCGCCACCCGCGATCGCGACGAAGACATCATCCAGAAGCACATCGAGGCCATCGCCCACGCCGAGCACACCACCCAGACCACGGGTGACTACGCGAAGCTGCCCCGCGGCACCGAGTACGAGATCCCCTTCCAGCCGCGGGACTTCGCGGGCATGCGCCCGGTCGAGCTGCGCTCCACCAGTGTCGAGGGCGATCGCATTGTCGTCGACATCGTCATGGAGCGCCTCTCCGGCGGCCAGCCCCGCGTGCTGCCCCTGGTGCTCGCCAACCGTCCGACCGACGCCGCCCCGCTGCCGAGCGTGGTCACCGCCTCGCACACACCGGCCCCGCTGGTGTCGGTGTCGCCCACGGCCTCGCTGCCCGACAAGATCGAGCTCAACCACGGCTCGTACTCGACCGAGATGCACGAGGTCGCCCAGGACGTGTCCCTGTGGATCGGCGTCGCGGGCACCTTCGGCGGGCTCGTCGCCGGACTGCTGCTCGGCTTCCTGTTCTGGGGCTGATCAGCGCGCGTCGGTGATCTGCAGCTGCAGCTGCCGCCTGCCGTTCCACTCGTTGATCTCGAGCTTGCCGAGCAGGTCCACGGGCCCCGACTCGAGCCGCTCCTTGTGCTCGGCCGCGTCCCACCACACCGCATCGCAGCGGGTGCCCTTGATGCGCGCCTTGAGCAGGCGACCGCTGGCCTTGAGGTCGACCCAGGACATCTCGGCGCCACGCACGACGAGCCGCGGGCGGGGGTTGCCCATGCCGAAGGGGCCGAGGGCGGAGAGCTCGTACTCGAGGCGCTCGGTGAGCTCGTGGGCATCGAGATCGGCGTCGTAGCGGTAGGTGCGCTGGAGCGCGTCATCGCCGCCGTGGTCGCGCACGAACGCGGCGAGTCGCTCGGAGAGCTCATCGAGCTTGGCCGCGGGCACGGTGAACCCGGCCGCCGCGGGGTGCCCGCCATACTTCACGAGCAGGTCGGAGACGGAGTCGAGCGCCTCGACCGCGTGCACGCCAGGAACGCTGCGCACCGAGCCGACCGCGAGCTCACCTTGGATGCTCACCACGGCCGACGGGCGGTACAGGTCGTCCTTGAGCCGTGACGCGACGATGCCGACGACGCCGCGGTGCCAGCCCTCTGCCTCGGTGCCGCTGACGACGACGAACTCCGGCGGCTCGGAGCCGGCGGCCTCGAGGGCCTGGTCGACGAGGCGCCGCTGGATCTCCTTGCGCTCGGTGTTGAGCTGGTCGATCTCCTTGGCCATCGCGCTCGCGCGGCCCGGGTCGCGGCAGTTGAGCAGCTCGACGACCATCTTCGCGTCGGCGAGGCGGCCGGCGGCGTTGATGCGCGGACCGATGCGGTAGCCGAGGTCGTTCTCGCGCACCGCCGCGCCCTTGTTGAGGCCGGCGGCGTCGAGCAGCGCCTGCAGTCCGGGATGGTGGGGACCGCGGTTGAGCTCGCGCAGCCCGAGCGCCACGATGGCCCGGTTCTCCAGCGTCGAGAGCGGCACCAGGTCGGCGACGGTGCCGATGGCGGCCAGCTTGAGCATCGAGCGCACGATGGCGTCGCGCTTCGGGTGGTCGCCGAGCAGGCCCTGCGCCAGCTTGAGCGAGACGCCGCACGCCGCGAGGCTGCGGTTCGGGTAGTGACAGGCCTTCTGCGGCGGACAGAGCACCACCGCATCCGGGGGCACGTCGGCGCCCGCAGGCAGGTGGTGATCGCAGATGAGCACGTCGACGCCGCCGTTGCGGGCGACCTGGACCGCCGCGTGGTCGCGTACGCCGATGTCGGCGGTGACGATGAGCTTCACCCCGTCCGCGACCGCCTTCTCGGCCGCCTTCACGCTGAAGCCGTAGCCCTCGTCGAAGCGGTTGGGGATGTGGTAGTCGATCGCCGCGCCACCGCCGATCAGCCCCAGCGCCGCCTGGAGGATGAGCGAGGACGTGGTCCCGTCGACGTCGTAGTCGGTGATGATGCGCACGTGCTCGCGGTCGCGCTCCGCCTGCCGCAGCCGATCGAGCGCCGGCAGCATGTTGTGCATCTTCGTCGGGTCGTGCAGGTGCTCGAAGGTCGGCGTGAGCAGCTCGGCGGGGTCGCCGTCGGCCCAGCGCGCGGCCAGACAGCGCGCCGCGACCGGAGTCAGGCCGTGGGCGAGCAGGGCCTCGACGCGGGCAGCGGGGGCCGGCGCCAACAACCAGTGTGCGCCGCTGATGGAAGGGGTCATGGAGCGTCCGGGGAGTGAACCTGGGGAGTAACCGAGACGGACTGCCCTGCCCCGAACCCCGGCGTGCCTTGGGTAGGATGCCGGCATGATTGGCGCCTATGCCCACCTGAACCTGCGCATGAATCCCTTTGGCGAACTCGAGCCCCGCCATCGGGCACAGCTCGCCGTGGTTCGGCTCGACACGGTCCTCGCGCACCTCGACGCACCCCGCGCCGCCGTGCAGTTCGTCGGCGCCTGCGGGCGCGGCAAGTCCACCCACCTGCACGCCCTGCGGGCCGCCCTGCCCGGGGCCCACTACGCGCGGCTGTGGACCGATCAGCCCGATCCTGCCGGGCTCTCGGGGACGGTGCTCCTCGACGAGGCCGATGCGGTGGGCATGATCCGGCGCGCACGCCTGTTCCGGGCCGCCGAGCGCCTCGCCATCGGTGTGCACCGCAGCTTCGCCACCGAGCTGCGCCTCCACGGATTCCGGGTGCACACCGTGCACGTGTCCGCCGCCGACCCCGCGCGGCTCGCCACCCTGCTCCGCCGGCGTATCGAGTTCGCACGCCTGGCCGAGGGCCCCATCCCCACCCTGCCCGACCACACCGTCCACGCCCTGCGCGCGCGCTTCGGCGACGACGTGCGAGCGATGGAAGACGCGCTGTACGACGCCGTGCACGCCATGCGAGAGGTCCGAGATGTCGCGCTGTAACCTCGCGATCGAGATGATGGACCCCGGCGCGCCCCGGCGCCCTGGCGACCAGGTCCAGGGCTTCGTGACCGTGGACGTCGACAAGTCGGTGAACTGTCGCGGACTGCACATCGTGCTCCGCTGCATGACCCGCGGACGCGGCAACACCTGGCGCCAGGACGTCGTCGACCAGGTCGTGTACGAGGGCGAGTGGAAGCCCGGCGACAACCTCGTCTACCCCTTCGAGTTCGACGTCCCGAACGGGCCGGTGACCTACCACGGCAAGCTGCTCAACGTGGTGTGGCAGGTCTACACCTACGTCGACATTCCGTGGGGCTTCGACCCGGAGTCCGAGTACGAGTTCGAGGTCGTGCGCGGCGAGGCCCGGCCGTCGCTCGGCCCGAGTCAACAGGCGATGCCGAACCTTCCCATCGCCATCACCAGCCCGAGCAAGGTGCCGCTGATCGCGATGCTCGCCATCGTGCCGCTGTTCCTGGGACTGCCGATGGCGGTGGTCGCGTTGGACGGCGAGCCCTTCCTCGCGTTCTGCGCCGCCGCCTCGGTGATGGTGTTCGCCGTGGTCGGCGGCATCGCCTTCGTGGCCATGCGCAACCGCATCGCCGAGCGCAAGCTCGGACCCGTGGACGTGCAGCTCTCGGCGACAGAGCTCGACATCGGCGACGAGCTCACCGTGACCGTGCGCCTCTCGCCCGAGCAGGCCGTCGCCATCCGCGGTGCGAGCGTGCACCTGCACGCCGGCGAGGTCGTCACCCGCGGCTCCGGGACCAACCGCACGACCTACCGCGAGGAGCTGCTCTCCGAGCGCATCGCCGTCGCCGAGGCCGGTGAGGTCCGCGGCGAGACCACGTGGACCGCCCGCTTCCGCATTCCCGAGGGAGCGCCGTCCTCGTTCAGCGCCTCGGACAACCACCTGGCCTGGAACCTCACCTTCCAGGTCGACATCCCGCGGTGGCCGGACTTCGTGAGCACCACACCGCTGTCGGTGTTCCCGGCGACGAGATAGCCCCTCTCCATGCTCACCGGCGACCTCGTGCGAGCCCGCGTCAAGGGCCGCGACATCACCCCCTCCCTCATCGACCCGACCCGGCCCTCGTACGTCGAGCGCGCCGAGGACCTGCTCGATCTGTTCGGAGAGGCGGTGGCCAAGGGCTGGACCCGGGGTGAGGTCGACGAAGCGATCAACGACCTGATCGGCGACGGACAGGACGCCCGCATCGTGCGCGGACTGGCCAAGCTGTGCATGGACCGGAGCGAGTTCGACATCGAGGCGCCGTTGCCGCCCGCCGAGCTACGCCACAAGGTGTTTCGGCTAGCCCGCGAGCGCGGTCCCGTGGCCCTCGAGGGCGGGCCGCTCGAGCGGGTCACCGCGGACCACGTGCTCGCCGAGGTCGCCGAGGAGCTGGGCACCACCGCCGCGACCGTGGCGGCGTGCCTGTACGCGGACCTTCGCGAGAACCACCGCGTGCTCCGCTGCGACGTGGACTCGGCGACCTGGCTCCTGCACCGCTACAACGTGGCCCTCGTCCAGGCCCTGCTGCTCAAGGCCTCCGAGGTGCGCATCCGCCTCGAGAACCCCACCGCACCGCGGCTTCGCCAGCTGTTCCGCCACGTGAAGTTCCACCAGCTCATCCACTCCGCCAAGAAGGTGGACGGGCTGCTCGAGCTCACCCTCGACGGGCCGCTCTCGCTGTTCAAGCAGTCGACGAAGTACGGCATGAACCTGGCGAACTTCCTGCCGGCGCTGCTGCTCCAGCAGGGCCCCTGGCGCATGGAAGCCACCGTGTTGTGGACCAAGGCGCGCCACAAGAAGACCCTGCTCGTCGACGACGGCATGGGCCTGGTCAGCCACTACGCCGACACCGGGGCCTACGAGCCTCGCGAGGTGCAGTACTTCCGTGAGCGCTTCGAGGCGGCGGACAGCCCGTGGACGCTGAAGACGGGCTCGCGGCCGCTGAACCTCGCCGGACGCTCGGTGCTCGTCCCGGACTTCACGCTGGTTCGCGGGGACGACCTCGTGCACCTCGACATCGTGGGCTTCTGGCGGAGGGAGTGGCTGATCCGGCGGCTCGAGCTGCTCCAACGCAGTGGTCCGCAGAACCTGATCCTCGCGGTGAGCAACAAGCTCTCGGGGAGCAAGGAAGCACTCGAGGGCTTCGAGGGCGAGGTCATCGAGTTCTCCCAGGTGCTGTCGCCGAAGAAGGTCCTCGAAGCCGCGGAGGCGATGTGCACGAGCCGGTGAACGACGGGCTGTGCTGCGCCGCGGACGTGTTCAGGGACGGGCTCGGCGCCCTCGCCGAACCACTCGGTGGACTCGAGGACGAAGAGGGCGAGGCGCTGCCCGAGGGCCTGCCGGACGTCGTCGACTGCCACGTGCACCTGTTCCCCCCGGCGATCTTCGAGCGCATCTGGGCCTGGTTCGAGCGCTATGGCTGGCCCATCCGCTACCGCCTGCACGCCCAGGAGACGATGCGCTTTCTGTTCGCGCGCGGCGTGAAGCAGATGGTGGCGCTGCACTACAGCCACAAGCCGGGTCTCGCGCGGGACATGAACCGGTTCATGGCCGAGCTCACCGCCGACGACCGGCGCGTGCTCGGCACCGCGACCGTGCTGCCCGGAGAGCCCGATGCCGCCGCCATCCTCCGCGAGGGACTGGCCCTCGGCCTCGGCGCGGTCAAGCTCCACTGCCACGTGCAGTGCATGGCCCCCGACGACCCGGAGATGGACGCCATCTACCGGGTGTGCAGCGAGGCGGGCGCGCCGCTGGTGCTGCACGCCGGACGCGAGCCGAAGAGCCCCGCGTACAAGGTCGACACCTACGCGATCTGCGCGGCGGAGCGCGTCGAGAAGGTGCTTCACCGGTGGCCCGACCTCAAGCTGCTCGTGCCTCACCTCGGCGCCGACGAGTTCGAGGCCTACCACCGGCTGATGCTCGAGCACGACAACCTGTGGCTCGACACCACCATGGTCGTCGCGGAGTACCTGCCGACGATGCCACCGCGAAAGCTGCTCGTCGACCGCCCGGAGCGGCTGGTGTACGGCACGGACTTTCCGAACCTGCCGTACGCCTGGGACCGCGAGGTCAAGAAGCTCGCGGCCCTCGACCTCGGAGACGAGGTGCTCGCGGCCGTCCTCCACGGGACCGCGCGCGAGCTGTTCGCCTTCCCCGAGTAGACCGCGGCACACGCCCGCCGCGGTCCGGGGACACTCAGTCCTGGATGACCATCACCGCGTACGGGCTGTCGGTGGGGGTCCCCGAGGCGTTGGCGCAGGTGATGTTCACGGTGTCGCCCGCCCACGCGACCACGTTGCACGCGCGGCCCTCGCCGTACGAGTTCACCTGGAAGTGCGCGCCGCTGTTGAACGACATGCCCGGGAAGCGCATCGAGTAGGTGCCCGCTTCGGTGCGCGCGGCGACCGGAGCGCTACCGCCCTCGTTGTACGCGCCGATCGGCTCGTAGCTGGAGGCCGACTCGTCATCGGCGATGGCGTGCCCGACGATGGCCGCCGTCGCACCCGGCGCATCGCCGAAGATCGCGAGCAGGTACGCCATGTCCGCCGGCTCGCCAGCGTCGTTGTAGCAGCTCACACCAACGGTATCGCCGACGAAGACGCGCGCGGCGCACCGGCCGTTCGGATGGTTGTAGGGCGTGATCTGCACGTTCTCGATGTCGCCGCTCACCAGGCCCTCGAAGCGCATCGCGTAGGTGCCCGTGCTCGAGCGGGTCGCGGTGATCGCGCCGCCGCCGGCCGCGTTGTTCGAGCGCGAGGCTTGCGGGGTGTAGCTCGCGGATCCCGCGTCGTTCGCGTACACGAAGCCGAGCACGGCCCGGTCGGAGGCGACCCCGCTGTCGATGACGGTCAGCGTGAACGGCGTGTCGGTGTTGCTGCCCGCCTCGTTCGAGCAGCGCACGCGGACCTTCGAGCCGACGACGTCGGTCCAGTGGCACAGGTTGCCGGGCTCGGAGCCATAGGCGGTGGCGAACGCGATGGGGTCGACGAAGCGCGTGCCGCCGAAGCTCACCTCGTAGGTGCCGTTTCCAGTGTGGTCGATGGACATCGCGCCGCCGGCGGCGTTGTAGGCATACGCGGCCGCAGGCGCGTAGGGCGTGGTCGCGGACTCGTTGCCCGCCCACACGAAGCCGACGACCTCGGGCAGGTCGAGCACCGGCTCCGTGTCCGTGTCGGTGTCCGCATCCGTGTCGGCGTCGGTGTCCGCATCCGTGTCGGTATCGGTGTCCGCGTCGGTGTCGGTATCCGTGTCGGTATCGGTGTCCGTGTCGGTATCGGTGTCCGTGTCGGTCTCCTCGGCGGTATCGACGAGCGCGTCGTCGTCGCCGGAAGCGCCCTCGTCACAACCCATCGCAGACAGCATCAGCAGCACAGGGAACAAGCGAACGTTCATGATTCCTCCAGGGGACCCAGGTCCCACGCCTTGGAGGTGATCGAAGTCCCGGATCGGTTCGGAAGCTGAGTGGGTATTTCTCGCGAGGCCCTCCAAACAAGCGGATCCACGCACGCTTTCAGCCCGCTTTCCGCAGCCGATCGCGGCACGAGCCGCCGTGCCGGCCGCCCGAGCCCTCCCCCGACACGCCAACGTGACGGCCACGATCCGCCCGCCGGGCTATCCTCGGCTCCCGCGAGGTACGCATGCAGTCCGAGATCCCCGTCCTCGACCTTCACGACCTGGCACCCGATGCGGGCCCGGACGCGGTGAAGCGCGCCGCTGACGCGCTGTCCAAGGCCTTCGGCACCTACGGTCTCGTGTTCATCGAGAACCACGGCATCGCGCGCGACGAGGTCGAGGCGCTCTACGACACCTTCGTCGACGTGCTCGACCGCCCCTCCGAAGAGAAGGCGAGCTGGGGTGGCGAGGACATCTGGTACCAGCGCGGTTGGACCCCGCCGAACACCGAACAGGCCGTGGTCGCCGGCGGACAGCCCGACTTCAAGGAGTGCTTCTTCGCGGTCGGCGGCGAGCTCGACGAGCGCTGCAAGCGCATGTGGCCCGAGCTGTACTGCGACAACGTGTGGCCGGAGAACGCCGACGCCTTCAAGGAAGGCACCCTCGCCATGTCGCGGGCCGTGCACGCCATCGGCCTCAAGCTGCTCCGCGGCTGCGCCGTCGCCCTCGACCTGCCCGAAGACACGTTCACGTCGCGCGTCGAGGGCGCCGCGAGCCTGTCGCGCATCCTCAAGTACCTCGAGCTGTCCGAGAGCCAGCTCGACACCGGCATCCTGTGGGGCGAGGAGCACACGGACTTCAACCTGCTCACGCTGCTCCCCGGCGGCGCCTTCTTCTACGAGGGCCAGCGCGTCGACACCCCGCCCGAGGGCAAGGTCGGCCTCGAGCTGCGCACCCGTCCCACCGCCGAGCACCCGAATGGCCGCCTGATCGCCGGTCGCCCGCCCAAGGGCTGCATCGTGGCCCAGGTGGGTCAGCAGCTCGAGGTGCTCACCGGCGGCCGCTTCCTGGCGACCCCGCACGTCATCCACGCGCCGGGCGCCACCGGCTGGACGCGCACGAGCTTCGCGCACTTCGTGCACCTGCACGGCATGGTACCCGTCGTCCCGCTCGAGCCGTTCGCGGACGCGGACGAGGACTACGCACCGCCCGTGCTCGCCGGCACCTACGGCCTCAAGACCCTCATCGACATCGGCCTGGCGCCGAAGTCGAACCTCGACCGGCTCGGCTACCGCCACTACGGCCGGCTCGCGGACATCCGCGCGCGCGAGAACTAGCGGGCGCTAGCGCGTCGACAGCGCGGCCATCGCCGCGCGCCACTCCTCGGCGTACGCCTTCACGTGGCCCCGGTGGAACAGGTGGTTCTGCGCCCAGGTCGGCACGCGACCCACGAGGTCGTAGGTCATGCAGTGTTCGGCGCGGATCCGGCCGTCTCCGAGGTCGACGAGTCGCTGTCCGGACGGCGCCATCGGGCAGCGCAGGTAGCCGTCCCAGGCCGGCGGCAGGCCCGCCTCCTCGGCCGTCGCATACACCACGAGCACCTCGCCCTCCCGGCGTCGCGCCGCGACCCAGTGCAGGAACTCGCGGTTCTGCAGCGGCCAGGGCAGCGCGAAGCCCGTGCGCACCACCGCGACGAAGTCCGCAGGCTCGTCGCGGTGGACCTCGATCACCTCGTCGAAGGTGGTCATCGCGTTGGCGGTGGAAGCGAAGCGGCACGCGTCCTTGAAGTAGTCGAAGCCCTGGCCGAGGGTGGCCGTCGCCTGCCCGCGGATCAGGAAGCCCTCGGCGGGATGCGGTGCACCACCCGGCGCGTACACGGGAAAACCACTGTGGACGATCACGCCGTCCGCGTCGTGACGAGGCGTCCACGTGGACGCATCCATGGCGTGGACCAGCGCCTCGAAGTGCGGCTCGGCGTCAAAGCTCATGACAGCACCACGTCCCATGGCGGCGACCACACGCTGACCACCGCATCGAGCGCGGCCGCGCGCTCGCCGAGGTCGTCGAACATGGGGTGGGCGGAGAGGGTCCCGAGGTCGCCGATGCACACGAGGCAGCGCCGTGCGCGCGTGATCGCGACGGTCAGACGGCGTCGATCCGCCACGAAGCCGAGCTCCCCGTCCGGGTTCGAGCGGACGAAGGAGCACACGATGGCCTCCTTCTCGCGGCCCTGGAAGGCATTGACGGTGGCGACCTCGACGTCGAGCTGGGAGAGCCGCTGGACCTGTGCCGAGTAGGGCGCGATGACACCGATGTCCTCGGCCCGCACGCCGGCGTCGCGGAGCTGCGCGACGACGAGCTCGACCAGGCGCACTTCTCCGTCGTTGTAGGTGCTGCAGGTCACGGGATCGCGCGCGTCCTCGAAGCCACTGCCGGTGGTGTCGATGAGGTGCACGGGCGCGGTGGTCAGCGGGGTCTCCGCCACGCCCGGCAGCTCGCACAGGAGGTGACCGGCGACCGAGGGATGGGCCTCGTAGGTGTCGCCGTAGACCTGCACGACCAGCGACTGGATGTCCTGGTGCATGCGGTGCTGGACGTCGAGGCGGGCGGCCCCCCTTCCCTCGCCGACCAGGCGCTCGAACAGGCTTACCGCCAGGGCGTTGCCCGGCTGCATGACCACGGGACCGAGCTGCTCCGGGTCGCCGACGAGCACGAGGCGCTCGACGAGCGGGACCACCGTCCACACCGCGGGCTCGATGGCCTGGGTCGCCTCGTCGACGATGGCGGTGCGGCGACCGGCGAGACGCTCGGAGAAGCGCGGCAGGGAGCCAAGGGTGCAGCACACGGCCTGGGCCGAGGACAGGGCGTGGTCGGTAGCGGTGTCGCGCAGGTCGCGAAGCTCGCGGCGAAGCTGGCGCCACGTGCGGAACTCGCCAGCGCTGCGGAGCTTGGCCAGCTCGCGCTCGAGCGTGGTCAGCGCCTGACCGTAGGGACCGCGCGCGACGGTCTCCTCCAGCGAGTACGAGGCGGCGGCGGACCCGATGCGCGCGGGCAGACCGAGGCGGAGCACGGTGAGCCCGGCCCCAGCGAGGCGCACGGCGAGATGGTCGACCGCGGCGTTGCTGTCGGCGAGTGCGAGCGGCGCTTCTCCCTCGTCGACAAGGGCCTTGGCGAGGGCCGCGATGGTGTGGGTCTTGCCCGTTCCCGGTGGGCCGTGGATCAGCGCGAGGTGCTCGCAACCCAGGGCCGTGGCGGCGGCGCGTGCCTGCGAGGCGTTGAGGGAGGCGAAGGCCGGGTGGTCCATCGGCTCGCCCGCGTCCTCGGCGAGCCCGAGCAGCGCGTCGACCAGCGGCTTGTCGAGGGTCTCGCCGATGCGCAGCGCCTTGGCGTAGCGCTCGAAGCTGGTCGGGTCGAAGCGCTTGGTGACCTCGACCTCGCCGTCGAGCTCGACGTCGTCGCGAAGCCGGACCTCGGCATAGCGGCTGTCGGTTCCGCGCACGCTGCCCGCGTACACCTCGCCCCTGGCGCGCACCTCCACGGGCTCGCCGACGGAGATACCGTCATGGAGCACCGCACCGCGGGGAGGTCGTAGCTCGAGGCGCGTACCGCCCCAGGGCAGCATGTCGCAGGTGTCGACCTTGAGCAGCGGCCACGAGGCTCCCGCGGCGATGCGGTCCTCGAGCCCGAGCTTCATCAGACGGTCGTGCTCGGTGCGGGTGAACACCCGCTCGCCGTCGAGGGCGGCGAGCAGCTCGCCGAACAGCCCCGTGTCGCGCGTGTTCATGTCACGTTCTTGGGCGCGGCCCACGAGCAGATCGGGCAGTCGTCACGCACGTGGCCGCGCGCCGGACAGTACTCGCGACCGAAGAAGATGATCTGCAGATGAAGCTTGTTCCATCGCTCGCGCGGAAACACCTTCTTCAGGTCCGCCTCGACCTTGGTCACGTTGTTGCCGCGGGACAGGCCCCAGCGGCGTGCGAGGCGGTAGATGTGGGTGTCGACCGGAAACGCCGGGGTGCCGAACGCCTGGGCGACGACGACGCTCGCGGTCTTGTGCCCGACGCCCGGCAGCGCCTCGAGCTGGTCGAGGGTCGACGGCACCGCGCCCCCATAGAGGTCGAGCAGCTGCTGCGACAGCCCATGGATGTTCTTCGACTTGGTCGGCGACAACCCGCAGGGACGAATCACCTCGCGGATCTGCTCCACCGATAGCTTCACCATGTCCGCCGGGTTGTCCGCCTTCGCGAACAGGTGCGGCGTGACCTGGTTCACCCGCGCATCCGTGCACTGCGCCGAGAGCAGCACCGCGACGAGCAGGGTGTACGGATCGGTGTGGTCGAGCGGCACGGGCGTCTCGGGGTACAGCGCCTCGAGCTGTGCATCGATCCGGCTGGCCTTCTCTGCGCGCTTCACGGGACGACTCCTCCGCGGTCGACGGGGAATGTGCCCCGTTGATCGAGAAGTGCAAGAGGCGTCCTGGTCGCGCCGACGCCCGCGATCAGGCGTTGCGCTCCGCGTAGATCTCCTTGGCGAGGTCCACTGCGCGACCCATGCTGCGCTCGAACTCACCGGCGACGACCTTCTCGATCTGGCCGCCGACGAGGCGTACGCGCACCTCGATGTCGCCGTCCACCACGCGCTTC
The DNA here is from genome assembly GCA_006226595.1 of Deltaproteobacteria bacterium. Lineage (GTDB taxonomy): Bacteria > Myxococcota_A > UBA796 > UBA796 > M1803. The sequence goes on from SBGP01000091.1 coordinate 108,062, forward strand.
GCACCGCCTGGGGCCTCGGAGATGCGCGTCGTGCCTTCCACCGTGACCCGGTCGGCGACCACCGGGAGGAACACCTGCCACGTGAGCTCGGAGCGGTTGCGGTCGAAGCGGTTCACCTGCTCGTAGGTCAGGTTCTTGGAGCCGAGCGCCTTGGCGACCATGCGCGGCAGCTCGCGCTTGGAGCGGTAGCGCAGCTTGCGCACCTTCACGTCGCCTTCCATGCGCTCCTCGAGCAGCTCGACGGACATGTCGGTCGCGTCCTCGAGGCGGTCGGCGTACTCCGACGACTCGAAGATCTCCCACGCGGTGGCGGGGTCGAAGGCGAGGTCAGACTCCAGGTACAGCTTCACGGGTCCTCCGGGATCGCCGTGTGGATAACTCGCCTTACGTCGGGTGGCGTGTTTTTCATACGGCTGTGATCAAACCAGACCACCGCCCTCCCTCGGCAGGTGAGGGGGGCGGCGGTGGGGGCCGGTTCGTCCGGCCACAGCTCTGGAGGAGCGACGCCTGGAGGAACAGGCGTCAGAAGTGGAACACGAGCCCGACGTTGCCCTGCAGCGCGCCCGGAGCGGTGCGCTCGTCGGCGTTCATGTAGTGGGCGTAGCGAGCCTCGAGGTCGAGGGCCGCGGTCTGGCCGAAGGCGATCTCGAGTCCGCCGCCGGCGTGGGGGCCGAACAGGGGCTCGGTGCTCTCGTAGGTCGCGAGACCACTGCCCGCGGCGAACTCGTCGGAGATGCGCCGCGTGGTGTGCGTGACACCGACCAGGGCGTAGGGCTGGACCACGCGCTTCGGGAAGGCGAAGACCATCGCCGAGCCCTGGATGGCGGTCTGACGCCGCTCGGAGCTTCCCGCGAAGTTCTGGTCGTAGCGCGTCAGCGCGAGCTCGAGGCCGACGCCCGGATCCGGACGGTAGCGACCGGTGAGGCCGATGCCCGGGTCGTTGTAGCCCGGCGCGCCCTCGTATCCGGAAGCGTAGCTGCCGACGCGCAGTCCCACCGCCAGCGAGTCGTCGCGGTCCACGGTGCGGATGGTCCGCGTGCTCGCCGCCTCGACGTTGTGCACGGGAGCGCCGTAGTACACGCTCGGTCCGGGGCCGTAGCCGTAGTACTCGGGACCGCCGTAGTAGTAGTGGTAGTGGTCGTGACCGTAATACGGGTCGACGTAGACGCTGTTTCCGGGCCCGTAGTGGTACTCGTAGGAGTCGTCGCGCCAGGGAGAGTGGTCCCGCGTGTGACCATCGTTGTACGTGCCGCCGTCGCTGTAGCCGCCGCCGCCGTAGCCACCGCCGCCGGAGGTGCCTCCGTTGCCGCCGCCACTGCTGTTGCCGCCACCGCCGCTGTTGCCGCCACCGCCGCTGTTGCCGCCGCCGCCACTGTTGCCGCCGCCACCGCTGTTGCCGCCGCCACCGCTGGTTCCGCCACCACCGGCGTGGTCGGGACGACCCGCGTGGTCGGGACGACCCGCATGGTCGGGACGGCCGGCGTGATCCGGCGGACCCACGTCGTCCGGGCGACCGGCGTGGTCGGGACGGCCGGCGTGATCGGGGCGACCCGCATGGTCCGGTCGACCCGCGTGATCCGGAGGTCCGATGTCGTCGGGACGACCCGCGTGGTCGGGACGGCCGGCGTGGTCCGGGCGACCCGCGTGGTCCGGCGGACCGATGTCATCGGGACGACCCGTGTTCTCGGGACGACCCGCGCCGGGAGGCCGACCGGTGCCACCGCCCTGGGGACGGCCGGAGCCGACGCCCGGCGGCATGCCGCCTGCGGGACCCGAGGACGGACCGCCACCGACGCCCGGAGGGCGCCCACCCGGGCTACCACCGGGTCGACCGTTGCCCACACCCGGGGGCGGACCGCTGGGACGACCGGAGCCTGCGCCCGGCGGCGGACCGCTGGGACGACCGCTTCCCGTGCCCGGAGGACGGCCGCTGGGGCCCCCGTTCGAGCCTCCGTGGCCGTTGCCCACACCGGGAGGCGGGCCGCTCGGACGACCGCTTCCCGTGCCCGGCGGACGACCGCTGGGACCGTTGCCCGCCGGCGGACCGCCGTGTGCGCTTCCACCCCCCGGGCCAGAGTTGCCCGGGAAGCCTCCGTGCCCGCCGGAGTTGCCTGGGCTGCCGCCGGAGTTGCCGGGGCTGCCGCCGGAGTTGCCGGGGCTGCCGCCGGAGTTGCCAGGGCTGCCGCCGGAGTTGCCGGGGCTGCCGCCGGAGTTGCCGGGGCTGCCGCCGGAGTTGCCAGGGCTGCCGCCGGAGTTGCCGGGGCTGCCACCGGAGTTCCCATTGCCACCGGAGTTCCCGTTGCCACCGGAGTTCCCGTTGCCGCCGGAGTTCCCGTTGCCACCGGAGTTCCCGTTGCCACCGGAGTTCCCGTTGCCACCGGAGTTCCCGTTGCCGCCGGAGTTTCCGTTGCCGCCGGAGTTTCCATTGCTGCTGCGCGTCGCCGAGGGTCGCGAGGATCCGCCGCGAGAACTCGCCGAGGAGCCGTGCGCCGCCGACGGACGCGAGCTCGACGCGGACGAGGCACTCGACCGACTCGAGCTGCTCGGCGAGGTCCGAGCCGCCGGCGCCGCCCCCCGATCCGGCGCCGATGCGCTCGGCGAGGGCCTTCCCCCGCTGCCTCCGGGTCCAGCGAGAGCAGCAGTGGACAGCAGAAGTGCCAGCGAGGCCAGGTAAAGGCGCGGGGTCATCGGGGTCTCCTCGGTTCGCGATGTCATCAAGACGACAGGAACCGAATCGACATTCAGAAAACCGCGATCCGCGATCGCATGCAGCGATCACCCCGTGTTTGCGCGGATCGTGGGCGTTCGATCTCCGGATGCGGCGGGATCGCGCGACGTTTCGTGACGACTCGAGCGCCGCGGGAGCGGTCCGAGCGCCCGGCTAGCGGCGGAACAGCCCGAGCGGGTTGCGCTGCATCGCGACGCTCTCCTTCCAGATCGTGCGGATGCGGCGATCCATGCGGCGCTGGTCCACGCGGCTCACGTAGATGTCCGGAGCCTTGCCTCCGAACAGGCCCGGCAGCAGTCGATGCAGGAACACGAGCAGCGCCGGGTGTTCGGGCGGCAGCTCGACGAAGGCGTTGGTGATCTCGGCGATGCGCTCGGGACCATCGCCACGCTCGGTGAGCGCGAAGATGAAGCGCTGGGCGTGGATCAGGTGGAACTCGCGCCCGTCGTTGGGCGCCATGATCAGGCGCACGAGCCAGCGGGCGTGCTCGAAGGGCGACCAGCCACCCGCGTGGGCGAGCCCCGCGGTACAGCGCAGCGAGGCCTCGCGCTCGAACTCGATGTGCGGCGGCGCGGCCATGAATGCGTCGATGGTCGCCTCGACGGTGTCGTCGGGGAACTGATCCGGCGTGGCACCGGTGATCGCGACCCACATCCACAGCGGCGTCGCGGTGCTGACCTCGGCGAGACTCGCGGCGAGCGTGGCGATCTCTGGGTCGGGCCAGGCGAGGTCGGGCATCGCCGTGGCGAACAGCTCGCGAGCCTCGGGCTCGAGGGCCTCGTCCCCGTCGGGGAGCAGATCGCGCACGAGCAGCAGGCGCTCGCGCTCGCTCTTGGCACGGCGGACGGCCCGCTCGTTGAGCGCCACCGACCAGATCGCGTCGCCACGCGAGCGCGCCACGCCACGGACGAGCGCGGACACGCGTCCCTGCGGAGCCTCGGCGGCGATGACCTGCACCCACTCGACGGCGTTGTCGGTGCCCTTGAGCTCCTCGAGGAGCCGATCGCGGCTTCGCTGGGGCAGGCGCAGCGACGTGCGCGCCCACTGGTGCACGACCATCTCGGCCCGCTTCTCCTCGCCCTGGACCATGAGCCCACGGTAGAGCCGCGCAGCCGCGCGGTCTCCATCGGGGGCGCCCGCGATGAGCTCGACCAGCTGCTGGAGGGCCGACAGGGTGCGGCGCTCTTTCTCGAGGTGAAGCCACGCGACGACGAGCGGACCCGCGCCGATGGTGTCGAGCAGCGTGTGGGCGGTGGGCCCGAAGAGGTGCCCGAGGACCTCGCCGTGGCGGCCCGCCTCGATGAGGCCGATCATCAGCTCGGAGTAGACGGCGGCCCGGCTGACGGGGTCGAACACCGGGTCGTCCTCGACCACGGTCTCGAGGAGCAGCGACTCGGTGAGCGACGGCTCGACACCGGCGCGCATCCACGTGAGCAGCGCGTTCGCCCACGGCGCGACCACGCGTCCCGGGGGGCGGGCGCGAGCCAGCGCGCGCAGGAGCTCGTCACTGGGCGTGGGCAGCGGCTCGAGGGCGAGGAAGGCCGAGAGTGCCTTGATGCGCTCGCGAGTGCTGCGCTCCGAGCACACTTCCCAGATGCGCGGATCGCCGACCTTCGCGGTGGCCTGAGCGATCTCCTCGGCGAAGGAGTCGGTCATCGCGACGCCCTCGTCGAGCTTGCCGATGAGCACCCACGCGGCGAGCGACGGGTTGGCCTCGTACAGCTCGGGGTCCACGCCCTCGAAGTCGCTGCTCACCGAGACGGCCTCGAAGGCACCCGTCCACATCTCGAGGCCCACGTCGGGAAGCTCGCTCGAGGCCTCGAGGGTCTCCGGGTCGTCGGCGCCGAGGCGGTCGATGACAAACAGCGCGACCGGGTCGTCGCCGACCTCGGGCGGAGCCGAGGCATCGATGATCGTGAAGCCCTCGGGCGCCTGACTGACGACCACCAGGTCCCAGTCCTCGGCAAGCGGCGCCGGCTCCCAGCAGGACATCGCGAGCTTCGGCGCGAGGTCGTCGGGCAGGCACAGGGTCAGCGCCAGAGCGAACCAGCGACCGCTGTGGATCGGCGAGCGAAGCGCCGCGGCCGGGGCGAGTACGGCGACCTTCTCGCCGCGCCGCAGGGCACCGATGCTCGCACCGATGGTCTTGTACACGCGCTCGGCACTGCCCGCGAGCGGCAGGGTGCGCGCGAGGAGCTCACGGAGCGGCAGCACCCGCGGGTCCGGGGCCTGCTCGCCCACGTCGTCGAGGAACCAGGCATCCGAGGTCCACAGCCAGGCAGCCCGCTCGAGGGCGCCGTGCTCGACGATGCGCCAGATCGCGCCGTCCTGGACACCGCGACCCACGGCGAAGCGGTGGTTGTCGAGGGGCACGATGCGGTCACCCGCCGCCTCGGGACGATCGCTGCGGTACGCCTCGAGCGCCAACAGGCGCGCCTCTTCCTTTCCGTCCAGCAGGTTGTGCCGGGACGAGGTCAGCAGCTGCTTGTCGGCAAGGACATGGACGCGAGGAAGAGTGAGGGCCACTGCATGCTCCGGGGCGCGAAGTGTATCGCTTGCGGAGGCCATCGGCTGCGTGCCCGCTGGTTCACGGCCTCAGCGGGCCGTCGCCGCGATGATCACGGCGCGCGGGCAGGCTCGTCGAGCGTGACCACCAATCGCCGGTTCGCGCGCTGCCCGTGCTCGGTGTCGTTGTCCGACACCGGGCGACCGCCACCGGCACTGCCGACCACGAAGCGGCGAGCCGGAATGCTGAACTCCTCGACGAGCACGTTGCGCAGGGAGCTGGCCATGAAGAACCCCAGACCCCACAGATCGCCGAAGCGCTCGAGCTCCGCGGCGTTGAGCATGCGGGTCTCGGTGTGGCCGGTGATGCTCACGTCGACGTCGGGGTTCTCCTTGAGCACCAGCGCGAGCAGGTCGAAGGCCATGCGCGCCTCACTGCGCAGCGTCATCTCCGAGCCGAAGGCGTAGTCGGCCGGCAGGGTGATGATGGTGTAGCGCCCGTGCTTGTCGACGATCACCTCGCTGCCCGCGAAGATCTGGTGGATCGCCGCGTACATCTTGGTCTCGCCCTCGCCGCAGGTCTCCAGCGCGGTCTCGAGCATGCGGGTCTTCTGCTGTAGCGCCACCACTTCGCGCTCGAGCTGATCCTCGAGGTCCCCGCCGCCCGGGTAGGCATGGCGTGGGGCACAGCCCATCGCGAGGAGCAGGGGCCACCAGCGCATCAGACGCGTGCCCGCCGGTCCGACGCGATGCACGAGTCCAGGGTCCAGTCCTCGGCGCGGAAGCCCTTGGGGTTCGACCGGGCGCGTCCCGAGCCACGCACGTCCAGCCAGCGCTCGATCCACCGCCGCGTGGACTCGGGGTAGCGGAACTGCCAGCCGTGCGGCGTACGGGTCCGAGCCTTGAGCATCCAGTGCATGTGCTTGGGATGCAGGAGCACGGGCTCGCCGGCATACGGACCCTCGAGGAAGGTCACGCGTCCATGCTCGTCCGGGCCCAGCGGACCGTCCTCGGGCGGGCGACCGATGGCCTTGGCCCAGCCGAGCATCTCCTGCAGGTCGTCGGCGACCTCGTGTCGGCGCGCGAGTTCGGTAAAGCACTTGCCACAGGCGAGGGCGTCGTTGGTCGCGCGGTGTGCGCCCTCGAGCACCACGTCGAGGCGCTTGCACACGTCCTCGAGCTTGTGACTGCGCGCATCGGGCCACGCCATCATCGACAGGTCGATGGTGTCGATCTCGGCGAGGGGCTCGGGCCAGTGCTGATCGAGCAGCCCGAACTCGTTGGTGAGGAAGCCGAGGTCGAAGGGGTAGTTGTGCGCGACGGTCACCGCGTTCGACATGAGCTCGCGGATGGTGTCGGCCATGTCGGCGAAGCGCGGGGCGTTGGCGACATGCGCCGCGGTGATGCCGGTGATCTCGGTGACCTTGGCGGGGATGTCGCGCTCGGGGTTGATCAGCCACGAGTGCTCTTCGACGCGGTCCACGCGCCCGTCGTCGCCGAGATGCAGCACCACGGCCGCGAACTCGATGATCCGGTCCTCGGTGAACGGGTTGAGGCCCGTGGTCTCGGTGTCGAAGGCGACGATGGGAAGGTGCTTCCACTGCATGGCGCACGCAGTCTATCGGCTGGTCGCAGCCGGTGCGAGGCGCTTTGGCCGAAGCGCTCCGGGAGCCCGATGCGCACGAAGTCGCCGCCATCGCCCCGGCGTGTACCATCCCTCCACGGAGGTCTCCATGTGGCTGCTGCTCGCCTGTGCCGTCGCACCGGCACCGCCCTCCGCGACCCTGGACAAGCTGCTGGTCGAGGGGCACCTGCGCGACGACCGGAGCGCGGTGGAAGCTGCCCTCCGCGAGCTCGCGCCATCCGTCGCCGCGTGCGCGGCCGAGGCCCGTGGCACGCTGAAGCTGCGCATCGCCGTGCCCGTGGACGGCGCCGTCGCCGAGGTGATCGTGCGCAAGGACAGCACCCTCACCGACCCCGACGTCCGAGCCTGCGTGCAGGCCCTCCACGCCGACCTCGCGTTCCCTCCGCATCCGGAGCGGGAGTTCGTCGCTCTCGTCCACCCCACCTGGGTCCTCGCCGACCCCACACCCTGAGGCCTGCCGATGCGCCACCTCTCCCACTGGGGATGGGGCTTCACCGAAGCCCTGCCCGACGCGACCGAGCGAAAGAACCTGGCCATGCTGCTCTCCGCGGTGGGCTTCCCGGCGCCGACGCCGGTCCCCTACCCGTCGCTCGACGCCATCGACCTGCCTGCGCCGGGGGCCATCCCGGACGAGCTCGCGGCCTTCGCGACCGACGACCGCGAGGAGCGTGCGCGCCACACCTATGGCCGCGCCTTCCCCGACCTCGTGCGCGGGCTCGCCGGCGACTTCGGCGCCGCCCCGGCCTTCGTGGCCTACCCCCGTGACGAGGCCGACGTGCTGCAGGTCCTCGACGTCGCCGCCCGCGAGGGCCTCGCGGTCACCCCGTTCGGCGGGGGCACCAGCGTGTGCGGCGGGGTGGAGCGAGCCGGGGCGATCAGCCTCGACCTGACCCGCATGGACCGGGTGCTCGAGGTGATCCCCGAGAGCCTGCACGCCCGCATCCAAGGCGGAGCACGCGGTCCCCGCCTCGAAGCCCAGCTCGCGGAGCACGACCTGACCCTGCGTCACTATCCGCAGTCCTTCGAGCTCTCGACCCTCGGCGGCTGGCTGGCCACGCGCGCCGGCGGCCACTTCGCCACGCGCTACACCCACATCGACGACCTGGCGGCCTCGATTCGCATGGTGACGCCCACCGGCGTGTGGGACTCACGACGCCTGCCCGGCTCGGGCGCCGGCCCGTCTCCCGATCGGCTCGCACTGGGCAGCGAGGGTATCCTCGGCGTGATCACCGAGGCGTGGATGCGCGTGTTCCCGAGGCCGCGCTGGCGGAGCAAGGCCAGCGTGCACTTCGCCGACTTCGGAGCCGCGGTGGAGGCGGTGCGCGCCATTGCCCAGGCGCGGCTTTATCCGAGCAACTGCCGACTGCTGGACAGTACCCAGGCCCTGCTCGATCAGGTCGCCATGGGAGAACATGTCCTGCTCCTCGGCTTCGAGAGCGCCCACCACCCGGTCGCGTCGCGGCTCGACGAAGTGCTCGCGATCGCCACCGCCCACGGTGGACGGGTGGCCTACGGTCCCAAGCACCTCGAGGACGGCGACCGAGGAGCCCGCGACGGGAGCGCCGGCAAGTGGCGCGAGTCCTTCTTCCGCGGTCCGTACAAGCAGACGGCGCTCGTGAGCATGGGCATGGTCGCCGACACCTTCGAGACGGCCATTCCGTGGGACCGCTTCGACACGCTCCACCGCGCGCTGCACGAGGCCGTGACCGCGGTGATGCCAGAGCCGGGCCTGCTCGCCTGCCGCTTCACCCACGTGTACCCGGACGGACCGGCGCCCTACTACACCTTCGTGTGCCCGCCGGGCGACGACCTGATGGGCACCTGGCGACGCATCAAGGAGACCGCGAGCGACGTGCTCATCGCCCATGGCGCGACGATCACGCACCACCACGCCGTCGGACGCACGCATCGACCCTGGTACGCGCAGCAGCGCCCGGACCCGTTCGCCCGCGCGCTGCTCGCCGCCAAGCGCGAGCTGGACCCCGCGGGAGTGCTCAACCCGGGGGTCCTACTCGCCGAGACGGAGTAGGTCCCGAGACCCGCCGGGGTCCATCGTCGACGCGCGTCCCTCGGCGGAACACGCCGCTACGGGCAGCTGAAGGTCGGCACACTCGCGATGGTTCCGCCTCCGGCGGTGGCGGCGTCCACGAGCTGGGCGACCGTGCATCCGGGAAGCTGCGAGTCGTCGACAATGGTGAGGATGCCGTTCAGGCTGGTGAGCTGCGGCGCGTCGAAGGTGCTCACCGCCGGCGTCTGCACCCCGAGGTCCCCGAGCGAGGTGAGGTCGGCCGCGGTCACCGTGGTCAGCGGCTCGGAGGCCAGGGCCAGCGTCTCGATGCGCGCCACACCTGCGAGATCGGCGCTGGTGAGCGCCGTGTAGCCGAGCTCGAGCAGCTCCATCTGCGTCGCCCACGGCACCTGCGCCGAGGTGTACGACCCATCGAGCAACGAAGCGCTGGTGATCGACCCGTTCGACCCGAGGTCCAGCGCGGCGCCTCCGCGGACGGTGAGCACCGCCGACGAGCGAAGGCTCGGCACCGACACGGACGCGGTGGTCGGCACCGTGAAGAACAGCTCCGTGGTCGTGGCGAGCGCGGGGAGCGAGACGTCCCCGTCACTCTCGACGGACACGGATCCGGCGTTGGCGAGAGCCTGGAGGTCGGCCACGCCGGCCGTCACCTGCACGTGCAGCCGACCGCCGACGTCCCGCAGTGCGGGAAGGAGCACGTCCTGCTCGCTGGCTGCGGTGAGACTCGAGGCGGTGGTCAACGCGGGCAGACTCACCGAGGTGCGGGTGTGCACGTCGAGGGTGCCGCCGTCGACGAGCGCCGGAAGCAGAAGCTCGTCGATCAGCCCAGTGGTGACCGAGCCCGCGGCCAGCTTCGGCGCCGACACGGTCACCGCGCCCTGGTAGATGTCGAGATCACCGCTCGCCAGCTCCGGGATCACGAAGCTGTCCGCCGCAACCCCGAGCGTGAGCAGCTCCACGGTCGCCAGCGACCCCAGGTCCGTCGCCGCATCCACGCGGATGAGCTCGACTCGGGCGCCCTCGGTGAGCTGTGGCGCGACCAGGTTCGGAACCCTCACGTCGCCGACGGTGGTCAGCAAGGGAAGCGACAGGGCTCGATTGACCTCGACGTCGCGGGCCGACACGAGTGCCGGGAGCGTGAACAGCGCGGTCTCGGGAAGTCGCATGATGAGCTCGTCGGCGCGCTCGAGCCCATCGAGTGCGGGCAGCTCGTCGACCATCAGCCGAAGGAAGTCGGCCTCTCGCAGCGACGTAACGTCGGCGGCCGTCGCCTCCACATCGAGCACGCCCACCTCGACGAGCGATGGGAACGCGAAGTCCCGTCCGCGGGCCTCGATCTCGGCGGCCGCCGTCAGCGACGGCAGGGCCAGCTCGGGCAGGTCGGCGATCACGATCGGCGCGCTGGCGAGCTCGGGAAGCGACACCGACGAGCCGAGCGACGCGCCGAGGTCCATGGCCTCGACCTCGGCCAGCACGGGAAGATCGAGCTGCACGGACTCGCCGAGCTCGGTGAGCACGAGGGTCTCGACACGCTCGAGCTCGTCGAGGCGCACCGTGCCGGAAGCGAAGACGAAGAGCGTGCCGGTGAGCGACGTGCAGTGCTCGTCGACGAAGGCCTCGACGTCCTCCGCGCTCCCGAGGGTGCGGTCGCCGACGCACTCGCCCGGCGGCGCCCCTCGGCAGGCCAACAGGGAGAGCGCGAGGAACAAGGCAGCAGAACGGCGCATGGGCCCTCCGCGGCCAGTGTAGCGAAGCGGGCCTAGATCTGCCGGCCCGTGCCTTCCCAGTAGGGATCGCGCAGCAGGCGCTTGCGCAGCTTGCCGTTCTCTTCGCGGGGCATGGTGTCCACGAAGTCGATGGACTTGGGGCACTTGAAGCCGGCGATGCGCTCGCGGGCCCACGCGAGGATCGACGCCTCGAGGCCGATGTCCTGGGAGCCCTTCACCTCGATCACCGCCTTGACCTGCTCGCCCCAGTCGTCGTCGGGAATGCCGAACACGGCGACGTCGAGGACCTTGGGGTGCTCCGAGAGCACGCTCTCGATCTCGGCCGGGTAGATGTTCACGCCGCCGGAGATGATCATGTCGGCCTTGCGGTCACACAGGTAGAGGAAGCCGTCCTCGTCGAGGTATCCGGCGTCGCCCACCGTGAAGTAGCCGTCCGTGCGCCAGGCCTTCTCGGTCTTGGCCTTGTCCCGGTGGTACTCGAAGGACTGGGCCATCTTGATGTACACCGTGCCGACCTCGTTCGGCGCGAGCTCGTAGCCCTCGTCATCGAAGATCTTGATGTCCGCCGTGGGCCAGGGCTTGCCGACCGAACCGGGGCGCTCGCGCCAGTCCTTGGGCCCGATGATCGTGCCGCCGCCCTCGCTGGCCGCGTAGTACTCGTACACGCAGTCGCCCCACCACTCGAGCATGGCCTTCTTCACCGGCTTCGGGCAGGGCGCGGCGCCGTGGACCATGTTCTGCAGGCTGGAGACGTCGTACTTGCCACGGTCCGGGCAGTTGAGCAGCCGGGTGAACTGCGTGGGCACCATGTGGGAGTTGGTCACCCGGTACTTCTCGATGCGCTCGAGCATGCCCTCGGGCGTCCACTTGTCCATGATCACGACCTGGTGGCCGAGGTGGAGGGTGGAGCTCGCGAAGTACAGCACGGCGGTGTGGTACAGCGGCGACACCACGAGGTGAACGCCCTCGTTGGGCTTCATCGTGTACACCATCATGAACATGGCGTAGCCGCTGGCGACCGGCTCGGGAGGGGCCTTGGCGAGCGGGCGCCGCACGCCCTTGGGCTTGCCGGTGGTCCCGCTGGTGTAGGTCATCGTCGCCCCGGCCCAGCGCTCCTCGGGAGGCTCGGTGGACCCGGTCTTCAGCGACTCGTAGGCCTCGTCCCCCTCGCCGCCGATGATCAGGACCTTCGCGGCGGTCCCACGCGCCTTGTCGGCGAGCTTCGGGGTGGTCACGACCACCTTGGCCCGGCTGTCCTCGAGGATGTAGCCGAGCTCGGGCTTGGTGAGGTGCCAGGACGCGGGCACGAGGTACACGCCGATCTGCTGGGTCGCGAGCGCGAGCTCGAGGATCTCCACGCAGTTGCGGGTGCAGTACGCGAGGGCATCGCCATGCTCGAGGCCCATGGCCTGGAGGTTGCGGGCGATCTGGTTCGCACGGTCCTGGAGTTCGCCGACCGTGTGCTCCCCGTACTCGGGGTCGATGACGGCGACGCGGTCGCGGTCGGTGCGGGCCCAGAAGGCGAAGGTGGGGAGGTTGCTCATGTCCATCGTGGGCTCCGAAGGGCGCTGACAGCAGGGCGCGGTTCAGGGAATGGCGGAGGCGACGTGTCGGGCACGGTCGGGGGGGGGAGCCCTCCGCGAAGGCGGAGGGTCGACCGATGCGATCAACGGGCCTTGAACTCGGGGGTGCGGCGCTCGGCGAAGGCCTTCGGGCCCTCCTTCGCGTCTTCCGAGGCGAAGACCGGCTGGCCGACCTTGAGCTCGTTGCGAAGGCCGTCTTCCTCGGAGAGGTCGGCGGACTCGACGACGGAACGCTTGATGGCCTGGACGGCGAGCGGTCCATTGGCGGCGATCTGCTCGGCGATTTCGCGAGCGTGGCCCAGCGCCTGCCCATCGTCGACGACCCGGCCGATCAGCCCGTAGGAGAGCGCTTCCTCGGCGGAGATGCGGCGAGCGGTGAGCAGCATGTCCATGGCGAGCGTGTACGGGATCTGGCGCTGCAGGCGCACGGTGGAGCCGCCGAGGGGAAACAGGCCGTACTTGGCCTCGGTCAGTCCGAAGGTGGCGCCGCGACCGGCGACGCGAATGTCGGTGGCCTGGAGGATCTCGGTGCCGCCCCCGAGCGCGAAGCCCTCGACCGCCGCGATGAGCGGCTTCTGCAGGCGGTAGTGGCGGAGCATCGCCTTCCAGTGGAGCTCCGGGTCCTCGCGGAAGCGCGCGTGCCAGGGGTTGTCCGACTGGTCGCTGTGCATGAGCTTGAGGTCGGCGCCCGCACAGAACGTGCCGCCGGTGCCGGTGAGGATGGCGACGCGGATGTGCGGGTCGTTGTCGATCATCTGCCAGGCGTCCCACATCCGCGCGAGGGTCTCGAGGCTCCACGCGTTGCGGGCCTCGGGGCGGTTGAAGGTGACGGTGACGACGTGTCCCTCGCGCTCGACGAGAAGATGGGGTTCGCTCAAGGATTCCTCCGCGCGGGAAGTAGAACATGTTCTACCCGAAGCATCCAGACGGAAATAGAACGTGTTCTAGTTTTTGGGCACGAGGGCGGCGTTCGAGCCGCTTTTCGAACAGGGCTCTGACCCCACCCAGGGGTCAGACCCCTCCCCGGGGTCAGACCCCTTCGGATCCGCTCCGTAAGCCCTTCTACAGAGACGACGCGCGCGCACGACACGGACGCGAGCCGGGCGAGACACACGGGATTTCCTCCCAAAATCCAGTCGCGTGGCCCGATTCCTGCATGCCTCGCCTCACGGGCTTGGCAGAGTCTTCGCAAGTCGAGCCGCTCCGCAGGGGAACCTGGCGTGGAGCCCTGTGTCAGCGATCCGCGGAGGCCGCCCATGCTGTATCTGCTGCTGTCCGTCGCACTCGCCTGGACCGTCGAGGTCGAGGAGCGCGTGCACGTCAGCGAGCTCGACCTGTGGACCTCGGAGATCCCCAGCCTCGCGCTCGATGGGGACGGCCAGCCGTGGCTCGGGTACACCACTCGCTACGAAGGCGAGCGCTACGCCACCTGCGGGGTCGCCTCCCGCGGGCATCGAGGCTGGGACCTTCGCAAGGACCTGCTGGAGTCCTGCCACCGGGCGGTGGTGGCCGCCGACGACAACGGCCACATCGTCGTCTTCGGATCGGCGGCGAACACCCGCGTCCTGCACGCCGACGAGGGCTTCCAGCTCGCCGCTACCCTCGACGGCTACGTGCGTGCGGCCCCCAGCGCCAGCGTGGCCTGGGCCATCGACGACGGCTTCTGGGTGCGCCACCGCTACGTTGACGGCCGCTGGGTCCGCGAGTCCACGGGCGAGCGGGACCTCAACAAGGGCCACGAGAACGCCATCACCGCGTCCGGGATCCTGCTGCGCACCCAGGTGACCGGCGAGGGCTGGCACGGCTACAGCCTGGTCGCGCCCGACAACCACACGCTGGTCCTAGCGACCGACGAGCACTTCGTGGCTCGCGCCGTCGAGGTCGACGGCACCCTCGTCACCGCACTCCAGATGAACGCGGGCGGCGGGCCAGCGCCCGCCTCGCCCATCGTCGTCCACCGCTTCACGGGCACCCCCCTGCCCTACCCTCGTCACGACGAGAAGCTCGAAGGCGCCGAGGTCCTCGCCACCACCACCGCGAACCCGCCATCCTGCCCCATCGAGGGCAGCCGCTGCGCGGAGACCGGCACGCGGAGCCTGTTGCTGGGACTCACCCCTCGCGGCGACGCGCTGATCGCCGAGCAGACCGTCGCCGTCGAGTACCACCGCAAGTGCGACGTCGTGGGCAAGCGCCACCCCACCGGCCCACCGGGAAGCACCTACCAGCCCCCACCCTGCCTGCGGCTCGGCGGCTGGCACGAACGCTATGCGGTCGGCGAGGTGCGGTCCGCCTCCCTGCGTATCGGCGAGGCCCGGGTCCCCCTGGCCGTCATGCCCGGAAAGGACATCGCCAGCGCCGAGCACGACGGGGTGCTTCACCTGGCCTGGTACGAGGAGAGCGCCTCAGGCGTCGACATCCGCTACGTGCGGCTTCGCCGGGACTGAGCACGAAGGCCCGGAGAGCCGTGCTCCCCGGGCCTCGCTTCACCAGCGGTCGACTAGTAGACGACCTGGCTGCTCGGGCACGCGGCCTCGAACGCGGCCACGTCCTGGCAGGCCTCGGGCGTCGGCGCGTTGATGGTCGGCATGCAGTTGAGCGTCTCGGGGCACTCGCAGCCGCAGCCACACTCGTTCGAGAACGCACCCTGGCCGGGCTCGCAGGTGTAGCGGAGCACCGCGCACTGGTCCGGATCCTCGGACACGTAGGTCGCGTCGAGGCCGGTCTCGCAGACGTCGATCGGGCCGGTGGTCCACTCGCAGGTGAACGTGTCGGAGCAGGTCCAGCTGCCGACGGTCATGATGTGCGGCACGTTCTGGCAGTCCACGGCGGCGGTCTCGTCGGAGCCACACCAGTCCTGCGTGTGGCAGACACCGGCGTTGTCCGCGATGTCGCCCTGCATCCACTCCTTGCACTCCAGGCCCTCGTCGCACTGCAGCCACGCGATGCCACCACAGGTAGCGCCGACGCCGACGCCCCACTCGTAGGTGACCTCCGCGCGGCCCTGCTGGTAGCCGTACGCGCGCATCTGCAGGTCGCTGCTCACGACGCCGGAGATCTCGATCTTCTCGTGACCCCAGTTGCCGTCGATGCCGTTGTAGCCGGAGTACGAGATGGTCATGCCGCCGTACTCGACGCTCTCGGCGCTCGAGCCGGAGAGCAGGCCGTTCGGCCACGCGACGATCGCGGTCTCGCCGTCCCACAGCTGCACGTCCACGTCCGCACCGGCGTACGCGTCGAGCTCGATGGCGACGTTGGTCTTGCCGACCGGGATGTCGCCGACCACCACGGAGTCGCGGTAGGCGATGGCCTGCTGGAACGCGCCGTCACCGGTCTCGTTGCAGGTGTTCACCGGGTTGAAGCGGTAGCTCACCGTGGCCGCGCCCGAGGCGTAGCCGTAGGCACGCATCTCGACCTCACGGGTGGTCGCGCCGTTGATGCGGATCCACTCGTTGCCGTAGGTGTCGCTGGTCTGGCCGCCGTTGTAGCCGGAGTAGCAGAAGGACAGGCCCTCGAAGGAGCCGCAGGACTCGCTGGCACCGGAGAGGATGCCGTTGGGCCAGGCGATGAGCTCGGTGCCCGTCGCGACGTCGATCAGCTGAACGTCCACGTCCACGTCGGACGCGAGCAGGATCTCCACGTCGCGCTTGCCGGTGGGAACGACGCCGACAGAGCTGGTCGAGCGGTAGGGAATGGTCTGGGTGAACGCACCCTCGCCCGCATCACAGTCCGCGCCCCAGTCGAAGCCGTTGGCGGAAGCAGGAAGGGCGAGCACGAGCCCGAAGGCCGCAATCAGAAAACGCATGGGAACCTCGGCGGCCGCACGGGGGGCCGCTCGTCGTGTGGGAGCCAGGGCACAACGTCCCCGGACAGGCCGCCGCGTCTATGGAGGCCCCCGTTCCCTGTCAAGCGCATGACAACCGTCAGGAAATGCCGCGCGGAGGCTGATCTCCGCGAATGCGCTCGCTCAGCGGCACCGTCCGCTTGTGGCAGTTCGGCAACCACACGTGGCGAGCCCCCCTGTGGGGCCGCCTGCCTAGAACAGGTTCTGGCCCGGGATCTGCGTCGCCTGCGCCATCCACGCGGTCCACTGCGCCTCGTCGAGCGCCTCGCCCTCGTAGATGTGCAGGTACCGGGCCCGTGGCGCCTTGGCCTCGACAGGCGGCAGCGGATCCAGCTCGTCCCCGTTGAGGAAGCTCACTTTCACGTACTTGGTGAGGCAGTGGAACCCGAGGAACCACCCCTGCCCTTCGAGCCCGTAGAAGGGCGTGTTCCAGCGCACGGCCTTGATCACGTCGGGCACCTGCGCGGTGATCAGCGCGTCGATCGCACGCCCCACGTCCTGCTTCCATCCGGGCATCGCATCCAGATAGGCCTGCACGACCTCGTCACCATCACCCTTCGCAATCTGGGGGTTGCCGCCGCTCAGCAGCCTGGCCATCGGGCCTCCATGCCCAGAGCATAGCCTCCGGCGCCATCTCGGTGGGCCACTCTTCGGAGATGTGCTGTTCATCGGCATGTCCGCGAAAGTTCGAGAAAAATCGCGGTCGATGTCGATCGCGGGACCGGCCATCCGTCGTGTGGATGAACCCCGGGCAACCCGCCCCCACACCGGAGTCCTCCATGGCCTACCTCAACAACCAATTCTGCTGGCACGGCGTCATCTCCACCGACACCGAGGCTGCCGCCTCGTTCTACACGAAGGTCCTCGGCTGGGAGGTCCAGACCGCACCCATGGGCGATGGCGAGGCCACGATGTTCGCGGCGGCCGGCGTGCCCCGCGCCCACCTCGGCACCCCGCAGGCGGAGGGCGTGCCGTCGCACTGGGACAACTACCTGCGCGTGGACGACGTGGACGCCCGCACCGCGGCGGCCCTCACCCACGGAGGCACCCTGCTCGTGCCGCCCACCGACATCCCTCCCGGTCGCTTCTCGGTCGTGGCCTCGCCGAGTGGCGCCGCCATCTCGCTGTTCCACGAAGCCGACGAGGGCACCGCCGCCAACGCACCCGACGGCCAGGGCGCCATCCACTGGGTCGAGCTGCACTCGCACGACCTCACCGCCGACATCGCGTGGCTCGAGGCGACGCTCGGCTTCACCACCGAGACCATGCAGATGCCCGACGGGCCCTACCTGATCCTCAAGGACGGCGCGGACATGGTCGGCGGCGCGATGCCCGCGGCGAACCCGCAGGCGCCGAGCATGTGGCTGACCTGGGTACACGTGGCCGACGTCGATGCGGCCGTCGAGCGCGTCGGTGACCACGGGGGCGCCGTGCACTCCGAGCTCATCGACGTGCCCGGCGTCGGACGCATGGCGGTGGTCGGCGACAGCACGGGCGGCGTGTTCGGCATCATCACGCCGAGCTGAGCCCGCGAACGGCGCCTCCGCGGTGGAGGCGCCGAGCCTTCGCTAGCCCAGGAAGGGGTAGCGCCAGTCGTGCGGCGGGTTGAAGTTCTCCTTGATGGTGCGCGGGTTCGTCCACCGCAGGAGGTTCAGCGCGCTGCCGGCCTTGTCGTTGGTGCCGCTGGCCCGCGCACCGCCGAACGGCTGCTGGCCCACGACCGCGCCAGTCGGCTTGTCGTTGATGTAGAAGTTGCCCGCCGCGTGACGCAGGCGCTGCGTGGCGCGCTCCACCGCGTAGCGGTCCTGGGAGAAGATGGCGCCGGTGAGCGCGTAGGGCGAGGTCGTGTCGACCAGGGTCAGCGCGCCCTCCCAGTCCGCGTCGTCGTAGACGAACACGGTGACGATGGGACCGAAGATCTCCTCCTCCATCAGCGTGTGATGCGGGTCGTCCACGCGCACGAAGGTCGGCTCGATGTACCAGCCCTTGTCGCCGTGGGCCTTGCCGCCGGCCACCACGTCCTGCTGGGCCGCGAGACCGAGGTAGCCGCAGTGCTTCTGGAAGGCGCGCTCGTCGATGACCGGGCCGACGAAGTTCGAGAAGTCCCGCACATCACCCTGCTTGAACTCGGCGAGTCCCGCAGCCACGCGGTCGCGGATCTCGGGCCACAGGCTCTTCGGCAGGTACACGCGGCTCGCGGCCGAGCACTTCTGGCCCTGGTACTCGTAGCCGCCGCGGAGGATGGCGATGGCCACGGCCTCGGCGTCCGCGGAGGGGTGCGCGAGGATGAAGTCCTTGCCGCCGGTCTCGCCGACCAGTCGGGGGTACTGCTTGTAGCCGGCGATGTTCGTGCCGACGGTCTTCCACATGTGCTGGAAGGTGCCAGTGGAGCCGGTGAAGTGGATGCCGCCGAGGTCGGGGCTCGCGAGCACCGGGTCACCCACGTCCGCACCGTGACCGTTGACGAGGTTGATCACGCCAGCCGGGAAGCCCGCCGCCTCGAGCATCTGCATGCCGTACCAGGCCGACAGCGCCGAGGTTGTCGCCGGCTTCCACACGACGGTGTTGCCCATCATCGCCGCCGACGTCGGCAGGTTCACCGCAATCGACGTGAAGTTGAACGGGGCCACCGCGAACACGAAGCCGTCGAGGCCGCGGTGGTCGAGGCGGTTCCAGGTGCCGTCCGGCGAGATCGGCGGCTGCTGCGCGTAGATCTCCTCGGCGTACTTCGCGTTGAACCGGAAGAAGTCGATGAGCTCGCACGCGGCATCGATCTCGGCCTGGTGCACGGTCTTGCCCTGACCGAGCATGGTCGAGGCGTTGAGCCGGTCGCGCCACGGTCCGGCGAGCAGGGTCGCGGCCTTGAGCAGGATGGCGGCACGCGAGGACCACGGAAGCGCCTCCCACTCGGCCTTCGCCTCCATCGCCGCCTTCATCGAGGCCTGGACCTGCTCGGGACCGGCGAGGTGAACCTTCGCGAGCACGTGCCCGTGGTCGCTGGGCATGGTCACGTCGACGGTGTTGCCGGTGAACACGTGCTCGCCGCCGATGACGCAGGGAATCTCGACGACCTCGCCGGTCTGCCGGGCGAGCTCGGCCTCGATCGAGGCGCGCTCGGCGCTCCCGGGCGCGTAGCCCTTGATGGGTTCGTTGGCGGGAACGGGGACGTTGAAAGTACCGGCGGTCATGGGGGCTCCATCGGAAGGATGGCGTCATAACAAACAGAGAGGCTCGCGGCGGCAGGCCCGACTGGGTTACCCTCGACCCGCTTGGAGGCTCCCCCTGGGTTCGGACACCACGATCCTGCTCGTGATTGCCGTCATCGCAGTGCTCTTCGTGCTGCTGGTGCTGGT
The DNA here is from genome assembly GCA_006226595.1 of Deltaproteobacteria bacterium. Lineage (GTDB taxonomy): Bacteria > Myxococcota_A > UBA796 > UBA796 > M1803. Next base: position 127,473 of record SBGP01000091.1, read on the forward strand.
GATCATGCTGTGGGCCGCCGTCGCGCTGATGTCCCGCCGCAGCGACGAGGTGGCGCCCGCGCCGGTGCCCCGGCCCCCGCGTCCGGCGCGCAAGCCCGTGGCCGCCAGGTCCGACGAGGAAGAGCTCGAGCTGGACCTGCCCGCGCCCGAGCGCCCGGTCGAGGCTCCGCCGCAGCCCCTGGACCGCGGACTGGGCGGCGCCTTCTTCGACTCTTCCTGGGAAGAAGACGAGGCCGCCACCGAGGTCGCGGTGCTCACCCCGGACGCGCCCCCCCAGCGAGGCCCCTCGCCGCTCATGCCCATGGGCGACATCGAGGCCGCCGACGAGCAGGCCACCGAGGTGCTCGACGCCTCGGCGAACGCCGAGCTGGCCGCCGCCCTGCGCGCGGCCCGCGCCGAGGAGATCCCGAGCTTCGGGGACCGCGGCGGTGCCTACTTCGACGACGACTGGGAGGAGGACGAGGCGCCCACCGCCGTGATGACCGAGGACATGGCCGACAAGTACGCGGACATGCTCCTCGAGGACGACGACGACGACGACGAGCCCAAGGGCCCGGGCCGACTCGTCGCCAAGAAGTAGTCGCCCGGGGCTACATGCCCGAGTCGTCGGGGCAGGCCGTCTCGATGACCGACTCCACCGCGAGGCAGGCCGCGCTGATCACGCTCGAGCCGCTGCCGTCGCAGATGTCGGTGGTACTGCAGTCGAAGGCTTCGAGGTCGGCGATGCACGTCTCGGTGTCCGAGCTCGCCTCGAGCGCGCCGTCGAGGTCATTGCAGCCCGAGTGCGCAAAGGACAGGAAGGTCCGGCAGTCCGCCTCGCTATCGAACGAGAGCGAGCCTCCGCAGCTGTTCGTCTGGTTGTCCACGCACGTCGTGTCCGAGTACAGCGGGCACAGCGCCGTGTAGTAGCGCTGGCGGACCGTCGGTTCGGTCTCATCGGTGCCACCACCTCCGCACGCGGTGAGCAGAAGCGCGAGTGCAAGCAGTCGGGTCATGCGCGTCCTCCTGGACTTCGGCAGCCTACAACAGCCCGGGTGTAGACTGCGCGCCATGTCCCAAGCACCCGCGGACGTCGACCGCACCCCCGCTCTCGGCCTCGACCCACGCGCCCTCGCGAGCTTTCGCATGGCGCTCGGCGTGGTCGTGAGCTTCGACGCCCTGTCCCGGCTCAGCGATGCGTACGCGATGTACACGGACGCCGGCGTCCTCCCACGTGCAGCGGCGCTCCACCACTTCGGCTTCCTGCTCGAGCCGGGCTTCAGCGTGCACATGGGCTCCGGTGGCCTGACGTGGGCGGTGTTCCTGCTCCTGCTCCAGGCGCTGGGCGGCCTGGCCCTCGCGGCCGGCTGGCGGACGCGGACCTGGGCCGTCGTCCTCTACGTACTGCTCGCGGGCGTGCAGCTGCGCAACCTGTTCGTCGGCGGCGGCTATGACGCGATGCTGCGGCTGTCCGTGCTCTGGGCCGCCCTCGCCCCGGTGTCCCGGGTGTGGTCGGTCGATGCGGTGCACCAACCGCCGGACCAGCCCGATGCACAGGCCACCGACCTCGGCAGCCTCGGGCTCTTCGCCCAGGTCGTCATCGTGTACCTGGCCGCGGGCTACGCGAAGCTCGAGCAGCCCGCGTGGCGAAGCGGCGAAGCCCTCGAGCTCATCCTCCAGGACGAGTTCCACGTGCGCGCACTCGGACACTGGCTCGGCCAGTTCCCCACCTTCTGCGCCGCCATCACGCACATCACCGGCTGGGGCGAGGTCCTGTGGCCGCTGGTGTTCCTGATCCCCGTCCGACGCGGACCGGTGCGCACCGCGACGCTCGCCGCCCTCGCCGCCCTCACCCTGGGCTTCCTCGCGGCCCTGCGCGTCGACTTCTTCCCGGTCATCGCGGTGATCGGGCTCGTCGCCCTGCTTCCGGCCTGGGCCTTCGACCGGCTGGGCTGGCACGCCGACCGCTTCGCGCCGGTCGCACTCGCGTCTCGCCTGCCCGCCGGCGGAGCCCCTGGGCCCCTGGGCCCGCGCATCGCACAGATCGTCGCCGTTCCGCTGCTCGTGTTCACGCTGGTGTGGAACCTCGGTGTGGCCCGCGACTCCGAGTACAGCGGCGGTCCCGGCATCTCCGACCTCGGACAGGCGCTGTTCCTGCAGCAGGCGTGGAAGATGTTCGCGCGCCCCGCGAGCCGCACCGGCTGGGTCGCCGTCCGCGGTCGCACCTTCGCCGGCAACGAGGTCGATCTGCTCGCACTCGGCGGCCCCTCCCCCCGCGATCTGCCGGTCAGCTCGCTGGTCCCCGCCGGAGGCACCGCGCCCGAGCGTCGCTACCGCAACATGCGGTGGATGGTCATGATCAAGCGGATTGCCTACGGCCACCACGCCGCCGCGAGCGAGTTCTCCCGCTACCACTGCCGGGAGTGGAACCGCGACCGCGAGGGAGACGCCCGCCTCGCGACCCTGGAGATCCTGTTCTACAACCGGCCCATTCCCGACCCGGAGAACCGCGGTCACGAGCGCGAGGTCGTGTGGGAGCACGGCTGCTTCCGCTGAGGCGCCATCCCTAGCCATCGGGCTTCGAACGGTGGATACTCCAGGGGTGAAGTGCACTCCCGGCCATGCCCTGACCTGGATCGCGCTCGCGGGCTGCAACCCCTCCCCGACCGAGCCGTCGGAAGGATTCGCGGACCGGAGTGCGCTGCTGGCGGACTACGTGCAATGGGAGATTCCCGAGACGCCGGGCGAAGCCACCTGCGACATCATCCAGCAGATGGGCGGTGGCGCGGCGGTCGGCGATGTCGATGGCGACGGGCACTTCGACCTGTACCTTCCTCGAGACGGCCTGCCCGACGCGCTGTTGTTCGGGGACGGCGAGGGCTTCGTCGAAGCGCCTGCGTGGCTCGGCGACCGCGCCGACGGCGACCACATCGCGGCGTCCCTCGCCGACCTCGACGGAGACGGCGACCTCGACCTGCTCCGCGGCGGCTGGCACGGCCACTTCGAAGTCCTTCTCCAGGAGGACGGTGAGCTCGCCCGCAGTCAGGCGTGGAGCCTGGGACGCGGCAGCAGCTGTACGGGCGTGTTCGGCGCGAGCGTCGCCGACATCGACCAGGACGGCGACCTCGACGTGCTCGCTGTCGTCTACGAGGCCTCCGTGATCAGCGCCTCGCGGCTGTTCGTGAACGACGGCAACGGAAGGTTCACCGACGAGACCGCCGCCCGCGGCGTCGACCTGTCGCTGGTGCACGCGTTCACCGCCGCCTTCACCGACCTCGACGGCGACGGGTGGGTCGACCTGCTCGTGGCCGGCGACTTCGCGACCAGCCGCCTGTTCCTCAACGACGGCGGCACCTTCGTCGAGCGCACCCAGAGCTCGGGCTTCGCGACCGACGAGAACGGCATGGGCCTGGCCGTCGGCGACATCGATGGCGATGGCAATGTCGATGCCTTCGTGAGCGCGATCTGGGACGATCGCGAGCTGTGCTCCCCCGCCTGGGGCTGCTCCGGCAACCGCCTGTACCTGGGCCGCGGGGACGGCAGCTTCGAGGACGCCACCGATGCCTACGGCGTGCGCAACGGCGGCTGGGCCTGGGGTGTCGCCTTACTCGACCACGACCTCGACGGCGACCAGGACATCGCGCTGACCAACGGCTACCCCAAGCCCTGGCCCTGGGCGGACCCGAACAACGACGTCAGCCCGTTCGACGCCGATCCTACGCGGCTGTGGACGCAGCTGGACCGAGGCATGGAGGACCAGGCCTCCGCGCTCGGCCTCGCCCACACCGGGCCGGGCCGCGCACTCGTCGCCTTCGACTGGCACCGCGACGGGGACCCGGATCTGCTCATCATCGAGAACGGGGCCGCGCCGAAGCTGTTCGAGAACCACGCGAACGCCGATGCATGGATCGTCGTGGACGGCCCGATTGGCACGCAGGTCGAGGTCGACGACGCCGACCGCGTGCAGCACCACACCCTGGACTACGCCGTGGGCTTCGCGAGCAGCGGGCCCTCCGAGCGACTGTTCGCCCTCGGCGACGCACGCGAGGTGACGGTGCGCTGGCGCGTCCCAGGCGGCACGTGGCGTGAGCAGCAGGTCGACGCCGGCACCCACGTCGTCCTCGACTGACGCCAACGCCCCGGCGCCCGCATATACTCGGGCGTGCTCAGCCTCCTGCTCGCCCTGAACGCCCTCGCCTCGGACTGGGTCAACTTCGAGTCCGACCCGGTGCGGCCGCTGGCCCTGGCCGATGGCGAGCTGCTCGTCGCCAACCTGCCGGGTGGACGGCTCGAGCGGCTCGACCTCACCGACCTCTCGTCCGTGGGCAGCGTGCCGGTGGGCCTCGACCCCGTGGCCATCGCTGTCGACGGGTCCCGCGCCTGGGTCGTGAACCAGCAGTCCGACAGCGTGTCGGTGGTCGACCTCGACGCCGGCGTGGTCTCGGCGACGCTACACGTCGGAGACGAGCCCCGGGACGCGGTGATCGCCAGCGGGCGCCTGTTCGTCGCCGCGGCCCGACGCGGTCAGAACCTGCCGGAGGATCCGCAGCCGCTGGTCGAGGGGCTCGGCCGCGCCGACGTGTGGGTATTCGACCTCGACGCCCCCGACGACGGGGTCGCCGGCACTCCTCTCGACATCGTCACCCTGTTCGGCGACGTGCCGCGGGCGCTGGCGGTGAGCGCCGATGGCACCCGGGTGCACGCCGCGGTGTTCAAGTCGGGCAACCGATCGACGGTGATCTCGGACGCGGTGGTCTGCGACGGCGGGGAGGACGCGGCCCCCTGCGAGTGGGAGGGCCGGACCATTCCCTTCGGCGCACCCGGCCCCAACGCGGACCTCGACGGCAACCTCGGACCCGAGCTGTCCGTGGTCGTCCACCAGGGCGACGACGGGATCTGGCGCGATGCCCTGGGTCGCGACTGGAGCGGCGTCGTCGGCTTCGAGCTGCCGGATCTCGACGTGTTCACCCTCGACGCGGCTTCCACGCCCCCGGTCGAGCTCGGCGCGGTCTCCAGCGTCGGCACGGTGCTGTACGCGATGGCCGAGCGGCCGGGCACCTCGGAGCTGTGGGTCGCGAACACCGAGGCGAACAACGCCGACCGCTTCGTCGGCACCGCCGGCCCCACCAGCCTCGTCGGTGAGCTGCACCGGGCGCGACTCACCGCCGTCGATGCCGGCGAGGCCACCCCCTACCGCCTGAATCCGCACCTCGACTACGACGCCCCGAGCGGCGCCGAGCAGAGCCTCTCCCAGCCCACGGCCCTGGTCTTCGAGCCCGACGGGTCCGCCGCCTGGGTCGCTGGATACGGCAGCCAGGCGGTCTCGCGGGTGGCCGTCGACGCACTCGCCAACGGCGCGCCCGGCGAGCTGGTAGCCCTCTCCGCAGGCGGCCCCGCCGGCCTCGCGCTCGATGGCGACGCGGGAATGCTGTACGTGTACACCCGCTTCGACAACGGCGTGTCCGCAGTGGACATCGCGACCCGGACCGAGGTCGCCCACGTGCGCTTGCCGAGCCCCGAGCCCGCGGCCGTGGTCGCAGGTCGCCCTCACATGTTCGAGGCCCGCAACACCGCCACCGGCGAAGCCTCGTGCGGCGGCTGCCACGTGTTCGGCGACACCGATCACCTCGCCTGGGAGCTGTCGGATCCGGGCGGCGTGCTCGAGCCCAACCCGAACCCGCCCGTCGAGAGCACGCCTCCTCCGGACTTCCACCCACTCAAGGGACCGATGACCACGCAGACCCTGCGCGGCGTGGCCGACGCCTATGCGATGCACTGGCGGGGGGACCGAAACGGCGGCCTTCAGGCCGGCGGGGGCGTCGCCGATGCCCGCGCCTCCTTCCTCGACTTCGGGCCCGCCTTCGTCGAGCTGCTCGACGCCGATGCGCCGCTCTCCGAGCAGGCCATGGACGACCTCGCCACGTGGGCGCTGTCGATCACACCGCCGCCCAACCCCTACCTGCCGCTCGACGGCAGCCGCACCGAGGCCCAGGAAGCCGGCCGCACCGCGTTTCTCGGCGGAGACTGCGTCGAGTGCCACGCCTACGCCCCGGAGGACCGCATCTGGGGCGCGGACGGCTCGGTCGCGGACTCGGGTCGGTCGACGCAGTTCATGAAGGTGCCGAGCCTGCGGCAGGCCTACCAGAAGGTGGGCTTCTTCTGGGCCGCCGGCGACCCGCACCATCCCGAGCTGTGGGGCCCGATCGGCCCGCAGGTCCGCGGCTTCGGCATGTTCCACGACGGCCAGGTCGGGCGCATCCAGGATCCGTTCGGCGCATTCGTGCTCGCCTTCGACACCAACCTCGCCCCCATCGTCGGCCAGCAGATCACCCTCACCGACGCCACGCCCGCCGATCGGCTCACACGGCTCGACCTGCTCGTCGCACGCGCGGACGCTGGCGACTGCGACCTGATCGCCCACACACCGGCCGGAGGGCTGCTCTACGCCGACGGAGCCTGGTCCAGCGCGGACGGCTCCACGGGATGCACCCTCGATGCGCTGCCACGGCCGGCCACGCTGACCTGCGCCGCGCCGGGCACCGGAGCCCGACTCGCCATCGACGCCGATCGCGACGGTACTCCGGACCTCGCCGGACGCGAGCCGCTGTGCGTGCGCGAAGACACCGGCCTGCCCGTGGACAGCGGCGACAGCGGCGACAGCGGCGCGACGGACGAGGCCACCGACGACGACGCCCGGTCCTGCGGCTGCGCCACCAGCGGCGTTCCCGTGGTTGGATGGCTGCTCCTGCTGCCTCTCGTCCTGCGGAGACGCCGATGATCTGGCTGAGCTGCCTGCTCGCCTGCGGAGCCCCCGAGCCGACCGCTCCGAGCCCTTCACCGCCCGACGCCGCGGCCCCTGCCGAACCCTTGTCGCTCGAGGCACGCGTCGAGGCGGCGATGCACCGCGCCGCACCCTTCCTCGCCGACTGGCCCGGCGAGCTGCGCTTCGACGCCGCCATCGGCCTCCACGAGATCCGCGAGGTCGCGTCGCACCCCGATCTCGACCGCGCCTGGGAGCGCGCCCGTGCGGTCGCCGACCACGATGCCGACCACCTGCATCGCCGGTTCTGGGCGGACATCGAGGTGCCGCCCACCAACACGTGGGTCCTGCCTTCCGAGGGCCGTCCGAAGGTGAACGACGTGGTCGCCGAGGCGCTGTGGTGCGACCGCTACCCGATCCGCGAGCAGACCCTCGCGTACCTTGCCGGCGACATGCGCGACGACGGTGGCTACTGGAGCACCCACGCGGCGTGGAGCCTCGCGCTGGCCCACGAGCGCGGCTGTCTGGACGACGCGCGCTTTGACGAGCTCGCCGCGCCGATCCGCGCCGACCTGCTCGCCCACCAGCCGGCCACGCTCACCGACCCCTCGGAAGCCGACGTCGACCTGTTCGCAGAGCGCTTGTCGGGGCTCGTGTGGCTCGGGCATGCCGGTCCGGAGATCGAAGAGTCGGTCGAGGTGCTCCTCGCCCACCAGCGCGAGGACGGCGGCTGGGGCGAGCCCTCCGAGGACGTGAACCCCTACTTCGGCTACCACGCGGCGCTCGTGAGCAGCTGGGCGCTCGCCGAGTACCGTCGCGCTCACTCCTCCGGGTCGTCGTCGACGCCGTAGCCGAGCGCCTCGAGCGCCTTGCGCAGCTCCGGATCCAGCGGTGCGCCGGGAACGTCCTCGCGCGTCATACGCAGCTCGCACAGACTGACCCCACCGACTCCCGAGACGATCTCCATCTCCAGGGGGTCGGTCACGGAGTGCACGCCGAGGTCGAAGCCGTCCGGTCCAGGCGTCTCCAGGGACATGGGCTCTCCGCCCTCGATGCGCACGGTGGCCCCCTCGTTGAACGGGGCGTCGCGCAGTGGGCGCAGCTCGACCTTCCAGCGTCCGTCGACGAAGGGCATGCGGTAGCGCACGGTTCCCGGGGACTCGCCCGGAAACGCGAGCAGCTCGCGTCCCGCCAGGGTCCAGCGGTCGTCGCTCTCGCCGTAGGTGAACACGGGCGCCGAACTGCCCTCGTCCAGGTCCGAGGGCATGATCAGGCTGACGACCCCGGCGAGGGCGGCATTCTGAGGCAAGGCCTCGAACTCTCGCTCGAGCTTCGCGCTCTGAGCACGCAGGGACACCTCCCAGTCGGCCCGGATCTCACGGGGCTCCTGTCGGGCGTAGTTGTTCGGATCTCGGGTGACGCCGTACATCGCGGCCTCGCCGGACCAACGGTCGAGGAGCAGCTCCTCGTCCTCGTCGTACATGGCCCACCAACGCATCGAGCGCGCGAGCAGCGTGCGTGGGGCAGGATCGTCCTTGCCGGCAAGCAAGCGGGGCGAGAGGTCGAGGCCGTCTCCAGCAGGCGGCGCGAGGTCGGGCGCAGCGAGGCGCACCACCGTGGGGAGCACGTCGACCAGGCCTACCGGAGCGGTGTAGCGACCGGCACCGGACTTGTCGGGCAGGCGGATGACGAGTGGGATCTCGACCAGCGGTCGACGCACCTGCAGGCCGTGGTTCTTGTCGTAGTGAGCATCCGAGACCTCGCCGAACTCCGTGCCGTGATCCGACAGGAACACGAACACGGTGTCGTCGAGCAGGCCCCGCGCCTCGAGGCTCGCCACCAGCGCCCTCACGCCGCGGTCCATGCGGCGGATGTCCGAGTCGTATGCCGCGACATCCTCGCTCACGCCGTCCACGCGCAGGTCCTCGTCGCCCGGGGCCACCTCGTTCGGCGCGTGCGTGTCGATCGCGTGCACGTAGAGGAAGAACGGCTGCTCGCCGACGCCATCGAGAAACGCATCCACGGGTGGCAGCAGGCCCTGGAACGGCGGGTAGCGCTCCTCCGGATCGCGCACGACCTCGAAGTGATCGAAGTGGGCCTCGAGACGGCTCGAGTCCTCGAACCACGGATGGCCCGTGATCAAGCCGGTCTTGTACCCTGCCTCCCCGAAGACCCTGGGAAGGAGCGGATAGTCGGCGGGCAGGTCGCGCACGGCGACGCCAAACAGCCGGGTTCGCATCAGCTGCGGCGGCTGGTAGCGCCCGGTCATCAGCTGACTCACCGACACCGGCGTGCCCGGGTAGTGCGCGAACGCGTGCTCGAACACCGCTGCGTCCTTCGCAAGCTCAGCGATGAACGGCGCCGTCTGTCGCGGGTAGCCGTACAGCTCGAGGTTCGATGCCCGCAGCGCGTCCGAGAGCACGACAACCACGTTGTGGCGCACCGACGTGGACACTTGCGGCGAGGGCGCTTCCCCCCCGCATCCCCACAGCAGTCCGAGCACGAGCCAGTGGCGCATTCCTTGCCTCCACGCGCATCCTACGCGTTGCGAGAAGCACCGCGATGCGGTCACTGACGCGTGTTCCCTGTTGACATCGGCCTCATCGATCGGGACGATCGGGGGCAACTTGGAGCAACATCATGCGCCTGGCCTCCTCTCTAGGGATCCTTTCTGTTGCGCTGCACGGCTGCGGCAACGACGTACAGGTGCAAGCGGAGGCCAATGTCGCCCCCGCCGTCGCCATCGACTCGCCCGCTGACGGCACGAACTTCTTCGACGACGAGGCCATCGAGTTCGTCGGCAACGTGCAGGACGGCAACGGCATCGACGACATCACGCTCGTCACCTGGACCTCCAGCGAGGCGGGTCCGCTCGGGTTCGAGGGCGAAGCCGCCCCCGGTCCCGACGGCGTGACCTCGATTGCGACGCTGCTCCCGATCGGCACGCACGTGATCACGCTCACGGCCACCGACGGCGACGGAGAGTCCGACGAGGCGACGATCACCGTCACCGTGAACTCCGCGATCCAGGAGCCGTCGGTCGAGATCATCACGCCGACAGACTTCGAGCTGTTCTATCCCTGGGACGACGCGGTGCTGAGCGCCGCGATGAGCGACAACCAGGACGCGAACGGCGACCTGATCGCCCGCTGGTACGGCGGCCCGCAGAACGGTTCCGGCACGCTGATCTCCGAGCAGCCCGTGACCTCCGCGGGCACCTCGACGGTTCTGTGGAACCCGGGCACCCTCGGCAACTTCATGGTCCGTGTCGAGGTCGAGGACACCGACGGCAACATCAGCGAGGACACCACGGTCATCACCTTCGCCGAAGACCGCGGTCCGGACTGGGACGACGACGGCGACTGCTTCTGCGAAGGTCCGAGCTGCAGCGGCTCCTCGGACCCCAACTGTGCGACCATCGAGCCGGGCGACTGCGACGACACCGCGCCGACGACCAACCCGGACGGCGACGACGTCCCGGACATGGAGTACGCCGACGGCAACTGCGACGGCATCGACGGCGACCTCGCGAACAGCGTGTTCCTCGACCCGCTCAACGGCAACGACAACAACGACGGTCGCACTACGACCACGCCCGTGCGCACGCTCGATCGGGCGTACACGGTCGCCAGCACCGACAGCGTCCCCTGGATCCTCATGGGTAGCGGAGACGTCACCCTGAGCGGCGACTTCCAACCCGGCATCAGCCTTGCGGGTGGCTACACCGCCGGCACCTGGGTCCGCGGAGGCCTGGCGATCCCCTCGATTCCCGTGCCTTCGTCGGGCAAGACCCTGAGTGGCTGGAGCGTACCCACCACCTGGCAGCAGCTCGAGGTGGTCGGCGCTGACGCAAGCGGAACGGGCGCCTCGGCGTACGCGATCATCCTCCAGAACACGGCCGGCCTGCTGTGGGAAGAGGTCCACATCGAGTCCGGCGACGCGACCGCAGGCAGCAATGGTGCCCGCGGCACCAACGGCTCCGGCGGCTCGGGCCTCAACGGCAGCAAGGGCGGCAACGGCTGTGAGGACTCCTCCATCTTCTGCGGTGGCTGCTCTCGCCCGAACGGCGGCGGCGGCGGCTCGTCGCCCGCCGGCAACAACGGCGGCGGCGGCGGGCGCCCGGGCCACGGCAACGGCAGCGGCAGCGTCGGCACCGGTGGCACCGGCCCTGCCGGCGACGGCGGCCCTGGCGGTGGCGGCAGCACCAGCGGCAGCCCGGGCAACCCCGGTGGCAGCGGCACCAGCGGCAGCAACGGTGCAGGCGGCTCGTCCACCGGCACCTGGTCCGGCGTGGCCTACACCCCGTCCAACGGCATCAGCGGCACCAACGGCACCGACGGCGGTGGCGGCGGCGGTGGCGGCGGCGGTGGCGGCGGTTCGTCCACCTGTGACAGCTACGGTGGCGGCGGCGGCGGCGGCGGCGGCGGTGCCAAGGCCGGAACGGGCGGCGGAGCGGGTACCGGTGGCGGTGCGACCCTGGCCGTCGCGATCATGACCTCTTCGCTCGAGATGCGGGGTGGCTCGATCACCACGGGTACGGGCGGTGACGGCGGCTCGGGCGGTGACGGCGGCGTCGGCGCGAGCGGCGGCGCCGGCGGTGGCGGCGGCAGCGGC
>SBGP01000055.1 GCA_006226595.1 Deltaproteobacteria bacterium
GACACCGACGCGGATGCCGACACCGACGCGGATGCCGACACCGACGCGGATGCCGACACCGACGCGGATGCCGACACCGACGCGGATGCCGACACGGACACGGACGTCGACGTCGACAACCCGATGTGCACGATCACCGGGCCCTCCGACGGCAGCAGCGAGCTGTTCGACATCGACGTGCAGTTCACGGCGACCGCCACCGACCCGACCGAGGGCAACCTGACCTCGTCCATCGTGTGGTCCAGCGACGTCGACGGCACGCTCGGCTCGGGCGGCAGCGTCACCCCGGCGTGGAGCACGAGCGGCACCCACACCATCACGTGCACGGTCACCGATAGCAGCGGCAACCAGGGCACGGACAGCATCACGTACACCGTGATCTCGCCCTACGTGATCATCACCGCGCCGGCCGGTGACTACACGGCGACCCGCAACGAGCGCGTGCCCCTCGAAGGCATCGCCAACGACCTCGAGGACGGGGCGCTGGTGATCACGTGGGACGACAACGGCAGCACCATCGGCAGCGGCAGCCCCCAGGAGTTCCGCACGTCGAGCCTCGGCGACCACACCGTCACCGCCACGGTCACGGACTCGAACAACAACACGGCGACCGACAGCATCACGATCACCGTCGTCCCGTAGGGAACCGCCGCCCACGCGGGAGGTCACAGCCCCCATGCTGCTGCTCCTCTCGCTCGCCTGCGCCGAGCCCCCGCCGCCTCCTGCCTCCCCCGAACCCGCCGTGTCCGCGCCCGCGGAGCCGGCCCGCACCGTGGCCGAGGCCTTTCCCGTGCCCGAGGGCTTCACTCGCGTCGAGGGCGATGCCTTCGGCGACTGGCTCCGCGACCGGCCGGTCCGCGCGGCCGACGTGCCGGTGCGCACCCACGACGGCCGCACCGTCGGCCACCACGCGCGGGTCGTCGACCTGCCCCTGGTCAAGGGCGACCTGCAGCAGTGCGCAGACAGCGCGCTTCGCCTGCGGGCCGAGTGGCTGCGCGAGACCGGCAGCGAGGTCGCGTTTCACGCCACCAGCGGCGATCTCATGCCGTGGGCGCGCTTCGCGGCAGGCGAGACGCCCTACGCCGACGGCAACGCACTGAAGTGGCGCCAGGGCAGCACCGGCGAGTGGGACGACTACCTGCGCCTGCTGTTCACCTGGGCCGGCACCGCCTCCCTCGAGGCCCACGACAGCCAGCCCGCCGACACACCCCGTCCCGGCTACATCCTGGTGCAGGGCGGCTTCCCGGGCCACGCGGTGGTCCTGCTCGACGTCGCCACCCGCCAGGACGAGACCCTGCTGCTCGTCGGCGAAGGCTACATGCCGGCGCAGGACTTCCACGTCGAGCTGGGACCGATCGACGCCTGGTGGCGCTGGGACGGCGAGCTCGCCCTTCCCCACTGGACGCTCACCGCGGAGCACCTGCGCCGCTTCGAGTAGCGCGCACCCATCGCTGAGTACCCTCGGTCTCCGCATCGAGCGTGAAGCCGAGCCGCTCGTACAGATCGATGGCCGGCCCGTTGGACGCGCGGACCTCGAGGACCACGGGTCCATCGGCCCACGCGAGCACCGCGTGGACCAGGCGCTCGCCGACACCGCGTCCGCGGGCCTCGGGCGCGACCCACAGCGAGATCAGCTCGCCCCCGCCCTCCGCATGGGGTGCGATCCGGACCATGCCGACGTCCGCGTCCCCATCGGAGACGACCCAGGTGGGCAAGTCGGCGACCTGCCGCTCCCACACCGAGAGCGGTCGCGCCGCGCTCTCGTCGTAGCTCCCGCCGAACACGAGGGGATCTGCACGCAGCGAGCGCAACCGCAACGCACGCAGTCGCTCGGCCTCCGACGGATCCAGTCGACGCAGTTCCATCCTCCCTCCACCACAAACCTACGCCGAACCTCGACCGTGCACGTGCAAACCCTCGACCGGAGGTTATTCGCGAACAGCTGTCAGTTATTCCCGTACAGAGCCGGCGCGACCCCCATTCTTCCGCCCCTGTACACTCCCGGTGCGAGGCATCGATGGTCCGTCTTTCTCCGCTCCTTCTGCTCTCTCTTCTCGGCTGCTCGGGCGGCGAGCTTCCCAGCTACGACGCCATCGTGCCCGGTGCGCCGCAGGCCGGTGCCGCCGAGGGCTACGTCCGACTTCCCGTCGGTACGCCGCTCGGCGGGTTCACGGCGCGCGTGCTCGACGGCGTGACCGAGGCGGACACGCGTGACAGCGCCTACACCGCGGGCTTCGTCGCCAGCGCCGGCGTGCACATGTACCCGGACGCGAAGGTCGTGTGGCTCGACAACGGCGACGACAACCTCGTGCTGATCAAGATGGACCTCATCTACAGCTTCGACGGGCTCGTCCAGGAGGTCCGCAAGCGGCTCGAGCAGGCCACCGGCGAGTTCCTCGACGGCAAGGTCGTGATCACCGCGAACCACACGCACCACTCCTACGGCCCGTTCTCGGATCAGCCGCACTTCTACCTGGGCGGCGACCGCTACAACCAGGAGACCTTCGAGCGCATGGCGGCGCAGATCGTCGACGTCGCCCTCGAGGCCTACGACCGCCGCGAGCCCGCCGCCATCGGCATCGGCTGGGAGAAGGACTGGGACCCGGACAGCGAGATCTACTCGAACCGTCGCGGTGAGAACAGCGAGCTGCAGGTGTGGGCCGACCAGGAGGAGTGGGAGACCGGCAAGGACCCCTACCTGGGCGTGCTGCGCATCGACGACACCGACGGCCAGCCCATCGCGCTGGCCCACATGTTCGGCATCCACGGCATCGCGCTCGGCGAGGACAACGCGATGGTCTCCGGCGATGCCGCCGCGGCCATCGAGAAGCGCGTCTCCGAGGAGTTCGACGGCGACGTGGTCGTGTTCCACATGCAGACCGGCGCGGGCGACTGCTCGCCCCGCGGCGACTCGGGCGGCGAGCGCTCGTACTCGCGCCTCGAGGTGCTCGGTGAGCGCGCGGTGGGCCCCATCGTGTCCTTGTGGGAGCGCACCCCGACTTCGTCCGAGCCGATGCGCCTCGAGACCGCCTCGCGGCACATCTGGCAGCACCACGACCAGATCCAGGTCACCCGCAACGGCACCGTCGACTGGTACTACCCGCCGACCGGCTCCGACCCGGAAGAGGACGACGACTGGGTCGAGCCCGACAACATCGTGTGGAACGACGACGGCACCCTCGCGAGCCCGTTCGACGAGTTCAACGCGCCCGTCGGCGCCGCGTTCTGCGGAGACGACCAGCCCTTCCTGCCGATCGGCACCATCGACGACGTCACGGTGTACCCGTACACGAGCTGCACGACGACGGACATCATGATGCCCGTGGTCAGCGCCTTCGTGGACGTGCCGCTCGAGGAGCTGCCGACGCCGGTGAACGAGTCGTACAAGGCCGGCACCACCGCGACTCGCTTCGGCCCGATCCCGATGCTGCTGCCCGATGGCAGCGAGGTGAACGAGGACCTGCTCGCCGGCTTCTTCCCCGCCGAGCCGACCTCGATGTTCGCGCAGCAATGGCGTCGCCGCACCGAGAGCGAGCTCGGCTACACCATGGCCCTGCCCATCGGCTACTCGCAGGACCACGAGGGCTACTTCCTGATCCCCGAGGACTGGCTGATGGGCGGCTACGAGCCGAACATCAACCTGTGGGGCCCGCTGCAGGGCGAGCACGTGATGGAGGGCATGCTCGCGTACGTCGACACCGTGCTCGGCACCGACGTGCACGAGGATCCCGACCCGTTCGGGTACTACACACCCACCGAGTACCCGGTGCGCGAGCTGCCGACGGTGGTCCCCGACCTCACGCCCGAGGCCGGCACCCGCCTCACCAACGACACCCGACCCGAGTATCTGTGGACCCCGCTGGCCCACACAGATCTCGCGCAGACCGCCCAGGTCGAGCGCGTGACCGGGCGCGTCGAGATCGCGTGGATCGGCGGTGACCCGATGGTCGACATCCCGACCGTGCGCCTGCAGCGCGAGGTCGGCGGCAGCTGGGAGGACGTGACCACGCGCGCCGGCCGCCCGATCACCGAGGGCCTGCAGGACATCCTCGTCACCCACACCCCGTTCCCGCTGAAGCCCGTGTCCGAGCTGCAGACCCACTACTGGTGGGCCGGCTGGCAGGCCGTGGGCCACAGCGACCGCACCGACCTGCCCGTGGGGACCTACCGCCTGCTCGTCGAGGGCGACAGCTGGGCCGGCGGCGACGACCACTGGCCGTGGAGCACCTCGTCCTACGAGGTCGCGAGCGACCCGTTCGAGGTCGTGCCCGCGACCCTCGAGGTCACCGCCGACACCGGCGGGGTGTGGGTGAACTTCGCCGCGCCGCGCACGATGGTCATGATCGAGGACGAGCTCACCGACGTCGCCACCGGCTGGCGCCTCATCGACGCACAGGAAGGCGGCCAGTCCGACGGCATCAACCCGATCCGCGGCGAGGTCACGGTGAGCATCGACGATGGCACGGGCGCGCAAACGTCGACGACGACGATCGCGACGATCGAGAACGGCAGAGCGTGGGTCGAAGCGGACCTCACGAGCGCCGTGTCGATCACGGTGACGGACGCGGCCGGCAACACGGGTACCCTGACGTTCTGAGCCAACCGGGGGACACGTGGCCGACCGCTTCATCGCGGTGGCGGGGAACATCGGGGTCGGAAAGACCTCGCTCGTCACCTTTCTCACCGAGCGCTACGGCCTGCAGCCGGTGTACGAGCCCTTCGCGGACAACCCGTACCTGGACGACTTCTACCAGGACATGCGGGGGTGGGCGTTCCACTCGCAGATGTGGTTCCTGACGCACAAGTACAAGGTCCATCGCGAGCTCGAACGCAGCGGCGGCACGCTGGTCCAGGACCGCACGATCTACGAGGACGCCGAGATCTTCGCCCGGTACCTGTACCGGTCCAAGCGCATGAAGAAGCGGGACTGGGACACCTACCTCACGCTGTACGAAGCGATGAAGAAGAGCCTCGAACCGCCCGATCTGATGATCTACCTGCGGTGCAGCACCAAGGCGATCAAGAAGCGCATCACGAAGCGGGGTCGCAAGTCCGAGCAGGAGATCCCGACCTCGTACCTGCGCAAGCTCAACGGCTTGTACGAGGAGTGGTTCGAGGCCTGGGAAGAGAGCCCGAAACTCGTGTGGGACAGCGAGAACCTCGACTACGTCGAGGATCTCGAGGGCGCGCTCGCCTTCCGGCGCGCCATCGAGCCCTTCCTGTAGGCGCCTACTCGGCTTCGGGCGTCGGACCGCAGGGCTCGCCATAGGCCGTGCACACCCGCTCCGCCGTCGTCGTGTCGCGCTCGGCCTCGGTGTTGTGGGCGTACCACTCCTCGGCGGCCGCGTGGATCTCGTCGGCCGGGTAGTCCTGGCGCGTCATGGCCTGCAGCCGGATGCGGTGCAGCGTGTCCACGTGCTGGTCGCGATCGAGCTCGTCGAGGTACTCGGCGGCCGCGAGACCGTCCTCGGCGGACGCCAGCGCCACGGCATCGTCCTCGTTGCGCGAGGCATCCAGCGCGAGCTTGAGGATGAGCGTCGCATCCTCGGGCTCGATGGCACTCACGTGGTCTACGGCGAGGGCGCGCCACGCGTCCATGTCGCCGGCGGCCCACGCCTGCACCATGAGCAGGTCCGAGGCGAACGCCGCGGCCTCGAGGTCCTCGGCAAGGCGGTAGCCCTCGAGACAACCCAGGGCCTCGGGCTCGAGCAGGCCCTCGATCGCGGCGATGGACAGCGCCTCGAAGTCGTCGCAGCCGGCTTCCGACGCCTGCCGCGCCGGGACCTCCGCACGCTCGCGTCGCGGCGAGCGCAGACGGCGCACGACCGGCGTCGGCGCCACCGCCTCACGCGCCACTGGCGCCGGCGTGGGTGCCTCCATCGCGACCTCGCTCGGACCACAGCGCACCGCGGCCAGCGCGATCGCCACGATCGCGGCGCCCCCGATCGTCCATCCCATGCGTCCCCTGGCCTCGTGCTCGGACATGCTCACCTCCTGCCCGTACACACGACGCCGCGCCGCGGAGGTTGCGTACTTTTTCGCCGCCGGAAAAAGTGCGGGCCCGACCCGGATGCCTCGCGACGCGAACCGCAACCGCCGGGACATGTCGGACGCTTGTCAGGGGCCCCGTCGTCACCTTGACGTCAAGTGTGCTGCGCCACTAAGTTTGCGCGGTCTGCGTGGGGCCCTCTGGCCCGTTCTCCCTTTCGCTCGAGGCGACGTCCATGAAGGTGGTCTGCGACAACTGCGACGCGGTCTACAAGATCCCGGATGAGAAGCTCACCAAGCCGGTGAACAAGGCGACTTGCCGCTCCTGTGGCAACCGCATGCTCATCCCCCGACCCAGCGGTGCAGATCCGGACGAGCGCACGCTCGTCACTCCGAGGGACGAGGCCGAGGCCACGCTGCCCGCGGGCAAGCCGCCCCAGACCCGCTCGGAAGCCGGCCTCCGCGCGCCCGGTGCTGCCCGTCCCGGCACGCCGCGGCCGAGCCCGCCGCGCCCGAGCTCGTCCCCGCCGGCGAGCAACACGGAGCACACCACCTGGGAGAAGCAGAAGCAGCCCTCCTACGGCACGCCCTCCCCGGTGCGCCGCGAGGCGACCTCCGCGAGCGCGGCGCCGCCGCCGACCCGCGAGGCCAACTTCTCCGCCGAGCCCGCCCACGACCCGGCCGGTGACCTCACCTGGGCCGTGCTCGGAACCTTCGGCGCGATGATCGGCGCGTTCATGCTGATCGCGGACCCCCACTTCCCGGACATCGCGATCGAGGCGGCCTACCGGTTCGCCGCCGCCGCGATCACCCTGGGCGGCGTGTTCACGTCGATGCTCGTGCTCATCCTCTCCAGCCGCGGCCGCCAGAAGGCGAGCATGATCACCGCGCTGGCGCTGGGCGCGATCCTGGGGCTCGGCGCCGCGTTCATCGGCGCGTCCTCCCGCGTGGCGGTCGAGGCCTACTACGCGAACGAGATCACCTTCGGCGCCAGCGAGACCACCGCTGGCCTCGCCGAGGTCGTGATGGAGCCCGTGGCCCCCGCCGCGGGTGCCGAGGGCGCCGAGGGCGAAGAGGGTGCCGAGGGCGAAGAAGGCGCCGAGGGCGAAGAAGGCGCCGAGGGCGATGGTTCCGCCGATGCCGCCGAGCCTGCGCCGAGCCCGAAGCCGGGCAGCGCGCCGAAGCCGAGCCCTGTCTCCTCGCCCAAGCCGAGCCCGCGTCCGAGCCCGAGCCCGACGGTCGTGTCGGTGCCCCGCCCGTCGCCGTCGCCGTCGCCGTCCCCGGCGCCGCAGCCGGTCTCCGCGCCGTCGCCCGCTCCGGCGCCCGCTCCGGCCCCGCGCCCGGCCCCCGAGCCGGCCGAGGACCCGAACCTGCCGTCGCAGCCGGCCTTCGAGACCATCGACATCATGCTCAAGAGCAACCTCGAGGTGAAGAAGTGCTTCTACGGCCTGCTCAAGGCCGAGGGCTCCCTCCCCTCCCGCGTCGAGGTCCGCCTGTCCATCTACCCGAGCGGCGACGTGAAGAGCGTCGGCGTCAAGGACACGCGCTACGCCGGCACCGAGTTCGACGGCTGCCTCGCGAAGTCGATCAAGAACATCACGTTCCCGCCGAGCAACCGCGGCGGCACCTTCACCTACCCGTTCATCCTGCAGTAGGACGGGTCGACGAGGGCGCTCGCCGCGGGGCGAGCGTCACTCGCAGGTGATGAGCGCCGCGGTCTCCATCGCCCACTGCCCGCTGTTCAGACAGCAGCCGCAGTCGACGACCGACCGGTCGTAGCGCCACACGTTGTAGTCGTTGCCCGGGTCGCCATTGCCCCACACGTGGGCGTCGCCATCGCAGGCGCGATGGCCGGTGTAGTACCAGCCGTCGTAGTAGAAGCCGTTCGTCTCGCCCGGCGTGTAGTGCGACTGCAGCGTCTGCGCGGACACGAAGCTCTTGCCGATGGCCTCGCAGAACCGGGTGTAGTTCTGGTTGAAGATCACGTCCGCCTGCCACTCGGTCGGCGTGGCCGTCGAGCCCACGAAGTAGTGGGTGGTGCGGGTGGGGACGTCCGCGAGGTCGTTGTAGCTGCCCGAGGTCGCCACCGCGGCCAGGCTCGGCGTGCCCGACAGGTCGCCGTAGCTGCCCGAGGTCGCCACCGCGGCCAGGCTCGGCGTGC
>SBGP01000047.1 GCA_006226595.1 Deltaproteobacteria bacterium
GCTTGCGTCTCTCCACTTCTGCCTGAATTTCAGAGAGCGAGCCATCCGTTCAGCCCTGGGGGCTGTCTTGTCTGGCTTGTTCTTCGAGGACTTGGAAGTCGCGCCTCATCGGCGCGGGCCTTGCTTGGCCCCGAAGCGTGTGCGGTGGGGTGTTCCCCCTCCGGCCCGCGCTAAGTATGAAGTCCCCCCCTGCCCGTCAACAACTCGGCCTCACTTTTTTAAAAAAACCGGAAGAGCGCCGGTCAGAGGCCGCATGACGCGGACAAGCGGATCCGTCACTCCTCGGAGGGGGTCTCAGAGGCGCTGCCGAGCACCGCCTGCGTAGCCGCGAGCTCACGGTCCACCGAGGCCAGCTCCGCCGCCACACGCTTGCGCAGACGCTCGTACTCGGAGGCGATGTTCAGCGCTGCAAGCATCGCCGCCGTGTAGTCGTCCAGTGAGGGCGCGCGGTTGGCCACTTCGGCGATCTGACGGTCGACGTACGCGGCGAGGGCCTGGAGGTCGACATCGTCCTCGTCGGAGCGGACGGTGTAACGCCGCCCACGAATCTCGATCTGGGTCTTCATCGCGTCCTCACGCCAGCGCTTCGGCGAAAGCTTCGGCATCGAAGGGCTTGAGGTCGTCGATGCCCTCGCCGATGCCGATGAACTTCACGGGGAGCTCGAGCTCGGCGGACAGGGTGAGCACCATGCCCCCCTTGGCCGTGCCGTCGAGCTTAGTGACCACCGCGCCGGTAAGCGGAGTGGCCTCGTTGAACAGCTTGGCCTGCGACAGGCCGTTCTGCCCCATCGTGCCGTCGAGCACGAGCAGGGTCTCGTGCGGCGCGCCCGGCACCTTCTTGTCGATGACGCGCCGGATCTTGCCGAGCTGCTCCATCAGGGGACGAGCCGTCTGCAGGCGCCCCGCGGTATCGACGATGACGACGTCCTTGCCGCGCGCCTTGGCGGCCTCGAGCGCGTCGTACACCACCGCACCCGGGTCAGAGCCCTCGTCGTGCGCGACGATGTCGACCTCGGCCCGCTCGGCCCACACCTTGAGCTGGTCCGCAGCCGCTGCGCGGTAGGTGTCGGCGGCGGCGAGCAGGACCTTGCGTCCCTCGGCCTTGAACCGTGCCGCGAGCTTGCCGATGGTGGTCGTCTTGCCCGAGCCATTGACGCCAACGACGAGCAGGACCCAGGGGCCCTCGGCGGGAGCGGGCAGCAGCGCCGGGTCGTGCTCGAGCAGAAGCCCCCGCACCTGGGCACGAAGCGCCTCACGAAGCTCGGAGGCCTCGCTGTCCTTCGAGGCCATCTCACGCAGCGGCGCGAGCAGCCGCTCGGTCGTCGGCAGGCCGACATCCGCCTTGAGCATGACCTCTTCGAGCTCTTCGAACAGGGACTCGTCGACCTTGCCAGCCCCGAAGAGCGTGTCGAAGCGTCCCTGGAGCGCCTCGCGGCTGCGGCCCAGAGCGCGCGCAAAGCGCGACACCAGGTTCTCTGGGGCGGCCTCGACCTCGGCGGTGTGGTCATCGGCCTCCGGCTCGGTGTCGAGCTGCGCGGTGTCCGATGCCGGGATCTGCGGCGTCTTCGGTCCGCCGAGCGCGGTCTTGGCCACGACCGCGAGGATGAGCAGGAAGATCAGGCCGCCGCCGATGCCGACCATCGGGAGACCACCCGCCTCTGCAGGGGCCTCGTCCGCAGGTACCAGCTCTTCGGCCGTTGCGACCGGCACGGCCTCGGGGAGCGCCTGCTCGGACGGTGCCGTGGTCTCGTCGCCATCCTCGCCGAGGGCGGCGGCCTCCTCCGCGGGAGCGGCGTCCGCTTCGGTGGGAGCGCCCGCTTCCGGCGTACCGGCCTCGTCGCCGAGCTCTTCCTCACCTGGCTTCATGCACTCCCCCCACGTTCCGTCGTCGCTGCGCACGGCCGCGCGCGAACCACGCCGGCAAGCCGTGTATCGCACACGGCCCGGTCGATCGACCTCACAGCACCCCGTCCGCGTCGTCGATGCGCACCGAGACCACTCGCGACGCGCCCGGCGTGGGCATGGTGATGCCGTACAGGGTGTCGCCGCTCTCCATCGTCTTCTTGTTGTGGGTGACGACGAGGAACTGGGTCATCACGCTCATCTCGCGAATCATCTCGTTGAAGCGGCCCCCGTTGGCCTCGTCGAGCGGTGCGTCGACCTCGTCGAGCACGCAGAACGGGGACGGGCGCACCTTGAACAGCGACATGAGCAGCGCAATCGCAGCCATCGCCTTCTCGCCGCCCGAGAGCAGGGTGAGGTTCTGCAGACGCTTGCCCGGTGGCTGGACGAAGATGTCGACTCCCGTCTCGAGCAGGTCGTCCTCGTCCGTGAGCGAGAGCCGCGCGCGTCCGCCGCCCACGAGCCGTGGGTACAGCTCCTGGAAGTGCTCGTCGACACGGTCGAAGGCATCGCGGAAGCGCTGGCGCGAGGTGCGGTTCATCTTGGCGATGGCCGCGCGGATGCTCGCCATCGACTCTTCGAGGTCGGTGCGCTGAGCGACGAGGTCCGCGTGGCGCGTCTCGAGCTCGCGGTACTCCTCGAGGGCGCCGAGGTGCACGTCACCGAGCCGCGTGATCTTCTCGCGTCGAGCCTCGACCACGTCGACCAGCTCGCGAATCGCATCGAAGTCGTGCAGGTCTCCGGGGGAGAGACTGCGGGGGGGGACCCCTTCGATGCGCTGTCCGCCGATCTCGAGATCCTGGGCGGCGAGCGGGTCCGAGTCGATGCGCAGACTGCCGGTCGCCTCCATGCGGTCGAGCAGTCCGGGAAGCGAGAGCTGATAGCGCTCGTCGATGCGTTGCTTGAGCGCGTCGACCTCGACCTGCACCTCGGAGACCCGCACCTCGAAGGACGCGACCTCGCGGGCGTTCTCGTCGCGGGAGGTCATGAGGCGTCGAAGGTCCTCCTCGACCTCGTGCCACGCCTCGCGGAGCTGCTTGACCTTCTCGCGCTCGCGCTCGAGCTTGTCCCATGCTGCCGCCCGAGACTCGGACGCGACCTGGACCTTCGCCGCGAGCGCGGTGGCCTCTTCGGCAATCTCGGTCTGCTCGGTCTCGCTTGCCGCCAGGCGTTCGTCTGCCTTGAGACGCGCAGCCGCAGCCTCGCGAACGCGCCGCTCGAGCGCTTCGAGGGCGAGCTTGGCGGCACGTAGCCGCTCCTGCGCCCCAGCGAGGTCCCGCTGCCACCGAGACAGGGCCTCGCGGCTCTCCTCCTCCCGTCCTTCCTGGCCATCGAGGACCGCGCGAGCTTCGTCGACGCGAGCCTGGAGCACGCCCTGGCGCTCCTGGAGCTGCGCGAGCACATCCGCAGCCTCGGCGCGGTCACCGGCGACCCGGGACGCCTCGCGATGCAGGTCGGCGATCTGGGCCTCGAGCGCGGAGACCCTGGCGGCGAGTGCCGCTCCCTCCCCTCGGATGCGCACGCGGTCTGCGCCGCGGGCCGCACGCTCGAGCTCGAGCTCGGCCTTGTGCTCGCTCACCCGCCGACGCTCCTCGACCACGGCCTCGCGGGCAGCGCGCGCCTCGGACTCGCGCTGACGACGCTCGGCGAGCCGGGTGCGGGCCTCCGCGACCTGCTCCCGCGCTTCCTGCCGCGCCCGCGCCACGCCCTCACGCAGCGGCTCGAGGGGCGGGCCCGCCGCCGCCTCCTTGCTGTCGATGACCTCGAGCTGCGACTCGAGCGCGGACTCGCTGATCTCGGCGGCCCGCTGGCGATGGGCATCGGCCTCGGCTCGTTCGGACTCGACCACCGTGGCCGCCGCCGCACGAAGCTCGACGAGCTCGCGCTGTGCGGACGTCTCCTCGGCATCGGCGCGAGCCTCGGCCTCGGCGAGGGCCACCCGGGCGCGCTCGGCCTCCGCGGCCGCTGCCTGACGGCGCGACTCGGCGCTCTTCTCGGACTCGGCGAGCACTTCGGCACGCGCGGCCGCGTGCGTCTCCTTCAACGAGCCCAGCTGTTCCGAGACCGCGTCCACCGCCTCGGTCGCGGATTGCAGCGCCTCTTCGGCGACGACCTTGGCGGCACTCGTAGCCTCGACCCGCGCCTGGGCCTCGGCGAGCGCGGTGCGAGACGCGTCGCGCGCCTTCTTGGCCTCGACCGCGGCACGCGCCCCTTCACCGCTGCCGCCGAGCAGGACGACGCCATCGGCAAGCACGGCCTCACCGGTCTCGGTGACCACCGCGGCACGCCCGGAGAAGGCGAAGGCCTGGAGGGCCTCTTCGAGCGTCGCCACCCGCTCGAGGGCGCGGTCGATCTGACCCACGGCCTCGTCACCGAGGGTCGTCGCCCTGGCCCTCGGAACGAACAGTGCGCGTCCGGTTCCGCCCTCTCGGGCCGCGCGAGCCGCCTTGAGGATGTCCTCGGGGTCGCTCGCGACCTTCAGGCTGAGGCGGTCCCCGAGCACCGCCTCGCTCTGGGCATCGAGCTCGACGAGGTCGCCGAGAGACGGAAGCTCGGAGAGTGCCTCGGCCACCGCCCCACTGCCCGCCGCCGCCGCCGTGAGGTCGCGAAGACGCGCCGACGCCGCCGACAGCGAGCCACGGGCCTCTGCCTCGGCCTGCTCGGCCTCGCGATGAGCACGGTTGGCTTCGCGAGCCGCCGTCCGGGCAGCCTCGAGGCGCTCACGTCCCTCGCGCAAGCGGGCGTCGAGCTCCGATCGCTCCGCCGACTGAGCCTCGGCGAGGGCGGCGAGCGCTGCCTCCCGCTCGGAGCGCGTCTGTCGCTCGGCCGTCTCGCGAAGCTCGCGAGCACGCGCATCGAGACTGGCTCGCTCCGACGCGAGTCGCTGCCGGCGCCGCTCGGTCTGGCGCGAGGAAGTGCGCTGGGCCGCGGAGAGCCACTGCTCGCTGCGCCGCCGCGCGCCGTCGACCCGCGAACGCCAGGTGTTCTCGGCCTGCTTGAGGCGGTCGGCATGCGCGCGCCGCGCCTGGGCCTGCCCCTCGCGACGCGCCGCTACCGCTGCCGCCGCGAGCCGCGCGCGTTCGGCCTCCGCATCGCGCAGGGTCTTCTCGGCCGCGTCGACCCGAGCGCTGCCCTCGGTCTCGGCCTGCTCGAGTGCCCGCTGCGTCGCCGTCGCCTCGTCCTGGGCCTGGCGCTCGACGGTACGGGCCGCGGTCAGCTTCTCGGAGAGTGCATCTTCCTCGGACGTGGCCTGGGCAATCTGCTCGCCGAGTGCCTTGATCGCGGCGTCGACCTCGGCCTCGCGCGCGGTCGCCGCCTCGGCCTGGCTCTGGGCTTCCTCGATCTGCGCGCGGAGCCCCGCTTCCTGGGCCGGAATGGCCTCGGCACGCTGGGCCAGCCCCTCGGCGCGCGCTCGCCCGGCGCCGAGCTTCGCCGCCAGTGACGCGACCTCGCCCTCGGCTTCGGCAAGGACCTGGCGCGCGGCGCCGCGGTCCGCCGACGCGATTCGCAGCGCCTCGCGCAGCGCGGGCTCACGGGCGGTGAGCTCGTCGAGCTCGGCCTGGCGTGCGGCCACTGCCTCGATCTGACCGGCCTCTTCGGCGGTCGCCGCCTCGACCCCCGCGAGGGCCTCGGCCGCTTCGCGCGTCCATCGCGCCTTCTCGGCCTCGAGCTCGCCAACTCGCCGCTCGGCGAAGCCCTGCGCGCCCTGGACCTCGCGCAACGACGCATCGAGCTCGGCGAGTTCGTCCCGGAGCAGGTTCACCTGCTGCTCGGAGAGCTCGAGTTCCTCGCGACGTCCGGCGAGCTCACGCTCACGGCGCACCAGCATGCGCTCCGCCTGCTCGGCCCTGCCCTTGGCCTCGCGGAACTCGCGGCGCAGGCGGCGTCGGTCCGAGGAGAGGTCCGCGAACTTCGCGAGCGCGAGCAGGATCTCGTCCTGGCGCTGCTCGGCTCGCAGACGCCGGAACTTCGCGGCCCGGATGACCTGACGCTCGAGCTCCTTGAGCCGCCGCCCCATCTCGTCCGCGACGTCGGCGGCGCGGTCGAGCTGCGTACCCGTGGCCTCGAGGCGGTCCTGGGCCTCCTTGCGCCGGATCTTGTACTTCGAGATGCCGGCGGCCTCGTCGATCAGCGTGCGGCGCTCGGCCGGCGACGCGTGCACGATCTTGCCGATGCTGCCCTGCTCGATGAACGAATAGAGGTTGTTGCCGACCCCCGTGTCCATGAACAGCTCGATGATGTCGCGCCGGCGACAGCGGTTTCCGCCGAGGAAGTACTCGGAAGCGCCGGTGCGATGCAGGCGACGTCCCACCGCCAGCTCGGTGAACCGCGCGTACTCACCCGGGAAGGGCTCGCCCTCCTCGGCGGTGAACGTGATCGACACCTCGGCGAAGCCCATGGGAGGCCGCTCGGCCGAGCCCCCGAAGATGACGTCGAGCATCTCGCCACCGCGCAGGCTCTTCGCGCTCTGCTCGCCCATGCACCACTTGAGCGCGTCGACGATGTTCGACTTGCCGCAACCGTTCGGCCCGACGATGCACGACACCCCTGGACCGAAGGTCAGGACCTGGCGATCGGGAAACGACTTGAAGCCGTGCAGCTCGAGCTTGCGGATGTGCAGGGGTCAGTCCCCCCGCCACAGTGCGGCCTTCTCGGTGTACGACTGCCACGAGAAGCGGATCATGCGCTGGTGCTTCTCGCTCACCTCGCGAACGACCTTGCCAGGCGAGCCCATGACGAGCGAGTTGGGCGGGATCTGCATGCCCACCGGCACCAGCGTGCCCGCCGCGACGATCGAGCCGCGACCGATGCGGCAGTTGTCGAGCAGGATGCTGCCCATGCCGATCAGGCAGTCGTCCTCGACGATGCACCCGTGGAGGATGGCCTTGTGGCCGACGGTCACGCGCTCCCCAACCACCGCGTCCGAGATGTTGGTGGTCATGTGGACCACCGCCCCGTCCTGGATGTTGGACTGCGCGCCAACGCGGATCTCGCCCATGTCGCCGCGGAGCACCGCGGTCGGCCAGACGCTGACCTCAGGGCCCAGCTCGACGTCGCCGATGACCCACGCGCCCTCGTGCACCCAGGCCGTGGCGTGCACGACCGGGGTCTTCCCCGAAAATGTCTGAATCACGGTCCCCCCCGGAACCAACCTCGACCCGCCAACTGGGCCCCTTCACACTGTCACGCCCCCGCGTGACGAAGCGTCCCGACGCATCGAGGAAACGCGGTCATAACACGCGGTGCAATAGCTCCGCGTCTCGGGCGTAGGACGGGCAAGGGGGAAGCACTCATGGCCCACGCACTCGCTCAGCACCGCACCCGGGACACCGGCATCGCGTATCTGCTGCTCATCGTCGGCTTTCTCGGCCTGTCCGGCCTGCATCGCATCTACGCGGGACGCTGGCTGTCTGGCCTGATCTGGTTCGTGACCGGCGGGCTGTGCATGGTCGGCAACATCGTCGACATCTTCCTGCTCCCGCAGATGCTCGAGGACGCCGAGGCGGGCAAGCCGGTGTGGTAGCTGCCTAGCGGCACACCGCCGCACGCACCGCACGAAGGAGCATCGCGGCGACCTCCTCGCGCGACGCGATGTCGAACAGGCCGATGCACACGTCCCCGGCGGTGAGCGTCCGCAGCGCGCGGGCGGCGGACGGCACATCCAGCGCAGGGCGCAGCCGTCCCTCGTCGTGGAGTCGCTGGGCGACCGTTCGCATCACCTCCCCACGTCCGGGTCGGGCGGCCCACCGCGCGCTGAGGCCAGCGTCCGAGGCCACCACGTCACGGACCGCACGCTCGAGCGCGCCGTGCCGCGATGCAATCGCCACCGTGGCCTCGACGAGCAACTCGAGGGCGCCGTCGGCGGTCGGCGCGTCGAGCAAGCGCGCACGGACCGTGTCGGCCCCGCTCTGCGAGATCGCACGCTTCACGATGGCATCGAGGAGTGCAAAGCGGTCGTCGAAGTGCAGGTACACCGCCTGTCTCGACACACCGGCCCGGCGCGCGACCGCGCCCATGGAGAAGTTGGCGTCGGACGCGAGCAAGGCCTCGCCGGCGTCGAGGAGGGCGGCGTGGGTGTGATTCGCATCGGGGCGCGCTGAACTTGACATGGTGTAAAGCTAGCGCTAGCT
>SBGP01000088.1 GCA_006226595.1 Deltaproteobacteria bacterium
GGTCAGAGCTGGGGTCAGAGCTGGGGTCAGAGCTGGGGTCAGAGCTGGGGTCAGAGCTGGGGTCAGAGCTGGGGTCAGAGCTGGGGTCCGAGCTGGGGTCCGAGCTGGGGTCCGAGCTGGGGTCAGAGCCGGGGTCAGAGCCGGGGTCAGAGCCGGGGTCAGAGCCGGGGTCAGAGCTTCGAGTGTTGCCGGGAGCCCCGCGACACCGTCCGAAGCCTCCAAGCGAATGGAGAGCCGCGATTACCGAGCGGTGCCCGCGTCGATTGGCATCGCTTCCTCCGGGTCCGCTCCCACCGCGTGCGCGAGCGCCGCATACGGCTCCTCACCCGAGCGCCCCAGGGCCTCGACCCGATCGATGAAACGCACCAGATCGCCATTCTCCTGCTCGAGGAGGGCCTCGAACCAGGCCGAGCTCCGGTTGTAGGTGCGGTACTGGACCAGGCGCGCGTTGTTCCACTCACCCGAGCGCACGCTTCGCACGTAGGCCTTGGTCTGATGGAGTCCCAGCCCCGCGGTCCGCTGCGGGAGTGCGGCGAGAATCGCCGCCTTCGCCCGGAGCTTGTCCTCTCGCGGACGGTCGCTCTGGTAGAGCGTGTCGAGCTCCATGTACAGCTCGCGGAGCATCCCCGCGTAGGCCTCGCGGTCCTCGCGTCGCTCGTGCTCCCGGGCGACTTCGTCCGAGTCGTCCCCATGGCGCGCGATCAGGTAGCGAAGGGCCGCCTCCTGGCCCACGAAGTTCGCGAAGCTCTCGTTGAACGCGACCGAGCCCGGCACCCACAGGGTCGCGTGGGTCAGCTCGTGCAGTAGCGTGCTGGACAGCCTCGACTCGTTCCACCGCAGCATGTGCGGCAACAGCGGGTCCTCGAGCCACCCGAGCATCGAGTAGGCGCCGGCGGTGCGCTGGTACACGTCGTAGCCGCGCTGCCTCAGGTGTCGGGAGGCCGAGGTCGCCGCCACCTCGTCGAAGAACCCCAGGTACGGAAGCCGACCCACCACCGGGAAGCTCCACCGCACCGGCTTGAACGCGTCGGGCTGGCATGCCGACACGTTGTAGACGGTCTTGTCCCAGCTGGGGTGGATGGACGTGTAGCGCTCACCCGTGAACAGACCGATCTCCGCACCGAACGCGAGGATGTCGTCCACCCTCTCGAGCGCGGCCTCGTCGTCCTCGGAGAGCAGGCCTCGTCGCCTGGCCTCGCTCACCGGCATGCGGCCATACAGCATCGACGCCTGGTGCAGGCCCTGTCGGAGCAGGTACCCGGGGACCTGGTGTGGAGAGGCGGTCAGCGCCGCGAAGCCGAGGCTCGCGGCGACCAGCCCCGCGGCGATGCGGCGGAGAGAAGGCACGCCTTCCGCTATCGCGCTGCCCCGGGTCCGGGCACCCGTCCTCGACGAAGCGAGTTAGCCTTCGCCTCGGAGGTCTCATTGCTCGAGACGCTGTCGGCCGGCGGGCCGGTCATGATTCCCATCGCTCTGTGCTCCATCGTCGCGGTCGCCGTGTTCCTGGAGCGAACCTGGGCGCTGCGCCGGGCACGAGTGGCGCCGCGTAGCTTCGCGCTCCAGATCCTGGCGCTCGCGGAGCAAGGGCGCTTCGATGACGCCGTCGCCGCGTGCCGTAGCGCGGACACGGCGGCGAGCCGCGTGCTCGCGATTGCGGTGGAGAACCGCGGTCGCTCCCGCGCGGTGATCAAGGAGCGCATCGAAGAGGTCGGTCGCCGTGAAGCGGCCGAGATGGAGCGCGGTATCCCCGTGCTCGGCACCATCGCCTCCATCGCGCCGCTCCTCGGCCTTCTCGGCACGGTCGGCGGCATGATCGTCACGTTCCAGGCCATCCAGAGCTCTGGCCTCGGCAACGTCGGCAGCCTCGCCGGCGGCATCAGCCAGGCCCTGATCACGACCTTCGCGGGACTCACGGTCGGCATCCCCGCCGTCGTCGCGAACCGCTGGCTGCTCTCTCGCGTCGATGGCCTGCTCCTCGACCTCGAGGAAGCGAGCCTCGCGCTGCTCGATGCCCTCGAGGGCGGAGAGCCCTCGTGAAGTTTGCCGCGAAGCGACGTGCGGACCCGGTGGTCGACATCACGCCGATGATCGACATCGTGTTCCAGCTCGTCTTGTTCTTCATGGTGTCGACGACCTTCATCTCGGCACCGGGCATCCAGGTCGACCTGCCGCGCTCCAGCTCACAGACCGTGCTCACCGAGAAGCGCGAGATCAATGTGTGGATGACCCCACAAGGCGCGGTCTACGTCGACGACCAGCCGGTCACCGCCGAGGAGCTGCGCAACGAGTTCCGCAGCGCGGCGGAGCGGGACACGAGCACGCTCGTGATCATCAAGGCCGACACAGCGGTCGAACACGGTCGCGTGGTCACCGTGATGGACATGGCTCGGTCGGAGGGATTGGGCCGCCTCGCCATCGCGACCGAGACCTCGGAGTAGGGCAGGGGGCACGCCCGTTTTTCACGTTCGCTTGTCCTGCGCACCGCGGGAGAACGATCGGCGCACCGCGTGCGCGCATGCCTCCGAAAAAACGACGTTTTGCGAAAGATCCGGTTGCAACGATCATCTGATCCAGTGGCGGATCGCGGGGTTGCACGGGATCGATCGGCTGATATTCTGCGCTCACCCCCCACTGCGCAGGCCCAGTCCGCCCGGACCTCACCCGGGTCTGCCGACCACCTCCATCCCCTCGAACCATGTCGCCGCTTGCTGCCCAGCGCGTGCTCTTTGCCGTCGCGCCAGCTCTGCTGATCTCAGCACTGCTGGTCACGCTGCTTTGGGGTGAAGAGGGGCTGAGCACTCGCGCGGATCTCCGCGAGGAGCTGACCGAGGCAAAGGCGGATCTCGCGGACGTCGAGCGCAACAACCAGCGCCTGCTTCGCGAGCTCAAGCTGATGGAAGAGGACCCGGTGGTGCTCGAGCGCATGGTCGCCGAGGAGCTGCGCTGGGCCGCCGACGGCTCCAAGCTCTACCAGTTCGACGACGAGTCGCGCTGATGCCCGATCTGAGCGCGCTGGATCCGCTGCTCCAGTCCGCGCAGGACGCCCCGGTGGCGATGCGTGCCCTCGTCGGCGCGGCCTCCGGCCTCATGCTGCTCGCCGGCGCGCGCGTCTATGAGTGGGCGCTGTTCGGGAGTGCGGTGCTGCTCGGCACCGTCGGCGGGGCCTCCCTGGTGGTACTCGTCGACCAGGCCGTACCTGGCGCCGCCACGCCCGTGGCCCTCGCCATCGGTGGACTCGTCGGCGGCGCGCTGCTCCTGGGGCTCGCCAAGGCCACGCACAAGGCTGCGCTGGTCGGCGTGGGCGGCCTTCTCGGGGCGGCGGGAGGTAGCGCGGTCGCGGCACTCGCTGGTGGCGTCTGGTGGGCGCCCCTCGCCGGCGCCCTCGTCGGGGCGATCGCGCTCCCTTTCCTGTTCCAGACCGTGCTCAAGATCGTCACTCCCGGGGTGGGAGCGGTCGGCATCGCCTGGGCCGTCGGCATGCCCGAGAAGCTGTGGCTACTGGGCTTGCTGTGGGTTTTCGGCACCGGCGTTCAGCTCGGATTCATCCGAACGCGCGAGCGCGAGGAGCCGGAAGATTGACTGTTGCGGGGTGCGCTTGACGTGCCCCATCCCCTGTCCCAGGATAGGGGCCCGCCGTACTGGAGGAGCGCGGATGGATCCGACCACGATTGGCCTTGCAGCGACTGGAGGTTGTTGCTGCCTGAGCTCCGTCTTCATCATCATCGGTGGCGCTGTCATGATGATGCGTGGCGGCGGCCAGGGGGCTGCGGACGCGCTTCCCGAGACGCCTGCGGCAGCACCCGCTGCGCCTGCGCCGGAGCCGGCGGCCAAGCCGGAGCCGCCGCCGCCGCCGAAGCCGGAAGCCCCCGCCGAGAAGCCGCTGCCGCCTCCGCGCACCGCCGGCGCGACGATCATCGCGTTCGACGACGACTTCGACGACGACTAGCGAATGGCCCGGCTCGCCACGAGGCTGGGGCCGGCCCACGTCGTCGCGATTCGCGGACCTGATGCTCGTCGCTTCGCGTCGGGCATGTTCACGAATCACGTCCTCGCCCTCGACGTAGGGCACGCCCAGCGCAGCGCATGTTGTGACCCCCGCGGACGTCTGCAGGGGCTCATCGACATCGTGCGCACCGCCGACGAAGAGTTGCTCGTCGTCCTCGAGGGACGCACGGCCGACGACTTCATCGCGCATTACGACCGCTACCTGCTCATGGACGACGCCGAGCTGGTCGACGTGAGCGGCGGCCGTACCCACGTGTGGGTCGAGGGAGAGGTCGACGCCGCGGGGCTGCACTATCGGCGCCGTCGCGCCGGGCGCGACGGCTTCGACGTGATCACCGACGAGCCTGCGGCGCTTGGCCCCTTCGATGACGCGGCCTTCGAGCAGGCTCGCATCGCCAGCGGCGATGTGCGCTGGCCCGTCGACATGTCCGATAAGCAGCTCGTCCACGAGCTCGGCCTGCGCGACGAGGTGCTGTACTTCGGCAAGGGCTGCTACCTCGGCCAGGAGACGATCAACCGCCTCGACGTGCGCGGCGGCGTGAAGCAGCGGCTCGTGGGGCTCGACCTCGAGGGTCCCGCGGATCCCGGCGCGGAGGTGCGGGCCGAGGACAAGGCGGTGGGCGTGCTCCGCAGCGTCATACGCCATGACGAACTCGGGTGGATCGGCCTCTCCGTGGTCCGAATGCCCCACGACGAGCCGGGAACCCGGCTAAGGGTAGGGGAGCGCGAGGCCCTGGTGGTCTCGCTCCCGCGCTGAGGTGACCATGCGTCGTACCGTCCTGTTGCTCGCGATCGCCGGATGCAGTGGTGCCGAGCCCGCGGACGGCCTGCTCGACGATGGGCTCTACAACCCGTTTCCCGCGCCCAACCACATCGTCGATGGGCACGTGTCCCTCGACGCCTCTCGGGTTCCGACGCCGGATGGCGGGGCACCCATGCCCGTCGATCGGCTCGCGTTCCGCACGGGTTTCTCGCGCGGGCAGACCGCCGTGGTCTGGCTCGATGACGTCGATGCCTCGGCGCTTCCCTCGTGGCGTGAGCCGACGCCAGGCGAGGGGGGGGTGGTGCTCTACGACCTCACGGATGGTCGCTTCATCCCCGTGTTCGCGGAGCTCGATGCGCACCCTGATGCCGTCGAGCGGCCCGCGTTGCTCGTGCGTCCGCTGGAGTCCCTGGCCCCCGGCCACGAGGTCGCGGTGGTCGTGCGTACCTCGGCGGCCGAGCGTCCAGAGTCGTTCCAGCGCCTGCTCGATCGCCCGCATCGCGACGACCGCACGCTGTCCGACGACCTCCACGAGACCCTCGATGCGGTAGCCGCGGCCGGGATCGACGATGTGGCGGTGGCCTGGTCGTTCCCCGTCGGCGATCGCATGACCTCCCCGCTCACCTCCGCGCTCGACCAGGTCTCACTCGACGGCGCGTACACCATCGACGTGCAGCGCATCGCCGCCGACGGGGATCGCGTGGGTCCGTTCACCGCGCGCAGCGGCGAAGGCACGTTCACGGTCCAGAACTTCCTCGTCGACGACCAGTTCCTGGATCTACAGGCGGACGGCACGGTGTCGGCCCCCGTGGGAACCGCTCAGGCCGAGCTGTGGGTGCACGTTCCCGAGTCGGTGCTCGGCGCCGATCCGGGGACCGTACCGGTGATGATCTTCGGCCACGGCATCTTCGGACAGCCGAGCAACTACCTGGGCACGAGCGACACCAGCGCGGTGCTTCGCGTTGCCAACGACCTCGGCGCCATCGTCGTCGGCACGGTGTGGCGTGGACTCGAGGCGGACGGCCGACTCGACGCCCTCGAAGTCGCCGGAGATTTTGGCCAGTTCCCGCTGATCACCGACCGTCTCGTCCAGGCTCACGTGAACCAGAAGACCCTGCTGTCGCTGGTCCGCGACGGGGATCTCCTCGACGACCCGTTCTTCCTCGGGCTCGCGGACCCGGACACGGTCGTGTACTACGGCATCAGCCTCGGGGGTATCGAGGGGCAGGTGTTCATGGCCCAGCACCCGCCGGTCGAAGCCGCCGTGCTCCACGTGCCGGGTGGTGTGTGGTCGACCATGCTCGAGCGCTCGACCCAGTGGCCCATCTTCGAGCTCGTCATGGACGAGGCCGTGCCTTCGCCGCACGACCGTCAGCTGCTGTACGCATTCAGCCAGCTGTTCTGGGATCCGGTCGACCCCGTGTCGTGGACCGAGGAGTTCGGCAGCGAGCTCGTGCTCCTCCAGGAGTCCATCGGTGACGAGCAGGTCCCGAACATGACCACCGAGCTTCTCGCTCGCAGCGCGGGGCTCCCGATTCTCGAGCCCTACGTTCGTCTGCCCTACGACCTCGAGACCACCGGCGACCTGCCGTCCGGCGGCGCTGCCCTGGTGCAGTTCGACACGCTCTACGCCGAGCCGCTCGACGTGAACCGCCCGCCAGCCCTCACCGGGGCGCATCAGGATGCGCGCCTGTTCCCGGGCGCCTCGGCCCAGACCGTCGAGTTCCTCACGCCGGGTCAGTTCGGCAAGGTCACGCACTTCTGCGGCGCGAATCCGTGTACGACCGACAACGACGGGAGCGCCCGCTGAGTCGACCCGTCGAGATCGTGTGGCACGGCGACGCGCCGGTGCTCATCACCTGCGAACACGCCTCCAACGAACTCCCCGAGGACTACGCCTGGAGCGAGGCCGACGAGCGCCTTCGCGATATGCACTGGGCCATCGACCACGGTGCGGCCGAGCTCTCGCGTGAGCTGGCTCGCTCGTTGAAGACCTCGGCGGTACTCGCGGGCTTCACCCGGCTACTCGTCGACCCGAACCGCGAGCCGGGCTCGCCCACCATGTTCCGCACACACTGCGATGGCATCGCCGTCGACCTCAACCGCGAGCTGGACGAGGCCGAGCGTGAGCGCCGGCTGACGCGGTACTACCAGCCCTACCACGACGCCATCGATGCCGAGATTGCCCGTCGTCCCCGCCGGCTGGTGTTCGCCGTCCACAGCTTCACCCCCGAGTACGAGGGGGAGCCGCGCCAGGTGAAGATGGGC
Organism: Deltaproteobacteria bacterium; assembly: GCA_006226595.1. Taxonomy (GTDB): domain Bacteria; phylum Myxococcota_A; class UBA796; order UBA796; genus M1803. The sequence continues at coordinate 7,037 of SBGP01000088.1, forward strand.
GTGCTCTTCGACCACTGGGAAGCGCCGGGGCGCTGGCTCGCCGAGCGCCTCGCCCGAGACCTGCCCTTCGACGTGGCGCTCAACGAGCCTTGGTCCGGTGCCAACGGGCTCATGTACTCGGCTCACAGCCACGCCGATCGCCACGGGGCTCTTGCTCTCGAGATCGAGGTGCGTCAGGACCTGCTCGTCGACCCCGGCTTTCGCGCCGAGCTGCTACCCGTGCTCACCGCCGCGCTCGAGGAGCTGGTGGCGTAGCGCCTCGAGGGTCGGATGCGCCGCGGCAAGGCCGGGGTAGTCCTGGAGGTTGGCACCGCGCCGCCGGAGCTGGATCCACGCCTCCTGCTCGCGACCGAGCTGGTACAGCGCGATGGCGTGGAGCAGATCGAGAAAGCGGGAGGTCTGCAGGCTGCGCTCGTCCATGTCCGGACGCCAGATCGCCGCGAGCTCGACCACACGCTCGGGAGCGTCCTCGTAGAGCGCGAGCAACGCAGCAAGTACGTGGTCGCCCAGTGCGATGGGCAGGGGCTTGAGCTCTCGGGAGTGCACGAGCTCCCGGGCGAGCTCCAGCTCTCCACGGCCGAGGAGCAGCTGGGCTCGAAGCACCCGGCACAGCTCGTGTTCCTGGCCATCGAGCAGGGCAAGCGCCTCGTCGACTCGGCCTTGTCGGGCCACGGCCCGAGCGAGCATCAGCCGTGTCGCCACCTTGAAGCTCGGCGCCGTCAGCCGGGCGTCGACGATGCCGCGAAGCAGCTTCTCGGCCTTCGCGTTGTCCTCGCTTGCCAGCGCGAGCGCCGCGCGGCCCGCGCTCAGGCTCACCCACTGGACTCGGAGCAGCATCAGCGGAATCATGCCCAGTACGAGCACCAGGGTCGTGGCAAAGGCGGTGGAGTAGGGGGCGAAGCCCAACCCCATGACCGGCAGCATCAGCGCGATGGTCACCGACTCCCATGCCCGGGTGCCGAGCAAGATGCCGAGGTTTCGGCGGGACATGACCCGCCCGTCAGAGAGCTCGACGGCGCGCTCGTCCGCGGGCTTTCCCGAGAGCATCACCATCACGGTGAGCAACGTGGACGGCAGCCAGAGGATGAGGGGAATCGCCCACGCGACGAAGAGGGCGGTGGCCCCGCCGACGCTTCCGCCGACCACCGCCACCGAGATCGGGATCACGCCGAGCAGCAGGATGCGGCGGACCACGAAGCGGACCAGCGGCCACAGCGGACGACGTCGTCCACCGTCGTCCATGGGAGCCGCAAACGGGTCCGACGCCTCGCTCATTCGCCGATGCGCGCGATCTTCATCATGTTGGTCGCACCCTTCACCGGGCTCGTACCCGCGAGGACGACGACCTCTTCCCCGGCCTTCAGCAGGCCCGCTTCGATCAGCGCGCGGTCACCCGAGTGCAGCATCTCGTCCGTGTTGCGCACCATGGGCACCAGCACGGGGGTCACGCCCCACACCAGCGACAGGCGGTCGAGCACCGGCGGGTTCGGAGTGAGGGCGAAGATCTGCCCGGGCGCACGCACCTTGGACGCGAGGATCGCCGAGCTGCCGGACCACGTGTACACGACGAGCGGGCGGCCTTCCTCCATGGTCGGGTCGGTGAGTGCCGTCGCCACGGAGCGGTGCACCACGCCTTCGACTCCGGTCAGTCGTGGACGCTTGTCGCCGCGCGCCGGCTGGAAGAAGCGAGAGCGCTCGACCTCGGTGGCGATGCGGTCCATCATCGCCACCGCGGCCTTCGGGTAGTCCCCGACCGACGTCTCTCCGGAGAGCATGACGGCGTCGGTGCCGTCGAGGATCGCGTTGGCGACGTCGGTGGTCTCGGCGCGGGTCGGGCGCGGGTTGCGCTCCATCGAGTCGAGCATCTGCGTGGCGGTGATCACCAGCGCGCCGGCCTGGGCGGCCCGCTGGATCAGGTGCTTCTGGATGACGGGCACGCGCTCGATGTCGACTTCGACGCCGAGATCACCGCGCGCGACCATGATTCCCTCGGTAACTTCGAGGATCTCGTCGATGGCGTCGACGGCCTGGGGCTTCTCGATCTTTGCGACCACGGGGATGTCGCGACCGAGCGCGCGCATCGCCTCCTTGAGCTCGACCACATCCGCGGCGGAGCGCACGAACGACAGGGCCACATAGTCGACGCCCACTTCGAGGCCGGCGGCGAGGTCGCCCCGGTCCTTCTCGGTGAGCGAGGGCACGCTCATCGCGACGCCGGGCAGATTGATGCCCTTGTGCGAGCCGAGCTTTCCGCCATCGACGATGGTGATGTCGACTTCCTTGGGGCTCGTGTCGTGCCGCACCGCCGAGACCTCGCCCGAGAGCGCGCCGTCCGCGAACAGCACGCGGTCCCCGACGTTCACGTCATCGGCCATCTCGGGGTAGGTCGTGCCGACCGTCGTGCCCTCCCCGGTGAAGGTCGGGTCCATGCGAACGGTGAGCACGTCGCCGGTCGCGAGGGGCAGCGGCTCGGGCACCGGACCTGTGCGGATCTTCGGGCCCTGGAGGTCGAGGAGGATGGCGACGGGCTTGCCGACCTCGCGAGCGGCGCGGCGCACGCGAGCCACCTGCCGCCGGATCCCGGCGTGGTCGGAGTGGGAGCAGTTGATCCGGCACACGTCGACTCCGGTGCGGATCAGCTGGGCGAGCACCTCCGGTTCCCAGCTTGCGGGGCCGAGGGTGGCGACGATCTTGGTGCGGCGAGCGCTCACGAGGACCTCTGTGTCAGGTCGGGCATAGTACGCCCTCGCGGGTCGCGCGTCCCGTCCTCGCGTGCCCGCTAGCCGAAGCGCGGGTCCGGAAGCAGCGGCAGGGGCTCCGCGCCTCGGTACCAGCTCGTCATCGCAAACCGAGGGGCCAGCGCGGGCAGAACCTCGTGCTTCACCTGCTCCGAGAGGAAGATCACCAGGCGGTCGAGCCGAGGCAGCACGTCGACCGGACCCTCGGGAAGGTGGGCACGCAGCTGACCGCCCCACTCGGGCCGCCAGTTCGGGTTGAGGTACCAGATCGCCGTCACCCGTCGGCTGTGATCACCGCGAAACGCATCGAAGTGGGGGCCGTATGCCGCACCTTGCTCGTAGCAGGCGGCCTGTACGGCGAAGCGCTGCAAGGACAGGCGCAGGTCGCGGGTCAGGCCCTGCCTCAGGCCCTCGAAGAGCACGAACACCTCGGTGAGCTCCGGGTCGTCGGGCTGCACCCAGGCAGTGAGGTCGCTGCGGATCCGCGCGATCTTGCCGCCTCGTCCGACGCCGGCAGCATCGAGCCGTCCTTGCTCACGCCAGCCGAGCAGGACCTCTCGCGAGCGCCTCGCGAGGTCTTCGCCGAAGGCGTTGTCCCGGATCACGAGCCGCCCAGCGGCGAGCTCGTCCACATCGGACTCCGACAGCGGAGCCAGGGCCCGAAGGGCCAGCGTTGGGTGCAATCACCACCTCGAAACAGGGCTTCGCTGGCTATCGCGACCGTCACCAGGAGGCTCCGTCGGTGGCGAAATCAGGTTGAGAATCGCAGCGTGTCACCGTCGAGCAGGGCGTCGCGGCCCCACACGAAGCTGTGGTTCGTCGGGCCGTGGCCCACCGGTAGGCCTGTGAGGATCGGCACGCCGAGCGGCAGGAGAAGCTCCCGCAGCCCGTCGTCGAGGGTCCATGTCGCGTCCGCTGGCGGTCGACAGCCGACGAACTCGCCGAGTGCGATCGCGGCGGCGCCGTCGAACACACCGGCGGAGATGAGCTGCTGCACGCAGCGCTCGACGCGGTACGGCAGCTCCCCGATCTCCTCGAGCAGGACGATGCGCCCTTCACCTCGGAGCTGATGCCGGGTCCCGCACGTCGCGGCGAGGACGGTGAGGTTGCCGCCGACGAGGGGGGCCTGCACGCGTCCCGCGCGCCAGCTGACGCCCTGCCATGCCGGCGTGGGCTGCCCCGCGAGCAAGCCCTCGAGCTGGTCGAGGCTGGCCTCGTCCGTCGCCTGGATGGCGTGGAGTACCGGGCCGTGGACCAGCGACCAGCCAGGAGTGCGGTCGAGCGCACAGAACAGGGCGGTCACGTCCGAGAAGCCGATCACGGGCCGCGGGCGCAGCTCGTCGAGGGGCAGGCCGTCGAGCAGCTGCAGCAGCCCGGAGCCGCCGCGTACGACCCACACCGCATCAAACGCGGGGTCCTGCAGGGCGCGCACCAGTGAAGCCAGGCGCGGTCCGGGAGCCGACGCGAAGCGGCGATGCGGCTCGTGGAGATGGGGCAGCGGGACGAGGTCGAAGCCGCGCGCTTCGGCCCAGGCCATGCCGCGGGCCAGCTTGCCCTCGTCGAAGCCATGAGACGGAGCGACCACGGCGATGCGCGCACCGGGCGCGATGAGCGCGCTCATGCAGCCACTCCATCGAGTCGAGCCCGGGTGTCCTCGACCGAGAACCGGCCCCGCTCGTCTCGCCGCACCGTTCCCATCGCGACCTCCGGGTCGTGGGTGAACACCAGGCGTCCGCCGCGGGCGAGCAGGTCTTCGAGCAGCGTGCGCTTCTCGTCGATGAGCTGCTCGGGGAAGCGGTCGTAGCCCATGGTGATGGGCAGGTGGACCCACGGCGCGCCCGGGATCAGGTCCGCGGCGAACACCACCGGGCCTTCGGGCATCGCGATCTCGGTGAGCAGCAGGCCCGGCGTGTGGCCCTCGCTCGTGTGGAAGCGGTAGCCCTCGCCGAGGGTGGGGTGCGTGTCGCCGTCGACGAGGTCCAGGCGCCCGCTCGCCTCGAGCAGGTCGTGCAGCTCGGGGATGAACGAGGCGCGGTCGCGCGGGTGGGGGTGCAGGGCTCGGTCCCAGGCGGCTCGTCCGACCACGAAGCGCGCGTTGGGGAACAGCAGCTGGGCTGCCTGCCCCTCGGTGTAGGGCGACAGCAGTCCGCCAGCGTGGTCGAAGTGCAGGTGCGAGAGCACCACCACGTCGATGTCCTCGTGGGTGAGCCCGCGCTCGGCGAGGCTGGCGAGCAGAACGTGTTCGTCCTCGACCACCCCGAAGCGATCCTTGAGCTTCGGAGGGAAGAACGCGCCGATGCCCGTCTCGAGCAGGACGTTTCGACCCGCCTCCTGCACCAGCAGCGCGCGGCAGGCGAGGGGAATGCGGTGTGCATCGTCGGGCGTCGCCCATCGAGACCACAGCGCGCGGGGTGCATTGCCGAACATCGCCCCGCCGTCGAGGCGCTGGCTGTTGCCCATGACCGAGGAAAGGGTTCGCATGCAGGCCCTCTATCCGATATGACGCCGGCCACGAGGTGACCGATGTCGAACGAGGGACGTCGCTGGTTCGAACAGCGTAAGGAGTTCTCGCCCCGCCCGCGCGAGGGCACTCCGGCGCCGGATACGCCGGATCTGTGGACCCGCTGCCCGGGTTGCAGCGAGATGCTCTACATCGAGGCGCTCGCCGAGAACCTTCAGGTCTGCTCGGCCTGTGGCTACCACATGCGCATCGGCGCGATGGAGCGGCTGCACGCGCTGCTCGACGACGGCGAACTCGAGTTCCACGACGAGGAGCTCGGCCCGGTCGACGCACTCGGCTTCGTCGACAGCAAGCCCTACACCAAGCGCATCGATGCCACCCAGAAGAAGGTCGGCCGCAAGGACGCGTTCATCTCGGTCTCCGGCGAGATCGAGGGCATGGCCGTCGAGGTCGGCTGCTTCGACTTCCGCTTCATGGGCGGCTCGATGGGCTCCGTCGTCGGCGAGCTGATCACCCGCGTCTACGAGCGTGCCGCCGAGCGCGGACGCCCGGCGATCGTCATCTCCGCGAGCGGTGGCGCCCGCATGCAGGAGGGCGTGCTGTCGCTGATGCAGATGGCCAAGACCTGCGCGGCGCTCGCCAAGCTGCAGGACGAGGCGAAGATGCCGTACATCTCGGTGCTCACGCATCCGACCACCGGTGGTGTCGCGGCGTCGTTCGCGATGCTCGGCGACCTCATCCTCGCCGAGCCCGGAGCGCTCATCGGCTTCGCCGGTCCGCGCGTCATCGAGCAGACGATCGGTCAGAGCCTTCCCGAGGGCTTTCAGACCTCCGAGTACCTGCTCGAGCACGGCATGGTCGACCGCATCGTGAACCGCGGCGACATGCGCTCCACGATTGCGACCACCCTGCGCATGATGCTCGGCCAGCCGGCCGTGGGCGAGGAGCCGACGCCGTCGTCTCCGAAGCTCGAGGTCAAGGAGGGCGGCAAGGCGTGATGCGTACTCCGCATCGCGCGCGCCGCGAGCGCGTCTCTTGATTCGCCATCCCGTTCTCGATCAGCTCGCGTCCTCCGGGATCAAGCTCGGTCTGGAGCGCGTTCGCGCGTTCCTCGCCAGCCTCGGTGATCCGCAACGCGCCTATCCCGTCGTCCATGTGGCCGGAACCAACGGCAAGGGCAGCGTGTGCGCCATGGTCTCGACGGCGCTCGTGCGCGCCGGGTACCAGGTGGGCACCAACACCTCCCCGCACCTCGAGGACGTCAACGAGCGGGTTCGCCTGAACATGCTCCCGATCTCGGACGGCAAGCTCGTCGAGGCCATCGAGTCCCTGGACCGCCTGCGACGTGACTGGTCCGAGTCGATGGGCATGGAAGAGGCGGGGCTCACGTACTTCGAGTTCCTCACCGCGCTCGCGATGATGGTCTTCGCCCAGGAGGGCGTCGATGCCGCGGTGTTCGAGGTCGGGCTCGGTGGTCGCCTCGATGCGACCAACGTGCTCACCCCGCAGGTCACGGCGATCACGTCGATCGGGATGGACCACGCGGACGTGCTCGGCGACAGCCTCGACAAGATCGCTGCCGAGAAGGCAGGCATCCTCAAGGCCGGCGTGCCCGTCGTGATCGGGGTGCTTCCGGCCGAGGCCCGCGAGGTGGTCGAGCGCTACGCGACCCGTCTTCGCTGCCCCATCTGGCGGCCGGGCAAGGAACTGTTCAAGTCCAAGGGGCGTGACGGCTGGTCGCTGTCCACCCCCGACGGCACCCTCGAGAACGTGCGACCCGCGATGCCGGGGGACCACCAGATCACGAACGCGCTGGTCGCCCTCGGGGTCCTCCACGGCCTTCGTCGCGAGGGCTTCGTGATCTCCGACGAGGCGATTCGCGAAGGCATCGAGCAGGCGGTGATGCCGGGGCGGCTCGAGGAGCTGCGTCCGGGACTGATCATCGACGGCGCCCACAACCGCCCTGCGACCGAGGCCCTCGCGGCCTGGCTCGCACAGCGTGGCAAGAAGGGCACCCGGCTGCTCTTGTGGGGCATGGGCGAGGGGCGCGACGCGGCCCACATCCTCGAGCCGCTGCTGCCGTACGTGGACGAGGTGATTGCGACGCAGTGCGCCCACCCGAAGGCGCGCAAGAGCCACGAGCTCGCGGCGGCGCTCACCGATCTCGACGCGGTGCTCGCGGACGGCGGCATCATCGACGAGGTGCTCGCCGAGGTCTACGCCGAGGCCGACGAGACCCTGGTCGCCGGCAGCCTGTTCGTCGCGGGTGCGGCGCGCTCACTCGTTCGCGCCGGCGTGCTCGATGGGATCGAGCCGGGCCAGGGACCGCTCCATGACGAGGAGGAGGGCGAGGAGCCCGAGGGTGACGAGGGCGAGGAAGAGGCCTAGCCTCGCTCGCTAGACCGGCACCTTGCCGAGCTCGGCCTGCACCCGGAGCAGCAGCTGGTCGGCGAGGGTCTTGCCCATCACGTTGACCTCGGCGCCGTCGGCGAGCTCCCGCAGGCTCGCCTCGATGCGTGCGACCCCCGTGGGGTACAGCTTCTGGGCCCAGCGCTCGAGCATGTCCTTTCGGTCCCCGTGAATCAGCGGCAGCCGGCTACCCGAGCCGAGCACGACCGTGTCGCGGAGGAGGTCCTGCAGCACCTCGATCAGCGCGTCGAGTCGGGGCATCCAGTCCTGGCGGCCGCCCGAGGTGAGCTTGGTCGTGTACTTGAACACGTCCTGGACCGGCGCATCGAGCACCGCGATCAGCTCGTCGCGAATCGCTCGCCGAGTGGCGAGGCCATCGCCCGCCAGTGCCAGCGCGCGACCGGGGGCGCCATCGGCGAGTCGCGCGACACCGTGCGCGTCGGCGATGCCCTGCTCGGCGAGCCATGCGGCGATCTCGTCGCCCGGCACCGCCGAGAAGCGGACGCGCTGGCAGCGCGAGAGGATGGTCGGCAGCAGGGTGCTCGACTGGGTCGCGACCAGGATGAACCCCGTGCCCTCGGGAGGCTCCTCGAGGGTCTTGAGCAGCGCGTTTGCAGCGGACGGCCCCATGGCCTCCGCCGGGTCGACGATGACGACGCGGCGCTTGCCCGAGTAGCGGTGGTAGCCGACCTTGCGCACGATCTCGCGGACCTGCTCGACGCTGATGATCGGCGTCGCTCGGTCCTCGGCGGGCTCGATGATCATCACGTCCGGGTGGCCGCCGCTGCGCACCAGCTTGCACGAGGCGCAGCTGCCGCACGGCGGCTCGCCGTCCCCCTCGCAGTTCGCGGCCATGGCGAGGGCCATCGCGGTCGTGCGCTTGCCGACGTGCGGTGGGCCCTCGAAGAGCAGGGCGTGGTGCAGCTGATCGCGCGCGAGCGCGCTCCACAGTCGCTCTACGGCGCGCGCGTTGCCAAGGATGGGGGTCGAGCCGGGCATCGACCGCAGGCTAACCCGGCGTGGCGCCCGTGAGGTCTTCGATCACGCCGACGAGCCCGGTGACCACTCGGCTCAGCCGCTCCACGTCGAGGGTCTCAGGCAGGTCCGTGGGCTCGTGGTAGTGCGGGTTCCGGTTCGGCGCGGTGTCGGTGACCATCACCGCCGGGTAGCCCTGCTCCCAGAACGAGCGGTGATCGGACCAGCCGACGCCCTCGACGCTCGCGGGAAGCGAGGCCCCCTGGCTCGGGAACGCCGCGTGCTCGCGAAAGCTGTGAGTGACGCGGTGTACGAGGGCGAGGCTGCTGCGGTCTGCGACGAAGCCCACGAAGTTGCCGGTGTTCGGGTACAGCGACGAGACCACCGGCGGGTACACCTGGGTGCCGGGCTCGTCCTTGTAGTACGCGAGGGTCTCGAGGGAGAGCATGGCGACGATGTCTTCGCCGCGCTCGGCGCAACCACGGGCGTGTACCCGCGATCCCATGTCCGCTTCGTGGAAGAACGGCGGCTCCTCGTTCGCGAACGCCACGAAGCGGAGCGTGCGGGGGCCGGGCTCGACCTCTGCCGCGAGTGCCAGCAGCGCGGCCACGCCCGAGGCGTTGTCGTCGGCCCCTGGGGTGCCATGCGCCGAGTCGTAGTGTGCGCCGACGAGCACGATCTCGCGGTTGCCCGGTCGCTCTGCAATCAGGTTCGCGACCTCCACGCCGTCTTCGACCCAGGCTTCGCGGCGCACCTCGAAGCCCAGCGACTCCAGCTCGCCCCGCAGGAAGGCCTCGGCACGAGCCAGGTTCTCGGGGGCGTGGTGCACGTTCCGCTCGCCGATGGTGACGGCGAGTGTGTCGATGGTCGTCGTCAGCCTTCCCACCCGTGCCGCCTCTTGCGACGTGAGCGCGGGCAGGGGACCGGTGTGCGAGGTGCCCGGCATGCGCACGGCACGGATGGCGGCGCCCACTCCGTTGACGAGGAGCAGGGCGAGAAGGATGAGCGCCGGGGCCGTCCGATGCATGCACGCAACATAGCTTCGTTTTCCGCGTACAGGGTTTACGAGCCCCTCGCTGTGCACAGGTAGGGGGGCGTCGGGCCCCGGGTTAGTGGGGCCTTCCCACGGTTCCTCGCGCTGCGTTTCTCGCTCGAGAAGCCGCGCTCCGGAGAGTCCTTCATGGCCAAGAACCCCCGTCCCAAGCGTGACAACAAGCGTGCGACGCGCATCCTCATGGGCCTCACCGTCCTCGGTGTGCTCGTGTTCGCGCTGTCCGTCGGCGCGATTGCGTACATGCTCGTGCGCACCGACCGCGGCACCGTCTCCGAGGGAAGCTTCCTGCACGTCGGCCTCGCCGGCCCGCTCCTCGAGGCCCCCATGGTCGGCGGTCTGCTCCTCGATCCCGAGGACAAGCCGATTCTCGTCACCGAGTACGCCGCCGGCATCAAGGCCGCGGCCACGGACGACCGCATCACGGGTCTGTTCCTCACCCTCGACGAGCCCGGCGCGAGCATCGCCGCCTACCAGGAGATCCGCGACGCGCTCGAGGCCTTCGACGAGAGCGGCAAGCCCTGCGTGGCCTACGCCGAGGGGCTGTCCATGGGCAGCTACTACCTCGCCTCCGCTTGCGACAAGGTGCTCCTCGCCCCCTCCGGCGCGATGATGGTCAGCGGCATGAGCATGTCGACGACCTACTACAAGGGCACCCTCGACATGCTCGACGCCGAGGCCGAGTTCGTGCACGTCGGCGACTTCAAGAGCGCCGTCGAGCCGTTCATGCGCACCGAGCCCTCCGAGCCCGCCGCCGAGGCCATGGAGTACCTGCTCAGCGGCATCTTCGACCGCCTGGTGGCCGACATCGCCGAGGGTCGCGGCCTCTCCGCCGAGGCCGTCCGCGACGCGATCGACCACCCGAGCCTGACCCCCAGGGGCGCGCAGTCCCGCGGTCTCATCGATGGCACCGCGTTCCCCGACGCCATCCTCGCGACCCTCGAGAAGGCCGGCGACGACGGCTGGGTCGAGGGGCTCGCCGAGGCCAGCTTCTCGGGTGACATGGCGGAGCTCCAGGACGACAAGCTCACGCCGGTGAAGGAGTACCTCAAGGGCTGGCGCGCCGATCAGGCGAGTGCGGACAAGAAGGTGCTCGTGGTCCACGCGGCCGGTCAGATCGTCTCCGGTGACGGGGGCGGTGGCCTGTTCGGCGACAGCGGTATGCTCGCCGACCGTCCGTTCCGCCAGTGGATGCGCGAGGCCCGCGACCGCGACGACGTCGCTGCAGTCGTGCTCCGCATCGACAGCCCCGGCGGCAGCGGGCTCGCCTCCGACATGATGTGGCGCGAGATCGAGCTCACCAAGCAGGTCGGCAAGCCGATCGTCGTGTCCCAGGCCGGGCTCGCCGCGTCGGGTGGCTACTACATCACGGCTCCCGCCGACTACGTGTTTGCCCAGCCTTCGACGATCACCGGCTCCATTGGCGTGCTCGGCGGAAAGGTGAACCTCTCGGGAACCTACGAGAAGGTCGGCATCACCGAGCACACCTACCAGCGCGGCGACAACGCCACGATGTTCTCGGGCACGTCCTCGTTCGGTGAGGAGGGTCGCGAGATCTTCCAGGAGTACCTGAGCGAGTTCTACGACGTGTTCGTCAACAAGTGCGCCGAGGGCCGCGGCATGACCTACGACGAGGTTCACGCGGTGGCCCAGGGTCGGGTGTGGACCGGCGAGCAGGCGGTCGAGCGTGGCCTGGTCGACGAGATCGGCGGGCTCGACGACGCGGTGGCCAAGGCGGCCGAGCTCGCGAAGATCGACGACTACGGCATCGATCGCCTGCCGCGGCAGAAGGACTTCATGGAGGTCCTGCTCGAGGACCTGGCCAAGGCCGAGATCGAGCAGCCGACCGTGAAGGTCGACTTCGGGCTGCTGCCCGAGCAGGAGCAGGCCGTGAAGGAGCTCATGCTGCTCGAGCAGATCCTCGCCGATGGGGGCGTCGCGGCCTGGCTGCCGAGCGCGCCCCGCATCGAGTAGTCGCTACTGTCCGATGCCGATGGTGGCGGTCTCGAACACCATCTTGCCGGACATGATCGAGGTCAGGCCGGTGTTCATCTCGGTGAGGTCGTCACCGACGGTGTGCACCAGGCCTGCGATGCCGATGGCGTACACGCCGTCGCCAGGGAACGCCTCGGCCGGGATCTCCACCGTGGTCACGTCGTCGCCGCCGTGGGTGAAGTCGTAGAACTCGCGAATGCCAGTGGGCTGGTTGCTGTAGGTCAGCCCGCTGGTCGCCTCCAGGACGACGACGAGGGCCGAGTTGAAGCCCTGACCGGTGAGGTCTACGGTCACTGCGGTGTTCGCCGTCAGCGTCGGCGCCGTGAACGTCGGTTCCTGGGGCAGGTGCAGGGCTGCGCGGGCCGACGTGTCCGCGACGTCGACGTCGAGGTTCCAGGTCGCGCCCTCCTCGTAGGTGAGTCCACTGCCGGCGTAGGTGTACAAGCCACCCTCGCCGCCGCTGGCTTCCTCGCCGTGGATGAACACGGTGGCGTCGGTCACCGGGGCATTCTCGATCTCGGTGACGCTCGCGGCGTCGGCGAGGAACAGGGTCAGGCTGGTGCCCTCGTCCAGGCCCGCGTCCGCGAGGCTGAAGCTCTCGCCCGCCGAGTCGCCGCTGCCCGGCGGAACCGTGGCGAGCAGCATGCCCTCGGCCACGAGCGGGTTCAGCAGGCCATTGACGATGTCGGTGCCGCTGTTGAACAGGTCGCAGCCGCCGAGCGGGAGTAGCAGCAGCAGGGGAAGGGTCCGGGTCATTTCTCCTCCGTCGCGGGCCTTGACGGGACCCGCGTGCCTCACTAGGTTGCCGCGGTTTCGCGGTCCACGCCACAGGCGTTCGGATCAGAACACAGATCGGCCGTACGACTCCGCATCGCGGACAGGCGGCACCCGAAGGAATAGCACCATGGCTTCCAACACCAAGCAGACCAAGTTCCGCCGCAAGCTCCGCAACGCCAAGATGGGCAAGGCCCGCAAGGCTGCGCTCCGCGAGGGCACCACGCCGAGCTTCCCGGTGCACACCGCCGAGGCTCACGCCAACGCGCCGGTGGACCAGCTCCCCGCGTCCGCTCGCGGCGAGTAGGTTTCCCCGCCGCTTCGGCCGCGCGGTTTACCGACGAACGAGCCAGCCTTCGGGCTGGCTCTTCGTGCTGGATCGGTCGGTGCGCTGAGTTCGAGCGGCTCGGATTGCGCCAAAAAAAAGCGCCACCCGAAGGCGGCGCGTCGGATGCGGTGGCGCGAAGCTAGCCGTTGACGGCGCGGGGCTCGATCTTGGCGATGACCTCGTGGACCTTGCCGCGGCTCTCCTTCTTGCGGGAGATGGCGCGGGTCACGGCCGGGCGAGCCACCACGGTGAAGCCGCTCGCCTGGGGGTAGATGCGCTCGCGAACCAGCGGGACGTCGTGGTTCGAGAGCAGGACGACGGCTCCGCGTAGGGCGGCGCCACGCGAGGAGTCGGCGAGCGCCACCTGCTCGTGGAACCCGAAGGGCTCCCGGCAGTAGGCGGTGAACGAGGCGGTGGCCGAGAGAGGGACGTACGGCGGATCGCAGTACACCTGATCCTTGCTGCCCGCTTCGCGAATCACCTCGTCGAAGCCTGCCACTCGCAGCTCTACCCCCCTCAGGAGAGCGGCGACGTCCCGGAAGTGTGCCGGGGAAGGCAGGCTCAGCTTGGCGTATCGTCCGACGGGTACGTTGAACTCCCCCCTGCGGTTCTCGCGGTACAGACCGTTGAACCCGGCTCGGTTGAGCCAGATGAACCGAGCAGCATGCCGCGGTCCCTCCCAAGGCCCCTCGTTGAAGGCAGTGCGTACGTCGTAGTAGCGCTCCCTCCAGTCGTGCCGGGGAAGCTGCATGAGCTCGCCGAGCACGGTCTCCACGTCATCTCGGAGCGCGGTGTACAGCGCAATGAGCTTCGCGTTGACATCGGACAGGACGGCGTGGCCGATCTCGCCACGCTGTTTCCGGTGGAGGAAGACGGAGGCGCCGCCAATGAACGGCTCGTAGTAGGTGCCCTCGCAGGGCTCTCCAAAGGCGTCGCTGATCTGGCTGGCGAGTTTGTGTTTCCCGCCAGCCCACTTCAGGATGGGGCGCACTGTGTCTCCTCCCCGGGTGTCATCCCGGACGGCCGCAGAGTACACAGAACGGGATCATCCGCAAAGGAACGGGATCAATCGGAAGCGTGTTCCCGTGTTTGCGGGTCGCGCGTTATCGGCTTTCGGATCCCCATATGGAGGAATCGCATGCAGAAGTGGTGGATCGGTGCTGTGGCCGTCGCGGCCGTCGTGCTGGCGGTGCTCCTGATCGGCAGCCCTGACACCGGGGGCGAGGTGACCGAACGCGAGTTCAGCGTGCCCGACATCCCGGAGCCGTCCGACGACGGCACCATCATCCGGGGAGGCGGTGCGGTGACCTCGGGAGGCAGTCCCTACAAGTCGCCGGCCGCCGTGCCGCTCGACGAGAACGGCGACCCGTTGCCCCTCGACGACCTGATGGCTGCCAAGCCCGGCTCCCGCGAGATCCTGCTCCGCCGCCAGCAGCCCGAGGCCCAGTGGGCCGCGCGGACGATGGCACCGTGGACGCAGATCCGGCGCGAGATCGCGAACCAGGACAAGGAGAGCCCGCTCATCGCCGAGGTGAACGGACTGATCGGAGAGATCCGCGAGCTGCGTCGCGACCCGGCGAACCGCGACTTCGACACCATCCTCGAGCAGCAGGCGGCGATGCGGGCCAAGGTCGAGGCCAGTGGCCTGGTGAACGGCGAGATCGAGTCGATGCTCGCGCTGATCGACGAGCGCAAGGAAGCGTACGACAACGGCGACTACAGCCCCGAGATGCTCAAGGCCGCGGCCGAGGGCAAAGAGTAGGGCGCGGGCGCCGCACACACGAAGGCCCGGCCTCCTCGCGGAGTGCCGGGCCTCTGTCCTTGGGGGCGTCGCTTCGGCGACGACCCCGAGCCGACTAGCGGTTGGCGAAGGCCGCCGAGACCACCGTCTTGTCGTTGCCGCCCATGTTGATGGTCATGCCGACCTCGGGCTGCGTGGGCATCTGGTAGTCGCCGCACTGGCCCTTCATCTGGCGGTAGATCTCGAGGACCTGCTTCACGCCCGTCGCACCGACCGGGTGGCCGAAGCCGACCAGACCGCCACCGGTGTTCACCGGGAGCTTGCCGTCGATGGCAGTGGTGCCGTCGAGCACGAGCTCCACGGCCTTGCCCTTGTCGGCCCAGCCGGCGGCCTCGTACATCAGCAGCTCGGTGATGGTGAAGCAGTCGTGGACCTCGGCGACGCCGATGTCGGCGGGGGAGAGGCCCGCGTTCGCGTAGACCTGGGCCACCGCGTGCTGGGTCGCGTCCATGACGAGCGGGTCGCCGTCCTCGTAGAGGTTGCCGGTGGAGTGCGCGATAGCCAGCAGCTCGATGGCGTCGGACTCGCTCTTGCCGAGCTTCTTCAGGCCCTCTTCGCTGACGAGGATCATCGCCGCGCCGCCGTCGGAGACCTGGCTACAGTCGCTGACCTTGAGCCAGGGGTTGAGGTCCTCGTTCGCGAGGAAGGCCGGGTTCTTGTCGGAGGCGTGCGCGGCGCGCTCGAGCTCCATCTTCACGGCCTGCATGTGCGCGAGCGGGTTCTTGTTGGCGTTGTTGTAGGCCTTGACGCTCACGTGGGCGAGCTCTTCCTCGGTGAGGCCGTGGGCCTGGCGGTACGCCTTGGCACGGGCGGCGAACATCGCGGGGAAGGTGAACTCGTCGATGGAGCGCTGACGCGCGTAGTGCGAGGCGCGGGCGAGGTAGTCGGCGCCGGTACGGGCGGAGGCGGTGGTCTGCACCTCGGCACCCGCGGCGAGGACGATGTCGTGGCCCGCGCGGATGGCGTCGACGGCGGAGGCAAAGGCCAGGCCGCCGGAGGCACACGCGCCTTCGACGCGCATCACGGGCTTGTAGAGCAGGTCGGGGTGGGCGCCGACGAGGGCGGCACCGAGGTGGCCCTGGTTGCTGAACAGCTCACCGACGAAGTTGCCGATCCACGCCTTCTCGATGGCGGCGGCCGGGGTGCCGGTCGCGTCGAGCGCGCCACGGACGGCGGCGGTGATGGTCTCTTCGAGCGTGGGGTTCTCACGCTTGCCGAAGTCGGGGTGACGCTTCCAGATGAAGTCGGGGTGGTTCTTGCCGATGAACGGCGTGATGTGGCCACCGAGAACGAAGATGCGACGGTTCAGAGCCATTGAGAAAACTCCGTGAGCGCAGATGCGCAGGGGAAAAGGCCATTGGCTTAACCACCACAGCGCCACAGTCCACCGTTTCCGGGCGACCTTCGGGGGACCACGGCGAGCGCGGCCGCGGATGCGCGAGACATGCGGGCGCGCGACCGTCGCGGTCAGGCCGTCGTTGTGTACGAGCTCGTGCGCGAACCGGGCTCACGGCCGGGCGGAAGACTCAGCGCTTCGGTCCGTCACACGCGAGCTCTGGGCCCTTGCTCTTGCAGTCGTAGCGACCCTCGGCGGTGACCACGACCCAGCCGGCCATCGGCACGCCGTCGACCACCGCATCGAGCTTGCACGCACCGGCCTGGAAGCGCCGGGCGTAGCACGAGGGCTCGCAGGACTCGGGCTGCTGACCCTCGCAGGTGATGCGCTGGCCGGAGCCCTCGCTCCAGATGAACTTCGCGCTGCGGATCTCGCGGGCGGGTCCGCTCATCTCGGGCTTGGCCGGTCCGGTGCTCGTCGCGGTGCCGACGGCGACCGCCGGAGCCTCCGGAGGCGTGACGCCGCGGGCGACCACCATGCCGCCGGCAAAGTCGCCGGCCGCCACGGGGATCTGCCCATGGGGCGACAGCTCGGCGACGAGGTAGGCGATGAGCTCGGAGGCGGTGACCATGGTGTCGCGGTTGGTGTCGGCCTGACCGCCCATGGCCTGCGCGAACACCTTGCCGAACGCGCCGTCCTTGCCCGGCGTGCGCGACTGGGTGGCGCTCACGACCATGGTGTTGCGCGACAGCTTCGGCCACTCGCCGGCGGCGGGACCGTAGAAGGTGAATCCTTCCATCGCCTGGGCGTGGATGGCGTCCGTGACGACGAGGGTGGTGCCCGCGGTGGTGCTCGACTTGAGCTCCCGCGCGAAGGATGCCAGCTCCAGACCGTCCTCCTGGCCGTTGGCCAGCGTCGAGTCGTGAGCGAAGAAGGTCGGCAGGCCGAGGTCGGCGCCGATGCCGTGACCCGCGAAGTACAGGACGAACACGTCCTGAGGGCCGAGCAGGGGACCCGCCTGGTCACGAAGGGCCGCGAGGATGCCGTCCTTGGTGGCTTCGCCGTCGCCGAGGAGGAACACGTGCGTGAAGTCCGCGTCCTTGCGCAGCGACTCCGCGACCTGGGCCGCGTCCGAGCGTGCGTAGTCGAGCTCGACCTCGTCGGGGAGGTTCGCGTAGCTCGAGATGCCGACCACGAGCGCCACGTAGTTGCCGGTGGGCGCGACCACGCGTTCCTGCGCGCCGGCCGTGGTGGCCAGCCCGAGTAGTGCAGCGGTGGCGAGCGCTCTCATCCTTCCTCCGAGGGGGTTGTCGACTGGTTCAGGGGGAACCAGGGAAATGTTGTCCTGTCCTAGTGCGTACGCTCGGTGAGCGCTCTCTCTGACGAGAGGGTACGTCAAACCTGAGCCGGAGGTGCCATGAAGCCCGCTACTCGTACCGTCGCCGTTCTCGGCCTGATCGGGGTGGCGATGTACGCGTTCCGGCCTGCGCCCGCTGTTCGCGAGCTCCCGCAGCCCGAAGCCGTCTCCGTCCCCGCGGCCCCCGGAACCCTGGTCGTCGACCTCGTGGACGGGGCTTCCGCCGCGGATCGCGACGGGGTGGCGGCGCTGCTCGGGGCCGAGCTCGACTGGGTGCACCCGCTCGCCGCCGACGAGGCGCTGGCGGTCGGGGATGTGGCCGATCTCGCCGCGGCCATCGCGATGCTCGACGGCAACCCGCTGGTCGAGGTCGCGGAGCCGGTGATGGAGATGACGCTCCCGCCGCAGCCCTCCGTCGACGAGGCCCTCGATCTCGCGCCGATGGCGGGCTTCCCGAACGACCCGCTGTACGCCAAGCAGTGGCACCTCGACGCGATGGGCGCGCCCGAAGGCTGGGCCAGGACGCCGCGTGGTCGCGGGGTGATCGTCGCCGTCGTCGACACAGGCGTGAAGGTGGTCGAGGACCTCGAAGGCACCAAGGTGCTCGAGGGCAAGAGCTTCGTGCTCGGCGAGTCGTCGCCGGTCGACGGAAACGGTCACGGCACCCACGTTGCCGGCACCATCGCCCAGACCACGAACAACGGGGTCGGCGCCGCCGGCGTGGCTCCCGAGGCCACGATCCTGCCCGTGAAGGTGCTGTCGCGCTTCGGCAGCGGCATGAGCCCGTGGATTGCCGCGGGCATCGACTACGCCGTGGACGAAGGCGCGGACGTGATCAACCTGTCGCTTGGCGGGTCCTACAGTCGCGTCATCCACACCGCGATCCAGAAGGCGCGCGCCAAGGGCGTCGTCGTCGTGGCCGCCGCGGGCAACACAGGTCGCCGCGGAGTGTCCTACCCGGGTGCGCTCGAGGAGAGCATCGGCGTCGGCGCCACGGGCCCGGGCGGCGCTATCGCGCCGTACAGCTCCTACGGCAAGGGCGTCGACATCTCGGCCCCGGGCGGCGACAAGCGCAAGCCGGGCGGCGGGGTGTGGCAGGACACGATCGACGGCACGGGTCACGCCTACAAGGAGTTCCAGGGCACCTCCATGGCCACGCCGCACGTAGCGGGCGCAGCGGCGGTGCTGCTGTCCACCGGTTCGTGCGACGCGGACTGCGTCGAGCGCACGCTACTCGACACGGCCCGCGGGCAGGGGTGGGACGAGAAGTTCGGCCACGGCCAGCTCGATCTCGGGGCGGCGCTGTCGCAGACCACCGACCGTCGAGGGGGTCTCGGCTTCCTCATCGGTGGGCTGATGGCGCTGCTCATCGGCAACCTGGCGCGCTCGTCGGCGGGCTTCACGCGCACCGCGGGAGCGGTCGGTGCTGTCGCCGCCGGTGGCTTGTTCTTCCTTCCGCGGATCGGTCTGTTCGGGCTGCTCGGCGAGCTGCTCTCCCAGCCCTTCCTCGCGTGGCCCAACGTGCTGCTCGGCCCGGGATGGGCGAGCTTCCCGCTGTGGCTGTCGGCGGCGCTGCCCGCAGCGGTCGCGTTCGTGCTCGGCGCCAGCCGCGCCGGGCGACCCGTCGCCCTCGGCTTCTGTGCCGGTGTGGGCGCGCACCTGCTCCACGCCGCGGCCACCGGCGCCCTGTCGCCGTCGTGGATGCCCGGCTTCATGCAGGGACCGTGGCTCGCCATCCACGGCGCGATCTGCCTGGGCCTCGCCATGGCGCTCGCCGGCGCCGAGAAGCTCGACCACAAGGAGCGTCGATGAGCCAGCACACCGGAAGACTCGAGTTTCGCGACCTCGGCGCAGGCACGTGGCTGCTCCATACGGACCACGGAGAGAAGCTACAGCTCGCCGGTTCGATCCCCGCGGAACTCGACGGAAAGCGGGTGATCGTCACCGGCCGCCGCGCGAGCCTTCACGGCTATGGCATGGCGGGCGGCGGCGGGCTGGACGTGGAGCGCGTCGAGCCCGTGAAGTAGGGCGCGACCTCGCGAACTACCAGGAGAACGAGCGGATCTTCCAGTCGTCGCCGACCTTCTCCCAGGTCACGGGCGCGGGCATCCGACCGTCACCGCACCACGTGTACAGCGTGACCTGGTCGTCGACGTTCCGGTCGCCCTTCTCACGGGTGACGACGATGGTGTCGCCCTCGTGGCACGCGCTGACCGTGCGCTGGGCGCTCGCGAGGTTCAGGCGCTTCACGCTCTCGACAGCCGTGGGGCCCTCGCACAGCGTGGGGCCGCAGAACTGACGAATCCACTTGTCGTGGTCCCCGGCCTCGGCGAGCTTCATCGCCTCGACGGTCCACGCCTCGAGCGTGTCCGCGG
Organism: Deltaproteobacteria bacterium; assembly: GCA_006226595.1. Lineage (GTDB taxonomy): Bacteria > Myxococcota_A > UBA796 > UBA796 > M1803. The sequence goes on from SBGP01000088.1 coordinate 26,637, forward strand.
CGGGGGTGACGACCTTGGCGTCGATGGTCTTGCCGGTGGGCAGGGTGACGCTCTTGGTCGCGGCGGGGGCGGGCGCAGGAGCGGCCGCGGGCTCTTCGGCGAAGGCAGCGGTCAAGAGAACGAGGGAGAGCAGGGTCACGAGAACCTCCAGAGCAGGGATCGTCGGCGGCATCCGACCGTGCGTCAAGTGACGCTGCGGGGAAGCTAAAACCCCCGAGGTGGCGATGTGCTTCCCAGCCTGCCTCAGACGAGGAGGAGCACGGCTGCCGTGCTGGCTAGCATGCCCATCGCCGCGGCTCCGAGGGCGAGCGGAAGCTGTGTCTTCACGTGGTCCATCAGGTCCGCGCCGGTGAACATCGCCGAGAGGATGGTCGTGTCGGAGATCGGCGAGCACTGGTCGCCGAACACCGCGCCGCCGAGGACCGCGCCGAAGCAGATCTGGAGGAAGGTCGGGTCGGGGTTCAGGGCGTAGGCGAAGGGCATCGCCACCGGGAACACCACCGCGTAGGTGCCCCAGCTCGTGCCGGTCGAGAACGCGATGCCCATGCACAGCAGCGCGAGCACCGCGGGAAGCGCGAGCTGCGGCACGCTGTCCGCGAACTGTGCGACGAGCCAGGTGCTCGTGTGCAGCTGGGTCGAGACCTCTCCGAGGGTGACCGCGAGGCCGAGCACGATGGCGCCGATGGTCATCGACTTGCAGCCGCTCACGAAGCCGTCGACGACCTCGCCGAGCGGCATGCCGCGGACCAGCGCGACCGTCATGGCCATCATCACGCTCGCCGCGAAGGCCTCGTCGATCCAGTTGTAGGGCTTTGCGGTGAGGTAGCCGTAGACGTAGGGCACGACCGCGAGGCCCAGCAGGGTCGCGATCGGCAGCAGGAAGTCCCACAGGCTCGGGTCGTAGGCGCGGTCGCGATCGTCGCTCGGGTCGAGGCTGGTGTCCGTGGTCGGCAGCATGGGCTCCGCGTGCGGGCTGTCGAGGGCGCCGGTCTCGCGGGCCCGATCACGGGCGGTCGCCATCGCTCCGAAGGCGGGGAGCACGCCGAGCGAGAACAGCAGCGTGCCGAGGACCGCGAACCAGCCGTAGAAGTTGAACGGCAGGCTGGAGAAGAAGAACAGGCTCGCGTCGTCGGCGGTCGCCAGCATGGGTGCAGTGCCGACGATGAGGCCAGCAACGTAGGCCGGCCAGGCGTTGAACGGCAGCACGGTCGCGACGGGAGAGGCCGTGGAGTCGACGACGTAGGACAGCTCCTCGTGGCTCACGCGATGGGCATCGGCGACCGGCTTCACCGTGGTGCCCGCGAGGACGGTGCTCACGGTGCCGCCCTGGTGGAACACGCAGCCGATGACCCACGCGAAGGCGAGGGCGCTGCGCGGTCCCTGGACCAGGCGCTTGCCGACGACCTCCGCGAAGTGCAGGGCGCCGCCCGTCTTCTCCCACAGTCCGGTGAGGCCACCGAGACACCACAGGTAGATGAGCAGGATGCGCGCGAACTTCTCGGTGCCGAGGGCCGGGAGCATGAAGGTCTTGACGAAGTTCAGGTCCCCGAGCTCGCCCGTATGGAACCACTTCGCGACGCCGCCCGCGACGATCGCCACGAACAGGGCTGGCAGGACGCGACGGGTGGCGAAGGCCAGACCGATGGCGACGAGCGCGGGGAGCAGGGAGAGCGCGGTGGGGTCCAGGGTTTCCATGCGCGCAGGTTACTCGCCGCACCCTTCCCGCGCACCTTCGGCTACCCTTGGAGGGTGGAAGCTTGGGGCGAGCGCCGGATTCGTTCGTGGCAGGGGTTGCTCCTTCTCGGCATCCTGTCCTTGCTCGCCGTGCAGCTCACGGACGTGCACCGAACGGGCCTGCTCGCTCAGCGCATGGTGCTCGTCGGGGTGATGCTCGCCGGCGTGATTGCCATCGGCACGCGTCGGTGGCGCGACCAGGCGGCGAACATCTTCACCACCGTGTGCTTCCTGCTCGCGTGGTGGACGATGGCCTACCTGGCCATCGAGGTCGCGGCGCCCGAGACCTCGCTGATCGTGCTCGTGACCACGACCGCGGTGAGCCTCGTCCTGCCCACCTTCTCGTCGCGGGCCGCGTTCCTGCTCATGGTCATGGTCTCGACCGCGGTGAGCACGACGCTTCTACCGCCGCTCACCGTGCCGGGGCCGTTCGTCGTCGCGTGCGTCGGGGTGGTCACGTCGATCGTGCTGGTTCACGGCTACATCACCGACCAGACCACGAGCGAGGTGACCGAGCTGTCGCTCGTCGCCTCCCGCGTGCACAACGGTGTGGCCATGCTCGACACGCGGGGGCGCATCGAGTGGGTGAACGCGAGCTTCTTGAAGCTGGCCGGACGGACTGGCGCCGAGCTCCGTGGGCGGCGTCTGCTCGACCTGCTCGGCGGACCCGGCGCGCCCGCAGACAGCCTCGAGCAGCTCTCCGAGGCGCTTCGCCGTGGGCACCAGGCGTCGGCCGAGCTTCCGCACCGCAGTGCGCTCGGCACCATCACCTGGGTCAGCGTGGACCTCACGCCCGTGCGCGACGCCCGTGGCCAGATCGTGCGCTACATCGCCGTCGAGACCGATATCTCCCGGGCACGGGCGTTCCTCGCGCGGGTGCTCGACTCGATGACCGACATGCTGCTCGTGGTGCAGGAGGGGCGCGGCATCCGCTCGGCGAACGAGGCGGCGTGCGGACTGCTCGAGCTCGCCGAGGGAGAGCTCATCGGGCGTCCACTCGAAGAGTTCCTCGACGAGGAGGCCTCGGGAGCCGTGGCGGAGGGGGCAGCGCGGCTGCGCATGCTGCTCACTCGTCGGACCACGCCCGCGCCGGGCTCGGCCTTCGGCGACCTCGACCTTCAGCTTCGTAGCGGGAGCGGCGCGAGCGTTCCCGTGCGTGCCTCCGCGGCGGTGCTCTCCGACGAGCCCGACCGCCAGCGCATCGTCGTCATCGTTGCCCGCGACGTGCGCGACCGGCTGCGTCTTCAGGACGAGCGGCGGCAACTGGAAGAGAAGATCCGCCAGGGCCAGAAGCTCGAGAGCCTCGGCGTCCTGGCCGGCGGCATCGCCCACGACTTCAACAACCTGCTCGTCGGCATCCTCGGCAACGCCAGCCTCGCGGCAACGATGGCAGGCGAGGACAGCGAGCATCACCAGCTGCTCACCCGCATCGAGCGCAGTGCACAGCGGGCTGCCGACCTCACGCGTCAGATGCTCGCGTACTCCGGAAAGGGGCGCTTCGAGATCACCGAGATCTCGCCGTCGGAACTGGTGAAGGAACTCTCGGAGCTCATCGACGCCTCCATCTCGAAGCAGGCCGAGCTCGTGCTCGAGTTCCAGCCTGCGCTCCCCCCGGTGGAGGGCGACGCCACCCAGCTCCGCCAGGTCGTCATGAACCTCCTCACCAACGCCAGCGAGGCGCTGGGCGAGGGTGGGGGACGCATCACCGTCTCGGGGCGCATGACCACGCTGGCGGAGCGGGACATCGAGAAGCTCGTCGTGGCCAGCGAGTTCATGGCTCCTGGCGAGTACGTCGAGATCGCCGTCGCCGACACCGGACAGGGCATGGACGCCGAGACGGTCGAGCGCATGTTCGATCCGTTCTTCACGACCAAGGCCACCGGTCGCGGGCTCGGGCTGGCGGCGACGCTCGGTATCGTGCGCGGCCACCGGGGCGGGCTCGCGGTCCAGTCGCGCGCGGGCATCGGGACCACCGTGCGGGTGTACCTGCCGCCAACGCCAGAGGTCGCGGGTGCTCGTGCCGAGGAAGAGGAGGAGGTGAACACCTGGTCCGGCCACGGTGCGGTGCTCGTCGCCGACGACGAGGACGAGGTGCTCGACTTCATCGTGCAGGTGCTCACCCGAAAGGGCTTCTCGGTGATCACCGCGCGCGATGGCGCCGAGTGCATCGACAAGTTCGTCGACAACCAGGACCGCATCGGCCTGCTCGTCCTCGACCTGACGATGCCGCGCAAGAACGGAGACGAGGTCCTGCGGGCGATTCGACCGCTCGCTCCGGACCTCCGCGTCATCCTGTCCAGCGGCTACGACGAACAGGAGACCACGGCGCGCTTTGGTGACGTCGGCCCCGCGGCCTTTCTTCAGAAGCCGTACCGAGCGACCCAGCTCGTCGAGCTCGTGCGGCAGCAGCTCGGCGAGGGCTGAGCGCCCTGGCAGGAGTCTGAAGAGACTGTCCCACGGAGCAATCGCCTCACGACGGGGCGAATGCGCCAGACGGACCTCGGACCAATCGGTCCGACCTTTGAGCGTCCCGCCTAGCGGCGCTCCTTGTGGTGGTAGCTGTACAGCGTCCGGCCCGAGTCGGTCTTGCAGCGCTCACCCGGCTCGGCGCCGCAGGCCGGGCAGACCCGATGGATCGGGTCGTGTTCGTCGACGTCGTCGGCGGTCTCCTCCGGGAGGTCAGCCTCGTCCTCGTCGGCGGCATCGTCGTCATAGGCGGCACGGTCGGCGGCACGGGCCTCGTCGACCATGACCTGCAGCTCTTCGAGGTGAACCTGCGCGTCCGCGAGCCACTCGCCCTCGTCGGGCACGGCACCGCGCGCCATGCCGTTGACCCAGCCCGGGCGGTGCTCCTTGGACCAGTGCGACAGGCGCGACACGAGGCCGACGATCTCGGGCTCGCGGAGTGGGCGGCCGAACTCCTCGTTCGCCTCCTGCAGGTCCCGGAGCAGCGCGACCGTCGCGCCGATGAGGTGGCGCTGGGCCTTGGCCGGGAGATCGATCCACCGGTTCGGGTGGCTCGCGGCGTAGCGCAGCTTCTGGTAGCGCTGGTCGAACTGCTGGATGGTGTCGAGCTCGTCGGGCTCACCGAGATCGGCGATGAACGTCGCGAGGGCGTCGGCATCGACCATGTCGCGGGGGGCCGCGCGGACCGCGGTCCGGCGGGCGACGTAGCGCGTCTGCGGTGCCGTGGGGACCGAGCTGTACGTGGGCATTGGAGCCGGAGCGGCCTCCACGGCCGCAAGGGACACGGCCTCTCCCGAAGCTTCGCCGAACGCGATGTTCTCGCCGCTCAGCAGGGCGTCGGCGACCACGCGCCCGATCTCGGACACCAGCCGGTCCCGACGCGCGCTGGCCTCGGTGAGGGCACCGCTGGTCCCAAGGGTCGGACGTTCCGCAAGCCGCTTGTGCTCTGCCTGAATCTGGGCAATGGCCTCTTTGAGATCAGCGGCCAAGCGGTAGAGCGCGTCTTGCGTCGTCATGACAGATCCTTCGGGTCTTCGGGCAGACCCACCCACTGCCTGTTGAGGGCCGGTCTGTGCATGTATGGGGGGCGGCGAGACCCGGTCCAGGGGTGGTTGCCGTCGCGGTCGTCTAACTCGCAGCGTACCGTAATGGCGCAGAAAGTGGGCAGGTCTGGCGCGGTTCCTTGCCACTTCTACATCCGCAGATTTGCGATCTCAAGGCTTGGGGTTGCGATGTGGATTTGATAGCAATGCACATCGCAACGGGGAGGACCTGATGGGTCGAACTCGCATCTACCTGGCGTGTTCGCTGGACGGCTTCATCGCGGGCCCGGGGGACGACCTCGCCTGGCTCGCCCCGGAGGAGGGGGCCGGTGACCCCGCCGCCGACGGCGCGCTCGACTTCTACCCGTTCCTCGCCGAGTGCGGTGCGATGCTCATGGGACGACGCACCTTCGACGTGGCGCTCGGCTTCGGACAATGGGCCTACGGCGAGCTTCCCGTGCTCGTGGCCACGCACCGGCCGTTGCCCGAGCTCGCGCCAGGCACCGTGCGTGCCGTGTCTGGCGACATCCGCGAGCTTCTCGCCGAGGCCCGGGAGGTCGCGGGTGAGCGCGACGTGTACGTCGACGGCGGCGCCATCGCGCGCCAGGCGCTGGATGCGGGGCTGGTGGACGAGATGGTGCTCACCATCGTGCCGGTGCTGCTCGGTGGCGGGGTGTCGCTGTTTGGCGGACTCACCGACCGCAGCTGGTGGCGGTTCACCGACCACCGCAGCTACGGGAGCATGGTGCAGCTTCGGCTGGAGCCGAAGCCGCGCTAGCTAGCGGGTCTTGGTGTAGGTGAACGGACCCTGCTCGCGCCAGGTTCCGCCGCCGTTGCAGTCGTCTTCCCAGTAGTGGATGCTGCCGGTCATCGTGTCGCCGTCGATCTCGGCGTACACGAAGCCTTCGCCGCCGCCACACGGCAGGTCGTCGCCGTTGACCTGGAACTGGGTCGAGTTGAGTTCCGGGTCGCCCCACTCCGTGGTCTTCGCCGCGGCGCCCGTGACGATGAACTGGGTGCCGCACTGCGGGTCGAGCCACTGGATGTTGTGGTCGTGGCCGGAGAAGTACACGTCGACCTTGCCGCAGATCTCGGCGTCCATGAACTCCTTCACGTACTGGCCGCGCGGGATCTCGGACAGCGGGACCCAGTCGGCGATGCCCTCGTAGTTGCCGGCGTTTCCGTGGCGCCCGTTGCTCGCGTACGGGTGGTGGCCGAACGCGATCTTCCACGGGGAGGTCGAGGCGTCGCGCTCGCTCGAGAACCAGGCCTTCTGGTCGTCGTCATTCCATCCGAACATGATCTCGGTCGTGTTCAGACCGAAGAACTGTGCGGCCTCGCGGGGGATCGCCTGGCCAGAGATCGTGTAGTACTCGGACGGCAGCTTCCACTTGTCGGAGTAGCGGGTGTACTCGATCTCGTAGAGCGCCTTGTCCGGGTCGAGGGACACGCCGAGGCCGTCACCGCCGAGGTCGTGGTTGCCGAGCACGACCCAGAACTCGAGGTCGACCGGCTGGTAGGGGATCTCGAACTTGGTGTCGAACTGGGGGTCCTGGTTCGAGTCGACGCCGGTGTCGTAGATGTTGTCGCCCAGGTACAGGGCGAAGTCGCAGCCGCGGTCGGCGCAGATCTCGGCGAGGCGATCGGCGACGCGGTGCTGGGCGTCGTTGCCCTCGCCACCATCGCCGAGGGCGACGAAGCGCACGACCGGCGGCGGCGGCTCGGTATCCGTGTCGGTGTCGGCGTCCGTGTCGCTGTCGGTATCCGTATCGGTGTCCGTGTCGGTATCCGTATCGGTGTCCGTGTCGGCTTCGTCGGTGAGCGGCTCGTCCTCGACGGAGGAGCCGGTCGGATCGCAGGCGAAGAGCAGGAGGAGGGGAAGTGCGCGCATAGAACAGAGCGGGGAAGCGGTGCGGACACCTGGCTTGCGAAGTGTCCCTTCATAGCCGCTTCCGTCACCTTTGGTCTACGGCACTTCCTCGCGCGGGACCCTCGTGGCAGCGTGCGCGTCCCCTGGAGGACGCCATGCTGCTCGCTCTCGCTCTCTCTGCCTTCGCCGGTGGCTACGAGAACCCCCCGGCCGCGATCGCCGACATCCTCGATGCCGAGCGTCCGCCGGCGGTGTCGATCTCGCCGGACGGCGCGTCCATGGCGATGCTCGACCGCCCGCAGCTGCAGAGCATCGCCGAGCTCGCTGACCCGGTCGTGCGCGTGGGCGGCATGCAGCTCAACCCGACGCTGCGCGAGCGTGCGCGCTCCTACCGCTACACGGGCCTCGGACTCAAGCCACTCGGCAAGGGGGAGCCGTCGCCGGTCGCAATTCCCGAGGGCGCTCGCATCGCGCATGTGTCCTGGTCGCCGGACAGCGCCAAGATCGCGTTCTCACTCGCCGAGGACGACGGCCTCTCCCTGTACACGGTCGACGTCGCGACTGGAGCGGCCACGCGTCGCAGTGAGGCGGAGCTCAACGCGACGACTGGCGCGCCGTGCGCGTGGCTTCCCGACTCCAGCGGGCTGATGTGCAAGGTGGTGCCCGGGGAGCTGGGGGCGATGCCCGAGGCGAGCAAGGTGCCGACGGGGCCGCGCATCGACGAGAACCTCGGGCGCAAGACGCCCGCACGCACGTACACCAACCTGCTCGACTCGCCTCACGACGAGGAGGTCTTCCAGTGGCTGCTCACCTCGGCGGTCGACCGCATCAGCCTCGACGGGACGCGGGATCGCGTGGCTGAGCCGGCGCTGATCGACGAGCTGAGCCTGTCCCCGGACGGTGAGCACCTGCTGCTCGCGACGCTGCACGGGCCGTTCTCGTACCATGTGCCCGCGAGCCGGTTCCCGCTCCGCTGGGAGCTGATGCACCTGTCCGACAAGGGACGCGAGCTCCTCGCCGATCTGCCGCTTGCCGACGACGTGCCCGTCGCCTTCGGCTCGGTGCGCAAGGGGGCCCGGACCTACGGCTGGCGCCCGGACCAGGCGGCGACGCTGTACTGGGTCGAGGCACTCGATGGCGGCGACGCGGGGGCCGAGGCCGAGTGGCGGGACGCCGTGTACCAGCAGCCGGTGGGTGGCGACAGCTCGCTCGTGTGGAAGACCAACCTGCGCTTCGGCGGCATCACCTGGGGCGATGCGGACACGGCCATGGCCTCGGAGTGGTGGTGGTCGACACGGACCGAGAAGTCCTGGCGCCTCGACCCCTCCGTGGAAGGTGGCGCCCCCAAGCTGCTCTGGGAGCGCGACTACCAGGACGCCTACCTCGACCCTGGCTCGCCGGTGACCGAGCCCGGTCCCTACGGCCGCGGCGTGCTGCGCTTCGCACAGGGCGACCAGATCTACCTGACGGGAGACGGCGCCTCGCCGGAGGGCGTCTACCCATTCCTCGACCGTCTCGACCTCGCGACGGGCAAGTCCACCCGTCTTTGGCGCTCCAGCGGCGAGACCTACGAGTCCGTGGTCGAGGTGCTCGACGACGCGGCCAAGCAGATCGTGACCCGCCGCCAGAGCCCGAGCGAGCCGCCGAACTACCTCCTCAAGAAGAACCGACGCCGGGACACGGCGCTCACGAGCTTCGAGGACTGGGCGCCCGCGTTTGCCGACGTGAAGAAGGAGGTCGTGAGCTACACCCGCACCGACGGCCTCGAGCTGTCCGGCACGCTGTACCTGCCGCCTGGCTACGACCCGGCGGACGGGCCGCTTCCGACCGTCCTGTGGGCCTATCCGCGCGAGTTCAAGGACAAGAAGGCCGCGAGCCGCATCACCGAGAGCCCGTACACCTTCTCGCGCCCAGGCGGCAGCTCGGTCTTGTTGTTGCTGCTCGAGGGCTATGCGGTGCTCGACGGCCCGAAGATCCCGATCATCGGGGAAGGGGATGCCGAGCCGAACGACAGCTACGTCGAGCAGCTGGTCGGCGGTGCGAAGGCGGCGGTCGACTACCTCGTGGAGCGCGGGGTCACCGACCCCGACAAGGTGGCCATCGGTGGGCACAGCTACGGCGCGTTCACCACGGCCAACCTGCTCGCCCACAGCGACCTGTTCCGGGCGGGCATCGCACGCAGTGGCGCGTACAACCGCAGCCTCACGCCCTTCGGCTTCCAGGCCGAGCAGCGCACGTACTGGGAGGCGACGGACACGTACATCGAGATGTCGCCGTTCACCCACGTCGCCAAGATCGATGAGCCCATCCTGCTCATTCACGGCGCTGAGGACAGCAACAGCGGCACCTACCCGGTGCAGTCCGAGCGCATGTTCGAGGCCCTCAAGGGCCACGGTGCGACGGCTCGCTGGGTCGAGCTTCCCCTCGAGGACCACGGCTACCGGGCGCGGGAGAGCGTCGGTCACACGCTGTGGGAGATGCTCACCTGGCTCGACACCTACGTGAAGAACGCACCGCCGCGCAGCTCTGGTGAGGAGCCCGCCGAGCCGGAGACGGCCGACGAATAGCGGCACGGCGTTTGCATCTCCTCGGTGCGAGGAGGTGCCGTGCTCTTGCTCACCCTGTCCCTGGCTCTCGCGGGGCCCGCCATCTTGCGCTCCGACCAGCCCGAGGACTACGCCGAGCTCGGGGTGTCCGAGGAGGTCCAGGCCTTCGAAGACGGCATGCGGAGCTCCGGTCGGCGCGGGTCCGTGGAGTGGTGGTACGTCGATGCGCACCTCGACGACGGGTCGACGGTGGTCGTGAACTTCCTCACCAAGCCGATCATGCGCCGCGGAGAGCCGCTCCATCCGCGGCTGGAGCTCACCGTGACCGAGGCGGACGGCACCGCTCACGTCGCGTTCGTCGACTTTCCCGCCCGCGACTTCGCGGCGTCCACCGAGGGTTGCGACGTCCGTATCGGCGCCTCCTACTTGCGGGGCGACCTTGCGCACTACGTGCTGCACGCCGAGGCCGAGGGCCTGTCCGTGGATCTGACGCTCGAGCGTGTCGTGCCGAGCTGGCGCCCCGACGCGGGGGTCGCGTACTTCGACGAGAAGAAGCGCAAGCAGCTCGGGTGGGTCGTCGCCGTGCCGCACGGCACGGTGCGGGGCACCGTGCGGATCGGGGACGAGGTCCGCGAGGTCACCGGCGTCGGATACCACGACCACAACTGGGCGAACCTCGCGATCGAACGTGCGCTTTCGCACTGGTACTGGGGGCGAGCACACACCGCCGAATACACCTTGCTGTTCGTGGACGCCTACGGGCAGCGTCGGTGGAAGCGTGACCGGCTGTCTTTCCTGCTCCTCGCACGGGAGGGCGAGATCCTCGTCGGTGGCGGTGCCGACATGGTCACCCACGCCGAGGACTGGCGGGTAGACCCGGGCGGGCGGGAGGTGCCGGGGCGGCTGATGATCAGCGTGCCCGAGCTGTCCGTGCGGCTCACGGAACCCGTGTTGCTGGAGCGCGAGGATCTGCTCGAGTCGCTCCCGCAGCCGGTCGAGGGCGTGCTCAAGCTGTTCATGCACCCCTGGTATTTCCGCTTCGAGGCCGAGATGCAGCTCGGCTACGGCCTCGGCCCGGCGCGTGTGGAGGCCGAGGGCGAGGCCATCTTCGAGTACATGCTGTTTCGCTGAGCCCGTGAACGCGCGGCGCTCGGGGCGTACCCTGCGCTCTGGAGGTCGCATGCTCACCCTGCTCGCCACCCTCGCCCTGGCCGCGCCGACCGTGGAGGACGCGGATGCCGCGTACGCCGCCGAAGACTGGGCCGCCGCGGAGAAGGCGTACGGAAAGCTCGCGAAGAAGGCGAAGACCGACGGTCGCCTGCACTATCGCCATGCATGGAGCGCCCACCAGCTCGGCGACTTCGAGACCGCGGCCGAGGCCTACGCGCTGGCGCTGACCAATGGCGCGCCCGCGGCGATCACGCACTACAACCGCGCCTGCGCGCTTGCCCAGACCGTGGACCAGGACGCGGCCATCGCCGCACTCCAGGCCGCCGTCGCCGCGGGCTTTGCGCGTCCCGAGGCCATCCGCGCCGACGAGGAGCTCGCAGCACTGCGCGAGGACGCGCGCTTCGAGGCCGCGGTCGTCCAGGCAGACCGTCAGGCCCGCCCGTGCATGTACGACCCGCGCTATCGGGCGTTCGACTTCTGGGTCGGCTCCTGGGACGTGTTCAGCCAGGGCGGGCAGAAGGTCGGCACCAACGAGATCAGCCTGCTCGATGGCGGGTGCACCGTGCTCGAGCGATGGACGGGGGGCTTCGGGACCACCGGCACCTCGCTCAACCGCTTTCACGCCGGATCCGGCGTGTGGATGCAGGACTGGATGGGGCAGGGGGCCTGGACCATCCACTACGAAGGCGGCGTCGAGGAGGGCGTGATGCGCTTTACCGGCACCAGTCACACGCTGGCCGAGGGCGAGACCGAGGTTCGCGCCGCGTACACGCCGCAAGAGGACGGCAGCGTGGTGCAGCACCTCGAGGAGAAGGACGCCGAGACCGGCGAGTGGTCGACGACCTTCTACGGGATCTACCGGCGCCAGGCCGACTAGTGGCTACTGCGCGACGATCGTCTGCCCGTCGCACTCCCCGTCGTCTTCGGTGCGGGTCTCGACGCCGATGCGCATCATCGGCCAGCTGCACTCGTCGCCGTCGCCGTCCGCCGAGTTCAGGGTCCACGTGCCGTCGCCGTAGTCGGTGTAGTTCGCGCTGCACGCGAGGTTGAAGTTGCTGTAGCCGATGGTCGGCAGTCCGCGGCTTCCCCAGGTGATGCCCACGGTGTAGCTGTTCGACTGCATGCCCGTCTCGGGGATGACGTCCGAGAAGTCGAAGCTCATCCACGCGCGACGCTGGTCCAGCTCGTTGCGGGTGCCCGCCCAGAACGCATCGGGAGACAGCGTGACGCGCTCCCACTGGAGGCTGGAGGGGTCGATGGCCTGCTCGACGAACCAGTCTCCGGTGCCGACCGGGTGGTCGCCGTCCCAGATGTCGACGCGGAGGACGTCGCCGCCTTCGTAGGAGTCGAACACCCACTCCGGCACCATGGCGAGGAGCTCGACGTGGGTCACGCGCCAGGTCTCCTCCGGGCCGAGCGCACTGTCGTCGTAGCTCAGCACGATGGCATCGCGGTTGTCGGGGTAGCCCGCCGCATCCTGCAGCGTGGAGACCGCTTCGATGTCGAAGCCGTCTTCTTCGGAGACGCACACGCCGCCGAGGCTGTAGTCGGACTCGCTGCAGGCGGTGAAGGCGAGGAGCAGGATGAAGGCGAATGACCGCATGGACCCTCCGATATGGAGGTTGTACCGCGGCCATTTGCGCCGAAAAAGCGAAACGTTTTGGTCGTTATATTCAATAATATAGAAATGAGTGTCCGTTCATCTTTTCCGTTGACAGGTGCCAGGCTCCCGCTCTAGGTTCCTCGAGCACCGCACTTCCGGAGTGACCTCGACGTGAACCGTCTCGACGCCATCGCCACCTGCCCGCAGGCTGTCGTAGTCGTCGTCTCTGTTGTCGTCGTCGTTACCGACGAGGAGTGCGCGGCCTAAGCCTTTCAGCAAGCGAACAGCGGCCCCGCCCTCCTCGACGAGAGCGGGGCCGCTGTCGTTTGGGCCCCGCTGGAGAGGAGACAGGGCCTTCCCCCCGAGGAAGACCATGTCAGCACCGAATCTCACCCTGTGGCTCGACGGCGAGCTCCGAAGCACCGCCAACCCGCAGGTGAACCTGCTCGATCAGGCCCTGCACTACGGCAGCGGCGTGTTCGAGGGCATTCGCGCCTACGACACCGCCCACGGCCCGGCCATCTTCCGGCTGCCCGAGCACATGGACCGCTTGCAGCGCGGCCTCGCCCACTTCGGGCACCAGGCGGATCTGGAGGCGATGTGCGCCGCGATGCCCGGGCTGCTCGCCACCAACGGCCTGTCCGATGCCTACCTGCGGCCGATCGCCTGGCTCGGCGGCAACGGTCTCAGCCTCGACGTGGAGCACATGCAGCTCCGCCAGTGCGTGGCCGCACTCCCGTGGACCAGCCACCTCGGCGAGACCGCCAAGGCCGGGCTCAAGCTGATGACGAGCAGCTACCGCCGCAACAGCTCGGACAGCATGCCGCCGCTGAAGATGTGCGGGGGCTACGTGAACAGCCTGCTCGCCAAGCTCGAGGCCACGCGCAAGGGCTACGACGAGGCTCTGTTCCTCGACGGGAAGTGGGTGTGCGAGGCGAGTGCGGAGAACGTGTTCTTCGCCAAGGACGGCAAGCTCACCGCCATCACCCACAAAGACATGCTGCCGGGCATCACCCGCGACAGCCTCATCGCGATCAGTGGGGCCGAGAGCCGGGCCGCGACCTTCGCCGAGCTCTACGACGCCGACGAGATCTTCCTGTGCGGCACCAGCGCCGAGGTCACCCCCGTGACCCTGCTCGACGACCGCGAGCTGCCGATCGGGCCCATCACCAAGGCCCTGGCCGCCACCTACCAGGACATCGTCCACGGCCGCGACACGACCTTCGCCCACTGGCTCACCCTCGCCGGCGAGAAGCGTCGGGGTGCCGCGTGATCAACATCCTGAGTTCCGACGCCACGACGGACGAGAGTCCCTTCACCGAGTCCGGCCCCACCGATGCTTTGCGGGTGAGGGGAGCGAGCGAAGCGAGTCGAGCCGAATCCCCCGCAGCCGCGAGCCGTCAGGCGAGTGGCGAGGACCCCCGCAGCGGGCAACCGCACGCTGCCAATCTGATCTCACCGACCCTTCGGCCCGCCTCGACCGCCGACGCCCCCTCGCGACTTCTCCGAGAGCTCACCGGCGCCCAGCTGATCTGGGAAGCCCTGCTCGCCGAGGGCGTGGAGGTCTGCTTCGGCTACCCCGGCGGCGCGATCATGCCGGCCTACGACGCGCTGCCCGCCTACCCGATCCGCCACGTGCTCACCCGCCACGAGCAAGGGGCGTCGCACATGGCCGACGGCTACGCCCGCGCCTCGGGCAAGGTCGGCGTGGCCATCGCCACCAGCGGTCCCGGTGCGACGAACCTCGTCACCGGCATCGCCACCGCCATGCTCGACTCGGTGCCGATGGTGTGCATCACCGGCCAGGTTCCGAGCCACCTCCTGGGCAGCGACGCCTTCCAGGAGACCGATATCACCGGCGTCACCCTGCCGATCACCAAGCACAACTTCCTGGTCACGAAGGCCGAGGACATCGCGCCGACGCTGCGCCAGGCCTTCGCCATCGCCCGCTCGGGCCGTCCGGGACCGGTGCTCGTCGACATCACCAAGGACGCCCAGCTGGGCACGGCCAGCTTCGATCCCGAGGCCGAGGCGCCGCCGCTGCCGGAGCGCCGCCTCGAGCTCGCCGACAGCGGGGACTTCGCGCGGGCCATGGCCCTGCTCTCCGAGGCCGAGCGCCCGCTGATCCTCGCCGGTCACGGCATCATTCAGGCCGGGGCGGAGGACGCGCTGCTGGGCCTCGCCGCGCGCATGGACATCCCGGTCACCAACACCCTGCTGGGTCTGGGCGGTTTCCCGGCCTCTCACCCGCTGAACCTGGGCATGCTGGGCATGCACGGCGAGGCCTCCGCGAACCGGGCCGTGCAGCGGGCCGACGTCATCCTCGCCGCGGGTATGCGCTTCGACGACCGGGTGACCGGCAAGCTCGAGACCTTCGCTCGCCGCGCGAAGATCATCCACCTCGAGCTCGACCCCGCCGAGATCGGCAAGAACGTGCACGCCGACGTGCCGTTGCTCGGGTGTGCGAAGCGCTCGCTGACGGCCCTGCTCGAGCGGGCGCCCGAGGCCAGCCACGCCGCGTGGCGTGCGGAGATCGGCCAGTCCCAGCGCGAGTCCGCGGCCCGCGACATCCTCGCGCTGCCGGACACGGGCAAGCTGCACGCCGCTCACGTGCTCCACGACCTGTGGCGGCTCACCGGCGGCCGGGCCCTCATCGTCAGCGACGTGGGCCAGCACCAGATGTGGGAGGCCCAGTACTACAAGCACGAGAAGCCTCGCAGCCTGCTCACCTCGGGCGGCCTGGGCACCATGGGCTTCGCGTTGCCCGCGGCCATCGGCGCACGCTTCGCGCGTCCCGACGAGCCTATCTGGGTGGTGGTCGGCGACGGCGGCTTCCAGATGACCGCGTGCGAGCTGTCCACCTGCGCTCAGGAAGGCCTGAAGGTGAACATCGCGCTGATCAACAACGGCTACCTGGGCATGGTGCGCCAGTGGCAGGAGTTCTTCTACGGCGGCCGCTACGTCGCGACCCCGCTCAAGAACCCGGACTTCTGCAAGCTCGCCGAGGCCCACGGACTCGACGCGATGCGGGTCACCGAGCGCTCGGACATCGCCCGTGCGGTGGCCTGGGCCAACGGCACCGAAGGCACGGCGCTCATCGACTTCCGCGTGGTCGAAGAGGACGCCGTGTACCCCATGGTTCCGGCCGGAGCCGAGCTCGACGACATGATCCGGAGGCCCGCGGCCTCCACGGAGGCCTGATGCACACCTTCATCGTCCACGTGCAGGACCAGCCCGGCGTGCTCAACCGCGTCGTCTCCCTGTTCCGCCGCCGCGCGTACAACATCCACGACATCCACAGCAGCCGGACGCACCAGGCCGGCGTGCACCGCATGACCATCTGGGCGGAGGGGGATGCCGAGCGCATTGCCGCCAACCTCTACAAGCTGGTCAACGTGATCTCCGTCGAGGAGGTCAGCCGCCAGCCTTTTGTGGCCCGCGGCCTCGCGCTGCTCAAGCTCGAGGCCACCGAGAAGACCCGGCCCGAGCTCTTGCAGCTGTGCGAGGTCTTCCGCGCGACCGCCGTCGACATCGGCCCGGACGCGCTCATCGTCGAGCTCACCGGCAGCGCCGACAAGATCGCCAGCTTCGTCGATGTCGTGCGCCCGTACGGCATCCGCGAGATGGCGCAGACCGCCGCCGTCGCCATGACCCGTTGCTCCGGCCGCGCCGCCGAGCGCGCTGCCTGAATCTGCATTTCCCCAAGCTTCCAAGGACACTTCCCATGATTCGCTACGACTCCGACGCCGACCTCTCCCTGCTCTCGGGCAAGACCATCGCCATCATCGGCTTCGGCTCCCAGGGACACGCGCACGCGCTGAACCTGCACGACTCGGGCATCGACGTCATCGTCGGCCTGCGGGCGGGCTCCCCGTCCATCGCCGCCGCCGAGGCCAAGGGCCTGCGCACCGCCTCCATCGCCGAGGCTTCGCGCGAGGCCGACATCATCATGCTGCTCGCCCCGGACACGCGTCAGCCGCAGATCTACGAGCAGCACATCGCGCCGCACCTGACGGCCGGCAAGACGCTGATGTTCGCGCACGGCTTCAACATCCGGTACGGCACCATCACGCCGCCGGCCGACATCGACATCAGCCTGATCGCGCCGAAGTCCCCGGGCCACCGGGTGCGCGAGACCTACCAGGAGGGGGCGGGCACACCGTGCCTGCTCGCCATCCACCAGGACGCCAGCGGCCAGGCCGATGCCACCGCACTCGCCTACGCCGCGGCCATCGGCGGAGGACGCGCCGGCATCCTCACCACCACCTTCGCCGAGGAGACCGAGACGGACCTGTTCGGCGAGCAGGCGGTGCTCTGCGGCGGCGCCTCGGCACTCGTGAAGGCGGGCTTCGAGACCCTCGTCGAGGCCGGCTACCAGCCCGAGATCGCGTACTTCGAGTGCCTGCACGAGCTCAAGCTCATCGTCGACCTGATGTACCGCGGCGGCCTGTCGTTCATGCGCTACTCCATCTCGGACACGGCCGAGCAGGGCGACTACATCGCCGGCAACCGCATCATCGGGGAGCACACCCGCCAGGCCATGCGCGAGCTGCTCGCCGACATCCAGTCCGGGGCCTTCGCCGAGGCGTGGATTGCCGAGAACAACGCGGGACGGCCGACCTTCGACGCGCGGCGGCGGTCCGAGGCGAACTCCGAGCTCGAGCAGGTGGGCCGCAAGCTGCGCCGCATGATGCCCTTCGTCGACGAGGCCGATCCGGGCTGGCACCACGACACCGAGAGCGCGACGGCCGCGAAGTAGGGGACCGAGATGAACCGCCACTCCAAGCGCCTGACCCAGGACCTCCGCCAGGGGGCCAGCCAGGCCATGCTGCTCGCCACCGGTCTCACCGCCGAGGACCTCGACAAGCCCCAGGTCGGCATCGCCAGCGTCTGGTGGGAGGGCAACCCCTGCAACATGCACCTGCTCGACCTCTCCGAGGCGGTGAAGCAGGGCGTGGAGGCGGCGGGGCTCGTCGGCCTGCGCTTCAACACCATCGGTGTGTCCGACGGCATCTCGATGGGCACGGACGGCATGTCCTACAGCCTGCAGTCCCGCGAGCTCATCGCCGACAGCATCGAGACGGTGATGTCGGCGCACTACTACGACGGCGGCATCACCATCCCCGGCTGCGACAAGAACATGCCGGGCTGCGTGATGGCGATGACCCGTGTGGATCGGCCTGCACTCATGGTCTATGGGGGCACCATCGCCCCGGGATGCCACAAGGGCAAGCCGGTGGACGTGGTGAGCGCGTTCCAGAGCTACGGCCAGCTGCTGTCCGGGGAGATCGACCGGGAGGAGCGCGATGCCATCGTCGCGTCCAGCTGCCCCGGACCCGGCGCCTGCGGCGGCATGTACACCGCGAACACCATGGCGGCGGCGATCGAGGCCCTGGGCCTGTCGCTGCCGTATTCCTCGTCCACGCCGGCGACGAGCGAGGCCAAGCGCGAGGAGTGCCGACGGGCCGGCCAGGCCATGGTGCTGCTGCTCGAGCGGGATCTGAAGCCGAGCGACATCCTGAGCCGCGCGGCCTTCGACAACGCGATGACCGTGGTCGCTGCCCTCGGCGGCTCGACCAACGCCGTGCTCCACCTCATCGCGATGGCGCGGTCGGCGGGCGTGGACTTCACCCTCGACGACATCGCCGCGATCAGCGAGCGCACGCCGTTGTTCGCGGACCTCAAGCCCTCTGGACGCTTCTTGATGGCGGATCTGCACGCGGTCGGCGGCACGCCGGCGGTGATGAAGCAGCTGCTCGCCGAGGGCCGCCTGGACGGCAGCTGCATGACCGTGACCGGGCGCACGCTCGCCGAGAACCTGGCCGAGGTGCCCGGACTCGCTGCCGGCCAGGAGGTCGTGCGTCCCGAGGCGCTGCCGATCAAGGAGACCGGCCACATCCGCATCCTCCGCGGAAACCTGGCTCCGGACGGGGCGGTCGCCAAGATCACCGGCAAGGAGGGGCTGCGCTTCGAGGGGCCCGCGAAGGTCTTCGACCGCGAAGAGGCCATGCTCGCGGCGCTGGAGGAGGGACGCATCGCCAAGGGCGACGTCATCGTCATCCGCTACGAGGGGCCGAAGGGCGGGCCGGGCATGCCCGAGATGCTCACCCCGACGAGTGCCGTGGTCGGCGCGGGTCTCGGCGGCGAGGTCGCGCTGATCACGGATGGTCGCTTCAGCGGCGGAAGCCACGGCTTCATCATCGGCCACGTGTGCCCCGAGGCCCAGGAGGGCGGTCCCATCGCGCTCATCGAGGACGGCGACCGCATCCTCATCGACGCCGAGGCCAACACCATCGAGGTGGCCGCCGACCTCGACGCCCGCCGCGCGGTCTGGAAACAGCCCTCTCCGGTCGCCACGCGGGGGACCCTCGGAAAGTACGTGCGGCTGGTGAAGTCCGCGAGCGAGGGCTGCGTCACCGACGAGTAGCCCGTCGACGTCAGCGCCGTTCCCACAACCCGAACGCCGCCCGAAGGTCCGCGGAGTCCGCGTGATCGAGCTCGCGGAGCACGGCCTCGGCGAGCTTGATCGTGTGCTCGTCGTCGTCCTCGCTGCCGATCTGCTCGATGTCGCCCGCGGCGGGGCCGTCGTCGGCGATGGCCGCGGGAGCCGTACCCTTGGCGGCAATCGCTGCGGCTGCCGACTGCACGGCGAAGCCCAGACAGCTGCGCGCGGTCTCGGTCGTCAGCCAAGGCAGCAACAGGCGGAGGCACGAGGTGCCGGTGATGCCGTGCAGGTACACGATGGCCGCGCCGTCGGTGCGCCCGTCGGTCACCCACGCCCGGGCGACGGCCGCGCACACCCCGTGGATGGCGTCCTCGAGGGTCTCGGCGTCGATGTCGAAGCTCGCCACGGTCTCGGCGAAGCCGTCGAGGGCGACGCCAGGGGCGAGCTGATCGGGGATGCGCCCACTCACCTGGTCGCCGCTTGCGAGCAGGGGCACGGCCGCCAGCACGTCGGCCCCGGTGGTGCCGCTGACCACCGCGCTTCCGGGGGTGCCGACGAAGGTGGCGTGGTCACGCTGCCAGTAGGCGAGGCCGAATGCGAGCTCTCGCCGGCGCGAGGGCGTGTCCTCCCGCATCAGCGAGCGCACGGCGTGGGCGGTGCGCAGGACGCCGTGCCAGCCGGCGGCGATGAAGCCGTTGGCGAGCACCGCGACCTCGCGCTCGAGCACGGTCTGCGGGTCCTCCGCGGTCATCTGGTCGACGAGTCCGTCGACCTGCGCGAGTAGTGCCGGGTCCTGCTCGGTCTCGAGGCGGGTGCTGTACTCGGCGACCCATGCGACGGCGCGGCCCTCCGCCCCGAGCGTCACCAGCGCCTCGGCGGCCATCGGTGCGTGGTTCGACAGGCCGTTGTCGAAGTCCACCGCAGTCGTGTGCAGCAGGTCCAGCATCTCGTCGAAGCTCTCGCTCCCGGTGAGACCGAGATCCAGGCCTCGCGCGCAGGCCACGGCGAGCGCGCTGCCCGAGAGCACGAGAAAGTGGCGTCGGGTCACAGTCATGGGCCGAGCATACCGCCCGTCGTGACGCCCTTCCGGCGGGGACCCGCGGCATCGCGATCGGCGCGTGGTAGACGCATGGCAGCCCTGGAGCCCGATGCGACACCTTCCCGCGCTGTGCCTTCTCTTCGGACTCGGTGGGTGTGGCGCCGAGGTGCCGCCACGGACGGGAGAATCGTCTCCCGATCGGCGCAGCGAGCCGCCTCCGCGGGCCGTTCGTCGCGAGGAAGACGAGCCCTTCGCCATGCCGGCCTCACTCGAGCCGCACCTGCGCACGGCCTGGCTTCCGCAGTGCACGGAAGGCGAGGGGGAGCCGCGGGGGGCCAGGTTCGGTGGTCGCGCCTGGCTTCCCGAGGGGATGCAGTGGCCGACCTGCACGAGCTGCGGTCACGCGATGCACCTCTTCGCTCAGCTGCCTCTGGCCGAGCTCCCCGGGGAAGCGCCGGTTCCGGACTCCGGGTTGCTTCAGCTGTTCTACTGCACGAACAGCGAGCCCCTGTGCGAGGTCGACCTCGAGAGCTACGCGCCCTTCGGTCGCGCGGTCGTCGCCCGGATCGTCGACGCGGAGGGGCCGGGACGCCTCGGCGAGGCGGCGAGCGTGTATCCGGCGCAAGCGGTGGTCGACTGGCGGCCCGTGCTCGAGCCGCCCGGCTGGGAAGAAGCCGACGCCCTCGGTGTGGAGCTCGACGACGACACCTGGGATGCGGTGCACGAGGAAGGCTTGCCGCATGCCGGCGACAAGTGGCTGGGCTGGCCGGCGTGGATCCAGGGCGTCGAGTACCCGGAGTGCCGCACGTGCGGACGAGCGATGGCGCTGCTCCTCCAGATCGACTCCGAGGACCACGTGCCGTACATGTTCGGCGACAGCGGCACGGGTCACCTGATGGTGTGCCCCGATCACCCGGCCGAGCTGAGCTTCCACTGGGCGTGTTGCTGAGGCTTACACCGTAAAGAAACGCGGCCACACGAGGGCGTCGAGCACCACGCACTGCCAGCACAGCAGGCTCCACGCCGCGAGCACGCGGTGGCGGTGGGCAAGGTCGCTGCGCGTGATCTCGGCAGCAATGGCGAGCGCGAACACGGCAGCGAGTGCGAGGACGGCTTGAATCGCGGGCAGCAGGCTGGCACGGCTGTGGTCGAGGGCGGCGAAGCACAAGGGCATCCACGCGGTCGAGGCCGCGAGAAAGCCGGCGTACCAGACGGTCGTGCGTCGGTAGCCCTCGCTGTGCGGGTCTCGTCGCCACAGGAACCACGTCGCGACGAGGTAGCCGACGGCCGCGGGCGGCATGCACAGGCTGTACGGCGTCCACCACGCCTCGGGAATCGTGCCCCACAGGCGCTCGGCGGTATCCGGGTGCGTCGCGAGCCCCCACGCGTAGCTGCCGAGGACGGACAGCCCGCCGAGGACCTGGACGATGGCGAAGGAGAGGCGAGGGGACATGCGCTCGCCGTATCCAGGCTTGGCCTCAGAGGCCGAAGTACGCAGTGATCCCGGTGGTCTTCAGGCTCTCGTCCCACAGCGCGCTCTCGCCTTCGGGGTCGCGCTCGGGGGGCAGCCGCACCGCTTCACCGGTGCGCGCCTCGCGGGTGGGGCCGTAGAAGTCGGTGGAGGTGACCTCGGGGGCGCAGGCCGCGCGGCAGATACCGAGGGTGCCGTCCTCGACGGACTGAGCGGCCTTGAGGGTGCGCCACAGGATGTAGCGATCCAGCCACCGGCGGCTGGGCGTCTTTCCCTGCAGACCGGAGTCGGCGGGGCCAGGGTGGGCGCACAGGACCTTGATCTTGTCGGCGTACGCGGGCTGCTCGGCGACGATGTGCTCGTGCAGGGCGTAGGTGAACAGCAGGTTCGCGAGCTTCGACTGGCGGTATCGCCGCCAGCGGTCGAGACCCGGCCAGCCGTCTCCACCGAGATCGCCGCCGTGCTTGCCCAGGTAGCGGGGCTTGAGTGGTGCACCCAGGCGAGCGGCGCTCGAGTGGTTCACGATCCGTGCCTCTCCCCGGGCGTCGGCTGCGGCGGTGAGCAGCGGCCAGACCTCGGAGGTGAGCAGGAAGTGCGACAGGTGGTTGGTCTGCATCTGGACATCGCAACCGTCTTCGGTGGCGAGGTCGTCGATGGCCATCACGCCGGCGTTGTTGACGAGCACGTCGATGGCATCGAAGCGCTCGCGAAGCTCGGCGCCGGCAGCGCGCACGCCGGCGAAGGACTGCAGGTCGCAGGCCACGCCGTGCACGTCACCCCCGGCGGAGACGAGCTCCGACTCGACCTTGCGAGCGCGCTCGCTCGCGCGATTGAGCAGCACCACGCGCGCGCCGAGGTTCGCACAGGTCGCGGCGAGCACCTTGCCCGTGCCGCTGGTGCAGCCCGTGATGGCCACCGTCCTGCCGTCGAGGCGGGGCAGGCTGGCGACGTAGTCGTGGAACAGGCGCGTCTCGGGAAGGGGACGGTCGAGCGAGAACATGCGGCCTCCGATTGAGCAGTGCTTAGTGCCTTGTTAAGCAGTGCTTAGTGGGTGGGTGTCGGGCGCGCAAGCGAAACTTGACGCGATGCCCGTTCCACGTGAGGGCTCGGTATGGCCGACGCGTCACCCGCCGCTGATCTCCGCACACGCCTCGTCGCGTGCGCCCTCTCGCTGCTGGATCACGAGCACCCGGACGACCTGTCGATCCGCGAGGTGACGCGCCTCGCCGGGGCCTCTTCGGGGGCGCCATACCATCACTTCGGCGACAAGCGCGGCCTGCTCGCGGCTTGCGCCGACGTCGCGTGGCGGGACCTTCGCCAGGCCATGGACGGCGCGGCAGATCCGACGGACGACCTCGTTGCCCAGCTTCGTGCTCGCGCCCTGGCGTACCTCGCCTTCGCGCTCGCCAACCCTGGACAGTATCGCCTGCTCATGTCGCGGCTGTTCGACGACGCGGAGCGCTTCCCGAACCTGGTCGAGCAGCGGGCCGAGGCGATGCGCGGGGTGATGCTGCTCATCGCGCACTCTGGTGTCGCCGGGAACGACGCACTCGCCCTCAAGCAGCGTGGCCTGGCGATCTGGTCCATGCTCCACGGCTTCGCCGAGCTGGCGCTGGATGGCGGCTGGGCCTCGGAGGAAGGCTTCGACGCCAAGCGCGTGGGGGTCGTCGATCTCGCGGTCCGCGCAGCCCTGCTTCCCGAGGAAGGTGCCTGATGCCCGCCGACCGCAAGGCCTTCGATCGCGTGTTTGCCGCAGCGAACAGTCGCCTGTCCGAGCTCTCCGTCGAGCGCTGTCGCGCGATCGAGCTCGCCCAGACCCGGGCGATCCGCGTGGTGGGTCCCAAGCCCGCGCTGCTCAAGGCGCTGCTGCGTCAGATGGGAGAGGAGCCGCCGTCCGAGGCCTGGCGAAGCCGCAGCCACTGGAGCATGCGCCGCGTGTACAAGCGGCTGTTCGACGAGGGCGAGCGAGCCGAGGTGCTTCAGACCGCGCTCAACGCGTACCTCGACGGTCAGACCGAGCTCGCGGGCAAGTGGATGGATCTCGACACACTCGTGCGGCCCTGGGGCGAGCACTAGCGTGCTTGCACCCGAAGCTTCAGGTGTACGCCTCGGGACTCTTCCGGCGTAAGCCTACGGCGTAAGCCAGACGCTGAACCGGTGAACGCCCTCGATCGCGAAGCCGATCGCGAAGATGCCGAGGGCGAGCGACAGCACCCGCATCAGCGCCGTGTAGCGACCGCCGTCCACCTTGTGCCGCACCGAGGCCATGGCGCTGGCGAGGACGGCCTTCGACCCCACCAGTCCGCCAAAGAACCCGACCAGGAAGCCGGAGAGCGCGCTGGTCGACGTCGTTGCCGCCTCGTAGGCGAGGGGACCTCCGATGCTCACCCAGAACACGTAGGGGTGGGGGTTCACGAGGTTGGTGAGCACCGCGGTGCGCACGCTCCGCGGATCGCTCTGTTCCCCTGGAGAGGGGGGCTGGGCGTTCCACGACTCCTTCGCGAGCATCGCGAGAAAGCCGGCACCGACGAAGGCCACCACGCCGAGCACCCCGTCGATGCCGGACAGGGCACCGACGGCACACGCGGAGAGAACGAGCAGCGGCCCGTCGGTGAGCACCGGGGCGCAGGCGACCTTCAGCCCCTCGCGCAGGCCGTGGCGAAGGGTCTGTGACAGCACCAGCGCGGTGAGCGGGCCGGGTGACAGGCCGCCTGAGACGCCGAGCACGGCGCCGGTCGCGAGGAAGCCGAGGGCGGAGGTCAGGACGGGCAGGCGCGCTCCAGGGCGAGGCTACTCTCCATAGCGGTCGTCGCCGCCAAAGGCCTTCTTGTCCTCGAATCGCTTGCGCGCCTCTTCTTCCGCGATGCGGCGCGCCTCGAGCTCGGCCTCCTTCTCGGCCTGGGCCTGGACCAGCTTCGCGTGGCACGGCGGGCACACCTCGCGGTCGTCGAAGACCTTCTTCTCGTCCAGCATCTTCTCCCCGCACTCGGCACACGCGGGCGCGAACCACTTCGACCAGAACGCCATGTCATCCCCCTCCGGTGAGTGAGAACCCGCTGGCAAGCGGGCCTTGCGGCAGCGAACGCGTCGAGCTTCGCGCGAGTGGGCGGCGACGGTCAAGGCCGGTAGCGCTTGGACGGTCCTCCGGTGTCCAACGGCACAAGGAGGCATCATGCTCGCTCTACTCGCCCTGTTGTGGACCGCGCCGGCGCAGGCTGGCTCGGACATCGAGTTCCAGATCCCCGCCTCGGTGTTCGTGTACGTGGACGGAAAGAAGGCGGCGTACACCTCGCGCTTTCGGCAGCGCGCCAGCGATCTCGAGCCCGGAACCCACGAGGTGCGCGTGTCTTCGATGTTCGGCAAGACGCTGTACGCGGAGGACATCGAGGTCACGGACAACACCCTGACGATCGCCGAGTGGGAGCGGGGAGAGCTCTCCGTGCGCACCGAGAAGCTCGAAGGTTCTTCCGAGGCCGACGACCTGGAAGGCGGGGCCGAGGAGGTCGCCTCCGACGCGGAGGAGGAGGTCCAGCCCGCGGAGGGACCGGTCGCGGAGCAGGCATCCGTCGAGGAACCCGAAGAGCTCGCGCCGACCGAAGAGCCCGCCGACGTGGTGCGGGTCGAGGACGCCCTCGCCGAGGGGGTGGCGCCCGAGGAACCGGAGGACGTTCCGCCCGTGGACGACGCCGTGGCGGGCTTCGAGCCGGAGGAGCCGCCGCTCCCGGCGGGCATGGTCGACCCGTTTGCCGGCATCCGGGAACGCCCGCTTCCCGAGCCGGATCCGCTCTCGGAGGTGCGGGTGGAGGAGGAGCCCACGGCAGAGGCTGGGGCGGTGGACGAGCTCCCCACCCAGCACGAGCCCGACGCCTCCAGCTCCGCGGTCGTCGCTACCGGGCTCCCCGAGCGCCGGGTTCGCGTCGATGCGCGCGAGGGGGTCGCGCTGGAGATCCATCACGAAGGTGCATCGCTTTGGGTCTACGTCGTCGACGGCGAGCTCGTCGTGCAGGACCGGTCGGGCATGACCTTCGCGGTGGGGGAGCGCTAGTCCCGGCAGCCGCGCGCCACGCCGGGATGCCGCCGCCGTGAGGTTCGGATCCCCTCTATAGTGAGCGGGATGCTCGAGATGGGACGCCAGATCGACCGGTACACGCTCGAGGCGCCGATTGGCGCCGGAGGGCAGGGCTTCGTGTACCGGGTGCGGCACATCCAGCTCGGCACGGACCACGCGCTGAAGGTGGTCACCGGAGGCGGTGCACGCATGCGCGAGCGCTTGCTCCAGGAAGGTCGCGCGCAGGCGCGGCTGCGGCACCCGAACATCGTGTCGGTGACGGACGTCGTCGATGTGGACGGTGACTCCGGCCTGATCATGGAGTTCGTCGAGGGGCCGACCCTCTCCGCGCTGCTCGCGCAGGAGCGGCTGGGAGAGGAACAGCTCGACCTGCTCGCCGCCGGCATCCTCGAGGGCGTGGCCCACGCGCACACGCAGCACTTCATCCACCGCGATCTCAAGCCCGACAACGTGCTGTGCGCGATCACGCCGCGGGGTCTGGTGCCGAAGATCATGGACTTCGGCCTGGTCAAGGCACTCGCCGGCTCGGAGCTGCCGACCGCGGGCATCCGACAGACGCGTTCCGGCGCCATGATGGGCACGGCTCACTACATGTCGCCGGAGCAGGTCCGCAGCTCGAAGGACGTGGATGCGCGGACGGACGTGTGGGCGCTCGGCGTCATCCTCTACGAGATGGCGACGGGTGGGCTGCCCTTCGATGGGGACGACCTGTTCGAGATCTTCGCAGCGGTCACGAAGGGAGAGTTCACGCCGGTGGCCACGCACCGTCCGGACCTGCCCGAGCGCATGTGTCGCGCGATCGAGGCGGCGCTGGTCGTCGAGGTCGAGCAGCGTGCTGCGAGCGTCGACGCCCTGCGGGACCTGTGGTTCGAGGGCGCGTCCGCGCCGACCGGTCGCTCGACGGTCGCGTGGAACCAGGACTTCCTGGCGAAGTTCAGGCGCGACTCGCTGACCGAGTCCGAGCCCAGCGGACAGTTCGAGACCTGGATCGAGCCGTCGATCGATCAGGATGCCGCGGCGCTCGCGGTCTCGACATGGGACCGCACGAACCCCGGTCTCGACGACGAGTCCCACGTCGCCCGTCGCCTTGCTCCCCTGGTGCTCGCCGCCGGCATTGGCATGGGGCTGGTGGGAGTGCTGGCCCTCGTCGTGATGGTCGCGCTCGTGCCCCGCGGAACGCCCGTCGCGCGGACCGAGCCCGAGCCGGTGGCGGCTGGCCCGCTCGCCGAGCCCCCGACGCCAGCTCCGGAGCCAGCGCTCGCCGAGCCTGCGCCGGACGCGGGGCCGGTGGTGGTCGAGCCAGTCGAGCTCGAACCGGCTCCCGAGCCGGTAGTTCCGAGACCCGCGCCGGCCCCAAGGCCGCGCCCTGCGCCCGCGCCGGCTCCCGTACCCGTCGTCGCGCCGGCTCCTGCGCCCATGCCTCCACCGGTCACCCCGAAGCCCAAGCCCTCTGCTCCCTCCCTGGGCCGGTTCACGGTCGCGGGGGACGTGCAGGCTGGGGACAAGGCCTACCTCGTGCCCGCGGATGGCGGACGCTACCTGTACGCGGACGCGCGAGTTCCGGCCGGCTCGTACACCGTGTTCTTCGCGGTCGACGGGGGCACGCCGACCGAGATCCGCGCCATCGACGTCGCGACCGGGCAGTCGGTGAGCGCGAACTGCGACCGTGGCTCGGCCTTCTGCGTGGTTCGGCTTCGGTAGCCCCGGGCTGCGTTATCCTCCGGGGATGGAGGACCTGTGAGGGCTTGGCTGCTGCTGCTGCTCACTCCCGTGGCCTGGGCGGGGGACTGCCCCGACTTTGCGAGCCTCGGCGCGGACCCGGCCATGGCCGAGACGCGACTCGCCGAGGCCGAGGCGATCTACCCGCAGATCTACGACCGGTTCACCGAGCTCGGCGAGATCGAGGCCTGGGTGCGGGATGGGGTGAGCTGCCAGACGACGCCGGTGTCGCCGGAGCTCGCTGCCCGCTACCACCGCTTCCGGGCCCTGCAGGCCGATCCGCTCGGAGGACTTCGTGCGGACGCCGGGGCGCGCGCTTCTGCGAGCCTTGCCGCCGCACTGGCCGTCGCGCCGAGCCTGAGCTTCGCGCTGCCCGAAGACCACGGCCACCGCGCCGTGACCGAGGGTGAGGGGACGACCGTGGAGGTGGTCGCGCCTCTGGAGGGCACCCTGTTCTTCGACGGCGCCGCTGGCAGGCTCCGCCCGACCTCGCGGGCAACCTTCTTCCAGCGCGCGGACGGCGACGGCGCGGTGGTCGACAGCGCCTATCTCTACCCCGACGACCCGCTGCCTTCCTACCCGGTGCCCGAGGCGGTGGGCACCACGGATGCGACCACGCTGCTTCGCGTGCCGCCTGCCCGTGCACCACTCCGCACCGCGGCGGTGGGTGTCGGGGTCGGCGCCCTGGCGCTGGGGGCTGGGAGCCTGATCGTGCGCACCAACGCCATGGACCTCGAGCGCTCGAATGCCGCGAACGCGCATGCGGCGCAGCCACTGGTGAACGGGCTGGCTGTGTCCTCGTGGACCTTTGGCGTGGCCTCGGTGGGACTGTTCGCGGGCTCCATGGTGGTGAAGTGATGCGCGTGCTTCCCCTGTGCCTCGCACTCTCCGGCTGCCTTCTCACCGACCCGCAGATCGACGCGCGCTTCGGCCAGACGAACGACGACACGGCGGTCGAGACCGACACCGACACCGACACCGATGCCGACGCGGACACGGATGCCGACGCGGACACGGATGCCGATGCGGACACGGATGCCGACGCGGACACGGATGCCGACGCGGACACGGATGCCGACGCGGACACGGATGCCGACGCGGACACGGATGCCGACGCGGACAGCGACACAGATGCGGATACCGACGCGGACACGGACACCGACACGGGTCCGCCGCCGGTCGATGCCGACCTGGACGGCTACTTCGCTCCGCCGGACGGCGACGACTGCGACGACAGCAACCCCACCGTGCATCCGAACGCGACCGAGATCTGCTTCGACGGCGTGATCAACGACTGCACGACCGACATTCCCGCCGAGTGCGACAACCTCGACGATCTCACCTCACTGGACGCCGACTTCTCGATTGTCGACTCCACCGAGACCATCTGGACGCTGGGGTGGCTGTACGGCGGCACGGGTCACCTGGTGATGGGCGTCACCCGCCCCGGACCCCGGCTGTACATCCACGACGTGCAGAGCGGCAGCAGCGCGTTGATCGCGGACGACGCGGTGACCGAGATCGTCGGCGGAAACACCGGCGGCCTCGGGTACACGGTCGCGACGCATCCGCGGGCGCCGAACAGCCTGCTCACCAGCGACCGCAACTACAGCGCCGAGGCCGGGCGTGCCTACTTCGTACCGTCTCCTCCCGCCGGGGTGCACGGCATCGACGACGTGGCGTCGGTGACACTCGATGAGGTCGTGACGACCCGGGAGTGGCTCGGCTACAACGTCGGCCTCGGGGACCCGAACGGTGATGGGGACATCGACCTGCTCATCGCCTCGAATCCCGCCTCGGGACTCGCGGTCCAGGAGCTGTACACCCTGTACGGGCCGACTGCCGCGGGGGGCTACAGCGTCGACTCGATCGGTGCAGGACTGTCCGGCGCGGTGTTCGAGAACCCGCCCACGGACGGCCTCAACCCCGAGCACATGCGCATCGCCTCGGTCGACATCAACCACGACGGCGTCGAGGACTGGCTGCTCGCCGCGCGAAACCCCAACGCGCGGCCGCTGTGGATCGTGTTCGGGAGTTCCAGGAACGGCACCTTCGACTGGAGCGGGCTGATGTCGAACCGCTTCTCGGGTGCCGAGCTCGGCGGGTTCGTCAGCGGCCTGTATGACGTGTTCGACGCCGGAGACTTCGACGGGGATGGGTACAACGACGTCGGCATCGTCGAGTGGAACAACCGCCTGCACATCCTCACCGAGCCGCTGACGCTGACGGATGCCACCCCGCAGCTGAGCGAGCAGAACGGCGTGATCACCATCGAGCTCGGACAGCGACCCACGGCACGTGGCGGGGGCGATCTCGACGGGGACGGCTACGATGACGTGTTCATTGGTGAGTCCGCAGGTACGGAGGGCTGGCTGCTCATGGGTACGCCGAACGCTCTCGGCTCGATCAACGGCTCCGACATCAGCGTCACCGTGCGCGGCCGTCGCTTCGCCATCGCGGGACTGGGCACGGCGGACATCGGCGATGCGCTCGGCGACGGCTACCCGGACCTCGCGATGACGGCGGGCTCCGACGTGTTCGTATTTCGCACCGAGGCGGGAGCGCCGCTGCAGCCCAGCGGACCGCCGCATCCTGGCGCTGGAGGCGAAAACTACTGATCGCACGAGGCGCGGTCATTTTGTTTGCCGAATGAATGCTGGGCGTGTACTTGGTCGGCGAATTGCATGACCATGGAGCGGCCCATGCGCCTGTTTGCTCTGATGATGGCTTTCGTGTCCGCGCCCGCACTAGCGGCCAAGCCGTTGCCGTCCGCCGGCGGCGCGGATCTTCAGGCCCCAGCTCGACGAGCTGCGCGCCGAGGTCGACCTCCTGTGGCAGACCGTGCCCACCGCGGGGCACGTATTCACCCGCTGGGGAAGCCAGGAGCCTGCCGCAGACCAACGTCGTCGAGACGGGGTTTGGCTATGCGATGCGCGGCACGGACCACCTGCCCGAAGGCGCGGTGGGTGACTTCATGCTGATCGATCGCGACCCGCGCCTCGAGCCCTCGAGCGGCTGGTTCCTCAAGGGCGTGCTCCTCCTGCCGGGGGCCTACCCGGGCAACGCGCACTTCGGGTACGCCGAGTGGGACCAGGAGTACATGCCGTACCTGCCCGGGGTGAAGCTCGTCTCCGACACGCCGGTCACCACCCTCTGGGACCGCCACACCGCGCCAGAGGGCTGGGAGGTCCTGTACACGGGCGTCGCCTACGCCGGGTACGAGTGGATTGCGGCACCGATCTGCGTGGACTTCGAAGTTCAGAACGCCACGGTGCTGGGCTCGGTGATGAACTTCAACTTCGTCACGTCGCAGGGCGTGTATGGCTACGACGACACGGGTGCCTTCGTCGCCACCGACTGCGTGGTCGTCCGCAAGCGCCCCTAGGCTACGCGGCCTTCGGGCCCCAGCGGACCTCGCCGCCGGGCAGGAAATACACGATAAGCATGCGTCCGCCGGTCACTGTGGGCGTGTGGTGTGAACCGGGCGGGAGCACGACCCAACCCTGGCGCGCGCCCTCGAACACCGGGCCGCCGTCGAGCGGGATGCAGAAGCTGACCTCGCCGTTGACGTGGGTGTGCTCGGCACCGGCCCCCTCGATGTCCACCGCGTCCACGGACTGGCCGTAGGTCTCGTCGGTCGCCTTCGCGACGCGCCCGAAGCGAATGCCCTCACCGCCTTCCTTGGGGGTGAGCTCTCCCGCGGCATGGGCCGCGAGCAGGGCCTCGCGCAGGGCCCCCTGATCGCCGTAGGGGAACATCGCGCTGAGCTTGTCCGTGGCGTCGGCAGCGGCGAGATCGAGCTCGGCGATCGCGCGGGCGTACGGGGCGAGGACGGGGACGAGGGACATGTCGGCTCCAGGAACGGGTCTACGCGCGGGTCGCGCGGGCGCGCTTCGGTGCTATCCTGCTGGACCGGAGGCTACACCTCCCTGGAGGACGCGTGACGCGCCTACTCATTCCGCTGCTGCTCTCGGCACTTGCCGCCCCCGTGGCCATGGCGGGCGAGGTGGATCAGGCGGAGGTCACCCGCCTGCGCACCGAGATGCAGCGCCTCGCCGAGCGCAGCGCGTGGGCTGGTGTCGAGCGCGTGTACGTCGCGCTCGTCGAGCAGGGGGCCGAGCTCGGCTACGACGACCACTTCCTCGGCGCTCAGTCCTCGAAGGCGCTGGGAGACGTGGCGGCGGCACGCCAGCGCCTGCTCCTCGCGAACTCCGCGAAGGAAAGCCAGGACGTCATGGACTGGCTGTTCGCCATCGACAGCAACTACGGCGAGGTCCGCCTCAAGGTCGCCAAGGGTGGGGGAGCCGAGCTCAAGCCCGCCGAGCAGCCCTTCGCCGCCGACCAGCGCGCTGCCATCGAGTTTGCGGCGGCTCGGCTCGCCGAGACGGGGACCTACAACGGCTACCTGCCGTCGGGCCAGTACACCCTGGGCGATCAGTCGTTCCAGGCGCTCCCGCGCGTCGCCGCTGTCGAGGTCGACCTCACGTCGAAGAGTGGCGGCAAGACCGCCGCGGCCGACCCGTCCGAGTCGGTGGGGACCACTGCCGAGCCCGCCAAGGTCAAGCCTGCGGGCGATGACGGCGACGCAATCGGCATGCTCTCGATCCACGCCGGTGGCGGCACCAGCTACGGCTGGGTGGGCGTCGGTGGTGTGCTCCACCTCGGGCCTGTCGGTCTGCGCGCCGCGGGGGGCTACGATCCCGTGTACGGCATCATGTCGGGCCAGGCGGGCTTGCGCGTGTACCCGGCCGGCTTCACCGAGGCCGGACCCGGCCGCATCGCGCCGATGGTCGAGGTGGCCGCCGCGCCGCTCCGCTGGAAGGAGGCGGGGGTCGCGCTGTATGGGCCTGCCGTTTCGGTCGGCGCCGAGGCCGTCTTTTCGGGCATCGCCGTCGACGTCCAGGTTGGCGGCGGGGTGACCCGCGATGGGGTCCGCGACCTCACCCGTCCGGGCCTGCTCATGGGCATCGGTCTCGGCTACAACTTCCTGTAGCGACCGCTCGAAGACGTTCGGCGGCTCCCAGCCCCGCGTCTTCCGCACATCCGGTAGAATGCCGCACGGAGGGCCCGGCCACTTGTATCCCCGTTCGTACGGCGAATACGTGCTGCTCGAGCGGATCGGCACCGGCGGCATGTCGGAGGTCGATCTCGCCCGCAAGGGTGCGGATCTGGACTTCGTGCGCTTCCTGGTGATCAAGCGCATCAAGGCCGACCGTGTCGACGACGACACCTTCGTGCGCATGTTCAAGGACGAGGCTCGCATCACCAGCGAGCTCCATCACGAGAACATTGCGCAGGTCTACGACTTCGGGCGCGTGGGCGACGAGTACTACCTCGCGCTCGAGTACGTGCCCGGGCTCGACGTGCGCCGCATCGTGAACTCCCTGCGCGAGAAGAAACAGCGCGTTCCGCTGAACATCACGTTCCGCATCCTCATCGACGTGCTCGAGGGCCTGCACTACGCGCACACCAAGGTCGACACGCTCGGCCAGCCGATGAACATCGTCCATCGCGACGTGAACCCTCGAAACATCATGGTCTCCGTGCGCGGAGACGTGAAGCTGATCGACTTCGGCGTGGCTCGGGCCACCAACCGCCTCGAGCGCACCAAGACCGACCACGTGAAGGGCAAGTTCGCGTACATGGCGCCCGAGCAGATCAACGCCGCCGAAGAGGTCGACGGCCGGGTGGACCTGTTCGCGGTCGGGCTCACGCTGCACGAGATGCTCACCGGCTACGGGCCGTTCTACGGCCTGTCCCAGATGCAGATCATGCACCGCCTGCTCGCGGGCAAGGTGCCGAGCCTCGACGTGCCGCCGGACTACCCGGACCGGGAGAAGCTGCTCGCGGTCCATGCCAAGGCCCTCGCGTTCAAGCCCGAGGAGCGCTACGCGACCGCCAAGGACTTTGCGAAGGCCCTGGAAGACGTGGCGGCCGCGATCGGCGGCCCCGCGACCCGCCAGGAGATGGTGGCCTTCCTCGCCCGGGTCAAGCCGACGCTCCAGAAGGAGGTCCGCGACAAGCTGCACTCCTACTCGGGTCCGGTGGACATCTCGCACCTGCGCGCCCAGGCCGCCGATGCCGAGGGCTCGATGAGCGGCGTGACCAACGTCGGGACCTCGACGCTGACCATCGGCCCGCGCGGTGTGGTCGCGGCAGGCGGCCTCCTCGGTGTCGGTATGGCGCTGGTCGTGGTCGCGCTGGTGCTTGCGCTGGTGTTCGTGCTCGCGAACAAGAGTGGCGACGAACCCGTCGCGGCGGGCCCGATCTCGATCGGGCAGCCCTCGGCGGTGGTCCCTCTGCCCGCCCCCGTCGAGCCGCTCGCCGTCGAGCCGGAGCCCGTGGCGGTGGAGCCAGAGCCCGCGGTGGTCGAGCCGGAGCCCGTGGCACCCGAACCCGTGGTCCCCGCGCCGGTCCTCGCCGCGCCCAAGCCCGCCGCCCCGAAGCCGGTGGTGCCCGCGCCGGTCCCGGTGGCGCCAGAGCCTGTTGCCGTACAGCCCGAGCCCGTCGTCGAGCCCGCTCCCGAGCCCGAGCCCGTCGTCGAGCCCGCACCCGAACCGGAGCCGGCCGTGGTCGTAGCACCCGTGCCAGCGGTGTTCGGACAGCTCCAGGTCACCTCCGGTGTCTCGGGCCGCGTGATCTCCATCGATGGCGTGGCCACCGAGTACAAGACCCCCGCCAAGTTCCGCTGGCCCGTGGGTGACCACAGCGTCACCGTCGACGGCTACGCCGACCCCAAGAAGGTCGCCGTGCGGGAAGGGCAGTCCGCCACCCTGATCTTCCGGGACTGACATCGTGCGTACCCTGCTTCTTGCACTGCTGTTCTCGGCCTCCACGGCGGTCGCCAAGCCCGCTCGGGTCGCGGTGGTCACCAGCGACGACTTCAGCGTGTACACCGACCCGGTGAAGCCCTTCCTCCAGGCCATGGAGAAGGAGGGCATTCGGGTGCGGGTCATCCACCTCCGCGGACGCGCGGCCGAGGCCGAGGCCGCGTCGACCCTCCTGCGCCGCGAGGACCCGAAGGTCGTGTTCGCGCTGGGTGCCAAGGCGGCGTTCACCGTGAAGGGCAGCGTGCCGAGCACGCCACTGATCCACGCGTCCATCGCCGATCCCGGTCGCTACGGCATCGTCGGTGACCAGGTCACGGGAGTGCGCCTCGAAGCGGCCCCGAGCATGTACCTCTCGCAGCTCGTCGGACTGTTTCCGGACATCGAGCGCGTGGGCGTGCTTCACGGCGAGGGCGCCGCCTCGGGGCGCATCCAGGCGATCAAGAGCGCTGGAGGTGACGTCGGCATCACCGTCGCCGCGACCTCCGCCTCGAACCCACGGGCGCTGCGCAAGGCCGTGCCCGGCGTGCTCGACGAGGTCGACGCGCTGTGGCTCGTACCGGACCGCGAGGTGCTCACCCCCGAGGTCTTCCGGACGGTCGTCGACGAGGCGCGGCGTCGGAGCGTGCCGTTGCTCGTCGACACCGACAACATGGTGCGTGCGGGTGGACTGTTCGCCGTGGTGGCCGACCCCACCGCGGTGGGCGAGCAAGCCGCGTCGATGGCCTTCGAGATCCTCGAAGGCAAGGCGGCGTCGCTGATCGAGGTCCAGGATCCGTCGGCGACGCTGGTGGTGCTCAACCTCGAGTCGCTCGACAAGAGCGGGCTCGCCATCGACCCGCTGCTCCTCGACTTCGTCGACATCAAGGTCGACTGATGCCGGTGGAGGTCGAGGACCGTGGGGTCGTACGCATCGTGCGCCTCCATCGCCCCGACCGTCGCAACGCCGTCGACCGTGCCCACGCGGAGCTGCTCGCGGAGGCGTTTCGCGCCTTCGATGCCGACGAGCATGCGCGCGTGGCCGTGTTCTACGGAGCGGGCGGGAGTTTCTGTGCCGGCGCCGACCTCAAGGCGGTCGCCGAGGGCCAGCCGAATCGCGTCGAGCCGGAGGGCGACGGCCCCATGGGCCCGAGCCGCATGCTGCTCTCCAAGCCCGTGATTGCCGCCATCGAGGGCTACGCGGTGGCCGGGGGCCTCGAGCTCGCGCTGTGGTGCGACCTGCGGGTGGTCCACGAGGATGCCGTGCTCGGCGTGTTCTGTCGCCGCTGGGGGGTGCCGCTGATCGACGGCGGCACCGTGCGTCTGCCCCGGCTGATCGGCCTGTCTCGCGCGCTCGACCTCATCCTCACCGGACGAGCCGTGCGCGCGGAAGAGGCACTCGCCATCGGGCTCGCGAACCGCGTGGTCTCGGGCTCGGTGCTCGACGAGGCCATCGCCCTGGCCGAGCAGATCGCGGCCTTCCCCCAGCTCGCGATGCGCGGGGACCGACTGTCGGCGTACGAGAGCTACGGCCTCGATCTCGAGGCAGCTCTTGCCAACGAGCTCGACCGCGGCATGCCGGCGCTAGCCGCCGAGGTCCTCGCCGGCGCCAAGGCCTTCTCGGGCTCCTGAGCGCTCACGTGGCTTGAGGGGCAGGGGATCGACCGTCTTCTTGCCTACCCGGAGCGTGAAGTGCAGGTGCGGCCCGGTGGAGCGGCCCGTGTTGCCGGACTTCGCGATGAGCACCCCCCGCGTGACCACGTCGCCGCGCTTCACCAGCTGCTCGTCCAGGTGGCAGTAGGACGTGCGGACGTTGCTTCCGTGATCGACGACGACGAAGCGTCCGTTGGCCTGGTCCTCGCCGATGGCCGCGACCTTGCCGTCCTGGATCGCGAGGACGGGGGTTCCCACGGGAACGGCGAGGTCGACACCGTTGTGGAGCTTGTGCACCCCGGTGACCGGGTGCGTGCGCATGCCGTAGCCGCTGGAGATGCGGTGCTCGCCGGCGATGGGCCACTGCATGTCGAGGATCTTGCCGAGTGCCATGGCGGCCTCGACCTTGGCGTCGGCCTTCCGGGCCGCCGCCGCCGGCAGGAACGGGCGGTGCACGGCATAGCGCTCGGCATCGGCCAGCCCGGCGGTGCGGGCGCGTTCCACGGCTCGGGTCCGAAGCTCTTCCCCGAGCACCAGCTGCTCCAGCGTGGCCTCCGGGCTGCCGTCCCACGCCTCGTCGAGCTCCGCGGGGAGCACCTCGGGCATCACCAGTGCCGCGGCGGTGCGGTAGGGCTGGGGGAAGCCGTTCTCTGGCGCCTCGGTGGGAATCAGCGTGGTCTCGCCGAGGTCCTCGATGGCGCGCTCGAGCAGCTCCCGCTTTGCCGGGGCCATGAAGTACGCGGTGAGCGAGGGGGCGGTGACCTCGTAGCCGAGCGTGCGACGAACGGCGTAGTCGAGGGACGCGCCCACTGGCGTGTGGGTCCACACCGCGCCTGCGGCGAGCAGGACGAGACCGAGATCGAGCAGGCCCAGGCGACGGCTCGCGCGGAGGGCCTCGCTCACAGCCACCCCCACACGGGCAGGCCGTAGCGTGCGGCGAGGCTCGCGGTGAGCAGTAGCGGAAGCGCCCACATCCACCCGTCCGTGCGCCGCTTTGGCGGGAACAAGCCACCGATCAGGCGGCCGAGTGCGGTGATGCCCAGGCGCCAGCCCGCGATGAGTGCGGCGATGACGCCCAGCCAGAACGCAGGCTCACCGAGGTAGGGGCTGAGCGCGTCTTCGACTGCCATGCCCAGTACCCAGGCACCCGCGGCCGCGGTGGGGACCCAGAACAGGGGCCGAACCACACCCTCGATGGACCAGTTCGCCTTGAAGTGCGCCCAGGTCGCCGGCGGTGCTCCCACGGACAGCAGCAGGATGGCGGCGACCCGCGCGGCGACGAGCAGCTCCAGCCCCACGGCCAGGTAGGCGGCGACGGGCGTGCCGTCCGGACCGAGCCAGCCCATCGAGGCGAGGAAGCCGAGCACCGCGTCGTCGAGGCGGTCCGCGGCGAGGTGCACTCCGAGCAGCACCAGCGACACCTCGCCGATCCATCGCCACCCGGGCCGGGTGGCGCCGAGAGCCTGGTCGATGGCGACGAGCGCGCGGAACATCGGGACCTCCTGCCAGAGAACGCCTGACGAACGCAGGACGTCGGAGGAACTTACGGTATTGCGTCGAGCGCGCGCTGGGCGGCCTCGGGGGTGTGGCCGAGACCCAGGGTGTGCAGGCCCTCTTCGCTGTGGACCGCCGCGAACACGGGCAGTGCGCCGCCGCTCAACGGGTACACCGGGTCTCCGTCCGCCGTGGTCGAGACCGGTCGCGCATCCGCGGTGTACAGCAGCGAGAGCGGCGGTGCCAGCCACTCGGCGCCGGTATGGCGCATCAGCGTCAGTCCGCGTCCGCGATCGGTGACCGCTGCGACCCCGCGGGCCTTGCCGAGTGCCGAGGCACTGGCGAAGCCGCGGACGCTGAGGGACGGATCGCCTCCGTCCGTCCACCCTTCGGCGGTCCCGGTACGCAGGAACTCCGCGAGCGCAGCGGCCTGCGGATCATCCGTGAGCTTCGCAGCGTCGGCCGAGGGGTCCTCGCCGTGAAGCAGCTGGTACTCCATGCGCGCGCGCCGGGCCTCGGCACTCGTGTCCACCGCCTCGTCGAGCAGACGCCGCGGGCCGGTTCCGTAGACGCGGCCGACGCTGCCGGCGAAGGCCAGGGCGGCCCCACGCGGGTCCTGGTGATGCGAGAGCAGCAGACTGCCGTCTCGGGCGGCTGCCGCGGCATCGCCGCTGGCGAGGGCGGCGCGACCCCGGGCGAGCAACGCGGTGGGGGAGGCGATGGTCGCGCTGTCGTGGAAGGCCAGGGTGGCCCACAACTCGGCAGGATCGGCGAGCTCGCGCAGCCCGTCCACGTCTTCGGCCCAGGGGATGTCCGAGGCCTTGAGTCCCGCGCGCTTCGCGGCGAGCTGGGCCTGAGCTCTGTCCCAGGCGAGGCTCGCGAGATGACTGTGCCGCCTGGCGCGGTCCCGGTCCTCGGGCGCCGCATCGCTCGCAAGCCGCGCGGCCTCGACGGCCCGGGCGAGATCGCCGACGTCGAGGGCGGCTTCGACCACCAGATCCCAGGTAGTCGGGTCCTTGGGACGCAGGCGCGCCGCCACCTGGGTCCACGCGAGGGCCCCGCGCCGGTCCCCGGACAGCGTCAGGGCGTGGGCGGCGTGGATGGCGCCGATGTCGTCGAGCGCACCGGCCTCGTCGAGGATGCGCTGTACCTCGACCGGGGACGCGCCACGCTGGGCGCGCACCTCGGCGCGCATCGCGAGCAGTCCGGGGGTGCTGCCCATCGCGAGCCGCTTCTCCAGGGCCTGTTCGCCCTCTTCGAGCTCGCCAGCGTCGAGGTGCAGCTCGGCCAGCGCGAGCAGCGCCTCGGCACTCGCCTCCTGGTTGGATTGGGCGGCTGCGAGCTCCTGGACCTCGGCGAGCAGCTCGCCTGACGGCCTCCAGGCGAGGTGGCCTTCGCGGTCGGCCTCGAGACTGGGCTGTTGCTTGGGCTGCGTTCGGGCCATGACGAGCTTGGCGTCGAGCTGCACCCTCGGATCGCTGTAGTCGGCCAGGGCGATGGCCTTGCGCCATGCGAGATCGCGCTGTCCCTGGGCCTCCATGCCGCGGGCGCAGGCCATGCGGTCTTCGGGGGGAGACTCCTCGAGCAGCGCTTCCCACGGGAGCACGTTGCTCGGGTCGCCGAAGCGCACGATGGCCGCGGCGATCTCCTCGACGCTACCGAGCTTCATCGCCTTCTTCATCGCCTTTCGGGCCTTGGCTTCTTCGGGTTCGCGCCACCACGCCAGGGCCTCGAGCATGTGGACCTCGAGTGGCGTGAGCCCCTCGATGCCGTCCTTCATCGCGGCCTTCACCTCGGCGGTCGGCCAGGGGAAGAAGTACACCCGGGCGCCCTCGTGCGCGCGCTCGTGGAGGAGGGTCTCTGCGCGCGCCTCGGCGGCCGGGCGGTGGCTGGTATCGGGGCGCGACACGCGGGAGTCGAGGACGAGACGTTCGCCCTCGACCCGGATGGAGCTCGCGATGGAGGCCTCCGGCGAGTGCGACTTCTGGGTGAGCTGGACCGAGAGGGGCAGGACGTGCTTCGGACGCCGCACCGAGACCTGCTCCACGACCTCGATGCGTCCGGGCAGCCAGGCGGCGAGGGCCGGCGCCATCAGCGGATGGATCTCGCCGATCATGCCGGGTCCCATGCCGGTGAGCGTGCTCTTCACGTAGCCGGTCATCTCGATGCGCAGCGGACGATCGAGGTCGGTGAGCCCGGAGGCGGCGACGGTGAAGCGCTGGATGTCGGGGAACGCGACGGACGCCAGGCCCTGGAGGACGGCGTTGCGTTGCTCTTCGTCCACGTCACTGCCGAGGCGCTCGCGGATCACCTCGGCGGCGGTGCCGTCTGCGGTCATCGACAGCGTCCAGCTCGCCGTGCCGTCGTCCGACATCACGAGCTGGCCGGAGAGCGTGGCATGGCCGTCGACCAGGCCGCGGGTGCCCAGCTCGACCGGAGGGTCGCCCTTGACCCAGACCTGGCCGCCCCGGAGCCGGCTCGGCACGTCGGGAGGGAGCACGTGCGGGCTGGCGGGGTCGATCACGACGCGTGGACCGTCGTCGACGATGGCGACCGCCGTCTCGGTGAACAAGTGCGGCACGACGAGGCTGCTCGGCACGCCTTGGGTCTGGCCGGCGGCGGCAACCATCGCGGGCTGCACTTCCTTGCCGGAGAGCTGGAGCAGGTTGAAGATCAGCAGGGCTCGCTCGGCATCGTTGCCCTCGCCGCTGCGGGCGACCTCGCTCGCCCGCCGGCACGTGCTCCACGAGCCTGCCTCGGGGATGCGCTTCACCTGACGGTTCACGCGCCGCACGATCGCGGAGGGCCCCATACCCTCGAGGCCCTCGGCGATGTCGCGCCCGAGCTCGTGGGCGGGAGCGAGCTTGTCGGCAATCGCCGCGTCGAGGGTGCGTCCGGCGACGGCCCAGGACGGCCACGTGCTCCACACCAGGCGCTTGGCTCCGGTTCCTTCCCAGGACACGCGGCCGGAGCCCCCGGTGAGGTCGACCTCGGCCGCCGGGTCGGCCCACAGCGTCAAGGGCACGCCGCTCGCATTGAGCTGGGCGCGCACCGCGTCGGCGGGCAGGTCCTCGACCGGCGTGAACGTGCCGCTCGCGTACCGGCCGAGGCGCTCGGTGTGCACGAACTTGAATGTGTCGCCCACCGCGGTCCCTGCCGGGAACATGGCGAGATCGCCGAGGATGCGCGCCTTTCCCGAGGTCGCGCCGTCCATTCCAGGAGGTGCAGCGACGCCGGCGGTGAGCGTGTTCGGGTCCTCCACCCGCACCGACCAGGTCTGGGTCACCGTGGTTCGCCCACCGCTCGCACTCACCGACAGCTCGTGGAGGAGCACGGTGAGCGGCGCGGGCGCGGCGGCGCTCTCGCTCGCGGGCGGGTCCTCGGCGAAGGCCGGGAGTGCAGGGGAGAGGAGCAGGGCGGCGAGGAGCAGGGGACGCATGCCTCGCAATGTACACGGGCCGGGCGTGCGGGATAAGGTCCTGCGGTAGTCGAGGTGTTCATCCGCTCGTTCCTCCCGTTGCTGACGGCTCTGATGGTCAGTCAGGCCCACGCCTTCCCCGCCGACGACCAGTGGGTCGAGGTGCTGCGGTTGGGCGTGCCGATGGCCGATCCTTCGGGCGACCCCGCTCCCGACATCGTCGGCAGCTCGTCGGACGGGGCCCTGGCCTGGTTCGCGGACGCGTCGGTCGTGTCGTTTCGAGTGCGGCTCGACGATCCGACGACCGCGAGCGCGGGCGTGGTCGGCGTGGTGCTCAACCGGGACGGAGACGGTGCGACCTACGACGTGCTGCTCGTCGCGGACGGGCCGGGCAACGAGGTGGCGGCGTACACCGCGGACGGCGCGGCCGGGCTCCAGCCGACCTGGACCCGCGTGGACGGCGAGGCTGCCGGCGTGCGCGTGCGCGTGGCCGCCCCGTACCTCGACTTCGAGATCTCGCGGAGCATCGTCGAGACGGCCGGCTGGGCCTCGGACGAAGCGGGCTTCGGAACCGTCATGACCGGGAGCGCGGTGGGGACGTGGACGGACGTACTCGGCTGTGCCGATCTGGCGTGCGCGCCGGCCGATCTGTACTCGGTCGCCATGGTCGTCGACACCGACAGCGACGGCCTGACCACGCCGCAGGAGCTGTACCTCGGGCTGCCTCCCACCGACGCGGATGCCGATGACGACGGCCTGCTCGACTCTCAGGAGTCGGCGGTGGACGACCTCGACGAAGACGGGCTCGTCGATGCGCGGGACTGCGACAGCGATGGCGACGGCATCGTCGATGGCGTCGAGCTCGGCGTCACCGAGCCGACCTCGGGCACGGCAGAGAACGGCTGCTTCTCGCCGGACCAGGACCCAGGGACCACCACGGACCCCGCGGTGGGCGACACCGACGGCGGTGGGCTGCTCGATGGTGTCGAGGACGTGAACCGCAACGGCGCGGTCGATGCCTGGGAGACCGATCCCAACGACCGCACCGACGACGCGGATGTGGACGGGGACGGCATCGCCGATGTGCTCGAAGCGCAGGGTGACGATGGCGTCATCGACGATCTCGACAGCGACGGCGACGGCCTCGTCGATGCGGTCGAGTGGCTCTGGGACATCGATGAGGACGGCATTCCCGCATTCCAGGACGCCGACTCCGACGGCGATGGCTTCCCCGATTCCGAGGAGGGGGCGGCCGACACCGACGCGGATGGCTGGGTGGACGCCCTCGACCTCGACAGCGACGCGGACGGTCGCGCCGACGCCGACGAGGGGCGCGGCGACCTCGACTGCGATGGCATCGAGAACCGCCTCGATGGCGACGACTTCGACGGCTACTGCGACAGCGCCGAGGTCGATCCGAACTTCGAGGACGAGAACATCGAGCGCCCGGCGGGCGAGCTCGGACGGTGCGCCCACGGCAGTCCGTCCTTGTGGCTTGCGCCGCTCGCGCTCCTGCTGGTGAGGCGAAAGCGATGAGTCTGCGGCCCGCGGCCACCGTGCTGGTGCTCCGCGATGGGTCCACGGGACCCGAAGTGTTCATGGTGCAGCGCCACCGCAAGTCCGGGTTCATGCCCAGTGCCTGGGTCTTCCCGGGGGGACGCGTGGACGAGGCCGATGGTCTGCACGGTCACCCGCGCGTGCGCGGCGGCGGCGCGGCCATCGAGGCCATGGACCTGTCGATCGAGCGGGCGACGGCCTTCCTCGTTGCGGCACTGCGCGAGACCTTCGAAGAAGCCGGTGTGTTCCTCGGGGACGGCGCGCTGCCGCAAGACGTGCGCCAGGCACTTCAGGCGGGCGACGTCAGCCTGATCGAGCTGCTTGAGGCGCATGACGCGACCATCGATCTCGACCGCCTGTCGCCGTGGAGCTGGTGGATCACGCCAGAGCAGGAGCCGCGGCGCTACGACACGCGCTTTCTCCTCGCTCGCGCCGTGGAGGGGCCCGCTCGCCACGACGAGCACGAGACCGTCGACAGCGCGTGGATCCGGCCCGGCGAGGCCGTGCTTCAGGCCGACGCGTCGGCGTTTCCGTTGGCACCGCCCACATGGTGGACCCTCAAGGAGCTCGCCGCGTTCGACTCGGTGGACGCGATCTTCGCCGAGGCGCCGAAGCGGCCGCGTCGACCGATCCAGCCGATTCTGCACATGGGCCCGGACGGGCTGCAGCTGGTGTTGCCCGGACATCCGGACCATCCGGACCCGCCCATCGAGGGTCTGCCGTCGCGCATCGGCTTCGATCAGGGGCGGTGGTGGACCGGCGGCTGAGGCGTCGAAGCGTTCGTCGTTCTTCGACGTTCTTCGACGAACGGGTCGTCGTTTTTCGACGGGTGGTCGCTCGAATCGCATGAACACGGGCCTTCGCGGACGGCATGGCGCTTGCTTTGCCATTCCGCGGAGGTGCGATGCACACGCTGTATGTCGATGGCAGTGGCTTTCCCGGCACACCGGGCGGACGACGCGGGCTGATCGAGGCGCTGGCTCGGGCCGCGGCCCGACGGGGAGGGGAATGGGCCTTCGGGCTCGGTGAGCGCGAGCTTCGTCTCGCGAGCGAGGCGCGCCTCGGCGTCGGCGTGCGCAGCATGCTCGGTCGCCGCGGCGTACGTATCGCCGACGTGTGCGAGGGGCGGCGTCCGCGTGTCGAGGCGGTCGCCTGGGCGCACGGGGTGGGCAGTGGTCTTCCCTTGGAGCGTTCGTGGACCTCGCATCGCGACGTTCTCGGTCTCCGCCACGCGGGCTGGGTCGCGCCGCTTCCCCGAGAGCGGGCGCTGGCGGTGCACGCGATGCTCGGTGGCGAGCGCTTGCCCGCCGCGAGGCGGCTGTTCCTCGCCGAGCTCGAAGAGGAGGCGGCCCGCGCCGTGCGCAACACCGCGGCGCTTGTGCTCGGGCGGGTGCGCTTCGATGCGACCTGTCGCGCGCTGGCCACCGCCATCGCGCTCGACCTCGGCATGGGGGTGACCGAGGCGGC
Organism: Deltaproteobacteria bacterium; assembly: GCA_006226595.1. Lineage (GTDB taxonomy): Bacteria > Myxococcota_A > UBA796 > UBA796 > M1803. The sequence goes on from SBGP01000088.1 coordinate 70,207, forward strand.
ACGGGTCGGGGGCCTCGGCGAGCGGCGTGTCCGGCAGATCCGCGTGCACCGCGACCCTCGGCTGTTCGCTGCGCGGGCCACGCTCGCCGACCGTCGCCTGCAGGTGCCGCTGCTTGCGGCACCTTCGCCCTGGGGGACGCACGGGCAGGGGGGAACGGGATATGGGCCCCGGACGGAGGCTCATGCTCGGGCTCGGCATCGGTGAAATCCTGCTGATTGTGGTCCTGGTGATCGTGGTCGTGGGACCAGAGCGGCTGCCCTTCCTGATTCGCTCGGCGGGTCGGATGTACGGGCAGGTGCGCCGTGCGAGTGACGAGCTGCGCCGTGCGTTCGTGCTCGAGGCCGACCGCGCCGATGCCGAGGAGCGCTACCGCAAGCTCGAGGAGCGACGCAAGGCGGCCATCGAGGCGCGACGCAAGGCCGAGGAAGACAACCCGGGGGCCGTGGCACAGCCGTCGCTGCTCTCCGAGCCTCCCCCGGAGCGCCTGCCCGAGGATGAACTCGACGAGCCGGCGCCGAAGCGGGAGGAAGCGTGAGCCAGCCCGCCGTCGACGAGGTCGAGCAGCACCGCATGCCGCTCCTCGAGCACCTCAAGGAGCTGCGCAATCGCCTGGTGATCTCGATCATCGCGCTGATCATCGGCATGCTGATCTCGCTCGCGTACACCGAGTGGCTCTACGCCATGCTCACCGCGCCGGTGCGCCAGGTGCTGGACTCCGGGATCGAGTACCCCGAGGCCGACGCGCTCTATGCCCAGCTCTCCGCGCCCATCCGCACGGCCCTCGCCAACGCCGGGCTCGCGACCGACGAGCGCATCAAGGGAACACTCGCCATTACGAGCTCGCCGCTTGAGGGCATGTACACCTACCTGCGGGTGGGCCTGGTCGGCGGAGCCGTGCTCGCCTCGCCGGTCATGGCCTACCAGGCCTGGGGCTTCATTGCGCCTGGCCTGTACGCCTCCGAGCGCAAGGTCGTGCTGCCGCTCACCTTCGCGTCGACCTTCCTGTTCCTGAGCGGCGCGATGTTCGCGTACGCGGTCATCTTCCCGGTCGCGTTCCCGTTCTTCTTCGCAGTGCTCGACGCCCAGCCGATGCTGTCCATCGATGGCTACCTGTCGACCATCGTGCGCATCCTGCTCGCGTTCGGGCTGTGCTTTCAGCTGCCGGTCGCGACGTGGTTCCTGGCACGCATGGGGCTGATCGACGCCAAGGACATGATCGTCGGCTTCCGCTACGCGATCGTCGCGGTGTTCGTCGTGGCCGCGATCATCACGCCGCCGGACATCCTCACGCAGATCCTGCTCGGCGTGCCGATGGTCATCCTCTACGCGGTCGGCATCGTGGTCGCGTGGGTGTGGAGCACCAAGGAACGCGACGACGGGGCGACTACCGCGGACTCTTGAGCAGTCCGGGAAAGCGCACGCCGGCTCGCGGATCGACGCCCTGGTAGCGGTTCTGCGCCTGGCCCACGGTGACCGTCCAGCCCATCGGGGGCAGGTAGGCACGCCCGTCTGGTGAGACCAGGCCTTCGGGCGGCGGGGGGAAGGGGCCGGCGATCTTGTACGCGCGGACCACGGCGTCGTCGAGGGCTTCCGAGCCCGACTCCTCGGTGATCGTCGTCGCGATGAGCGCGCCGTTCGCGTCGAGCACGATCTCGACGTCCGTGTTGTACTTCGGCTTCACCAGCCGCACCGAGCCGGAGAGGTTGTCGAGGTTCTGCTCCCAGTAGAACGCCACCAGGCGCCGGATCTGCAGCAGGTACGCCGCGTACAGGAACTCCTTGGTGTTCAGGTTCGTCTCGGTGTCCGGCTTCTCGTCGAGAAGGTCCGCCTGGGGCGCACCGGCGATGACCGACTGGGTCGACGCCGCGGGCACGGGCGCCTCGTAGCCATCGCGGTTCGTGAACCGCCACTTGGAGGGCAGGGCGGCGAGTGAGCCATCCTTGGCGGGATCGAAGCGATCGTTGCCGACCTGGGCACCGGTCGACGGCTTGGTGACGTCGACGTCCACCAGATCCTGCTTCTCGACCTTGTCCTCGAGGTGGAAGTCCTTGGTCAGCACTTCGGGGTTGATGCGGGTGTCCCGGGAGCGGGTCTCTTCCTCGACTCGCTCGTTGTGCTCGGCCAGATACTCGGCGTCCTCGGGGGGATCGATCTCTTGCTCGGGGTCCGGGGTCTCGACGATCTGGCCGTCCCAGTCGGGCTCTTCGGGCTCAGGCTCAGGTAGTTTCTCAGGTTCTGGCGGGAGCAGGGTGACGAGCTGGACCGGCTTGCCGGGGGGCGGCTTCGGGAACAGCCAGCCGCCGTACTCGACCGCCGCGACGAGCCCGAGGAAGTGCAGGCCGACGGCGTACACCACGAACGGCAGGAGCAGCGCGAGGCGACTCCGGCGGGGCTTGGAAAGGCGTTGGCGGCGAAGCGAGATGAAACTCTCCCACGTGGGATCTACCCAACCGCGGGCCTCGCCTCCAGTCACCTTGCGTCCTCCCTACGGACGGCGCGGCTACTGGCGGTAGTGGAAGGTCCACTCGAAGATGAGGAACCGGTCGTCGAGCTCGGCGGGGAACCGCGCGAATCGCGGTGGAACCGAGGTCAGCGCCAGGTGATCGATGTGCGCGTCGCCGCTGCTGTGCGTGAGCACGAGGTCGGCGACCTTTCCGCTGCGACGCACGCGGAAGAGCACGGTGACCTCGCCGCGAGCACCGAGGGCGCGCTGCTCGAGCGAGATGTCCTTCTCGTACCAGTTCTCCATGAGCGCGCGCTCGACGTGCGCCGTGTATTCGCCCCGCGGTGTCTTGCGCGTGTTCACCTCGGCGACCGACGCCTCGGCCTCCTGTTCCGACGCCACCTGCTCGCTCGCCGAGGGCGCGCCCGCCGCGTTGCTCCCGGGGGCACCGCCCTGCCGCCAGCCCATGGACTGCCGGAAGATCTCGGTCACGGCCTGGTCCGGCGTCGGCGCTTCGCCTTCGGCCTCGTCCACCTGCTCGCGCTGTGGCGAGTCGACCTTCTCCGCGTCGGGTGTCCCGGCGCGATCCTCGGAGCGCTTGGCCTGGCCCTCACGGCTGCCGACGGAGTCGACCTCCGCGGTCTTCGCCGTCTCACGTGGCACGAGCGGCGTGCGGGGAATGGCGGGCGTCGGCGGGGGAGCCACGGGTCGCTCGGCCCCGGCTTCCCACCACTCGGGCTCGTCGATCTCCGGAAGGTCGTCGCCGTGCTCGGGCTCCTGTGGAAGCCCTTCCGCCCACTCGGGGAGGATGGGGGCGACGGCGTCTACCACGGCATCGTCCTCGGGCGCGGGCTCGGCCTCGGGGGCGACCTCGGCGGCGTGCCCCGCCTGGGTCAGGTCGGAGCCGCGGTCGGGGGCATCCCGGCGCTCCTCGGCCTCGGCTTCCTCGACACCGGCCTTGTTGTCCGCGGCCGCCTGGGCCTCGCGCGGCGTCTTCTCCTCGGCGACTCCGTCCTCCTCGGGACGCTCGCTGGCCTTGGTCCCCGTGGTTCCAGCCTCCGAGAAGGGCGCGTGGACGCCCTCTTCCTGGGCGAGCACGCTGGTTCGGCGCTCGTCGTCGGTGCGGCGGTCCTCGCTGCTGATCGCGGCGTCGTCGTCGGCCTGACCCTCTTCCTGGAGCTCTGAGGCGTGGAGGTAGCGATCCTCGGGCTCGGCTTCGTCCTCGGTGCGCTTCGGAATCTCGAGGGCGCGCTCTTCCTCCTCTTCGGGCTCGGGCTCGGTGGCCGACGGCGGCGGTTCGAGCGCGGGCTCCGCGGTCCCTTCGTCCTGAGGCTCGCGCGGCGTCTCGCGCGGGGTCGTAGGCTTGGAGGTCGTCGTTGGCGAAGCCGACGAGCTCGGGCTCGGGGCGATGGCTGGCGTTGCGGTCGCCGTTCCACTCGCATCCGCTGCAGCCTCGGGCGCGAAGGGGGGAGCGTCCGCGAGCGGAGGCGGTGGTTCGACGGCCTCGGCGGTGAGGAGCACGACCTCCATACGCTCGAGGTGCACAGCTTCCTGGTGCGGCGCGCAGGGCCCAAGTCCGAGAATCGCGGCGTGCAGCACGGCCGAGACGAACCACGGAACCGGGGAACCTCGCCGCTCTCGGCGGGCGAGGCTCTCCTCCAGCTCACGGGTGGCCGTGCGCTCGGTCGGTGCTGGTGGGCGCGCAGAGGTCATCCGCCTTCAATCTCGCGTGCAATCCGGCTTCGGGCAACCCGCCGTCACGGAATGACGCGGTGCCTTCCGCCTCGATGCGGACGGGATAGGGGCTCGGGTGCCATTTGCTCGCCGACGTCTCGATCTTCTCTTCGTGCCCGAAGACCCCGCGCAGCGCCTCGACGCCGAGGACACGCTCGCCCGGCTCCAGGGGGCCGGCGTCATCGACGAGTACACCCGTCCGCGGCACGGCTCGGGCTTGCCACGGGCCGAGCGGCTCACCATCGACGTCGCCGAGGGACCCGTGCTGTATGGCAACCAGCAGGGTGGCGTGCGCGTTCGCTGCCCGAACACGGGTGTGCCGGCCGCGATGGCGCTGTCCGATGCGCTGACCAGGCTTCGCGCGGGTGGGGCCGGAGACGTCGCCTGTCCATGCGGAGAGAGCCACGATCCGAACGAGCTCGACTTCGCGCCACCGGCGGCTGTGGCCACGAGTGCACTGGTCGCAGTCGATGTGGATGCTTATCTCCTCGATGAACCCGCTCGGGGGCTCCTCGCGGAGATCCTCGGGCCGTTTCGACTCATCCCCAGACGAGTGAGCTGATGCCCGAGTTTTCGCTGTTCGGCGTGCCGGTGCGCGTCGACCCGACCTTCTTCCTGTTCGCCGGCTACTTCGCCTGGGTGGCGGGGGACGGCATGGCGGGCATGGTCAGTGTGGCCCTGGCGATCTTCCTGTCGATCCTCGTCCACGAAGCGGGACATGCGCTGATGGCGCGCCAGCAGGGGCGCAGCGGCATCGCGATCACGCTGCTCGCGTTCGGCGGGCTGACCCACAGCCGTCCGGGCGCGTACTCGAACATGCAGCAGCTGCTGCTCTCGCTCGCGGGGCCCGCGGCGTCGCTGCTCTTCGGCGGGCTCGCGATCGTCATCGCCGTGTCGGGACTGCCGCTTCCGGGCACGGTCCCGGTGCTGGTGCAGTACCTGATCTTCCTCAATCTGTTCTGGGGCATCTTCAACCTGCTGCCGATCTTCCCGATGGATGGCGGCAATGCGCTCGGACACATGCTGAGCATGAAGTTCCCGCGCCGCGGGTGGGACTGGACGCACAGGGTCGGGGTGGTGGGCTCGGGCCTGCTGATCCTGTGGGCCATCTCGGTGGGTTCCGTGTTCCTCGCCATCTTCGGCGTGCTCTTCGCGTGGCAGAACTGGCAGCGCCTGCAGGGGCCCGGCTGGTGAGGCTCCTCGCGCTGGCCCTCGCGCTCACCGGGTGCGGGGGGAAGTGCGAGCCCATGCCCGAGGTGCCCGGGGACGGGATCGACCAGGACTGCGACGGCGGCGATCCGAGCGGCGCGTTTCGCGTGCTCGCGACCTACGAGGGCGCACCGGACCTGGGCTTTGGCCACGATGTGGCGTTCTGGCCCGAGGGCCTTGCGATCGGCGCCCCCCTGGGCGAACTGCCAGGGGTCTTCCTCGGCAACGAGCGGGTGCTCACCGGCCCCCCCCACAGCTTCGCAGGTTCCTCGGTCCGCGATGGGCTGGTCGCCGTGCCGAGGTCTGGAGCCGGAGAGATCTGGGACGCGCAGGGGCAGGTCGCGTGGACCGGAGCGGGAACGACCCCGGGCGGCGGCGCCGCTCGCCGCACTTCCGCGGGCTTTGCTTCGCTACACCCCGACGGCGTGCGCCTTGGCGAGGCGTTCACCGCGACTCCGAGCCGACCCGTGTCGCTGCTCGTCGCCGACTTCGGGAGCGGTGAACAAGCGCTGGCGGGCCTGCTCGGCGGCGGGCTGTGGGTGGAGGGGCGCGTGCTCGGCGAGGAGCGCGAGCTGGGTCGTGGTCTCGCGGCGTGCGACTTCGACGGGGATGGCGATCGCGATCTCGCGGTGGGCCGACCGGCCTCGAACCTCGTCGACGTCTTCCTGATCGACGACCTCGCGACCCTTGATCTCACGGCACCCTCTGGGACCGTGCATCCGCCGGAAGGACGGGCGGGTCACGCCGTTGCCTGCAGCGAGGACGGGCTGGTCGTCGGCGCGCCCCAGGCGGGTGGCGGGGCTGGCTGGGTCGGCGTGTACGAAGCGCCGCTCGTCCTCGACTTGCCGCGCGCTTCGCTCGCGGGCGCACGTCGCGAGGGTCTCGGGTTCGCCGTGGCGGGCTCGGGCGCGCGAATCGCCGCCAGCGCACCCGGAGAGGGACGCGTGTACCTCCTCTCGGCGCGGTAGACGGCGCACTCGCGGAGATTGGGTTAGTGCCGGTTTCCGGCCAGACCCGCGCGGCGTGGGTGGCCCCAGGAGTGTGGATGTCGTCGATTCGGCACCAGATCAACATCGCTGCCCCGGCGCGCACCGTGTGGCGTGCCCTCACCACCGAAGAAGGCTTGACCTCCTGGTGGGTCGACGAGGCCCGCGTGGTCGCCGAGAAGGGCGGTCGCATCGTGCTTCGGAGCGAGGGCGACGACGGTGAGATGGTCGAGGAAGTGGGCATGTTCCACGAGATCCGACCCACCCGGAAGATCGAGATCGCCTGGGACACGCGCAGCCCGGCGCCGACCGCCGGCACGCGCGTGCAGTTCACGGTCGCGCGCGACGGCGACGAGACCCGCGTCAGCGTCACCCACAGCGGTGGCGGCGTGCTCGACGACGACGAGGCTCGCGCCGCTCTCGAGAAGAGCTGGAAGCAGGCGCTCCGCGCGCTCCGCGGCTCGCTCGAGGACTAGTCAGCCCGCTCGATGCAGGGCGGCCCGAGCCCGATGCTTGGCGGCCGCGTCTTCGAGCGCGAGCTTGACCTCGCGATAGATGGCCGGGCTCCACGTGAGCTCGCTGTGGCCGACGCCAGGCACTTCCTGGGTCCTGATGTGGCGCTGTTCCGGTGAGGGATGCAGCTCTGCGTGCCACCACGGGCAGACCAGGTCCGCTCGCGAGTACAGGCTCGTGAGTGGGATGTGCTCGGGAAAGCGCTCTTCGGTGAGGTTGCGAATCGTCCGGCTCTTCGGCAACAGCTCGCGCACCGAGGTCCGCAGGCCCACTGCGCCGAAGGGCACCGCCGCGAGCAGTGCGGTCCACGTGCCGTGGTGCGGGGTGCCCAGCGTGATCAGGCTCTTCACGCGGCGCTCGCCGCCATAGGCCTGGATGTAGCGCCGGGCGACAAGACCGCCCTTGCTGTGGCCGACGATGTGTACGCGCTCGAACCCGTGCTTGCGGCTCAGGCCCTCGATCTTGTCGGCGACGAGCTGGGCGAGGTGGTCTACGGGATGCGTGTTGAACCGGTACAGCAGCCCGCCGGTGTTGAAGGTCATCACCGCGAAGCCGTCGTGTCGCAGGCGGTCTTCCATGACCTCCCAGATGTTGCGGGTCTGGAAGAAGCCGTGGAGCAGGAGCACGATCTCCGCGTCCTCGTGGAAGTCGCCATGGCGCACCACGCGGTCGCCGCCGAGGTAGACCTTGCGGATGCTTCCGAGCTGCGAGCGAGCGGCGCGGACCAGGGTGCGGGGAGTGAGCAAAGCGGGGTCTCCGTGAACACCGGGGGCAGAGTTGTTCGACCTATCCCGAACGGCCGGGGGTAGGCGCGTGTCGATTGGGTTAGGGTGCGGGCCGGAGACATCCCATGCCCGCTATCCGCTACGTCCTGGCCCTCGCTCTCGCACTGACCGCCTGCAACGGAGACGACGACTTCGTCGCGCCCGGCTCGGCCAACGCGGGCTGTGGCGACACTGCGCCGGTCATCGACCTGCTCACGGTCGAAGAGGGCGACGCGGTCGGCGACGGTGTCCCTTCGGTGCGGATCACGGCCAACGCGAGTGACGCGGACTACGACCTGCACTGGTACACGATGCGCGTGTGGGCCAAGGAAGACCAGGCCGCCTCCGAGAACATGGAAGGCGACTACTTCGAGATCTACGGCTACTCCGGCGCGGACTGCAACACCCAGGCTGCGGCGCTCCGCATGCAGATCGGCATCACCGGCAACCCGCCCGAGGACACCGACATGTGGTGGACCGCGGTGGTCTACGACGACCAGGATCACGCCTCCGAGCCGTGGACCGAGTTCTTCCGGACGCCGCAGGCGCAGTAGGGCGGCGACCCACACACGCGGGTCCACAACGACGAAACCCCGACCACGGGCCGGGGTTCGTGCGCCGAAGATCGCGTCTCCGGCTGGACCGCGCCCGAGCGAAGGCCCGGACGCGCCTCGCTGCTAGCGGGGGCAGAGCTCGGTGCTGCGGAAGAAGTACGCGATCTCGATCGCGGCGTTCTCCAGGCTGTCGGAGCCGTGCACGCTGTTCTCGCCCACGCTGCTCGCGTAGAGCTTGCGGATGGTGCCCTCGGCCGCGTCGGCCGGGTTGGTGGCGCCCATGATCTCGCGGTTCTTGGCGACGGCGTTCTCGCCCTCGAGGGCCATGACGACGACGGGGTTGCGGGTCATGAACTCGACGAGCTCGCCGAAGAACGGACGCGCGCTGTGCACCGCGTAGAAGCCCTCGGCCTCGGACTGCGAGAGGTGCTGCATGCGGATGCCGATCGGGCGAAGGCCCTCTTCCTCGAAGCGGGCGATGATCTTGCCGATCACGTTCTTCTCGGTGGCGTCGGGCTTGATGATGGAGAGAGTGCGCTCGATAGCCATGGTAGGCCTCCAGAGGTTGGCCGGCGGAGGTAACACAGCAGGCGCGAGGGGCCAGTGGGTGCAACCGCGACGCGCCCACGAGCCCTGGCTCACCCCCAGCGCATCGCCGTCCATCGATAGGGCACGTCCTCGACGTACACGGCGTGGCTCACCGCGCACGCGCCGGGAAACAGCACTTCCGTCATCCACGGGGCACGGACCTCGGAGGGGGCGACGAGCCGGATGTTCCACGCGCTGCGCTGCACCGTGACTCGGCCCGGGCGGCCGGTTCCCGGCGACGTGCTGAAGGCGTGGAACAGATCGCAGAGCTCGGTGCGCAGCTGGTCGACGCTCTCGAAGGGCGACATCGCGAGTAGCGCAGTCTGGTCGGCCTCGTGGTCGAACACGGCGTGCAGGCGCGCCGGGTGGGGCTGATCCACCGAGAGGCGCATGCGGTGGGCCTCCTCGGTGAACGTGATGGGCGCGTGGTGGAAGTGGAAGTGCGTGAGCAGGTCGCCGCCCCAGGCGTACAGGCGGTGGTTGGCCTCGGTGCGCAGGAACGCGACGCCGCGCTCGCCGTCGCGGGTGACGACGGCCCGGTACACGACCTGATCGAAGTCCACGCCGAGCCAGCGCGGGAGGAAGGTCGGGCGCATGTCCGACATCCGCGCCACGACGATGGATAGCCATGCGCTGTCGTCGAAGATCCACGGCTCGAGCCCCGGCGGGAGGCGTGCCGCGAGCGCGTCGGGCTCGACGCGAAACGTGAGCAGCCAGCAGCGGTCGAACACGGCCCGCATGGGGAGGGGGTGCTTCGGAGCCCAGCGCCACAGCAGGTCGTGGACGGCCGGGAGGGCGCGCGTCTCGGCGGAGAGTGCGTGCGACACGACTACTCCCGCTCCGAGTCCTCCAGCTGAGCCTGCGTGAAGCCGAAGCGGACCTGCAGCGACAGCTCGTCCTCGGTGATCACGAGCTCGAGCTCGTCCACGCCCATCTTCGTGTTCAGGGCGCCACCAAGGCCGCCGACCATCTCCTCGACCTGATCCCGGCGCAGGATGGGCACCGGGTTCACGCGCGGCAGCTGCTGCTCCAGCGCCTTCTCGCCGAGGCGAGCCACGAGCTGGAACACGGCGTGGTCGCCGAGGTGCAGGGCGAGGTCGCCAAGCGAGCCGATCACGGCCTTCTTGTGCCGGTCGTAGTGGATGTCGCCGAGGACGACGGCGGCGCCAATCTGCCGCTCGATGCGGAAGGGCAGCTCGACGTTGTTGCGCGCCAGGTAGATGGTGCCCTCGGCCACGCCGCGCACGTAGGCATCGGCCTGGATGCGCTGGCGGCCGTAGCCGAACTCCGTGCCGGACTCGGACAGCTCGACCTTGTAGGTGCCTTCGACCTGGACGAGGTCCTTGAGCTGACGCTTGACCACGGGACGCCCGCGACGCCACAGGTTGCGGGCGCGCGTGCCCACGGAGCGCACCGGGGCGGGGGTGCTCGTGTCTTCGAGCAGCCCGGCGACCCGTTCGCGCAGACCGATCTGGCGCAGGGCGCCACGTGCGCCGCTGGCCATGTCGAACTCACCGTGGGCAATCTCGACGGGAAGGGCGGTGCGGAGCAGGTCCTCCCAGAGGTCCCGACCGAGCGACAGCGCGATGTGTGGGTTCTTCATGACCACAGCATACCCCCGCGACGGGACTACCGGGGCTGCTTGCGCAGGCTTCGCACGCGACCCTCGGTGCCGTAGAGCACGCCTTCGTGCCCACGGCACAGATCCGCGGCGTTGCCCTCGTCGGTGTCCACGTGCATCTCGAGCTTGTAGCTGTCCTTCACGCGAACCACGACATCGCCGAACACCAGGTCGCGGCCGGCGCTGTCGATGGCGACCTCGACGATGTCCTTGTGCTGCACGCCGTAGCGCTGGGCGTCGTCGGGGGTCATGTGGATGTGGCGCTGGCTCTGGATCACGCCCTCGACGAGCGTGACCTCGCCCTTCGGGCCGCGCAGCGTGAGCCCGGCGCTGCCGGCGATGTCACCGCTCATGCGGATCGGCGCGTCGATGCCCAGCGCGAACTCGTCGGTGCGGGAGATCTCGACCTGGGTCTGGCTGCGCTCGGGGCCGATGATGCCCACGCGCTCGAGCTCGGACTTCGGGCCGACGAGCGTGATGCGCTCGACGCACGCGAACTGGCCGGGCTGGGTGAGCTCCTTCTTGGGGGTCAGCGCGTAGCCCTCGCCGAACAGCACGTCGATGTGCTCACGGGAGAGGTGTACGTGGCGGGCGCTGATCGCGACCGGGATGACGCGGCCGGCCTCCTTGGCCCCCGCGGCGGCGAGTCGCTGGGCCGCGGCGCGGGCGATCTCGCCCTCCTCGTCGGTCTTCACGACCAGGAGGCGGCAGCGGCTGTTGGCCGAGGAGATCTCGGCAACTGGCGACGAGACGTCGACGCGGGCGTCCCGGTTGGCGTCCTCGTCGAGACGCGCGCCGAGGAACTGCAGGTGCTGCGCGGCGCGGTGGCGCATCGCGGCGCTGTTCTCGCCGATGCCTCCGGTGAACACGATGGCGTCGGCGCCGCCGAGGACCGCGGCGTATGCGCCGATGTACTTGCGCACGCGGTGGGCGTACACGGAGAGGGCCAGGCGGCAGCGGTCGTCGCCCTCGGCGGCCCGCGCCTCGATGTCGCGCAGATCGTTGCCGACCCCGGAGAGGCCGGCCAGACCGCTCTGCTTGTTGACGAGGTTGTCGAGGCCGTCGAGATCGAGGCCCTCAGCGCGTGCGATGGCGATCAGCGCGCCGGCGTCGACGTCTCCGGCTCGGGTGCCCATGACCAGACCCTCGACCGGGGTCATGCCCATCGAGGTCTCGATGCTGCGCCCGAACTCGATGGCGCAGGCGCTCGCGCCGTTGCCGAGGTGCAGGGTGATCACCCGCAGGTCACGCAGGTCTTCGCCCAGGTGCTCGGCCGCGCGCCGGGCCACGTAGGCGTGACTTGGCCCGTGGAAGCCGTAGCGACGCACGCCGTGCTGGTTCGCGACCTCCGTGGGCAGCGCGTAGGTGCTGGCGCGACGGGGCAGGCTGCTGTGGAAGGCCGTGTCGAACACCGCGACCTGGGGAAGGCCGGGGAAGTGCTCCCGGGCCGCTCGGATCGCGGCCAGGTTGGCGGGGAGGTGCAGGGGAGCGAGCGGGGTGAGCGCGTCGACCGCAGCGATCACGTCGTCGGTGAGCGGCGTCGCCTCCGAAAATTGCGTGCCGCCGTGGACCACGCGGTGGCCGATGGCTTCGATGCCGCCCACGTCGTCCAGCTCGTCGACCAGGGTGGCCAGCGCGGCCGCGTGACCGCCATCCGCGATGCGCTCGACCTTGCCCGAGGCCAGGCGCCTGCCCGTCTCCGTGTCCACCACTGCTCCCTTGAGGGAGCTGCTACCCGCATTCAGCACCAGGATGCGCATGAAACCTCCAGCCCCTGGCCGGTAACCGACGAGTGGTGCCGAGCGCAGCGGAGAGGCCGAATTCCTTGCTCGGGCGACCACGCCCTCCTGACCAGCTACGGCCACGATGGCAGCTGACGCGCGAGTACGTCCCATCGCGCCATCCACCTCAGGTGTCCACCACGTCTTCCCGAGATCGGGTCCCGTCCAGGACCCCAGCCGTCACGCGGGCAAGCCGGCCCATCGGGTCACCAGGCGGCCAGACGTGGCCGCCGCACCACAGGTCCGGGTGAGGTGACGAGCGAAGCGAGCGAGCCGAATCCCCCGCAGCCGTTCTCCGCGAGACGCGGGCAGGCCAGCCCATCGGGTCACCAGCCGGCCAGACGTGGCCGCCGCACCACAGGTCCGGGTGAGGCGACGAGCGAAGCGAGCGAGCCGAATCCCCCGCAGCCGTTCTCCGCGAGACGCGGGCAGGCCAGCCCATCGGGTTACCAGGCGGCCAGACGTGGCCGCCGCACCACAGGTCCGGGTGAGGCGACGAGCGAAGCGAGCGAGCCGAATCCCCCTCGCCACGGTTCCGTAGGAACCGTGGCGAGGACCCGCGAGGACTACAGCTCGACGCCGCTCGACGCGTCGAAGATGCCCTGTGGGCCGAAGCTCACCCAGTGGCCGCCGGGAAGCGCGCGGAGCACGCGGCGCTCCTTGCCCCACATGTCGAACTCCTGGATGGCCGAGCCACGTGCGGGCTGCAGGATGTGCCCGGTCTCCGGGTCGACCCACACGTAGGGAAGCAGCCCGGGGATCTCGCTGACCACCTCGCCGCGCTCGAGGTCGACGAAGATCACGGTCGCAGTGTTGTCTTCTTCCTGGAAGCGCACGGCCGCGTAGCGGCCGCCGGTGATGCCCCACAGTCGGTCCACCGCCACGTTGAGGTCGAGCACGTCGCTGCCGACCGCCGGGCGGTCCTCCTTCACGGAGACGGCGAGGTCGTACACCGAGAGCACGCCCTCTTCGTCCATGACGAGCAGGTCGGGTCGGCGGTTCACGAAGGACACGAGCGACACCGGAATGTCCGCCATCGGCTCGGGGGCGGGGATGGCGTCCTTGCCCGTCGCCGGGTCGATGATGCGCACGTGGCCCTTGGGCGTGATCACGCCCAGCCAGGTGCCGCCGCCAGACAGCGAGAAGTGCGTGGCCCAGTCGAGCTCGAAGACCTGGTTGTCCTTGAGGTCGTACCAGCGCAGTCCGCCCCGTTGGAGCATGCACGCGACGACCGGGCCGCCGACCTCCATCTTCGAGGTGTCGGCGGTCTCGGGGCCCGCGTCGAACAGATGCCGACCGCTCTTCGCGTCGAACACCTGCATGCCGCTGCCGTCGTCGGGCAGTCCAGCGAGCAGGCGGCCGTCGCGGTCGATCTTGAGCTCGACGAAGCGCTTGCGGCCGCTGAACGGTCGACGCATGCGGTCCTTGGTCCACACCGCGAGTCGGTCGCCGTGTGCCGCGGCCCGGTGGTCCCCGAATCCCGTGCACGCGATGACGGGCTCGAGGGAACGCACCTCTCCGGGGCGGTACAGCGAGCCGTCGGTGCAGCCCACCGCCACGCCGCGGAAGTCCCACAGGGCCGCCTGGGTGGCGTCCGGCGCGCCGTGCTTCTCGCTGTTTACCGGCTGCAGGTGGGGCAGCGAGAAGGTGTGCACCGATCGCTCGGTGATGGCCGCGACCTCGTCGCCGCGCGGCGAGAGCACCATCGTGAGCATGCCGCTCGCACCCTTCGCGGTGAAGCTGGTGACGATGCGGCCCTCGGGCATGTTGAGCAGGGTGATGCCGCCGGGGCCCATGGCGACGATGTGCCGCCCGTCGGGGGTGAAGCGCACGACGGTCACGCCGCCGGGCACCATCTCGAGGTCGATCTGCTCGTGGCTCATCATGTCGATGAGCTTGGGCTGGTTCAGGTTGTCGACGACCAGCAGGAACTTGCCGTCCGGGTCGAAGTCGATGTTCTGCCCGGAATACCCGGCCCAGTTTGCGATGCGCTCCCAGCGGGCGATGTCGTACACGCGGATGATGCCATCCACCGCGAGGCAGGCGAGGAGCGTGCCTTGGGGGTTGAACGCGAGCGCACGCATCGCACGGGCCCGGCCGTCCTCGCCCTCGCGCACATCCTCGAACACGCACGCGCCGTCCCAGGTCTTGTACACGCTGACCGAGCCGCTCTCGTCGCCGACGCCAGCGAGACTCCCGCCGGGACTCACCGCCACCGCGCCCCACACCGCATCCCAGGTCTGGAAGATGTGGGACGGCGTCTTCTCGTGCGGCTTGGTGATGGCAACCACGCCCCAGGCGTCCGCGGTCACGCGGGCACCGGAGTCGGGATCGAAGGCAGCGGCGGAGACGGCACCGGAGTGGGCGTCGGGACAGTACTGATCGACGAGGCTCATGCGGGGCAGTGTATACCCGTGGAGCGCAGGGGGTAGAGCGTGGCGATCGGGCGAGTTGCCGGTGTCGATGTCGGAGGTTCGGGGGTCCGCCTACGTGCGGGCTCGGAAGGGGACATCGCGCGGGTCGAGCTGGTGGACCGCGAGGTCGACACGGTGATCGCCGCGGTGGAGCGCCTGTTGCCCCCGGGGGTCGAAGCGTTGGGCGTCGCCGTGCCCGGCTTTCTCGACGGCGAGGTGGTGCGCGCCTCCCCGAACTTCCCGAGCTGGCGCGACGTGCCGCTCGCTGCACGCCTCCGCGACAGGCTCGGCATTCCCGTGGCCATCGAGAACGACGCAACCGCCGCAGCACTCGGCGCTCATGCGCGACGGGGGGCGAGCGAGGACCTCGTGCTCCTCACCCTCGGCACGGGCGTCGGGGGCGGGGCGGTCCTCGGTGGGCGAGCGCTTCGAGGGCGCACCGGCTCCGCGGGCGAGCTCGGACACCTGTTCGCGGGAGGGGAACAACCCTGTGGTTGCGGTGCGACGGGCTGCCTCGAGACCTGGGTCTCGACCTCGGGGTGGCAGCGGCGGACGGGACGCGCGGATCTGGACGGACGCCAGGTGGTCGAGGCCGCGGCAGCCGGGGAAGGTTGGGCCCTCGACCTGCTCGCGCAAGGTGGGCAGGCCCTCGGACGGGCGGCGCGCACCATCGCCAACTTCTGCGACCCGGATGTACTCGTGCTCGCGGGCGGGCTCACCGCGGCGCGTCCGTGGCTCGAGCCCCACCTCACCGAGGGCCTGTCCCGCGCGGCCGCACCGATGGCGGCGCGGATCCAGGTCGTGTGGATGGGGCGGGCGGATGGCCTGGCCATCGAGGGTGCCCAGGCCGCGGCCTTGAGACTGCTCGCGCAGTGTGGTGATCTGCCCGCGTGAACCCGCACGTCCTCATCCTGTACTTGCGGCTGCCGCCGGGCTCGTCCTCCGAGGACGTGCAAGGGCTGGTGGACCGCGTGATTCGACCCGCGCTGACCGCGCTCGACGACGCCCCCGCCGTGCGCGCGGGGCTCGTGTGTCCCGGCGAGGTGCTCAACGCGCTCGAGAGCGAGGCGCCCGCGGTGCTCGCCGACCTGCGCGAACGGGTAGGGGACGGCCGCCTGGAGGCCCTGGCGACGGCGCTGTACGAGCCGCTGTTCGGCGACATTCCCGAAGAAGATGCCGTGGGCCAGGTGCAGGCCCATCTCGGTCAGGTCCGTCAGCGGCTCGGCGTGCGGCCCCGCGGGCTGGCGCTGCCGTGGATGGCGTGGTGCGAGGTCGCCGCGCGGGTCGCCGTGCGCTGCGAACTCGACTGGGTGCTCATCCCCGAGGTCCAGGGCGTGGTCAGCGTCGAGCACGAGGGCTCCGCCGTCCGCGGTCTCGGCTGCGCCACCATCGCGCCCCACGGCGTGCTCGACGACCGGTTCGCGTCGGTCATCGACCTCGGCGCTCTCGGGTGGCACGCCATCGACCAGACCGCGCGCGAGTGGTTCGCCCACACCCTCGGCGCCCTGGCGTCCACGCGCCTGCCCAGCGAGTCCGTCGATGCAGGCCTGCCCGCGCCCCGAGTGGTGCGCATCGGCACGCGTCCGGGAGCGCTGTACCGCGATCAGTGGCCGTCGAGCGAGCTGCTCCACCAGCGAGTGATTGCGACCTCCCAGCTCGTGGCGCGCATGGCCCGGGAGTCCGAGAACCTCGACGGGCCCGAGATCGACCCGGTGACTGTCGTCCAGGCCCAGCGCTATCTGTGGCGCTCCCAGGCCGGCGACGTGTTCGTCGAGGGCGACGAGGGCGGCATTCGATCGGGGCGCCAGCGCCACCGAGCGTGGCGGGACGTACTCCGGGCCGAGCGCCTGGCCATGGACGGCTTGCGGGCCTCGCGGCGGGCGGGGGCGACCCCCGTCGACCTCGACGGAGACGGCGTGCCCGAGGTCATCCTCCGCAGTCCGGACGCGTCCGTGCGCATCGTGCCGGCCCGGCGGGGGGCGCTCGCCAGCTTCACCCACGCACATGCCGCGCTCCAGCTCGGCGGCCTGCCTCGTCGCACACGCGCCGAGTGGGAAGCCGCGCTGCGCTCCGACCCTACGGATGCCCCGCTTCCCGGCGCCTCGGGGGAGTACGCCGCGAGCCAGATCATCGCCGACAGCGTGAAGCGTCGGCAGCTGTACGACGCGCTCCGCGAAGACGTCGATGGACGCGTGTCCTTCGACGACCGCTTCCTCCACGCCGAGGCCAGTCTCGACCGCTTCGAGAGCGCCGAGCTCGGCCCGACCACTACCGGCCTCGATGGGCCCTGGGAGGTCGAGGCCGTCGAGCGGGCTGGCATGGCCGCTCGCTGCGTGCTTCGCGCCCGCGGCACCTTCCACGAGGGGGACGACTCCTGGCCGGTCGAGGTCTCCAAGCGCTACACGCTGCGGGGGTCGGAGCTCGAGCTGCGCTACGAAGTGCAGAATCAGGGCCTCGGCGTGCTCCGCACCCGTCTTTTGCTACCGCTCGATGTCTCGCTGGGACCCGATGCGGAGGACTGCGAGCTGCGCTACGGCGACGCTGTGGTGCCCCTGCTTCAGACGGGTGACCGCGCCGATGTGCAGCGCATGGCCGTCGCCGGGCCGGCGGGGACCCTGACCGTGAGCTCGGACAGCACGGTCCGCTTGTGGCACCACCCGGTGACCACGGTCCACCGCGCGCGCGGGGAGATGACCTCGACGGTCCAGGGCGTGTGCCTGGGGGCCGTCTGGCTGCTTCAGCTGTGGGCCCGCGAGACGGCGGCGATCACGCTGAAGATGAGCTTCGAGCCCAGCTGAGGCCGCTACTGGAGCGGATGCTCCATCATCACGCGGGCCAGCGAGGCGTAGAGCACGCGTAACGGGTCGTCTTCGCGGAACAGCAGGCGGAAGTGGTCGGAGACCGGCCGCACGTCGGGCAGCAGGGCCACGAGCTTGCCGCTGTGGATGTCCGGCTGGACCAGGTAGTCGGGGAGGACCGCGACGCCTTCGCCGCTGACGACCATCGCGCGAATCGCGTCGATCGTCCCCATGCGGACGAGCTCTCCGAAGGTCAGGCTGTCGACGCCACCGGGCGCGTCGCGCCAGTATCTGAACAGCGGGACCTCGGCGGAGGTGTCGATGAGTACGTGGTTCGCGGCGTCCTCAGGCGTGTCGAACGGTCGGCGCTCGAGCAGCTCGGGGCTGGCGACGAGCACGTAGGCCTCTTCGTGCAGACGGATGAAGTCCACGGAGGGGTCGTGGATGCGACGCGAGCTCACGGCGCAGTTCAGCTGACGCGTGCGCACCCGGTCCTCGAGATCCGGGCCCGAGCCCACGTACAGGTGGAAGGTGACGTGGGGGTGCGCGTCTCTGAGCGCGGGGAGCATGGGCACCAGCCACGACATGCCGAGCTCGTGCCGCGTGCCGACGACCAGGTCGACCGGTGCCGGTCCGAGCTCACCACGGGCCGCGAGGGCACAGCGTCGGGCTGCGTCGATCGCCTCCTCGGCGACGGGCAGCAGGGCCAGGCCGGCCTCGGTGAGCTCCACGCGGCGGGTCGTGCGGGTGAACAGCTCGACGCCGAACTCGTCCTCGAGCTTCTTGATGCGCTGGCCGAGCGCCGCGGGCGTGAGCCCCACGACCTTGGAGGCGGCGCGGAAGTTGAGGAGCTTGGACGCTTCGACGAAGCAGCGCAGGGAGTCGAGATCGGGGAGCTGCATGGCGCCACCCTACCGCGAGTCCGCGGCGCTCGATGGGTTTGTCGGCGACCCTCGCGGTCGGAACCCCGCAAACGCGCTCACGAGCGTGAACGAGCGTGCGCCTGGCGCGAGGCGGAGCCGACGTGCGACGCGATCAGTCCGGCTCGAGAGCGATGTTCTGCGCGCCAGGAAGCGCCTCGCGCAGCTTCGCTTCGATGCGATCGACCTCGTCGCCGAGGTGGTCCACGATGTGCTCGGCGAAGTCGCCGAGGAAGGGCCCGACGGCTTCCGGGTCCGAGAGCTGCTTGGCGACCTCGGTGACGTCGTGGGTCTTGAGCCACTGCTCGGCGAGGTAGTGGCCGTCGAAGTCGATCTCGGCGGAGATGCGATACGCGCTCGCACCCGTGACCGCGGCCCGCTGGATGGCCACCGACTCGATGGCCGGGTCTTCCTCGAACACGCGCTCGATGAGGGCGCGGTCGGCGGGACGCATGGCCTTGCCGATGAGCAGGCTGCGGTTCTTGTAGATCAGGAACACGGCCACGAAGCCGAGCAGGAAGCCGATGAGCAGCGTGCCCACCGCGTCCCAGATCGGGTTGTGGGTGAGGCGGACCAGGCCGATGCTGCCCATCGCGAACAGCACGCCGAGGACCGCGGCGCTGTCCTCGAGGAACACGGCGACCGCGAACGGGTCGTCGGTGGTCGCCAGGTTCTCCCAGAAGCCGAGCTCCTGCTTCTTCGCTTCGTCGCGGAGCGCCTTGACCGCGATCCACCAGCTCGCACCCTCGACGAGCAGCGAGAACACGAGGATGCCCAGTGCGATCTCGGTGCCGCCCACCTCGTGGGGGTGCTCGTCGGTGAGCGTGTGGATGCCGTGCATCACGGTCACGCCGCAGCCGACGAAGAACAGGCCCACGGCGCTGATCAGCGACCAGACGAAGGCCTCGCGGCCGTAGCCGAAGGGGTGGACCTCGTCGGGCTCCTTGTCCGCGCGCTTGAGGCCCAGGGCCAGGAAGGCCTGGTTCGCGACGTCGGCGGCCGAGTGCACGGACTCCGAGAACATCGCCCCCGAGCCCGTCATCATGAACCCGGCGAACTTCGCGATGGTCACCAGGGTGTTGCCGCCGATCGCCGCGTACACGGCAGCCTTGCTTCCTCCGGCCACGAGAACTCCTGCCTAGAGGTGGCGGCCGGTGAACGTCCGGAGCGCAGCGATGCCTCCGGTGTTGCCCATGCGGCGGTCCACGACCTCGCCGTTCTTGAAGATCAGCAGGGTGGGGATGTTCTTGACGCCGTAGCGGCTGGCGATGGCCATGTCCCGCTGGATGTCGAGCTTGACGATCTTGAGGTTGCCGGCGTTCTCGGTCTGCACCTGCTCGAGGAGCGGCGCCATCGCGCGGCACGGGGCACACCAGGTGGCCCAGAAGTCGACGACGACGGGGGTATCGGACTGCAGGACTTCCTGGTCCCAGGTGCTGGCGGTGACGTCTTGGAGGTTGCCCATGGTGACTCCTGATCCGGGGGGTGGCGACCTTCGGAGGGTAACCCCCGGCCCCGGGGTGGCAACTGCGAGGATCGGTCTCGTTTCGTTGCGCTGCGTAGCCCGGCACAACCGGATAGATCGCGGGGCTCATGGACCGCATCCCGTACATCGCTGTGCTCCTCGCGTATGGCCTCGTCGGCCTGGCGCATCTGCACCCCGGCATCGGGGAACGGCTCGGCGAGCGGGTTCGTACGGTGGCGTGGACCGGCGTGGTGCTCCATGGACTGGCGTTGCTGCTGCGCATGGTGACGACCACGATCGGCCCGGGCTTCCCCGAGGCGATCTCCGCGGGCGCGCTCGGGATCATGGGCGCGTACGCACTGGCCGGAAAGGGCCGCTTGTCGGCCCTGGGGCTGTTGCTCGCGCCGCTGGCCACCGTGCTCCTCGGCACCGCGCTGGTGGTGCCGCACCGCCAGGTGGCCGCGCTCGAACACTCGGACGCGGTGATTCCGTGGCTGCCCGTCCACCTCGGGCTCGTGTTCTTCGGGATCGCGAGCTTCGCGCTGTCTTTCGCCGTCGCGGTGCTCTACCTGCTCGTTCGCCGCGAGCTCAAGAACAAGCGCTTCGACCGACTCGGCCGACTCCCGTCGCTCGAGGTGCTCGACTCGCTGCAGTTCCGGGCCACGCTGTTCGGCTTCGGCGCGTTGACGCTGGGCATCGGCGTCGGGGGTGGCATCGCCGCGGTGGCTCTCGACGAGCCGTGGGCCTGGGATCCCAAGGTCGGCTTCTCGCTGCTGCTCTGGGCCTGGTACGGCGCGTCGCTCCAGCTGCGTCTGGTCGGTGGCTGGCGCGGCAAGTGGGCGGCCCTGTTCGCGATCGTCGGCTTCGCGGGCGCGCTGTTCTCGCTGCTCGGCCTCAACTTCGTGTCGACGGGGTGGCACGGCTATGGGGGCTGACGCGCTGCTGGCCGTGGGCCTGTCGTACCGCACCGCTCCCGTGAACGTGCGCGAGCGGCTCGCCGTCGACGACCTGGGGGTCCACCGAACCCTGGCGAACCTCGTGTCGAGCGGCGTGAGCCGCGAGGCGCTGCTGATCTCGACCTGCAACCGCGTCGAGCTGTACACCGTGCCCGGCCGCGGAGGGGAGAGCGCGGTGGCCGAGTTCTTCTCGACCTTCCGTGGACCCGAGGGCGAGCCCCTCGACCGCTACCTGTACTGGCATCGCGGACGCGAGGCCGTGCAGCACCTGTTCCGCGTCAGCTCCGCCCTCGACTCGATGGTGCTCGGCGAGCCGCAGATCCTCGGCCAGGTCAAGGAGGCGGTGCGCCAGGCCCAGGAGGCCAACACCCTCGGGCGCGTGCTGCATCGCCTCACCCAGCGGTCCCTCGCCGTCGGCAAGCGAGTGCGTACCGAGACGGCGCTCGGTCAGCATCGCGTGGGCATCGGCAACGCTGGCGTCGACCTCGCGACCCAGATCTTCGGCGATCTGCGCGGCCGCCGCGCGATGCTCATCGGCGTGGGCGAGATGGGCCGCCAGGTGGCCAATGCGCTGCAGACCGCGGGTCTGCACGAGCTCGTGGTGTGCAACCGGACGTGGGATCGCGCGCGCGAGCTCGCCGAAATCCAGGGCGGTACGGCGATCGAGTGGGGGCGCCTCGGCGAGTACCTTGGCCGCGTGGACATCGCGATTGCCGCGACGGGCGCGACCGAGCCGGTGCTGCGGGCTGCGGACGTTCGCTCGGCGCTGAGGGCGCGCAACTACCGGCCGCTGCTGCTCGTCGATCTCTCGGTCCCGCGCAACATCGCCTCGGACGTCGACGGCATCGAGGATGCCTACCTGTTCAACGTCGACCACCTGCGTGACGTGCAGTCGCGCGGCAAGGCTCTCCGCGAAGAGGCGGCCCAGGACGCGCACGCGCTCGTCGACGACGAGACCGACCGGTTCATGACCTCGCTCGCCGAGCTCGACGTCTCCGAGCGCATCGGTGGGCTGGTTCGCCACTTCGAGGCCGTGCGGGCTGCCGAGATCGAGCGCAGCGGCCGGCTCGTCGCGGAGCTCGATGACGAGCAGCGCGAGGCGCTCGACGCGATGTCGCGCGCGCTGGTGAAGAAGGTGCTGCATCAACCCCTTCAGGCGCTGCGCCAGGCCGCGCGCGAAGGTGACGCAGAGCGAGTGGAAGCCATCCTCCACGCGCTCGGCGAGGAGGACGCTTGAGGACCCTGAAGCTCGGAACGCGCGGGTCGCTGCTCGCCAGGACCCAGAGCGGACACGTGGCCGAGGCCATCACCCGCGCGACCGGCATTCCCGTCGAGCTCGTGATCATCACGACCCGCGGCGACAAAGTGCAGGACCGCCCGCTAGCCGAGGTCGGTGGCAAGGGCCTGTTCACCCTGGAGCTCGAGCAGGGCCTGCTCGACGGAAGCCTCGATCTCGCCGTGCACTCGATGAAGGACATGCCCACCGACATGCCGGAGGGGCTGATCTTCGGAGCGATCCCCAAGCGGGTCGACCCGCGCGATGCGCT
This sequence comes from Deltaproteobacteria bacterium, assembly GCA_006226595.1. GTDB lineage: Bacteria > Myxococcota_A > UBA796 > UBA796 > M1803. The sequence goes on from SBGP01000088.1 coordinate 92,501, forward strand.
CGTCGGCGCCACCCTCGACGAGCTCTCCGCCGGCGCGGTGATCGGCACGGGCTCCGCACGACGGGCCGCCCAGCTTCGCCGCCTGCGTCCGGACCTCGAGATCCGCGGCATCCGTGGAAACGTCCCCACCCGCATCGCCAAGCTCGAAGAGGGCTACGACGCGGTCGTGCTCGCGGCCGCGGGACTGGCGCGACTCGACCTGCTCGGTGAGGCGCGGGAGCTGTTCGCGGAGGACCAGTTCGTGCCGGCGGTCGGGCAGGGAGCCCTCGCGGTGCAGTGCCGCGCGGACGACGCCGAGCTGCTCGGATGGCTCGCCCGGATCCACGACGAGCCCACCGCGCGCGCAGTCGAGGCCGAGCGGGCTTTCCTGCAGACCGTCTCCGGCGGGTGCTCGGTGCCGGCGGCCTGCCACGTGAGCTTCGAGGACGGACGAGCCCACGTGCACGCGATGTGGGAGCGCGACGGTCAGCTGCGTCGAACGCGGCTCGAGGGGCCGGCCGAAGAGGCCGTGACCTACGCTGTCGCCGCGGCCAAGGGTCTCGCCAGCTAGCTCGCCGAGGTCATGGGCTCGCGGCCTCCCAGAGCGCGGCCTCTTGCCACGGGAAGAAGGCGGTGGCGGGGGTGGCGCGATGGTACGCGAAGAACCGCCGCGCGAAGCCTGCCGGGTCTGCATCCGCCGCCTCGGTCGCGCCGGAGACGCCGTGGAGCACGCGCTCGTAGCGGAGCTTCGCCATGAGCATGGCCGAGAGCTTCACACCGTCGGCATCGGCGGCGGACAAGGCGATGCGATGGGGCTCGGGCAGGTGTTCGCTGGTGGTCGCGAGTCCGCTCCGGGTGCGGAGAGCGGGGCCGAGCGAGCGTTCCCAGCGCAGCCAGGCCTCGTCGCCGATGGCCGGGAGCAGTGGCATCGGCTCGGGCTCGGACGGCGTGTGCCGCGGCACGGCGGCGCACAGCGCGCGCAGCCGGCGAAGCTCGCGGTCGACCTCGGGGACCTCCGCGTCGAGCAGCGTGCCCTCCATGCGCTCGAGCAGCACGCCGCGCAGGTTCGGGCAGTAGGGAAGCACGGCCTCGAACAGCCGCCACACAGGCTCGGGCACCGCGCCGTCATGCCCGTCGAGCCACATCGGTCGCAGCCCGCCGCCCCACGCCGGGTCCGCGGGGCTGCCTCCGGAGAGGTGGATCTCGATCACCCGCGTCAGATCGAGGTGAGCGAGCCATGCCTCCGCCGAGAACCCGCCGTTGCGGGCCATCGTCCACACGTTGTGCAGATCGAGGAGGATGTGGCTGTCGGCCTCGCGGGCGATAGCGGTCTGCAGGGCGGCATCGCGGCACGGATCGCCCCAGTGGGCATAGAACGCGGTGGTCTCGAGGCCCACCTCGGGCGACACCGCGCGCATGGCGTCGAGTCGAGCCGCCGTGTGCTCCACCGCATCGGGGGTGGGCAACGGTGGCATGGGGAGGCTGATCCATTCGCCGCCGAGGGCGAGGCCGTGGTGATCCGTCCACCAGTCGTACGAGCGCTCGCTGGCGGTCTTGGCGCGCCAGGCGTCGACGCGAGCGTGGTCGTCCGGGGCCGCGGTCGCGGGCGAGAGGCCCACGCCATGAGCGACGACGGGGAGCTGAAAGCTCGCCGCGACCTCGTCGTAGAGCCGCGCGTACCCGTTGTCGACGAGCGTGCCGTCCGGGGCGTGCTTCCAGCCGGTCTCCGGCGCGATGCCGATGTAGTCGGCGTGCGCGCGCACGAGCGGTACCGCTCGCCGATGGAAGTCGAGGTCCGGGTGGAGCATGAAGCCGACGGGAATCGCGCGCATGAACCCAGGCTACTCGAACAGATACAGGACCATGGACACGCCCATCGGCACGTGACCCATGCCGCAGTCCACGGCGGCCGGCTCCTCGCCGAGCAGGTGGCCTCCCGCGCAGCCTCCGCCGCGCACGTACCAGCGGGCGCCGACCGGGGCGGTGGAGGACAACTGAGCTCGCAGGGCGCGACCGTCGCCGGTGCGCTCGGGCAGTTGGTGACGGACAGTGCGCTCGAGCTGCGCCACCCGGTCGCGCTGCCGCTCATCGAAGGCGCGCTGCTGGGCTGCCCAGTCCTCCTCCCAGGGAGACTTCAGGGTGGCGTCGGGCGCGGCGAGGGGGGAGAACACGGCCTTGGTGCCGGCGGGGATGACCGCGGTGTCGACCACGACGAGCAGGGGTTCTCCGCGCGGGGCCGAGGGAACCAGCGCGCGCAGGTCCGCCATCGTCGCCGCTACGAGCTCGGTGGCCGCGAGCTGATCGAGTAGCTCCTCGCTTCCCAGCGTGAGCAGCTCGGCGAGCAGCTCCCCGCGAGACCACTTCTCGCCGTCGTCCTCGGGGATCACGAGCACGACGAGGTGAACGCCGCGGTCCACCGCGCGCCGGAAGGCGGCGGACACCGCCTGCAGCTCGTCCTGGGGGCCAGCATGCGCGAAGGGTGCGAACAGCGCCCCGGCGGCCAGGCCACGCAGGAGCCGGCGGCGTGACCAGGCCATCAGGCGTCGACCTCGAAGAAGTACATCACCCGAGCGGAGCGCGCGTTGACGTGGCCCATGCCGCAGCCGACGGCCATCTGACGGGTGGCGCCTTCGACCATGGTCCCGCATCCGCCCGAGCGGGCCCAGTGGCTGCCCTCCACGGGCTCGGCGAGCACCTCGGTCCGGAAGCGCTGGATCGCCCGGGCGCGCTGCGGTGGCTCGGGAAGCGCGGCGAGCACGAGGTCGGAGAGCGCGGCGATGCGTGCGTCGATGGCGTCGTCCGTCTGCTTCTCGCGCTGCTCCCAGCTCATGTCACCGCCCCAGTCGGGGTCGTCGACGAGCCTGGTGGACAGCGGGTTCACCGCGGCGGGCACGGCACTCGCGTCGATGGCGAACATCAGGGCCTTGGCGTCGATGGCGCCAGGCACCAGCGTTGCGAGGTCCTCGCGGCGCGCGGCGACGAGTACGGCGTGCCCGAGCCTGGCCTGCACGTCGAGATCGCCGTGGTTGATGAGCTCGCCGAAGGCCCGGCCGAGTCGCCACTTCTCGCCGTTGTCGTCGGGGATCACGAACACGAGGAGTGGACGACCCTCGTCGGCGGCGGTGCGGAATGCGGCGGCCACGGCGGCGAGCTCGGTCGGCGCGCCTTCGAATGCCTGCACCACCGTGGGAAGCGCGAGGGTGGCGAGGGCGGCGGTGAGGAAGCGGCGGCGGTTCATCGGAGCTCCACGCGGGTGAGGGCACCGGCGGCGGAAGAGAGGATCACCTCGCGCGCATCGGTGAATGGGAGGACTTCGCGGTCGAACAGGCGGTGCAAGACCACCCCGTCCGCTTCGCTCGACCAGCGCATGGTCGCCTCCGTGGCGGCGCAGTCGCGGGCGTTGCCGGAGGCGTCGAGTACCAGGCATCGGCTGTCGGAGGCGTACACACCGACGTGTCGGGGGTCCCGGAGCAGGTCGCCGGCGCTGCCGAGCGCCTCGGTCTTCGTGATGTCGGTCGCCTGGCCAGAGAGTCGACCCTCGCTGCCGAAGGTCAGGCGCACCGCGTGGTGCACCGAGACCGTGCTCGACTGACCGCGACCGCTCGTGTGCAGGGGGGCGAGCAGCTCGGCGTGCCCGACCTGCGCGGGGACCCGCGGATCGTCGAAGGGCAGGGGAGACAGCTCGCTCAGGCCGTCCGGGGCGTCCTGATCCGCGAGCGTGAGGAAGAGATCCCCGGCGAGGAGCACCTCTCCGCGAAGCTCGCCGTCCACGAGGTCGGCAAGCTCCTGGCCCACGTCCGCGGATCCCGCCAGGACCAGGGCCTCGGAGGCGATGTCCTCGCCGAGGAAGAAGAACTGGGGCCCGTCCGCGTCCAGCCACACGAGCTCGCCGTCGAGGGGGCGAGCGGGCACGGACTCGCCGTCCACGTGCAGCACGAGCTCTTCGCCGGCGTACACGGACACGGGCATGATGCTCGTCCGGTCGGTGCCGTCGATCTCGACCGCGTGACCGGCCTCTCGTGCGGCGGCGCTGGTGAGCACGAGAGCGTCGCCACCGCCGGCATGGCAGCCGACGAGCAGGACCAGAGACAGGTGAATGCGGTGCATGGAGCCCTCCCGGAGAGGTGCGACATGCGTGGCCTCTCTCGGTTCCGGTGGCTCAACGCGCGGGCGCGTTCACGCTTACACCCTGGAAGACGTCACAGCAGCAAGGTGCTGCGAACCGCCTCGATCACGCCGTTCTCGGTGTGCGGGTTGGCCACCCGGACGACGTCGAGACCGACGGAGCGGGCGGTCGCGGCCGTGGAAGGGCCGATGGCGATGGCGCGGGCCGGAGTGAGTCCAGCGCGACGACACGCGCGCTGGTAGCGACGCGCTGCCGAGCCCGAGAACAGCGTGACCAGGTCGACGTTGCCGATCTCGCGCAGGCGCTCGTGGGCGTCGGCGGGCGGGACGTTGCGGTACGCGACGATCTCGGTCAGGTCGGCGCCGGCGCGCTCGAGCGCCTCACGGGTGCCGCTCGCGACCATCTCGGGGCGGGGGTAGAGCACCCGCGCTCCCTCGAGGGAGCCGAGGGCACGGACGAGGTCCACCCCGGTGGCGCTGTCGGGCACGACATCGACCGGAAGCCCTGCCTCTCGCGCGGCCTCGGCGGTGGCGGGGCCGACGCAGGCAAATCGCGGAGCACGCACGGGCTCTCGCCACACGCGCCCGACGGCGCGCGCCGACGTCGCACTGGTGAGGAGCACGATCTCGGCGGTGACCAGCGCCCTGCGCAGCTGAGCCGTGGATTCGGTCGCGAGCTCGCGCACGATGAGCGGCAGGTGCGGCGCCTCGAGACCCAGCGCCTCGAGGGCGTCGATCAGCGAGCCCGCGTCGCTCTCGGAGCGGGTGACGAGCACGCGGTGCACCCGGTCGGGGCGCGGTCCCTCGTCCTCGTCGGCGCGACGGGCGGGCTCTGCGCTCATGCCACCGGGTGCAGGCGCGCGAGGTCCTTGGTGAGGTTCTTCTGGTGGGACTCGAGCGTGCCGCCGCCGATCTCGAGCAGCTTGGCGTCGCGCCACAGGCGCTCGACCGGGTACTCGCGGCAGTAGCCGGAACCGCCCATGACCTGCATGGCCCAGTCCGCCACCTGCTTGCCGACGGGAGCCGCGAACAGCTTGGCCGCGTCGGAGCCGATGCGGTTGTTGTTCTCGGGCGTGACGTCCTTGGCCACGTTGTAGGTGAGGCACTTGGCGGCCTCGGTCTGCGCGTAGCCGTCGGCGATGTAGCGCTGGATCTGCCCGAAGCGATTGATCGGCTGGCCGAAGGCGAGCCGCTCCTGGCCGTGGCGCACCATGATGTCGACGCAGCGGTCGGCGATGCCCACGCTCATCGCGGCGAGGGTCAGGCGCTCGATCTCGAGGTTGCGCATCATGTGGGTGAGCCCGCCGCCTTCGTCACCGATGAGGTAGCTGGCGGGGATGCGGCAGTCCTCGAAGAACAGCTCGGTCATCGTCGAGCCGCGCATGCCGATCTTGTCGAGGTGCGTGCCGGTCGAGAAGCCGGGGCAGTCGCGGTCGACGAGGAAGCTCGTGATGCGGCCGTCGACCTTGGCGTACACCAGGAAGCAGAACGCCTCTTCGCCGTTGGTGATGTAGGTCTTGCTGCCGTTGAGCACGTAGTGATCGCCGTCGCGCACCGCGGTGGTGCTCATGCCGAGCACGTCGGTGCCGGCACCCGGCTCCGTCATGCCCATGCCGCCGATCCACTCGCCGCTGATCACCTTGGGCAGCACCCGTGCCTTCTGCTCGGCGTTGGCCGAGTTCGCGAAGTTGTTCACGAACAGCATCGAGTGGGCCAGGTACGCCAGGCAGAAGCCCGGGTCGGACTTCGACAGCTCGTGGTGCACGATGACCGCGGCCACGGCGTCCATGCCGGCGCCGCCGTCCTCTTCGGGCACGGTGATGCCGAGCAGGCCCAGATCACCCAGCTTGCGGAACAGCTCCACGTTGAGCACGCCCTTCTCGTCGAACTCGGCGGCCTGGGGCTCGACCTCGTTGCGCGTGAAGTCCGCGACCATGTCGCGGAGCATCCGGTGCTCTTCGGTGGGGTTGAACAGGTGGTCGTAGGACATGCTGGCTCCCGCAGAAGGGGACTCGCTTAACCAGCTGTCCTCTGAGGGGCAGTTCAGAAGCGCCCGGACACAGAAACCCGGCCTGGACCGGCACTGACTCGCGGTCCAGAGACGACGTGCACGGTGATCAGCCCCGCACCGGCGGCCGCACCCGCCCAGCCGGCCACGTTCAGCCCGGTGAGCGTGTTCCACGGCCCGGGGCTTTGGTAGTTCGCGTCGTCTCGCGTGGCGGCGAAGTAGCTGCCGAGCGCCATCGCCGTGCCGCCCGCCGCGAGCGTGCCACCGGCGACGAGCAGGACCGGGCTCCGCTTCGTCGAGCTTCGTTCCCGCGGAGTCTTCTCGGAGCGCTCGTCGACTTCGGGCTCGACCGGCGCGGGCTCGCTGGCCGCGGGCGGTGCGAAGGTCTCGGGCGGTGCGAGCCAATCGCTCGGGAACTCGCGGTCGATGACGAGGCGCGTCACGTAGCGCTCGCCTGCGAGCTGGAGGATGTGCGGCCCATCGAGGCGCGGAGGCGCCGTGTTCAGCGGCTTGCCATCGAGCAGGAAGCGCTCGCCCGGGGCGAGGGGCAGGCCGCGATAGCCCTCGTCCGGCGGCACCGGGAACTGCCGGATGTCCTCGTGGCCGTAGTCCCGCGCGATGTCCGGGTCGATCCCGAGGGCGGTGATCAGCGGCGCCCGCCAGTTCTCGCCGGTCGCATGCCGGAGGATGGCGTAGCCGATGAGGTAGCGAGCCCAGGCCTCGGCGGGCACGGGCTCCTCCATGCACGGCAAGGATTCCTTCATGCGGACCCAGGTCTGGCCATGCGCCATCACGTCGTCGTGATCGAGGGCATCGTCGGCTTCTTCGACGAGCTGCACGAACTCCTCGGCGGTGAACGGGTCCGCACACCCCAGGGCGTGGGCCGCGGCGGTCAGCAACAGCGCGATCATCCGTCGGCTCCCTCGTCCTCGACGAGCGCGATGTCGTCGAGGAAGATCTCCGTCGCGTCCGCGCCGAGCTGGAACTCGATCCACGCGTCGTCGGCGAGCCCACCACCGGCGGTGCCAAAGGTCGGGTGCAGCGTCCACTCGGTGCCGACGAGGACCTCGGACTCGCTCCACGGCACGGTCGGCGAGCGCACGGCGACGGTCACCGAGGTCGGCGTGTCCGCGCGGGCCCAGAAGGTCACGGTGTAGTGGTCGCCCTCCTCGAGACCCAGCGAGGACGTGCGCAGTGACGAGAACCACGGGCCCTGCTTGAGCACGAGGCTCTCGGCGCCCAGGCCCTCGCTCATGGCGCTGAACACGGGCGCGCCGCTCTGCGGGGACTCCACGTCCTCGCGCAGTCCCATCGACGTCCAGTCGTGCTCGTCACTGTCGTACCAGCAGGTGAGGGCGTCGAAGCTGCCGTCGCCGAGCAGGTTGCCGTCATCGGGGATCTCGCAGGCGTCCTCGAGCAACAAACAGCCCGGAAGCGCACACAAGGCAAGGATGGAGGAGGTTCGCAGCATGTGCGGACCATAGCCCGCAGGTCCGCGAGACGTCCTGCGTTACGTCCCTCTTTGCCTTGCGTTACCTCCCTGGACCGCGGAGGTCCCTTGCCGAAGAAGCTCTTCCTCATCGATGGCAGCAACCATGCGTTTCGCGTGCAGTTCGCGCTGCCGCCGATGAACGCCGCCGATGGGTTCCCGACCCGCGCGCTGTACGGATTCACGACGTTGTTCGCGAAGATCCTGCGCGTGCACCAGCCCGACTACCTCGCGGTCTCTTTCGACAAGGGCAAGAACTTCCGGCACGACATGTTCCCGGACTACAAGGGCCACCGCCCTGACATGCCGGAGGACCTGCGCGCGCAGTGGCCGCACTTCCCCGAGCTCGTCGAGGGCTTCGGTTACCCGTGCATCATGGTCGACGGCTACGAGGCCGACGACGTGCTCGGCACGATGGCCGCGCGCTTTGCAAGCGACGACGTGCGCGTGTACCTGGTCACCGGCGACAAGGACTTCGGTCAGCTGGTCAACGACAACGTGCGCATCCTCGACCTGATGAAGGACGAGGAGATCGATGCCTCCGGCGTCGAGGAGAAGTGGGGCGTCGGGCCGGACCGCGTCATCGACATCCTCGGGCTCGCCGGCGACTCGTCGGACAACATCCCCGGCGTGCCCGGCATCGGCGCGAAGACCGCGGCCAAGTACCTGCAGAAGTACGGCACCCTCGAGGACGTGCTCGCGAACTGGAAGGACATTGGCGGCAAGCGAGGAACCGCGATCGACGAGCACGCGGCGGACGCGCGCCTGTCCAAGGAACTCGCGACCATCGCGCTCGATGCGCCGGTGGGCGTGGAGCTCGAGGATCTCGCGCCGAAGGGCCTGCAGATCGACACGCTGCGCGAGCTGTTCGAGAAGTGGGACTTCGGAAAGGTCGCGCAGCGCCTGCTTCCCGACGAGCCGCAGGTCGACACCAGTGCGTACCGCGTGCCGACCACCGAGGACGAGCTGAACGAGGTCGTCGCCGCCGTGCGCGCGGCGGGTCGCTGTGGCTTCGCCCTCGAGACCTCGTCGAGCGATCCGCTCACCGCCGACATCCTCGGTGTCGCGCTCGCCTGGGGCCCGGCCGATGCGGTGTACGTGCCCTTCGACAACGGGCAGGTCGGCTACGATCGCGCAGGCGCCAAGCGCATCCTCGGACCGCTGCTCGCGGACCCGAGCGTGCCCAAGATCGGCCACGACACCAAGGTCGCGTACAAGGTCGGCATGCGCCGCGGCCTGCCCGTGAACGGCGTGATCAGCGACACACAGCTGCTCGACTACATCCTCGCGGCCCACGAGCGCGGGCACTCGCTGTCCGACATGGCGACCCGCTACCTGTCGTACACGATGAGCGCCTACGCGGGTGCGGCGGTGACTGGCGGGCTGTTCGACATCGTCGGACTCGACGAGCTCGCCCGCAACGCCGAGTACGCCCACATCCCGCTCCTGCTGCACGACAAGCTGATGAAGCGCATGGACGAGGGCCAGGACAGCGTCTACGAGACGATCGAGATGCCGCTGGTTCCCGTGCTCGCCGACATGGAGCGCGAGGGCATCGGCCTCGACCTCGAGCGCTTCGCGGCGTTGCGCACCGAGCTCACCGAGCGTGTCGCCGTACTCGAGAAGCAGTGTCACGAGGCCGCGGGTCGCGAGTTCAACGTCGGTTCCGTGAAGGACCTCCGCGAGATCCTCTTCGACGAGCTCGAGCTTCCTCCCCAGAAGAAGACGAAGAGCGGCTGGTCGACGGACTCTTCGGTGCTCGAGAAGCTCCAGGACATGCACCCGCTGCCCGGCGCCATCCTCGCGTGGCGAAGCCTGTCCAAGCTCCTGTCGACCTACGTCGAGAAGCTTCCGGACTACGTGGCCGACGACGGGCGCGTGCACACGACCTTCCACCAGGCGGTCGCCGCGACCGGGCGACTGTCCTCGGCGGACCCGAACCTCCAGAACATCCCGGTGCGCACCGAGGAGGGACGTCGCATTCGCGCCGCCTTCGTGCCCGCACCGGGCAAGGTGTTCCTGTCCTGCGACTACTCGCAGATCGAGCTGCGCATCCTCGCGCACATCTGCGGGGAGGGGACCCTGGTCGAGTCGTTCTCGAACGGCGAGGACATCCACCGTCGGACCGCGAGCGAGATCTTCGGCGTGCCACAGGAGGAGATCACCAGCGACCAGCGCACCGCGGCGAAGGCCATCAACTTTGGCCTGATCTACGGCATGAGCGCGTTCCGTCTCGCGGGTGACCTCGCGATTCCGCGGGACGAGGCGAAGTCGTACATGGACACGTACTTTGCCCGTCTCCCCAAGGTGCAGGCGTTCATCGAGGAGACCAAGCAGGCCGTCCGCAAGAAGGGCCATGTGGACACGCTGTTCGGGCGGCGCCGCATCATCCCGAACATCCACTCCAAGAACTACGCCGAGCGCATGGCCGCCGAGCGCGAAGCCGTGAACATGCGCGTGCAGGGAACGGCTGCCGACCTGATCAAGATCGCGATGATCCGCGTGCACGCCGCGCTGCTGCGAGAGGGCCTCTCGGCGCGTATCCTGCTACAAGTCCACGACGAGCTGCTGCTCGAGGTGCCGACCGACGAGGTCGACCGGGTCACCGACCTGGTCCGTTCCGAGATGGAAGGCGTCGCGGAGTTTGCGGTTCCGCTTCACGTCAACACCGCCGTCGGCGACAACTGGAACGATGCCCATGGCTGATGCGCCCCAGGCCACCGTCCGCAACGACGATCGACTCGAAGACGCCGAGATGGTCCTCGCCGTCCGCGAGGGCGACACCACCGCCTTCCGCGGGCTGGTCGAGAAGTACCAGGGCCGCGTCTACTCGATGCTCTACGGCATGCTCCGCAACCGCGAAGACGCCCGAGACATCACGCAGGACGCGTTCGTCAAGGCCTTCCACAACCTCGACTCCTTCCGGCTCGAGTCCAGCTTCTACACGTGGCTGTACCGCATCGCGATGAACCTCGCGATCGACCTCGTCCGCAAGCGCAAGCGTCGCCAGACCTCGTCCTACGAGGAGGAGATCGCGACCCGCGACGGGGATGGCGAGATCGCCGAGGTCCACCACGAGGACGGGCCGTCGCGCACCCTGCAGCGCAAGCGCCTGTACAAGCGGATCATGGATGCGGTGGACACGCTGCCCGACGACCAGAAGCAGGCCATCCTGCTCCGCGAGCTCGAGGGGCTGTCCTACAAGGAGATCGCCGACATCATGGGCATCCCCGAGGGGACCGTCATGTCGCGGCTGTTCTACGCCCGAAAGAAGCTCCAGAAGCTGCTCGCCGACGAGCGCTGATTTTCTTTGAATACCCGACGGACGTCTGCGTCTGTCACTGCGAACCCAACGCCCCCCGGACCCCATGGCCGACCACCTCCGAGAGCTGCTCCTCCAGATTCGCGACGGCATGGCCGATGCGAGCGCGGTGAACAGCGCCCGAGACCTGCTTGCGCACGACGAGCGGCTTCCCGCCGACCTGCGCGGCGAGGTACTCCAGGGCTCGGGTGACGAGCTCGAGCTCGAGGCGGCTGGGCTGCTCGGGCTGCTCGGTGAGCCGCTCGATGGCCTCTCCGAGGCGCTGGCCTTCGAGGCCGGCGACTTCGACGTCTCCGCGGACGTGCTCGCCGCGATCGGCGCGCCACAGCCGGAAGTCGGTGAGGCCCTGTTCCACGAGGCCGGCATTGCCGAGCTCGCGGCCGCGGTCACGCATCGCGTCGGCGGCGAGGTCGAGCCGGTGGCCGAGGCCGTGTCGTACGAGGCGGGTCGCGCCGAGTTCTCCGCGGCGGTGACGCACGCGCTGGGCGGCGAGGTCGAGCCGGTGGCCGAGGCGGTCTCCCACGAGGCGGGTCGCATCGAGCTCTCCGCGGCGGTGACGCACGCGGTGGGCGGCGAGGTCGAGCCGGTGGCCGAGGCGGTCGCCCACGAGGCGGGTCGCATCGAGCTCTCCGCGGCGGTGACGCACGCGGTGGGCGGCGAGGTCGAGCCGGTGGCCGAGGCGGTCTCTCACGAGGCCGGCCGCATCGAGCTCTCCGCGGCGGTTGCCCACGCGATCGGCGCTCCGGTGTTCCCGGTGGCCGAGGCGCTCGCCTTCGACGCGGGCCGGGTCGAGGTTGCGGCCGCGGTCGCTCACGCGATCGGCGCGCCCATGTTCCCGGTCGCCGAGGCGGTTCGCGCCGAGGCGGGTGCCGTGGACGTGTGGGCCGCGGTGGCCGAGGCCATCGGTGCCGAACAGCTCGAGCTGGCGGCCGCCGTGCGCGACGAGGCGGGTACCATCGACATCGCCGATGCGGTGATGGCCGAGGTCGCTCCGCGCCAGGTGCGCCCGCACACCACTTCGCAGGGGGCACCGGCTCCCGCTCCGCAGCCGCTCATGCAGGAGGCTACGGTCTCCGCGCCCAAGCCTACGCCGCAGGCCGCGAACAACAGCTGGGGATGGTCGGGCCTCGTGCTCGCCGCCGCCGCGCTGTTCGCGGTGCTCGTCGGCAACCTTCCGTGGACTGCCACAACGCCCGAGCCCGAGCTGGTCTTTGCCTCTGCAGGCGAGATCCAGATCGACGCTTTGGAGTACGGTGAAGAGACCATGGTGCACGTCGTTCAGGGCGAGGCCGAACAGGCTCCGCTGATTATCTGGGTCGACGAGGAGGCCGTGCTGTGATCAACCGCATCGTCAAGCCCCTGATTCTCGGAGCCGCGCTCTCGTTCGGCATGGCCGCCCCTGCGCTCGCGCAGCAGCCGCCGCGACCGGGCGCCGAGGTCGCGCAGACGGTCACCGTGGACGTGCAGGTCGTGCATGCGACCAACGCACACAGCCGGGTGGACAGCTCGCTTCGCTCCGTCGAGAAGCACCTGCGCTTCCTGAACTACACGGGCTTCTCGCGGCTCGACAGCCAGGCCACGCGCCTGTCGCCCGGCGAGAAGGCGGTGGTGCCCGTGGTCGGTGGCCGCGAGATGCACGTGACCCTCGTCTCGGTCGATTCCTCGGCGGCGAAGCTGCGTGTGCAGCTGTTCACCGGCAGCAGCAAGAAGCTCGACACCACGGTCAGTATCCACCGGAACCGCTCGTTCATCGTCGGCGGCCCGAAGCACGATGATGGCGTGCTCGTGTTCCCGCTCACGGCTTCGTACTAGGGCCCGCGCGCACTGCGCGAGCGGACGCACCGCTCGCGGCGGGCGACAGCGACCTCATCACCCGGCCTTCCGCGCACCGGGCATCCTCGGGCGCGTTGAAGACTGGCTGCCGCTGACGCGCGGGGCCTCGACTCCACCGGACTTCGAGACCTTCCCCGTCCTCGACACGTCGACCTGACGCTAGCCCGGCGGCCATCCGAGCTGGCGGCCACCCAGCACGTGGAAGTGCAGGTGGTCCACGCTCTGTCCGCCGTGGTCCCCGTTGTTGGTGACGATGCGGTAGCCGTTCTCGGCCAGGCCTTCCTGGCGGGCCACGTCCCGACACGCGAGCAGCAGCCTGCCGAGCAGGGCGCCATCGTCGTCCTCGGCGGTCGCCACGCGAACGATGCGACGCTTGGGGATGACCAGGACGTGGACGGGCGCGACCGGGTTGATGTCGCGAAACGCGAGTACCTCATCGGTCTCGTACACGATGTCCGCCGGGATCTCCCGGTCGATGATCTTCTGGAAGATCGTCATCACATCCTCGTCGCGTACTTGATCCACCGCAGGTAGTCATTGTCGGTGCCCTCTTCGTCGACGGGCAGGACCACGAACTCGGGCGTGTGGTACGGGTGGTTCTCGATGACCGCGGTGCGCAGCGTGCCGATGTCCGTGTCGTCGGCCTTGAGGATGAGCAGTTCCTCGGCGGTGTGCTTCACCTGGCCCTCTTCGAGAAAGTAGGACTGAACGCCGGGAACGACGTTCACGCAGGCGCACTGGCGCTGGCCGAGGAGCATCTGCGCGAGCTCCGCGCCCTTGCCGGCGGGAATGGTGACGAGACAGACGCGCATGGGACCTCCAAGTGGTCCGCGAGTCTACCCGACGCCCTCGAGTCGCGAGCGCACCTCTGCGAGGAGGGGCACCAGCACGGGGTGGTCGACGTACCGCTCGGCACTGGCCACGAACTCGCGGACCTCCGCGCGCGGCGCGTACAGCAAGGCCTGCAGGGCCATGTCGAGGCGATCGAGCTGGCGCACGAAGCGGGCCTCGGCGTCCGCCTGGGCCTCGTAGTCGTGCCAGGCGGCGGCGAGGTGTGGCGGTAGCCCGAGCTCGCCGAGCTGCGAGAGGGCGGCGACCTCGGCGGCGTGCTTGTCCGCGCGGCTCACGCCGTCGTGTGGCGTGATGTCCCCGGCACGGCACTCGGGCAGATCGTGCAGCGCCGCGTAGGTGAGCAGTCGCCCGCGGTCGAGTTCTTCCGGCGCCAGGGTCAGGGCGAGCAGGGACACGCCCCAGCTGTGTGCGGCGACGCTCTCGGGATCGGCAATGCCCACGCGCTTCCAGCCCGCACGGTCCACGGCCTTGAGGGCGAGTGACGCGAGCAGCGCGTCGATCACGTGAGCTGCGTCCGCTGCGTCGACACGCCGAACGAGAGGAGCAGCGGGTCGGACTGCTGGCGGGCGTCGAGTGCGGCGCGGTCCGCGCAGCCAGCCCAGCCGTCCTGCACCAGCAGGCGGGCGAGGGGGCCGCCGAGGGAGTTGCCCGGGCCGAGCACGATCACCACGTCGGCGCCGGTGTAGTGCAGCGCGGTCCACACGGCGGCGTCGAGGTCGTAGGTCTCGGTGACCTGGTGCCCGAGGGTGTAGGCGAGCAGCTCGGCGGGATCGGCGGAGCAGGGGGTGAACACCTCTCCACGGCCGTCGATGAGCGGGACACGAGGCGCCGAGAACGCGAGGTCGCCGAGGTCGTCGAAGGCGCGTGCGCTGGTGTCGGCGAGCAGCGGGGTGTGAAACGCGCTGTGGAGCGGCAGCTGCAGCGGGAAGGTCCGGGCGCCGCGGGTCTCCTCCGGAAGCGCCTTCATCAGTGACCGCATGCCCTCGGCGTCGGCTCCGAGCACGGCGAAGCCACCGAGTCGGATCGACCAGTGGGCGGCGTGGCCCTCGGCGCGTACCGACTCGAGTGCGGCCTCGACTGCGGCGAGTCGCGTCGCACAGGGCTTCCACTCACCGTCGCTGACCGGGTACAGCAGCTGACCACCGATCACGTTGCCGGCCTGGTACGCACCCATGGTCTCGACCAGGCGAATCGCCTCCTCGAGCGGCAGGGCACCGGCTGCGGCGAGTGCGGTGTACCAGCCCATCGAGTTGCCGGTCACACCGACGACTTCGTACGCTTCGGAGAGCTCGGCCAGGTCCGCGAGGCCACAGCCGAAGGTGAGCAGCGACGCGTGCTCGCCCGCGACGTGCAGGCGCGCCGAGTAACGCTCGGCGGCATCAAGCTCGGTGAGCGTGGGTCGGCCCTGGCTCGCCCGATAGGCATCACAGGCTTCGATCACCGCCTTGGCGGCGGGGGAGCGGTCCTGCAGCTGGCCGAGGCAGCTGCGGTCGTAGGACCCGCGTCCGGGACAGACGACGAGAGCCCGCTTCATGCTTCCTCCCCGAGGAGCTTCAGGGCAGACCGCTCGATGTCCTCCTCGCCGATGAGGACGAGGTTCGCGGCGGCACCCAACGGAATGTAGGTGTCGTGGGCAGCGAGCCGGCGCACGCGCACCCGGTGGTCGCGCTCGACGACCTCGGCGAACAGCTTGTCGGCGATGCCGCTGTTCGCGCGGCACTCGTCGACGATGAGCAGCTTGCCGGTGGCCTGGGCATGCGGCACGACGGCGTCGACGGGCAGGGGACACAGCCACCGGAGGTCGAGCACGCGCACGCGATGTCCCATGGCCTCGAGGCGCTTGGCCACGCGCAGGCTCATCCACAGACCGTTCGCGTAGGTCGCGATGGTGAGGTCCTCGCCGTCGCCGTACACGCCGACCTCGTCGGTGGACAGGTGCTCGTCGAGTGGCGGGTACAGCGTGAGCCACTCGCCGTCGCCTTCCTCGTGGAGGTCCTTGGTCATGTACAGGGCGATGGGCTCGAGCAGGACACACACGCGGCCGAGGTTGCGGGCTGCGGAGACCATCGTCCGCAGCATGCGCACCGCCTCGTCGCCGCGCGAGGGGCAGCCGATGAGCAGGCCCGGGATCTCGGTGAGGGCGGCGATGCCGTTGTCGTTGTGGAAGTGGCCGCCGAAGCCCTTCTGGTAGGCCAGGCCGGCAATGCGGACGACCATGCCGTTGTTGTACTGGCCGTTGCTGAAGAACTGCATCGAACCCGCTTCGCCGCGGAGCTGATCGATCGCGTTCATCAGGTAGGCCAGGTACTGGATCTCGGGAATCGGCAGCAGCCCGGCGTGGGTGGCGCCGATGGCAAGGCCGAGGATGGTCTGCTCGTCGAGCAGCGTGTTGAACACCCGGCCGACACCGAAGGACTTCGTGAGCCCCGCGGTCACGTGGTACACGCCGCCCTTCTTGCCGACGTCCTCGCCGAAGATCAGCGACTCGGGCACCGCGGCCAGCACGTCGGACAGGCCGCGGTTGAGCTGGAACGCGAGGTGGCGGGGCCGGTCCTCGTCCTCGGGCGGCCGGGCAAACGCGCGTGCCTCCGCGGAAGGCCTGGGCAGCTTCGCGGCGATGACCTCGGGGTCGTGGAAGAACAGGGGCTCGATCACGGCTTCCGCGGTCTCGAGCTTCGGGCGGCGGGTCGCTTCGTCGGCGAGGGCGCGCAGTCGGCGCCGCGTGGACTCGTACAGGTCGACCACCTGCTCGGCATTCATCCACCCGTTGTCGACGAGCAGCGCGGCGGAGCGCAGGAGCGGGTCCATGGCTTCGACCGCCTCGATCTCTTCCTTGGTCCGGTACAGCTGCTCGACGTCAGAGCCGGCGTGGCCGAGCATGCGCACGACCTTGAGGCGAAGGAACGCAGGCTTGCGGGTGCGCCGCACGAACTCGGCCGCGGCGCGCGCGGTCTCCCATGCATCGACCAGGTCGAGGCCGTCGGCAGTGAACGCCTTCACCCCGGCGCGGCCCTGAGCGGCGAGTCCCACCCAGTCCGTCGGCGTGCGCACGCTGATGCCGATGCCGTTGTCCTCGCACACGAAGAGCACGGGGGCCGGCACGTTCTGCACCGCGGCCCACCCCGCGGCGTTGAGGGCGCCGGTGGCGGTGGAGTGGTTGCTGGATGCGTCGCCGAAGGTGCACACCGCGATGCGCTGCTCGTGCCCGCCGCGCTTGCGGGCGATGCGGTCCATGGCGACGGCACAGCCCAGCGCCTTCGGCAGGTGGGAGGCGATGGTCGAGGTCTGAGGCGGGATGGCGAGTGCCACGCTGCCGTAGACCTTGTGGCGACCGCCGGCGATAGGCTCGTCGGCCGCGGCGACCATGCCACGGAACACGTCGAACACGCCCTCGGGGCCGGGGACCTGCCGGCTGCGCATCGCGAAGAAGCCGCCCGACCGGTAGTGCAGGAAGGCCGGGTCGTCAGGTCGCAGCGCGGCGGCGACGGCTGCGTTGCCCTCGTGGCCACTGCCGCCGATGGTGTAGTAGCCGTGGCCCTCGCCCTTGAGCTCGCGGGCGATGATGTCCGAGAGCCGGGACTCGACCTGGGCCTCGAAGATGCGAATCGCTTCGCGGGCGGTCAGCTCGGTGCCGGGGCGAACCGGCGCCTCGAGGTCGGTGCGCGGAGGCGCGGCACTCAGGCCCGCAGCAAAGCTCTGGAAGTTCTCATCGACGACGCCAGCACGATTGACCGCCACGGGTCCTCCGGGGTCAGGCCGGTCGGTGTACCACGTCCTCCGGCCGCTGCCAGTGCGAAAGAACGACTGGACGGCGGCTCAGCGCGGGTTCGTCGTCCCTACTGCGTGGGCAGCATCGGGTAGCGGTTCCACGAGGTGTTCGCGTTGCGGAACCGGATCTCGATGGCGTCGCCCTTGCGCTCGACCTCGGCGTCCTCACCGAAGTGCGGCTCGAGTGCGCTCGTCACGTTGCGGGCGAAGTTCGAGGACAGGTGCGGCACGGCGGCCAGGTCGACGCGAGCCCGGACCGGCGTCGCGATCTTCGCGAGGAACTCGGCGTAGGCCATGGTGGCCCGCATGGCGATGGCGGGGCTCGCACGCTCGAGGACCAGGGTGAACGGGAGGTTCTGGCCCTGGTTGAACGCGACCGACGCCTGGAGCGGCAGGTCCTGGGCGAGCGCGTAGCACTTCTCGATCGCGTCGACGAGCCACGGCTCCTCGACCGGACCCCAGTTGGGGAAGACGGTCGCGGTGGGCTTGGTGAACCCGGCGCCGAGGCCGACCAGCTCGGGCCGAACGTCGTCGCGCGCCTGGGCGTAGGTCGGGCCCTGGCTCTGCGTCTGGCCGAGCGCATCGAAGTTCGGGAAGTCTCCGTCGTCGTCGAAGTCGGCAAATCCGCTGTCCGCGGGCCCGCTGTACGACATGTTGCCGCTCGGGGCCGCCGCGAGAGGACGACCGCCGATGGGCGTGCCACCGCGAGGCGCCGCACCGAGAGGCGTGCCACCGCGGGTCTTGGTCCCGAGGCTCTGGAGCAGGCTGCTGCCCTGGCTGGCCGCACTGGGGGCGGGCGCGGGGGTCGCGGTCCGCATGCCCGGGAGCGGCGGCGGGGTGGCCGAGCCGAGCATGCTGATCGGCGGTGCACCGCCGGTGGGCTTGCCGCCTCGCGGGGCCGCGCCGAGGGGCGTGCCGACCTCGTTGCGCTCGTGGAGCTGCATCGCGGCCTTGATGCGCGCGATGTCCGAGGTGATGCGCGCGCGCTCCTTGCCCTCCCACTCGAGGGGCTCTTCGCCACGTGCCACGAGCAGGGTGAGCACCGAGGTCACGATCCACAGCACGGCAGAGGCGCCGGCCACGCCGAAGGCGAGCGCCGCGGGAGCGAGTCCGAGGCTCTTCTCGTATGCGCGCAGCTCCGTGATGAGGTCCGGATCGATCATCGGTGCGGCGACGATGAAGCCGCCGACCACGATGCCGCTGAGACATCCGAGGGCGAACATGGTCTTCGACCACAGCAGCGGGTGGTTGGGCTTGCGCTCGCGCAAACGTGCGAGAAGGATGGCGGAGTCGCCACCCTCGTCGAGCATGTCCAGCTCGCCCTTCGCTTCTTTGAGCTGTCGTTCCAGCTCCGCGGGGCTATCGAAGAGGTCCATCCGTCGATCCTTGCGGGGGCAGCTTACCGTGCGGTTGCCGATGGGGCGAGTGCATCACCCTCGCGCTCTACCTTGATCACGACTTCGAGGCCCAGCGCATCTTCGAGCAGCTTGCGCCGACGCACGCTGCTCCAGCGCTCGAGGTCGGGGGCTTCGCGCGTCAACGCGGTGATGGTGAGGGTCTCGCCTTCGAGGCGCGTATCCAGGCGGGTGGTGTTCTGGTCGTGGCCGCGGTCGAGCGCGTCCGCGAGCTGAAGGATGCCGGCGAGCACGCGCACGCGGTATTGCTCGCGCGGCTTGAGGATCTTGAAGTTCGCGTGGGCGCGCTTGGGGCCTCCCCCGCGGTGGTAGCGCACGAGCTGGGCCATGAGCTCGATCTCGGGCGCTGTGAAGCCGGGCATGCGCGTGTGCCGGATCAGGTACATGCCGTGCTTCTGGTGGTCCTTGCCCGCAATGTGGTGCCCGATGTCGTGAAGCTGCGCGGCGAACTCGAGGGTGCGACGGTCGTCGATGCGCAGTCCGTGCAGCGGTGCGGTGACGTCGAACAGCTGACGCGCGGCGCGGGCCACGAAGTTCGCGTGGTCGGGGTCCGCTCGGTAGTGGCGCATCACCGAGAGCACGGCGCGTCGCCGTGGATCGGGCGTCGTCGCGGTGAGGCTGATCTCGGGGCGGTGACGGAGGACCCAGTCGACGATCAGCCCGTCGCGCAGGCCTCTCTCGGAGGTGACAAGGCGGTCGATCTCGAAGGCCCGCATGATCTCGCGGACGATGATCGCGCCTGCCGGCAGGGTGTGCTGGCGCTTGGGGTCCATCCCGGGGATCTCGAGGTACTCGGCCTGGGGCTGACTCCGCAGCATCCGCACCAGCTCGTCGAGTTCCGAGCGGAGGAGGACCAGGCCGTGCTCGTGCTCGGGCTCCTTGTCGCCGCGGCGCAGCGTCGCCATCTTCGCGAGGGTGCGCACCGCGCCACTCGTGCCGACCAGGCTCTGGAAGTCCCCCGGCTGCACGCGCTGGAGCAGGGGAGAGAGCTGGGCGGCGACGGCCTTCTTGATCTCCCGGTACGCGGCGTCTCCGAGAGGGTCCTGGTCGTGGAAGCGGTCGGAGAGCCGGATGTGGCCGATCCGCAGCGACATCCGGACCAGCGCATCCTCCGGGTCGCAGAGGATGAACTCGGTGCTGCCACCGCCGAGGTCGAAGACCAGCACCCGCCCCGAGGAGAAGTCGAGGTCTCGGCGGGCACCGAGGTGAATGAGCCGGGCTTCTTCGGCGCCGGTGATCACGCGCACGTGGATGCCGGTTCGCTCCTTGACCTGCTTGCAGAAGTCCACGCCGTTGGACGCCTCGCGGACCGCGGAGGTCGCCGTGGCGTAGATGTCCTCGACCTCGTGGCCGTCGCACGCCGCCTTGAAGGACTCGAGGGCGCTGACGCCGCGGTCGATGGCCTCCGGCGTCAGGCGGTGCGCGTCGAGTCCACCCGAGCCGAGCTCGACCTGTTCGCGGGCCTTCTCGACGACCTCGATACGGCCATCCGCGCCGATGGCGGCGATCAGGAGGTGCACCGAGTTGGTGCCGATGTCGATAGCTGCGACCTTCACGAGCTTCTGTCCACGTCCGCGTGTGGCACGCCCACCTGTTCGGCAGTGCGGGCGACCCCGGTGATCAGCCCGGTCTCACCGGCGGCGAGCGCGAGCTGGTAGGCGCTCCGAAGGGCCGGGAGGCGCTGCGCTTCGTCGAGCTGGGCGACGAGCAGCCGGGTGAGCACCTGTTCCTTGAGTGCGTGCGCCTCGTCGGCGAGGTGCCGGGCCTGGTTCGCCAGGCGAATCGCCTGCGGGATGCGCTCGGCCTCGGACTCGGCGGTGGCGCGCTCGATGAGCAAGCGCGCCTTTTCGGCGTCGTCCGCGGCCGCCGCGAGCAGCTCGTCGACAGGGAGCGCGAGCAGTCGCTGCCGGCGCGTCTTCTGGTCGGACTTGCGGCGCAGCTCGAGGGCGCGGCCCATGATTTCCTTGCGCAGTCCGTCGATCTGCGCCTTTCCCTCGGGATCGGGAAACGCATCCAGGGCGTCGAGCGCCATGCGCGCATAGCGGTCGGCGGGGCCGACCTCGTCGGTGGCGAGCAGTGCCTGGGCGAGCAGGCTCGCGGCCCGGGCCCGCACGTCGGCGAGCTCGGGGTGTTCCTGGAAGTCCGGGTCGTCGACGACCTCGCGCAGCGCAGTGGCTGCCTCGGCCGGACGGCCGTCGCGGAGCGCGGCGACGCCCTCGGCCAGTCGCTCCGCCAGATTCATACGGTCGCCGTGGGATTCAACGCGGCCAGGGCGAAGGCCGCGGCCTCGGCCTCGATCGCGTCGTCGACGATGGTCTCACCCGGCTCGAAGCTGCCCTTGGCCAGACGCTCGAGCGCGAGTCCGAGCACTGCGAAGTGCAGGAGGACCGGCTCGGGCGAGCCTGCGTTGGTGACGATGTTCAGCGGGTGTCCGCCGCCGAGGACGGTCACGCGCGGGCCGTCTTCGAGGCGATAGCGCACGACCTGCTCACCGATATGGTCGACGCGCTCGGCCGCATCCTTGATGCCCTTGATGTCGATCTCGTCGCCGCCATGTCCCGCGTTGACCAGCACCACGCCATTGCGCGCCTTGCTCACGTCTTCGAGGGTCAGGGCGCCGCCGCGGCCCGTCGCGGTGACGACCACCCCGGCGCGGGCCAGCGCCTCGTCGAGTGCCGGGGTGACGAAGCCGTCGTAGTGCGCGAACAGGCGGCGAACCGGATCCGGCTCGACGACCTCGACCGCCATGCCGGCCGCACGCGCGTACATCGCGAGTCCCTTGCCGACGGGGCCGTACCCGAGCACCGCCACGCGGCGACCCGCGAGGTGCATGCCGGTGAGCTGGGCCACCGCCTGCCACAGCGCCTCGCCCACCCCATGGCGGTTCTCGACGGCGTTCTTCAGGCGGCCGTCGTTGATATTGAGCACGGGGAAGGGCAAGGCGTCGGCGCGCTGACGCAGACGGGTGATGCCCGACCGGGTGATCTCGATGGCGCCTCGGGTGTCCGCGGCCTGCTTGGGGCGGCGGTCGAGCAGAGCGTTGACCAGCTCGAAGCCGACGTCGACGATGAGGTCCGGCTTGTGGTCGAGCACGGCGGCGAAACGGTCGTCCCGACCGCGGCCGGTGTACACCTCGATGCCCTCGTTGCGGAGCATCTCGACGGTGCCCGCGTGCGTCGTCGCCGGGCTCGCGCCGCTGACCACGAAGGTGCCGCCGCCGAGCTGAAGCTCCCGGACGAGCGCTGCCGTCAGCGAGGTGAGGTGCAGGTTGAGGGCGATGGTCATGCCCTCCCAGGGCCGAGATGCAGCCCACCGGTTTCCCAGCCTCGGCAGAATCGGAAAGAAAGCGTTGATCCGTCCGACCTCGCGCTCCGCCTCGAGCGCCCGATCTTCCGCGTCCCTACTCATGGCTCCCTCCTCACCTCAGGGCAGCGCCGTAACGCATGTAGCAACGGCGGCCACCCCGAGGCGCGAGGAGGCGTCAGCTCGACTGCAGCTCGCGTCGCGTCTGGCGCCGGGCTTCGCCCTCGGCTGCATGCGTGCGGAGCTTGGAGAGCACGTCTCCGAGCCGATCGGGAGCGGACTCGCCGGGTAGGATGCGCCCCACGGCCGCGCCGGCTCGCGCCTCCTCGAGGAAGGCGAGGGCGTACTCGACCAGGGCGGACTGGCGTTCCCGCTCGGTGGCGATGGCCTCGCGGTGCGCGAGCAGTCGACGCAGGTGGCGGGCGGTCGCCTGCCGGCGCTCACGGGTGAACGCGTCGGTGCTCGGGGCGGACTCGGCCTCGTCGATGCGCTTGTTCACGTCGACGGGGTCGATGGTCGCGAGGTCGCGGTCCTGGTCCTGCAGGGTCTGCTGCAGACGAAACACCCACTGCACGACCTCGGTCAGCCCACGCTGCGCGTCCGGGTCGGGCGCATGGCGACTCGCGCCTTCGTGCAGCTCCACCGCTCGGAACACCGGTGGCCGGTAGCGAACCTCGAGGGCCTTCTGGATGTCGCGTGCGCTCGGCAAGCCGTTGGCCTGGCGGAGGGCCAGAGGCCACAGTGACTGCGCGGCGCCGAGGCACATGAAGCCGGCGGCAAGGGCTGCACCGCTGGTCGTGCTCACGACGTCGGGCAGGATCTGCGTCGCTCCCCACAAGCCAATGGCGGCGCCAGCGGCCGCGGCGAGGCTCGCGTTGAGGTGGTCGAGCCAGTCCGTGCGCACCGGTGCGAGCGCCGACAGGCCGACTCCGGCCACCGCTCCCGCACCGAGCACGGCGGGAATGCGCACCATCTCGGCGAGCATGCCGCCGGCGATGACGCCGGCCCCGACCAGGGGCAGGGCCCACGCGAGCCGCGGGTTCACCGCGACGACGCCAACGGCGAGCGCAATGCACAGCGCGAGGCTGGGCGACTGGGTCCACGTGCCCGTCAGGGAGAGCACGGAGGCGGCGAGCACGCCGAGGGTCACCCATCCCGCCTGTACGGGGAGGACGGACCTGGCGGAGAGTCGTTCGGTAGTAGCGATCGCGGTGGACACGGTGCTCTCCGTCAGTGCATCGAGGTTTCGCGGTAGTACTCCTTCGCCGCCTTGATGGAGCGACGGCCCTCGGAGCTGGTGGGCTTGGCACGTGTGTAGATCGCCTGCTGGGCGGCGCTGTTGTCCGCATCGACCGCGAGCTCGGGGGCGGCGTAGTCGTCGAAGGCGTAGCGCAGCACCTCCTCGGACTTCTCGGCGAGCTTCTTCGCCTCTTCCTGGTCGCCTTCCTCATAGGCGCGAGCCGAGCGCTCGAGCCACGAGTTGCCCCAGGCGCGCGAGGCGCTGACGGCGCGGTCCTTGTCGACGCTCGAGGTCACCGCGACCTGGTCCCGGGTGACGGTGGCGTCGCACACGTTCTCGCTCATCGCCTGCTGCTCGTCGATGAGGTCGAGGTAGTGAGCTTCGATCGCCGCGATGGTGAGTGCCTGCGGCGTGTCCGGGCTCTTCACCCGAACCCGGGCGGTGATCTTCACGGTCTCGCCCGCGGTCACGTCGCCGAGGAACACGCGGAAGCCGTCCGTCGTGTGCTCGGTCTGCCAGCCGAAGACGTCGAGCAGCTCGATGCCGTCCCCGAGGTCCACGTCGACCGAGGTCGAGCGGGCAACGACGGACGCGCTGTGCTCGAGCTCGTCGGCGAACACGGCCGCGAGCTCCTTTGGGTCGTCGACGAAGTCGTAGCTGCCGCCGCCGACGTCGGCGATGCGCGCGAGCAGGTCCTCGTTGTAGTCGAGCCCGAGGCCGATGGCGGACACGCTGACCCCCGAAGCGGAGATCTCGGCGACACGGCGCACGATGGCGTCGGGGTCGACGATGCCGGCCGTGGGCTTGCCGTCGGAGAGCAGCACGATGCGGCCGACCGCGGACTCGCCGATGGGCTTGGCAATCTCGGCGGCGGCGAGGTCGAGGCCTGCGACGATGTTCGTGTCGCCGCTCTGGAACACGCGGTCGATCCGACGGCGCAGGGTCGAGGCATCGCTGACGTGGGTCGCCTCGACCACCGTGTCCGCGCGGTCGCTGAACACCACCAGCGAGTACACGTCGTCCGGGTCGAGCTGCCCGACCACGTGCTTCGCGGCGGCCTTGGCGTAGTCGATCTTGCCGCGAGCAGCCATGCTTCCGGATCGGTCCATGGCCACCGTCAGGTCCACCGGGCGGCGGTAGGCGACACCGATGTCCGCGGGTGCCGAGACTTCGATGGTCAGGAAGCGCTCGGTGACGTCCGCGGTGAGCACGGCGTTGCGGTCGAGGCCCGAGCTGACGACGAGGTGGCCGCCGGGCACGCGCGGCGGGGTGGGCGCGACGACGGGCGAGACCACGGTCTCGGGGGGCGTCGGCGCGTCGGGGGCGAGCACGCCCTTGAGAGTAGGGGCGATCAGCGCGGCCCCGAGGGCGAGTCCGACGAGTCCGATGGTGAGCTGCCAGCGCTGCATGGCGACCTCCGAGTTGGTGTCCGTGGCTGCTTTCGTCGCGACAACGCCGCCCGATGCCAGTTCCTTACACCTCGGATGCCATGACTGTTCGCGACAAACACCGGACCCGGCGCCTGGCCGGATCCGGAGCGATCACCGCTTGGGCGGACCCTGGTAGATCACCGGACGCAGATCCTCGGGCTCGGGCTTCGGCGCCGGCTTCGGCGCCGTCGGCTCGGGCTTGGGCTCGGCGACCGCGACCTTGCGGATCGGACGCTCGCCAAGGCCGGCGAGCAGCGCCGCCTTGACCTGCGCGGGCAGGCGCACACCGCTGGGGTTGTCCAGACCGCCACGCGTGGCCTCGTTGAGCAGCGTCTCGATGCGCGAGTGCGCCTCGGGCTGGTGCTCGGCGACGAGGTCACCCGCGTTGCCCTTGAAGGCCAGGGCGGTGATGAACACGCGCCGCGCCCAGTAGTTGGTCTCCGTCGTGCTGTGACGCGACAGGCGACCGAAAGCGGCAGCCGCCTCGGCCTCGAGGAGCATGTCGGCGGCGAGGTCCATCGCGGCCTTCTCGGCGCCGATGAGGTCGAGCATCACGAGCGGGAAGCTGTTCTCGCCTTCACTGCTCATCCACTGCTCGAGGCGGTGGTCGATGCCGTTCGCCGCCGGCGCGGCCCACGGGCTTCCGGAGTAGCCACGGGTCGAGCGGTCCGCGCCCTCGAAGTGCACGAGGTGCTCGGCGTAGGAGTCCATGTCGGTGATGGCGACGCCGTACAGCTTCTTCTGATGGCCGAGGTTGTAGCAGGACCACACCTGGCTGTAGAGCGAGGCGTAGTCGAGACTGGTGTCCATCGCCTTCTGCAGGCGCTCCATCGCCTGACCACACTCACCCTCACGCGCGATCTTCACAATCTCGATCTGGGTGGAGCCACCCGGAGGCGCGTTGACGTACTTCTCGGCGCGGTGCATGCCCTGACGGCCGAGATCCGGCTTCTGGGCGTGGATGTAGAAGCCGCCGTTCTCGCTCGGCGGGGGAACGGCACGGATCTCGTAGCCGATGTCCTCGTCGGTGTACTCGGGGGCCCACTCGACGGGGTCCGCGAGCCACGCGACGCCCTCTCCTTCGGCCTCGCCCTCGGCGAGCTCGCCCTCGGCGGCCTCGCCTGCCGGCTCGGGTTCCACAGGATCGGGCACTTCGGCCACCGGTGCGGGCTCGACGGCCACTTCGGGCTCCGGCTCGACGGTTCCGGGCTCGACCTCGGCCACCGCTTCGCCTTCGGTACCGGCCTCGGTTCCGGCTTCGCCCTCGGCGCCCGCCGCACCCTCGGAGCCGGCCTGTCCCTCGGTCTTGGCGCCGGTGTCTTCCTTGGCCGGGGCCGGGGTCGGCGGAGGCTGCTCGACGGTGATGGCGGCCGGCGCGGGGGCGGGGGCCGGACCACCGCTCTGCGACATCACGTACAGGCCACCAGCCGCAAGCGCACCGACGCCGAGCAGCAGCACGCCCGCGCCGACGAGGATCTTGCCGCGATTGCTGCCGCCGACGGGCTTTGCCTTCGACAGGTCGCGCTCGGAGGGCGCGTCCGCAGGGACCACGGGGGCCTCGGGGTCCGCGCCGATCGTGTAGCTCTCGCCGATGGGAGCGCCCGGCGGTTCGGGGGCCATGGGGTGCGAAGAGGGCGGCGGCGGCGCCTGCGAGGCCCCGATGCCGATCTCCATGTCCATGGGCGGCGGAGCGCCAATCTCCTCGAACTGGATCTGGGGCTGAGGCGTGGGCATCGGCGGGGGAGCCGGCTCCGGCTCGTCGTAGTCCACCGGGGCGATGGTGGGGTTCGAGCGCATACCGACGCTCGCGAGGCGACCGCCGTCCGCCTGGTCGTCCTCGGGCACCTCGGGGGGCTCGGTAAAGGGCAGGGGAACGACACTCTCGTTGCCGTCGGCGCTGACCACGATCATGGTGGCGTTGTCGTCGCTGTCGCGCTCACGAAGCAGCTTGAACAGGCCTTCGATGCTCGCCTGCGGCTCGCGCCAGTCCTGTGCGCCGAACTCGCCGTCCTTGATGAAGCCGTGCACGCCGTCGCTACAGAGGATGACGGTGTCGCCGGGCTCGAAGGGAAGCAGGTCCTGGACGTCGACCTCGACGGCGCGTTCCACGCCGAGCGAGCGCGCGAGCACGTGGGCCTCGGGGTGCGAAGCCGCATCCTCTGGAGAGAGAAGCTCCGCGTCCACGAACAGGTTCACCATCGTGTGATCGCGGGTGATGCTCTCCGCTTCGCCGCCGCGCGAGAAGTAGGCGCGGCTGTCGCCCACGTGCGCGACGATCAGGGCGCCTTCGCGGACGAGCGCGACGACGGCCGTGGTGCCCATGCCCATCAGGCGGCGAGACTTGCGAGAACGGTCGTAGACGGCCGTGTTCGCGCGCTCGATGGCGGTCTGGAGCTCAGACTGCGGATCGCCGTGCGCGCCGGCCATGTGCTCGTAGATCTCGCGTGTGGCGAGCGCGGACGCAACGGCGCCACCGACGTGCCCCCCCATGCCATCGCAGACCACGGCGAGCAGCCCGAGGGGAACCTCGAAAAGGCCGAAGGAATCCTGGTTTTCTTCGCGAACTCGCTTGTCGCTGGCGTAGCCCCAGACGTGCGGCAACGGCGCCTCCCGGCGGGAATCTATCGCATCGGGTCGTCCTGGGCGGGGCGACCGGACACATGCACCGCCACAGGGTACGACAGGTGCCACGCTCGGAGGTTCGATGCTCGGTCGCGATTCCGCATTTCGCAGGTTTCCCAACGTTGTCGCCGGCGCGGCCCTGCTCGGGCTCGCGGTGGGCGCGGCTCCGCCGCCGGAGCCCGGGGCGGGCGTGGTAGCTGCGGATCACGAGCTTGCGTCGGCCGCGGGTGCCGAGCTGTTGAGCGTCGGAGGAAATGCCGTGGACGCTGCCGTCGCTGCCGCGCTTGCGGCGGGGGTGGTCCAGCCAGCGGGCAGCGGTCTTGGTGGCGGCGGGTTTGCGGTCGGTCATCTCTCGGGGGAGACCTGGGCGCTCGACTTTCGCGAGGTGGGGCCGGCGGGCGCGCATCGCGACCTGTACCTGGGCGAAGACGGCGCGGTCGTGCCGGGTCTGTCCCGCAAGGGCGGCCTCGCGGTGGGCGTTCCTGGAGAGAGCCGGGGACTGGCTCAGCTCGTGCGCGACCACGGTGCCACGAGTCACGCCAAGGTGGCTGCGCCGGCCATTCGCCTGGCGACCAAGGGCTTTCGCGTGCGTCCGCACCTCGGACACGCGCTGGAAGGCACCAAGGACCAGGAGGTGCTCGACTTGTTTCCGGGGGCCGCGGTCGGCAAGGTCGTGACCAACCCGAACCTGGCGCGCACCCTGCGCAAGTGGGCCGCCACGCGGGGCGAGGACCTGTATACGGGTGCTGGCGCCGAGGCGGTGGTGGCCGCGACCACGCGCACCGGCGGCATCCTCACCGCGGACGACCTCGCCGGCTACGCCCCGGTGGCGCGTGAGCCCGTGACCTTCACCTACCGAGGCCACACGGTGCACACCATGCCGCTGCCGTCCTCGGGCGGTGTGGTGCTGGGGCAGATGCTGCGCGTGCTCGAGGGCTACGACATCCAGTCGCTGGGCTGGGGATCGAGCGAGCTGTACCACCTGCTCGCGGAGGTAATGAAGCACGCGTACGCCGACCGCGCGCAGCACCTCGGGGACCCGGACTTCGTCGAGGTCGACACCGCCCGCCTGGTCTCGGACGAGCGCGTCGCCGAGATCCGCCAGAAGATCTGGCCCATGCGCACCCACCCGCCGGAGTACTACGGCGCGCTCGTCGAGCCCCCGCAGGACGCCGGAACGCAGCACATCTCGGTCATCGACGCACAGGGTGGCGCGGTGGCGCTGACCACGACGATCAACACCAGCTTCGGTTCCGGTGTGGTCGCGGGCACGGGCTTCCCACTCAACAACGAGATGGACGACTTCGCAGCCGCACCGGGCGTGCCCAACGCCTACGGGCTGGTCGGCAACGAGGCGAATGCCGTCGCGGCGGGCAAGCGACCCCTGTCGTCGATGACGCCGACGCTGCTTCGCGATGCCGAGGGGGAGGTCGTCCTCGCGGTCGGCGGTAGCGGCGGCCCATTCATCATCTCCGGCACCCTTCAGGCCATCCTCGGCGTGGTCGACTTCGGGCTCACCCCAGCCGAGGCGGTGGCGGCTCCGCGCGTGCACCACCAGTGGATGCCGAACCGTCTGTTCATCGAGCCCGACGTGCCTGTGGACGTGCGCCAGGGCCTCGAGGCGCGGGGGCACGAGCTCGACGTCCGCCCGGGCTTCTCGTCCATCCAGGCCGTTCAGAGCCGCGACGGCCTGCGCTACGGCGCGGCGGACCCGCGCAAGGGCGGGCGCGCGGAGGCCGCGTGGTAGCTGCGCCCGGGGCGTTTCCCGCGGCTTGGGGGACTGCCTAGACGAGCAGAAGGGCGACGATCACGCCGGCGATCACACCGGGCAGTCCCCAGGGCACTGCCCGCCAGTTGGAGCCATGCCAGGCCATGACGAGCACGGCGAGGTTCGGCAGGCTCAGGCCGACGACCGCGGCGTTCAGGCCTTCGCCCTCGGCCCCGAGTGCTGTGGCGCGACCCCCGAGGTCTGCGACGATCCATGGGTCGACCAGGTTGCCGGCGGCCCACGCCGCGAGCGTCCACAGCCAGATGGGCACGTTCACCGGTGGGCTCTCGGTGAGGGCGGAGATCGCCCACGGCGCACCGCCGATCTGCACCAGGCAGCCGATCCACATCACCGCGACGAACCACCGCACGCGCACGGCGGTCGGCAGCGGTTCCGGTGCGTCGTCGCCTAGATCGGCGCCGTTCCAGCTCGCGGCGATGGCGGCGAGCCCGGCGGGCGCGCTGGCGAGCCACCAGTCGAGCGTCGGGCCGGCGAGCATCCACTGGACGGGTCCACCAAGCGGACTCAGCGCGGCACCGCCGGCGGCGATCACGGCGAGCTGCCCGGCCGACCGCGGATCCCGCGCGGCCCGCGCAGCCAGCAGGGCCGCGGGAAGTGCCCCGGCGAGCATGCCGAGCAGGACGACGTCGAGCTTGCTCCGCAGCTCGAGCTTGCGGGTCGCGGCGAGCGAGACGACGAGCAGCGCCCCGAGCCACAGCCACTGCCCGGGGGCGATGGCGTAGGGGAGCAGGTCGGGCCGCCACAGGCCCGCGAGCGGCAGGCCCATGGTGGCGACGATCGCGACGAGCTCCGGCGGGACCCGGTACCGGAACGCCTGCCACGCCAGACCGAGCACCACCAGCGGGCCACTGGCCCACGCGAGGGTCTCGAGCTGGTCGACGGAAACGGTCACCGGTCACTCGTGGCGAGGCGCACACGCCACCGCGGGCCCCGCAGTGACGCGTTCGGCCCCGGGATCAGGAGGCTGCGGCCTTCGGCGCGTGGCGCTCGACGAGGCCAGCGAGGAGCGGGCGGTCCTTGACCACCGCACCGACCTGGGACACGGTCCGCGCGGCGACGGCGGAGGCGAGGTTGCCGGCGGAGCCGGGGTCCCAGCCGCGGGTCAGGCCAAACAGGAAGGCACCCGCGTAGGCATCGCCCGCGCCCGTGGTGTCGACGGCCTCGACACGGTCGACCTCGACCTCCCAGGTCTGGTCGCCCTGGCGCACGAAGCTGCCCTTCGAGCCGAGCTTGACGACGACCGTGCCCACACCCGCGCGGGCCGCGATGGCATCGGCGGCCGCAGCACCCTCGAGGTCCGTGAGGGCCTTGGCCTCTTCGGCGTTGAGGAACACGATGTCGACGTACTGCTCGAGCACCGTCCACAGGAAGTCGCGGGTGGCGCCCACGACGAAGGGATCCGCGACGTCGAGGGAGATCCGCGAGCCGGCCTGGCGAGCCCAGAGCATGGCCTCGAGGGTCGTGCCACGCATCGGCCCCTCGAGCAGCGTGTAGCCGGTGAAGTGCGCGATCTTCGCGGCCTTGATCTGCTCGACGAACTCGCCGAGGCCCTGCATCGCGACGGCGGCGCCGAGATCGGTGAGCATGGTGCGCTCGGCATCGGCGCTGATGATCGACAGGCACTTGCCCGTGGCGGCGCTGTTCGAGTAGCGCAGAGCGTGGCCGCCGGTCGCCTCGGTCATGCGGGCCGCGTACATCGCGCCCATCTGGTCGTCACCGACCTGGCCGCAGTACACCGCGTCGCCGCCGAGGAAGCCGATGGTCGCGATCGAGTTCGCGCACGAACCACCGGAGTCGAAGGTCACCTTGTGCACGCGGATCCGGTCGTAGACCTCCTGCCAGCGGGCGTGGTCGACCAGGTGCATGGTGCCCTTGTGCAGGCCCAGTTCTTCGAGAAGGTGATCGTCGTCGACGACCACCAGAGCGTCCATGAGGGCGTTGCCGAGTCCGGCCACGTCTCGCTGCATGCTGTTCCTCCGCGCGCACGGCGGACCGGTGTAGCCCGCCACGGACGTCGCCGCCACGGAGGCGACAACCCGGGGGCGCCGGGCTACACGCGATGCCTGGAGGCGGCGCTGGACCGCGGAACCGTCATTCGCTACCTCGTCGCCGCCGTGCTGAGCGTCGGTCTGCTCGCGTGGTTCGTGTCTGGCCTGCATCCGATGCAGATGCTGCAGGCGCTGTCCGGCGTGAAGCCGGGGTGGGTGATCGTCGCCGCGATCTGCATCCTTCTCGAATACGCCGTTCGCGCGGCTCGCTGGGGTGTGCTCCACCAGGAGGTCGACCCCGGCGTGACGTACGCGGACCTGTGGCGAGCCACCACGGTGGGCAACGCGTTCAACACGCTCCTTCCGCTGCGTGCCGGCGACGTGGTCCGGCCCGCGGTGCTCGCTCGTCGCCGTCGCGTGCCGTTCACCACCGTGCTGTCGACGGCGATGGTCGAGCGCATCTTCGAGCTTGCGGGGGTGGTCGTCGCGCTGCTCACCCTGCTCGTGTACCTGCCCGACGAGATGATCGAGGGCGGTGGCATCGTCGCCGACGTGAAGCATCACGGCGTCACCGTCACGGTCGGCGCCCTCGCGCTCCTCGTGTTCATCGTGCTCCTCGGCTCCGGCGGCGCGCGCGACATCTTCGCGCGTCTCGTGAAGCCGCTTCCGCAGGGCTGGGAGGACTGGGCGATCGCGGTGTTCGATCAGCTCGTCGCGGGGCTCGCGGCGGTGGGAAACCCGCTTCGCCTGGTCGTCGCCTCGGTGCTCACCGCGGTCTCCATCGGCTGTGGCGTGGGCGGCATCTGGGCGCTGTTCCAGGCCTTCTCCGTCGACCTGCCGGTGTCTGCCTGCCTGTTCGTGCAGCTCGCGCTGATGGCCGAGATCGCCGTGCCCCAGGCGCCGGGCTTTCTCGGCGGCTTCCACTTCGTGATGGAGGAGTCGCTGCTCCTGTGGCAGGTCGAGGAAGGCCTGGCCGAGGCGAGCGCGATCCTGCTGTGGCTCGTGTGGTTCGGGCCGATCACGCTGTGGGGGCTGTTCGACGCGTCCCGTGAAGGCGTGTCCCTGTCGTCTTTCCGCGAGGACCTGGGGCCGGCGAACGAGGACGACGCGCCTGCCGAGTAGGGCGCCCCGGTGAGCGTGTCCTGAGACGGGAAGAGCCCGCCACCGGGCGAGCTCTCCGAAGGTCGGTCGTCGGAAGGACTAGCCCTCCTGGGCCTCGAGCCAGCGCTCTGCCTCGAGCGCGGCCATGCACCCGCTGCCCGCGGCGGTGATCGCCTGGCGGTAGGTGTGGTCCTGCACATCACCGGCGGCGAACACGCCCTCGATGGTGGTCCGGGTCGAGTCGGCGGCGGTGATCAGGTAGCCGTTCGCGTCGGTCTCGAGCTGGCCGGCGAAGGCCTTGGTGTTCGGGACGTGGCCGATGGCGAGGAAGAAGCCATCGCAGTCGAAGTCGGATTCTTCGCCGGTGAGGGTGTTCTTCACACGCAGGCCGGTGAGCTTGTCCTGGCCGAGCACGTCGGTGACCGTGTGGTTGAGCATGAACTCGATCTTCGGGTTCTTCTGTGCGCGCTCGAGCATGATCGCGGAGGCGCGGAACTCCTCGCGGCGATGGATGAGGGTGACCTTGCTCGCGAACTTCGTGAGGAAGCTCGCTTCCTCCATCGCGGAGTCGCCGCCGCCGAGCACGACCACGTGCTTCTGCTGGAAGAAGAAGCCGTCGCAGGTGGCGCAGGCGCTCACACCGTGGCCCATCAGGCGGCTCTCGTTCTCGAGGCCGAGCAGGCGAGCGGTAGCGCCGGTCGCGATGACCAGCGCGTCGGCCTCGACGATGTCGCCGCTACCGGTGGTGAGCTTGAACGGGCGGGAGGAGAGGTCGGCGGCCTCGATCGAGTCCCACGAGAAGGTGGTTCCGAAGCGCTCGCACTGCTTCTTCATGCGCTCCATGAGCTCGGGGCCCATGATGCCCTCGGGAAAGCCCGGGAAGTTCTCGACGTCCGTGGTGATCGTCAGCTGACCGCCGGGCTGAAGGCCCTCGTAGACCGTCGGCGCGAGGTTGGCGCGGGAGAGGTACAGGGCGGCGGTGAGGCCGGCGGGGCCGGAGCCGAGGACGACGACGCGAGCAGACATGGCTTGTCTCCAATGATGGGCAGGCTGGGGACCTTAACCACCCCCTTCGGGATGGAAAGGGCCGGGAGCCGGAGGGGCGCAGAGTGCGCGACGACCCGGGTGTGAAGCCGTGCAGCGAGTGGCTGCGGGGCTAGGGTGTGGCGATGGGCTCGGCGAACGCCGGGTCTGCGGCCGCCGCGACGATCGCGGTCGGCATCCAGCGGGGCGCGCGACCGTCCGCGGCGCGAGCCAGATCCTTGGACAGGCTCTCCCGTGCGGCCTCGCGGTCATCGGGCAGGTAACGGAACTTGAGGAAGGCCAGTGCGTCGAGGCGCTTGGCCGGGACCTCGAGGGCCAGCGCCACCGCCTGAGCGTCGACCTCGTCGAGCCACGCACCCGCATCGGCCGCGGCCGCGAGCGTGAGCGGGCGGGCGAGCAGATCCTCGCGCTCGGCACGAGGCGAACCGTCCGGGTGGAAGGCCAGGTGCCAGGGAGCGCCCGTCTCCTTGTCGCGTCGAGCCGGTAGATCCTCGCGCAGGCGGGCCTTTCGCAAGGCCTTGTCCGCGGGCCAGCGGCCGCCGGCGATGTCGAGCAGTCCGCGACGGACGGTGGGCTCGTCGACCAGCTGGTCGGCGACGGCGAGCACGACCTCGGGCGTGCCGTCGGCCAGCGGGCGGTCGAGGTCCAGCGGCTCACCGGTCGCCTCGGCGACATCGAGGCGGGTGATCCAGGCGAGGGCGCGTGCCTCCGCGGAGGCCAGCGGGTCCGACAGCACCTGGTCGAGCAGGGCCACGCTCTCCGAAGCCTGTCCGATGCGGGCCAGCTGCCAGGCCAGGCGTCGCCGCGAGCTCGGCGACGGCGTCTCCTCGACGGCGCGTCGGGCGTCGAGCAGCTCCGGAGGCTCCTCCCAGCTCACACTGGACCACACCCGCTCGCGCAGCGGCTCCATGCGTGCTTCCCGGGTCGGATCGACCCACCACGTGGCCTCCAGCGACTGCACGCCACGCGCGACGCCGGTCCAGTGAACGACGGTGTCCTCGTCGAGCTCGATACGTGCCGTGAGCGCGGGCAAGCCTGCGAGGCTACTCGGCTCTGCCGCAGGGAGCACGAGCTCGGGCCATGCGCGGTGCAGGCGCTCTCCGAGCTGGTCGTAGAGTGCCTGGTTGTCGAGGAAGACGTCGCCTTCGGCATCGGACACGGCCACCCCGAGGGTCTGGCCGCGGCGCAGGGCAGGGGAGACGAACCCGGTCGCTCCGGTCGGGCCGCCATCGCGACGCCAGCCCGCAGGTACCTCGAAGGCGAGGATGTCGGGCTCGGGCTCGGGGAACGGCATGTCGGGGCGCTGCAGCGACAGCGCGATGCGTGACGCCTGCACCGAGTCCATCATCGGGTACAGCCGCGGCCCGAACAGCATCGGGAGGATGGCGATGACGCCGCTCACGGCCCACACCGCCTTGCGGACCCGCTGGTTGTGGGCCGGGTCCCGCGGGGACAGCGCGAAGCACAGCCCCACGCCCGCGAAGAAGCCGAAGAAGTGCGCCCAGTTGTCGGTGCCCGAGCTGCGCGTGCCGGACCAGAGCATGAACACCAGGTAGGGCACCATCGCCCAGCCGAAGAACTGCCGCTGCCGACGGGTCAGCAGGTCGCCGTGGCGCATGCCGAAGACCATCAGCGCGCCGATGAGCCCGAACACGCCGCCGGATGCGCCGAGCGAGGGCGTGAACGGCGCGAAGTACGCGCTGGCCAGTGCGCCGGCGAGCACGCTTCCCAGGTAGAGCACCAGGAGGTTCGCGCGGCCGAGCACGCGCTCGAGCAGGGCCGAGGCCAGGGTGAACCACACGAGGTTGCTGAAGATGTGGGAGGGCGCGGTGTGCGCGAAGCCCATCGTCCACAGACGCCAGCTCTCGCCGTCGACCAGGATCGGTGCCGTCCAGTTCGTGAGCAGGCGCGAGGTCGAGTTGCCGAAGTCGAGGGCGCCCCCGAGCCACCACACGCGGATGTTCACGCCGATGAGCAGTGCGGTGAGGATGGGGGGCGCGTGATCGGGAAGCCGCGTCGCGGTACGCCGAATCGGGTCCTCGGCGAGGTCGCGGTACAGCTCGAGGTCACCCGCGCGAACCCAGTCCTCGCCGGTGACCGGCTCGAAGCGGATCTCGGCGTCTTCGCCGATCCGTCCCGCGCGGACCCGGGTCTCGAACTCCTCGAGGGACAGGTGATGCTCTTCGCCGTGGGCGCGCACGTCGATCATGGGCGCAGCCTATCGCGGTCGGGCGTGGCCTCCACCGCCGGGACAGGAGGTGACGAATGGGGAACGGGGCGATAAGTGCGCCGGCTCCCGGAGAACTCATGTCCTCGCGGACCCTCCCGCTCTTTCCGCTTCCGCTGGTGCTGCTGCCCGGTCAGTCCCTGCCGCTGCACGTGTTCGAGCCGCGCTATCGCGCGATGCTCGCGTGGGCGCAGGCGAACGACGGCCACATCGGCATGGCCACCCTCGCGTCCACCAAGGGCGCGAACGAAGTGAACGCCGACATCCACCCGGTGCTCGGCGTCGGCAGGATCCTCGGTGTGCAGCCCCACGACGACGGTCGCTCGAACATCCTGCTGCGCTACGCGGGCCGCGCGCGCGTGCTCTCCGACGCGCTCACCGACGACGGATTCCGTCTCGCCGAGGTCGAGGACCTGCCGGAGGTCTCCGGTCCGGTGCCGCAGGCCCCATGGCTCCGCGCGCTGCTCGCCCAGCTCGCCGCCGGCAGCGCGACCGCGCGCACCAGCTTCGCCAAGCTCGCCCAGCGCGAGGACGAGGAGATGCTCCACGTGCTCGCCGACCTCGCCCTGGTCACGCCCTCGGACCGCCTGAAGTTCCTCGGCAGCGACAGCCAGACCGTGCGCGGAGAGCTCGTGCAGCGCCGTCTTGCCGAGCGCGCGGCTGCGACGCTCCAACCCGCCGGCGAGGCCTGACCGGTCTCCGAGAGACTTCCGGGCCGACGTTTCGGCGGCTTGCCAGCCTCAGCGTGTGGCGGTCACCAGCCAGCCCAGTCCCGACAGGGTGGGCCGAAGGGTGACCTCGGAGAAGCCGGTCTCGTAGAGCACGTGTCGCAGACGCGGCTCCGTCCACCGGCCGAAGTTCCGGCTCGCGACCCGCCACCCGACCATGGAGCCGACGAAGCGCGGCTCGCGGGGGTGCGCGCGGACGATGTCGCGCACGCGTCCTCCGTCGCGCGGTTCGAGCATCGCCACCCGCGCGCCCGGAGCGAGCACGCGCGCCGTCTCGCGCATCACCGCGACCGGATCGGGCACCAGGTACAGGAAGGAGTGGGCGAGCACGCTGTCGAAGCTCTCGCTGTCGAAGGGCATGGCCGCGGCATCGGTGAGCACGAGCTCGAGGCTCCCGGGCTCGCGGGCGGCCAGCTTCCGCGCGTGGGCGAGCATCTTCGGCGACACGTCGATGCCCACACAGTGGCAGGTCGGCCACAGATCGTGCACGGCGAACGCGCTGACCCCTGGGCCGATGCCGAGGTCGAGCAGGCGCTTCGGCTCGTGGCCACCGCGACCGAGGTGGGAGGCGACCTCGCGGCAGTGGGCACGCCACGTGGGCTGGTGCGTGATCCACGAGTACGCGAGGGCTCCGGCGTCGAAGATGCGAACGGCGTCCATGGCCACTCCTCAGGGCTCGTCGTAGGCGGCGAGCTCGTCGCGCACGCCGGGATCGGGGTCTTCACCAGCCCAGGCGGGTCGCAGGCCAAGCCGTCCGCTGGCCCACGCCGCTGCCGCGCGCACCACCGGGCTCTCGTGGTGTCGGCCCCGCTCGACGCTCGCGAGGCCGTCGACGTCGCCGAGGTTCCCAAGCGTGATCAGCGCGTTGCGCTTCAGACCGTCGCCTCCAGGGCGTCGCAGCGGCGTGCCGGTGAACTGCTCGACCAGCGCCTCGTCGCTGGCGGCGAGCACCGCATCGAGGTCGAGGTAGGGCGTGCGCGGTGCGAGGTCGGGGTGGGTCGACTCGTCCGGGTCGTGGTTGTGCGGACAGACCTCCTGGCACACGTCGCAGCCGAAACTCCACCGCCCGAACAGGGGCCGGAGCTCACGGGGAGCGAGGCCCTTGGCCTCGATGGTCCAGTAGGCGATGCACCGCCGCGCATCGAGGTCCCAGGCACCGCGGTACGCCCCGGTGGGGCACGCATCCAGGCAGCGCGTGCACGACTTGCAGTGGTCCGTGGCGATGGGCGGGTCCGGCTCGAGCTCCGCATCGACGAAGACGACGGCCAGGAACATCCACGAGGTCCTGCCGGGGAGGAACTGCACGCAGCTCTTCCCGGTCACGCCGAGTCCGGCGGCGCTGGCCCACGCGCGCTCGATGATCGGGGCGGTGTCCACGCCCCCCCAAGCGCGCAGCCCGCTCTCCCGCAAGTCGCGGATCAGCTTCTTGAGCGCCTTTCCGACGAGGTTGTGGTAGTCCCGACCCCAGGCGTAGCGGGCAACGAGTCCCGTGCGGCCGCCGGGATCCGGGGGGCGATGGCTGGGGTACGGCACGCCGAGGGCGAGGGCGGTGCGCGCCTCGGGCATGTACACGCGCGGATCGAGTCGCTTGTCCACGTCGCGGGCGAGGTACGCCATCTCTCCGTGACTGCCGCGCTCGACCCAGCGGGCGTACTGCTCGCCGTGGGGCGTGGGGCCCACGCTCGCAAGGCGCACGGCGGCGAAGCCGCGGGCGTGGGCGAGGTGTCGGATGGCGTCGGCGGACAGCGGCATGCGGCGCATCCTACTCGGCGGTCGGGCCGAGCGCCGCTCGCGACGGCTATGCTCCCCGTGGAGACACCGTGCGCCTGCTGCCCCTCATCCTCATTGCCGCCTGTACCGGGACCGAGCCCGAGGACACCTCCGACTCCGAGCGCCCGGATGCACCGTGGCCCAGCGCCGAGCAGGAGGTGTACGCGCTGAATGGCGAGGTCACCTGGCACGTGGACTTCGACGCGGAGGCTGAAGCGGCGGGCAAGACGGACTGCAGCTACACGCGCCGCTACACGGGGCTCGAGGACCGGTCGCGCCCCTGGACCTGTCGGGGTTGCCACGTGATCGTGCGCGCCGAGGTCGAGATGGTCGACGGCCTCGACGACTGCTACGCGCAGGTGACCGAGGCGACGCCGGCTCCGGTCGAGTGGATCGGCTACGCCGGCGGCATCTGGTACCGCACCGGTGTCGAGAACCGGCCTCTGTCCGAGGCGGCCTCGGCCCGCGTATCCAACGGCGGCTTCGACATCGCGGTCGATGTGCCCAGCGAGAGCTACGACGGCTACGGCCTCACCTTCACCCTCGAGGGACGGCTCGACGGGGGCCTCGGGACCGGCGACCTCTACGACGGACTGCTGCCGCCCGAGACCTCGGCCTGCGGCTGGTCCCGCGCCATCGTCGAGGAGTACGACGGCAGCACGCGACTTCGCGAAGAGGCGACGCTCCCGGATGCCCACTTGCTCGACGCGTGCGGGGAGGGGGTTCGCCTGCACCAGCTCACGGGCGACGAGCGCTACGCGGTGATTGCCTGGGTTGCCGGTGGGGAGGCGGCCTCGCAGAGCTGGCTGGACGAGGCGGTGGCCTCGGTCGCGGGTCACGAGCCCGCGATCCAGCCCATCGCCGTGGCCTCGCTCGCCGCCGACGACGTGTGGACCTCGCCAACCGCGGAGCAGCTCGCGGCGCTGGCGCCGGATCCGAGCCTTCCCGTGCTGGGACACCGAGGCTATGGCCGCACGGTGATGGCCAACGGCGACGACTTCACCTGGCCGGTAGTCGCCATCGTCGCGCCGGACCGCACGGTGATTCGCGTCGAGCGCGGAGGCTTCTCCGGCTGGCAGAGCGCACTCGCGGCCATCGACGAACACGCGTCACTGCCGTAGGTCGCTCGCCCGGTTACGTGCGCCACTTCCCCGGGGAACCGGCAAACGGCTCCCCTCGACCTCGGAACGCGCGATGAGAACCTTCTACGCTGCGGGCGCCGCCGCCCTCGTGGCCTTCGCCATCGGCACCGCCCTCTACGCTCCGGTCGCCGGCATCCTTCCGGCGGTGTTCGCCTTCCTGGCCGTCGCGGTCGGCATCTTCATCAACCGCCGTCGCAAGGTCGACGCGGCGCTCGTGCCGCTCGTCCCCCTGCTCGAGGCGCAGAAGATCGACGAGGCCGTGGCCCTGATCGACCAGGTCAAGGCCGAGCACGGCCCGTGGGTCCCCGGTCTCGAAGGCCAGCTCGACGCGCAGGTCGGACTGCTCGACTACATGCAGATGAAGTTCGACAAGGCGATGCCGAAGCTCATGGCCGGTCGCTGGCGCAACCCGGTGGCGCTGCTGTGCATCGGCGCGACCCACCTGCGCAAGAACGAAGAGACCGAGGCCTGGCAGTTCCTCACCGAGGCCGAGGACGCCGCGAACAAGGACCCGAACGTGTTCGTGGTCTCCGCGGCGCTGCGCATGAAGAAGGGCCAGCGCGACGACGCACTCAAGACCCTCGGTAAGGGCCTCGAGGCCGTCGACAACAAGGCGCCGATCGAGCGTCTGCAGCGCGTCATCGCGAACAACAAGCGCATCCAGCCCGACAAGCTGCCGCAGATGTGGATGCAGATCTGGCCCGAGGACCTCGTCGCCCAGCTCAAGAAGCAGGGCTACGGTCGTCCGGGCGGTCCGATGATGCCGAGCCACGCGGGCGGCGGAAACCGGGCGGCGCGTCGCGCCAAGAAGTAGGGCGACTACTCGCCGGTGACGCCGCGGGCGGCTTCGAGCTCGGCCAGCGCGGTGCCCACCTCGGCCTCGGCCGCGGCCAGCGCAATGGCGGCGGTGTCGCGGGCCTGTCGCGCATCCATCCACTCGACCAAGCTCGCGGTCCCGGCGCGATAGCGCTCCTCGATCAGGACCAGCGCCTCCTCCGCGGCTTCCGCGGCCGCACGGCGGGCCTCGAGCGTGCTCTTCGCGGCGGTATGGCGAGCCTCCCCGGTGGCCAGGGCGACGCGTAGCGAGCGCTCCTGCTCTTCGAGGGCGAGCTCTGCGGTGGTGGCGTTCGCCCGGGCCGAGGCCACGTCCGCGTAGCCCGAGCCGCTGCCGAACAGGGGCACGGTCGCCTCGGCGCCGGCGTTCCAGCCAAACCCTCCGGAGCCGCCGTCGGTCGCGTACCAGGCGGCGGTGCCGCTCGCCGTGACCGTCGGGGCGAGGGCCGAGGTCGTGCCCACCGTCGTCGCACGGGCGGACGCGAGGGCAGCCTGGGCGGCATCCAGCGCCGGGTGGCTGCCGGGGCCGTCGAGCGGCTCGTTCCATGCCGGAGCGGCGAGATCACAGGTGCCGGAGGGGTCCTCGCGGAGCAGGGCGCGGAGCTCGGCGCAGGCGGCCGTCGCGCGCCACG
>SBGP01000069.1 GCA_006226595.1 Deltaproteobacteria bacterium
CGAGCCCCCCGCCGAGCGGCGCCACCGTGCGGCCAGGGTTGCGGGTGCGCGCGGCTGCCATGGCGCTGTGGTGGCGAGACCTGCTCGCGCTGTGGAGGCTGGAGCGCAGCCTCGTGCTCGGCGCGCTGTTCGTGTCCGGTCCCGCGTGGGCGGTGCAGCACGCGGCGGTCGCGAACTACCCGCTGGCCGGCGAGAGCGCGACCCGGGCTGGGTTGCTGGTGCTCACCATCGCGGGCTCGGTCGCTGCCTCCGCGGTCCTCGCGCTTCCCGGCCACCTCGGCCGACAGCTCGACCCTCGCCGCGCCCCGTTCACGCCGGCCGCGCGCGCCAGTCTGCTCGCCGCGGTCGCTGCCGGTCTCGGCCTGCCCACGTTGATCGCGGTGTTCGCCGGCGGGAGCGAGGGACCGCTGCGTCTGGTCACCCAGCTGCTCGCCGCCTCCGCGGGCGCCGCGTGGTTCGCCGTGGGTCTGGGACGCCGCACGGATGCCGACCGCACGACCTACCTCTGGTGGCTGCTCGTCCTGTGCGGGCTCGCCTTCGTCCCCTCGCCGGGACAGCCCCTGGGCGCGCTCGCGCTCACCGCGCTGGCGGCCTGGGGCACGAGTCGCACCCTGGCTCGTGCGAGGCGCCTGCCATGACCCTGGTCCTCGACCACCTCGGCTTCGCCTACCCCGACGGCACCGCCATCGGGCCTGTGTCCCTGCGTGCCGACGCCGGGGTCGTGCGCCTCCACGGCGAGAACGGCACGGGCAAGTCCACCCTTCTCCGCGTGATCGGCGGCGTGTTGCCGGCGAGCGAGGGCACCGTGCGCCTCCACGGACGCGATCCCTTCGCGGAGGCCCCGGTGCGCGCCCACATCGGCGCCGTCACCGCGGACCCGGAACTGCCGCCCTTCCTCACCGCCACCGAGGCCTGGCAGCAGTGGGCCGCATTTCGCGGCAAGCCCGACTGGGACGGCGCTTCCCGCCTCGAAGCCCTGGGCCTGCCCCCTCACCTGCGACTGGGGCACATGAGCAGCGGACAACGGCGCCGGGCCGAGCTCGTCGCGGCGCTGGCCGGTGATCCCTCGCTGCTGCTGCTCGACGAGACCTTCACCCACCTCGACGATGCCGGCGTGGCCTGGCTCGCCGCTGAGATCGAGCGCGGACGGGCCCAGCGCGTGGTGTTGCTGGCCCACCACGGCACGCCACCGGTGGGCATCGACGACACCGTGGTGGTGCCGCCCGCACGCCGGCCGTGAGCGGCGCCTCGACGCGAGATACAGCCCCTCTCCCAATGGAGAGTCCATGTCCCTCGATGCTTTGTCCCGCGGCTTTCGCGACCAGTACCTGAGCTACGACGAGATCACCGCGCAGCTGCGCGCGTGGGCCGATGCCTATCCGGACCTCGCGCATCTCCAGAGCCTGGGACAGACCCCGGAAGGACGCGAGCTGTGGCTGCTCACCGTGGGACGCGACCGCGATCGCACCCGTCCCTCGGCATGGGTCGACGGCAACATGCACGCGAGCGAGCTCGCCGGCTCCTCGGTGGCCCTGTCGATCGCCGAGGACCTGCTCCGCCTGCACACCGGCGAGGTGCCCCACGACCTGCCCGAGGCGACGGCCGAGGTCCTCGCGGACAGCCTCGTGTTCGTCATGCCCCGGATCAGCCCCGATGGCGCCGAGGCCGTGCTCACCACCGGTCGCTACGTGCGCAGCGTGCCGCGGGACGAGCGCCCGAACCAGCCGGTGCGGTGGATCGCCGAGGACATCGATGGCGACGGCATGGCCTACGTCATGCGCATCGAGGACCCGACCGGCGAGTTCGTCGAGAGCAAGGCGTTTCCCGGCCTGCTCGTGCTCCGCGAGCCCGGCGATCGCGGCCCCTTCTACAAGGTGTGGCCCGAGGGACGCATCGAGGGCTTCGACGGGCACCACGTCCCAGACCCGAACTTCCTCGGCGACAACTACCCCGACCTCAACCGCAACTACCCCTTCGACTGGCGCGGCGACCATGACCAGGCCGGCGCCGGCGACCACGCGGGCAGCGAGCCCGAGACACGCGCCGTGGTCGACTTCGCGCGACAGCACCCCGAGATCTTCGCGTGGCTGAACCTGCACACCTTCGGCGGCGTCCACATCCGCCCGTGCGGCGACAAGCCCGACACGAAGATGAACCCAAGCGACCTCGCGCTGTATCGCTACCTGGGCGAGCGGGCCGAGACCCTCACCCGCTACCCGATGGTCTCTGGGTTCGAGGAGTTCACGTACACGCCGGATACGCCGATCCGCGGCGACCTGTCCGAGTGGGCGTACAACGAGCGCGGCTGCGTGGCCTGGGTGTGCGAGATCTGGGATCTGTTCGCCCAGCTCGGCATGGAACGCCCCAAGCGCTTCGTCGACTACTACACCAACCTCACCCGCGATGACATGGTGCGGCTCGCCGAGTGGGACCGCGACGTGAACGACTCGCGCGTGGTGCGGCCGTGGAAGCGCGTCACCCACCCGCAGCTCGGGGAGGTCGAGGTCGGCGGCATCGATCCGCGCATCGGCTGCTGGAACCCGCCCCCACACCTGCTCGGCGAGGTGTGCACCGGCTTGTCCCAGCTGTGGCTGGAGACCACGGCGCTGTCCCCGCGCATCGAGGTGAGCAGCGAGACCGCGTCGGTCGGTGACCTCACCCGGGTCACGCTGACGGTGCGGAACACCGGCTACCTGCCGACCAGCGGCCTCGACTCCGCCGAGAAGCTCGCGCACGTCGAGCCCCTGCGCGTCGAGATCGTCGATGGCAAGCCGGCCACCGAGGCCGACCGTCGCCGCGAGATCGGGCACCTCCAGGGCTGGGGCCGAGGCCGAGGAAGTGGGGCCGGCGCCCTGTACTTCCTGCGCAGCGCCGGGTCCGTGAGCACGCGCACCGTCGAGCTGCTCGTCGACGGTCCGGTGACCCTGCGGGTCGGCAGCTGCCGCGTCGGGTGGACCTCGATCACCGTGTGATCCACGGCCTCGTGGCCCGCGCGTGCCGCACCCCGGTTCGCGTGGCGTATGCTCGCCCGCGATGGCGATCGATCTTGGCCCCTTCCGACTTCAGCAGCCCATTGCCGCCGGTGGCATGGGCCAGGTGTGGCAGGCGGAGCACCGCGCTCAGAAGGTGCCCGTCGCGATCAAGGTGCTCGCCGGCAACATGGCCGACGACGAGCAATACCTCTCGTCCTTTCGCGACGAGGTGCGCGCGGCGGCTCGGCTCGACCACCCGAACATCGCGATGGTGCTCGACCACGGTGAGATCCCGACCGACGCGGCGGCCGCGTCCAACGGCGAGCTGACCGCCGGGGCCCCCTGGCTCGCCATGGAGCTCGCGAGTGGCGGCACCCTCAAGGGCCTCGCGGGCGAGCTGCGCTGGTCCGAGCTCAAGCCGGTGCTGCTCGCCATCCTCGACGCACTCGCCCACGCCCACGCCCGCGGGGTCATCCACCGCGATCTGAAGCCTGGCAACGTGCTCATCGCGACGCGTCACGACATGCGGCCCGGGCTCAAGCTCACCGACTTCGGCATTGCCCACGCCATCGGGGACGTCGACAAGAGCGGCGAGCAGGACCAGTGGATCGCCGGTACGCCGATGTACATGTCACCCGAGCAGATCATGGGCGAGTGGCGAGACTACGGTCCGTGGAGCGACCTGTACTCGCTCGGCTGCATGGCCTACCTGCTCGCCACTGGCCGCGGCCCGTACGACAAGAAGTCCGGCCACGCGCTGATGAT
Organism: Deltaproteobacteria bacterium; assembly: GCA_006226595.1. Classification (GTDB taxonomy): domain Bacteria; phylum Myxococcota_A; class UBA796; order UBA796; genus M1803. The sequence continues at coordinate 3,738 of SBGP01000069.1, forward strand.
GTCGCAGCTGCACAACGAGCCCATGCCCTTCGACCCGGTGCACCGCATGCCCGCGGCCTTCGAGGACTGGCTGCTCAAGCTGATGGCCAAGGACCGCTACGCACGGTTCCAGTGTGCTGCGGACGCGGCCCGCGAGCTGATCGCGATGGACGCGGACAGCACGGGCGACATGGCCCCCTTCGCCGAGCTCGACCCCGAGGTCTCGCGCTCGCTGCGCGTCACGCTCGACGAGCGCACCTGCCTCGGCGAGACGTGGCGACTCGCGCTGGTCGAGGCTCCCACGCCACCGGGCTTCTCGGACACGTGGAGCACCGAGATCGACAGCCCGCCGGGCGCCGAGCCCATGCCGAGCACCGCTCAGCTGCAGCCCCTGTCCGGACGGCGCGTGCCCCCCGTGTGGCGACGACCGATGCCCACGCCTCCCCCGCCGAAGCTGATCGGTGCCGGTCGCTCCCTGGTCGGACTGCGACCGATTCCCCTCGTCGGACGCGAGCGCGAGCGCGACGAGATCTGGGAGGCGCTGGCACGCGTCGAAGCCGCGGGTCGCGCCGAGGCCATCGTGGTCCGCGGTGCCGCCGGCACCGGCAAGTCGCGCCTCGTGCAGTGGGTCTGCGAGCGCGCCCACGAGGTCGGCGCGGCGCGCTACGCCATCGCCCGCTTCTCGCCAAATGTCGACGGCGGCGAGTCCATCCGGCGCATGGGCGAAGCGGAGATCCGAACCGGTCGCCTGCCCCGTGAGAGCGTGCGCAAGCGCGTGCAGACCTTCCTCCGCGCGCATGGAAACGCCGATCAGGAGGACATGGAGGTCCTCACCGAGATCGTGCAGCCCGCGACCCGGCGCGACCTCGAGCGGGGCGCGACCCCGCGACGACTCACCACCCCGCGGCACTACTACAGCGGCACCCGGGTGGGCATCGCCGCGATGGCCCGCCAGCGACCGGCCATCGTGTGCCTCGACGACGTGCACTGGGGCGCCCACGGGTTGTCCCTGACCCGACACATCCTGCGCACACAGGCCGAGTCGCCGTGCCCGGTCTTGTTCCTGCTCACGCTGCGCGAGGAGGGCCTGGCCAACCGCCCCGAGGAGGCCGACGGGCTCGCGAAGCTGCTCGCGATGGCCGGCGTGCGCGAGCTTCGCCTCGCACCGCTCGACGAGATCGAGCAGCAGGGCCTGGTCCGCGGCATGTTGGGCCTCGAGGAGGGGCTCGCCGCCCAGGTCGCCGAGCGGGCCCAGGGCAACCCGCTGTTTGCGGTGAACCTCGTCGCGGACTGGGTGCAGCGCGGCATCCTCGAGGCATCGCCGCACGGCTACCGCCTCGCGAAGGACGCGGACGCCGCGATTCCCACGTCCCTCTCCGAGGTGTGGGTCGCGCGCATCGACCGCGTGCTCGCCGAGTTCCGCGACGAGGCGCGCAGCTACCTCGAGATCGCCGCCATCCTCGGACCCGAGGTCGACGCGGACGAGTGGCGCCAGGCCTGCGACGATCCACAGGGCTTCTTCGGAAAGCGCTTCCCCGGCGACACGGCGCTCCGCGCATCGCTCGTGGACCGGCTACTCGCCGAGTCTCTCGCCACGGGCACCCCGGCGCGGTGGTCCTTTGCCCACACCATGCTGCGCGAGGCCCTGTGGGCGTCGAGTCGCCAGGGTGGTCGGTGGCAGGCCCAGAACCTCGCCTGCGCGATGATGCTGTGGGCCCGCTCCCCGTCCAAGCTCCAGAGCCCGGCGGAGCGCCTCGGCACGCACCTGCTCGAGGCGGGCCAGCTCGATCAGGCGATCGAGCCTCTGCTCGGCGCCGTCGAGATCCGGCTGATGTCGGCGGGCCCCAAGCCCGCCCTGGCACTGCTCGATCGGCTCGACGCCGCGATGCGCGGCAAGGTGCACGACAGCGACAAGCGCTGGGGTCCCGTGCTGGTCAATCGCGCGCGGGTACTCCGCGGGCTCGGTGAGCTGTCCCGCGCCGCGGAGAGCGCGACGCAGGCGCTGATCTCCGCACGTCGCAATGCGTGGGGCGGCAGCGAACGCCACGCGCTGCATCAGCTCGGACTGCTCGCGCTGGATCTCGGCCAGATCGACGTCGCCGGCGAGCGCTTCACCGAGTTGCTCACCCTGGCGACGAGCACGGCTGCCAAGCGCCACGTGGGCCTCGCTCGCGCGGGACTGGCCGAGGTCGACCGCCGAAAAGGGCGCATGGACGCCGCGGCCAAGGGTCTTCGCGAGGCGGTCGAGATCCTCGAGCAGGCCGGGGACCCCAACGAGGCCGCCCGGGTGTGGCGCCGCATGGCCGCCCATGAGGAAGACCGTGGCGCCCTCGGGTTCGCGGCAAAGCTGTACGCCGAGGCCCTGGCCTACAACGAGCGCCTGGGTCTGTCCCAGGGAGTCGCCACCTGCCGCTTCGGCCTCGGGCGCGTCCATGCGAAGCTCGGCGAGCCCGAGCTGGCCGCGCACCACCTCGTCGACGCCGTGTCCCGACTCGACTCCCTCGGCGACCCTGCGGTGGGTGACGCGCGGGCCCTGCTCGTGTGGTGCCGCGTCGATCACAACGACCTCGCCGGAGCCTGTCGCGCCGCGCGTGAGCTCTCGGGTGCGCTGACGGCCCTCGAGCACGACGCCCGCGTCGCCGCGAGCCTCGCCATCCAGCTGCTCCACGCCGTGCAGGCGGGTCAGTGGGAGCGCTTCGACAGCCTTGCCACCGAGCGAGGTCTGCTGCGCGCTCACGCCGAGCCTCTCGTCGCCTGGACCCTCTCGTCGGCCGCCCTCGCCGCCGACCGCCGCCACCAGTCCGAGCGCGCCACCCGGGTGCGAGACGCCGCGAGCCGCGCGTGGATGCTGCTCGGACAGCCGGAGCCCGTGCCCCAATGAGCATCGCCGCGCCCCCTCGCATCGCCGTCATCGGCGCAGGTCCTGCGGGCCTGGCCGCCGCCATCGCCCTGACCGAGCGAGGTCACACCGTGCGCGTCTTCGAGAAGGAGGCGACGGTCGGCGGCAAGTGCCACAGCCTGCACTACGACGGCTACGCCTACGACCTCGGTGCCAACCTCACGACCCCGCGCTACCGCGAGGTCCGCGCTCTCGCGCGGCTACTCGATCTCGAGCTCCAGCCGATGCACGAGCGGCGGGTCGTGTCGATCAACGCCGAGAGCATCCCGAGCCTCGCCGACGCCGGTCCCCTCGCCCGCACGCTGATCCGCGGCATGGCCCGCGCCTATGTCGCGCTGCGCGCCCACACGGGCGTCGACAAGCCTGGCTACGCGGAGATCGGCCCGCACGTGCGCAAGCCCTTCCGCGAGTGGCTGCAGATGCACGGGCTCGCGCGCTTCCGCGATCTGTTCGCGAACCTGTTCATCGCGTACGGCTACGGCGTGATGGACGCGTTGCCCGCCGCGTACGCACTCAAGTTCTTCGATCGCATCCACTTCGACGCCGCCATCGACACCGTGCTCGGCAAGGACGTGGAGACCACGCTCACGTTCACCGCGGGGTTTCAGGCCCTGTGGGACGCCGCGGTCGCCCACTACGGCCTCGACGTGAAGTGCGAGGCCACGGTCCACGCCATCGTGCGCGGCGAAGACCAGGTGCGGGTGACGTGGACGGACGCGGATGGCGACTCCTTCGAGGAGGACTTCGACCACCTCGTGCTCGCCTGCCCGCTCCAGGACACGCCGCAGTTCCTCGACGTCAGCGACGAGGAGGCCGATCTGTTCGGGCAGATCAAGACCTACGACTACTACGTGACCGCCGCGGTCCTCGAGGGCGTGCCCGACGCGAGCACCTTCGTGTACCCCTACTCGACCCGGTGGACGCCCGGGCAACCGACCGTGTTCTACCCGCCGGTCCTCGGCTCTCCGAACGACGTGTTCGTGTTCTACAGCTACGGCGACGAGAGCACGACGGTCGACGAGGTGCGCGCGAACCTGCGCGCGGTGGTCGAGGCCCCACCCTTCTCGGGTCGCGTCGTCGACATCCTCCACACCCAGCACTGGCGCTACTTCCCCCACGTGGACAGCGCCGCGATGCAGGCCGGCTTCTTCGAGCGCCTCGAGGGCCTGCAGGGGCACAACCGCACCGTGTACGTGGGTGAGGTGTTGTCCTTCCCGCTGGTCGAGCTCGCGGTGCAGTACGCGCAGGCCCGGGTTGCCGAGCACTTGTGAGCTTCGGAAGATCCGGGTTGCACCCGGCACCGAACGAACTTACTTCCGCGTAAGTAAATCAGGAGAGTCCGATGGACGGTGGCAGCCGCGTAGCCGAGGTCCTGCAAGCGCACGGTGTGCGCTTCGTCTTCACCCTGTGCGGGGGCCACATCTCCCCGATCCTGGTGGGCTGCGAGAACCGCGGCCTGCGCGTGATCGACGTGCGGCACGAGGCGAACGCCGTGTTCGCCGCCGATGCCGTGTCGCGACTCACCGGTGTGCCCGGCGTCGCCGCGGTGACCGCGGGTCCGGGCGTGACCAACACGATCACCGCGATCAAGAACGCGCAGATGGCCCAGTCGCCGCTAGTGCTGCTCGGCGGCGCCACCGCGACCGTGCTCCGCGGTCGTGGCAGCCTCCAGGACATCGACCAGATGGCCTTGATCAAGCCGCACGTGAAGTACGCCGCCCGTCCGAACACCGTGCGCGAGATCGTGCCGGCCCTCGAGCGCGCCTTCCACGAGGCGGTGAGCGGCGTGCCGGGCCCGGTGTTCGTCGAGCTCGCCGTCGATCTGCTCTACGACGAGGAGGTCGTCCGCGAGTGGTACGTGAACAAGACCGACCGACCGGCCCGCAACCTGGGTGAGGCGGCGATCAAGAACTACCTGAAGGTCCACCTCGCGAACCAGTTCGCGTTCAAGGACTTCCGCGAAGCGAACCCGCCGGAGTCGGCGGACGTGCCGACCCACACCGACCGCCAGGTTCAGAAAGCCGCGGACATGCTGCGCCGGGCGGAGCGCCCCGTGCTGCTCGTCGGCTCGCAAGCCATGCTCCACCCGCGCCGGGTCCACGAGCTTGCCGCGGCCGTCGAGAAGCTGAACATCCCGGTGTTCCTCTCGGGCATGGCCCGCGGGCTGCTGGGCAAGGACCATCCGCTGCAGATGCGTCACAAGCGCGGCAAGGCCCTCAAGGAGTCCGACGTGGTCGTGCTCGCCGGCACGCCGATGGACTTCCGGCTCGACTACGGCGGGCACATCGGTCGCGCGAAGGTGATCAGCGTCAACCGCGACGCCGACGACCTCACCAAGAACCGCAAGCCCGAGCTCGCGGTGCTCTCGGACCCGCACCAGTTCCTCGTCGACCTGGCCGACATCGGCGCCCAGCCCACGCGGCCCGACTGGTACGAAGCGGTGAAGGGTCGCCATGACGCGCGCTGCGCCGAGATCGACGCGATGGCCGACGCGCCGGTGGACGCGCACCTCAACCCGATGAAGGTGTGCCAGTCGCTCGAGAAGCACCTCACCGAGGACAGCATCCTCGTCGTCGACGGCGGCGACTTCGTGGCCACCGCCGCGTACATCTGCCAGCCCCGCAAGCCGCTCTCGTGGCTCGACCCCGGCGTGTTCGGCACCCTCGGCGTCGGCGCCGGCTTCGCGCTCGGTGCCAAGCTCGTGCGACCCGAGGCCGACGTGTGGCTGGTGTACGGGGACGGCTCGGCAGGCTTCACCATCGCCGAGTTCGACACCTTCGTGCGCCACGGGGTCGCGGTGAACGCGCTGGTCGGCAACGACGCCGGCTGGACGCAGATCGCCCGCGACCAGGTGACCATGCTCGGCTCGGACGTCGCGGTGAAGCTGCGTCACACCGACTACGACGTCGTCGCCAAGGGTTTCGGCGCGCAGGGCATCCGCATGGACGAGGACAAGCGCATCGACGCCGACTTCTCGCAGGCGCTCGAGGCGTCGCGCGGCGGCGAGCCCGTGCTCATCAACGCGCTCATCGGCCGCACGAGCTTCCGCGACGGCTCGATCTCGATGTAGCTACTCGCACTCCGCGTCGGTGAGCAGCGCGGCGAGCGCGAACGCCGGCCGGTTCGTGTCGACCCGATCGATGCCGCTCTTCAGGCGGTAGGCGTCGCGCTCTCCAGCGAGGCGTCCCGCCTCGTCGCGCTGGCGCACCGTGTCGGCGAGCTGACGCATCGCGAAGCGGTAGTTCCGCGCCGCCTCGACCGTGTCCTCGTCGCGGAGGTCGAGCATGGCGTAGCGAAGCTCTGCCCACGTGGCCTCGCGGTGCCAGTGCTTGGCCTCCGCGTCGGCGGCCTCGGCGGCCTCGGCCCACGCGGTCTCGGCGCAGCCCCCGATGGCGAGCGCGAGGCTGCCCGGCTTGCGCGAGCGCGGAGTCGCGGGTCCGCGGTCCATGTCGGGGTCGATGAGCTCCTCGTCCTCCGGAAGCTCCTCCTCGGCGGGCTCGCCGGCCTTGCTCTGCGCCCACAGGTCGAGCTGTGGCGCGAGCGTCTCCATGCGGCGGGACCAGGCGCCCTTGTCGCCGGTGGCGGCGAACATCGCCACGTGCAGCTCGATGGCTTCGGCGAGCTTCGGGGACAGGGCCTCGCCAAAGTCCGCCGTCGCCGAGGTGAACGCCTCGGCATCAGGCAGCTCGCCCTTCGCGAGCCAGCCGTCGAGCGCAGCCTTCGCGCGCTGCTCGGCCGAGCGCTCGGCGCGGGCCGGATGCTCGACCACGCGCGTGAGCACCGCATCGCGGCCCTCGCGCACCGCGACGTACACGACCTGGGTGTGGTCGTCGACGGCGTACACGAGCTCGGCGCGCTCGGGCTCCACGTGCAGCGCCACGAGTGCATCCTCGGACAGCTGGCCGCGAACCTTGCGAAGCGCGGTCTGGACGTCCGCGGGAGAGCGCTCGAGCTCGAAGCTCACCGCCCATGGCGACTGTCCGTGGACCAGGCTCACCGTCTCGTTGCCCGCAGCGTCGCGGTCCTGCCAGGTCGGCGCGGCCTCGGGCTGCACGCCCTGCCACGCCAGCGCACGGGTGCGGTCGTCCCCGGCCCAGGTGCGGCGCACACTGGGGCTCTCGCCCCCCGCACTTCCCGTGTCGATCGCCGCGTCGAGCACCTGCGGGCGAAGCTCGCGCTCGAGCAGCAGCCGCTTGCGCGTGTCGCGCACGCCGGTGAGCCGGGCCCGTCCCAGGCGCGTGCGCTCGAGCTCGCCGCCACGAAACGCGCGAAGTCCCGTGATCAGGGCCTTGGCGTCGCCCTTCCAGCTCACGTCCAGCGCACAGGTCCAGCTCTTGTCGTCGGTGCACCACGGCGCCGCGAGCGCGAGCTGCAGGCCGTCGGCCCGACCGCCCTTCACCGCCTCGCCGACGCGGGTGACGAGCTCGGCATGTGCTGCCCTGGCCGTGCCCTCCTCGCCGAGCATGCCGAGCAGCTCGAAGTTCTTGCGGTAGCCGATGCCGGCGGCCTCCTCGGACAGCCCGTCCGGGGCGCAGCGCCCGGCCCACTCCTCGGCGGCGCTCACCGCCTCGGTGCACGCGGTGCCCATGCACTCGGTGAGCTTGTCGAGCAGCGGGTCGCGGTCCCTGGCGCAGCCGAAGACGAGCAATCGCGCGTCGACATCGGCATCGATGGCCTCGAGCTTGCCCCAGCGCTCGACCCAGTCGGCGTTCGGGTAGCCCTCCTTGAACTTCGCCTCGCAGCCAGCATCGACGGCGAGGAACTCGGTGTGGGCCTGCTCGCACTTGGCGAAGAAGGCCTTCCACTTGTCGCTGCGTCCCTGGGTGGCCGCGACGCGGGCGGTCTGGGCCGGGTCGGCGGACGGCGAGCAGGCGCGCGCGGGCTCGGCGTAGAACGCATCGAGGCGGTCCCGGCACTCCTTGCGCGACAGCTCCTGGCTGTACGCGACGGTGGGCAGGGCGAGCAGGACGAGGAGAGAGCGAAGGAGCATGGCGAACCGCGGGCTGTGAACGGACGAACCCGCCGCGGGCGGGTCCCCATCCGGAGGGGCACTGTAACCCCGACTCAGCAGCCGCACTGCCGCTCGATCGCGACGACCTCTCCTTCTTCCCAGCCGACGTGGCAACACGCGAGCAGCTCGCCCTTGAGCATGGCCCGACCGCGCTGCACGCGGCTGCGCGCACCGGAGAGCGAGAGCTCGAGCTCCCGCGCGAGCTCGGCCTGGGACAGGCCATCGAGGTCCACCCGGCGCACCGCCGTGCGATACGGCTCGGGCAGCGCGTCGACGAAGGATGGCAACCAAGACGCGACCTCGGTCGTCGCCTCGGGCTCGTCGGCCGCACTCGCGAGCTCGGGAAGCTCCGCCGAGACGCGGCGCGTGCGGAGGTGGTCGATCCACACGCGCCTGGCCACCGTCGCGACCCAGGCGTCGAGGCGCTCGATCGGCTCGTCTCCCTGGCTCAGCGCGCGGTGCACGCGGAGCAGCGTCTCCTGCACCAGGTCATCCGCGTGCTCGGGATCCAGGCGGCGCATGCGGGCGTGCAAGGTGCGCCGGAGCTCGGCATAGCGCGCGTCGGTCATGCGCAGCAGGCTCCGCCAGCGCTGGTGAGCACCGGGCTGTCCTCGCCACGCGGCACGTGGTCGCCGTCGTCGACCATGGTGTAGACCTCCCACGCGCGCCCGTCGGGATCGTGGACCCAGGCCTTGTTCTGGCGGGACCAGCAGCAGGTCACCTCGCCCTCGACGAGCACGTCCAGGCCGGCCTGCTCGAGTCGCTTCCACGTGGCCTTCGTGTCGCCAGGCTCGACGAGCTTGATGCCCATGTGGTTCGGGCCGGGCTCCGGCTCGCCCACCATGATCGCCAGCGCGATCGGCACGCCAGCGGGCTGAAAGCGCAGGTAGTCCTCACGGACCTTGTCGGGCTCGGTGCCGAGCAGGGTCGCGTAGAACGCGCGGGAGGCGGCGAGGTCGCGGGTGTGCAGGGAGAGATGGACGCGGGTCATGAGACCTCCTGTGTGGTTGTGCTCGGAAAGACGAAGCAGCGCCACGACCGACGCAAGAAAGTCGACGCGCCTCGATGGGGCTGGTGCGAAAACGTCGCCGGGTGCACCGCGAAGGCCGCTAGGATGCGCCTCCCATGCTGCTCCTCCTCGCCACGCTCGCTCTCGCGGAAGAACCGGCCACCGCCCCGGTGCTCGTCGTGCTCGGCAGCCGCGAGGCCGTGGAGCCCTTCGACGTGGCCCGGCAGGTGCGCTCGGTCGACGAAGACCCCCTCGCCTTCGACGTGATCGAGCGGCTCGAGTCCGAGCCCGGCGTGCACATGCAGCGAACGCATCGCGGCGCAGGCAGCCCGTTCCTCAGGGGCCAGGTCGGTCCCCAGAACCTCGTGCTCGCCGACGGTCTGCGCCACAACCTCTCGACCTTTCGCACCGGTCCGAACCAGTACCTGAACCTCGTCGAGCCCCTCGGCGACAGCCTGGAGGTCCTCCGGGGCCCGAGCTCGGTGCTGTATGGAACCGGGGCCATGGGTGGCGTCATCGCAGTGCGTCAGACCGCCGTCGCCCCCGGACAGCGCGTGCTCGCGACCGGACGCGTGGCCTCCGCGGATCTCGGGGTCGGCGCCACGATCGTGGCCGAGCAGGCCGAGGGCGATCACTTCGTGCGCCTCGGACTGAGCGCCGCCGAACACCAGGGCCTGCGCACCGGCTCGGGCAAGGTGGCTCCGTGGTCGGACTTCGCGCGGCAGGGCTGGCTCGCCCACGCGGGCGTCGGGCTCGGCGCGCACACGGTCACCGCGACGACCCGGGGTGTGCGACTCGACGACGCCGGTCGAACCGACGCACTGGCCGAGGGTGATCTGCGTCGCTACGACAACACGGACTCGCTGAGCTCGCTCTCCTGGCGGTTCGAGCAGGGACGCACCACGCTGACGACGCGGGTTGGCGCGCACCTGTGGTCCGAGACGCAGGACCGCACCGGGTGCGCGACCGAAGGCGACCGACTCGCCGATCGCGCAGGCTGTCTGGAGGAGACGGCCATCACCGGCAAGAGCGAGCGCCGGGACCGCGTCAGCGCGGGGCTTGCCTCCACGCAAGCCACCCTGGATCTGGCGCCGCTTCGGGTGGTGGTCGGCGGCGAGGGCCAGGTCGAGCGCGTGGCGAGTTTCCGGCGAGACCAGGCGCCCGGTGATGACTGGGTCGCACGCGACCGCGGCAACTTCTCGCCGGGATCGTCCTTCGCGGTGGGCGGTGCCTTCGCGCACGGCGAGCTCGACGCGATGAGCGTGGGGCCGGGGCTCGTGCGCCTCCGCGGCGGGGCCCGCCTGTCGCACTACCGCGTGCACGCCGAAGACGTTCCCCTGCCCGACGGGGACGGCACGGTCGACGATGCGACCACCGGGCTCGTCGGCTCGGCGAGCGTGTCGTGGCTCGCGCCGGGCCTGCACGCATGGGCCGGAGCCTATCAGGGCTACCGCGCCCCCAACCTCGAGGAGTCCACCCTGTTCGGCCCCGAGGAGTCCCGCTTTTCCGTGCCGAACAACCGCTTGAGGCCCGAGCGCAGCGACACGGCGGAGCTCGGCCTGCGAGCCCGCACCCCCGCGGCGAGCGGCAGCGTCGTGCTGTGGGCGAGCCGGACGGCGGATGCCCTCGACGACGCCCCGACGACGTGGCAGGGCGCAACCGAGACCGCCGACGGACTGGCGTACAGCCACCGCACGAACGTGCCGGGCGCGCGCTACCTCGGTGCCGAAGGCGAGCTGGCGACCACGGTCGGTCCTATCCAGGCCCGTGCGCACGTCGCCTGGACACGCGGCACGCTCGACCTCGACGACGGCTCCTCCCCCGCGCGGCGCGTGCCCCCCGTGCACGGTGGCGGCGAGCTCAGCCTCGCCCCCGCCCGTCAGCCGTGGCGACTGTCGCTGTTCGCCGCGGCCGCTGCGCCACAGCGCCGCCTGCACCCCGGTGATGAAGCAGACCTGCGGATCTGCGCCACCGCACCGGAGACGGCCACGACCTGGGCCGACCTCGGCCAGACGTGCCCCGGCACGGACGGCTGGGTCGAGCTCGGAATCGGCGGGACCACGGCTCTCACCGAACAGATCCGTGCGATCGTAGAGGTACGCAACCTCACCGACCGCGCCTACCACACCCACGGCTCCGGCATCGACGCCCCTGGCATCGACGTTCGGGCCGCCATCCACGCGACCTGGGAACGCCGATGACCCCGCGCCTCACGCCGTTGCTCGCGCTGCTCGCCCTCTCTGCCTGCAAGAAGGACGACCAGGACACGGGCACGCTCCCCCCCTGCTACGTCGACGAGGTCCCGCCCGAGGCCCAGCGCCGCTTCGGGCCCCAGGAGGACGGTAGCTTCATCAGCTTCGGTGGCCGGTTGATCCAGCCGGCGGGCCCGACGGTGAACATCGCGAACATGCCGATCGATCTCGCGGTGCACCCGGACGCAAGCACGGCGTACATCGTCACCGTCGATCGCGGAGATACGTCGATCCAGGTCCTCGACCTCGACACGCTCACCGTGAGCCAGACGCTGCAGACGGGCCACCTGAACCACGGCATCGTCGTCGACGCGGCCGGCACGACGCTCTACGCCGCAGGCGGCGCCGCCGAGCAGATCTACGTGTTCGACATCGCAATCGACGGCAGCCTCACCGTGGGCACGAACATCCCCGTCTCGGGCTCGCGCATCGCGGGCCTCGCGCTGTCCGCGGACGGAGGCACGCTCTACGCCGCGAGCTTCACCCGGACCGAGGCCTACGAGATCGACACGGCGACGGGCGCGGTGCTCCGCACCTTCGACACCTCCACGAACGGCTGGGACGTCGAGCTGCTGCCGACCCGCAACGAGCTGTACATCAGCGACCTCGATGGCACCGAGCTCAGCGTCGTCGACCTCGCGAGCGGCACCGAGACCGCGGTGATTCCCGTGCCGGTGAGCCCGGCCGGCATGGCGGTGAGCGCGGACGAGGCGACCGTGTTCGTCGCAGTCTCGAACGGCGACCGGGTCGCCGCCGTCGACACGGCCACGGCCAGCGTGCGCGCCGAGGCCGACGTCACCGAGCACGACCTGCTCGACGCGGACGGCCTGCCCCTCGGCAACAGCAACATCAACGCGGTGTGGCTCGATGGCGACCGCCTGTACGCGAGTCGCGGATCGGACAACGCGGTGAGCGTGCTCGACGCCGCGACCCTCGAGGTGCTCGGCGCGATCCCGACGGCCGAGTACCCGACCGAGCTCCAGGTCGTCGGCGACACACTGGTCGTCGCCGCGTACACCGGCAGCGGCGAGCAGTCCGGCGCGGTCTCCGCCATCGACCTGGCGGGGCTCGACCTCGCGCTGTCCGCCGAGGACGTCGCGTCGCTGTACGCGAGCCCGACGGAGCGCTTCCCGTTCAGCTGCGACGACGGCTTCTTCCCGATCCCGACGAGCCCGGAACAGGTCTCCCCCATCGAACACGTCGTGCTCGTGGTCAAGGAGAACAAGACCATGGACTGCCTGTTCGGCGACATGGTGCACCCCGGGCTGACCCTCGACCCGGCGTCGCAGCGCTGGCCGAGCGAGCTCACGCCGAACCAGCGCCAGCTGATCCGCAGCTTCAACAGCGCCGACAACTTCTATGTCGACACGCGTGAGTCCGACTCGGGGCACGTGATGCTCACCTCGACGCACCTGACGCACTGGGTCGAGTTCCAGTGGGTCGAGACGTCGCGGGTCGGCGCCTCGCTCGCGTGGCCCCTGTCGGACATGGCGATGCCGACCACCGGCAACTTCTTCACGCACCTGCACGAGCACGGAAAGAGCCTTGCGATCTACGGCGAGATCGTCGGCGTGAGCGCCGAGGCCTCCGACGGCACGCGCATGGCCGAGTACACCGACACCGACTACCCCGGCGGTCCCGCGATCAACTACGCGGTGCCCGACGAGGAGAAAGCCGCGTACATCGTCGAGGAGTGGCTCGACGACGGCCTCGCCGACTTCACCTTCGTCAGCTTCCCGAATGACCACACCAACGGCACCGGGTCCGGCGACCCGACGCCGGAGTCGATGATCGCCGACAACGACCGGGCGGTGGGCGTACTCATCGAGGGCTTGTCGACCTCCGAGTACTGGGAGAAGTCGCTGGTCATCGTCCTCCAGGATGACCCGCAGGGCTGCGGCGACCACGTCAACGACAGCCGCTCGCCGTTGTTCGTGGTCAGCCCGTGGGCCAAGCGCGGCGGCTACGTGAGCCCGACGACGAGCAACTTCCTGTCGGTGTTCGCGACCATCGAGCGCATTCTCGCCGTGCCGCCCATGGGGCGCCCGGACGCCGCCGCCGTGCCGCTGTGGGACTTCTTCACCCCGGATGCGGACTTCAGCCCGGTGATGGCCGTCGACCGTGTACCGCCCGAGACCAACGCGGTAGACGCGCTCGGCGCCGACGAGAAGTGGGACCTGGCGGGGCCCGACCGCGACCCGCGCTACGCCGCCTTCCTCGACATCTACGGCCGCTACCGGATGGGCTTCATCTCCCGCGAGGAAGCGGAGGCCGCGATGCGCCTGCCGCACATGGACAAGGACGAGGAGGAGTGGGAGGAGCTCGAGGAGGAGTCCGAGGAGGACAGCTTCGCGTACGACCGGGACCTGCAGTGGTACCGGGAGTGGTCGCGCGGTCGCTAGCTGCTAGCCCTGCGCGCGCTCCGCGAGCCAGTTCTGGAGCGTGCGGTGCGGGAAGAGGTAGCCACCGCCGATGCGCCGCATGAGCGCGCGGTCCACCGCGTCGTCGAGGAAGGGCACGAGCGCCAGCGGAAGCGGTGTGGTGGCCGCGAGCACCAGGCGTAGCGCGAGGTGCTGGAGGACGACCCAGCCTCCGCTGAGCATGCCCGCGATGATGCCGAGCAGCGGTCCCGCGAGCGCCGCCGCGGACAAGGACGGGTTCTCGAGCTCGATCAGCGTGGCGGGTGGCTCGAGGTGCGGCACCACCAGGGGCACCGCGATGTAGCCGATGCAGATGGCGCCGAGCGCGAACGCGAGCCCGCCGATGCCGAGGCCGTTGCGCACGGACTGGCGGATGCCGGCGTTCGGCCGGACCGTCGACTCGGTGAGCGACGGCTCGAAGGCCACGGTCACCGCGATCACCAGACCGCACACGCCGCCGAAGATGACGTTGCTCCACATCACGTAGAAGCTGCCGTAGATCGCGCCGAGCACCAGGCCTACGCCCAGGCTGAGCGGCGCGAGTCGCGCCAACCGACGCCACGAGAAGCGCAGGCGCTCGATGCGCTGCGGACGAAAGCCGCGACCGAGCACGAGCACGGAGGTGAGCGACACGAAGCTGAACAGCACGCCCGACAGCGCGTCGCCCTCGACCAGCACGCCCACGGTGACGTTCACCGCGAGGCACACGAGCAGCAGCAGGGCCACGGCGAGCGCCTTGGTCGCCCCGCCGCGCCAGTCCGCGAAGACCCAGTCGGGCGTCATCTCCTCGAGCCACAGCTCGGAGCGGTCAGCGCGGGTCATCGCACCGGCGAGGAAGGTGAGGCCCTCGACCAGCTGCCGCGATTCCTCGGGGGACTTTCCATCCACCGCGTGCTCGACGAAGCGCGTGTACAGCCAGGGAAGCGGCCCCTCCTCGGGGAGGTCGTCGTCCATGGTCTGCAGCAGCCGCAGGAACAGCGGGGTGCGCAGCCCCGGTCCCAGCGAGGCGTGGGCCGCGGTCGCACGCACGTGGGAGCGCACGACCTCCGGGGACAGCGGATCGAGGCACACGGCGTACCCGAGCCGCAGCGGCGACCGGAGGTTGCGGTAGTCCAGCGTGCGGCAGCTCACCGCGAGCGACAGACCGGCCTCCTCGCGCAGGCCGTTGAGCGCGTCGACGACCTTGGCCTGGCGGTTGGCCCGAACCTCGTCGAGTCCGTCGAGGAGCAGCACGAGCTCGCCCGCCGCCAGCCAGCGCCGAACCGACGGACGCGGAAGACCGTACTTTGCGACGAGCTCGCTCTCCACCCACTCCTGGGCCGGACCGCGATAGCTGCCGAGCGAGGCCAGCGACAACACCACGGGCACAGGAGCCGAGGCATCGCGGCGCGCCTCGTCGAGCAGCACCTCGGCGAGCTGGAGGAGCGCGGTGGTCTTTCCCGCGCCGGGCTCACCGAGGATGAGCAACGAGCCGTGCCCCGCCTCGAGCATGCCGCGCAGCGACCCATTGGGTACCGCCTTGGGCGTCCACGGCGCGTCGACGTCGGTCGGCGCGTTCGACATCGGCACCGAGAGCACGGGACCCTCGGCCAGGGAGACGTGGAGCACACCGTCGATCCACAGGCGCTCCACCCGCCGCACGAGCAGCTCGCGATGCCGATCGGCCATGCCCGTGGACGGCGGCGGCGCCAGGGCTTCGAGCAGCTCGCTCATCGACGGCCAGCGCTCGGCGGGCACGGGGTCGAGCCCGCGCATCAGGGCGATCCGCACCGCGGGAGGCATGGGCGCCGTGGGGTCGCGAAGCGGCGCTTGCGGTGCGAGGGTGCGCCACAGGCTCGCGCAGAAGGCGTACTGGTCGCTGTACACGCTCGCACGGCCCTCTCCGACGACCTCAGGGGCCATGTACGTGGGCGTGCCGGCGACTTCGTAGCGCTCCGCGTCCTGCATGGTCGCGAGGCCGAAGTCCGCGACGCGAACCCGCCCGTCCTCGGCGACGAGCAGGTTGTCCGGCTTGATGTCCCGGTGGATGAGTCCGGCGTCGTGCGCGGCCTGAAGCCCCTTGCCCGCCTGCACGAACAGGTCGACGAGACCCGAGGCCGAGGGACGATCGTCGCTCTCGGCGAGCTCGCGCAGGGTGCGACCGGGCACGAACTCCATGGCCACGAACACCTGGTCCGACTCGAAGCCCAGCTCGTGGACGCCCACCACGTGGGGGTGCGCGAGCCTTGCCAGCGCACGCGCCTCGTGCCGCACCGCATCGGCCACCGCCATGTTCACGGTGGCGTCGAGCACCTTGAGCGCGACCTCGCGGTGCAGGTCCGGGTCCCAGGCTCGGTACACCGTGCCCATGCCGCCCTGCCCGATGCGCTCGCGAACCTCGAAGCGCCCGATGTGGACCGGGTCCTCGGTCATCGCCAGCGCCTGGAAGACCATGCGCAGGCCGACGTCCCGGCTCAACCCACCGCGGGTCGGCGGAGCCAGGTCGCGAAAGTCGCGATCGGGGGGAGAACCGCTCACGTCACCTCGATAACCAACGGCTGCCGCCGCGCGCTTTCAGCGTGCAACAGCAGGCCGAGTGCGCTCACTCGTCCGCCAGGAACTCGTGCTCGTACTGCACCTGGATCTCGAACTGAGGCGGCTCGCCCTCGAGAAGCAGGTTCCGCGCGAGCAGGAAGCCGGCGTGGTGACCGGCGGTGTCGAGGCGGTTGGTCTGGCCCAGGTCACGGTGCGAGAGCACCACCTCGAACATGCCGTCCTCGTCGGCCTCGATCTCGGTGTGGTTGAGGCTGATGGTGTGCCGCGTGTAGTCGAGCGACTCCATCCACGCGTTGTACAGCACCAACGAGAAGTAGCGGCTGGTGGGCAGCTTCGCGCGCACCCGCATGCACTGGTCGCGCCCGAAGCGGTACCAGCACACCTGGTAGGTGTTGTCCGGGGTCGGGAACAGGGCCTCGCCGGGGATCTGGATGAACTGGTTCAGCGCCGCCTTGTTGGCCATCTGGTAGGCCATGAGCGTGCGCTCGAACACCGCCTTGAGCATGCGCTCGGAGAGGTAGATGCGCCGCGCCATCCAGCTCGCGTCGAGCGGCGTGGGCGCCGGAGGCTCGCCGAGGAGCTCGATCTCGACGGACAGCGGCTCCTCGGTGTCGCGGTTGGTGAAGTACTGGCGCACCATGACCGCGGTCTCGTCGCCGTCACCGACGAGGGTCGGGAAGCCCTCCTGCGCGGTGGTCGCGAGGCGGATCTCGAAGCTGCGGTCGGCGTTCAGCGGGATGTCCTGGTCCACGAAGCGGTTGCCGATCCGACCGCCCTTTCCGTAGTACAGGATGCCCGCGTAGTTCGTGCCCTCGGGGATGCGGCCGCGAAGCGCGTACACGCGCCCGTCGTCGAGGCGGATCGGCGCGCGCAGGTAGTCGGTGTCCGGGTTGTCCGCGAACATCTTGCGATGCGGCCCCTCGGCGTGGCGGAACTCCGGGTTGTCGACGGTGCTGTGCTCGACGAAGGTGTCCACACTCTCGGCAAGCATGCGAAGCAGGAAGCGCCGTCCCTCGACCGCGTCGAGGTCCATGGGCAGGTCGATGTCCTTCTCGAGCTTCTTCGCGTAGTCGAACAGCGACTGCATCGCGTCCGAGAGACGGGCGATCGGCGGCAGGTCGAGGGCATCGAGGTCGTAGCCGAGCTCGGTCGCCAGGGCCTTGGTCTCGGCGGAGACCGAGCGCGGGTCGAAGCTGCGCAGCCACTTGGTTGCCAGCGACGGGTCGATCTTCTTGCGGCCCGCCATGTTCGGGTCGCCGATGGCCCGGGCCCCCTTGGGGCCGGAGATCATGCGCTTGTCGTCGCCGTAGGGGTCGGCCATCGCCGGCGCGTACTCGAGCCCGAGGGTGTCGCAGATCCGCCGGAGGCTGGCCTCGCGGGTCTCGGGCGAGTTCACCAGGTCCTCGTAGGTGACGCGGCACCAGCGGTCCTCGGGCAGCGTGGCCAGGAACTGCTTGCAGTTCTCGTTGCTGCTGCGCCACACGCCCTCGGCGCCACCCTCGAAATCACCGAGCATCACCTCGGCCATCGGCATGTTCTGCCAGCTCTTGATCACCGAGCCGGGGTGGCGGACGATCCACACGAAGCGGGCCTCGGGGTACCACTCGAGCAGCTTGGGAAGGCGCTCGGGCATCATCGCCAGGTGCGGGCACTTGTCGATGATGAACTTGTCGCCGACGAGCTCCTGCAGGTGGTCGTAGACCTCGGGCACCGTCTTGTCCGCGAGCCGGGCCACGTGCTCCTTGGCCTCGTCCACGGTGCTGCCGGTGAGCTCGAGCACCGCACGCCGCAGGCCGCCCTTCTCCCAGAAGCGCGCTTCCATGTGCTTGGTGCGCTCGGCCATGGTGTCGTACGGGGCGAGCACCATCTCGGGAGGCGAGAACAGCTGGGGGTGGCCGGCGAGCATCACGCGCAGCAGCGTCGTGCCGCTGCGACCGGAGCCAATCACGAAGTGGACGGGGCGTCGGGACATCAGGACCTCCGAAGGTCGCCAGCCTACCCGCTGCGGTCCCGCGACGCCGTGAGCATGTCGTGGACTCGCTGCACCTCCTCGCGAGCCCCAATGTGTCGTGCCGGAAGATCCGCCTCGGCCCGCGCCAACAAAGCTTGTGCGCGTGCGCGATGACCGCGTTCGAGCCACATGCCGGCCCCCATCGCGAGGACCTCGACCCAGGTCGCGGGATCGCCCACGGAGCGAGCGAGGTCGATCGCCCGGGTCGACAGCGCGGGCGCCTCGTCCGCGAGCGGCTCGAGCCGCGCCACCCACGCGAGCCAGTAGCTCTCGAAGCGCGGGTTGTCGGCGCCATGCGCGAGGCTCGCCGCCTCTCGAAGGGCGGCCACGGCCGCCTCGTGGTCGCCGAGCTTCTCGTGGAGGATGCCGAGGTTGCCGAGCGCGATGCCCTGGTAGCGGCGATAGCCCAGCTGGGTCTGCACCTCGAGCGCCTTCTGCATGCGCGGGAGCGCCTCTTCGTAGCGCCCCTCCATCGCGTACACGAGGCCCAGCGAGCCCACGGCGTGCGCATGGGAGCGCCAGCGTCGCAGTCGCTGGTGGATGTCGATCGCCGCCTCGAAGTACGCGCGTGCGAGGTCGAAGGCGCCCGACTCGAGCGCGAGGTTCCCGAGGTTGCCGAGCACGCCGCCCTCGGTGGCGAGGTCGCCGGCGCTGCGGGTGAGGACCAGCGCGCGCTCGTAGGCTGCACGGGCCTCGTCCGGCCGCCCGGCCTGGCCGAGCGCCACAGCGAGGTCGGCATGACTCACACCTTCCCATCGCCGCTCGCCCGCCAACCGCTGGAGGCGCACGGCCTCCCGGAAGCAGGCTTCAGCCTCGGCGATGCGCCCGCCCTCGAGCAGACAGGTGCCGCGCTGGGCCTGAATCATGCCCTCGAGGTGCCCATCGCCGGCCTCGCGCGCGCAGCGAAGGCCGGGGTCCAGCGCCGCGAGCGAACCGGCGAGGTCCGCGTTGCGGTTGCAGGCCAGTCCGAGCACCAGGAGGGCCATGGCCCGGGACGACAGCGAGAGGTCGGCCATCTCGCTCACCCGCTGGGCGAAGTTCACCATGCGCGCGTGGGCGGCCTGGTTCTCGAGCACGGTCAGGGCGGCGCGGAGACAACGGAGCGCCGTCTCGCCCTGTCCGGCGGCGATCGAGCGCTCCAGCGCGGCGATCATGTTGTCCGCGGAGCGAAGCAGGTCCGTGCGGTCCTCGGCCGCGTTCATCTCGAGCGCACGCAGGCGCTCCACCGGCCAGCGCTCCGCGTAGAACCGCGCATGGCGCCACTCGGCGGCGCGGACCACGTCGTCTCCGCGCTCCGCGAGGCGGGCGGCCGCGAAGTCCCGCACACTGACGAGCAGCCGAAAGCGGCCATAGTCGGCGACATGGAGCATGGAGCGATCGACGAGAGCCTCGATGGTCGCGAGCACGTCGTCCGCGGAGAGGTCGAGCACGGCCTCGGCGGCGGACAGCGCGAACGGGCCGGCGAACACGGACAGCTCGGCCAACGCGCGACGGTGCGCCTCGGAGAGCAGCTCCCAGCTCCACGTCAGCGCCGCATTCAGCGTCGCGTGCCGGTCCTCGCCCGCGGCGCGAAGCACGCCCTTGCCCAGTCGCTCGAGCACGTCCTCGACCGAGAGCACGCCGAGGCGTCCCGCGGCGAGCTCCAACGCCAGCGGAAGGCCATCGAGCTTGACCGCAAGCTCTTCGAGGGCCGGGGATGGCGTGAGCTCTACGCCGCGAAGCCGAGCGCGGGCCACGAGCAGCGCCACCGCCGCATCGGGGGACAACGGCGCCAGATCGTGGATGCGCTCGTTCGGATGGTCGACCTTCTGGCGGGAGGTCGCGAGCAAGCGCGCCTCGGGCGCAGCCTCGAGCAGCGGAGCGAGCATGCCGCCCACTCCCGGGATCTGCTCGACGTTGTCGAGCACCACCACGAGCTCTCCCCGCGCGGCCAGCGCCGCACCGAGCTGCTCGGCGACGTGGCGATCGGCCAGGGGCACGTCCAGCGCACGCCCGAGTGCACCGGCGAGGCCGTCCTCGTCGCGCACCTGGGTCAGGTCGAGGAACAGTCCGTCGGCTCCGCGGCTCTCGGCCCAGCGGCGGGCCAACCGTGCGGAGAGCCGGGTCTTGCCCACGCCAGCGGGACCGCGGAGGGTGATCAGCCCGCCCTCGTCGAGCCAGGCGAGAAGCTGGTCCTCGATCTCGCCCCGGCCGATGAAGTCGTCGGGCTCGCCGGGAATCGCCGCACTCCAGGCCGGCAGCTCGCGTCGCACGCCGAGGTGCTCGACCAGCGAGGCGCCGTCGACCTCGAGCGCGGCGAGGGCGCGCGCCATGTCCTGCATGTCGAGGAATCGCTCGGCCGGTTCGTTCGCGAGCGCCCGGGTGAGGATGGGCCGCAGCCACGCGGGACCGATTCCGGCGTCGAGCACGTACTCCTGCGTGTCGTCGGGGTCCCCGAAGCTCGTGTCCAACCAGGTCGAGGCCGATGCCTGTCCTCGCGCACCCGTCGCGAGGTGGAGAAGCGTCGCTCCCAGTGCGTACACGTCCGCGCGTGGGTCGACGGCCCCCCCGCGGGCCTGCTCTGGTGGCATGTACCCCGGGGTGCCGCGAACCCGGCCGTCCCCGTCGAAACCGCTGGCCCGGGCGATGCCGAGGTCCGCGACCTTCACCGCCCCCGCTTCGGTGTACAGCAGGTTGTCCGGCTTGAGGTCGAGGTGCACGAGCCCCAGCGCCTCGTGGGCGTAGTGCAGCGCCTCGCACACCTGCAGACCGACGTCGACCACGGCCCGAGGCGGCAGCGGAACCCGCGTGAGGATCGACCCGGCGCAGCGCTCCATCGCACAGAACCACTGCCCATCGACCTCGCCGACCTCGTACACGTCGACGAGGTGCGCATGGCGCAGCAGTCCGCCGAGGCGGGCCTCGCGGCGCAGCACCGCGCCATCGCCGGCGAGCACTTTCACGGCCACCGGCCGCTCCACGCCACCCGGACCCGCGAGCGTGGCGTCGTACACGCGGCCCGCCCCCCCTTCTCCGAGGAGGCGATGCAAGCGGTACCGGCCGAGCGCTCTCACGGACGAAGCCTACCCTGTTGCAGCGTGTAGTCGGCACCCGGCGGCCATCGGGACAGGTTTCCTCCACCCGGAGGTGCCGATGGCTGCTGTCCAATCTCTGTTCGACGCCCGCATGAGCGGCATGCCGAGGCGACGACTCGGACTCGCCGAGGCCAAGGAGCGCTGGGGCAGCCTGATCGAGCATCGCCTGCGCCACGCCGCACAGACCGACGGCTTCCTCGGCGGGATGCTCGACTACCAGCTCGGCACCGGGGGAAAGCGCCTACGCGCGCTGCTCCCCTCGCTCGTCGCCCACAACCTCGGCGGGGATGGGCACGCCGCCCTCGACCTCGGCGTCGGCCTCGAGCTCCTCCACAACGCCTCGCTCGTGCACGACGACTGCCAGGACGGCGACCTGCAGCGGCGCGGCGTCCCCACACTGCACGCACGGTGGGGCACCGCCCAGGCCATCAACGCCGGAGATGCCCTGATCTTCCGGGCCTTCGCGGCGCTCGCCGCCACACCGGTCGCCGACCGCGTGCTTCCCCGCGTGTCCGAGGCCATGGTTCGCCTCACCCAGGGCCAGTGCAGCGATCTGCGCCTCCAGGAGACCCACCGCGTGCACCGCGCCCAGCCCCTGGCCACCTACCTGGCGATGGCCGAGGCGAAGACCGCGGCCCTGTTCGCGCTCGCACTCGAGCTCGGCGCCATCGCCGCCGGCGCCCCGAGCAAGGTGGTGGCCGACGCCGGGGACTACGGTCGCGAGCTGGGCCTGTGCTTTCAGGTCCGGGACGACCTCCTCGACGTCGTCGGCGGCAAGGGGCGCCTGGTCGGCGGGGATGTGGTCGCCGGCAAGCTCACCTTCCTCGTCGCCTGGAGCTACGAGCACGCCCCCGCCGCCGAAGTGCAGCGGCTGCGCACCCTGCTCGCGACGCCGGCCGACGAGACGTGCGAAGCGATGGTCGCCGAGGCCATCGACCTGCTGCACGCGGTCGGCGCCGTGGAAGCCGCCGTGGCCTGGCTCTCCGCCAGCCAGGCGCGCATTGCCTCCCATCCGATGCGCGATCTCGTGCCCGGCCTCGCTGAAGCCTTCGCCGCCGCTGTTCCCACTGCCATCGGAGCTCCCGCATGAGCCGCGACATGATCGATCTGTTCCAGAGCCTCTTCGACGAGCGACGCGACGCGCGCGGTGCGGGGGCGGTGAGCCCCGCGGCCTACGACACGGCGTGGGTGGCGATGGTGCCCGACCCCACGGATCCGACGCAGCCGGCGTTCCCGCGCGCCCTGCCCGCACTGCTTGCCATGCAGGAGCCGAACGGTGCCTTCGCCGCGCAGTTCCCGTACAACCTCGTGCCGAGCCTCGCCGCGGCCCTGTGCCTCGCACGCATCCCCTGGGGTGGCGAGGAGGCCGAGAACGCGCGGCATCGCGTGGTCGGCTGGCTGCGCGAGGCGCTGCCCCGCTGGGACGTGGCACGCTTCGAGGCCATCGCGTTCGAGCTCGTGGTGCCGCACCTGCTCCGAGAGCTCGATGCGGAGGGCATTCACCTCGCGTTTCCCGCGCGGGAGCGACTGCTCGCACTGTCGGAGGCCAAGCTCGCCCTGCTCGACCCGGAGAGCCTGTACCGGCGGCCCTCCCCCCTCGTGTACTCGCTCGAGGCCTTCGAGGGACGCCTGGACTACACGCGCTGCGGCGGTCTGAAGCGGCATGGCGGCTATGGCGCCTCGCCGGCGGCCACGGCAGCGGCACTGATGCACGGCCACTGGGACCCGGACGCGGTCGCCTGGCTCTCCCGCGTGGAACGCGGCGGTGCGCTGCCCGTGGTGTGGCCCATCGATCACTTCGAGATGTCCTGGGCGACCTGTGACTTCCTGCGCGGCAACCCCGGTCGACGCCGCACCCTGCCGCGGTCCGTGGTCACCGAGCTCACGCAGGCCCTGTCGCAGGCGTGCACGCCCGAGGGCGTTGCGACGAGCGCCGGCGCGACGTGGCCCTGCAATGCCGACGACACCGGTGCGAACCTGGCGGCGCAGCTGTACCTCGGGCTGTCCCCCGACGTCGACGTGCTCTTCCGCTGGTTCCGCGGCACGCACTTCACGACCATGGAGGGGGAGCGCAACCCGTCGCTCTCCACCAACGCGCACGTGCTCGAGGCCCTCGCCATCGCCGACCCGACGCCGCGGCGCCAGGACGCGGGCGAAGCCGCCGCGCGCTTCCTGCTCGACAGCCAGGCGGCCGACGGCAGCTTCACCGACAAGTGGCACGCGAGCCCGTTCTACGCCACGGCCTGCGCCGTGCACGCGCTTCGGGCCTGGGGCGGCGCGCACGTCCAGCCCGCCCTGGCCCGCGCCCGTCGCTGGGTCCTCTCCCAGTTCCGCGACGAAGGCGGCTGGGGGCGCTTCGCCGCGACCTCCGAGGAGACCGCCTACGCCGTGGCCGTGCTCGGGACCGACCGCACCGAGCCGAGGACCGCCCAGTGCCTGTTCGCCGCCCGCGAGCTGCTCGAGGGCCCGGTCATCCGCGCCGACCTGTGGGTCAGCAAGCAGCTGTACACCCCCGAGCGCGTGGTCGAGGCGACCGTCCTCTCCGCCCGCCAGGACCTGGCCGAGCTTCGCCATGTCGCAGCCTGATCCCGCTCACCACGCGAAGTGGCGGAGCCGAGGCCGATGGATGGCCGGCGGGCTCGTGGTCTGCCTGCTCGCCATCGACGTGGCGCGACGCGCGGGTGGTGTCGCGGCCTCCCCGCCACTCGATCTCGCACCCGGCGCGGAGCTCGCGGTGCTCGCCCTGCTCGCGGCGCTGTACGCCGTCGGGCAGAAGGTCGCCGACCTCACGCAGGAGCACGGCCTGGCACCGCGCCCGTGGCTGCACCTGGGGTACGGCCTCACCGCCGTGTGCTTCGCCCTGCTCATCCCGTTCACCGCCGGCGCGACCATGCTCGTCGTGCAGTCCGCGTTTCACGGCGTGATCAAGGGCAAGGTGGATGCGCCGGCCCACTTCGTCGCCGGACTCGTGATCTGTCCGCTCGCCATCGCCGTGTTCGCCGCGTTCCCTGGGGCGCGCGTGGACTGGCTCGCCGCGGGGCTGCTGCTCGCGGGCTCGGTGGCGTGGATGTGGGCCAACAACGCCCGGCTGGGACTGGGTGACCACCTGTTCCACCAGGTACGGGGGGACTCGATCCTTCTCCTCGCCGTGTGCACCGCCATCGACGCACCCCGCTTCGCGCCGATCCTGGTCGTCGTCGCGGTCGAGCACCTCGCCTACGCCGCGACGAAGAACCTGGCGATGCGCTTTGCGTGGTACACCGACGGAGCCGAGCTCGTGCCCGAAGACGGCGACCGCCTGGGTCTCGCCTTCCACCGCCACTGACGATCAAGCCAGGGGCCGGACCTCGCCCACGGACGCCGCCAGACGTACCTGGCGCGTGCTCGGTCGGTGCTCGAAGAAGTCGGCCGCGCCGAGCACGCCCGCCTCTCCGACCTGCTGGTACGCGCGGCACAGGTGCACGGTCAGCGTGCGCGGCCCGACCCTGAGCATCTTCGCGAGCTCCTCCCGATGCACCCAGCCCTGTTCGGCGGTGGGTAGCCCCGCACTCGCGTCGTCGAGCTTGAGCCGCGCGAGGGTGAGCATCATGTAGTGGTACGAGCGCGGTGCGAGCTCGCTGCGCCACCCCTCGGAGCGCAAGGCGACGCGCACGTACTCCTCGTCCTGGCTGACCTCGAAGTCGACGGTGATGTCCTGAACGTCGGGCATCACGTCGGCGGACTCGAAGGTCGCCTCGAGCGGTGTGGGCAGGAACAGCTGCCAGGGCTGACCGCCTGCGGCGACGATCTCGCCGTCGTGCACCACGCGCTGTTGCTCGCCGTCCTCGACGACCCAGCCGAGGTCCGGGTCGAAAAGCAAGACCAGCTCGGGTTCCTCGGAGGATGGGAGGAGGATCAGGCCGTCGGCGGGCTGAACGACGCGCTCTCCGCTGCGGGCGAGGGCCAGCGGCGCGCTCGCGTCGACCAGACGCCACTCCGCCTCGCCGGTGCCGAAGGCGAGCTCGTCCCCCGCGTCGAGGCACCGCGCGACACCCGGATCGAGCGCCTCACCGCCGACCCTTGTGCCGTTTCGGCTACCGAGGTCGCGCAGCACCCACGTCTGACCGGTCCACGTGAGGCTCGCGTGACTCGCCGACACATCTGGTTGTTCCAGCCGAAGCTGGCACGACTGGGCCCGGCCGATCACCGTGTGCGCCACCAGGGGGACGCGCCGGTGTGAGCCAATATGAAGCAGCTCTCCCATGCGGCGTAGTATACGCAGCCTCTGGAGGGTTGGTGTCGCGGTTTGGTCGCTACGAAGACCTCGGGCTGATCGCGGAGGGCGGCGCCGGCGCCGTACACCGGGTGCGCGACCCGGACCTCCGGCGGACCCTCGCCATGAAGATCCTGCGCGGCTCCGAGGGCCCACCCGATCCGCGGTTCATCGACGAGGCCCAGGCCACCGCCCAGCTGCAGCACCCCGGCGTCGTGCCCATCCACGAGATCGGGCAGCTTCCGGACGGGCGCTGGTACTACACGATGGAAGAGGTCCGCGGCCAGACGCTGGATGCCGCCATCCAGTCCTTGCATCTCGCCTCGGCCCACGGATGGCAGGCGAGTCGCGAGGGCTGGACCCTCCGCCGGCTCGTCGACGTCGTCCGTCGCGTGGCCGAGGTCATCGCCTTCGCCCACGAGCGCGGCGTGCTGCATCGCGACCTGAAGCCGCGGAACATCATGCTCGGCGCGTTCGGCGAAGTCCGAGTGCTCGACTGGGGCCTGGTGAAGATCGTCCACGGAGAGAGCTCCGCGCACGTCGCGACCGACAGCTCGGTGAGCGACACTCACCACACGCGACACGGCGTGGTCGCGGGAACACCGGCGTACATGGCGCCGGAGCAGGCGCGGGGCGCGCTCGACGAGCTGGGACCCCACACCGATGTGTACGCGCTCGGTGCCCTGCTCTACGAGCTCCTCGCCGGCCGGCCGCCTTACCAGGGGCCCACGGGCCGCGCGGTGCTCACCCAGGTGCGCCGCGGAGCGCCTCCGCCGCCATCCAAGCCCTGGCCGCTGCCCGAAGACCTGGTCGCGCTGTGCTCGCGGTGCATGAGCCGCGACATCGCCGGGCGCCCGGCCTCGGCGGCACGGGTGGCCACCGCACTCGGCGAGTGGCTCGACGGCGTGCTCGCCCGTGAACGCGCCGAGGAGCTCTGCGACGAAGCGGACGAGGTCGCCCGCGAGTCGCGCAAGCTCGCGGCGCTCGCGGAGGCCCGAGAGCGCGAGGCGGAGCAGGCCCTCGCCGCCATCGCCGAGACCGCGCCGGTCGCCGAGAAGATCGACGCGTGGACGCTTCAGGACGAAGCCCGTGACCTCGCGACCCGGGCTCGCGTGCTCCGCAGCCGAAGCGTGCAGATCCTCGAGTCCGCCCTCCGGCTCGTCCCCGACCTGCACGCGGCCCACACCCGGCTCGCCGACCACTTCCACGAGGAGCATGCCCGCGCTCTCCAGCTGCGCGACCCCGCCGCCGCCATGGTCAACGAGGAGCGCCTGCGAGAGCACGACCGGGGGCGCTGGTCGGCGTACCTCGAAGGCTTCGGCGAGGTCGCGCTCCTCACCGAGCCACACGAGGTGTCGGCGCGCGTGTTCCGGTACGTCGAGCACGAGCGACGCCTGGTCCCGGAGCTCGTCGAGTCGCACGAGCGCCTGCCCGAGCGGCTGCATCTGACCCACGGGAGCTACCTGCTCGAGCTCTCGGCCCCGGGCCACGACACCGTGCGCTACCCGGTCGAGGTCGAGCGGGGCGCGGCCTGGTCGTCGACGAACCCCGAGGGCGAGGTCGAGCCCGTGGTGCTGCCGACGGCGGGCACCGTCGCCGAGGGCGAGGTGTTCGTGCCACGCGGCTGGTTCCGGGCGGCCGGTGACCCGACGACCGTGCCCAACCACCCGGAGCGGCGCCTGTGGGTGCACGACTTCATCCTTCGCGAGCACCCCGTCACCAACCGCGAGTACATCGCGTTCCTCGACGACCTCGTCGCGCAAGGTCGCGACGACGAGGCCCTGCGCTACGTGCCCCGCGAGCGCACCGGCGAGCGTCAGATGTGCTACGGCCGCGGCGACGACGGGCGCTTCTTCCTGCGTCCCGACCCCGACGGCGACGAGTGGTTGCCGAACTACCCGGTGGTCATGGTCGACTGGTTCTGCGCGCACGCCTACTGCACGTGGCTCGCCGAGACCACGGGCAAGGCCTGGCGTCTGCCTGAAGAGTGGGAGTGGGAGAAGGCTGCGCGTGGCGTGGATGGGCGCCACTTCCCCGTCGGCGACTACCTCGACCCGACGTGGGCGATGACCCGGCGCAGCCACAAGGGCCACCCGCTGCCCGCAGAGATCGGCACCTTTCCCCTCGACCTCAGCCCCTACGGCGTGAACGGTCTCACCGGCAACGCACGGGACTGGTGCCGCAACGAGTCGCTCCGCAACAAGTTCCGCGAGGTGCCGGGTCCGGACCGGGTGCAGCTCAGCACCGACATGCCGGAGCCCCTGGGCCTGCGCGCGAACCGCGGTGGCAACTGGCTCGCAGAGCCCGTACTGGCTCGCTCGGCCCAGCAGTTCGCCTACCGCGCCAACGACGTGTTCGCGTACATCACCATCCGGCCCGCGCGCACGCCGTGAGCGACGCGTTTGCGCCCCCGGACGGGGACACCGACCTCGATCTGTACGGCGTGGTCGTGCGCTCGGAGAGCTACCGCGCCCTGGACCGGGGCCGCCGCGAGGCGGTCGCCCACCTGTGCCGCCTGCCGCCCGCACATGCCGACGCACTGACCGCCAGCGGCCTGCCGCTGGTCGTGCGCATGGCCCCCTCCGCCGAGGAAGCCGGCTTTCTCGCCGCGGTGCTCAAGGCAGGCACCGGGCTCCCTGTACGCGCCGAGGTTCCGCCCAGCCTCGCCTCCACCCTGGCGATTCCGCTCGTGTGCGCCGGGTTCGCGGCGGTGCTGTGCCTCGAGGCCTTTGAGGACCGCTTCCTGTCGATCGGCGAGGCGCTGCTGTTCATCGCCATCGCCATCGTGCCGCCCGTCGCCTCCACCGTCGCCCTCCGTCGGCGTCGCCACAGCCACGTGTTGCCCACCGCCCTCGCGGAGCAGCAGTCCCGTCTGCCCCTGCGCGACCCCGGCACGGCCCGCGGGGCGGCGTGGCTCGGCCAGCAGGGCGCCCACCTCGCCGCCGAGCCCCCCGGAAGCCCCGCCTGGGCCCAGCGTCTGATGGCGCTGGCCGATGCGCACCTGCATGCACGACAGATCGAGCTTGCGCGCCGCTGCGCATTGCTCGGGCTCGCGCGCTGTCCCGAGCACCAGGGCTTCGCCGGCATCCTCGCGACGACGGAGCGCAAAAGCGGGGTACAATGAGGACATGCTCCTCCTCCTCGTCAGCCTGGCCTTCGCGACTCCGGAAGACGCCGAGGAGCACCCACCGCTGCCGTCGGTGGATGGCCCCCTGCTGCTGCCGCCCGTCGACCTGCCCGCGCGACCCGACCGCTGGCCCGAGCTCGAGACGCTGTCGCGCAAGCGCAACCGAAGGGCCGCGCTGACGGTGATCTCGGGCACCGGGCTCGCGGCGGGCAGCATGATGATGGTCTCGGCGCTGCAGGCGACGTGCGACAACCTCTCACGCTGCCCCAGCGGCCCGCCGACCTTCTACCTGGGCGGCACCCTCGCCGCGGGCGCGCTGCCCGTGTTCCTCGCGGGAAGCATCCACTGGTCACGCGGAAACCAGGCCGTGCGGCGGGAAGTGTTCGCCGCCGAGGTGTCGCTGGCGCCGACCGGAAACGGCGTCGAGCTCGCGGGCCGGTTCTAGCAGGCTGCTGGCGGGCGCTTGCCCGGCAAGGCACGTCATCGAGTTCGCGAGTTCCGTGCCCGCGAAACACGCCGTTGCAGGACCCGGATCCGCCCCGAACCGACGTTACGCTGATTTCATGGCCCGACTCCTCCCCGCACTGCTGCTGCTCACGGCCTGCAACCCGCCTCTGCGCTTCGAGGAGGTGTGGAACGAGGAGGACGGCGCACTCGTCAGCATCTGGGGGCCCTCTCCCGACGAGGTATGGACGGTCGGCGGGCAGATCGAGCAAGGCGCGGCCTGGCGCGGCTCGGGCGAGGACTGGGAGGCCATCGAGGTTCCTCAAGGCGTCGGACTGCTCAACTGGGTGCACGGCACGGGTCCCGACGACCTGTGGCTCGGTGGCATCCAGGGTGCGCTCCTGCACTGGGACGGTAGCGCGCTCACCGACGAGAGTCTCGATGTCCCCGAGGCGATCTGGGGCCTGTATGCCGATGCCAGCGACGAGGTGTACGCCGTGGGCGGCACCTCCGCGTGGGGTGGAGAAGGCGCGAGGGCCTGGCGGCGCGACGCGACCGGATGGAGCGAGATCTCGCTGTCGTCGCCAGCGAGCGACGCGTCCAGCCTGTTCAAGACGACCCGCATCGGCGACGACATCTGGCTGATCGGCGGCGCCGGCGTCGCACTGGCCGGGCGGGGCGACAGCTTCACCAGCGTGCCCAGCGGCACCGCCGAGGACCTGGTGACGGTGACCGCCTTCGACGGCGGCGCCCTCATTGTCGGCGGACGCATCACCGGCACCGCGTGGACCGCGACCACCGAGGGCTTCACCGAGGTCGCGCGAACCCCCGCCGGCCTGTTCGGGGTCACCGACCTCTTCGACGGCAGTGCGCTGGTCAGCGGCGTTCGCGGCTATGCCGCGCGTATTCACGACGTCGGCGGGGACAACGAGCTCGAGCAGCTCGACACGCCGAATGAGCTGCTGCTCCACGCCGTCTACGCCTTTCCCGACGACCTCACCTACGCGGTCGGCGGCAATCTCGACTCTTCAAGCGGCCCCTACCGGGGCACCCTACTCATGGCACGGACCCCCTGAGGCTCCACATGCGAGTGACCACACCCCTCCTCCTCGCGCTCATCGGCTGCGGCGGCAGCGCACTGCCAGACCGCGACCTCCACATCTGGGCGGACGCCCCCGGCGACCCCATCGCGGGTCTCGACGCCGAGACCCTCGCGCTGTACGAGCGCGGTCGCGAGGTCATGGCACGCTCCTTCTCGGAGCCCGAGGGCCTCGGGCCCACGTTCAATGCCGACTCCTGCGCGGGCTGTCACCAGTTCCCGGTCGCTGGCGGCAGTGGACCTCGGTACCGCGACTTCTTCCTCGTGCGCGCCGACCGCGGAGACGGCGTGCTCGTCGATGTCGGCACCAACGGCGAGTCGCCGGTCCGCAACCTGTACGCCGTGGGCGACGGCCACATCGCCGAGCCCGCGAACGCCTCGGTGTATGCGCGCCGCAACGCGCCGAACGCGATGGGCATCGGCCTGCTCGCATTCGTGCCCGAGTCCGAGATCCTCAAGCGCGAGGATGTCGACGACCGCAACGGGGACGGCATCAGCGGCAAGGCCAACTACGAGGCGGGCCACATCGGGCGCTTCGGCGTGAAGTCACAGGCCACCTCGCTCGAGTCGTTCAACCGCGGCGCGTTCTTCAACCAGATGGGTATCACCACCGACCCGCTGTTCTACAGCTTCCCGGACCAGCCCGTCGCCAGCGTGTCCCCCACCCTGCTCGACTACCTCGTGCCGAGCGCGTACGCGCAGGTCGCCGCAGCCGACGAGCCCACGGTCGACGACGATGATGCGCCCGATCCGGAGCTGTCCAACGAGGACCAGGAGGCACTGCTCGTGTTCTCCACCTACCTCGCGCCGCTGCGCCCCCGAGAGCCCGGCGATGCCGAGAAGGCGGGCGCGAAGCTGTTCAAGAAGGTCGGTTGCGCGGACTGCCACGTGCCGGCCCTCGACTCGACCATCGGCCCGATCCCCGCGTACTCGGACCTTCTCGTGCACGACATGGGCCCGGACTTCGCGGACGACATCACCGTCGCCCTTGCCGACCCCAGCGAGTTCCGGACCGCGCCGCTGTGGAACCTGAGCCTGCACGGCCCCTTCCTGCACGACGGGCGGGCCGAGACCATCCACGACGCCATTCTGATGCACGGCGGAGAAGGCGAGACCTCGCGCGATGCCTACGCCGAGCTCTCCGCGGACGAGCAGGCCCAGGTCCACGACTTCCTCGTCGGCCTCGGCGGCTGGGACCCCGAGCACCACGTGCTCATCCAGCCCGACGACGTCGTACCCGCCGCCGGCGAGAACGGCGGACCCGCGCGCACACTGGCCGGCGCAGAGCTCGAGCTGTGGCTCCAGGGCCGCGCCATCTTCGACGAGACGGTGACCGTGGACGAGGGCCTTGGCCCGGCGTTCAACGCGGACTCCTGCCGCGCCTGCCACCAGGACCCGGTGCTCGGCGGAGCGGGCGGGATCGACACGAGCGTGATCCGCTTCGGCAGCTGGGTCGAGGGCACCTACGTCGGCCTCGGCTCGCCGGTGCTCCCGCGCATGGTGGTCCCCGGCGAGCGGCCGCCGCGACTGCCAGACGAGACCACGGTCGTCGAGCTTCGTCAGCCGCCCACGGTGCTCGGCACCGCCGAGCTCGATGCGATCAGCGACGTCGCCATCCTCGCGAACGAGGACCCCGATGATCTCGATGGGGACGGCATCTCCGGCCGAGCGCGCCTGGTGAATGGCATGGTCGGCCGCTACGGGTGGAAGGCCCAGGTCCCGACCGCCGCCGACTTCGCCGCCGACGCGCTGCTCAACGAGGTCGGCCGCACCATCGACGGAAGCCTGTCCCCGTTCACCGGCACCGACGACGACGACCACCCGGACCCGGAGCTCGACGAAGCCGGCTACGAAGCCCTCGCGTTCTTCCTGCAGAACCTCGGGCGCCCGGTGCCGGTCTCGGAGGATGCGGCCGCCGAGGCGGCGGGCGAGGTCCACTTCCTCGCCGCGGGCTGCGACAGCTGTCACCTGCCCGCCCTCGACGGCGTGCCCGCGTACTCCGACCTGCTGCTCCACGATGTCGCCCCGAACCGCGAGGCGCTCGTCGATCAGGAGCCCGGCCTGCTGCCCACCGAGTTCCGCACGCCGCCCCTGTGGGGTGTCCGCGACACCGCGCCGTACTTGCACAACGGCAGCGCGAGCAACCTCGTCGATGCCGTGCTCCTCGGGCACTTCGGCGAGGCCGACGCCGCGCGCGCCTATGTCGAGGGGCTCAGCGAGTCCGAGCGGGCCGAGCTCACCGCGTTCCTGCGCAGCCTCTAGCAGACTGCTGAAGAAATCGGACCGAGTGGTCTGAGGGCCGTTTTGCGTATTCGGCCGGTCGTGCAGCGATTCCCCGAAAGTCGGGCCCGCAGGGTCGGCGAAAGGACCTTGGCCCTTGGCCAAGGTCACCGTAGGGGAGGGAACGTGCTGAAGCACGTGACTGACGAGACGACGGGCGAAGGCGTGAAACGGGTCCAGAGCACGACGGGAGAGTTTTTCAGCAGCCTGCTAGGCCAGCTGCGACGGCTTGAGGCCCGGGGACCTGCCCGCGGCCTCGGCCTCCCGTACCAGCGCCACGAGGCGTCGGTTCATCGGCGTCGGCACCCCATGCGCCTCGCCGAGTGCGACGATCACACCGTTCAGGTCGTCGATCTCGGTCGGCTTGCCCCGGGTGACGTCCTCCCACATCGAGCTGCGCGCCTGGGGATCGACCTTGAGCATCGACCGCGCGACCAGCCGAAACAAGGGCGTCGGCAGGCGCAGCGCGAAGGGCGCGAGGTTCGGGAGCAGCTTGCCCAGACGCACCGGCGGCTTGCCCGCGGCGGTGAGCACTGCCCGCGCCTCGTCCATGGTCGCGGCGAGCACCCGGCGGTAGCCCGGGTCCATGAGCTGCTCGCGTAGCGGCAGGTCCGCCAGCGCGTTCACGGCGTTGTTCACGTTGAACACGAGCTTCGCGGCGAGCACCCGATCCATGTCCGCCCGCTCGAGGACCTCGAAGCCCGCGTCGCGAAGCGCACGCGCGAGGGCCACCGACTCCGGGGCGGCCTCGACGGCGACGGGACCGCTGGTGCCACGCTTGAACGCGGCGTCTGCCGTGCGCACGACGTTGAACGAGATCATGCCGGCCAGCACGCGCTGATCGGGCATCACCGCCCGCAAGCGCTGGGCGTTGTCGAGGCCGTTCTGGCAGCTCATCACCGGCATGCCGGCGGGAAGCACCGCGGCGAGCTGCTCGCCCGCGGCGGTGGTGTCCTTGCCCTTCACCGCGACGAGCACGGCATCGCAGTCGGCGAGGACCTCGGGCGAGGTCACCACCTGCGGGTGCACGCGAACCGGCGGCCCGGAGAGATCGGTGAGCGAGAGGCCGTCCGCGGCGATGGCCTCCGCGAGCCACGGCCGGCCGACGAGCACGACCTCGTGACCCGCCGCGGCGAGCTGACCGCCCAACCAGCACCCGATGGCTCCCGCTCCGTGCACGCCAAGCTTCACGGCACCTCCCCCTCCCGGCGTATCGCAAGCACCCCCGCGCGCCACCGTGCGCTGTTCGAGGCCCGCCTGGTCCTCCCAGCGTGCACGCGTCGTCGTCGCCGGGTGCGCGTCTGCTGGCGGCGAGACAAACCGTGGCATGCATCCGCCAGGTCTTCCCTACAAGATGAATGATGGGAGGAATGTGCTGATGGTCTCCGTGTGGCAGGGTTTCGACTTCTCCTGGGACAACGCACCGCATCGCCTGAACGAGCTCACCTCTGTGACCGAGGGCGACCAGGTACGGCACGCGTTCACCGTGGGACGTGTGCCCGACACCGGGCTCGCGCGCAGCTGGGTGACGCGGCTGGCCGCCGACGGCGTGCGCGCCATCGACGGGTGCAGTCGCGTGGAGCTCCATGCACCCCTCGGCGAGCGCGCCGCCGGGGGCACCGGCGTGGTGCGGGTACCGGTCGTCGGCGCCGCCACCGCCATCCTCCGCGGCTTCTCGCTCAAGTGCGAGAGCTGCGATGTCGGCCTCCACACCCGCGGCTTCGGCATCGATCTCGAAGACCTCCGCGTCCGCGACGGCTTCCTCGAGTTCTCGCCCACCGCCTGGGTGCACGCGGCGAACAGTCCCGACCCGATCACCACGGGTCGCGGCGACTACGCGTACAGCATCGAGCTCGAGTGGAGCGTGCTCAGCGGCGCGCCCGACGCCGTGTCCTTCGCCGAGGCCACGCCCGTGGTGCACCGTCACCGCGGTCGCCCGAGCGACCTCGTCGGAGAGCTCGCCGATCCGGGCACCGACCATGCGGTGCTCGGCGTGCGCGGCCTGTCCGTGTCCCAGGAGTACCGCGGCCGCTGGGGACGCGACGGGCGCTTCCTGCGCCGGGTCCAGGCCGGTGTGGACGACGTCGACCACCGCGCCGGGCGCTTTCGGCCGCACCTGCACTTCACGAACAAGGGTTGGATCACCTACCCGGTCCAGGTCGAGCAGCGGCTGCATACGACGCTGATCGGCTTCTCATCAGGCGAAGCGAAGCGTCAGCGCGTCGAGACCCGCATCCGAACCGGCATCGGCGACGGCGGTCGCGCCATCGAGTCGCTCCCGCGCTGAAAGCTCGGGGCAGGTTCCGCGTTCCCCCGGCCCGGAGGAACGATGACCCGCCTGTTCGCCCTGCTCACCCTCGCCGCCTGCGGCTCCCCTGCCCCCATCCACGACGTCCCCGACCTGCCCCCCGAGAGCACGGGACTGATGGCGCGCATCAGCGCCGCGAGCTGCGGTCTCGACGTGACCACGTGGTCGATCGACCTGCACAGCGAGAAGCTCACCGTGCGCACCGTGGACGGCGAGACCCACGAGCTCACGCTGCCCGCCGCCGGCGCCCCCTGCGTGCTGCCCGCCGCCTACGACCTCGATCTGGACGCGCTGATCGCGCTGTCCGCGCCCTGCGCCGAGGCGCTGGGCAGCGTGGGCGGCTCTCGCCTGCTCACCCCCGAGCGCGCGAGCTGGGTGTCGTGGAATCCCGAGCACCTGCTCATCACCGTGCCCGAGACCGAGCCCACGAGCATCCCGAGCGGCCGCGACGTGGCGATTGCCCTGCCCACCGGCCGCTGCAGCGCCGCGGTGATGGACTGATCAGCCGAGCAGCTTGCCACACAGATCGTGGAAGTGCCGCAGCGCGTCCTCGTGCATCGGCGCGTACTGGACCGGACGCGCGAAGCGCGAGCGCATGCCGCGCATGGCCCGGCTGACGACCTCCTGGTCCTCGAACTCCGTCTGGTGCACGTCCGCGCCCGCACCGACGCCGAGCTTCTCGGGGTCCGAGACGTAAGTCAGGTAGCTGATCCGACACGCCTCGGGGCCGACCGGCTGGACCACGTTCAGGGACAGGCCCCACGGGTAGAAGTTGAGCATCGTGCCGGGGAACAGCCACAGGTAGTACGCGGCGATGCGGCGACCGTGATGGGGATGACCCACCGGCAGGTCGAAGCAGTCCTCGCCCTCGCGGGCCTCGCCGACCTGGAGCACGCTCCACTCGAAGCAGTGCACCTCGTAGGTCGCGATGTCGATGGCCGCGGCCAGAGCCGGGTGCACGTACGGGATGTGCATGCCCTCGAGGTAGTTGTCGACGTACAGCGCCCAGTTTGCGGGAATCGGGTAGTGGACCGAGCGCTCGGCATCGAAGGCGAAGCGGCTCCAGTCGAGGAAGTCGAGGTACGGCGCGCTCTCGCCGATCAGCTCGTCGAGCGACATGACCGGGTCGAGGCTCACGAAGAGCAGCGGCCCGAAGCGCGACACGTCGACCTTGGACAGGTGGTCCTGGGGACGCGGAAGCCCGCAGCCCTCGAAGCCCGGCGCCGCCTCGAAGGCGCCGTCCAGACCGAACCGACGACCATGGTAGGGGCAGCGAAGGCGCCGGCACGGCCCTTCCTCGGTGACGATCACCGCGCCGCGGTGCGTGCACACGTTGCCGAGGGCGTGCAGCTTGTCGCCCTGACGGGTGAGGACCAGCGGCTCGTCGAGGCAGCCACCGAGCAGGGTGTAGGGCACGGCGTAGCCCGACTCGGGCAAGCGCCACACGTCGGCGGCGAAGTGCCAGGTCCGAGGGAAGAGCTGCTCGCGCTGCGCTTCATAGACGTCGCGATCCCGGTAGAACGCCGGGTCGGTACCGCGCAGGTTCATTCGACCCAGTCCGGCATCGCGCCACCGGCGAGCATCACCGCCAGCGTCTCGTGCATGTCCTGTCCGTAGGTGAGCGGGTCCTCGGTGCTCGTCTGGGGGGCCTTGAGGCGCTCGATGAACTGGAACTCGGTGACCGCATCGTCGGTCGCGAGGAGCACGATCGAGCCTTCCTGGAGGTCGATCAGCGACGAGCCCTCGGTCTTCTGGAAGCGAATCGCGTAGCGCTCGGGCGCGTCCACGTCCCCGCCGGCGAGGTCACCGCGGTAGGTCAGGTCCCACTCGAGGGTGATGATGTCGTTGACCGTGACGTGGTTGACGAAGGTCAGGTCGTACTCGGGCTCGACGTCGTAGGTCGTCTCCCACGCGTCGATGTCGCGGCGGTCCGCCATCGCGGGGCCGTCACTGCGCATGAGCTCCCACACGTCCGCGATGTTCGCGTGCAGGTAGCCGCGTACGTGGGCCCAGTTGTAGTCGTCGGACTCTCCCACCGTGGACGTGGTCGTCTCGGGGTAGTCCTCTCCGCCCGAGGGCGCGGGAGCCTCGACCGCCATGTCCTCGAGCGGCTCCAGGCCCTCGGGAAACGGGGTCTTCACGTCGCGCTGGCACGCGACCAGCAGCAGCACGAGGGGGTACACAGCGCGCACGGCAGCCTCCGGGGGGCGCATCTTAGCGGGAAAGGCTGGCAATCGTCAGCGACAACCGCGCAAATCGCCCCGAGTCCGCGCGGATCAGGACTTGGGCTCGCGCTTGCGGGGGTCGGGCAGGATGGTGCCCTCGAAGTGGGTCAGCGTCTTGAGGAGCACGACGGCAATCGCCGAGATCAGCATCGCCGAGATCGGGAAGCCACTGCCGATG
Organism: Deltaproteobacteria bacterium; assembly: GCA_006226595.1. GTDB lineage: Bacteria > Myxococcota_A > UBA796 > UBA796 > M1803. The sequence goes on from SBGP01000069.1 coordinate 40,841, forward strand.
AGCACGCCCACGGCGCCGAGGAACCAGATGGTCGCGGCGGTGGTGAGCCCGTGTACGCCCCCTCCCTCGCGCAGGATGGTGCCCGCGCCGAGAAAGCCGATGCCGGTTGCGATCTGTCCCGCCATGCGCCCCGGGTCCCCGGCGCCTTCGACCAGCACCGCCCCGGTATGCATGTACAGGGTGGCGCCGAGGCACACGAACACGCAGGTCTTCACGCCCGCGGGGCTACGTCGCGCGCGGTCGTAGCCGATCATCGACCCGCAGAGCACCGCCGCGGCGAGCTGGGCGGCACGCGCTGGCCCATCCGCGGCGATGGCGTCGAGATCGCCCGAGAGCATGGTGACCAGGGAATCGAACATGGGCCTCCACGACGATCGTAGCGCGTGGCGGCCTCCGTCCGCGAGCCCGGCTCAGCGCCGGATGGACACGCCGGTGCCGTAGCCCATGCCGCGCGTCGCGTTGCGGGCCCACACGTCCGCGGCCAGGCGCCCCTCGATGGCGATGCCCTCGGCGACATCGAAGAGCACGACCGGGCCCGTCGACAGGTTCTCGGCCGTGACGCCGTCGTCGGCAGCCAACGATTTCTGGCCATCGACCCGGAGGATCGCAATCAGTCGGCCCTTGGTGAGTCCGAGACCGGCACCGAACCGCAGTCGGTCGGAGAACGCGAGGTCACCCGTGCCGTTCCACCCGAGGAAGACCTCGGTGCGATGCTGGTAGCCGAGGGCCGCCTCGCCCCACAGGGGCCCGCCGAAGCTCGCGCCGCCGAGCAGCCATCCGGTGAAGTCGAGCTGGCCCTCGCCCGCGAGTGGGAACAGCTCCTCGTACCCGCCGAAGGCATCGCCGACCGAGTCGTTCGCGTACATCGGAATCTTCGCCTCGAAGGCCACGGAGAGTGGCCCGCCGTCGGGCAGGACCGAGGTCTGCACCGAGAGCCGCAGGTCGCCGAGCCGGCGCGTCGTCGCCCGCGGATGCAGGCCCCCCTCGGGCGGGCCCAGGTACAAGGTGTTGCTCGCGAAGGGTGCCTGCACCGAGACCATCAGCGGGTGCGTCTTCAGCAGGCCGACCTCGCCATACACGCCGACCTGCCACCCGAGGAAGCGCTGTCCCTCGGTGGAGACGACGTCGGCGGCCTGGTAGGTCCCCGCGGCGTACAGATCGACGCCGGTCTTCGCGTAGTAGCTGCCCAGGCTGCGCGTCCACGCGCCGGCCTCCGCCACCCCCGGGAGGAGCAGCGCGGCGAGGAGCAGGCGCATCATGCGACCACCAGCTCGATTTCCATGCCGCCGTCGTAGCCGTTGAGGCGGTTGCTTCCGCCCGGGTCGTCGACCGAGCGCGCGCCGGAGGCCGTGGTGATCCGCGTGCGGATGCGGAGGCGTCCTCGCTTGCGCGGGGTCCACTCGTAGCGCCACAAGGTCCAGATGTTCGCGCCCGGCGAGTAGTCGAGCTCGCAGACTTCCCAGGTCTCGCCGTCGTCGAAGGTGATCTCGACGGTGTCGACGGGGTCTTCGCCGGCGTAGGCGGTGCCGACGAGCGCGACGGTCTCGCCGCGCGCCACGGTCGCGAGGTTCGGCGGAGACTTGATGAACGCGTTCGGCTTGTAGGTGCCGTCCTTCTCCCAGTTCCGCTCCTGCCAATACCCGATGTACGGCTCGTCGGTGAAGAACAGCCGCGCCGGCCACTTCACGTTCTTGATGCCGTAGCGTCCCGGTACGAGCAGGCGGCAGGGCGCGCCGTTGGCCCGGGGAAGCGGCTCGCCGTTGATCTCCCACACGAGCCACACGGGCTTGTCGAGGTCGTCGATGGGAAAGCTGTCGTGGTAGCCGTCCATGCCCTCGAAGCCGAGCTCCACGATGCTCGGGTCGATGGCGACCCCGAGGTCGTCGAACAGATCCAGGAGCGGGATGCCGCCGAACAGCGCGTTGTCGATGTTCTGGAGCCGCGGGCTGCTGCCGATGCACTGCAGCGTGTGCTCGAACACGACCGGCGTGTACCCGGCGAGGGTCGTCGTATCGAAGCTCGCCACGACCTCGCCGCGGTCCTCGATGGCGCAGGACCAGGCGTCCACGTCGAACTGGGGCACGCTGCTGTACGAGTAGCGGTAGAAGTCCTCGAGCGCCGAGATCGGCGGGATCTCGTCGATGAACTCGCCCGGTGGAAGCACGAGCTTGTCGCAGCCCGGCAGGGCCACGGCGGAGGCGCCTCCGAGGAACAGGATGCGGCGGCGGGAGAAGTCGGCCATGTCAGATGCTAGCTCCGCTTGGGCAAATCACGCGTCTGTGGTGGGATACGCCGCGGGGCCGAGACCGGTTACCGCATCGCGCAGTTTTCTTGTCGAGGTGCACGTGCAGCCGATCCAGCTCACTTCTTTCCGCGGCGACTGGCCCCTGCCCTCTCCGAGTCCGTTCTGCCTCAAGCTCGAGACCTGGTTGCGCATGGTCGGGCTGCCGTACGAGCTCGACCCTCGCGAGGGGCCGCCGCGGTCACGGTCGGGCAAGCTCCCGTACGTCACGCTGCCCGACGGCGCCATCGTCGACGACAGCCAGCGCATCCTCGAGCGGCTCACCTCCGAGCACGGGCTCACCCTCGACGCGCACCTCGACGAAGACCAGCGCGCCACCTCGCTCCTCGTGCGTCGCCTGGTGGAGGACCACCTGTACTTTGCGACCCTGGCGAGCCGTTGGCTCGACGACCGCCTGTGGCACGAGACCGCCCGCGCCTACTTCGGGCACCTGCCGTGGCCGCTGCGCGCCGTGGTCCCTTGGTTCGTCCGTCGCAAGGTGCGGCGCGACGCGTGGGGGCACGGGGTAGGCCGCCGACCGCTGGAAGAGGTGTACGCGCACGCTGTGGACGATCTGCAGGCGCTGTCCCACGTGCTCGCCGACCAGCCCTTCTTCCTCGGGCGCCCGTGCACCACCGACGCCGTCGTGTTCGGAACCCTCGAGAACATCCGCGCGGTTCCCCTCGACTGGCCCGGCAAACACGCGCTCGACGACCTCGACAACCTGCTCGCATTCTGCGACCGGATGCGCGCCGAGTACTGGGGCAGCGACTGGCCGGCCTGAGATGCCAGCCCGCTCCGGCCAAACCGCCCGACGCCCACGCACCCTGAACGCCGATTCATGCGTTTCAACGCACACATCGCGGCGTCACAGTTCGTTCACCGGGCTTGACCGCAGCCCCTCTGGGTGTGAGGGTACCGCCCCCCTGCATGTGAAGAGGAAACGGATGTCCGAGCCCCGCAACGCCCTCGAGTACCACGCCCAAGGTCGCCCCGGAAAGATCGAGGTCGTGGCCACCAAGCGCCTGTCCTCGCAGCGCGACCTGTCCCTGGCCTACTCCCCGGGCGTCGCCGACGCCTGCCGCGCCATCGACGCAAACCCCGAGGACGTCTTCAAGTACACGGCCAAGGGCAACCTCGTCGCCGTCGTCACCAACGGCACGGCCGTCCTCGGTCTCGGCGACATCGGCCCCGAGGCGGGCAAGCCGGTGATGGAGGGCAAGGCCAACCTGTTCAAGAAGTTCGCCGACATCGACGTCTTCGACATCGAGCTCGACGCGAGCACGGCCGACGAGATGGTCGCCGCGGTCAAGGCCATCGCGCCGACCTTCGGCGGCATCAACCTCGAGGACATCAAGGCCCCCGAGTGCTTCGAGGTCGAGCGCCGCCTGCAGGAAGAGCTCGACATCCCCGTGTTCCACGACGACCAGCACGGCACCGCCATCATCTCGGCGGCGGCGCTGATCAACGCGTGCGAGCTGACCGGCCGCGACATGGCCGACATCAAGATGGTGTTCTCCGGGGCCGGCGCGGCCGCGGTCGCGTGTGCCGAGCTGTACGTGCGCCTCGGCGTGAAGCGCGAGAACATCGTGATGTTCGACTCCCGCGGCGCGGTGACCACCGACCGCGACGACCTGTTCGGCGAGAAGGCCGTGTTTGCCAAGGAAGGCCCGATCGGCGGCCTCGGTGACGCGCTGAACGGCGCCGACGCGTTCATCGGCCTGTCGGTCGGCAACGTGCTCAAGCCCGAGATGCTCGCGGGCATGGCCGAGCGCCCCATCGTGTTCGCCATGGCCAACCCGGACCCCGAGATCGCCTTCGACCTCGCGAAGCAGACGCGTCCCGACGCCATCCTCGCCACCGGACGTAGCGACCACCCGAACCAGGTGAACAACGTCCTCGGCTTCCCCTTCGTGTTCCGCGGCGCGCTCGACTGCCGCGCCCGCAAGATCACCGAGGAGATGAAGGTCGCGGCCACCGTGGCCCTCGCCGCCCTCGCCCGCGAAGACGTGCCCGACGAGGTGCTGCGCGCCTACGACGTCGGTGAGCTGCGCTTCGGCCCGGACTACATCATCCCGAAGCCCTTCGATGCCCGCGTGCTCATGTGGGTCGCGCCCGCCATCGCCAAGGCCGCCGCGGAGTCCGGCGTGGCCCGCGAGCCCATCGCCGATCTCGACGCGTACACCGAGTCGCTGCGCGTGCTTGTCGAGCGCGCGCGCGGCCTGATGTCGCCGATGATCCAGCGCCTGCGCGCCGCCCCGAAGGCCCGCATCGTGTTCCCCGACGGCACCAACCCGCAGATCATCCGCGCGGCCCAGGTGCTCGTCGACGAGGACATCTGCAAGCCGATCCTCCTCGGCCCGAAGTGGAAGATCCTCAAGCGCGCCGAGTCCTCGGGCATCGCGCTCGACGGCGTCGACATCGACGAGTGCGAGGACGGCTTCGACGACATGGCCGAGCAGCTGTGGCAGCTCCGCCGCCGCAAGGGCATGACCCGCACCCAGGCGCGCACCCTGCTCCACGGCGACAAGACGTGGTGGGGCGCAATGATGGTGCGCCGAGGCCTCGCCGACGGCGTGGTCGGCGGCGTCGGCCGTGCGTACAACCAGACGCTGAAGCCGGCACTCAAGATCCTCGGCAGCGAGGACGGCACGAAGACCGTGTCCGGCGTGTACGCGATGGTGTTCGAGAAGCGGAAGATCTTCTTCGGCGACTGCACCGTCAACCAGCGCCCGACCGCGGAGCAGCTCGCCCAGATCGCGCTGAACACCGCGCGCGTCGCCGAGGCCTTCGGGCAGACCCCCCGGGTCGCCATGCTGTCGTACAGCGACTTCGGCGAGCACCGCGGCGACGACGACGTGGACCGCGTGTCCGAGGCCGTGCGCATCGTTCGCGAGCGCCGTCCGGACCTCGAGATCGACGGCGAGATGCAGGCCGACACTGCCCTGATGTGGGAGAAGCTGTCGACGAACTTCCCGTTCTCGACCCTAACCGGCCCCGCCAACGTGCTGATCTTCCCGGACCTCACCTCCGGAAACATCGCCTACAAGCTGGTCGAGGAGCTCTCCGGCGCCGAGGCGGTCGGACCGCTGCTCGTCGGTCTCGGCGGCCCGGTCAACGTCATCCCGGTGCACGCGAGCGTGACCGAGATCGCCAATGCCGCGGCGTACACCGCGCATCAGGCGCTGATCGGAAAGGGCCTGTGAGCGGCAACCCCGCTCCGAGCGAGCGGCTGAGCTACCGCCCGTGGGATGCCGAGACCGACGCCGACGCCGCGTTCGCGATCTACGGCAACGAAGAGGTCACCCGCCACATCGGCGGGTACACCCCCTCCACGGTCGAAGAGGCCGCGACCATGCTCACGAAGTGGGGCCGAGCCACCGCCGCGTATGCGCCCCGCTACAACGTGTGGGCCGCAGTGCACGAGGGCCAGGTCATCGGCGCCGCCCTGCTCAAGCCCCTGCCCATCGTGGTCAAGGGCCAGCGCACCATCACGGACGACATCGAGATCGGCTGGCACCTCGGCCGCGACTGGTGGGGCCAGGGCTTCGCCACCGAGATGGGACGGGCGATGATGCGCCACGGCTTCGAAGACCTCGGTCTGACCGAGCTCAACTGCGTGATCGAGATGGAGAACGAGCGCTCGGTGGCCGTCGCTCGGCGCCTGGGCCTCAAGCCTCAGGGCAGCACCGCGCAGTGGTACGCGAAGACCCTGCTGCACTTCAAGACCTGGCCTCAGTAGCGGACGACGCCCTGGCCGGTCGCGAGGTCCAGCGCGCGTAGCGCGTGCGCACTGTCGCCGACGTAGTCGAGGTAGGTCTGCTCGTTGCTGGCCTTCACCGTGTCGAGCTTGCCGTAGATGCCGAGCTTGTCGATAGCGATGACCGTCTTCACCAGCTGGTCAACCGCGAGCTCCATCTGCGCGCGCTGAGCCTCGCTCGGCTCGATCAGGCCCATCGCCTCGGCCTTGTACAGGGTCTCGACCCAGTGTCCGAGGAACTTGAGCCGCTGCTCGATGAGCACGACCTGGTACTCGGGGTGCTGCTTGAGCAGGCCGTCGACGAGCTCGACCTCGAACGGAAGCCTAGGGAAGAGCACCGCAAGCTCGGCGGAGATCTTGTCCTTGTCCGCGTCGCTACCGTAGCCCTTGCCGACAGCGAACATCGCGCCCTGGAGCATGTGCGCGCCGCCGCACGTGTAGCCGAAGATGCCCTGCTTCCGCTTCTGCAGGGGCGCACCCGCCGCGAACGCATCGTGCATGAACTTCGTATCCGCGGCGAGCTTGGCCACGACGTCGCTCGTGTACTTGTCGAGCGTCATCTCGTGGCCATCGGCGGTCCACGCGAGCTCGCCTGGCGCCCAGGTCGCGATGGCCTGCAGGGCCCAGGGCGCGTCGTTGTAGCTGTCGAAGCCCGTGCGGTCACCGTGGGTCCAGCTGCGGGACAGCGCGTGGAGGTACAGGTCGGACACCGGATGCGTCGTGCCGGCGACCTGCACCTCGCGGTTGGCGGGGACGCCAATCTCGGTGAAGGCCTTGAGCAGCAGCTCGGCGTGCGGCTGGATGCGCACGGCGCCGCGGCTCGTCGGGAAGCGCACCAACGTCTTGCCGGCGACGTCCACCTCTTCGCCATAGTCGGCGAAGGTCGCGTCCACGGCGCTGCGGCCATCGGGAAGCGCGAGGTCCGGCCCGAACGCGAGCAGTGCGTGACCCAGCGCCCACGGGTGGTCGCCGACCACCGCCTCGGCGCGAACCACGGCGTCGAGTCGCTCGCGCGCCGCCGCAAGCTCGGGGGTGCTCGCCACGGGGTGCGGCACTTTCGCCTCGTGCGTCGGCGCGGTGATCACGGCGACATCGGGAAGCACGGTCGCTGCGCTGGGCGCGGGAACCGGTGCAGCGGCGGGGGCCGGCTCGGACGGCGCAGACGCGCTCGGTGAAGGCTCGCTCCCGCAGGCCGCGAGGAGGAGCGCGAGCAGCGTCGTCGACCTCACGACCCGGTGCCGGTGTTCGTCAGCGTGATCGCGTCGTCCTGGAGCACGAACAGCACCCCGTTGATCACGTGGAAGCGCGGCTTCGCGGTGTTGCCCTCGAAGGTGCCCTCCCACTCGAGCTTGCCGGGCTTCTTGAACTTGAGCGCGCGGCCGCTGTCGGTGAGCACCCACAGACGCTTGCTGTCGTCGAGGGCCACGTCCCAGTATTCGAAGTCGGTCCCGAGCTCGGCCTCGCCGAGGATGGGGCCGTGCTCGAAGCCATCGAGGCTGAACATCACGAGCTCGCGGCCCTGGATCAGCCCGAGCTTGCCGTTCTTGAGCCCGACCACACCGCTGGCTCCGCCGTACTCGAGCACGAACTGGGCTTCGCGGATGCCCGTGAGACTGTACACGCCGACCTCGTCGCCGAGGACGGCGACCAGCCGGCCCTTCACGTACTCGAGGAAGCCCTGGCCGCCGACGCCCGCCGCCGGCGAGGAGCCGAGGTCGCTGTCGAAGCTGCGCAGATGCTTGCCGTCGCCGTCGAAGACCTGGATGCGTCCGGTCACGTCGAGCACCGCGAAGCTGTCGCCGTCCTTGCCCGGGATGACCGCGACGTCGAGCGGGTTCACGAAGCCGCCGTCCGCCTCGGAAGGCAGACAGCCGGTCACGTAGAACGCCCGCGTGCCGAGGAACCACCGGTTCGCGATGTCCGGCGCGTCACACGCGCCCCAGGTGCCGACGAGGGCGCCCTGATCGTCGAAGCGCTGCACGCGGTGGTTGCCGATGTCGGCCACGTAGGTCTGGCCGAGCGAGTCCGCCTCGAGGTTCAGCGGCTCGCCGAACCCACGCAGCGCGCCAGGCTCCCAGCCAGAGCGGCCCCAGTTCGGCACGGGAGACGCGCCACCGAGCAGCTCCTGGTAGGCGTAGAACATCTCGGTCTTGAGCTCGAGGGCCTTCTGGGACTTCGCCCGCGCCCGCGCCGCCGCCAGCTCGACGCCCGGAATGCCGTTCGGGTTCTTGAGCTTGAGCAGGGCCTCGACCGCGATGTCCGAGCTCGGCACGGCATGCACGCGGAAGCCATACGGCACCGAGGTCGCACGGCTGTGAAGCGCGGCGAGGCCGTCGGCCGAGAACGCGATGAGCTCGTCGAGGGCCTCGCGGTCCTCGTCGTTGTCGGAGAGCGCGGCGAACAGTTCCTCGACCCGCTCCTTCTCGCGCTCGAGGCTGCGCTTGCCCGCGTCGCTGTCCAGCCAGCCAAGGGTCTTGTCGACCTGGCTCGGCACCTCGCCGGAGACGAAGTTGACGGCGACCTCGGCAATCGCCGCGCGCTCGTCCACGAAGTTCGGGTACACCTCTTCGACCCGAATGCGCAGACGAGAGGCCTGGACCGGCTCCTCGAGACGGATGTCCGCGCGACCCGGCGCGGCATCGCTGAAGTCCGGGATGCGCGCCTCGATCTCGACGTCGTCGCCACCGGTACCACTGAAGATCAGGGTGACGGTCTTCGCGCGGGCGTGCGTCCGCAGGCTGCGGCGCCCACGGCTGAGCTCACCCGGCCAGATCGACACGGACTCGATGGTCCGCGTGCGGTCCAGACCGAGCTCGAGCCACGGCAACTCGCCGTCCTCGTTGTCCTGGATCCACGCGGTCTGCAGGTGGCCGTCGAAGGCCATGGCGGCCCGGTGGGTCGTGCCCTCCGGGTCCTTGTACTCGCTCGAGGCCTTCACCGAAGAGGCGGCGGACGCAGGCAAGGCCCACAGAAGCGCACAGGCCGTCAGCGCCCTGAACTTGGTCGCGATCATCGCTGTTCTCCGTAGAAGGCAACCCGCGAGCGGGCGACCTTCAGCCCTACATGCCGGAGTCGTTCTGGCAGATGTACGCCAGCTCACAGGACTCGGGCAGGGTCTCGCCGTCGCCACAGGGATGCTTCTTCATCTCCTTGAGGCACTTGCCGGCGGCCTTCTTGTCGTAGACACACCCCGAGACCTGCGCCTCGTAGCGGCCACCAAAGGAGGGCACGCACGTGTCCATGTCGGTCCAGCCGTTGAACTCGAGCACCGCAGAGTCGACGCACTGCTCGACCACGGCCCACTCACAGTAGGCCTCCGCGAAACGCACCGGGTAGTCGTCCTGCTTCACACCGCAGGCGGTGAGAACGAGGGCAGCGAGGATGGGCCAAGCCCGCATGAGGAGCCTCCAAGTTGGGCGCTACTCTATCGAAGGCGCCGGGCGTATACCAGCGATACCGCGCGATTTGCAGCCGGCCGGCCGCCAGAATCGCGTCCCCGAAACGAGAAGACCCCGCGGCCGAAGCTCGCGGGGTCCTTGGTCCGAAGACCGACATGATCACATGCCGGAGTCGGTGGCCTCGCAGACGTTGCCACAGGCGGCCGGGAACTGGTTGATGAAGTCCATGGCGTCCGCACACTCGGTCACGGCGGCCAGGCCATCCACGCAGTCCTTGGCGGCGGTGCTGTCGTAGTTGACGCACTCGCCTTCCTCACCGCCCTCTTCGGCGGCGGGGCAGTCGGCCTCGCTGGCGTAGATGCCGCAGAGAACCGCGACACGGCAGCTCTCGGCCGCCAGGTCGTCGCCGAACTTGTCCTCGGAGTAGCCACAAGCGGTCATCGCAGCGATGGCGCCCAGGAAAATGATGTTGCGCATATGCGTCTCCTTTGAAGTTTCCTGGCGGGGCCAGGCAACGCCACAGTTACCAGTTCGATCCGGATCTGTCCACCGAATGACAAGCCTGCCGAACTGTCAACGGATCGAAAAGCCGCGGCGTAAGCCCGTTTCGAAGGCCCGAGCAAAACCCGCATTCTTCCGTTGCGGGGGCGCCGGGGGGTGTTGCGCCGATCGGGAGTTGATCCGCTCAGCTACGGGAAGATCGGCCGGAGGGCTCCTCATCCTGTCCCAGGCCACCCGCGACCCGCGCCGCCTCCTGGATGGTTCGCGCCAGCGTCGAACGGATCCGCCCGTCTTCCATGGTCAGCAGGCCTGCGATGGTGCAGCCGGCCGGGGTGGTGACCCGGTCCTTGAGGGCCGCCGGGTGCTCGCCGCTCTCGAGCACCAGCCGAGCCGCCCCCTGCATGGTCTGAGCGGCAAGCTCGACCGCCACGTCCCGCGGCAGGCCCATCATCACGCCGCCATCGGCGAGGGCCTCGAGCACGACGCAGGCAAAGGCGGGACCACTGCCGGACAGGCCGGTCACCGTGTCCATGTGCTTCTCGTCCAGGGTACGGACCCGGCCGATGGGCTGGAAGATGTGCTCGGCGAGCGCGATGTCCTCACGGGTCGCGTGGGTGCCCGGCGAGAGCACGGTCATGCCCTCGCGGATCACGCTGGGCGTGTTCGGCATGGCACGGATCACGCGAGCCCGAGGGGCCCAGCCCTCGAGCTGGGCGTTGCGCACACCCGCGCAGATGCTGATCAACAGCGTGCCCTCGAGGTCGTCGGCCACGTCCTGGATCACGCCGGAGGCGACCTGCGGCTTCACGCACAGCACCGCGACGTCGGCGAGACGCGCCGCATCGGCGTTGCTCTCGAACACGCGGATGCCGTAGCGCTCGGCGAGCTGCTGGCAGCGCTCGGGGCGATGGTGGGTGGCGAGCAGCTGCTCGGCAGGGAGGGCACCGGCCGCGAGGAGACCACCGAGGATGGCCTCGCCCATCGTGCCGCACCCGAGGATGGCGAGGGTGGGAGTGGACATGCGGCCTCCTCACACGCTCGACGCCGATTGGCGAGCCGAGTACACACGGCGGCATGCCGGTGCCCCCGCACGTCTACGCCGTCGTCGCCGTCGCCCTGCTCGCCATCTCCGCGGCAGGGGTGCTCGTGCGTGGCGCGGAGGAGGCGCACCCGCTGGTCGTCGCCCTGTGGCGCACGCTCGCGGCCTCGGTGTTGCTCTCCCCGGCCATTCGCCGCGTGTCTCGCGAAGATGCCGTGCGCATCGGCTTCGCGGGCGCACTGCTCGCGCTGCACTTCGGCAGCTGGTTCGGGTCGCTGCACCTGACCACCGTGCTGCGCTCCACCGTGCTCGTCACACTGGCGCCGATCTGGGTCGGACTGCTCGAGTGGGGGGTGCTGCGCTCCCCTCCCCCGCGACGATTCTGGACCGGGGTCGGCATCGCCCTGCTCGGTGTCGCGCTGATGGCCAGTGAGCGCGGCGAGGAGGCGAGCCTCGCCGGCGACGCCCTGGCGCTGGTCGGCGGGATCTCGGGCGCCGGGTACTTCTTCCTCGGAAAGACCGTGCGGGCACGCGTCGGCATCGGCACCTACGCCTCGCTCGTGTGTCTCGCGGCGGCGGCGAGCCTGCTTCCGGTGGTGCTCGTGCTCGACCTGCCCATGGGAGGCTTTCGCACCGACACGTGGCTGTGGATCGCCGCCCTGGCCCTCGGTCCGCAGCTGCTCGGTCACAACGGCCTGAACTACGCGCTCGCGTACATCCCGGCCGCCCGCCTCACCTCGCTCACCCTGCTCGAGCCGGTGGGCGCGGCCTTGCTCGCGTGGCTGCTCCTCGGCGAACAACCGGCCGCCGCTGCCGCACTCGGCGGTGGGCTCGCGGTGGTCGGCGTGCTCGCCGCGGCGCGCGAGGAGCGCGAGGACCCCGCTACGGCTGGATGACCAGCGGATCGAGCGGCGGCGTCCACCCGTCTCCGCCGACGTCCACGTAGAACGAGCCGGTCATCGCCCATGGCGTGCGGCTCGACAGCGGACTCATCGGCGCGTCGCCCTCGGCGACCACGTGGTACACCGCATCCGCGTCCGGGGAGAGCGTGAAGCTCGCGGTGGTGGCGGTCACGGTCTCGAGCGGCAAGCCGTTCTCGTAGAGGATCAACCGGTCGACACCGATCCAGCTCGGCGAGCGCGCCTCGACGTCGAGGGTCGTCCCCGGCGTCAGCGTGCTTCCCGGCTTCTCCGAGAGCGCGAGGAACGGTCCGCGGGTCACGATGGTGTCGCCGCGCCCGTAGACCTCCATCAGCGCGTCGGGGCTGTACGCCGAGACCTGGTCGCTGCCGAAGCCGAGCCAGGTCGCCGACAGGCCGAACATCGAGTTCAGGTGCCCGTGGGAGTCGCTCACGCCTGTGGGAACGACCTTCACGCCTCGGCTCACCAGGTCCAGGTACAGCGGCAGGTACTCGTCGTAGGACCCGGCATTCATCAGCTCCATCGCGTCGAAGTCCGAGGTGTAGCGCTCGGCGTCGGAGATCAACCCGGGCTCCCACTCGGCGAACTGGAACATGCCGGAGTCGAGTGGATGGTTGAGCTGAAGCACGAACTCGCCGTGGTGGTCCCGAAGGCGCTGCACCATCTCGGCGGTGCTCACCTCGAAGTTCCGCCACCAGGGCACCGCCCCGCCATTGGCCCCGTCGGTGTGGACCAGCGGATACAGGTTCATGTGGCCGCGGGTCGGTGGCGACCACTCGGTGGCGACCACGCTCGCCAGGCGGTCCGAGAGACCGGCCGCCCCGATGATCGGCGCGTAGTCGGCCACGTGGTCGTGGTCGGTGCCGAAGTGCAGCTGCAGGCCCACGCCCGCCGCGCCGAGGATGCGCTCCTCCATGGGCACGGCGGCGTCCGACGAGGGCGATGCGTGGATGTGGGGGTCGCCGAGCAGGTAGCCGCCGTGATCGATGGCCGCGCCGAGGTCCGCACTCACCTCGACGGTCTGACCGGCGACGACCGTGATCGTCTCTTGATGCAGCTCGTGGCGCAGTCCGCGGTGCACGAGCACCGTGTACTCGCCCGGGAGCACGTCCAGGGTGAGGTCGTCCACGCCCCAGCCGACGCTGCCCCCGTCCGGCTCGCCCCGAAGCAGGCGCCGGTCGTCGGCCGGTCCCGCGCTCGCGGTGGCGCGCAGGCGAGCCTCGAACGGTCCGCCGTCGGTGGCGGCGATGTGGACCTGGCCGGGCTGGGCGAGGGTGAGGTCGGTGGACGTACCCCGTCCCTGAGCGAACGCGGGCCCGGGAGCTCCCTCGGCGAGTGCCGTCAACGCTTGCGCGGCGGGAATGTCGGCGCCGTAGGCCGAGATCCCGGGCGCACCCTCCGGAAGGTCGAAGAACATGCCGCGGCCCCGGCCATCGACGAAGGTGGTCGCGGTGCCCGTCGGCGCCAGCGCCGCGAAGCGGCCGTCGGCATCGGTCACGGCCACGGTGAACGGCTCGCCATCGACGAGGATGTGCACGCGAGCGCCCGCCACGGGCCCGTCCGGGGCCGTCACCTGGCCGTCCACGGTCTGGGTCGCCCGGCCGTCGAGCGCGAGCCAGGCGTCCGTGAGCGTCGCGAGGTCCGGTCCCACCCCGTAGTAGCGGGTGTAGGTCGCGGTGCCGCCCGCGGGGATGTCCAGCGGCTCGCCCTGCCCGGCCGAGGCATCCGCGATCTCGGCGATCAGTCCGAGCGCTCCGGAGTCCAGCTCGCCGCCAGGCGGCGGAAACAGGGCCACGGCCACCTGGTTTCGCAGGCCCATGAGCCCCGAGTAGAGCCGTCCACCGCTGCTCACGCCATCGAGGCCGGTGCCGGGCTCGTAGGTCTCCATGGCCTCGAGCGAGCCCATGATGATGTCGCCAGGCGCCACGCTCACCGCGTCGTCGCCGGGGTTGCGCACGGTGGTCTCGACCTCCATCAGCCACGAGCCCGGCGCGAGCCGATAGCGGACCTGGAGCAGCAAGTCGTCGTGCTGGATCAGGTCGGGAGCCTCGAGCGCCCCCTCCGCGAGCTCGAGCTCGCCCTCCTGCCCGACGACGAGGAGGGAGGCGGCACCGCCATCGGCGCCATCCACCTCCACGAAGTAGGCCTCCGGATCGATGAGTCGCCCGAACCCCACCATGCCGGCCCACTCGTCGACCGCATCGCGCCCTGGCACGCCCTCGGGGCGCACGATGTCCGCGTCGATCACGCCGCCGCCGCTGCCCACGTAGTACGAGCCCTCGCGGTCCGACTGGATCACGAAGCGCACGCGGTCGTTGTAGAGCAGGTAGTCGCCGACGCGGCCTTCAGCGGAGATGCCGCCGAATAGCGAGGCTTCGTCGACGATCAGGCCCGCGCGGGCCGACTGCTCGTCGAGCATCTCCGTGAGGTCGACCGGATCCCGGGTCTCCGGGGAGCTGCCGGTGCACGCGATGAGGGCGAGAAGGAGAAGTGGGCGCACGAGGCCTCCGAGAACGTCCAAGTATGCCCGACGCCGCGCGCCCTCACCTGTTTTCAGACGACTGTTTGCGAATTCACGGCAGGCGCCGCACCGCCGCCGCAAGGCCGCGAGTGTGGGCATCGAGGACGCCCGCTTGTTCGAGAGCATCCGCGAGGCGCAGCAGGTACTCGCGGTTCGCACCGCTCGGCCCGTGGGAGCGCGCGATGTGCGCGGCCATGGCCGTCACCGTGTCCGGCCCCAGCCACTCCGGGTTGTCGGGCGTCGCGACGAAGGTGCGGGCGACCACCGGTCCGTGCTCGGCGTGCACCTGGCGCTCGACGAGCTCATAGCCGCCCTGCTCGCGGACATCGAGCCGCGCCATGGTCGTCTCCGCCGTGTCGGCGGGCAGCTCGAACACCACCCCCCAGACCGCCTCTCCGGGCACCAGGGTCACCACGCGCCCCGGTGCCTCCGGCGTGCCGCGATGATCCGGACTGCCCTGCCAGAACCTCCGTTCCCAGCCGTCGAGGCGCGCCCAGTACCGCCCCGCGAACGGGAAGTCCGGTCGCCAGATCAGCGAGCCGTAGCCGAACACGTTCATCGCAGGGCTCGCGCGGGGGGCGGAGAGTGATGCATGTCGCATCCTAACGAGAGGCCCCAGCAGGCCCGCGGCGCTGGCCCGAAGGCCCGCGGCGTGCGAGGCTTTGACGACGGACGGTGCGTCGCCCCCACGGCGCACCCGGAGGCTCCATGCGACGCGTCTTGCTGCCGGCATCGACCGGATTGCTCACCCTCGGTCTCGGCCTCGCCTGCTTCGGCGGCGGTGGTGGCGCCGATCCCGCCGTCGAGGCGGCCATCGAGGATCTCGACGGCACCGCGCTCGTCGCCGACGACGTGCCCGTGCTCGCGCCGATCTCGATGAGCGAGAGCGGTCGACCCACCGAGGATCTCGGCAACGGCGTCCAGGTGTTCCAGGTGTCTCCCGTCGGCACGGACCGCCGACCGCTCCAGGCGGCCGTGGTGTTCGACCGGGCGATGGTCCCGCTCACCGGCCTCGCCGACATGAACGCCAAGGTCCCGCTCACCTGCGATCCCGCCTCCGGCCTGTCCGGGCGCTGGGCCGGCACCTCGACTGCGGTGATCGCTCCCAAGGACGGCGCCTTCCCGCTGGCCACGAAGTTCACCTGCTCCGTGCCCGCCGGCACCGCCGCGATCGACGGCGTCGCCCTCGAGAAGCCGCTCACGTGGACCTTCGAGACCGCCCGCCCGCGTGTGCGGTCGGCGACCCCCTACCGCGGCGCCCGTCGCTGGGACCCGAGCCAGCCGCTGTCGGTGAGCTTCGACCAGCCCGTGACCCTCGACAGCGTGAAGTCTCGCGTCTCGGTCCAGGCCCAGGGCGGCGCGAAGGTGCCGTTCACGGTCGAGGCCGACCCCGAGGCCGAGAACACCTTCCTGATCAAGGCCGAGCTCGCCAAGGACACCGGCTACGACCTCACCGTCGACGCGGGCGTGCTCGCCACCGCCGGTCCCTTGGCCTCGACCGAGCGTTTCTCGACCGACTTCCGCACCTACCCGCCCCTCGCCGCGTCCTATGACGAGCCGACGGGGGACAGCGTCGATCCGCACACCTCTCTCCGCCTCGACTTCACCACGCCAGTGTCGCGCGACGAGGTCAGCGAGCACCTCACGGTGACACCCGAGCCTCCGGGCTGGGAGCCGCCGACCGGTGAGTGGACCTCGTCCTCCTTCTGGTACTGGACCCGCTGGGAGCCGCGCACGCGGTACACCGTGACGCTCGCCGCCGGCGTCGAGGACGAGTACGGCCAGAAGCTCGAGCAGCCCCTGTCCTGGTCGTTCACGACCGGCGACTACCAGCCGCACCTCAACGTGCCGCAGGGCCTGGCGCTCGTCGGTGCGAACAACCCGGCCGAGCTGCCCATGCAGCACCTGAACCTGCAGGGAACGCAGGCGCGCGTCGTTCGCCTCGACCCGAGCCGGGTGAACCCCTTCGAGTGGTGGAAGGCGGCCGAGCCCGCGCTCAACGGCGTCGCCAGTGTCCCCGTCAGCCCGGGTCCGGAGGCGAACCGCGTCGCGCGTGCCGACGTGGCCTTCGCCAACGCTCTCGATGGCGGCTTCGGCTGGGTCGCCACCGACGTGACCGCGGACAACCTGCGCAACTACCAGGGCAAGCTCCGCAACCACCGCGGCCTGCTCGTCGTCACCGACCTCGCGGGCACGCTCAAGCTGTCCCCTGGCAAGAGCGACGTGTGGGTCACCTCGCTCGAGAGCGGAAAGGCGGTGAGCGGCGCCTCGGTCGAGCTCATGAAGGGCTCGAGCGCGGTCGCCAAGGCGACGACGGACGGCGATGGACGGGCGCACTTCGACGTCGGCCCGGAGACCGGCTGGCGCCAGTGGGGCGACGACAAGTTCTGGGCCCGGATGACGCTCGGCAAGGACGTGAGCCTCGTCACCCAGAACATGAACGACGGCATCGGTCCGTGGGCCTTCGACATCTACACGGACTTCGAGCCCCGCGGCTTCGCGATTGCCGCCCACGGCTACGCGGACCGCGGCGTGTACCGCCCCGGCGACAAGGTCTACGCCCGCGCCACCTTCCGCAAGCAGTCGGCCGAGGGCCTGGAGCTGCCGAGCGGGGAGGTCACGTGGACGCTCTCGGATCCCGAGGGCAGCGAGGTCGCGACCGGCGAGGGCAAGCTCGACGCCCGCGGAGGCGTCAACGTCGAGACCGCCATCCCCGAGGAAGGCATGCTCGGCGGCTGGGACCTCCGGGTCAACGCCAAGGGCGACGACTGGAACCGCAGCGTGTACATCCAGGTGCCGGCCCACGCGTACCGCGAGCCCGCGTACCGCGTCTCGGTGAGCGCGGATGCCGACGCCATCGCCGGCGACAAGGCCACGGCCACCGCCCAGGCTCGCTACCTGTTCGGTGCTCCCCTGCCCCGCGCCAAGGTGAGCTGGCAGAGCTGGTCCGAGAACGAGAGCTTCGCCCCCGATGGCTGGGATGGCTGGTCCTTCGGCCCCCCGCCCCCGTCGTGGTGGGAGGACGAGCACGACAGCGGCCCAACGATCTCCCAGTCCGAGCGCGGCGAGGTGCTCGACGGCAAGAGCACGTTCACCGTCGACATCCCGAGCGTGGACCGGCCCGTGCGCCTGTTCCTCGAGGCCGGCGTCGAGGACGTCGACCGTCAGTACATCGCGAACAACACGAGCCTGATGGTGCATCCGGCCGCCGTGTACGGAGGCGTGCGCCCCGGTGAGCGCATGCCCACCGCCGGCGAGTCCACGTGGGTCGAGGTCGCCGCGGTCAGCCCGGAGGGCAAGGCCACCGCAGGCATCGACCTGGCCGTGAAGGTCGTGCGCACCACCTGGGATTCCGTGCGCGAGAAGGGCATGGACGGCCGCTGGCGCTGGGTCACCAACAAGACCGAGACCGAGGTCCACCAGGAGAGCGTGTCGAGCGGCGCCACCGCGAAGCGCGTGAGCTTCACGCCCACCGAGCCAGGACGCCACACCGTGTTCGTCACCGCCACCGACGGCAAGGGCCGCACCGCGACCGCCGAGGAGACCCTGTGGGTCACGGGCGCCGGCTACACCCCGTGGGCCCGTCGCGACGACGGCCTGCTCGCGCTGATCCCGGACAAGGAGGTGTACGCGCCCGGCGACACCGCGCACATCCTCGTGCAGTCGCCGATGCCCGGCCTGTCCGCGCTGGTCACCGTCGAGCGCGAGGGCGTGCTGCACTCGCAGGTCGTGGAGCTCGAGGGCACCGCCGAGACCGTGGACATCCCGATCACCGACGCCTTCCGGCCCAATGTGTTCGTCTCCGTCGTCGCGATCACCGGAGCCGGTCCCCAGGATGCGCCCGACAAGGGCCGACCCGAGGTGTTCGTCGGCATGAAGCACCTGTCGGTCGAGACCGAGTCCGAGCACCTCGCGGTCACGGTCACCCCGAAGAAGGACGTGTACCGCCCCCGCGACGAGGTCGAGGTCACGGTGAAGGTGGAGCGCGCCGGCGACGCCGTGAGTGGTGCCGGCGTCACGCTGTACGCCGTCGACGAGGCGGTGCTCTCGCTCACCGCATACAAGACCCCGGACGCGCACGGCGCGATGTACGCCGACCGCGCGCTGTCTACGCTCACCGCGGACGCACGCACCGGCGTGCTCGACCGGTCGAGCTACCTCACCAAGGGCGCGAACCGCGGCGGTGGTGGCGGCATGGGGGACGGCCCCCAGCTGCGCACCGACTTCGTGACCACCGTCACCTGGCAGCCGAACCTGAAGACCGGGGCCGACGGCACCGTCACCGCCAGGTTCAAGCTCAAGGACAACCTCACGACCTTCCGGGTGATGGCGGTGGTCGACGACCAGGCCACGGGCTTCGGCTCCGGCGAGCGTGAGATCACCGTCACGCGGCCGATCCTCGCGCGACCGGCGCTGCCGCGCGTGCTGCGTCCCGGCGACACCTCGTTCGCGGGTGTGGTCGTGCACAACAACACCGACGACGTCGCCGAGATCCTCGTCGAGGGCAGTGTGACGGGCCCGGTGACCCTCGAGGGCTCGCCGACCACCATCTTCCTCGCTCCCGGAAACGCCAAGGAAGTGCCCTTCCGCCTGTCTGCGACCGGCGAGGGCACCGCGACCTTCGACTTCCTCGTGAGCAGCGGTCCCGAGAAGGACGGCGTGCGCCACGAGATCGAGGTGGTCAAGGACCTGGTCCGCGAGGTGGTCGCCTCCTCCGGGTCGCTGGAAGGCTCCGCCGCCGAGGCCATTGCGCTCCCCAAGGGCGTCGTGCCCGACGAAGGCGGACTGCAGGTCGATCTGGCCACCACCGCCCTGGTCGGCGCCGGCGCGGGGCTCGACTACCTTGTCGAGTACCCCCACGGATGCGTGGAGCAGCGCACGAGCCGTGCCCTGGGCAGCCTCATGGCGCTCCGCGTGCGTGAGTCCGCGGGCGTCGACGTGCCCGAGGCCAACCTCCGCGCCAACGTGGAGGGCGTGCTCGCCGAGCTCGCCGAGTTCGAGCATCCGAGCGGAGGCCTCTCCTACTGGAAGGGCGGCGGCGGCCAGTACGCGAGCGTGATGGGCACGGCCTACGCGGTCGAGTTCATGGGCCGCGCCAGGGAAGCCGGGTTCACGGTGAACGAGGACCTGCTCGACAAGAACGCACGCTTCCTGCGCGAGGCCGCCCGCGGCAAGTACACGCCGAGCTGGTGGAACCCCCTCGCGTCGAAGTCCGCGCGGGCCTCGGTGGCCCTGGCCCTCGCCCGCATCGGCAAGGCCGACAGCGGCCTGCACAACGAGCTGTTCAACGCCAAGCGCGAGCTGTCGACGGTCAGCGTGGCCCAGCTCGCGAACGCCATCGCGATCAGCACCGGCCCCGACCGCCGCACCAAGGCCCTCGTCTCCGAACTCGAGTCGCGCATGTTCATCGAGGCCAGCGCCGCGACCGTGCGCGAGGAGGAGGGCGGCAAGTACCGGGTGCTGTGGGGAAGCGACGACCTCGCCTCCGCGGCCACCCTCGAGGCCCTGCTCGCCATCGACGACAAGCCGGCGCTCGGCCCGAAGCTCGCCCTCGGCCTCGCCCAGAGCCGCAAGCACGCCTACTGGGCCAACACCCGCGGCACCGCGGGCGTGCTCGCCGCACTCGCTGGCTACGCCGACCGCTTCGAGGCGGGAGGCGGCGAGGTCGCGGCCACCGTGGCCCTCGCCGGCAAGGAGCTGTACGGCGAGAAGCTGAAGCTTCCCGAGAGCGCCGCGGTCACCGTGCCGCTTGCCGAGCTGAAGGACGGCAAGCTCGCCTTCGAGTCCGACGGTGGGCGCCTGTACTACCAGTCGCGACTGTCCTACGTGCTCGAGGACGCGCCGCCCACGGACCACGGGTTCACCATGATCCGCAAGCTCGAGCTCGTCGACGGCGGCACCCCCGAGGGCCGCGTCGTCGCGGGCGCGTCCCTGAGGGTCACGCTGCAGGTGATCACTCCGGTCACCCGCTATGACGTCGCCGTCATCGACCGCATTCCGGCGGGCCTCGAGCCCGTGAACGGGAGCTTCGCCACCGCGAGCAAGGCCCCCGAGCAGCCCCCCGAGCCCGGTGAGGGCAGCGCCGAGGTCCCCGCGTGGGGCGGTGACTGGGTGTTCGATCACAGCGAGATCGACGACGATCAGGTGCGCCTGTACGCCGACTGGATGCCGCCCGGCATCCACACCTTCCGCTACCAGGTGCGAGCGACCAGCCCCGGCGACTACGCACATCCCCCGGCCACGGTCGAGGAGATGTACGAGCCCGAGAACTTCGGACGCACGGGTGGCGGCCGTCTCGTGGTCGGACGGACCGCGGAGATCGCGGCCCAGTGAGTGCGCCCGGGTCGCGCCGACGCCGGATCCTCGCGGGGCTCGGCGTGCTCGGGCTCGCGCTGGCCGTGGGTCTGGCGTGGCCGACTCCCAACGACTGGTTCGCGCCCATCGAGAACCGGCAGGTCCTCGACCGCGACGGGCACGTGCTCGCCGAGCGCGCGGTGCCGAGCCGGGGAAGAGCCGAGTGGGTCGAGCTCGACGAGGTCTCTCCCCACGTGGTCCAGGCGCTGATCGCCGCCGAAGACCAGCGCTTCTGGCGGCACCCCGGCATCGATCCGCTGGCGATCGCGCGCGCCGCATGGGCCGATGTGCGCGCCGGCGGCGTGGTCCAGGGTGGCAGCACGCTGACGATGCAGACCACCCGCGTGCTCGCACCACGGCCACCCGGACTCGGCGGCAAGCTCGTCGAAGCCTGGCGCGCCGTCCGCCTCGACCTGCACCTCGACAAGCGCGAGATCCTCACCTGGTACCTCAACCGGGCGAGCTTCGGGCCGGGTACGGTCGGCATCCAGGCCGCAGCTCGCCAGACCTTCGACGAGGAGGCCCGCAGCCTGTCGCTCTCCGAAGCCGCACTCCTCGTCGGCGCCCTCCGCGCCCCTTCCCGCTTGCATCCCTCCGTGGACCTCGATGCCGCGCGGACCGAGCGACACCGCGTGCTCGAGCGCATGCGGGTGACCGGGGTCATCGCCGCCGAGGAGGCCGAGCGCGCGGAGGCCGAGCCCATCGAGCTCCGCCGGCCCGCATCTCCGGGAGACGCCCCGCACTTTGCCGCCCACCTGCTCGCCAGCCACCCCGACACACGTATTCACAGCACCCTGGACCTGCGGCTGCAGCGCGAGGTCGAGGCGGTGGTCGCCGAGCAGCTCGCGCGGCTCTCGGGGCGCTCGGTGGACCATGCCGCCGTGCTCGTTGCCGAGCTCACCGACCGCGGTCCGGTGGTGCGCGCGTGGGTCGGCTCCGGCGACTGGACCGCCGACGACGGCGAGAACGACGGCGTGCGCACCCTGCGCTCACCAGGAAGCGCCCTCAAGCCCTTTCTGTACGCGCTGGCCTTCGAGAAGGGCTGGTCCGCCAGCGACGTCCTCGCGGACCTGCCGGTGTCGTACACGACGAGCCACGGCTCGTGGTCGCCGCGAAACTACGGCGAGGACTTCGCCGGACCCGTGTCCCTGCGTACCGCGCTCGCGACCAGCGCGAACATTCCCGCGGTTCGCCTGCTCGACGACCTCGGCGTCGCCACGCTCCAGGAACGCCTCGTCGCGCTCGGCCTGCCGCTCACCGAGCCCGCGAGCAGCTATGGGCTGGGCCTGGCTCTCGGCGGTGGCGAGGTCACCCTCGAGCAGCTCGTCACCGCCTATGCCGCCCTGGCCGACGGCGGGCGCTGGCGTCCCCTGGCCCTCGCCGACGCTCCCGAGGTCGAGGCCGTGCCCGTCTACCCGCCGATGGCCGTGTGGCAGGTCGCGGACGTGCTCTCCGATCCGGTGGCCCGCGCCCCGGGCTTCGGCCGTGACTCGGTGCTCGCCCGCGCGTACCCCGCCGCCGCGAAGACCGGCACCTCCACGGGCTTTCGCGACAACTGGACCGCCGGGTTCACCGACCGCTGGGTAGTCGGCGTGTGGGTCGGCAACTTCGACGGCAGCCCGATGGGCGACGTGAGCGGCATCACTGGAGCCGGCCCGATCTGGGCGGCGACGATGGACCTGGCGACCGGGGGCGAGAGCCGACCGTTCGATCCGCCGGGCGCCACGATCGAGCGGCAGACCTGCGCGCTCTCGGGCCTCACGCCGGGGGCTCACTGCCCACGCACCCACGACCACCGCGTGCCCGCCGACAGTCCCGCGCCCGCGACCTGCGACTGGCACGACGCCTGCGGGGTGCGCTGGCCCGCGGAGTACCTGGGCTGGGCCACCGAGCGTGGCTTGCTCGGCGCATGTCAGGGCGGCGGGGCCGGCGCGATCGCCTACCCGACGGACGGCGCGGTGCTCTACGTGGACCCCCGCCTGCCCGCCGCACACCAGCGCGTCCCTCTTCGCGCCGCGGCCCCGGCCGGCGCTCGCGCGACCTGGCACGTCGATGGCCGGGCGATCGCCGAGGTCGACGCCGAGAGCACGGCCCTGTGGACGCCCACCACCCGCGGCGAGCACGAGGTCAGCCTGCACCTGGATGGCGAGGAGGTCGGTCGGGTGCGGGTGACCGTGGGTGGCGTCGAGTAGTACGGTCGCCCGACCCTGACTCGGAGATCGGATGTCCCGCCTGCTCGCCCTGCTGTTGCTCGCCGGCTGCCCCAAGCCCGCCCCCACCGAGCCCCCGGCGGCGGCGGTCGAGCCCGCCCCCGAGCCCGAGGCCCCCGCGGACCCGATCGAGGCCAGGTTCCAGCAGGCGGATGCCAGCGGCGACGGTGCGATCCAGCGCGAGGAGCTCGTCGACATCACCGGCGGAGACGGCGAAGCCACCGAGCTCATCGCGATGTTCGACGTGAACGGCAATGCCCAGATGGACCGCGACGAGTTCGGCGCCTTCGCGCGCTCGACCCAGAGCCTGCTCGAGGTCGAGCCCTCCGAGATCGCGCAGTACCCGCGCTACGGTGCGAACGCGGCGGCGAGCTTCGCGTACATGGACGCCAACAAGGACGGCGCGGTGACACCGGACGAGGTGGGGCCCGAAGCGGGCCTGCTCGACACGGACGGCAGCGGGGACCTCTCCGCGGCCGAGATCGAGCCGCTGATCTACGCGACCATCGACGTGGCGTTCATCGACGTGCTGCAGGACAAGCTCCACACCGTGGGCTCGCAGACGAGCTTCACGGCGGCGCATCTCGCGCGCGCCGTGCGCCTGCTTCCCGAAGACTTCGGGGCCGGTCCCGAGGACCTCGCCGCCCACGACGCCGACGGCAACGGCGAGCTGGCGGGAGACGAGCTGCGCGCCTGGCTCATCGCGGGCGCCGAGCAGGCGCAGTGGACCTGGGCCGACGCGAACGGCGACGGGATGGTCGACGGCGGTGAGCTCGCCACGCGCATGGTCGTGCCCAAGGAGGCGCAGCCCTCCCTGTTCAAGGACCTCGGCGTGAAGGGCAAGAGCCTCGACCGCGACGCCTTTGCCCGCTTCCGCGCGCTCGCCCGCGACGCCTTCGCCAACCGCCCCCAGTAGGAGCCCCCATGGCCGCCCTCGACCTCACCGTCGGGCAGACCGCGACCCGCTCGCTCACCTTCACCCAGCGTCACGTGGACCTGTACGCCGAGATCAGCGGCGATCGGAACCCGCTGCACTTCGACCCCGAGTTCGTGGCCGCGACCCCGTTCGGCCGCCCGGTCGTGCACGGCGGGCTGACCAGCGGCATCCTCAACGCGCTGGTCGCCGAGGACATGCCAGGGCCCGGCACCGTGTTCATGAGCATGGACCTCAAGTTCACCGCGCCCGTGTTCATCGGCGACACCATCACCGCGACGGCCGAGGTGCTCGAGGTCCACGAGCGCAAGCCCGTGTGCCAGCTCGCGGTGCGCATCGTGCGCAGCGACGGCACCGAGGTCCTCACGGGCACGACGTGGTGCTACCGGTTCATGCCCGGCTGATCGGGTGGTCGCGGCCGAGCGCTCAGGGCATGCTCTGCCCATGCTTCGACCCCTCCCCCTGCTGCTTCTCGTCGCCTGCGGCGGCGGCCTCCCCGACGCCGACAACCCGATGGGTCTGTTCTCGATGCGGTGGGAACCCGTACTCGACGCCAGCGAGGACATGGACTTCTCCTTCGGCGAAGACCGGGCCTGGGTCGTCGTCGACGAGGAGCTCACCGTCTACGATGCCGAGTGGACGCAGATCATGCGCGTGGGCGACGTCCAGGCGGTCGGCGCGGTGCTCGACATCGGCGTGTGGCTCACCAACGGGTTGGTGCTGCGCTCGGAGGCCGGAAGCGGCGGCAGCCTGCTCACCCTGCCCACCGAGCTCGGCACGCCGATCGACATCCGGCGCGGCGACGGCGGCGAGCTGTGGATCCTCGGTGAGGCGAGCACCGGCGGCGCCATCGCCTCCTCGACGGACGGCGGCAACACGTGGATCGTGCGCGCCACCGAGCTCACCGCGGGGGGCGAGCTGCCCGAGACGCTGAAGCTGCGCAGCACGCTGGGTGGCGTCACCGTCGTCGACGCGACGAACACGACGGCTGGCACCAGCTCGACGTGGAAGGTCACGGGCTCGGGCGCCGAGGAGTGGCTCGACGGCGCGTTCCTCGAGTACCCGGCCGCGCGCATCGACGGCGGCTGGGTCGGCAACCTCGTCGACCGCCGCGAGCAGTACGACGCGACGCCGGTGGGCTACGCCGACTCCTGGGCTCCGGACGCCGCGGACGGTTGGGCCTGGACCCACGCGGTCGGCATCGACCTGTCGCCCGAGCGCGTGCCGCTCACCGTGGTCGGGGCCGATGCCAACTCGATCGTGTACGCCCACGACACGGTGACCCTGTACCGCACCACCACCGCCTTCTCGCCGGACAACGACCAGACCGCGGACATCGAGCCCGGCTACCAGTGCTCGGTTCGCCACCGCATTGACTGGACCGAGGAGTCCAGCGGGCTCGTGCGCGACAGCCGCGTGCGCAACGGCTTCACCGAGGAGGTGTGGCTCTACGAGATCGCCGCGGACGGTCTCGTCCCGCTGCACGATGACGCCATCGCCCCCGAGAGCGGCGCCGACGTCGCGGTGGGCCTCGAGCGGTGGATGTACGTCGCCGATGCGGATGGCACCTGCCTGTACATGATCACCGGCAAGGACATGACCGGCGGGGACTTCTGGATCGAGCCCCGATAGGCGTTCACGCGTTCGTGCGCGCCATGTGCAAGATGTCCTCGGGCCCGAAGCGGCGGCCATCGAGCGGCGGGAGCGGGATGCCGAGGACCTCGGCGAAGAGGCCCATCGCCTCGTAGAGCACCAGGGCGCTGCCGCCGTACATCACGTGGCCTTCGTGCTCGAACACCGGCGAGACCCAGACCTGGCCTTCCATCTCGAAGGGCACGCCCTCCCATGCCGGACGTGCCAGCCACTCGCGGAGGTCGAAGCGCAGCACCTTCGCGACCTCTTCGGGCTCGGGGACGAGCGCGGTGTCGGAGACCAGGCCGACGAAGGGCTCGAGGCGGTAGTCCGAGGTGTACAGCGGCCAGCTGGACAGGCGGCCGAGCACGTCGATGTCGCCGAAGCCGAGCTCTTCGCGCGCCTCGCGCAGCGCCGTGTGCTCGATGTCCGCATCGCCATCTTCGGGCTTGCCGCCGGGAAAGCCGACCTCGTTCGCGTGTCGCCGGAGGGTCGCGGCCCGCACGATGGCGAGCACCTGCGGCTGCGCGGACCACACCACCGGCACCAGGACCCCGGCTTCGAGGTGATTGGTGCGCCCGGGGAGAGCGGGCCAGCGCTGGGGCTGGTGGGCGCGAAACACGGCACGGAGGCGATCGAGCATGACCTCCCATAGCTGGTCCACGCCGGGTGGGTCGGCAGCGACACCGTGTTCCGCGGAGGTCCCGGGTCGCCTCGACCGCGAGGTCGGAGGTAGAACACTGCCGAGGAGGACGATGGACGGACGCAGCAAGCCGCGCCCCGGCGTCGAGGCCCAGCGACGCGCGATTCTCGAGGCCGCGCTCGCCCTGTTCGGCGAGCGGGGCTCCTCGCAGACGTCCATTGCCGAGCTCTGCCGCCACGCCGGCGTGTCCCGCCCGACCTTCTACCGCTGCTTCGAGGACAAGGACGCGGTCGTCGCCGCGCTCTACGACGAGGCCGTGCACTCGCCCATCCGCGATGCCCTGGTCGCGATGCAGCGCGCCGAAACCGAGGGAGAGGCGGTGGTCGGCCGGGTCGTGGATGCCATCTTCGACCAGCGTGCGCACGCCGAGTTCCTGTTCGCGGAGGCCCGAGATCCGGACAGCCCCGCCGCCGCGATGATCCGCGCCGCATACGCCCAGATCGTACCGGCGCTCCAGGCCGGGCAGCGCGCTCGCGGCTTGCGCGAGAGCTCACCGATCGTGCTCGAAGCCCTGCTCGTCGCCTGGCAGTGGATGGTCGCCACGCACCTGTCCGAGGGCGACGCCGCACGAGCGAAGGTCCGTGACGCCGCGTGGGAGCTGACCCGACAGGTCTTCACCGCCCGCTGAGTCGGCGACGGCTCGGCGACGACACCTGGACACGGGTCGTCCTCGCCGCTAATCTTACTAGACTGTAAGATTAGGAGCTCCCATGCTCGGCACCGCCACCGCCCCCCGGGCGCCCTCCTCCGTGTTCCGTCCGCTGGCTCGCACCTGCAGTGCGACGACCCTGCGCTTCTTCGCCGGTTGGACCGCGGTCTTCTGGGGTGGCGTCGGCGTGTGTGCCGCGCTGTTCTTCGTGGGCGTGCTCGACTTCGCGACCAGCGCCAAGGCCGGTCTGTACGCCGTGAGCGTGTGGCTCAACGCCTGCCTGCTCGTGTTCGCGCTGCCCGCGAACCGGGAGCGGCCGCGGCTCGCCGTGTACCACGACGCCCTCGTGGTGTGGATGCTGTCCTACTTCATGACCAACGCCCTGTGGGAGATCCCGTGGGTGCTCGCGTCCCCTTTCGTGTTCGACGGGCTCCACACACTGGACGACGTGGTGGCGTGGACCGACTGGATGCGCGAGAGCCCACTGCACATGACGTGGTGGATGCTCGCCTCGTTCAGCGCGGTGGACCTGCGCACGGTCAACCACGACCCCACCTTCTACACGCTCGAGCTGTACGCCTTCGTGAACGTCGCCACGGTGCTGTGGTTCTTCAAGCTCAACCGCGAGCGCTCGCCGTTTCGCTACCTGATCCCGGTGCTCGGCGCGGGCGAGCCGGTCGCCGCGACCTTCATCTTCTCGGGCTCCGAGGTGTTCTCGGGCTTCGCGAACATGCCCGGCGGGACCGCCGACACGCTGCTCGCCCTGGTGTGGACCCAGTATCAGTACCTGCTGTTCCCGCTCGTGTTCGGCGCGCTGTCGTGCCGCCTGCTGCTCGACGACTGGCGCCGCGCGCCCCACCTCTACCCGGAGGTCGACGACACGTGAGGTAGGCTGCCCGCCACTCTTGGAGGCATGCCGATGAGCACACCCGAGCTGCCGGGCCCCAGCGAAGAAGAGGTCCACATCCACTCCGCCGCCGACGGCCAGGTCGGACCGCTGTCGCGCTTCGCGCTCAAGGCGAAGCTCGATGCCGGCGAGCTCAAGCCCACCGACAGCTTCTGGTTCGCGGGCATGGACGAGTGGCGCCCGCTCTCGGCGCGACCGGAGCTGTGGGAGGGCCTGCCCGATCCGAACTCGGTGCTCAGCGAGGACGACCGCCTCGATGGCGTGTTTAGCAACCTGGTCCAGGCGAGCTGGGACTACCACGCGGACCACAAGTTCGCGTCGCACGTGGACGAGGTGTTCCTCGGCGCGATCATCACCGGCTACCTCGACAACGGCTGGTCGCTGATCGACATCACGTCGGACGGGACCCACCACTACCTGCGCTTCGAGGACATGGGCGACCACAGCCGCTCCATCGTGCGCTTCACCCACCTGACGCCGCAGCTGGCGCTGTCCCAGGTGCTCGGACACCGGGCGAGCGTGGTCATCGGCTACGGCGAGCGCATCAAGAACTTCAGCAAGGTCTGGGGAGCGATCAAGGCCGAGTACAAGTCCGGCTTCCTCTCCGGCGACACGCCCGGCACCATCAGCGTCGATGGCGACATCTCCTCGCAGTACGTCTACTGCCAGGTGCCGCTGTTCCTGTGCATCGACGACTACGTGAGTCGTTCCTACGAGATCGACTACCCCAAGCTCGACTCGCACCTCGACGCCACCACCCATGCGCTGCGCAAGTACCTGCGCGCGCGCTTCGCCTGAGCGGAAGGAGATCCCCATGTTCGGACTGCTTGCAGCCTTCCAGCACTCCGCCGAGATGCGCGAGTCCAAGGACGAGATGCTCATCGGCGAGATCGTGCGCGCCATGGCTCGCCAGGGCTTCCCGTCGATCCAGTTCCGCGCCGGCAACGACCGCCAGTACGTGCGCTTCAAGACCGTGACCGACCCCGTCCTGCACACGGTCACCGTGGTCCTCGACCGCAAGACGGGCAGCGGCGCGCTCTCCGCGGCCATCCTCGGCAGCAAGGCCACGCTCAAGATCACCGCCGAGATCATGAACCGCGTCGCCGACCCCGACGACCTGATCGCGATGTACAAGACCGACTTCGCGAACATCTTCAAGATGCCCGTGATGGGCGGCATCAAGCTCAACCACGAGCTGAACAGCGTGTTCGCGACGACGACGAAGGTCATCGAGATCGACCACTACGTGAACAAGGGCGATGCCGGCGTCGAGAAGATGGTGGCCATGCTCTCGGGCACGATTGGCGAGCTCAAGGAAAAGCTCGAGCCCTACAAGCGCTGACAGTTTTTGTCTTCGGCCCGGACGGCGGTTCGGCGGTGGATACATCGGAGTCCCTGGAGGACCGATGCCCACCCCGCCGCCCGTCACCGACCACGTCCGCACCAAGCAGGACGACTACCACTCCGCATACGTGGACGAGGTCGCCGCCGCGGTCGCCAAGCACCCGGTCGTCGTCGTCGGCATGTCCGTGAACCCGCACGTCAAGCGCGCTCGCCAGGCACTCGACGCCGCGGGAATCGCACACCACTACATCGGCTACGGCGGGTACCACAACCTGTGGCGCGAGCGCCTGGCCCTGAAGCTGTGGACGCGCTGGCCGACCTTCCCCCAGGTCTTCGTGAACGGCACCTTCATCGGCGGTGCGAACGAGACGCAGCACATGCTGAACAGCGGCGAGCTGCAGAAACTGCTCGACAGCTAGCGAGCGCCCGTCTGCGATCGGCAGATCGTTTGCTGCAGATCGCAGATTGCACTCCGGATCGACGCGCCCCGACGGCACGATCTGCCCGGTAGCAAGCGGATGGAAGGCCTGGCCCACTCTTCGCAGTACGGTCGACCCACGAGGTCATCATGCTGCTGCTGCTGTCCGCCATCGCCTGGACTGCCCCCACCGTCACGCCCGCGACCGTGCCCGCCACCGGCCACCAGGAGGTCGAGGTCGAGGTCGAGCGCTTCGGCCGCTACGCGCTCGAGGTGAGCTCACCCCGCGGCACCGCGGTCCAGCTCGTCGACAAGATGACCGGCCCAGGCCCGTCCAGTGGCCGTCGCGGCGAACAGGACGGGCGCCTGGACGTGTTCCTCGAGCCAGGTCGCACCAAGCTCTGGCTCGAGTCGGCCAGCGACGGCACGGGAGAGACGACCGTGCGGGCCTCGCGCTTCGAGGAGCTTCAGGGACCGGATCTGCCGCTACTCATCGAGCTCCGCGAGGAGGTCGGCACCCTCGGCGACCGCGAGCAGCGCAGCTGGTGGATCGACGTCCCCGAGCGTCGCCAGGTCGAGATCGAGGCCGCGGCCCGGCACCTCGGTGACCTGCGCCTGTGGCAGGACGGCACCTGGTTGCACCCGACCATGCCGAGCTGCGCCGCCTTCGAGCCCGAAGCCGGCATGCCGTGGACCCGCTGCCAGGTCTCGGTCCAGCTCGAGCCGGGCCTGTACCGGGTCACCGCGTACGGCGCGCCATCGGCGCCGTGGACCGAGGACAGCGACGAGCAGCCATTCTGGCTCCGCTACGGCCTGCCCGTGCTCGGGACGCCCAGCGAGCAGCGCATCACCCTCGACGACAAGGGCTATGCCCGGTTCCGCGTGCCCAGCGGCACGGCACGCCACGCGCGCCTGGCCCTGCCCGAGAACCTCGCCAACGCCGCCGTCGGCTTCGGTGGAACCACCTCCGGCTTCGCGCGGAGTCATCGCTGGGCCGAGATCACCGATGAGAGCCGCACCCCCGAGACCACGGTGTCCATGGGCGGCGCCGGCGAGATCATGGTGCGCGGCAAGCCCGGCCAGGTCGGCACGCTACAGGTCCTGCCCGCCACGAGCTGGCGGCGCACACTGAAGTCTGGACGGCACGTGCTCACCTCGATCGTCGGCGCCCACGAGGCCGACGTGCTCGACCCGACCGGCGTAGTCGCCCGCCAGCGCAGCGACGGCACCTGGGTCATCGCCGAGGACTACGCGCTCCAACTCGAGTCCGGCAAGCGCTACGAGCGTCAGTTCAACCTGCTCTCGTCCGCGGCCATGCTCGTGCGCCTGCCCAGCGACGGCGAGTGGAGCTTCGAGCTCGAGGGCGAGGCCGAGGTCATCGTCGAGCCGTTGATGATCACCAAGCCGCGCAACTACCGCTCACCCGAGTTCAAGGGCGGTTCCTACGTGGAGGACTTCTCGACCGGCCTCCACGTGGTCAGCCTGCGTCCGACGACCCCCGGCATCGTCACGCTGAAGATCGCGCCGAACACGTGGGGGCGCAGTGCGCGCAGCCTCATCGGCGGCGACCTGCCGCTGATGAAGACTCCTCGTCCCACCCTGCAGGACCTCGACTTCCGAGGGCAGAACGGCGACACGCTCATCGTGTTCGGCGCCCCTGACACGCTCACCGCCACGGATGTGCGCGAGCTGCCCGCCCCCCTCGAGCAGCCGCTGAGCCTGCTCCTGCATCCCGGCGAGACCGTGGAGCTTCGCGCCACCGTGCCCGAGCGCGGGGTGATCACCGCGACCGGAGCCGACGGCGAGCCGGCCATGGTGCAGATCGAGGGCACCGGTTGGCAGGAGGTCGCGGAGGTGCGCCCGGGCGCCGAGTTCACGGTCGAGGTGACCAACCCCGGCAAGACGCGGGCCCGCGTGTCGCTCGCGTGGACGCCGCACACGCACCTGCCGAGTACCGCGCCACCGCCGCTCACCCCGGCCCAGCTCGCGACACTGCCCGACTTCGACGACATCCGCGCGGGCGCCCCCGTGTACCTCGACATGGAGCGGACCGAGCGCCGCACCTTCGACCTCGTCGTCGACGAGCCCGGTCTGTACGCAGTGCAGTCGACAGGTCTGCTCGCCACCCGCGGCGACATGCGCACCCGCACCCGCACGAGCTTCGCCGCTGGCAACCAGAACGGTGTGGGCCGCAACTTCCTGGTCGGTCGCTACCTGGGCTCCGGGCAGTACCAGCTCACGGTCACCGCGCAGGGTCGGAGCATGGGCCACCTCGGCGTGGAGCTCGCGAGGGCCCGCCAGGTCGACGGCGGACCGCTGCTCGACGGCGAGCCCGCCCGCATCACCCTTCCGGCCGGCGATGCCGTCGCCTACGGCCTCGACGTCCCCGCGGACGGCAACTACCGCATCGAGTCCGTGGGACTCGGACGGACGTTCACCTGCCGGATCGAGGATGCGGACGGCTACCCGATCACCGCCCCGGCCGAGCAGACCTGCAGCCAGCGGCTGTTCCTGCGGGATGGCCACTACTCGGTGGTCGTCGCCCCCGAGCGCACCGAGAGTCGCCGCCTCACCCGGGCCGTCCGCGACGCCGATGTGCTCACCCGCGATGGACACGGCCCGCACGCGCTGCGCCTCGACACGCGCGAGACCCACACCTGGACCGAGCCCGCCGACAAGAGCGCGCCGCGTCCGCCGGACGAGTGGACCTTCACGCTGCCCGCCGACGCCTCGGTCACCGTGCACCTCGACGACGCCATGACCGGCACGCTCCACGGCGCCAGCGGGGAACTCGGTCGCCTGCTGCCCGGCCAACCGTTCGAGCAGCTGCTGCCCGCGGGCGACTACCGCCTCGAGCTGCGGTCCGCGCGCCGCGACCACGGCCTGACCTACGGCGTGCGCGTGGCGACCTGGGAGCTGCTGTCGGGCATGGAGCGGCAGGTCGTCGCCCCCGGCGAGATCCCGGTCGGCGTCGGAGGAGACGGCGCACTGACCTTGGCGAGCTTCGGCACCACCGACGTCCGCGCCACCCTTCGTGGGCCCGACGGCGAGGTCATCGCGAAGAGCGACGACCGGCCGGACGACTGGAACTTCCGCATCGAGAGCCGTGTCGCCCCGGGCACCTACACCCTCGAGATCGCGCCGGTCGCCGGCGGCTCCGCGTCGACGCGGGTTCGCATGGTCCAGCCAGAGGAGGTCGTCGAGCCCGCCCTCACCAACGGCGAAGCGGTGACCGTGGTCCCAGGCGTGGCGGTCCACACCTTCCCCGTCCCGCGCAAGCCTGGTCACGTGGTGCTCGCCCACGCCACGAGCACCGAGAGCCTGGGCGTGTCCGTCGAGATCGCCACCGACACGGGCTGGCGGACGCTGGGCACCGCCACCGGACGCGACGTCGCCTTGCCCGCCTGGCCCGGCGCCGGCGACATCCGAGTGCGGCTGTGGAGTCTCGATCCACGCGGTGCGGAGGCCACGCTCACCGTGACCACCAGCCGCGCCCAGAAGGTCGGCGAGCGCGCGCTGGCCAGTGGCGTGAAGGCCGGCGGCAAGGCCCCCCTGTCCGCGCTTCGACTCGCCGCCGACGCCGGAGTGTTCGCCCTCGATCGCCGTGAGCAGCTGTGGCAGTGCCGCGCCGACGGCGGCTGCAGCGAGGTACTCGACGCCCAGGTCTCCGCCGGGGCCGAGGGGCTGCTGCTCTTCGCGAGAGGCGCGCTCTCCGCGCACCGCATCGCCGTCGACACCGGCACCCCTCAGCTCGTGCAGATCCCCGGGACTGGCGACCGCGCGGTGGACGTGACCATGCATCGCGGTCCCGTGGCGGTCATCGCCCGCGCTCGCGCCGGCGTACCGGTGCTCCGCCTGCACAACCAGGCCACCGATGAGGACCCGGAGTTCGGTGTGGTCGCCCTCGCCCCTCAGGCGAGCCTCGCCGTGGCCACCGGAGGCGCCCCCTACGCCCAGCTGCGCAGCGCTGACGGCCAGCCCCTCGAAGCCCGCGTGGCCGCGGTGCACTTCGCGGACCCCGAGGTCGACAAGCTCGACGCCAGCGGCCTGTTCGATGCCCACCTCGACCCGGTCACCGCCCGACGCCTCAAGCTCGGCAAGGGTCCGCACGAGATCCGCCTCACCCTCGACGCGGGCGTGGCCGTCGCGCTGATCGACGACCGCAAGATCGACCGCGTGCTGTGGGCCGACGCGGACCCCCGCGCCTTCGCGGTGATCACCGATGCCGACGAGGCGTGGGTGCTCAACGTGGGCGGTGCAGTGGCTTCGGCTCGCGTGCGACGCAGCGACGCCGCCCTGGCCGACCGCGTGGTCGATGCGGAGGCCACGAGCTGGTCCAGCCCCGACGCGGCGACCCGCGTGCTCACGGTGT
Source organism: Deltaproteobacteria bacterium (assembly GCA_006226595.1). Taxonomy (GTDB): domain Bacteria; phylum Myxococcota_A; class UBA796; order UBA796; genus M1803. The sequence continues at coordinate 74,784 of SBGP01000069.1, forward strand.
CGCCTGGCGGGGAGATCGCGATCGCTGGCGGCGACGGCGTCCTGCTCACCAGCGAGGGTCGGCTCGTGCCCCTCGTCGGTCGCGTCTCCGCTGAGGGCGGAGGCACCGCCTGGATCGACGCCCGCCCCGGCGTCGGCGCCGTGCACAAGCCGCTGGCGTCGGCCTCCGGAGGAAAGAAGGGCAAGGCCGTGGACGCGGGCACCGTGACCCTCGACGGGCCGGAGGCCCACCTGTCGCTCCAGGGCGAGGGACTCGTCGAGCTCGGCATCGGCGAGCCGGTGGCGGTGACCGTGCACGGAGACGAGCCCGAGACCGTGCTCCTTCCCGAGGGCGGCTGGGTTCGCCGGCTGTCCACCGGCGAGGTCGAGGTCTCGATTCGCGCCCTCGGCGGCCGCACCCTGTCGAGCACCGCCGAGCTGCGGGTCACCGCACCCACGCCGATCGGCGAGGGCATCGGTCCCGAGGTGCTCATCGGCCCCGGCGAAGCCCGCGCGTTCACCTTCGAGGTTCCCCGCGACGGTCCCATCGGTCTCGGCGTGCGTGCCACCGCCGACCGGGTCGAGGCCACGCTGTTCGCGAACGGCACCGCTCTCGGCACCGGTCTCGTCCAGATGACCGAGGTCGAAGCCGGCCCGCACGTCCTCGTACTCCACCTCCCCAGCGACGCGGCTCCCCTCCGCGCTCGCCCCGTCCTCACCGGCATCGAGCCGCCCGACACCGGGCCGCCGGAAGAGGTCGTCCGCCACTACCTCGAGCTCGCCTCGGAGGCCCCATGACCCGCCGTCCCCTTCCCCGCCTGCTGCTCGTTCCCCTGCTGCTGCTCGCGGTGGTCGCCGGCGCCACCGGCGGAAACGAGCTCCTCGACGCCATGCTCTCGCGTCCCGCCGCGGCCCGCGGCATCGTGGTCGTCCCCGACCGCTTCGTGCGGGCCTGGGACCCGATCACCGTGTTCTTCCCGTCGAACACGGGCAAGCCGGGGCCCGAAGACACGCCGGAGCGCTTCGTACGCATGGCTCCGGACCAACCGGGCGCGTGGACCTGGCTCGACGCCCAGACCCTCCAGTTCCGACCCGCCGAGCCCTGGCCGCCGCTGCAGACGGTGACCGTGTCCACCGACGGCGAGATTGCCGAGCTCGCGACGCTGATGTCGCCGCCGAGCGCCTCCGAGCCCCGCAACGGTGCGAGCAACCTCGACCGCGTCGAGTCCATCGGGCTCACCTTCCCGCACCCGGTGCCGGTCGAGGCCCTGGCGCGCATGATCACCCTCGACGTCACCGAGCTCTCTGGCCAAGGCGTGGTCACCCTCGACGCCGACGACTTCGAGATCAAGGCGATGGACCGCCCCTCCGCGGACGCCCCGGCCCGCTACGCGCTGACCCTCGACCGCGCCATCGAGCTCGGCAAGCGGGTCACCCTGCGCTTCGGTCTCGCCCTGGGCGACAAGGGCGACGCGGTGTCCACCCTCTCGTTCAGCACCGCCGAGCCCTTCCGCGCGACCGCCGTGGGCTGCCCGTCGCGCACCTGGCCGGTGACCGCCGAAGGCACCCGCTACAGCGCGGATCAACCCCTGTCCTGCCGCGGAAAGGCCGAGCTGCTCGTGCAGTTCTCGGCGAGCCCCGGCGAGCTCGACCCGGTGCAGGCACGCAACCTGGTGCGCCTCGACCCCGCCGTGCCCGGCCTCGACATCGTCAAGCAGGGCGCTGGCCTCGCGATTCGCGGCGAGTTCGACCGCGACACGCTGTACGAGGTGACCCTCACCCCGGCCCTCATCGAAGACCACCGCGGGCGCGCGCTCGACATCCGCGGAGAGAGCACGCTGTACGTGCGTTTCGAGCCGCAGTCCGCGTACCTGTCGTGGTCGCAGGCGGGCATCGTCGAAGCCAAGGGCCCGAAGCGCATCGGGCTCCAGGGTCGCGGCCACGGGCGCGTGGACCTGCGCATCGTCCCGGTCGAGGCCGACAACCGCAACTTCTGGCCCCTGCACACGCCGATTGCCCTCGACGAGGAGCAGCGTCCCGCGGGCCCGGGCGAGGAGCCCGAGCCGTGGACGAGCCCGGAGAATGCGGGCAGGCACGACGTGAGCGCGCGCATCGCCACCCTGCCGATCACGGGCTGGTCGCGCATCGTCGACCTGCCCCTCGACCCCGATGGCAACGCGGCGAGCTTCGGGCTCGACGTCGAGTCCGCGCTGACCGAGCTCTCCGGCAAGCAGAAGCCCGGCCACTACCTCGTCGGCGTGCGCACGCTCGACGGCAGCACCAGCCGCGCCTGGCATCGCATCCAGGTCACCGACCTGGCCCTGTCGACCATCGAGTCCGCCGACCGCACCCGGTTCGTGGTCACCTCGCTGTCGACGGCGGCCCCGGTGAGCGGCGCGACCGTGTACCTCGAGGGCAGCCGCCGCAAGCACGGCGAGACGACCCGCGAGTGGGCGGTGCTGTCCACTCACGTGACCGGCCCCGACGGCACCGTGGACTACACGGCGCCGGGCAGCAACGACGCGAGCTGGCGCCTGCTGCGCATCCGCGTGGTGAAGGGCGACGATCAGCTCGTGCTCGACCCGAGCCAGCCCCCCGAGCACTTCGCCGACAACCTGTGGCGCTCGAGCGGCGAAGGCTGGATGCAGTGGATGTACGGCGGTCTGTCGCACCGCGGCGAGTCCAGCGAGCTGCTCGGCCACGCCTTCCCCGAGCGTCCGATCTACCGTCCCGGCGAGACCGTGTACCTCAAGGCCTTCCTGCGCGAGCGCTTCCAGGGGCACCTCAAGCCCCTCGGCGGCGAGGCCACCGTGGTGGTGCGCGCCCCCAACGGCAAGGAGACCCGCATCCAGACGACGCTCTCGGCGATGGGCGCGGTCGACGCGACCTTCGTTCCCGAGGAGGACGGCCCCACCGGCCACTACTCGGTGCAGGTGTTCCGAAAGGGCGGCGGCAACGCGTGGACGAACTTCCTGGTCGAGGCCTACCGCCTGCCGACCTTCGAGGTCGACCTGCATGGCGATGGCACCGTGCCGCTCGACAAGCCCTTCGACGTGCGCATGACCGCGACCTACTACGCCGGCGGCCGCGTCGCCGAGCGACCGGTGCGGTGGCGGGTCACCCAGTACCCCTACGCGTGGAACCCGGACCCGATCGAGGGCTTCGTGTACTCCACCGACAGCCGCTTCGCGTCGCAGAGCCGCTTCCGCGCCTCCCCCGATGTGGTGCGCAGCGTGCTCACCGATGCCGCCGGCGAGAGCGTCATCGACCTCGACCCGTCGCTCGAGCCCACCGCCCAGCCGCGCACCTACGTGGTCGAGGCCACCGTCACCGGCGCCGACGACCAGACCGTGACCTCCACGACCCGCGTGCACGCGGTGCCCGCCTTCGCCCTCGGCCTCAAGGCGCCCCGCGTGGTCGAGAAGGCCAAGCGCTTCTCCGCCGAGGTCGTCGCCGTCGGCCCCGATGGCAAGCCCATCGCCGACCAGGAGCTCACCGTGCGCCTCGTCCAGCGTCAGTGGCACAGCCACCTGCAGGCGAGCGACTTCACCGAGGGCAGCGCCCGCTACGTGACCGACGTCGTCGACGAGACGCTCGAGACCCGTACGCTCACCAGTGGTGCGGCACCGGAGTCGCTGTCCTTCGACGTTCCCGCCGCCGGCGTGTACCTCGTCGAGGTCGAGGCCCAGGACGCGCTGGGACGCGGACAGCTCGTCACGGTCGACCTCTTCGTCGCCGGCGAGGAGCCGGTGAGCTGGGACCGCCCGAAGGCTGGCGTGTTCGAGGTCACCGCGGACAAGGGCCTGTACGAGCCCGGCGACGAGGCGACACTGCTCGTGCAGAGCCCCTACCAGAGCGCCCGCGCGCTGATCATCGTCGAGACGCCGACGGGCAACCGCTACGAGTGGGTGAACGTGAAGGGCGGAAAGGCCCGGTTCAAGCTCCCCATCGAGACCGGCTGGGTGCCGCGCCTGCCCGTGCACACCGTGCTGTACCGCGGTCGCAAGGACAACGCGCCGCGCACGGGCAACATGGACCTCGGCAAGCCGGTGACCGTGGCGAACACGACCTGGCTCAAGGTCGCGCCCGTCGAGAACCAGATCGACGTGCGCGTCGAGCTTCCCGACCAGGCCCTGCCCGGCGAGGAAGTGCCCGTCACCGTGCGCCTCGCCGACCCACGCGGCAACCCGCTCTCCGGCGAGGTCACCCTGTGGCTGGTCGACCGCGCCGTGCTCGCCCTCGGCGAGGAGCAGCGCCTCGACCCCCTCCCCGACTTCATCCGCGACCGCCGCAGCCGCCTGCTCGTCCACGACACCCGCAACCTCACGGTCGGGGCGATTCCCTACGCGGAGATGCCCGGCGGTGACGGGGCCGAGTCCGAGGACCGCATGGCCGCGGAGAGCGCGCTCGATGCCGCCACCGTGCGACGCAACTTCCAGCCCGTGCCCTACTACGAGCCGACGCTGAAGGTCGGGGCGAGCGGCAAGGTCACCGTGAACGTGAAGTTGCCCGACAACCTCACCGTGTTCGCAGTGCGCGCCAAGGCGATCAGCGGGCCCGAGCGCTTCGGCGTGGGCACGGCGGACATCCGCGTGCGCCTGCCGCTCGTCGCGCAGCCCGCCCTGCCCCGCTTCGTGCGCGCCGGCGACGCCTTCGTCGCCACGGCCATCGGCCGCGTGGTCGAGGGACCCGGCGGGGCCGGAAGTGCGGAGATCCGCGCCGAGGGCCTCGACGTTCAGGGCGAGCCCACTCGCGCGGTCTCGTGGAGCACGGTCACCGCCGAGCGCATCGGCTTCGACGTGCGCACGCCAACGCCCGCGTACGGGGAAGATGGGCGCATGGAGCGAGAGGACGTGGAGATCGCGATGGGCGTGCGCCGCGACGCCGACGGCGCGGCCGATGCCTTCGCGCTGACCTTGCCCCTGCTCCCGGACCGCGAGCGCAAGGTCGTGCGCGAGAGCCACGAGCTCACCGCCGGAGAGTCGCTGACCATCGAGGCCCTTCCCGAGCCCGCCCGCGACGGCACCGTGCAGCGCCTGGTCGTGATCTCCGACGAGCCCGCACTCGTGCGCATGGTCGCCGCCGCCGACTTCCTGCGCCTGGCCCCGGTGGGCTCCGCCGAGCAGCGCATCTCCCGCGCTCGCGCCTACCTGGCCCTCTCCCGAGCCCGGACCGATGCCGCCCTGCGCGCGTCCCAGGAAGAGCTGGACGCGGTGGTCCGCGACACCCTGGCCTTCCTGCCCGAGGTCGTCGACGGCGGAAACCGCATCAGCCAGTGGCCCGGCTACTCGGGCTCCGTCGCCCTCACCGCATGGAGCGTGCACTTCCTGATCGAGGCGCGCGAGGCGGGCTACGCCATCGACGAGGCCCTGCTCTCGCAACTGGCGGGCACGCTGCGGGCGGCCCTGCGCAGCGACTACAGCCACTTCATCGACGGCGAGAAGTGGATGGAGCGCACGCTGGCGCTCGAGGCGCTCACCGCGACCGGCACCGTCGAGGATGCCTACCTCAGCGAGCTGGCTCGCAACGCGCGCTACCTCGACCACGAGGCCCTCGCGAGCATCGCGCTCGCCGCGCACCGCGCCGGTCGCAGCGGCCAGGCGGTGGCGACCTCGATGGGCAAGGAGCTCGAGAGCGGCATCATCACGCGGCTGTACGAGGGGCGCGAGGTGTACGGCGGACTCACGCAGCGCCTGGACTACCGCAGCCCGCTGATCCTGCCCTCCGAGACCCGCACCCTCGCGAAGATGGCCCGCGCCATCGGCCGTACCGACGCGGACAGCAAGCGACTCGACCTCGTCATCGACGCGCTGGTCACGCTCGGCCGCGAAGACGGCTGGGGAAACACCCACGCAAACGCCGCGGCGCTGTTTGCCCTCGCCGAGCGCATCGAGCGCGCCGACGGCCCGGGCGGCTCGGTCGAGATCACGAGCGAGGGCGACAAGCGCAGCGCGTCGCTGTCCAAGGACGAGCCCGTGCTCGTGCGCAGCTTCACGAGTACCGAGTCCATCGACATCCGCGCGAAGAGCGGCGGGCCGCTGCTCGTGCTCGTCACCTCGCGCTACGTGCCGGCGGCCCCGGGCGCGGAGGCCGCACCGGAAGCGAGCGGGTTCGTGGTCCACCGCGAGGCGCGTCCGCTCACCGCACAGGGCACCCTCGGCGATCTCGTCGACCTCGGCGACGGGGGCGTCAAGATCGGGCTGAGCACGGGCGGCATCGTCGAAGAGCACGTGCAGATCGTCGTCCCCGAGAAGCGACACTACGTCGCGGTCGAGGTGCCCTTCGCCGCGGGCGTGGAGCTGCTCAACCCGGCACTCGCCACCGCCCCGCCCGAGGCGAGGCCGTCCAAGGGAGACACCGCGCGTCCGGCCTACACCGCGCGCCTCGACGACCGGGTCGTTTACTTCTTCGAGACCCTCGACAAGGGCACCTGGGACTTCTACGTGCGCACCCGGGCCACCGCCGAGGGCAGCTTCTCGCAGCCGCCGGCGACCGCGCGCATGCTGTACAGCCCGGACATCCGTGGCCAGAGCGCCGGTGCCCGCATCGACGTGGCGGCGGCCCCGTGATCCGCCGGGCGCTTGGACTCGCGAGCCTCGCGGGGAGCCTGGTGCTCCTCGGGCTGCTCGCGCGCGCGTGGAGCCTCTCCGCGCTGACCGAGCCCGTGCCCACCCTGCTGCTCCTCGATCGGCACGGGGCCTTCCTCGGCGAGGTCGGGACCGGCGAGTCCGAGCCGGTGGGCTTCTGGCCCGCCACCGACGCCCACGGCGCCCTGCCCGAGCGGGTGGTCGCCGCGACGCTGGCCATCGAGGACCGGCGCTTCGGAGAGCACCCCGGGGTCGATCCGGTCGCCGTCGCCCGCGCGGTCGGCCAGAACCTCGGCTCCGGCGAGCGCGTGTCCGGGGCCTCCACCATTGCCATGCAGCTTGCGCGGCTGCAGGATCCGGGTCCGCGCACCTGGCCGAAGAAGCTCGTCGAGGCGACGACCGCTCTCGTGCTCGTCGACCGCCACGGCGACGAGGCCGTGCTCGCGCAGTACCTCAAGCTCGCGCCCTACGGAAACAACCTCCACGGCGTGGCCTACGCGGCCCGACGCTACTTCGACAAACCCCTGGACGACCTGTCGTGGGCGGAGAGCGCGTACCTGGCTGCCCTGCCGCAGGCACCGGGGCTCATGAACCCGTACGACCGCGACGGTCGCGACCGCGGTGTGGCACGCGCCCGCCGCATCCTCGACCTGCTCGCCGCCGACGGTCAGCTGGCTGCCGAGGACCGCGCCCGCGCCGACGTCGAGCTCGATGCGCTCGTGTTCCACCACCGTCCCGAGCGCCCCGCCTCGACACTACACGCGGTGATGCGCCTCGAGGAGCGACTGCGGTCCGCCGACGAGCGTCACCGCTACGCCCAGGACCCGCGCGTCTTCACCACCCTCGACCTGCAGCTGCAGACCGAACTCCAGGCCCGGCTGCGGGAACAGATCCGCGCGTGGGAGGCCCGAGGTGCCGGCAACGCGGCGCTCATGGTGGTCGAGCTCGACACCGGAGCCGTGCGCGCGGCGGTGGGCTCCACCGACTACTTCGACGAGCGCTTCTCGGGCTCGATGGACTTCACCCGTACGCCGCGCAGCCCGGGCTCGACCCTCAAGCCCTTCCTTTACGCGGAGGCGCTGGAGCGCGGTCTCATCGACCCGGTGCGGCCGATCGACGATCTGCAGCGAGGCCCGGACGGCATCGGCAACGCCGACAGCGACTTCCTCGGCCCGCTGCTCCCGCGCCAGGCGCTCGCGAACTCGCGGAACGTGCCGGCGGTCGAGATCCTGCGCCGCATCGGCCTCGATCAGGGCTACGGCCTGTACCGCGACCTGGGCCTGCACGAGGGCGAGCACGACGGCGCCCACTACGGCTTCTCGCTCGCGCTCGGCGGTATGCCGACGACGCTGACCCAGCTCGTCCAGGCGAGCACCGGACTCGCCACCGACGGCGTTGCTCGGCGCCTGGTGTGGACCGACCGCGAGCCCCACGAGGTCGTCGGCAAGCGCTTCGACGAGGCCACCGCCCGCCGCGTGAGCAGCTGGCTCTCCGACCCGATGGCCCGCCTGCCGACCTTCCCGCGCATGGGACACAGCGAGCTGCCATTCCCCGCGGCGATCAAGACCGGCACCTCTCCGGACTTCCGCGATGCGTGGGCCATCGCGTGGACCGAGGAATACGCCGTCGGCGTGTGGGTCGGACACCCGGACTGGCGCCCGATGCAGCAGCTCTCTGGCTACCGGGCTGGGGCGAGCCTCGTGCACGACGTGCTGCGCACGCTGCATCCCGTCGAGTCCGAGGGCCTCTCCGACGTGGGGCGGCTCGGACCCGAGGGCGAGCGGCTGGTCCGCGTGTGTCCCCTCTCCGGCGGCAGGGCGACCGCCGCCTGCCCGGGACAGACGCAGGAGTGGCAGCCGGTCGAGCCAGAGCCATGCCCCTGGCACGTGCTCGCTGACGTGGACGTGCGCACGGGCGGCCTGGCCACCGAGTCAACGCCCCCCGGGGCGCGCCGTACGCGTGGACTCGCCGACCTCCCCGCGCGCTACGCGGCGTGGGCCGAGCGCGAGGGCGTCGAGACACTGCCCCGCGCCTGGGTCGACGACACGCCGCAGGTCGAGGTCCTGAGCCCCCGAGACGGCGACCACCTGCTCCGCGATCCAGAGGCGCCGGACGGCGCGGGCACCGTGCTGCTCGCCGCCGCCGTGGACCCGCCCGGAAGCCAGGTCGTGTGGTACGTCGACGGCGAGCCGTGGAAGGTCGTCGACGCCCCGTACACGGCCCGCTGGCCCCTCGAGCCCGGCGAGCACGTACTCGAGGCGCGGCTGCCCTTCGACGCCCGCGGCGCGAAGGTACGCATCACCGCGCGCTGATCACCAGGTGCCGCTGAGCAACCGCACGTCGGCGCCCGCGAGTCCGTCGCGGTCGATGCGCGGCGACACCGTGGGCATGTGCACGACCACGCTGCTACGGTCGCCCTCGAGCCGCGCGAGGGTCGCGCCGTCGTAGTCCCGAGTCAGGTAGGTGCCCAGGCCCAGGCCGACCGCGGACAGGCCACCGACCACCGAGAAGCCAACCTGCGGCGACACCTCGGAGCCCAACGCGAACAGCGCGAGGCCGAGACCGCCGGTCAGCGCGCCGGCGTAGCCCGAGAGGTTGATCAGGTTCATGCGGCGGCGGCTGATGTCCACCTGGAACGCGGTGACGCCCATGGCGAGCATGCCGATGCCGGCACCCGCGGCGATGTTCGGCACCGCGCGCCCCTGGGTCAGCAGCAGGGTCAGCGCTCCATAGCCCGCACCCCAGGACAGGCCGCTGCGCACCATGCTCGCGTCGCCGGAGTTCGGCGGCAGCACGATGGCGCCGACGGCACCGCCGACCATGCCGGTCGCGAAGCCGCCAGCGAGGATGAGCAGGTTGTCGCGCGGCTCGGAGGGACGCAGGACCTCGAGGGCCACGGCCGCACCGAGGGTTCCCGCGAGCTCGCCCGTGTACACAGTCATCGCCTGTCCTTCGGTGATGCCGTAGCGGCTGCCGATCAGCAGCGGAGCACCGATGCCGACCCCGAGACCAAGTAGACCTCCGGTGAGCGGGGCCGCCGCGCTGCCGGGGCTCACCGCACCGCCGAGGGTGCCGAAGAACACGGGCCCGAGCAGCGCCTGGGACACCACGAGCTCGACGGTCCCGTCCTCCTGGGAGCCGGACACGCCGTCGGCGCAGACCTTGGCGACCATCGACGTGGTCTGGCGGAGATCCGCTGCCTTGCCGGCGTACTCGGTGGTCGCGAAGCTCGACTCCACCTCGCGGAGCACCTCGCAGGCTTCGCCGTACTGGCGGGCGTCCACGAGGTCGAGGGCTACCCGGTAGCGGGCCGCCGCCTCGGCGGTCTGTTCGTCGAGTGCAGCGGGGTCGTGCGCCATCGCGAGCGCCGTGAGCAATACCAGCATGGTTCCTCCAGGGCCCCCCTTTTGCCGTGGTGGCGAGCCGTCCGCCACTATCGGTCACTGCGTGTCACCACGGTATCCACGAGTTCTGCACACGAGTACACTATGAATGAACCATCATTCACGACATCCCCTCCCGGGAGGAAGCCAGTGACCGTGGGCATCGACGACATCGCGCTGCACATTCCCCGTCTGTACCTGGACATCGAGGACTTTGCCGAGCTTCGCCGACTTCCGGCTGCCAAGCTCCAGCGGGGGCTCGGGCTGCAGGCGATGTCCCTCCCCGACGTCCACGAGGACCCGGCGACCATGGGCGCGAACGCCGCGGCCCGACTCATCGAACGCAGCGGACTGGATCCGCGCCGCATCGGGCGGATCTACCTCGGCACCGAGAGCGCGCTGGACGGTGCCAAGCCGACGGCGACGTACATCCTCGAGATGCTCACCGAGCGCTTCGCCCCGGCCTGGGGCGAGGACTGCTTCCTGCACTGCGACGTGGTCGACCTCACCTTCGCCTGCATCGGAGCGGTCGATGCGCTGCACAACACCCTCGACTGGGTGCGCGGCGGCGAGGATCGCATCGGTATCGCGGTGTTCGCGGACCACGCTCGCTATGAGCGCCACTCCCCCGGCGAGTACACCCAGGGGGCTGGCGGCGGCGCCCTGCTCGTCAAGCACGACCCGCGACTGCTCGTCATCGACGACGCGTGGGGCGTGTGCACGACCCCGGTCCACGACTTCTTCAAGCCCCGCCGGCGCATGCCCGCCCGCGAGCTGTTCGAGCAGGTCCTCGACCTCGCTCGGCAGGCCGGCGCCGAGCTGCCGCACGACCTCGCCGCGCGCATGGAGGCGGCCCTGCCCGACTCGCCGCTCGCCGAGTCCCTGTTCCACGAGGACGCGGGCGCGCTGACGCTGCACCGCGACAGCCCGACCTTCGACGGCCCGTTCTCGAACGAGTGCTACGTGCGTGCCCTGTCGAATGCGCTCGCGAACTTCCGCGCCCAGCTGGACGAGACCCGGCGCGGCACACCGCTCACCGAGCAGTGGGCGCGCATCGCCGTGCACCTGCCCTACGCACGACAGGGCCACCGCATGTTCCCTGAGCTGTGGGCCGAGGAGCGACGCGAGGACCCGGCCTTCGCCGAGCTGTTCGCCTCGCTTCCCGAGGACGACTGGCGGCGCGCGGTCGCCAAGACCGACGACTACCTGGCCTTCGCCGAGACCCGCCTCGACCGCGGCCTGCTCGCGTCGAGCCAGGTGGGCAACCAGTACACGGGCTCCGTGTTCCTGGCGCTGTTGTCGACCCTCGCCGCCGATCTGGCCGAAGGCAACGAGCTGAGCGGTGAGCGCATCGGCTTGTGCGCGTACGGCAGCGGCGCGAAGGCCAAGGTCTTCGAAGCGGTGGTCCAGGAGGGTTGGCGCGACGTGCTCGCCGCCGAGGACCTGTTCCCGCGCCTGGCGGAGCGCGTTCGCGTGAGCGCCGATCGCTACGAGCAGCTGCACCGCGGCAGCCTCGACGCGAGCGTGCGGGAGCCCGCCGGCGAGTTCGTGCTCGATGCGGTCGGCGAGGACGGCGCGCGGCGCTACCGCTGGGTGGCGTGAGCCCCCGCGGCTAGCGGGCCCCGAAGGTCTCGATCAGGAAGTCTTCCTGGGCGTTGTAGTTGTCGTCGATGCCCTTGCGGGTAGTGCCGGCGACGACCTCGTCGCTCACGTTGAGCCCGTCGAACTCGGTCTCGGACCACAGGGCCAGCGTGCGCAGCGTGCCGCCGCCCGTCGAGTCCGCGGTCCACTCGCCGCCATCGGCGTTCTGCTCGGTGCCGTCGCGGACGAAGCCGTTGCCGTCACGAGGGATCCACACCTCGACGGTGAACGACTGGTGGATGTACGCGTTCTCGGACTCGCCGGTGAACGTGTCCGTCGTCCAGCTGCGGGCGATGATGCCCCACCGCGGCTCGCCGTCGTTCACGGCCTCCTCGCCCTCGGGAACGTCTTCGGGGTCCGGCAGGTTGAGGTCCACCCAGCGGAAGTCCTTGTAGAACCAGTACGGCACCGTCATCAGGAGGTTGTCCTTGATGAGGTCGTTGTGGGTCTCCATGCGCGGGCAGGTCTGGCTGTCGAAGCAGTCCCCGCCGAGCAGGAAGGTGCGGACGTAGTAGTTGGGCGAATAGGGCTCGACCGGCGTCTGGTCCTCGTTCATCTGGATCGAGGCGTGCTCGAACGGCTCGTAGGCCGACACCGTGGCGACGGCGACGGGAATCGCGTCCGTGAGCGACCGATCCGGGCGCTCGATGTCGAACACGTCGTCCTCGACGAGCACCGACGGCGTGAGTGCGCGGTCCTGGTTGCGATCCGCGGTCACGTCCATGCTCAGGTACACCTGCTGCTCGAGCTGACGCATGGCGAACGCCAGATCGACCTCCTCGCCGTTGAAGCTGCGGAACGTGTACGACAGGGCGTCGTCGAAGCTGGGGTTCGCCGGCGGCGGGGCCCGCCGACAGGCGGTCGTACCGAGGGCGAGAAGGACGAGGAGCGCAGCACGCATTCGAGATCTCCGTTCGGCGCAAGATAGCGCACGCCCGTAACGGATCGCGAATACAAAGGACAAATGCCGTGTTCGTTCGCCCGGCCAGGCTAGTCGAGCGGCTCCGGCGGCAAGGACATCGGCATCGGCGGAAGGCTGCGACGCGCCACCGGCGGCACGGTCAGCGGCTCCGGCGGAAGCACGAGCACGAAGGTCGCTCCCCCTCCGGGCGTCGGCGTGTAGCGAATCGTTCCGCCGAAGTCGCCGACGATCACGTCGTGCGCGTTGGACAGTCCCATGCCCGCGCCGCGGCCGCGCCGGGTGGTGACCATCGGCTGGAACAGCTCGGCGGCGACCTCGGCGGGCACGCCGATCCCATGGTCGACGATGGTGATCTCGACGCCGTGCTCGTTGAGCTGCAGGCGCACGTCGATGGGCGCGTGGGAGCCCGCGGCCTCGACGCTCTCGACCGCGTTCTCGAGCAGGTTGCGCATCACCGCCGAGAACTTCGCAGCCTCGCCGGTCACCGTGAGGCCTCGTCCGCCGCCGACGCGTACCTCGATCTCGGCGTCGACCAGCCGGTAGCCGAGCGACCCGACCACGACCTCGATCTCGTTGGCGACATCGAAGGGGGCGATGGACGTGGACTCGAGCTGACGGGCGCCACCCGCGAGACCCTCGACGTAGCGGGAGGTGCGCTGCACCGCGAAGGCCGCGTCCTCGAGCGCCTCACGAAGCTCTTCGAAGCCCTGGACCTCGGAGCTCTCGAGCAGATCGCGCGCCCCGTCGACCCTCGCGCGGACCTCGGCGAGCGGTTCCTCGATGCCCTGGGCGATGCGCCCGGTCACACGACCTACCGTGGCCTTGCGCTGGAGCACCGCGACCTGGGCCTGGGCCTCACCGAGATCGAGCATGGCCGCCTCGAGGGCCGAGGCCTTGTCCGCGAAGCCCTGCTCGGCGTGAAACAGGTCCCACAGCGTCTGACGTCGCTGGCGACACGAGAGTGCGCCGCCGACGGCGAGTGCGAGCATCATCGCCGTGACCATGGCGCGGAAACGGCCGTCGGCGACGATGGTATCGGTGAGCCAGAACGGCCAGGGCAGGATGGCGAGGACCCAGCCGAGCACGAGAAAGCGCACCGCGGGCAACGGCACGAACATGCCGAGTCCCAGATAGAAGAACGCCGGGGCCATGCTGAACGGGTGGTTCGCTCCCCCGTCGAACGCGACCTCGGTGAGCGGAACCATCGACACGAGCAGCGTGCCGACGGTCGCGGTGATCGCCCCTTCGACCTGGGCGTCGTCCGGGCGGGTCACCCACAGCATCAGCGCGAGGAAGACCATCACCGTGCCGCGCACCGCCCCATTGAGCAGGGCGAGGTCCGGCCGGAGCGCCAAGGTGAGCGGCGTGAACAGGAGCAGCGTCGTGAACGCCACCACCAGGTACATGCGCGTACCGCCGAGCTCGGCGAACGCGAGGCGCTGCTCCGGCGACAGGCCCGCGGGCTCCGTGCCCCACACCCAGTCGCTAAGCCGGTCGAGCCAGGGGCTTCCGGCGATCAACGAGCGTCCTCCGGCTCCTCGACCACCTCGATGCCGAGCTGGGCCTGCACCGCGCGGTCGTGCCGCTCGACCCACGCCTGCACCTCGGTGGCGCCGTAGTGCGTGTCCACCCGCTCGACCCGAGCGTCGCGTCGTAGCAACAGGTGCGCGCCGAGCCCGTACAGGCCCACGCCACCGATCACGGCGACCCCTCCCGCGCGGGCCGTCGAGGGACTGCCGTCGACGAGCGCGAGGCTGCCGGCCCCGATGGCCGCGGCCGACGCCGCCATCGTGCCGAGCACCAGCGAATGCTTGCGGCGACGCGCGTGCTGAAGACGCGTGAGTCCGGCCGAGTCACCGACCAGGCCTGCGAACTGCTCGGCGGTCAGGGCCTCTCCGCCGCGCACCACCTCGTACCCGCTGATCACCTGCCGCAGCTCCAGCGTGTGCGCCTCGAACAGCGCCTCCGGGCTGGGCTCCGCGGGTTCCTCCGCGAAGGCGGTGAGCAGCAAGGCCACGATCACTTCTTCTTCCTCAGGGAGCGCAGGGCGTCCATCGCCGACCCGCCGCCCTCGTCCGCGGCCTCGCCGGTACGAGCCGGGAGCTGGCGACCGTCGGAGGGGGGCGCGTGGCGCGGCGCGGCGCGTGCCGGACCGCGTGACGCCGTGCTCGCCCCGCCGCGAGCCGGCCCACCAGGCACGAGATCGTCGATGGTGACCTGCGGTGCGTCCTCTTCCGCGAACGCGTCACGAAGGCCGAAGAGGTCCTTCATCGCGATGTGACCGCCACATCGGGGGCAGCGCACGGTGCCCTGGATGGCGACGAGGGACTCGGGATCGAGCTGCGCGCGGCAGCTCGTGCACTTGACGTGGTCGAAGTAGGACATGTCTGGAGCATACACGGACCACGGAGTCACGGCATCTTTGCTTGCTCCCGCGCCTCGTTCGGCCAAATTGGGCGGCCCTGGAGACCACATGCGCCTGCTTCCCATCCTCGTCGCTCTCGCCGCCTGCAACCCGCCCGTCGATGGCGATGAGAACAGCGAGACCGGTGACACCGACACCGCCGTGTTCACGCTGACCCTGCCCTGGGACGACGGCGCGGCGATCCCGACCGAGTACACCTGCGGCGCGGGTGGCGTGAACTGGACCACCCAGCCGAACCCGCTCGTGTCCTGGTCCGGCGCACCGGACGGCACCGCGGCGTTCGCGATGATCTACGTCGACAGCGACCTCTCCGACTGGGAGCACTGGGCGTTCTACACGGCGGACGCGACCGTGACCTCGATCCCCGCGACCACGTCGAACACGGCCTCGCTGCCGGCCGGCGTCACCGAGCTCGTCAGCCAGGATGGCCGCACCGGGTACGTGCCGAACTGCCCGTCGAGCACGCACACCTACACGTGGACCCTGTACGCGGTCAGCGATGCGAGCGCGCTCACCGGCCAGACGAGCTTCGACGGCCTGCGCAGCGCTGCCGAGAGCGTGTCGCTCGGCAGCCTCACCTACACGGGCACTGCTTCGCCGCAGTAGGCGCTACGCGCGCTGGCTCCGCCAGATCAGAAAGGCACCGAGCGCGAGCACCGGATCGAGGATGGCCACGGGCAGCACCATGCCCAGCGCCACCTTGTCGAGCAGGTACAGTGACCCGAACATGAAGGGCACCAGCGCGCGGTCGACGACGGTCGCGAGGGCGAAGCTCGTCGCGCCGGTTCGCCCCCCCATCACGTAGAACCAGCCGACGATCACGAGCACGAAGCCCATCATCCGCGCCCAGCCTTCCTCGTGGCCGTGAAACCCGTCGAGCATCAGTCCGAACGCGAGCCACTGGGCCGGCACGACGACGAAGAGCACGCCGATGACCATGTACAGCACGCCGTTGGCGACGGTGTAGCGGGACAGCGGAGACAGCGGTGGGGCCGCGGTGAGATCCTCGACGAAACCGGACATGGCACGCTCCTCGCCGCAGTGTCGTCGACGCGCGCACCCCTCGGCAAGTCAGCGCCCGACTCCCCTCGCCCACCGGTCGACCTCGACGATCAACGCCGCCACACCGCGGCTCGCGGCCGGGATCACCCCATCCATCTGCAGATAGCCGTGGATGAGGTCGGCCTCGTCGAGGTGGGTCACGGGCACGCCGGCCTCCCGCAGGTTTGCGGCGAAGACCTCACCCTCGTCGCGGAGCGGATCGAAGCCGGCGGTGGTCACGATAGCGGGCGGCAGTCCGTGGACATCGGCGTAGCGCGGGCTCAGCAGCGGGTCGCGCGGATCGTCGCCCCCATACATCTCGTTGTACCAGTCGATGGACGCGGCCGTGAGCAGGAAGCCCTCGGCGAAGTGCCTGCGGGACGGGTGGTCCCCGACCCGGTCGGTGCCCGGGTAGATCAGCACCTCGAGGTCCGGGAGCCGCTCGCCCGCATCGCGGAGCGCGACACAGGCCGCCGCGGTGAGGTTGCCCCCCGCCGAGTCGCCTCCGAGTGCCATGGGTCCGTCGACCGCCGCGAGCTCGCGCCACACAGCGAGCACGCCGTGCAGGCCCTCGGGGTACGGATGCTCGGGCGCCAGCGGGTAGTCCACGGCAATGACCTCGACGCCCGCGCCCGACGCGAGCCGCCGGCAGAAGCGATCATGACTGCGGAGGTCGCCGACGACCCACCCGCCGCCGTGCAGGTAGACGAAGCGTGGGAGCTTGCCGGCTCGGGGTCGGTAGCGCCGACAGGCCACACCGGCGATGTGCACGTCCTCGGTGCCGAGCAGCGGGGCGGGCTGGGATTCGACCACCTCGACCGAGCGCAGCAGGCGCTCGCGCGCCTCGGAAGGCTCGCCGCGGTCGAAGTCGGGCTGGAACACGCGCGACAGCGCGAGCATCACGTGCAGATCGCCGTCCAGCCGCACCCCGCGGTCATTGGTCGGCGGCCGACCGAACGCGACCCGCCGCACCCGGTCCGGGAAGCTCAGCGCCGCCTTGAGCAGCTGGCGCTTGGCCTGGCTACGTCGACTCAATCGATGAACAGGCCGTCGTCCTCGAGCTGATCGGCCGCAGCTCGAATCACGTCGGTCCGCGTGATGATGTGCGTCGGGCGCTCGTTCGCATCGACGATGGGGAGGCAGCCGATGCGATGATCGGCCATGACGCGGGCACAGCCGGCGGTGGAGGCGTCCTTTGGGAGGACGCGCGCTCCGAGGTGGGCGATCGCGTACTCCACGCGGCGGGTCTGGCTGCCATCCCCACAGGCGGAGACGAGGTCGCGGTAGGACACGACCGCCTCGACCCTGCCCTGCTCGTCGACGACCGGAAGGTGGCGGATGTTCGCCTCGACCATGCGCGCGAGCGCCTTCATCGCGGGCTCGTCCAGGCGTGTCGTGAGCACGGGCGCGCTGGCGTCGAGCTTCGCGGGCCGGGTCGCGAGGATGACCTCGCTCGCGTAGCGCATCGGGTCATGCTCGCTGATCACGCCGACGGGATGCCGGTTCTCGTTGACGACGACCACCATGTCCTGGCCGATCTTGGCCAGCTGGCGCAGCACGAACTCGAGCGGGTCGTCCTCGGAGCACACCCCCTGCGCAGGCTGCATCACCGCCTCGACCGTGAGCTCGGCATCGGCCTCGTCGAAGGGCATCCACAGCTCGTGGCCCGCCTTGCCGCCCCACACGAGGCCGCCCTTGGCGAACACCGAGTAGTCGAGGAGCAGACCGGCGAGATGGCCGTCGCCATCGATGACCGGCAGGTGACGGAATGCGTGCTTGGAGAGCACCACCGCTGCCCGCGCGATGGGCTCGTCCTTGCGCACGAGTGTGGGCATCGGGGTCATCCAATCGGCGGCGGTCGCCATGCAGCTCTCCTTGGTCTGGGGTGGAATGGTACGCGCGGCGGGTATTCGGCCCAGGGCCACGTACGGTTGCAGGGTGGTCCGACCCCGCGTTTCAGGGCAAGAGGGTGCCCATGAGCACTTTCCACACAGATCGTCCCACGCGGCGCGTCGTGGTCAAGGTCGGCACCGCCATCGTCACGCGACCGGACGGCAAGCTGGCTCTCGGGCGCCTCGGGGCCCTCGCCGAGGCCCTGCACGGCGTGCGCGCGACCGGTGCGGAGGTGGTGCTCGTCACCTCCGGCGCCGTCGGACTCGGTGCGCAGCGGCTCGGCTTCGACAAGCGACCGACTACCGTCGTGGACCGTCAGGCGTGCGCCGCCGCCGGCCAGGGCGCGCTCATCGCGCTGTACGACGCCCTCCTGCGCCGCCTCGGGCTCACCGCGGCCCAGGTCCTGCTGACCGAAGACGACTTCCTCCATCGCGAGCAGTACCTGAACGTGCACGCGACCCTCGAGCGCCTGCTCGAGCTCGGCGCGATTCCCGTGGTCAACGAGAACGACACGGTGAGCACCGCCGAGATCGCGCTTCGCAAGGGCGAGGTCTTCGGCGACAACGACCGGCTCTCCGCGCTCGTGGCCGCTGGCATCGACGCCGACCTGCTCGTACTGCTCACCGACGTCGACGGCGTGTTCACGAAGCCGCCGTCCGAGGACGGTGCCCAGCTCATCTCGGTGCTCGACGCCCAGGACATCGAGATCGGCGAGGCCAGCGCCGGAGGCCGCGGCGGCATGGGCAGCAAGATCGCCGCGGCTCGCCTCGCCGCCCAATCGGGCTGCCGCGCCGTGATTGCGTCGGGCCGCGACCCCGAGATCCTCGGCCGCCTGGCCACCGGTTCGGACGAGGGCACCCACGTGCCCGCGGCTGCCGCCGGCTCGAAGCGCAAGCGCTGGCTCGCCTTCGCGACCGCACCCACCGGCCGTATCGTCGTCAACGACGGCGCGAGGAGCGCCCTCGCCGAGCGCGGCGCCAGCCTGCTGCCCATCGGCGTCGTCCGCATCGAGGGCGAGTTCCCCGCGGGCTCGGTCGTCGACATCGCCGATGAGCAGGGTCGCAGCGTCGCCCGCGGCCTGTGCGCGCTCTCGGCCGCGGACGCCCGGGAGCGCATCGGCCGGGCCGGTCAGCGCCCCCTCGTCCACCGCAACGACGTCGTGCTCATCTCTGGAGGAAGCCCATGACCCCCCGCGAACAAGCGGTCGCCGCCCGTGAGGCCAGCCGCGTGCTGCAGGCCCTCGACAGCGAGGCGCGGTCGGCGCTGCTCCGCCGCATGGCCGACGCCCTCGACGCCCACCGCCCGCGTATCCTCGAGGCCAACGCCGCCGATCTCGCCGAGGCCGACGGCCTCTCCGAGGCTCTGCGCGCGCGTCTCGGCCTCTCCGAGGGCAAGCTCGAGACCCTCGCCGCCGGCCTGCGCACGCTGGCCGACAGCCCCGACCCCATCGGGCGCGTGCTCCGGCGTACCGAGCTCTCTCCTGGGCTCGAGCTGCGGCAGGAGACGGCGCCGCTGGGTGTGCTCCTCGTGATCTTCGAGTCGCGACCGGACGCCGTGTCCCAGATCGCCGGACTTGCGCTGCGTGCGGGCAACGGCTTGCTGCTCAAGGGCGGCAAGGAGGCCCTGCACAGCAACCGGGCGCTCCACGCCGTGCTCACCGAGGCCCTCGAGCCCGACGTGCCCGCCGCGGTGATCGGGCTGGTCGAGACCCGCGAAGAGGTCGCTGACCTGCTCGCCCTCGACGACGTCATCGACCTCGTCGTGCCACGGGGCTCGGGATCCCTCGTTCGGCACATCCAGGAGAACACCCGCATCCCGGTCCTCGGCCACGCCGAGGGCATCTGCCACGTGTACGTCGATGCGGGCGCGGACCTCGCGAAGGCAGCCGCCATCGTGGTCGACGCGAAGTGCGACTACCCCGCAGCCTGCAACGCGATGGAGACCCTGCTCCTCGACGCCTCGCTGCCCGAGACCAGCCAGCGCGCGCTGGTCGACGTGCTGGTCGAGGCTGGCGTGGACGTGCTCGGCGGCCCCCGCGCGAGCGAGACGCTGGGCCTTGCACCCGCTGGCGACCTGCACACCGAGTACGGCGAGCTGGTGTGCGCCGTGGAGCTCGTCGACGGTGCGACCGGCGCCATCGACCACGTGCACGCGCACGGCAGCGGCCACACCGAGGCCATCGTCACCGAGGACGCCGAGGCCGCGCGCCTGTTCCTCGATCGCGTCGATGCCGCCTGCGTGTTCCACAACGCGAGCACGCGCTTCGCTGACGGCTTCCGCTTCGGTCTCGGCGCAGAGGTCGGCATCTCCACGGCCCGCATCCACGCCCGCGGCCCGGTGGGGGTCGACGGCCTGCTCACCACGCGCTGGAAGCTCGAGGGCGCGGGTCACACGGCCGGCGCCTTCGCGCGCGGCGAGGTCGCCTACACCCACCGCAACCTGCCCGCGGGGGACGCGTGATCTGGCTTGCGCTGCTCGCCTGTGGCCCCTCCCAGAGCCTGGACGACGTGTCGTTCATGCTCGGCAAGTGGGAGAGCCGCGATGCGCGCGGGCTCACGCAGGAGCGGTGGATTCGCGACGGTGAGTCGATGTTCGGCGCCGGGCGCTTTACCTCCGCGGCGAGCGGGCAGGTACGCACCGAGTCGCTCCGCATCACCATCGAGGGGGGCAAGCTCGTGTACCGCGCCGATCCCGGCGGCGGTGAGGTCGCGTTCCACGTCGACCAGCTCGACGAGCACTCCGTGACCTTCGTGAACCCGAGCCACGACTTCCCGCAGCTCATCGGCTACGCCCTCGACGGCGAGCGCCTGACCGCGCGGATCTCCGGAAGCTCGTCGGGAAAGACCGGCGAGCAGACGTGGACCTTCTCCCGCGAAGCCGAGACCGCGGAGTAGCCGGCACGCGCTGCGGTGCATAGCGAAAGGCTGTGACCGACCTGCTCCGCGCCATCCTTGCCTTCCACCTCGTCGCCTTCGTGGGCATCGAGCTGTGGCTCCTGTTCAGCTGGGCGCGCTGGCGTTGGCTGCTCGGAAACGACGCTCGCGTCGGCATCGTCGGCGTGCTCCGCATGCTCGCTCGCGAGACCCGAGCCGTGTACGTCATCGCGTCGTACTACGTGCGCGCCATCGGCCGCACGGGACTCCGGGTGCCACCTCAGCCCCAGGGACGCCCGGTGCTCGCGGTACACGGGTTCACGCAGAACGGCACCAACATGTGGGGCATCCGCCAGGAGTTCGAGCGGCGCGGTCGCCCGACCCTCGCCGTGCACCTCGGGCGACCGCTCCAGGCCCTCGAGCGCTACACCCCCCGCGTCGTGCAGGGACTGCAAGCGCTGCTCGACCTGCACGAAGAGGTCGACGTGGTGTGCCACTCGATGGGCGGCGTCGTCCTTCGCCTCGCGCTCGCCGAACGCCCGGACCTCGCCGAGCGAGTACGGGTCATCGTCACCCTCGGCAGCCCACACCTCGGCACGCACTACGCCCGCGGACTCGAGTGGGTGTCAGCGGATACGCGCCAGCTGGCCACCGGCTCCCGCGACCTCGACGGGCTTCCCGCGCTCGGCGAACTGGCGCCCAACGCGCGGGTGCTCACCGTGTCCGGTGGCATGGACCTCATCGTGTACCCGAACACGCACAGCCACGAGCAGGGCGGTGAGGAGCTGCACTTTCCCCACCTCGGCCACTGTGGGCTGATCGTCGACGGAAAGGCCGTCCGCCGCATTGCGGACGAAGTCGCGGCGACGCCGAACGCCTCCGCCACACCACCCTGATCAGATGCCGAGCCCGGCCTTGCGACGTGCCTTGACCTCGGGGCCGCAGGCCTGCTCGACGCCTTCGATGCACGCCTGCTGGAAAGCGCCCGCCGCCTGGGTCCAGTCGCGCTTGCCGACCCAACCCTTCTGGTAGGCCATGCCCGTGAGGTAGCAGGCCCAGCCGTCGCCGGCGCGGCAGCCGCGACGAGCGAGGCGAACGCCCTCGTCGCGGTCGCGGGACACGCCCTCGCGGCCGTAGAGCGTGAGGTGGGCGATCTGGCCACAGGCCGCCCCACCACCGTTCTCACAGCCCTCGGTGTACAGGCGGACGAGCTCGACGCTGTCCTTCTTGACCCCGAGACGGCCCTCGGCGATCTGGGCGGCGGCGAAGCACGAGCCGGGCTCCTTGGCGGAGCAGCCGAGCTGGTACATCTCGAGGGCACGCGGACCGGCGTTGGCCTCGCCCGTGGCGCCGGACTCGTAGAGCTTGCCGGCGTCGGCGCAGGCGGTGCCGTCACCCGCCTTGCAGCCACGGCCGTAGTAGTGGACCGTGTTCTTCAGGTCGCCCTTGGCGACGTGGTAGAGCGCCATGTTGCGGCAGCCGGAGGCCTCGCCTCGCTTGCACGCACGGTCGAAGAGCTCGACGGCCTTCTCGGGGCTGCGCTCGACGCCCTTGCCGGCGCGGTACAGCTCGCCGAGCGAGTCACACGCGGAGAGGTCGCCGAAGTCGCACGCCTTCTGGAAGTAGGTCGACGCCTTCTCGGGGTCGCCCTTCACGAACTCGCCCGCGAGGAGCAGGTCGGCGCTGCGCTTGCAGGCGACGACGACATTGCCTTCGCACGCACCCTCGAACAGCGCCGCCGCGCGCTGCTTGTCGCGCAGGGTACCGATGCCGTCCCACGCGAGGCGGCCGAGCTCGTAGCAGGCACGCTGGTTCTTCTTCTCGCAGGCGCGCTTGAAGTAGGTCGCGCCGCGGTCCGGGAAGTCGCCCTGCTCACTCGGCGTACCGAGCGGGCTCTGCGAGAGGGTCCAGCCGACGGCCATGCACGCGATGGTGTCGCCGTTGTCGCACAGCGGCTGGAAGTAGGCCTGCGCATCCTCGATGCGGGCCTGGTCGCCGTTGGTCCACTTGCTGGCCTCGCAGCCGGGCTTCCACCCCGCGTCGCAGGCCTCCTTGTACAGGCCCATCACGCGGTCCGCGGGGGCGTCGACACCGTCCTGGTCGAAGTCGACGACCAGGGCGCGAAGACCGACCTCGGCGGCGGACTCCTGGGCGAGTGCGGGAACCGAGAAACACAGCGTGGTGATGGCGAGCAGAATGTGGCGCATGGGCGCACGTCCCTCCGGGAAGGCCGATGGTAACGCCCTGAGCCGGCCCTGGGGAGGGCCGCTGGAGGGCTGACGCGAAAGCATCCGGTGAAACCACAGCTTTCGACGAAGCTTCCTGGCCCGGACGAAAAGTGGCACACCGTCGCATGGCTCGGTGCGGGCGTGACTTCTGGACGAGCAGGCGCCGCCGAGGCGACTCAGCGTGCGCTGACCTTCACGTCTCCCACCTGTACCACGCAGTCGGCCAGGGTGTACTCGCCGAGAGGCGCCTCGAAAGCGGGAAGATCGACCCGGCCGAGGTCGCTGGGACACGCGCCGTAGGTCCGCCGGAACCGGGCCACGCGGGCCGCGAGACGCGCGGCTTCGAGGGTGGCCCGGTGTTGCGCGGCATCGCGCTCGAGTGCGAGCACGGGCTCGGCCTGCAGGCCGTTGTAGATCGGATGGGCGTAGCCATCGACCTTGGTCTGCCAGGCCTCGAGCTGCGCCTCACGCTCGCTCCACGGCTGGTCGCGCATGGCGACGTACTCGTCGTAGACGGGGTGGAACACGTTGACGGCCTGGGCGAGACCGAGCCCCGAGAAGCCGGCGAACAGCCCGGAGGCCGCCTCGTCGAAGGCCTCCAGCTCGCCGCGGTATACGCGGTAGTCGAGCACGGCGTGCAGGTCGGGGCCCTTGGTAGCGAGCTCGTCCATCCGCTTCACCGCGAGGTCCACCGTTCCCGGAGATGCCTTGGCCAGCTGGCGCACGAGCCCACGCGCCGCCCGCTCGGTGAGCGCCGCACCCGCGCGCCAGTGGGAGAGGTCACGCTGGAGCGCGTGCCCCAGTCGCCACATCGCCGCGTAGTCGTCGACCACGGCCGGCCCGTCCGCGACTGCGGCCCGACCCTCGACCAACGCCAGCCAGTCGTCCCAGTGGCCGGGAGGAACATCGAGGCTGTCGCCGATGCGCGCGCACTTCGCGGCGGCGAGGAACCCGTCGATCTCGCGGTCGACGGAGTCGATGAACGCGCGGTGCTCGGTCGCGGGCGACTCCCCCTTGAGGAAGCGTGCGTCCGCCATCGCGACCTTGGCGAGCGCCGGATCCAGCGTGGCTACCTGGTCGTAGACCGCGCAGTCGTCGCCGGTCGCGAGCGCGGGAACCTGGCGCGCGACCACCGCGGCGCGGGTATCTCCCGCCACCTTCGTCCCGTAGGCCCAGAAACCGCCGGCTAGCGCGACGCTCGAGACGACCGCCGCGACAATGCCGCGTGTGTACACCACGTGCACCTCCGCGCGCAGCCTACCCGAGGGTCACGCCGCGTGCCCGGTCCGCGGCACGCGCAGGGGGAACGCTTCGCGCTTGCGGGGCTCGAAACCGAGCTGGCGCGCAGCGTCGAGGATCTTCTCGAAGTCGGTGGAGATGGTGGCTCCCGCCGACTCGGTGACCTCGTCCTCGGTGGGAAGGTCGAAGTCGTTGGCACCGAACTTGAGGCCGAGCAGGGCGTCCTCGTTCTTGGTGAGCACGCTGGTGCGGATGTGCCGGATGTTGTCGAGGTAGATGCGGCTGATCGCGAGCCAGCGCAGGTACTCGGAGGTCGGGACCTCCTCGCCGCCGAGGTCGGTGGAGTACGGCTTGTACGTCCAGCACAGGAAGCTCGCGAGCGCACCGTCGACGTCGTCCTGGAAGGCACGCAGGCGCTCGAGGTGGTTCAGACGCTCGTCGAGGGTCTCGTCGAAGCCGATGACCATGGTCGCGGTCGATCCCATGCCCGCCCCGAGAATGGCCTTCTGGGCGGCATAGTAGTCCTCGACCTCGTACTTCAGCGGGCTGTGGCGCTTGCGGAAGGCATCGTCGAGGATCTCGGCGCCGCCGCCGGTGATCCACCGGGTACCGGCCTCGTACATGATGCGCGCGCCCTCGTCGTAGGAGAGGCGGCTCACCTTGCAGTAGT
Organism: Deltaproteobacteria bacterium; assembly: GCA_006226595.1. Taxonomy (GTDB): domain Bacteria; phylum Myxococcota_A; class UBA796; order UBA796; genus M1803. Next base: position 99,664 of record SBGP01000069.1, read on the forward strand.
ACATGAACTCGGCGACGGTGAGCTCGTAGAACTCGAGGTCGGGGTACTTGCGGCGGACCTTGCCGAAGAGCTCGGCATAGTCGGCGATGCGCAGCTTCGGGTGGAAGCCGCCGTTGAACCCGATGAGGTCGCCACCGTGCTCGACCAGCGCGTCGATGCGCTGACAGAGCTGCTCGAAGGACAGGAGGTACGAGCCGGACGTCTTCGGCAGCCGGTAGAACGCGCAGTAGTCGCAGCGCGCGACGCAGACGTTCGTGTAGTTCACGATCGCCATGATCAGGTAGCTGGCGTCGGTCGGCCCATGCAGCCGGTTGCGCGCGATGGTCGCGAGCTCGGAAAGCTGCTCGTCGCTCGCGTGCTCGTAGAGCCAGGCCGCCTCGGTGCGATCGATGCGGGCGGCGGCGGTGACCTTGTCGCGGAGGGTCTCGTACACGGGCATCTCCTGAAGCTAGTTCCGTAACCCGTTCTGACGCCTCGCTCGGCCCCTGTGGAGCGGCATGTCCCGGGGCGCTCTCGCAACGCCGACAATGGTCAGCGGCTTCCCTCGAGCACCGCCTTGATCGCGCGCACGGAGGCGTAGACCTGCTCGGGGGGCGCCGCGGCCCGCACGCTCGCGGCCACCCCGATGAGCGCGGTGGTCAGGAAGGACGCGAGTTCCTCGAGGTCGAGGTCCCCGGCGAGCTCGCCCTCGCGCTGGGCATTGCCGAGGGCCTTGTGGAAGCCCTCGTGGATGCGCGTCAGGTAGGCGGCGACGAACACCCCGCTCTCCTCGTCGAGGGCGGCGCGCTCCACCGCGGTGTTGCACATCAGGCAGCCCCGGCCTCGCCAGGGTCCCTCGATCGCACTGGCGTACCCGTCGAAGGCGCGACCGATGGCGTCGAGACCCGCACCCGGTGCTTCGAGCGGTGCCAGCACGCGTGGCAGGTGCACCCGGTTGTAGCGCTCGAGTGCAGCCAGAAACAAGCCCTGCTTCGAGCCGAACTCGGCGTACATGCTCTTTCGATTCACGCCAAGCGCCTCCACGAGCGCGGCCGTTGGTGTGCCGTTGAACCCGTGCGTGCGGAACAGCTCAATGGCGCGGTCGAGCAGGTCCTCCCGCTCGTATTGCTTCTGTCGCCCCAAGCATTCCTCCCAAGGCGTCGCTCGTCGATGGGCGCCGTCCGGGCGCTCGAGGAGAATCCTCCGGAAACTTCTTGACCCAAGTAACCGAGCAGTTACCATGGGCAAGGTAACCAAACAGTTACCACATACTCGCCAAGGAGACCTTCATGTCCGACAGCCCGATCACCGTCGTCTACAAGTGGACCGCCAAGCCGGGGCAGCTCGACGCCCTCAAGGCCATCTACGCCCGCGTCACCGCCCAGATGGAGGCCCACGAGCCCGGTGCCCTCGCCGTCGACAGCTACGTCTCCGAGGCCGACAACGCGCTCTACATCCGCGATGAGTTCGCGAACGCCGAGGCCCTGGGCTTCCACCTGGGCACCACCGCTGCTGGCCATTTCCCAGAGCTGCTGGCCGTGGCCGATCCCGGCGCCTTCCTGTTCTTCGGTCAGGTGCCCGCGGAGCTGCAAGCCGCCACCCGTCAGATGGGCTTGCAGGCCGAGTTCGCGGGTCGCACCGGCGGCTTTGCCCGCTAGCGACAGCACCTCCGCGTCGCGCTAGACACCCGTACGGAGGGACCATGCGCGTGCAGGGAGGCTGTCACTGCGGGGCGGTGCGATTCGCGGTTGCGCTGCCCGAACCGCTCGTCGCCATCGACTGCAACTGCTCGATCTGCACGAAGAAGGGCTTCCTGCACGTGATCGTGCCGAAGGCGGACTTCCAGCTGCTCTCCGACGCCAGCGCCCTGGCGACATACACCTTCGGCACCCACACCGCGAAGCACCACTTCTGCGCGACCTGCGGCATTCACGCGTTCTACATCCCCCGGTCCCACCCCGATGGCGTGGACGTGAACCTGCGTGCCCTCGACACGCTCCCGGCGCACACCATCGAGCCCTTCGACGGCCAGAACTGGGAAGACAACGTGGACGACATCCGGTGATCGCCGGCACCTGGCTCGCTCTGACCCCGCAGCTGGCGTTGTTCGCGCTGCCCGGCGACCCGTGGACGCTTCGGGCGGGACCTGGCGTCGAGGTCCAGATCGGCGAGTCCCACGGCTTCGAGCTTCGCACCCGCGCCCATGGCGCGTTCGACACCGACTTCCGGGTGCAGGGCCTCGCCACGGTCGAGCTCGCCTGGCTGCCGCGCATCGCCGAGGGCTGGCAGGTCGGCCCGGTGCTCGCACTCGACGTGGACACGGCCCCCTGCGCGGGCACCACGCCGCCGTTCTGTGACGGCGCCGCCCTGTCGATCGGCGGCGCGCGCACCTTCTCCCGCGGCGAGCGCATCGACGTCGCCCTGGGCACCGAGATGTCCCAGGCCCTCGGCGACCGCCTGGCCCTGCGCCCTCGAGCACGCGCCCGCTTCTTGCACCCGTCCGGGTTCACCGCCGCCGTCGACGCCGGCCTGCACCTCCAGCAGCCGATGCTCCGCGCCGAGGTCGGTTTCACCCTGCGCTTCGGCGAGGACCGCGCTTCGGTGCCGGAAACGCAACCCTGACGCCGAGGGGCGAGCGCGCCGCACCCGCCCACGGTATGACCCTCCCCCCAATGGAGGGCTGATGTCCGCTGATCCCCGCCCTGGCTCGGTGAATCCTGCCACCGGAGCCCCTCTCGACGACGTGACCTGGAATGCCGCGGCAGATGTCGCCGCCGTGGTCGAGCGCGCACGTGCCGCGCAGAAGGGCTGGGCCGCGACGCCGCTGGCCGAGCGGGCTCGCCGAGTCCTCGATCTCGGCCGCCGCATCGCCGAGCGCCGCCACGAAGTGGTCGCCATCCTCGACGACGAGATGGGACGTGCCTCTGCCGACAGCCTGATCAGCGAGGTCGCCACCATCGTCGACTACACCAAGGGCGTGGTCTCGGTGGGCAAGGCGGCACTGGCCCCCGAGAAGGTCGCGCTGTCCCCCATCACCTTCCCCGGCAAGAAGGCGGTGATCGAGCAGGTTCCGCGCGGTGTCATCGGCATCATCGAGCCGTGGAACTACCCGCTGCTCCAGTTCCACAAGTCGCTGTTCCCCGCCCTGCTCGCCGGCAATGGCGTGGTGCTCAAGCCCTCCGAGCACACGCCGCGCACGGCCCAGTGGCTGCACAAGCAGTGCGAGGACCTGTTCCCCGCCGGGCTCGTCGGCATCGTCATCGGTGGTGGCGAGGTCGGCTCGGCGCTGGTCGAGGCCGACATCGACGGACTCGTGTTCACCGGCAGCGTGCGCACTGGCAAGAAGGTGGCCGCACGCGCGGCCGAGCGCCTCATCCCGTTCTCGGTCGAGCTCGGCGGCAAGGATGCGGCCATCGTGCTCGCCGACTGCGCGCTCGAGCGCACGGTCCAGGGGCTCGTGTGGGCATCGATGCACAACGCCGGACAGGACTGCTCCGCGGTCGAGCGCATCTACGTCGAGCAGGCCATCGCCGACGCCTTCGTCGACAAGTTCACCGCCGCCGTCGAGCGACTCCGGACCACGCCGAACGAGGAGGTCGACGTCGGGCCGCTCCAGAACGCGGCCCAGCTCCGCATCGTCGAGGCTCACGTCGCGGACGCCATCGCCAAGGGCGCGACCGTGCGCTGCGGCGGCAAGGCCACCGGCGCCGGCTACGGCTTCCAGCCCACCGTGCTCGACCACTGCGACATGGGCATGGACGTGGTCGTCGAGGAGACCTTCGGCCCCGTCGCGGCGATCATCCGGGTCAAGGACGCGGACGAGGCCATCGACCGCGCCAACGCCAGCCGTTTCGGACTCGGCGGCTCCGTGTGGACCCAGGACCTCGCCAAGGGCGAGCGCCTCGCGCGCCAGCTCGAGGTCGGCCTCGCCCACGTGAACACGCACAAGTTTGCCGGCGTCGTGCCGTCCATCCCATGGACCGGCACCAAGGAGACCGGCACGGGCATCGCGGCGAGCCGCCACGCGTACCACACCTTCGTGCGGCCGCGGACCATCATCGTCGACAAGGGCAAGGACCCCGAGCCGTTCTGGCTGCCGATCAGCGGTGAGCTGCTCGACATGGGCCACACGCTGGCCGAGTTCCAGCTCGGCAGCTTCCTGCGCGTGTTCACGCTGCTCGGTCTGCTCAAGAAGCGCGTGAACCGCGTTCGCGGCAAGTGAGGCGCGGGTGAAGCTCCTCCCTCCGGGTCCCTACCTGCCGCACGGCGCCGAGCCCGCGGACACCATCGACCTCGGCGTTCGCCTGCGCGACGGGCTGTACACACGCGATGCCGTGCGCCGCGCGCGCGAGTCGCTTGGCCAGCTGCTGCCGGTGGTCATCCACCACGGCGACTTCGAGGCCGCCAGTCGCGTGTGCCAGGCGTGGCTCGAGACCTGGCCCGCCGCCGCACTCGTCGACGAGGCCCGCGAGGCGTGGACCGAGGGCGCCGCCGACACCGCTCGGCCCGTGCTCGAGCGCGTGACCGAGCTTCACGGATTGTCCCGCGGCTGGGACCTCCTCGACAGCGGCATGGCGCTGATGCCGGACCTGTCGTGGCTCGCGGACCAGATCGGCGCCAATGGCGACGCCGTGCTCGTCTCGCGTGGCGAGGACGACGGCAGCGAGCTGCTTGCCGAGCTGCTCGACACCACCGTGGGCGAGGTCGACTTCTCCCTCGACCCGCTCCCGGAGAGCGCACTCCGCTGGTCCGACCGCCTGTGGCCCGCCAAGCCCCAGGAGCGCGGCGAGTACATGGTGCGCTGCTGCGAGGTCGCCGCCCTGCCCGGCTCTCCCGAGCGCCTTGCCCGTGGTGACGCGAGCGAGGTCGGCTGGCTGCTGTGGGACGGCCCGCACCCGCCTCGCCCGGTGCACGCCGCAGCGGTAGCGCTGATGGAAGCGCTAGCGACACCCCACACCCGCGACGAGCTCGCCTCCGAGATCGGCTGGCGTCCGGGAGACGTCGACGCGGCGCTGGACTCGCTGGCCGCCGTCGGCGCGATCAAGGCGGTCGAGCACCAGGCCCGCTAGCGCACCTGGCCGAACACGAGCCCGGACTGCAAGCCCAGGTAGAAGTGCCCCGGGTTGACGACCATGTTGTAGAGCCGGTCCGTGCGCTCGAAGTTCGCGATGGCCGCGTTGAGCAGCAGTCCGTGGCGCCACTGTGCCCCGCGACGCGTCGGCGGCGGCTCCACGTGCAGTCCGAAGTCGAAGCGCGCCATGTAAGGACCCATGCCGAGCGCCGCCTGCGGCTGCGGGGACCAGGGCTTGCGCCCGCGAAGCCAGAGCACGCCGGTGCCGTAGGGCAATCCCACCGTGCGCGGCGTGGCCACCGTGTGGCACTGCTCGAGCGACTCGGGCGGGCGCGCCGGGTTGGGCTCGCCCGGCGTGGCATGGGTGATGTGGCATCCCCCCTCCCACACCTCGAAGGACTGGAGGCCGAGACCGATGCCCGCGACCAACGGACCGGCGAGGAGTACGGGTCCTCCGCGCACGTTGCCGAGGCTCGCGCGGGCCGCGTTGCCCCAGCCAATCTCCATGTGCCCGAGCACACCCAGGCGACCGTAGGAGGCGAGGCCGTCCGCGGACGCACGCGGCATGAGCCCCACCCAGGCATCCGTGGGCAGGTAGTCCGAGAAGTCCGGTGGTTCGTCCACGGAGCCGTTCGTCTCGTAGAACGCGATCTGACCGACGACCCCGAGCCCGAGCCCGCCGGATGCGTACAGCCACATCTCGGTGCGCGGCGGGCGCTCGACCGGGGAGGTCGCCCAGTCCAGGGTGACAACCTCGTTCTCGACCAGGCGCGTCTCGAACCAGCCGTCGTCTTCCTTCTGGATCAGGTACAGGCCTTGGCCGGGCGGAAGATTCGTCGCCAGTGTCCCGTCGACCCACACGCGGGCGTCCTCGGGCAGCGCGGGCCCCGGGGGCGGCGTCTCAGCGGGAGGTTCCCAGCGATTCAGCGGGTGCGCGCCGGAGACCAGGCGGTCCACACTGGGCCGGATACGCAGCGCGGCGGACATCGGGGTCTCCCAGTCTCCGCCTTGCGCGAACTCGACGACCGCGACGCCCACGAGGAAGTCTGCCCACAGCCGCGGCGGTGGCGCGAAAGTGAGGCACGGCAGGCTCTCGCGGACCTCGGCGACGATCTGCGCGTGCAGCGCCGCATCATCGCGGTCGAGCGCCGCGAGTGCATCGAGGAACAGCGTGCGAAACGCCTCCTCGTCCACCGGATCGCACTCGGGGGCGGCCTGGGCCGGCGCGAGGAGCGCGAGGAGCAGCCACATCACTGGACCTCGCAGGTCTGGAGCAGCTTGTTGCAGCGGATGCGGCCGACTCCGCCGGCGAGGACCTGGGTGCTGCCCACCGGCGTGAGTCCCTCCCCGAAGTCCGCGAGCAGCTCGTAGCGGCCGACCGGAACCTCGCCCGGGGCGAACTGCTTGCCGTTGCGGTCGCGGAGGACGATGTCCACCTCGGGAAAGCCGAACACGGTGCCCATGGCGACGGGCTCGGGCGGTGCAGGCTCGGGCACGGGTGCGGGCGGCTCGGGAGCGGGCGGCTCGACGACCTCGGGGACCGGCACGGGCGCGGGCTTCGGGGTCGGCCTGGGCTTCGCCAACGGCGCGGGCACGGCGACCGGCGCGGGCTCCGACGCAGGCTCGGGCACGATCGGCTCGGGGGCCGCCGGCTCGGGCGCGGGCGTCTCGACGACCGGCTCTGTCACCGCCGGTGCGGGCTGGGGTCGCAGCTGCGGGGTCGCCGGAACCTCGATCTCGGCGGTGCCGCTCTGCGACCACCACATGCCGAGCCCCATGAACAGCGCGAGCATGACCACAGCGAGCACCTGGAGTCCCGGGCGTGCCCCGCTCGCGGGAGCCGACGGCGGCGGGTCGACCTCGGCGCCGATGTCGAAGGTCTGCGCCTCCCAGCTCGCACTCTGCCCGAGGTCCAGCGTTCGATCCGCGAGTGGCAGCGCGTCCCCGTCGGTCTGCCAACCGGACATCGCCGACAGCGTCTGCTCGGTCAGCGTCTTTCCGGAGAGAGGCCCACCGTCTCGCTGCTCGCCCCAGTCGAAGGCGCGTACCCAGCTCTTCAGACGTGCGCCCGCAGCCTCGTCGGCCAGCTCCTCGCAACGGGCCGCGACCTGCTCGGCCGGGGGACGGCGCTCGGGCTCGTAGTGAAGCATCTCGGTGAGCAGCTCGACGGCAAGCTGCGCGTCGGGGGGCAGCTCGCCGAAGGCCTCGGCCACGTGCGCGTCGTGCGCCCCCGCATCCGCGGCGAGGCGCGCCATGTCCACTGGCGTGGCATCCGGGAACAGGCGGCGCCCGGCGAGCGCCTCGAACATGGTGCAGCCGAGGGCGTACACATCGGACTCGTGACGGGCCGGCGAGCGGGCGAAGCGCTCGGGGGCCATGTACGGCAGGCTGCCCATCATCGCGCTCGCGTTGGTCTGCGCCTCGCGACCCGCGACCGACGCCCACGCGATGCCGAAGTCGAGCAGCTTCACCTCGCCATGGCGACCGATGCGGATGTTGCTGGGCTTCACGTCGCGGTGCACCAGGCGGAGCGGCGCCGCGCCGTCCGGAGGAACCGTCGTGAACGCGACGTACAGCGCCTCGGCGACGACAGCGGACACCTCGAGCACCGCGCGCGGCGGCATCGCGCGCACGCCGTGTGTGAGCTCGGTCAGGTCCGCGCCGTCGACGAACTCGGTGACCAGGGCCACGTTTCCGTCGAGCCCCGCGAGGTCGTGGGCGCGGAGAATCGCCGGGTGATTGAGGGCGGCGAGGAGCTTGCCCTCGTCGCGCAGGCGTCGAAGCGCGTCGGGACTGGCATCGCGCAGCAGCTTCACCGCCACGTCGCTCTTCAAGCCGCCCGGCGACACCATCGTCGCCAGGTACACTTCTCCGAACCCGCCTCGACCGAGGCAGTCGCGCATGTGGAAGCGACGTTGGCGGTCGCCCGATACCTGGCTCGGATCAGCCATCCCTCCGCAGATTCGCCCAGGCGGCAACCGCTCGCAACCACGTCGCGGTTATGAGTTTGCACCGAATCCGAAACTCCCCCCGAGCGTCCCTCTCCGCATGAGCCCCGAGCCCCCGCGACAAAGCTCCTTCGGGCGCCGTCTGCGCGTTGCTGCCGGCGTGACGATGGGGGCGGTGTTGCTCACGTTCGTGACCTTCGTCGTCTACTCGAAGACCGACGCCTTCCAGCACCAGGTGGTGCCGGTGGTCGAGGCTCTCGTCGAGCAGCAGACGGGCGAGGACTTCTCGGTCGGGCGCATCGACATCAGCTACTGGCCGCCCGGCGTGACCGCACGCGAGCTCAGCCTCGCGCACCCGCCGACCCAGGAGTCCATCGTCACCGTCGATCGCGTGCGCCTGCCGCTCGTGCTGCGTCAGGGCCGGGTGCAGCTCGGCCGCGTCGAGATCGACCGCCCGGTGGCGCACCTGCACATCGAGCCCGACGGCAAGCTGCGCGAGTTCCGCAACGTGTATCGCCCGCCGGAGATCGCGCGTCCCGATCCCCAGCTTCCGTGGACCACCCTCGAGATCGTCGGTGGTGAGGTGCTCGTCGATCTGCCCGAGGACAAGGGCCAGCTCCGGGTCCGCCGGCTCGAGAGCCGCAGTCACGACGACCTCGCGGACGTGTCGCTGCTCGTGCAGGTCGACGTCGCTGGCATCCAGGAGAGCATCCCGCTCACCGCGCCGAACGCGACCATCGGCGGACGCACCCTGTCGTTCCCCGAGCTGCGCATCGAGCACCGGGTCGGCACACTCGAGGGAAGCTTCGCGCACACCCTCGGCGACCAGCTCGCCGCATCGCTCACCGGGTCCGTGCTCCTCGACGAGACGAAGCCCTGGCTCAAGGAGCCGAGAGCGGTGATGGGCCAGGCACACCTGGACGTGCAGCTCACCGGAACGGCCAAGCAGCCGCAGGTCTCGGCCGTCGTGCTCGGTCAGGACGTCGAGCTGCAGCTCCCGGGCAAGGCCTGGCCGGTGATCTCGTACCGCATCGGTGACGTGGTGGTCGCCGCGAACGCCTCGAAGAAAGGCATCGACATCGAGCGCCTCGTGCTCACGAGCGGCCCCGGCCAGGCGAGCGCCTCGGGCTTCATCACCCCGGAGCTCCGCCTCGAGCGCGGCAAGGTCGTCATCGAGGACCTGTCGCTCGCCCACGAGCTGCAGTCCAAGGACGCGGCGCCGACCCCGTGGGTCGACCTGCTCGGCGACGCGGAGATCGAGGTCGAAGGCACGCTCAAGCCGCTGCACCTCGAGGGTCCGTTCGACCTCTCGGTCGCCAACCTCAAGGTCGGAGACCGCCCGATCGCCGACCCGAACGTCTACGTGAACCTCGACATTCCGCACGCCTACGCTCGCGGCACGTTGACGCTCGAAAAGGACCACATCCGGCTCAAGAGCCCCGAGGTCCGCGGGCCGCGCTCCCGCGGCGCGGCCAACGTGCGCATCGGCTTCGGCCCCGGTGGCCCGCTGGACCTGCGCTTCGCCTTCGATCACGCCGACCTCACCGACTTCGCCCCCCTCGGCAGCGCGCGGCTGCAAGGCACAGGCCGCATCTCGGGCCGAATCCATGGCCTGTTCAAGGAGCTGACCTTCGAGGGCTTCGGCGACGTGCAGCGCTTCTCGGTGACCGGCATCCCCTACGCGGACCGCCTGGTGACCACCCTCTCCTCGCCCGACATGCGCACCATCGAGTTCCAGGACGCGAAGGCGTGGCTGGGCCAGAGTACGTACGGCGGCGACTTCTCGATGGACTTCCGCGACCCGATGTCCCTGAAGACCTCGCTCGCCGTGGACAAGGGCCGCATCCAGGACTTCGTGGGCATGTTCGTGCAGCTCGAAGGCCTCACCGGCGAGATGACCGGCACCCTCGACCTGAACGGTCCCCTGTTCGACCTCGACGGCGAGGCCCACTTCGACCTCGCGAATGTCGACCTGTACGGCGAGCACTTCCCGACCGGCGCGGGCCACGGCTACATGGACCAGGGCATCTTCACGCTCGACGACCTGCGCGTGACCCGCGACGAGGGCGACGAGGGCATCATGCTCCGCGGCACGGTCGGCCGGGACTACGCGCTGAACATGGAGCTCGTCGCCGACGGGCTGCAGGTCGAGACCCTCGACATCCTCGAGGGCAAGGACCTGCCCGCGTTTGGCGACCTGTCGCTCGTCGCGCGTATCGACAACAAGATCTACGACCCGGCCCCGCACGGCCGCCTGATGCTGACGAAGACCCGCTGGGATCGATCCGCCCTACCGGACTCGACGGTGAAGTTCCAGACCACCAAGGGTGTGGCGAGCTTCGAGGGCTCCCTGCTCGGCGGCACCACCGCGGTCGTCGGCACGCTCGGCCTCTGGGAGGAGCAGCCCTACGAGGTGTTCGCCTCGCTGTCCCGCTTCCCGGCCCACGTGCTGTACCCGGTCGCCGCGGACGGAAAGCCGTTCGAGGCCGTCGCCAGCGGTCAGTTCTCGCTCTCGGGCCACTTTGGCGAGAACCCCTCTCCCGTCGATCTCTCCGCGGACGTACGCGAGTTCGAGCTGTCCTGGGACCAGCACCGCCTGTCGAACACCGCGCCGTGGCACTACGAGCAGATGGGCGAGTTCTTCCTCCTCGAGGACCTCGCCCTCGCCGGCGGCGAGACCCGCATCGAGCTCGAGGAGCTGTCCGGCGGAGACGGGGTGCGGGCCAAGGGCGGCGGCGTGCTCGATCTCGACCTGCTGCGCGCGTTCGTGCCGGGCCTCACCCGCGCCGACGGCAAGGCGAGCTTCACCCTCGACGCGGAGGGCAAGCCTCCCGAAGTCAGCGCGGTCGCCGACGTGTGGATCGAGGGCGACCTCGTCCGGCACTGGTCGTTCCCGGAGGCCTTCGAGGACGTGCAGGCCCGCTTCGTGGCGCGCCCCGACCAGTACACGCTGGTGCGTGCCGACGCCGGTCTCGGCGGCGGCTCCGTCGCGGCCTGGGGCACGATCGACGCGGACGGGTGGATGCCGACCCGCTACGATCTGCACGCGACGGCCACGGACGCCCAGGTGCAGTGGGTCGACTACCTGCCGCCCGCGATCGGCGACGGCGAGCTCACGTTCACCGGTCCCGCGGAGGACCCGCTGCTCGGCGGCGACATCACCATCGGCGAGATGACCTTCTCGGACCGCATCGACTGGGAGGACTGGGTCGTCGAGTTCCGCGACGAGCTGCTCGTCGACTCGGTGACCGGCGAGGAGGCCTACTTCTCGATGGACGTCGACCTGCACGCGGACCGCACCATCCACCTGCGCAACAACGTCGCTGACGGCACCGCCTCCGCGGAGCTCACCGTGCTCGGCGACACGGCGAGGCCCGGCCTGTCCGGGTGGGTGCGCATCGTCGACGGCGTCGTGTTCCTCGCCGACCGCGAGTTCGAGGTCGAGCGCGGCGACGTGATGTTCCGCGACCCGTGGACCTGGGACCCGGACCTCGACTTCGACCTGCTCACGCAGATCGTCAGCCGCGAGCGCAGCTTCCGCGTGAACTACATCGTGCGCGGCCCGTTCTCGGACTGGCGCACCGAGACCCGCAGCGATCCGCCGCTGGCCCAGGCGGACGTGAACACACTGCTCTGGTTCGGGGTCACCGCCGACGACCTCGAAGACATGGGCGAGCTGCCGCAGGCCGTGGCCCAGGGCGTCGCCGACCTCATCCTCGCCGACCTGTTCATCAGCACTCAGGCCAGCGATCTGCGCGAGGACATCCGGCTCTTCGACCAGGTCGAGATCGTGACCGGCGTGAACTCCCGCGGTGACTACTCCAGCGACCCGCGCCTGCTCGTGCGCAAGCGCTACGCCGAGGCCGGTGACCTCGAAATCACCGGCGAGATCAACCTCGTCCAGCCCTCCGACCAGTACTATCGCCTCGATCAGCCCCTCACCGAAGCGTGGAGCCTCTCCGGGTGGTACGCGACCTTCCAGCGCGAGCGGACCCTGCCGATCGGCGGCGCGTACGGCGTCGACCTGCGCGCGCGGTGGGAGTCCGACTGATCTCCGCCCTCGCCCTGCTCCTCGCGTCGCTCGCGCCCACGGCACACGCCCAGTCCTCCGAGGATCTGGCCGGGCTGCCGATCGCGGACGTGCAGCTCGTCGCGCCCGACGGCGGCCTTCCCGAGGAGAGCCTCGAGTCGCTGCTCCGGGCGCGTGCCGGTGACCCGCTGTCGCTGTACGCGGTGCGGACCGACCTGGCGACGCTCATGCGCGTCGGCGAGTTCTCCGCGGTCGAGGCGGACGCCGAGCGCTGGTTCACGCAGAATGCCGAGGGCGAGCTGCGTCCCGCGACCCTGCTCACGTACACGGTGTGGCCCGCTCCGCACGTCGAAGGCCTGAACATCGCCGGCAACGACGCGCTGCCCGAGCGCGAGGTGCGCGCAGAGCTCGGTGTCGAGCGCGGCGACGTGTTCTACGAAGAGCTGAATGCCCCGCAGGCCGCCGCGCGCCTGCTGCGCCGCTACGAGGCCGAGGGCTATCCCCGTGCTCGGGTCGACGTGCTCGCGTCTCCGACCGAGGAAGGCGTGGTCGTCGACGTGCTCATCGACGAGGGCGCCCCGCGAAAGCTGTCGAAGCTGTTCTTCACCGGCAAGCTGCCCGTCGACGAGAAGCGCCTGCGCCGGTGGGCGCGCCGCGAGGGCCTGCGCGAGGGTAAGAACGTGGCGCTCTCCGACGTCACGGCCGCCCAGCGCTTCATCCGCGAGCGACTCGCGCGCCACGATGCCCTGCGGCCCGAGGAGAGTGGGTGGGTGCAGGCTCGTGTCACCCCCGCATGGGCCGAGGAGGGCGACGATCTCGTGGTCACCTTCTCGGTCGAGCCCGGCGCGAGGCTGGCTCTCGAGGTCACCGGCATCGCCTGGCGACCGCGGTCCAAGGTGCGCCAGGCCCTCGGCATCGACGAGCGCACGCGACTGACCCGCGGCTTCCTCGAGTCCGCACCGGAGCGCATCGCCAGTGACCTCGCCCGTCGCGGCTTCTACGAGGCCACGGCCGACGTCACCCTCGACAACGACGGCGGCGAGGCCACCGACGTGCAGACCCTGCGGGTCGCCGCCGTGCGCGGGCGCAAGCACGTCCTCCGAGGCGACCTGCCGTGGCGCGAGCGGGGCGTGCACTTCGCGGGCAACGACCACGTCGACGCGACCAGCCTGCGCACGGTCATGGAGCAGGCCTCGCCCGACGTGCTGCGCCTGGGGCGCGTCACCGACGCCGAGCTCGAGGTGGCCCTCGCCGCCGCCGAGAAGCTGTACCAGTCGCGCGGGTACCTCGATGCCAAGCTGCGCCTCGAGAACCTGCGCGTGCGACGACGACGCTTTCCCCGATCGCTACTCGACGTCGTGTCGCGGCAGTTCGCGTGGGCGACCGAGCGCGTGCTCGTCGACCTCGACATCACCGTCCACGAGGGTCGTCTCACCACGCTGGCCTCCCTCGAGGTCATCGACTCCGCTGTCGAGCTGCCCTGGCTCGAGGATGTGCGCACCAACGTCGAGGCGGCCCCCTACTCGCCCCAGGCGCTGGAGCTGCTCGCCCGCCGCATCGTCGCCGACCACCGCGCGGGCGGCTTCCTCGAGGCTGACGCTCGGGTCGTGAGCCGCCTCGTCGACGGGACCAGCTACCGCGCGGCCATCGAGGTCCAGCCTGGCGACCAGATCCTGCTCCGCTCGGTCGTCACCCGAGGCATGCGTCGCACCCGCAGCCGCTTCCTGCGGCGCGAGGTCGACCTCGAGCTCGGCGCACCGATCACCGCTTCGGACCTCGAACAGGTGCGTCGCCGACTGGTCGACCTCGGCACCTTCCGCAGCGTGGATCTGGCCCTGCTCGGCGATGAGCCCGGCCGCGACCTGCTCATCACGCTCGAGGAGCGCCCCATCCACGCCTACGAGGTTGGTGGTGGTGCGTCCACGGACCTCGGCATTCGCGCCTTCGGCCGGTACACCCGCCACAACCTGTGGGGACGCGCGCATCGCCTCGACGCGTTCGGCTCGCTCGGCGTCCAGTACGCCAGCGACTCGCTCTCCGACTGGCGCCTCGACCTCGGCAAGGGCACCGAGCCCCAGTGGCGCTCCGGCATCACCTACACGGCGCCGCGCTTTCCCCTGCGCGGACAGCGCGTGGTCGTCGACCTGCTCCTTCGCGAGCGTCGCTTCGAGCGCACCTTCGAGATGGGCCAGTTCGGCGTGTCCACCGGCCTGATCACCGCGCTTCCCACGCGCACGCAGATCCGCCTCGGCGCACGCCTCGAGCGGCGCCGACTGCAGGAAGCGGACTCCGGCGCGTTGCTGCCCGGTGAGGTGTGGACCGGCCTGTTCTCGCCGGACACGCAGGCACTGACGAGCTGGCGGACCCAGGACTCGCTCGAGGCCATCGTGCTGCAGGACTGGCGCGACGACCCCCTCGCGCCTTCCCGGGGCGCCGTCGTGCGTCTGCTCGGCCAGATCGCGCCAGGCGGCGCCGGACTCGCCCCCAACAGCGTGTCCTTCCTGAAGACCGAGGCCCGCGTGAGCAGCTGGATCCCGCTGCTGGGCGCGACCCTGCGCATCACCGCCGAGGGCGGACACGCGTTCATGCTCGACGGCGGGCTCCTGCCGCTCGAGGACCGCTATCGCCTCGGCGGAACCGGCTCCCTCCGCGGCTTCCGCCGCGATGCCATCGGCCCGCGGCGCCAGGTGAGCCAGGTCGACCTGGACTGGCCGTCGGGGCTCGAGCCCGTCGTCGCCGAGGCCATCCGCGCGCGTCCGACCCGCTGGGTGCCCGTCGGCGGCGACACCCGGGCCCTGGGCGTGTTCGAGCTGGTGCTTCCGCTGCCCGTGCTCGGCATGCCGTCGTGGGACGGCTACGCGTTCTCGCTGTTCACCGACATCGGCAACGTGTGGCTCGTGCGCGGACGGGAGCTCGCACAGTCCCAGTCGGACGCGATCAAGCAGCGCTTCGACGCCCCGCTGCGCAGCTCCGTGGGCGCGGGCCTGTCGATTCAGACCCCGGTCGGTCCGCTCGGCGTCGACCTCGCCGCGAACCTGCAGAGCCTCACGGCCACGGGCGACACCCGCACGCTTCTCCGCAAGGACTGGGAGGAGCCGCCCCTGCGCGTGCACCTCTCCCTCGGCGCGCTGCAGTAGCCGAGCCGCTCGCCGCGCGCCTCGCCTAGAAGCTGCAGCTCACCGGGCCGTAGTCCAGGCTCTGATCGACGAGGTAGCCCATGATCAAGTCGTCGCGGTGGCCCGTGCCGAGCGCGCGGTGGATCTCCTCGACGGCCCCGCCGATGGCCTCGTTCGAGCCGGGCCCGGTCTCGTAGCCCCCGGCCGCGACCACTGCCTGTCCGGTGTACGGGTCGAGCACGAGGATGCGATGCCCGCGGCTCGGGCGGTCGCGCCAGTACATGTTCACGTACCAGGCCTCGGCCGCCGCCGGCACCGGCGCGCCGGTCGCGCCCTGCCCGTACTCGCTGCCCCCCTCCCCCGCCGGGGCCCACGGCTGATCGCGCGTGGTGCTGTAGCCGCTCACCGACGCGGAGAGGGCGTAGTGCGCGGCGATGCCGTCCGTGAACGAGGTCGGCCAGGTGCCGCTCCACTCCTCCTCGGTGACGAGGTGGGCCTCCATCACCACCGGCCCCACGGAGGGCGTGTTGAGCAGCACGTCGCCGTCGACGCGACAGTCGATGCCCGGCGCGCATTCCTGCCAGAACATGCGCAGCTCGCGGTTCTCCATCGCGCAGGACCCGGTCGGCAGCGGCCGAAAGTCGACCTGCATCGCGAACGCGCCGGCCTGGGCGGCGCCGTTCCACGAGTCCGCCACCACGTACCAGGTGCCTGGCTGCACGACCCACGCGGTGCGCTCGTGGTCGCGTGCCACACAGCTGGAGGCATCCGCGGCCGACAGCACGTGCACGTCGACGTCGACCCCCCCGCTGTTGCCGGCGGTCATGTCGACGGTGAGGATGCCCGCCTGGGCGATCTGCACGGTGTACACGAGCTCGGGGCCGGACTCGTCGGTCGTCGGCGCACAGGCGTAGGCATCGGCGACGTCGCTCACGTTCGTCGCGGTGTCGCCGGTCACCGAGGCCGGCAGCGTGAGCGCAATCGGACAGGCAAAGGTGCCCTGCGGCGCGCACGGCTCGCCCGTGTCTCCGGAGTCGGTGCCGCCAGTGTCACCGGAATCGCCCGAGTCACCCGAGTCGGCGGCGCCGGAGTCGCTGTCGCCGACGACATCGTCCGGGGAGCCCGCGCAGGCGGCGAGGAGAGAGAGAAGGAACACAGATCCGCGCATAGGCGCCCCCAAAACTGACAGCATCGTCATAGTTTTCGTCGACCCTCCCGTCAACCCGGGCGAAGCACTCTTCCCGCGACGCAAGCGCCTACGGGAAGAACGGCCACACGCTCGGCACGACGGCGACGGCGATGACGAGGCCGAGCACGGTGAGCGGCAAGCCGACCCGCGTGAAGTCGAGGTAGCGATAGCCGCCGGGGCCGTACACGAGCAGGTTCGGCACCACCCCGGTCGGGGTGAAGAAGGCCGCCGACGCACCCATGGCGACGACGATGGCGAAGGGTCGCGGATCCGCTCCGGCGGCGGTGGCGGCGCTGATGGCCACCGGAAACACGAGCGCCGCGGCGGCCGGGTTGCTCACGAGGGCGGCGAGACACGCCGTGATCGCGTAGGTCGCGGCGAGCAGCACGTGCGGGCCGAGCGGGGCGGCGCCCTGGACGAGGAGATCGGCGACCAGTCGCGCGGCGCCGCTCTGCTCGAGGGCCTCGGCGATGCCGAGGGCGCTGCCGATGAGCACGAGCACCGGCCAGTTCACCGCCTGACGCACGGCGCGAGTGCCGATGGCGCCCGATACGAGGAGCACGACGAGCGCCGCCATCGCCACGACAACCAGCGGCAGTCCGGTGAGCGCAGGTGCGACGACGAGTCCGCCCACCACCAGCAACGAGAAGCGGGCGTAGCGATAGCGGGGCGGCGTGGCCCCATCGACGCCGGTCGCGAGCACGAAGTGCGGCGAGTTGCGCCACGCGCGCAGAAAGCCCGGCGAAGCCACCAGCATCAACGTGTCGCCGGCCTGGAGCACGATGTCGCCGATCTTCGACTCGATGCGCTCGCCCGAGCGGTGCACGGCAAGGATGGCGGCGTCGTAGCGACGGCGGAAGTCACTGTCCTTGACTCGCTGCCCGAGGAGCGGCGAGCGCGGGGCGAGCACGACCTCGTAGACACCGCGATCGGCGCGAGCCTCCCCGTCGACGGGCACGAGGCCCGGGCGTCCCTGCAGGTCCTTCACCGTGTCGGCGAGGCCGGTAAACACGAGGTGATCGCCGGCGCGCAGGCGGTCCTGGGGCGCGACCGGGCGCACGACCTGGCCGGCGGCACGGCGGATCTCGACGAGGAACAGGCCGGGGAGGCCGCGAAGCCCAGCCTCCTGCACGGTGCGGCCGACAAGGGGACTGTCGGGCACGAGCTCGACCTCGGCCAGGTACTGCCGCGCGTCCTCGACGTCCGCCTCGGCCGGGTCACGGCGCCGGCGGAGCAGCCACTTGCCGGCGGTGGTCAGGTACACGATGCCGGCGAGGGCCGTGGGCACGCCGACCCAGGACAGCTCGAACATGCCGAGTTCGGGCTCGCCGCGGGCAACGAGGGCCGCGCTGACCACGAGGTTGCTCGAGGTACCGATGGCCGTGCACGTGCCGCCGAGGATGGCCGCGAACGACAGCGGCATGAGGAAGCGGCTCGGCGAGTCGCCGATGCGCTGGGCGAAGTCGCGGACGGCCGGAATGAACATCGCGACGATGGGCGTGTTGTTGAGCACCGACGACATCAGCGCCGTCGGCACGACCAGCCGCAGCATGGCCCGCGTCGACGAGCGGGTGTCGCCGAAGATGGCCCGGGTGAGCAGCAGCAGGCCGCCGGTCTCCTGCACCGCCGAGGCGACGACGAACAACACGCCGATGGTGACGATGGCCGGGTTCGCGAAGCCCTTCACCGCGTCGGCGGGGTCGAGCACCCCCGCGACGACGAGCGTCGCGAGTCCCGTGAACATCGCCACGTCCGCCCCCACCCACTCGCGCGCCATCACGACCGTGACGGCGACGAGGACGATGAGGGTGAGCAACGCGGCGACAGCCATCAGTGGTCGGCTCCCAGGGAGCTCGGATCGAGCTCCTTGTGCACGACGTTGTACACGCCGCGACAGTCCGCGACGACGTAGTCCTCTGGACCCTCGCCTTGCCACAACACCATGCTCGAGACGGCGACCTTGTTGCCTGCGCGCACGACGCGCGCATCGCAGTGCACGTCCTCGGGTCGACCGGGCCGGAGGTAGTCCACGCGCAGGTCGACCGTCGCCACCCGACTCCGCGTGAAGTCGAGCTGCGAAAACACCGCGAGACCCCCGGTGGTGTCCGCGAGGGTGGACAGCAGCCCGCCGTGCAGGGCCGGGCGGAACGGGTCGCCGAGCAGCTCGGGCCGATACTTCACGGAGATCCGACACGTGCCGTCCCCGAGCTCGCTGACCCGCATGCCAAGCAGCTTGTTGAACGCGATGCGCTCCTCGAAGAAGTGGATCAGGGCCTGCTGTGGCGTCACCTTCACCTCCGTGCCGTCCGGTCGTGTAGCATGTGCGCCACGTACGGGAGATGACAGCACATGGCGCGCAACGGGCGTCAGGACCGCAACCGCCGACTTCGAGCCGCATTCACGAGCCAGACCGCCGCGCAGCTGCGCGAGTACGCCGCACTGTTGGCGGCGGGCGGAGACGGCATCGTCGAGAGCGTGGCTCTGGAGCTCGAGTCCGCTGCGGACCGCGCCGACGCACTGCAGATGACGATGATCGCGGTGCGCTGTCGCGCCGCCGCTGCCCGTGTACGCGGCGGCATCTCCGCGTGGAGCCTGCGTCCGGTGGTCACGGCGCTCGCGACCTACGGCCACGGACGGGCCTTCCCGGCACTCGTCGTGGTGGCCGATCCCGCCGATCTCGGCGGCATCAAGGAGCAGGCCTCCGCCGCGTGCGAGCCCATGCACTTCCTGACCAGCACGGACCCGCTCGCCAACGCGCTGCAGTGCGAGCACATCCAGGGCGTGCTGCTCCCGAAGTCGCGCATCGACGAAGTCGACATGCTCGAAGAACGCCTCGAGGCGCCGATCTACGTGTACGGCGAGGGCACCATCCCCGAGCGACTCGCGGCCGTCGAGGCGCGCGCCGCGGGCTGGGTCGAGGTGCCGATTCCGCTGGACGTGGTGTTGCGCAGGCTGCGTCGCGACACGTGGAAGGACTTCCTCGGACGGCCGCGCATCCTGGTCGTCGCCGACGCCGAGGAGGCGAACGCGCTGATGGAGGACCTCGAGCACGGCGACCCCGCCATGCACGTGCGTCCCCTCACCGACCCCGACGTCATCCTCGACCAGCTCGCCGAGGTCGCCCCGGAGATGGTCGTGCTCGGGGCGAACATCGGTGGCGTCAGCGGCTCCCACACCCTCGCGGTCATGGGTACGGACGCCGATGCCGCGGAGCTTCCCGTGGCAGTGCTCGGCGAGTCCTACTGGGTCGAGGACAAAGAAGGCGTGCGCTGCTTCGAGGACGTCGCCGCCGTCGCCGAGGCGGTCCGTGGCGTGATGGCGCTCACCCACACCGGGACCGGCTCGGTCGACCGCGTCACCGGCGCCCAGTCGCGCCCGGTGATCCTCGAGGCCATCGACCGTGAGATGGCGCGCGCCCGCCGCAGCCACATGCCGGTCACCGCCGCGGCGGTCGCCGTCGACAACCTCGATCAGGTGCGCGAGTCCGCGGGACCGGCTCGTGCGGACATCGGCCTGCGCCTGGCCTCCGAGGTGCTCGGCGCCGGCGTTCGCCACTACGACCTCGTCGGTCGCGTCACCGCCGACACGTTCCTCCTGTGCCTGCCCGATTGCTCGGAGGAGGCTGCGGTCCAGCGCCTGACCGCGCTGCACGAACGCTTCCGCAAGATCGTGCAGCAAGACCCGGAGCTCGCCGTGCTCTCGTGGTCCGTCGGCATCACCGACAGCGAGCACGGCCCCGCACAGCTGCTCCGCCGGGTCGACGATGCCTTGGAGCGGGCCCGCGCCCGCGGCAAGGCCGGGGTGATCACCACCTGACGGCCCGGATGTGGGTCCGCCGGGATATGCGTGCCCGATGCGATCCGTCTCCTTCACTGTCGAAGCCACCGCGGGCGAAGCGCGCGCTGGCACTCTCGAGCTCGCGCGCGGCACCGTGCAGACCCCGGTGTACATGCCGGTCGGTACGCAAGGCGCCATTCGCACCCTGTCGCCGCTGCACCTCGCAGACACCGGCACGCAGATCCTGCTCGCGAACACCTACCACCTGTCCCAGCGCCCCGGTGCGGACCTCGTCGCCAAGCACGGCGGGCTGCACGGGTTCATGCAGGTCGACAAGCCCATCCTCACGGACTCGGGCGGCTTCCAGGTGTTCTCCCTGGACAAGGAGGTCACCGAGGACGGGGTGACCTTCCAGTACGAGGTCGACGGCAAGAAGACCTTCCTGTCCCCCGAGGTGTCCATGGACATCCAGCAGAAGCTGGGGGCGGACATCGCGATGGTCTTCGACGAGTGCCTCGCGTACGGCACCGAGAAGCACTACGCCGAGGACAGCGTGAACCGCACCGCCCGCTGGGAAGCGCGGTGCAAGGTCGCGCACACGCGCGAGGACCAGTCGCTGTTCGGCATCGTCCAGGGCGGCTTCTGGCCCGACCTGCGCAAGCAGAGCGCCGAGCAGATCCAGGAGATCGGCTTCGACGGCTACGCCATCGGCGGCCTGTCCGTCGGTGAGGGCCACTCGCTGATGTGCGAGGTGCTCGACATGGTGTTGCCGCACATGCAGAAGCAGAGCCCCCGCTACCTGATGGGCGTCGGCCGACCGCTGGACCTCGTCGAGGGTGTCGCCCGCGGCGTCGACATGTTCGACTGCGTGATCCAGACCCGGCACGCGCGCAGCGGCACGCTGTACACGAGCCAGGGCCGCATCCGCGTCACCGACAAGCGCTACCGCCACGACATGTACCCGATCGACGCGTCGTGCTCCTGCTACACCTGTCGCACGTTCACCCGCGCCTACCTCAACCACCTGTTCCGCGTGGGCGAGGTGCTCGGCGCCACGCTGTGCACGATTCACAACATCGCGTGGTTCCACCAGTTCATGGGCAACATGCGGCAGTCGATCATCGACGGCACCTTCGAGGACTACCGCAAGTGGGTACACGAGGTGTACCCGGACGGCTCGCCAGCGGACCCCGAGGGAAAGCACGAGAAGCAGAAGCGCGCCCGCTCGAACAACAAGCGACGCGGCGGCCGCAAGCGCCGATAGGCGCCTCGCGTCGACAGCTGCCGCCACGAATCGGTGCGTTGGCGGCTCCCCTTCCGTACGCAGATTCTGTGTAGGGAGGCCCCATGCGCACAATCGTCCTCGTCCTCGCACTCGCCGCCTGCACGGGTGAGGAGCCCGAAGACACCGCCGTCGACACCGCCGAGGCGGACACGGACGCCGACGCCGACACCGATGCGGACACCGACGCCGATGCGGACACCGATGCCGATGCGGATACCGACGCCGATGCGGACACCGACGCCGATGCGGACACCGATGCCGACGCGGACACCGACGCCGACACCGACACCGATACGGACACCGATACGGACACGAGCACGCCCTCGTTCGCGAGTGAGGTGCAGCCCCTGTTCGGCCTGTGGTGCGACCACTGCCACTTCGACGGCAGCGGGGCGGACGCGGGGCTGAACCTGGCCGACGCCTACCCGAACATCGTCAACGTCCCATCGACCCAGGCGACCGCGATGGACCTGATCGAGCCCGGCAGCCTCGAGAACTCGTACCTGTGGCACAAACTGGTGGACACGCACCTGACCGTCGACGGCGGCTCCGGAGTGCGCATGCCGAAGAACGGGCCGTACTTCGACGCCGGGCAGATGGCGGTCATCGAGGGATGGATCCTCGGCGGAGCGCCTCAGAACTAGCCGCACTGGGTCACCGGGACCCCATTGGTGAGGTTTTTTTGTCGCACCCCCAGACCATCACGCGCCGGGGTGCGCATTGGGCATGGCCCCGAACTTGCAGCAGAGTGCACGGGATTCCAGGAGAGCCCTGTGACTGCTGCTGCCGCACGTGCCGAACGCCCGCGCCTCGTCGAAGAGACCGACGAGCAGGGCCGCGTGTGCGCCCGCGGCACGACCCTGGCAGGGCGCCGCCACGGACCGTGGACCCTCTTCCATGCCGACGGTGCCGTCCAGGCAGAGGGCGAGTACCGCAACGGCCTCAAGGAAGGCCTGTGGACCTCGTACTTCGAGAGCGGCAAGCGCTCCGAAGAGGTCTGCTACAAGCGAGGGGAGCGCCACGGTCCGTGGTCCGCCTGGCATACCGACGGCCGCCGCGCCGGACAGCGCACCTATGCTTGGGGCGCACTCCAGGGCCCATGGGCCAGCTGGCACCCGGACGGGTCGCCCTGGGCCGAGGGCGAGTACAACGCCGGAAAGCCGCATCGCGCCTACACCTGCTGGTGGGAAAACGGCGAGAAGGCCATCGAGGGCGAGTACGAGGACGGCGAGCCCACGGGCATCTGGGTGTGGTGGGACGACCGCGGTCGCGTGCTCAAGTCCCTCGACTACACCTGCTACGCCGAAGCCTAGCAGCCTTCCGAAGGCCCACGCCGTGCGGATTCGCGGGCCATCCTCCGCGAAGTTCGCAGCCATTTGCTTGCGCGCCCGCGACGCTTCGCTTACCCATCTCACGACGGGCGACGCCCGAACCCCTTGATTGACCCCGGCCCAAAGCGGCCTTTGTTTGAACCCTTTCGCGCGAACCGCGCAACCATCTCCTCGTGGAGAGCGGCGTTCCCGGGCCTTGCCTGCGGCCGTACCGCGTGTCGTCCACGAGGTGGCGACGTCGACCTTCTCGGCGCCTGCAGCTTCAAGTAGCTCATCGGGTAGAGCATCAGACTCGGGATCTGACGGTAGTGGGTTCGATTCCCACCTTGAATCTCCAGCCCTGAAAAGGCTGATCTGCCACCCTCACGCCCCTGGATGGACCCGGCGGTCCCGCGCTCGCGCGTGACACCGTCCCCGCCACCCGTCCCCCTGCCCGAGGCTCCGGCCCTCTCGACACGACGTCCTCCGCGGACCGCTCGGTCGACGACCCGGACTCCCCCGCACGGTGGCCGTGGCGCGCTCGGGTTGGGTCCACCGGGGGCGTGTCCCCTCTCTTGCCCTTTGTTGTTGGCCGCCTCGGCGGCATTGCCCCACCGGAAGGTGAATCATGCGTGTGCTCACTGTTGCCCGACACGAGCGCGTCGCCCTCGTGCGCTCCGGCGCGCTTCGGCGTGTGCTCGAGCCCGGCCGCCACTGGGTCTTCGACCCCCTGTGGCTCACCGAGGCCATCCACTACGACGTGCGCGAGCTCGTCCAGCCCCTCACCGAGGCCGAGCCCTGGCTCCTGCCCGGCACCCGCCTGCTCACCGTCGAGCCCCACCAGGTCGCGACGGTGGCGGTCGACGGTCTGGTGCGGCGCGTGCTCGAGCCCGGCCGCTACCGGCTGTGGGAGGCGATCGAGGGCGTGTCCATCCGCTGGCACGACACCCGCGAAGCTCCCGCTGCGCTGGTCGACAGCGACCGGCTCCAGCCCGTTCGCGGCGAGTGGACCGAGCACGTCGCGTCCAAGGTCCAGGCCCTGATCCTGTTCCACGACGGCCAGCCCGTGCGAACCCTCGCGCCCGGTCGCTACCGGGTGTGGCGCGGCTCGCCCTGGGCGGTGGTCGCGGTGCCCCTCGGACTGTCGCCCGTGGAGCTGGCGGTGCAGGACCTCGTCACCGCCGACCGCGTACCGGTTCGCGTTCGCGCCTCGGCGGCGATCCGGGTCACCGACGCGCTGGTCCGCGCCGGCGAGACCCGGGCCACGGACCACGTGTACGGCGCCGTCCAGCTCGGACTGCGCGAGGTCGTCGCCGAGCGCACGCTCGAGCAGCTCGTCTCGGATCGGGATGCGCTGTCGGACGCGCTGCTCGCGCGCACCCGGGTGCACCTGCCCGAGGTCGGCGTCGGCGTCGAGGCCGCGTTCGTGAAGGACGTCATCCTCTCTGCCGAGGTCAAGGACCTGGTCGGTCGCGTCACCCTGGCGCGCATGGAAGCCGAGGCCCACGGCATTCGCCGTCGGGAGGAGGTCGCCGCCACCCGCCAGCTCGCCAACACCGCGAAGCTGCTCGAGAAGAGCCCCATCCTTCTTCGTCTGAAGGAGCTCGAAGCGCTCGGCGAGCTCGCCCAGCGTATCGACAAGCTGGTGGTCGTCGGCGGAAGCGACCTCGCTCAGCAGCTGCTCACCCGGCGTCTCGCGGATGAGCTCGACTGAGCACACGACCCCGCAGTCCACGTGGATTGCGGGGTCTTCGTGCGTCGGGCGAGAGGATCAGGCCTCGAGACGGCGCGACGCCTTCCACAGGGTCTGGTCCGGCGCACTCGGATCGTCGAAGAAGCCCTCGACCTCGGTGCGGCCCACGGTTCGGAACAGGGCCTGACGGTCCGGGTCCATGGCCACGTACAGCGGGGCGGGGCGGGCGCGAACGGCCTCGTTCACCGAGTGGCCGAGGCGCCGCAGGTAGCGCTCGGTCGGGTCCTCGGCGGTCGCGAGGTCATCGACCGTGTGGGTCGCACGCGGCTCGGCGCCGTCCTGCATGCGACCGACATCGGTGGGTGCGAAGGGCGAGTGCACGCCGGGGGTGGTCGCGGGGACCGGTCGTCGCGCGACGCGCGGGTTGTCGGAGACGACCTCGGGCGGACGGAGGGCGATGGGCTCGAAGCCCTGTTCATCACAACGCAGCAGCGTCTCGTCCGCGTCGGTCACACACAGCACATACCATTCCTTCGACATGGGGCTCCAGGGGCAAGGGTTCATGATTGGAGCCTATCTACCAACAATGTCCCAAATCAATTTCGGCTCGTTACGCGATTCGGCACAACGGCGGTTCAGTCGCGGCCGTCGCAGTTGCGGTCGACCCCGTCCCCGCTCACGTCCGAGGCGCCGGGAAACACGCTGCCATCGCAGTTGTCGCAGTCCTCGGGGCTCTCGAAGCCGTCCTGATCGACGTCCCAGGGTGGGTGCGGCTCCTGGGCCCCGGAGCCCACGCTGTCTCCGCAGCGGCCACAGCGTCCCTCGTGGGCCACGGTGAGCACCATGTGCGGCGCCCACGCCGCGTAGATCGGCTCGATCTCGAAGCTCGGCGTGTCGCTCGCCGCCGGTCCCTGGTACAGGGTGTCCCCCCTGCCCCCCATCGAGGAGAGCACCAGACGCACGGTGAGCGCGTCGGTGGGCACATCCGCGAACAGGGTCACCTGCACGTCCTCGGCAGGGCACCAGTACGGATCGAGCTTCCAGGCGGGGTCGAAGGCGCAGCCGAGCTCGTCGACCCAGGCCTCGCACAGCGGATCGAACTCGAAGCCGGTGTCCCGAACATCTAGCGTCGGGACGTCGGGCACGGCGAGTTGCCGCACGCCGGGCGCACACGCGAGGAGGAGCCACATCATGGTCGGAGCCTAACCGGCCCCACACACGGCTACTTCTTGCGCACGACCTTGCGACGCGGCGCCCGCTCGGGGCCCTCGTCCTCGTCGAGCGAGTTGAGGATGGTCAGCGTCTCGACGTGGGGCGTGTTCGGGAACATGTCGAACAGGTCGACCTTCTCGATGGTGTAGCCACCGCCGGCGAACGCGGCGAGGTCACGCGCGAGGGCCGCGGGGTTGCAGCTCACGTACGCGATCTGGCGGGGACGAAGCTCGAGGATGCCCTCGATGACGCCGCTCTCGAGACCGCGGCGCGCCGGGTTCACGGTGACCACCGGACGGCGACCCGCGAGGCGCTTTCCGATCTCGGGCAGCACGTCGAGCACCTGACCGGCGACGAACTCGGCGTTGCGGCCGTTCTTCTGGGCCGCGTCCCGCGCGCGGAGCACCGCGCCCTGGTTCTCCTCGACGCCGATGGCGAAGCCCACGTGGGGTGCGGCCTGCAGCGCGTAGCCGCCGACACCGCAGTACAGATCCACGAAAGAGGTCTCGCGGGTGAGGTCGAGGCGCTCGATGACCCGCTTGTACAGCAACTCGGCTACCGCGGGATTGGTCTGGAAGAAGTCCGTCGGGCCGACGGCGTAGCGCACGCCACACAGCTCTTCCTCGATGGTCTCCTTGCCAAGCACCGGACGGCAGCGAATCACGCCCTCGTCGTCCGGCCGGAAGATGGCGTTGCCCGGGTCGTCGTTGAAGTGGACCCAGAAGCCAGCCACGTCGGGAACCTGGGTGCTCACGGCCTCGGCGAGCTCGGTGATCGACTTCACCCAGCGGCCCGCGATCAGCGTGACGAGGATCTCGCCGCTGGTGCGGCTGCGGCGGAGGATGGCCGAGCGCAGCACGCCGCGGTCGGTCTCGGGCTCGTACTGCCAGAGCTTGAGCTCGCGCACGTGATGCGCGAGGGCGCGCATCGTCGCGGTCAGCGACGGATGAGCCACGTTGCAGTTCGGAATGGGCACGATGCGGCGGTCACGTCGGCCCCAGGCGCCGACGCGCAGCGAGCCCTGGTCGGACTTGCCCACGCCGACCTTGATCACGTGACGGAACTCCTCGAGGCCATCGGGGGACGCAAACCACTCCCCGAGTGCCACGTTCGCGAGGCCGACCTCGTCGAGCTTCTCGCGAACCACGTCGCGGTGCGAGCTCTCCTGGCCCTCGGCGCTGAGGTGCATCCACGGGCAGCCGCCGCATACGCTGTAGCGGTCGCACGGGATGTCCTGCCGGAACGGCGACGGCTCGGGGGTGCCCTCGAACAGCCCGAAGTCCTGGTTCTGGCCCTCGTGAACCAGCTTCACCTCGGCCTTCTCGCCCGGAATCGCGCCCCAGATCACGAGGGTGCGGCCGTTCTTGTCCTTGGCGGCCTCTCCGCGACGCGTCCAACGCTCGGGGATGACCTTGACGATTCGGTTCATGAGAAAGCTCCGGAGGTCCGCGGCGGATAACCTTCCCGGCCGCGATGGTCCCGTGCCAAGCCACCCGCGTGCCACGGGGCACGCCCGGCTCGGGACTCGGCGACCGGCTCGGGACGCCGACTACTGGCCGTTCGATGCGTAGCGACCTACGTCCCACGAAAAAGGCCCGGCCGGTGCGCACACCGAGACCGGGCCCATCGACCAGCCGCGAGACTAGGCCTCGCGCGCAGCCTTGCGGTCCTCGAGCCACTTGTCGAGGAACTTCGTGTAGTAGCGGAACTCCTTGAACTCGTCGGTGAGCAGCAGTTCCTTCTGCATCGGGATCGTGGTCTTGATGCCCTCGACCACCATCTCGTCGAGTGCCCACAGCATGCGCTTGATGGCGTGCTCGCGGTCGCGGCCGTGGACGATGACCTTGGCAACGAGGGAGTCGTAGTAGGGCTGGACCATCGCCTGCTCGTGCACGGCGCTGTCGATGCGCACGCCCGGGCCGCCGGGCTCGTGGTAGCCCGTGATGCGACCGGGGGACGGGATGAACGTCCACGGATCCTCGGCGTTGACGCGGATCTCGATGGCGTGGCCCTTGGGCACGATCTGGTCCTGAGTGACCGACAGGGGCTCGCCCGCCGCGAGGCGGATCTGCTCCTGGATGAGGTCGATGCCCATGACCTCCTCGCTGACCGGGTGCTCGACCTGGATGCGGGGGTTCACCTCGAGGAAGAAGAACTCTTCGCCCTCGACGAGGAACTCGACGGTGCCGACGGTCTGGTAGCCGACCGAGCGCACGAGCTCGGCGGCCGCCTCGGAGATGCGGTGGCGAAGGCTGTCAGAGAGGAACGGCGCGGGCGCCTCCTCGATGACCTTCTGGTGGCGGCGCTGCATCGAGCAGTCACGAGTACCCACGTGGATGGCGTTGCCGAAGGCGTCGCCGGCGACCTGGACCTCGACGTGCCGAGGGGTGCGCAGGAAACGCTCGACGAAGACCTCGGAGCTGCCGAAGGCCAGGCGGCCCTCTTCCTGGGCCAGCGGGAGCTGACGCGCCAGGTCGTCCGCAGTCTCGACGACGCGCATGCCCTTGCCGCCACCGCCAGCCGCAGCCTTGACGATGACGGGGAAGCCCGCCTTCTGCGCGGCCTCCATGGCTTCTTCAACCGTGTCGACGGCGCCGTCACTGCCCTCGAGCAGCGGCAGACCGGCGGCACGGGCCGCAGCCTTGGCCGAGAGCTTGTCGCCGAAGGTGTGCAGGTGCTCCACGGACGGACCGATGAAGGACATGCCCATCTGACGGACGGCGCTCGCGAACTGGCTGTTCTCGGCGAGGAAGCCGTAGCCGGGATGCACGGCATCGGCGCCGCAGATCGCGGCCGCGGTCAGGACCGACGGCTGGTGGAGGTAGGACTGAAGCGCGTTCGGCGGGCCAATGCACACGGCTTCGTCCGCGAAGCGCACGTGCAGGGCGTTCTCGTCAGCCTTCGAGTAGACGGCGACGGTCTCGATACCGAGCTCGCGGCAGGCCCGAATGACCCGCAGCGCGATCTCCCCGCGGTTCGCGATGAGGATCTTCTTGAACAAGGAGACCTCGTCAGGCGGGGCGGATCTTGAACAGCGGCTGGCCGAACTGCACCGGCTGACCGTTCTCGACGAGGATCTCGACGATGGTGCCGGACACCTCGGACTCGATCTCGTTCATCAGCTTCATGGCCTCGACGATGCAAAGCACCTTGCCGGGGCTCACGGAGTCGCCGACCTTCACGAACACGTCGGCGTCCGGGTTGGGCGCCCGGTAGAACGTGCCGACCATGGGCGACTCGATGGTCTTCAGGTTCGGGTCGTCGGCCGCGGGCGCGTTCGCCGCCGGGGCCGGAGCCGCCGCGGGCGCCGCCGCCACGGGAGCCG
>SBGP01000117.1 GCA_006226595.1 Deltaproteobacteria bacterium
CCGCCGCCGCCGCCGCCGCCGCCGCCGCCGCCGCCGCCGGCCCCGGAGATCAACGAGAGCTTCCAGCGCGTGTTCTTCAACTACGACTCGACCTCGTTCTCGAGCCGGGCCGCGCTCGAAGCCAACGCGGCCATCCTGCAGAAGTACCCGGACGTGCGCGTCGAGGTGCAGGGGCACGCCGACGACCGTGGCACCACGGACTACAACCTCGCCCTCGGCGAGCGCCGTGCCCGCGCGGTTCGCGATGCGCTGACCTCGATGGGAGCGACCTCGTCGCAGATCACGGTGATCAGCTACGGCGAGGAGCGTCCGCTGGCCTCGGGCTCGGGCGAGGACGTGTGGTCGCAGAACCGCCGCGCGGAGTTCCGCGTGACCACGGGCTCGTCCAAGGAAGGCGTGACCGTCAACGGCACCCTGTAGACTGCGTGGGCCGGGGCCTCTGCGGGCCCCGGTCTCGCCGTCGGAGGGCCGAGCCATGCACATCATCTTCCTGCTCGTGCTCCTCGCGGCCTGCAGCGACGACGTCCCTTGTGAAGAAGGGTGCGACTCGGCGGCGGAGACCGACGCCGACACCGACACCGACGCGGACGCCGACACGGATGCCGACGCCGACACGGATGCCGATGCCGACACGGATGCCGACGCCGACACGGATGCCGACGCCGACACGGATGCCGACGCGGACACGGATGCCGATGCCGACGCGGACACCGATACGGACACGGATTCCGACACCGACCTGTGCGTGGAGGTAGCGGGCACCGCACCACCTCTGGCCGAGCTCAACGCCTGCGGCTCGCTGACCTACGGGCTGTACCCCGCCGAGGGCGAGACCACCGCGGACCACCGGCTGCCCGACTTCTCCTTCGCCGGGTACCGCAAGGGCGGGGTGGCTCTGCCGAGCGTGCCGACGGTCGTCACCCTGAGCCCGCAGACCGGCGACGACCGGGCGCGCATCCAGGCCGCCATCGATCAGGTCGAGGCGCGGACCCCGGACGGAAACGGCCACCGGGGGGCGGTGCTGCTCACCGCCGGTGCCTGGGAGGTCTCGGACACGCTGACCATCGAGGCGAGCGGGGTTGTGCTCCGCGGTGAGGGGCAGGGGAGCGGCGGCACCGTGCTCCGGGCCACCCAGGCGGC
Source organism: Deltaproteobacteria bacterium (assembly GCA_006226595.1). Lineage (GTDB taxonomy): Bacteria > Myxococcota_A > UBA796 > UBA796 > M1803. Next base: position 1,141 of record SBGP01000117.1, read on the forward strand.
GCAGCACACGCTGATCCGGGTGCAGGGCGGCGGGAGCGGGCTCCCCCAGCGGTCGACGCCCACGGCGGTGGTGGGCAGGGTGCCGGTGGGGTCGCGCGGTATCGAGGTCGCGGATGCCAGCGCCATCGCCATCGGCGACGTGGTGGCCGTCGAACGCACCCCGAACGACGCATGGATCACCGACCTGGGCGTCGATGCGTGGGGGTGGACCGCCGACAGCTACGCGATTCGCCACGAGCGCGAGGTCACCGACATCGACGGGAACGTGCTCACCATCGACGTGCCCATCGTCGATGCGATGGACCCCGTCTACGGCGGGGGCCAGGTCTTCGTCACCGACGTGAGCGGACGCATCGAGGAGGTCGGGGTCGAGGACCTGCGGCTGGTCTCGGACTACGCGAGCAGCACCGACGAGGCCCACGGGTGGATCGGGGTGGAGCTGCGGCGGACCACGAACAGCTGGGTGTCCGGAGTGACCGCCGTCCACTTCGGCTACGCGGCGGTCAGCATCGCGGCCCAGTCCAGCTTCAACACCGTGGAGGACTGCGCGATGCTCGACCCGGTGTCCCAGGTCACGGGCGGGCGTCGCTACTCGTTCAACCTCGACGGCGGGGTGGGCAACCTGTTCCAGCGGCTGTACTCCGAAGAAGCGCGCCACGACTTCGTGAGCGGCTCGCGGACCACCGGTCCCAACGTGTGGCTCGACGGACTCTCGATGGCGAGCTCCAGCGACGACGGGCCCCACCATCGCTGGGCCACCGGGCTCTTGTTCGACAACGTGCTTTCCTACGAGCTGCACGTGGAGAACCGCCAGGACTCCGGCTCCGGACACGGCTGGTCCGGGGCCCAGACGCTGTTCTGGAACGCGGTGGCTGACGGCATCCGTGCCGATGCCCCGCGGGGCGCGATGAACTGGACGGTGGGCTCGATGGGCACCCAGCAGGAGGGCGGCTGGACCACCGCCGAGCCCTTCGGCTGGTGGGAGTCCCATGGCACCCCCGTGGACCCGCGCAGCCTCTACCTCCAGCAGCTCCAGGACCGGCTGGGGTCGAGCGCGGTGGAGGCCGTGACCTTGCCCTCCCAGCGCGACGGACGCATCTGGGGCGAGCTCGCGACGTGGGCCGGGGAAGGCTCGCTGGCCGCGGTGACCCAGGTACCCGGCGACCCGACGTGCGACGCGGGCATCGCCAATGGCCTCGCCTGCTGCGACAGCGCATGTGGCACCTGCGGAGGCACGGGCTGTGGGTCCCTCCCCGGAGGCTCGGGCGCGTGCTGCGTGGGGAGCATCGTGACTTCCGGCGTGTCCTGCGACGTGGCCAGCGCCCCCTGCATCCTCGACCCGGACTTCAGCCCGCTCTAGCAGGCTGCTGAGACACTCTTCCGTCGGCCTCTGGACCCGTTTCGCGCTCGTCGGTCACGTGCTTCATGTAGGCCGCATCAAGGAACGCGCCGCGGGGGCGGGAGGCGTGGGCCGCCCTCAGTTGAAGCAGGCGCCGGCGCTGAACCACAGCATCATCAGCGCGCCCTTCGTGCGGGCCTCCTTGAGCCGTCGGTCGGTGTACGGAAGGTTGGCCATGGCGTCCGGCAGGGACGACACGAGGGTCTCGTCGCAGCCGCAGCTGAAGTAGCGCACCTCGCCGTAGCAAGTGTCGTGGGCCTTGCAGGCGCCATCGACGGGGTCCCAGGGGTCGGGCAAGGGGTTGGTGCCTTCCGGTGGATGCAGTGGTCCACAGTAGGCGCCGTACAGCGGGAAGCCGTCGAAGCCGAGCCACTGCTGCAGGCCCTTCTCGCTGCCGACCAGGTAGGGGTCGTGGCTTGGCGGTTCGAAGGTGATGGTGTCGTCGATCACCAGCTCGTAGCGGCGCTCGTCGACCTGCTTGCCCTCGCCCACCTGCTTCAGCTCCGCAGCGGGCGTGGCCCGCCACTTGAACGGCACCGAGTCTTCGACCTTGCCCTCCAGGATCACGATCTCGTCGAAGCGCACGGCCACTTGCTGGCCATCCTCCAGCCTCAGCTCCAGGTAGGGCAGGTTCACGTGGGCCGAGGAGGCTCGGTAGGTCTCGGACGCGGTCTCCACCACCACCTGGGCCGAGGCCAGGCTCGGGAACCACAGGGCGAACAAGCACAGGACACGCATGGCACCTCCAGGTGCAGCCTGCCACAGGCGCTGATACAGACGCGCATGCTCGTCCTGCTGCTCACCGCCTGCCTCTCCGAACCCACCCCACCGGCTCCCGAGCCGACGCCGGAGCCGCCTGCGGCGATCGAGGCCGAGCCGCTCTCGCTATCGGCCGGACCCACGGCGTCCGCGCCGCACCTCACGCCAGCCTCCGACGGCCTGGTGCTCTCGTGGTGGGAGGAGGATGGGGAGCAGGCCGTGCTGCAGGCGGTCCGCCTCACCGCCGAGGGCGCCAGTGACCCGATGCTCGTCGGTCGCTTCGACGATGCGCTCATCAACTGGGCGGACGTACCCACGGTCGCGCACACGCCGCGCGGCTGGCTCGCGACCTGGCCGGGCCATGCCGAAGGACACGCCTACGACGTGATGCTCGCGCACAGCGAGGATGGCGGAGAGTGGTCGGTGCGGGGCCCTGCTCACGACGATGCCACGGCGACCGAGCATGGCTTTGCGTCCGTGGTGTCGGGCCCCGAGGCGACCCACCTGTTCTGGCTCGACGGTCGCGCCACCGCCGACGGCGGACCCATGGCGCTGCGCGTGGCCACGGTCACGGCAGAGGCGCTCGCCAGCGAGGTCGTGGACCCGCGCGTGTGTGACTGCTGCGGAACCGACGCGGTGCTCGCGGCGGGCGGTCCCGTGGTGGCCTACCGCGACCGCAGCGACGAAGAGGTCCGCGATATCCAGGTCGCTCACCGGACCGACGCGGGCTGGCAGTCGGTCACCGTCGCCGATGGCTGGAGCTTGCGCGGCTGCCCCGTGAACGGGCCCGCGCTCGACCTCCGCGATGAGCAGCTCGCGCTCGCCTGGTACACCGAGGCTGGGGGTCCGCAGGTCAAGCTCGCCACGGGCACGCCGAGCGCGCTGGGCGAGCCGGTGGTGATTGCCGGCGGGGAGTCGGTACTCGGCCGGGTCGACGTCGCGATGACCGAGGTCGGGCCGGTGGTGTCCTGGCTCGAGGCCGAGGGCGAGGTCGGCCGGGTGCGGGCGCGGGTCGGGGCGGCCGGCTCCGAGATCCGCGTGGGCCAGACCACGGCTTCTCGCAGCGCGGGCTTCCCGGTCGTCGGGCGGCTCGGCGACCGCCTGGTGTGGGTGTGGACCGTGCCGGGAGAGGGGCTGAAGGCGTCGACGGTGGCGCTGTCCATGCTGTAGCCTGTGCGCGTGGGGTGCCGCTTGTCTCGGGCATCCACGGAATCGAGGCCCCTTTGACTCCTCCGGCGAAGTTCCTGCTGTTCTGTGTGTTGCTCGCTGCCTGCGCGGGGCGCCCGGTCGAGGACACCGCGCCGCGGTGTGTCCCCACGGAAGAGGTGCCCTACAACGGGCTCGACGAGGACTGCGACGGCATCGACATCATCGACGTGGATGGCGATGGCTTCCCGGGCATCGACCTCGACAACTACACCGGTGTCGGCGGCACCTGGCCCGCGCTGGGCACCGAGCTCGACTGCAACGACCGCGACCCGGAGATCTTTCCGGGGTCGCCCTTCGAGGTCGGCTACGACGGCATCGACAGCGACTGCGACGGCATGCCCGACTACGACGTCGACCTCGACGGCTTCGTGCCGACGCGGAACCCGAACACGGGGCTGCCGCACGACCCGCCCTATGTGGGGCCGCTTCCGCAGGGGGACTGCGACGACACCGACGCCCAGGTGAACCCGGGCCGCCTGGCCCGCGACGATCAGGCCTACGACGGGATCGACCTGAACTGCGACTGCTCACCTGGCGAGTTCGACGCCGACGGGGACGGCTTCGCACCGGACCAGGCGACCTACGGTGCGGCCTATGCGGCCTACGATGCGGCCTACTTCTGCGAGCTTGGTGAGGCGTCCTGGGGTGACTGCGACGACGGGGACGCGACGCGCTCCCCCGGAAACGGCTGCTAGGCTCGCGCCCACGGGTAGCTGCTAGTAGAAGCTCGCGTTTCCGAGCACCCCGAACTGAGCCACGCTCTCGATGGTGCGGCCATCCGAGGCCTCGGCGCTCGACAGGGCGTAGCGGTACATGCCCACGCCGAGCAGCGTGTCGTAGGGGAACTGCTGCAGGTACGCGCCGGGCACGGTGAGCGCGCCGTTGTCGGGGCCCACGCACAGTACGCTGCCCAGGTAGGTGCCCGAGGTGCCGGAGTACCCGTCGATGAGGATGACGAACGGGTCGCCTCCGCCGCTCGGACCCCACGTGAACGTGTGTCCCGCCCACGACACCGACGGCGCGAAGGCCGTGTTCAGGTCGTTGTTGAGCAGGGAGGTCGGCGTCAGGCTCGTGATCGACTGGGGGGTGCGCAGCACCCCGGTGGCGGTCAACCCGACGTCGGGTGCCGACAGGTCGAAGCTCGCGTTGCGCGGGTAGTCGGCCTCGGACAGGCCGTTGCTCGTGTACTGGGGCCCGGTCGTCCCGGAGCTCTCGCGCAGCCCGATGCTGACGCTGCCCGAGTTGAGGTAGACCCAGGAGCCGACGCTCCGGGTGACGCCGGTCGGCGCGGTGGGGCCGGCATTCGTCGAGCAGGTGCCCGAGGCGGGCAGCCAGTTCGTCCACGAACCGCTCACGGGCTCGTGGAACGCGGCTTGCGCGACGACGTCGAGGCTGGAGGTCAGCCCCCAGCAGTCCGGACACGCGATCTGAGTCAGCGTGTACTGCACGACGCCGCCGACCCCCGACACGCCGCCGGTGTCGCGGCCGGTGTCGCCGGTGTCGCGACCCGTGTCGTCGGTGTACTCGAACGCGTCCGGGAGGGTGACGGTTCCGAGGTCGCTGCTCACGCCGACCTCCACGAAGGTCGGGGCACTTGCGGCGGGGGTCTCGAAGGTCAGCGTCTCGCTGTCGATGACGTTCACCGGCAGGTACACCGCCTCGAAGCGCACGCGCACGTTCCCCTCGAAGCCGTGCCCGGTGATCGTCACCTCGGTGCCGCCGTCGACCGGGCCGAAGTTCGGGCTCAGCGCATCGACCGCGAACTCGCCCTCGGGATCGGCGAGGGGACGCGGCGGTGGGGTGCAGGCGAGCAGCCCGAGGAGCAGGGGAAGGGTGCGCATGCGGGCATTATTCCCCGTCGGACGCGACCTGGCGAGCGTGTAGGATGGCGGGAACACACCCCGGGGCTTCGGGGTTGGCGTCACCCGGCTGGAGATCCCATGCGTTCCGTCCTCTTCCTCCTCCTGTGTGTCCCCGGCGTCGCGTTCGCTGGCACCCCGACCTGGGATGCCATCAAGTCCGTCAGCGAGTGGAACAGCGTGAGCACGCGCAGCCACGCCGACGGCGGCGAGATTGCCGTGTCCTCCGCGACGGTCGCGGGCATTGCCTGCTTCAAGGGCACGGCGAGCACCACCGCGGCGCCGAGCAAGCTGCACGCGGCTGCCACCGACATCGAGTCCACGCCGCGGTGGTCGAGTGCCGGCGTTACCGAGGCCGAGACCCTCGCCAAGAACGGCAGCACGATCGAGTACTACCAGTACCTGGACGTGCCGGGCTGGACGATGGCGTCTGACCGCTTCTGGTTCCTCACCGGGACCACGGTCAAGGACGGCGACAACATCGAGTTCCACTGGAAGCGCCTCGACAAGGGCGGCGCCCACAACGCCCGCTTCACCGAGGTCACCACCGCGAACCCGTCCGCGATCGAGCCGCCCGTCAACGTCGGCGGCTGGCGGTTCACCGTGGCCGACGGCAAGACGGCGGTCGAGTACTTCATCTGCACGGACACGGGCGGTGCGATCCCGACGGTCGTCCAGAACGCGGCGACGAAGAAGACCCTGCCAGACACCGTGGGCGAGCTGATCGGCGAGGCCAAGCGCCGCTAGTTCTCGGAACCCACGCCGCGCGGGGCTGTCGCAGCGGGAAGAGGTGACCATGCTCTTCCTGCTCTGCGGCCTGGCTCTGGCCGGTCTCGAAGATCTCGACCGTCCGCCGGTCCGCGGCGACATCGTGCGACCCGACGGGGCGATGCTGTTCCCGCGGCACGGCGGCATGTCCGAGGAGCGGGCGGCCAAGGTGGTGCGGCAGCGTCGACGTCGGCTCGCGCGCACTCCCACCGAGAAGGTCGAGCTCGCGGACGCCCTGCGCGCGCTGCACGATGCGCGCTTCGTCGAGCTCGCGACCCGCCTCGACCGGGGCGAGGACGTGGACTTCACCGCCCTCGAGTCCATGGTCCGCACCGCGCGTGACCTGTACATCGACGCCGCCCCCGGGCTTCCCGACGACCATGCGGCACGAGCGCTGGTGCTCGCCGCGGTGATCGGCGAGGACCTCGACATCGACCCGCGCCCGGAGCTCGAGACCGCGCTGGAGCTCGACCCTAGCGGACCCTTCGCCGCGGAAGCGCGCCTTCGGCTCGCCGAACAGGCCTTCGAGCACGCGGCGATGCGCGAAGCGGCCGAGGGCTACGAAGAGGTGGCTGCGGAGCCGGGTCGCTACCAGCGCTACGCGGCGTACAAGCTCGCCTGGTGCCGCTACAACCTCGGCGACATCGGCCGCGCGCTCGCGCTCATCGTCCCACTGGCCCAGGAGGAGGGACCACTCTCGGGCCAGGCGCATCGCGATGCCGTGCTCTTCGCCGGCTGGCTCGACCGTCCCGAGGCCCTGGGTGTCGTCGACTCGCTGTGCGAGGGCAACGATGCCTGCGTGGAAGCCTCCGCGCTTCGCCTCGAGTCCTACTGGGCGGCGGGCGGCCGGTGAACTACGGCGCGTCCTCTTCGACGAGCTCGAAGCGACCGAAGTCGTAGGGCAGGCCCTCGGCCTCTTCGACGCGGACCAGGCGCTCGCGGCGTCCTCGCTCCGCCAGCGTGGTCGCGCGGTGGTAGCAGAACGGCATGTTCCCGCGCTTGCCCAGGGTGCAGTGCGCGGTGAACGAGCAACCGGCGCCGCACAGCTCACCGTACTCGCAGCTCGCGCAGAAGCCCCACAGCTCGTCGGTCGTGCGGTTCTGGATGAAGTTGAGCTCAGGGGCTTCGTGGAAGATCTGCTCGACGCTCAGGTCGCGGATGTTTCCACCGACGTAGGGCGCCGTGGGCAGGCTCGGGCAGGCCTTCACCTTGCCGTCGGACTCGATGCCGATCTGGAACACGCCCGCCTGGCAGCCGGTCCAGTGCATGGCCGACTTGCCGGGATGCGAGCGGAGCAGCACCTCGTGGGGCCCGTAGTAGCCGAGGTTGTTGCCGAGCATCACGTTGAAGATGCGGTTGGGGGGCAGGCCCTCGGCGTGGGCCTTCTGGGCGTAGCGCACCTGGATCGCGGCGATGTCGTCGATGACCTCGGGGATCATGTACGGCTCGAGGATCCACTCCGGCCGGTCCGCCGCGCGACCCATGGGCACGGTGAGCTGGCAGCGCCACACCCGCGCGCCCGCGTCGTGGAGGATGTCCGCGGTCTCGGCGAGTACGTCCTTGTTGAGGCGGTTGACCTGGGTGTTGGCGGTGACAGCCATGCCCGCGTCCCGGGCGTTGCGCATGCCGGCGAGGGCGGCGGCGTGGCTGCCCTTGCTGTCGCGGAGCACGTCGTGAGCCTCGGGCGTGCCGTCGACCGAGAAGCCGATGGCCTTCAGGCCGGCCCGCGCCATGGCCTTGGCGCGCATGGGGTTCACGCCGCGCCCGCCGGTCTGCATGGTCACGCGAATGCCGTGGTGGGTGAGGTGCGCGATGACCGCTTCGATGCCCGGGTAGAGGTACGCCTCACCGCCGATCAGGGTGACCTCGCGGGTGCCGAGGCGCGCAAGCTGGTCCGCGACGGCGAAGACCTCGTCCCGCGACAGCTCGTTCTCCCGCGGCTGCACCGCCCGTGACCCACAGTGGGCGCAGGCGTGGTCGCAGCGCATGGTGAGCTCCCACACCACGTACACCGGGTGGTTGCGGTCGGCGTCGGTGACGATGCGAGGGTGGGTCAAGCAGGCTCCAGAGCTGGCGCACAGCCTAGCAGCCGCGATGGGCGGCGGCATGACCGGCAACGCCCCGTCCGTCGTGGGGTAGGCTGCTCCGCGGAGGATGCATGATTCGACCGCCGATCATGGTGTGGATCACGGGCGTGTGCCTGCTGCTCGCCGGGCTCGGGAGCCTGGCCGCATCCGGCTTTCACGCGTTCACACTCGAGGAGGACGGCAGCTACGTTCCGTGGGTGGTGCTCGCCCTCGCCGCGCTCGTCGAGATGGCGATGGGGCTGGTCGTGCCCATCGCGACCCGCTGGGCCAGCGCACTGGGCGTGCTCGTCGCCATCGGGGTCGGCACGGTCGCGGTCGCGCTCGGGTTCATCGCCGGAGGAGGCGCGATCTCGGCTGCGGCCGTCTCGTCGCTGCCGAGCTTCGGTGGCGCGTTCCTCGGGCTGATCACCCTGGTGCTCGTACACCAGTACCGCAACGAGCTCGAGGGCTAGTCCCGCGGACCGTTGCGGTCACGCGCAAATGCCGGGGCTCGCGCTGCTCCGCTCCGGTAGCATGGGCTCATGCCACGCATGCTGTACATCGGCGCTTGCATTGGACGCGGTCAGTTCGGAGAGGTCTACGAGGCCAAGCTCCAGACGGACGGTGGCCTGCTGCTGCCTGTGGCCATCAAGGTCCTGCACGGTCAGGCGCCCGCGGCGGCGGACGCCGTGTCCCGCTTTCGCGACGAGGCCCGCCTGGTCGCGGAGCTCGCGCACCCCGGCATCGCCACCGCCTACGACCTGTGCCGTGTCGACGGCAAGCTGGCGCTGATCACCGAGCTCGTGCGTGGGCCGGACATCGGGACCGCGACGACACGCTCGATCCCGCCGGTGCGGGCGGTACTCGAGGCCTTCGCGCAGGTCGCGAACACCCTGGCCGACTGCCACGCGGCGCAGGACACCTTCGGCGCGCCGATGCGCATCGTCCATCGCGACGTGAAGCCATCGAACATCCTCGTCGACCGCACCGGGCAGGTGAAGCTCATCGACTTCGGAGTGGCGCTGTTCCAGGGCCCCGAGCGCCTGACGCGAAGCGTGGACAGCCACGTGATCGGCAGCTTGTCGTTCATGTCGCCCGAGCGCTTCGACCGCCGGTCCCGCGGACACGCCCGGTGGGACGTGTACGCCCTCGGAGCGAGCCTGTACAAGTGCCTCGCGGGGCGCCCGGTGATGGGCAAGCGCGGCATCGGCGAGGTCCTCGGGCTGGCGGGCAGCGCGATGATGTGGAACCAGCGCGTCGTCGGCGCGATGCGTGGCCTGCGCGAGGACGTGCCGCCGCCGGTGTGGTCCGTGCTCATGCGCTGCCTGCGCCACGAAGGCAAGGACCGGCCCTCGGCCGTCGAGGTGGCCGATGCGCTGGATGCCTCCGCGCGCGGCGTCGACGGCCCGGGGCTGCGCCAGTGGGCGCGCGACCTGCGCATGCCGCCCGAGATGCCTGACGCCGAGTTCTCGGGCAAGCAGTTCCCGGTGGGTCACCCGGACGACTTCGAGCGCGACAACACCTCGGAGTGGTGAGCGCGAAGTCCTGAGGCTCCGCCTGCGCCGGCCGGCATCGGGCTGGAACTAGCGCACGTGCCCATAGATGCGCGCCAGCCAGCGGGTCGGCACTCCGCGTCGGTACAGGAACGGCAGCGTGTTCCACGCGATCATGGTCCGTAGAGGTCGGCGAACGAAGCGCCGCCCGGAGACCTGCACCCGAGCGTCGATGCGCGCGATCCGTCCGCGCTTGCGCAGACGCTCGGCCAGCGCCACGTCCTCCATCAGCGCGAGATCGGGAAAGCCGCCGAGGGACTCGAACACCTCGCGGCGCACGAACAGCGCCTGGTCCCCGTACGGATGGCGGGTCACGCGGCTGCGGAGGTCGGCGACGTGGAGCAGCGCCGCCCACGGCCTTGGTGCGCTGTCGTTGACCGTCCACGTGACGAAGGCGCCGGCCACGGTCTCCGGGTCGCGGAGTGCGTGGCGGACGTGGGCCGCGGCACCGTGAGGCAGCACCACGTCGGCGTGCACGAACCACAGCACCTCGCCAGTGGCAGCGGCGGCTCCGGCGTTCATCTGTCGCGCGCGCCCGGTGTCGGCGAGGAGCACCCTCACGCCGTGGCGCTCGGCCCGGGCGACGGTGTCGTCGCGGCTGCCTCCGTCGACGACGAGGATCTCGTCGATGCCGGGCTCTGCGAGCAGTCGCTGCAGCGCCGCGTCGATGCGGGCCTGCTCGTCGAGCACCGGCAGGACCACGCTGATCGCGACAGGCAGGGGCCGCGCCTGCAGCAGCCTGGCCGTGTGGGGCGCGGACTGCGGTGTCTTGCGCAGGCGCGCGGCGAGCGCGCGCAGCTCGTGGGGCTCGTCGACGTCGAACCAGGGCTCGAGGAGGACGACGCGCAGTCCGTGTCCACGCAGTCGCTCGACGGTGCGCGCGCAGGTATCGGGCTGGCTCCAGGGGAGGTCCGCGAGCAGGCCCTCCGGGCACCGGGTGAGCCCGAGGAGGACGAAGCCACCGTCGTCCGCGGGCACCAGCACGGCGTCGGCGTCGTCGAGCGCGGCACGAGCGGCTTCGATGCGCTGGGGGCCGAGGTCGGGGGCGTCGGCCCCGATCGCGAAGGCCCGCTCACCGTGGTCGAGGGCTCGGCGCAGGGTCCGCTCGATACGCGCCCCGAGGTCGCCGTCGCCCTGGTCCCACAGCTCGGGCTCCGGAGACAGGCCAAAGCGCGACGGCTCCACCGAGGTGGTCGAGATGACCGCTCTCATCCCGTCACAGGCGTGCGCGTGAGCCCACGCGTCGCTCAGGAAGGCGTGGGCGAGCTCGGCGGCACGCTCCGCGCCCACCAGTGGGATCAGCCGTGTCTTCGCCCGGCCCGGCTCGGGGGGCTTCGCGAAGATCGCGGCCACGTCCATCAGCGGCGCCACGCGAGCAGCGTGCGCAGCACGGTCGCGGCGAGCGGGGTCAGGCGGGTGCGGTTGTACTCGCCGCCCAGTCGCTTGAGGACCATCGTCCGGGTCGGGTAGGGGAGGATCGTGTCGTTGAGTGCCGACAGCGGCAGGCCCTGGGTCATCGCCACGGTGACGGTGCCGATGAGCTCGCCCGCGTGGCGGCCGACGATGGTCGCGCCGAGGATGCGGCCCTTGTTGTCGGCGTACACGCGTGCGAAGCCCTGCGTCTCGCCCTCGAGCAGGCTGCGGTCGTTGCGGGACATCGGTGCTTCGAAGATGGACACGTCCGGTCGCCGCGAGGCCTCTTCCTGGTCGATGCCGACGTGCGCGAGCTCGGGCTCGGTGAACGTGGCCCACGGAATCACCAGGTCGCTGGCCTTCTTGAACCCGAAGAACAGCGCGTTCTGGAGGGCGACGCGGGACAGGGCATCGGCGGCGTGGGTGAACTTGAACTTCGAGGCCACGTCGCCCGAGGCGAAGATCTTCGGGTTCGTCGTCTGCAGGTAGGCGTCGACCTCGATGCCGCCGCGGGAGAAGCGCACTCCGGCGGTCTCGAGACCCATGCCGTCGACATTCGGCGCCCGACCGACGGCGAGGAGCACGGCATCGCTGTCGAGCACCTCCTCGCGGCCGTCGCGCTCGACCACGGTGCGCGCGCCGCCGCTTGGACCGGGCTCGAAGCGCACCACCTTGGTGCTCATGCGCAGGGCGATGCCCTCGGACTCGAGCTGGTTGGCGACGATGGCCGCCGCATCGGCATCATCGCCGTTGAGCACGCGAGGCGCCTGGTCGACGAGGGTCACCTGGGAGCCGAAGCGCGCGAAGGCCTGGCCGAGCTCGCAGCCGATGGGGCCGCCGCCGATCACCACGAGACGCGGTGGCAGCTCGGTGAGCTCGAACACGCCCTCGTTGTCGAGTACGTCGATGTCGTCGATGCCGGGGATGGGCGGGCGCAGGGCCCGGGCGCCGGTGGCGACGATGGCGCGCGCGAAGTCGAGGCGCACGCCGCGGACCTCGAGCTGCTCGGGCCCCGTGAATCGACCCTCGCCGAGGAACACGTCCACACCGGCTTCGGCGAGGCGTCGTGCCGCATCGTGGTGAGCGATCTCGGCGCGCAGGGCGCGCATGCGCCGCATCACCTCCGGGAAGTCGACCTGGACTTCCCCTGTAAGCACACCGTACGCATGGGCCTGACGTGACGCGTGGGCCGCGTGGGCCGCGGCGAGCAGTGCCTTCGAGGGCACGCAGCCGTGGACGAGACAGTCTCCGCCGAGCCAGCGTCGCTCGACCAGCGCCACGCGAGCGCCCAGCCCGGCTGCCCCCAGCGCGGCGATCAGACCCGCGGTGCCACCGCCGACCACGACGAGGTTGTAGGTGCCGCTCGGCGTGGGCTGCAGCCAGTCCTCCGGGTGGACCTCGGCGGCCATCGCGCGGTTGTGCGCGTCGTCGGGGAGGATGTGGGGCACGTCAGTCTCCGAGAGCGAGGTCGAGGCGGCGCCGGGCCATGCGCGTGATCTGCGCGGTCACGGCGACCGTGGCCACCAGTCCCACCCAGAACAGGATTCGTGACGCATCCGTGCGCTCGGGGGTGTCCGTGAGGCGCGCGAGGCCACGACCGATCCAGGTGTACACCAGCACGCCGGGCAACATGCCGACGAAGCTTCCGACCACGTAATCGCGCAGGCGAAGCGAGGTGGCGCCGAGCGCGTAGTTCGTCATGTTGAACGGAAACAGCGGCGAAAGGCGGATGAGGAGCACGGTGGTCAGCCCGCCCTCGGCGACTGCCGCGTCCACGGCGGCGAAGACCGGGCGCTCCGCCGTCCACGCATCGACGCGGTCGCGAAGCACGCTGCGCCCGAGCAGGAACGCGAGGCTGGCACCCAGCGTCGCGGAGGGCAGCACGATGGCGGTCCCCCAGCCCGGACCCCACACGGCTCCCGCGCCCACTGTGAGGACCGAGGCGGGCACGAGCAGGACGGTGGCGAGCACGTAGGCGAGCGCAAAGGCGAGTGCGCCCCCCGGGCCGGCTTCCCGCGCCCATGCGAGCAGGTCGGCCGACAGCTCGCGCACCGGCAGCAGCCACAGCGCGGCGAGCACGGCGACGACGAGCAGCAGCCACAGGGCGCGCTTCACGCTCACTCCGCTTCGAGGAGCAGGCTCCGGAGGCGCTCCACGCGCTTGCGGTTCACGCCGAGGTCGCTGTTGCCGACGCGGGAGGCCGAGCGCACGTGGAGCACGTGGCCGTCCGCCTCGAGCTCGAGGTCGTCCACGAAGCGGAAGAAGCGCGTCCGGTACTCGATGCGCGCGTAGCCTTCGTCGCGCTCGGCGAGGTGGGAGCGCTCGATGGCGGTGGCCAGGGCGAGGGCCTGATCGAAGCCGCCGGGCGGCATCGGCAGGGGGTCGATGTACGCGGGGTGATCGCGGTCGGCGCGGCTGCTCACGCAGTTTGGCGTGCTCGGCGGCGGCGCGAGGCGGGTCACGAGGCCCCCGGACCGAGGACGATGGACTCGGCTTCGGGCCAGGCCTCGCCGCGGTTGCCGGGAATGTCTCGCCCTTCGGGATCGGTGACGAAGTTGCCCACCGCGGCGAAGGCCCGCTCGTTCGAGCCAGCCTCGCGGAACGGCGTGACCTGCCCACCCCGAGCAATCGCGACCACGTCGTGCGGCCCGGCGCGCAGGTCGACGAGCGCGCCCTTCCGGGCGGCGTTGAGCAGCTGCTCCTCGTTGCCGATGGGGTCGGCGACCGTCTTCGCCTTGAGTGTCCACACGAGCAGCGAGGTCGGGTCACGGTCCGGGAACTGCTCGGCGAGTAGGTCGCGGTAGCCGTAGAACTGCTTGCCGATGTCGTTCTGGTTCACGGGACCCGCCATGAGGCAGATACCGGCGAGCAGATCGCAGTCCTCGGGCAGGTCGGTCACGCCCATGAGCTCGGCATACAGCGCGCTGCGCGAGGCCGCGGCCCCGACGGCGCGCACGCACTGGTCCCAGTTCAGGCCCTCGGCGTCGATCTCGGGGCGCGACAGTCCACAGATGTAGATGCGCTGACCGGCCAGCGCGAAGGCCTTGCGACCGCGGGCCGCGTTCTTCGAGAAGAAGCCGCCGGTCGGCAGGTCGACCCACAGCGGCAGGTTCTTGATCACGTCGTCGCTGATCGCGCCGAGCTCGCCGCGGATCTGGCGAATGCGCCGCTTGCCACCCGGGTGCAGGACGTCCACCCGCTCGAGCAGCAGCAGGTCCTTGGCCCGCTCGCGCTCGACCCCGGTCCAGTGCGCAAACGCGTTGTACGCCGCGCGCCCGCACATCACGGTGAGCTCGTCGGGCACGCGCATGTCCTGGCGCATCTGGTACGGCGCGGGGGCCGAGGGCTCGTGGTTGACGCCGGGCTGGATGCGCTCGCTGCGGAGCGACATGAGGTTGGCGCCGACCTTTTCCCACAGCGCATCCGGCAGGCTCATCGCCTCGCTCTCGAGGGCGGTGCCCACCTGGGTGGCGAGCACCAGGTGCCAGCCGGCGAGGCGATCGCGACGGCCGATGCCGGACAGGGCATACAGCTCGTCGAGGATCGCCTTGTTCTCCTGGCGGCGCTCCCGGTCCGAGAACGGTGCCGAGAGCACCTGGGCCCGCCGGGTGCCGCGGCTCGCGATCAGCGCCGCGCGCTCCATGGCGTCAGCGAGGATGCCGATGTGCAGTTCCTTGAGGAAGCCAATCGTCGGGATGTCGTCGTGGAAGTGGCGGCGCTTGTCGTACAGGCGCTTGGGCACCGAGAGCAGGCTGCGCACGGGCCGGTGGCCGATGATCGTGAGCAGCGCCGTGAACGGCGTGCGGTAGGGCCGCGCGAAGGTGAGGTGCACGGCGGTCGCCCCGTCGAGCACGGGGGCCTCGAGGTGGGCCAGCTGCTTGAGAAGGGCGGTGACGCGCTCGGCATCGGCGCCGTCGAAGCTCACCTGGCGATGGCCGCGGAAGTTCGTCGACTGCCGGGCGGTGAGGACGCCGAGGCTCGTTTCCTCGAACAGCTCGTTGTCGGTGATCGGACCGGGCGCGCCGAACCCTGTCGGGCGGTCCAGCGCGAGCAGGGGAAGCACCTGGTTGGTCTCCTTGGCCGTCAGCGGGATGCGATGGCGGAAGCCGACGGGGGAGTGGCTGTCCAGGCGCTCTGGTAGGGAATAACGGTTCTTTCGCTCACCCTCCGCGGCGAAGCGGGCCTGGCGGCGGGCGCGGAGGGGCGTCGGCGGCGGTGCGATGGGCACGGCATGAAGCGGCTTGGCTGAGTTCGGCATGGCCTGGGCATACCTCAGCGGGCCGGTCGCGGCGATGGTCCCGGCTCGGTGGCTGCGATACCTGCCCAGACTGGACGCATCGCGCGTCCGTACTCCGGAGGAGCCATGGGCCTGTGGTCCGCCTTCAAGAGCGCGCTGGGCTTTCAGCCGTCCCTCGTCGTCGAGGAGCCGGGGCCGTTCGCGCTCACCGAGGCCGCCGAAGAGGCCGTGGCGGCGCTTCCCGAAGGACAGGTGCTGTTCGTTCGCGCCGTCCCGGCCCCGGTGGGCCACGTGGTCGCCGCCGAGTCCGGCCCCGACGCGCCAGGCTTCGAGCCCGTCTCCGAGCGTGTGCGCGTGCCGGCCCCCGACCTCGACGTGCTCGAGGGCATGGTCCTCGACTTCGCCGATGGCCGCTTCCGTGCGCAGACCCACCTCGAGCTGCGCGCGCGTGAGACGCCCAACCCCGACGGCCGGCTCTACCTCGTGTCGCGCCCACTCAACCGCGGTCGGGCGCGCTTCTTCCAGGACGCGGACGGAGCCCACCCCCTCGCGGTCGCGCTGCTCGGCCACCCCGGCGTGAAGAGCGTGCTCTTCCGCGCGAACACGGTGACCGTGGTCCGCGAGACCGACGAGCCCTGGGATGGCCTCGACGCGCACGTGGACGTCAGCCTGCGCCAGTACCTGCTCCACTGCGGCAAGGCGCTCGCACCCGTGCCGCGCAGCGAAGCCGAGAACAGCGCCCTCGAGGAGCGCGTGCTCGAGATCCTCGAGGAACGCGTGCGCCCCCGCATCCACCAGGACGGCGGCGACATCGAGCTGCTCGAGGTGAAGGACGGCATCGTCCGCGTGCACATGGTGGGCGCGTGCAGCGGCTGTCCGGCGAGCACGCTGACGCTGAAGTTCGGCATCGAGCAGACCCTCAAGGAGCTGCTCGGCGACGAGATCGAGGCCGTCGAGCAGGTGGGCTAGGCGCGAGCGGGCTACCTGGCAGCGCTGGGGGACGCATGATTCGCATCGGTCGCTACAACACCCTGCGCGTGAACAGCCTCGCGGACGCGGGCGCCTTCCTCGGCGATGGCGACGACGAGGTGCTGCTGCTCGCCGACGAAGTGCCCGAGGGCACCGAGGTCGGCGCGCGCCTCCGGGTCTTCGTGTACGTCGACACCGACGACATCCCCGTGGCAACCACCGTGAAGCCGCTGGCCACCGTGGGCCAGTTCGCGTTCCTCGAGGTGGTCGATACCTTCGAGCACGGCGCCTTCGTCGACTGGGGTCTCGACAAGGACCTGCTCGTGCCGATCAAGGAGCAGCAGGAGCCGCTCGAGGTCGGCGATCGGCGGGTGTTCTACATCGACGTGCACGAGCGCACGAACCGGCTGATCGCGAGCCAGCGCCTTGGCCGGCACTTCGACTACGAGCCCGACCACTTCAAGCCCAACCATCAGGTCCAGGCGATGGTGTACGGCTTCCACGATGCGGGCGTGAACTTCGTCGTCGACGGCAAGTATCGGGGGCTGGCGTACCACAACGAGGTCTACCGGGAGCTCGCGGTGGGCGAGGTGGTCACCGCCTGGGTCAAGGAAGTACGCGAGGACGGTCGCCTGGATCTGAGCCTGCAGCGCCTCGGTCGTGGCGCCGCTCTCGACGCGCGGGACGTGATCCTCGAGGCCCTCGAGGCTGCTGGCGGCTTCCTGCCCTTGCACGACAAGTCGAGTCCCGACGCGATCCGCGACGCGCTCGCGATGAGCAAGGGCACGTTCAAGAAGGCCATCGGCGCGCTCTACCGGGAACGTCGCATTTCGCTCGAACGTGGAGGCATTCGCCTCAGCTGAGCTATGAAGCCTCGCGCCGGAGGCAGCATGCGTGACATCGGACACATCGGGCACACCCGCGAACTTCCCGAGAAGCCCCACGGGTACGGCCCGAACGTGCACATCCTCGACGACGCGGTGGCGTTCACGCTGCTCGCCCGCCTGTGCGAGGGCAAGACCGCACAGCCGGACTTCAACCGCATCATCCGGGTGCTCTACGAGCGCCTGCTCGACGCGGTGCTGGTCTCCGTGATGCCGCGTGCCGAGCGCACGGTGGTCACCCGCATGGCCGCCGAGACCTCGCGGGCTCGCGCCGAGATGGAGGTCCTCGACCCCAACCAGCGCGTGGTGATCGTCGACGTCATTCGCGGCGGCATCCTCCCGGGTGCGGTGTGCTTCGACCGGCTCAACGACCTGCTCGATCCCGACGTGGTACGGCAGGACCACCTCCTCGCCGCCCGCGTCGCAGCAGCGGATGGCTCGGTCTCCGGTACCGACATTCCGGGCGGCAAGATCGGGGGTGACATCGAGGATGTGGTGCTCATGCTCCCGGATCCGATGGCGGCCACGGGCTCGACGCTGGATGCGGTGCTCGCGCACTACCGGGACAAGGTCGACGGCACGCCGCGCGCGATCGTCGCCATGCACGTGATCGTCACCCCCGAGTACCTGTCGCTGGTCCGCGAAAAGCATCCCGAGGTCCAGGTGTTCGCCCTGCGCGTGGACCGTGGACTGTCCGATGCCGAGGTGCTCGCGATGGCGCCCGGGGCCTCGCGCGACGAGCGGGCCCTCACCGACCACGGCTACATCGTGCCGGGCGGCGGCGGCTTCGGGGAGCTGCTCAACAACTCCTGGGTGTGAGATCGCACAGGGCGCGATCGCATTCGAGCGGCCTGTAGAGCGGATCCGGATCAAAAATAGAACGTGTTCTACTTTTTCGCTGGCGCGCGTCAGTGAAACGGGTCACCTTGTGGATGTTCCCGCCCGGAGTGCCTCATGTCCGTTCGTCCGCAGAGCCGTTGGTTGCAGTGGAAGCAGTCCCGCGCCGACCGAGAGTGGGGCTCGAACCCCGAGGACCTCGATCTGGACCTGGTGATGGACCTCGCGGGCAAGCTTCGTCCGCTGTTCCATGAGGACAAGGCGTACTTCCGGACCGAGGTCAGCGGCTGGGAGAACCTGCCCGAGCCCGGCGCACTGCTCATCGCCAACCACTCGGGCGGCACGACGATTCCCGACGTCTGGGGGCTCGGCGAGGCCTGGTACAGCCACTTCGGCCGTGAGCGTCCCATCCACGCACTGGCCCACGAGATGGTGTTCGCCCTCGACGGCACCGCGAAGTTCTTCGCCCAGCGCGGCATCCTGCGGGCCAACCGCGAGAACGCGCGGCGCATCCTCCACGAGCACAAGCGCGATCTGCTGGTGCTGCCCGGTGGCGACCTCGACACCTGGCGGCCGTGGAAGGACCGGTACAAGGTCTGCTTCTCGGGTCGCAAGGGCTACGCGGCCACCGCCATTCGCAACCAGGTTGCGGTGGTGCCCATCGCGCACGCCGGCGCGCACGACACGCTGGTGGTGCTGAGCGATGGCCGTCGCCTCGCCAAGCGCCTTCACTTCCCCGAGCTGTTCCGCGCCCACATCTTCCCGGTGCACCTGTCCTTCCCGTACGGTCTGGGCGTTGGCCCCGTTCCGCACCTGCCGCCCCCGACCCGGCTGCGCTACCGCATCGGCAAGCCCATCCGTCCGCCCGTGCTTCGCGAGGGCGAGGAGATCACGCCGCGTATGGTCGACGACTTCGACTTCCGCGTGCGCCGTGCGCTACAGGACGAGCTCGACGTGCTCCGCGACGAAGCGGATGGCGTGCTCGACCGCGTGGAGCATGCGGTGAAGAAGGCCCGCGGTCGCCTGCGGCTGGTACGTCGCCGGCTCCGTGAGGGCTCGGAGGAGGTGGCGGTTCTCGCCGCCGCCGCGAAGTAGTCGCTTACGACGTAAGCTTCGCGCCGAAGCCACCGCCGCCAGGCGTATGGACACGCACGGCGTCGCCGGCATCGAGGTCGATGGGTGCGCCGCTCCAGGCTTGCCACTGCCCGCTGCGTCGGACAGCGTCTTCGCCCGGCAGACCGGGGTCGCCGCCGTCCAGTCCCGGTGCGCCTGTGTGTCGACGGGTCGCGAGCAGGGCCGCGGTGCCGGGGCGCGTGAGCTCCACCTCGCGGATCAGGCCGTCCCCACCGGGGTGAAGCCCATCTCCGCCGCTGTGGGGACGACGCGCGAAGCGTCGCAGGCGCAGGGGGAGGCGGGTCTCGAGGATCTCCGGATCGGTGGCTCGGGTGTTGGTCATGTGCACCTGCCGCGCGCTTGCACCCGGACCGCGCGCTGAGGCGCCGGTGCCGCCACCCAGGGTCTCGTACAGCGACCAGCCGTCCCCGCCGAGGGTCAGGTTGTTCATGGTGCCTTGCGAAGCCGCTCGGCTCCCCGCGGCGCGAAGCACGAGGTCGACGAGACGCATCGAGGTCTCGACATTGCCGCCGGCGACGGCGGCGTGGGGAGGCGGATCGAGCAGCGAGACCGACGGCACCCGAATCGCGACGTGGCGCAGCGCACCCTCGTTCAGCGGAATCGGCTCGTCGACGAGCACGCGCAGGGCATACAGCACCGCCGCCCGGCTCACGGCTCGTGGGGCGTTGAGGTTGCCGGCATGCGGGCCGCCGGTGCCCTCGAAGTCGACCACGAGGGTGGTCCCTTCGCGGTGAAGCCGAACCTTCATCGGGATGCCGTCCACGCGGTCCTCGGCGTGTCCGTGTTCGAGCGAGGCAAGGCGACGCTGCACCGCCTCGGAGGCGACGTCGAGCAGGTGAGCCATCCACGTGGAGACGACCTCGGGGGCGGCGAGGTCGCGGAGCGCGCGGGCGGCGTGGTGGTTCGCGGCGATCTGGGCCTCGAGGTCGGCGCGTACAGTGTAAACGTCGCGCGAGGCGTCCAATATGGGGAGCTCGACGAGTGCGCCGTCAACCAGCAGTGGCACGTGTCGGGCGACAAAGCCTTCCTCGTCGAGGCGTTGGCTGTGGGGCGGCATCGAGCCGGGTGTGCTGCCACCGACGTCGACGTGATGCCCGCGGTTGGCGACGAACCAACGCTCGCCGCCAGCGTGGACCGCGGTGACCACCGTGAGATCCGGCAGGTGCGAGCCCCCGGCGGCGGGATCGTTGCATAGCCATGCCTGGCCGGGCTCGGGGTTCGGGTGATGTCGAAGCAGGTCGCGCACCGTCTCGCCCATGGCGCCAAGGTGCACGGGGATGTGAGGCGCGTTCGCGATCAGCCGGCCCTCGCCGTCGAACACCGCACAGGAGAAGTCCAGGCGTTCGCGGATGTTCACGCTGCGCGCCAGTCGCTGCAGCACCGCGCCCGCTTGCTCGGCGATCGCCATGAACCGGCTCGACCACAGCGCGACACCGTAAGGGGTGCGCTTGGTCGGTACCTCCGTGGCAAGGACCGCGTCCGTGCGCTCGACTAACAGAAGGCCATTGCGCTCGTCGGCGACCCAACCGGCGGGAATCGCGATGGTCGTGGTGGGAAGTCGCAGCACGTCGGGGCCGTGCACGGGCGCAGTTAGGCCGAAGCCACCCGGTGGCGGTGCGGCCTGCTCCGGGGCGAGCGTGCGAACCCTCACGTTGACGACTTCGAGCTCGGACTTACGCTGGAAGCCGTACCGCTGCAGGTGCGCCCGCGCGAACGCCGATCGCAGCTCGGTCAGGTTGCCTCCCGAGACCTCGAGCGCGTGGTCCGTGCCGGGGTGACGAAGCTCCACGGTGCACAGGGTCACGCCGAGGTCGGGCAGTTCGTCGCGAAGTGCGTCCCAGGCCTCGGTGATGGGGGCCATCGACGTCAGTGGCTGCCACAGCGCCCGCACGGCCGTGGCGCCGCGACGCGCGAGGCTCTGGCCCCACGCACAGAGCACGGCGGCACAGGGATGGACGAGGACCGTGCGGATGCCGAGCTTCTCGGCGACCCTCGCGGCGTGCTGGCCCGCGGCGCCACCGTAGGAGACCAGCGCATGGTCGCGGAGGTCCGCACCGCGCTGGGTGGCGAGGGTGCGTACCGCCGCCGCCATCTGGTCCCTCGCGACCTCGAGGAAGGCCTCGGCTTCGCCCGGCAGGCTTACAGCAGAAGCGTCGAGGGGAGGGGAGAACGCCTCGGCGTCGACGAGCCCGACCGCGAGGGCGGCATCGGTGAGGGTCGGGGGGCCGCCGCGCCCGTAGCACTGCGGTCCTGGGTGGGCACCCGCCGAGCGTGGTCCGACCGAGAGCCGCAGCCCGTCGTTCGCGAGGATCGAGCCTCCCCCGGCGGCGATGGTGAGCACCTCGAGGATGGGCCGACGCACGCGCACTCCGG
Organism: Deltaproteobacteria bacterium; assembly: GCA_006226595.1. Classification (GTDB taxonomy): domain Bacteria; phylum Myxococcota_A; class UBA796; order UBA796; genus M1803. Next base: position 22,601 of record SBGP01000117.1, read on the forward strand.
CGACTCGAACCTCCCCCTCCCGGCGAGGCAGTTCGCCCTGCTCGACACGGCACACGTCGGTGGAGGTGCCGCCCATGTCGAGGCCGACGGCCGCCCGAAACCCGGCGAGCGCGGCAATGGCGGACACCGCGAGCACCCCTCCCGCTGGGCCGGAGAGCACGGCGTCGGGCGCGCGGAGCTGTCGCCACGGCACGAGGGTCCCGTCCGAGCGGATGGCGGTTGCGGCTTCGGGAAGGTTGTCGCGCGCCAGAGCACCGTGGAGCACGGGAGTGATCGCCGCGTCGACCAGCGTGGTCTCGATGCGAGCGAGGTAGCCTCGCTCGGGTGCCTGCGCGTGTCCGAGGCTCACGAACAGGTCCGGGTGTCGCGCCCGCAGCACCTCCGCGACTCGGAGCTCATGGCTCGGGTTGGCGCCCGAGTGGAGGAGTGCGATGGCGACCGAGGCGAAGCCCGAGAGGTCGGGGATTTCGCCCAGGGCATCGAGCTCCTCGCCGTTCGCGTCCAGGCGACCGTCGACCTCGAAGACGGCGTCGCACAGAGGGTCTGGCCAGCGAGCGTCGGGGTCGAAGAGCTCCGGGCGGGCCATGTCGCCGATGTGCACGAGATCGGCGAAGCCGCGGGTGACGAGCAGGGCGGTCCGCACACCGCGGCGCTCTAGCAGGGCGTTGGTCGCGACCGTGGTCCCGAAGCACAGATCGCCCTCGGCGAGGTCGCCGATGACCGCCGCGTCCGAGGGCACCTTGCGCACCCGCAGCCCCTCGTCGTCGAGGACCACTACATCGGTGAAGGTGCCGCCGCGGTCGACCCAGGTGCGCATGGTTCCCTGCATAGCGCACGCGGCCGCGGCGTGTCAGAGTCCTTGTAGATGGAGGAAGCATGCACACGCGCCTGGCGTGGCTCGGACTGTGGTTGTGTGCCTGCCATGGTGGGTCTTCGGACGTCGTCACCGACAGTGGCGAGACGGGCGAGACCGGTGAGACGGGCGAGACCGGCGAGACGGCTGAGACCTGTGACGGCATGTGGGTGCGCGGAACCCTGGCGGTGCCGGCGGGCCTGGCCGTGCCGACCGGCGACGTCACCGTGGACCTCGTCGAGGCGGAGCGTGTGGTCGGCGACCTGATCGAGGGTGACGTGGTCGCGAGCCTCGTGCTCGATCCCCTCACCGCGGGCGTCGATGCGAGCTTCGCCCTGTGTGCGCCCGCCGTTCCCAGGTCGGCGGATCTGTACACGCTGGACAGCGCTCCCGGCATGAGTCTCGCGACCTACAGCCTTCGTGCCCGCGCGTCGGGCGGCGAGTGGGTCGGTGCCAGCTGGCCCATGATGCTCACCTGGCTCGAAGGCTCCCTGTCCACCGACCTCATCGACAGCGGTGCCGCTCCCGGGTGGAACGTCCTGCACCTGCTTCGCGAAGAGGGCGTGCCGTTCACCGACACTACCGACTTCGACTTCGACGCGAACCTCCTCATGCCCGCGACGCCCGTGCTCTCGGGCACCATGGTCCCGGACCTCTCCGCCCACAGCGACCTGGTGGTCGGCGCGTACAACATCAACCGCATCGCGGACTCCTCGATGGTCACGCCGCCCAACCCGTCCCTTCCCGGGACGCCGGCCACGTCGACCGGCGCGAGCACCGCGTTCGCGCTCACCCTGGCCTCGCCGCCGCCGGACCACACCGAAGCCTTCGACGGCCTGTTCTACGCGGAGGCCGGCTACTACATGGTCGGCGTGTGGTCGGACACCAGCGGAGACGAGCGTTGGCAGCCCACCGAAGAGACCATGCACGCGAACTCCACCTCGGCGACCCCGGAGCGCTGGCTGTACTTCCTCGAGCCCCTCGACTGGCGGGCCTCGGTGATGGTCGACGCCGGCTGGCCCATGGGCTGGAGCGTCCTCGAGAGCGGGCAGTACGTGGCCTGGTCCGAGGGGCTGACGCTCGACGCACCCTGATCTCCGGTTTTGTTTTCCGTCCCGCCCGACTCACGGGTCCAAGCGAAGCCACGCGAGACGTGGCAAGCTCAACGAGACGGAGGACATCATGATCAGGCTCGCGCCCCTTGCGCTGTTGCTCGCCTGCAACGGCGGCACCATCGAGACTACGGACACCGGTGAGGGTGTCGACTCGGGTGAGACGGGGGAGACCGGTGAGACGGGACCGCCGCCGTGTGAGCGCTTCGAGATCATCGGCGAGCTCCACGTGCCAGCGGCGGCGGTGACGCCGTCGAGTGCCGTGACCGTCGACATCGTCGCGATCGACCTCTCCGTGGAGGACATCGGGACCGGCGCGGTGCGCGGTGCCTTCGACGTGGGCGTGATCTCCGCGGGTGATCAGCAGGCGTACAGCCTGTGCATCGACGAGACGCCGGTCGAGGCCGACCTCTACGCTCCGGACGACACGAACCCGACGTTCATGGCGGCGACCTACGTCCTTCGCGCCTTCGAAGACGACGGGGAGGGGAGCGCGACGGCCTGGGTCGGCGCGAGCTTCCCCCAGATCGTCGTGTATGCGGCCGGCGCACCGCCCCAGGACTGGCTCGACATCGGCGTTACCGAGGGCTGGAACCTGCTCGAGTTCGACTTCGTGAACGAGTCGTTCACCGGGGAGGCCCTGGCGAACGGGGGTAGCGTCGACATGGACGCCCAGCTGCTGTTCACGCCCAAGGAGGGGCTTCGCGCCTCGGTGATTCCGGATCTCAGCGCCGCGAGCGCGCCGACGGCCGGTGCGTACAACATCACCAGCCTCATCGACAACACGGTGCCTCCACCGGCGGAGGCCACCCTCGGTGGCACCGCAGTCAGCCTCGCGACGTCGAACGCCAACATCCAGCTTGATGCGTTCCCGGTGCCGCCCGGTGACCACGTGCACGCGTTCACCGATCTGCCGTATGTCGCGGGCGGGTTCTACCAGGTCCTGCTGTGGGACGACACCAACGGCACCGGCACCTACGAGCAGGGCGAGCCGCCGCTCGCGAGCTCGTTCTCCGCGACGCCGGGGCGCGGCATGGCGTATCTCGAGGCCCGCGACTGGCGCGCGTCGATCTACACGCTGCAGGGCATCGCGATGGGCTGGAACCTCATCGAGGGCGAAGCCTTCCTCGACTGGTCGACGGGCGTGGTGCTCGACAACACCGCGGGTCGGTAACGAACGGGGCGCTCGCGTGACCACTCTCCAGGAGGGCCGATGTGGCGCGTGCTCGGGGTGATGCTGGTCGTGGGATGCGGCGGAAACGAGGTGATCTCGCTGGAGACCCGCGACGGGCTTACGCTGTACGCAGACCGCTACCCCGGGGAGGACGGCCGTGCGGCGGTGCTCCTCCACATGACGCCGGACTGCTGTGACCGCACGGACTGGCCCGCCGCATTCATCGAGAACCTCGGCGCCGAGGGCTACACCGTGATCGTGCCCGACCGGCGTGGAGCCGGGGACTCCGAGGGGCTCGGCGAGGACGCGTACCTCGGGGACGCGGGACGCTACGATGTGGAGGCCGCGGTGAATGCCGTCGATGCGACCACGGAGCTGCTGCTCGTCGGTGCGTCGAACGGCACGACCTCGATGCTCGACTACACCGCCTGGGCGCCCGAGGAGGGCCTTCGCGAGCCCACGGGGCTGGCCTTCCTCACCGGGGGCGCCTACACCGAGAACCAGACGCCAATGGGGACCTGGCTGGCCGGCACCCCCGCGGTGTTTGCGTACTCGACCGACGAGCGGGCGTGGTCCGTGGAGCAGCTGGCGCTGGATGCGGGAGCCTGGCAGTTCATCGAGGAGCCGGAGGGGGCGCACGGCACGCGGATGTTCGACGCGGTGCCGGGCTTCGCCGCGGAGCTGGTGGACGCGATCAGCCGCTGATCATGCGGTGGTGTGGGCCGACGCGCTCGATGACGAACCCGTCTCCCTGCACGTCCCACCCCTGCTTCTCGTAGAAGGGCAGGGCGGTGTCGCGGGCGTTGCACCACAGGGGCTCGCCCACGGCCTTGCGGATGCCCGTGAGCAGCTCGGCGCCGAGGCCCTTGCCCTGGTGCTCCGGCGCTACGGCCATGCCGCGCAGTTGCAGCCCTGGGCCCTCGCCGTCGGGGTAGGGACGACGCATCACCGTCGCCACGGCGACGACCTCGCCGGCCCAGCGGAGCAGGAAGTGCCGTGCCTCGTCGTCGCCGTCCCACACCGCATCCTCGAGCGGACGTCCCTCGCGGAGCACGCGATGACGCAGCGGCCGGATCGCCTCGACCGGGGCTTCCTCGAAGCGCGGCGGCGTGCTCACGAGACCCAGGGCGCGCAGCGGCGCGAGAAAGATGGCCTCGACCAGCCCGCGAAGGAGCTCACCGAAGACCTCGGTGAAGAAGGCGGCGACGACATCGGACAGCGCCATCGGTCACGGGCGGCCGAGCATCACAGCTCGGACTGACGAAGCAGGCGACCGTCGCGGTACAGCCGTTCCCGAACCGGTGTGCCGTCGGGCAGGTACTCGCGCCACACGCCGTCTTCGTGGCCGTTCGAGTAGTGGCCTTCGAGGTAGCGGTTGCCCTCCTCGTCGAAGAAGGTCCACAGGCCTTCGCGCTGGCCCTCGATCATCGGTCCCTGGGCGCGTCGCACGCCGCCAGGGTGGAACTCGGCCCAGGTGCCTTCGGCGATGCCGTTGAGCCACGCTTCCTTTCGCTTCAGCGAGCCGTCTCGGTACCACACGGTCCACTCGCCGATCTGCTTGTCGTAGCGATAGTCGCCTCGCGCGGCGATCTCGCCGGACGGGTAGTAGCGAATGGCGTTGCCGTTGCGAGTGGGCGTGCCCGTGACCTCCGAGACGCAGAAGATCTCGGTGCCGATCGGGGGTGGGGCGCCGCCGAATCGATGTTGCTCGGCACAGGTCAAGTCGCCGAACTCCGGGTAGGCGAGGTCGGCGGCGTTCTCGAGGGGGCCCTTCTTGCCGCAAGCCAAAAGCGGAAGGAGCAGGAGCAGGGCACGATGCGTCATAGGAGTCCTCTGGTTCGCCACTCTACAGCCGTTGCCCTTCGCGTGCCAGCGCAGCGACCTGTCACGTCCTGTCGACGCGTGCGAGAGGGCTTGTGTCGCCGGTCAGGCATCTGCTAGTCAGCGCCTCCACGGAGGCACGAATGTCACGCACGCTGTTCGCCCTTGGAGCGCTGATCGCCTCGTCGACAGCCCTCGCCGAGGACGCTCCCCCGACGGCCGCCGAGCTGGCTGCTCGCGGACTCGCCCAGGTCGAGCCGACCGTCGCGCTCGACGCTCCCACGGTCATCCTCTCGGGTGGCACCGTGATGACGGCGAACGGCGAGGTCTTCGAGCAGGGCTACGTCATCCTCGAGGACGGCAAGATCAAGGCGGTCGGCGCCGGCGCACCCGAGGCCATCGATGGCGCGGTGCTGGTCGACACCACCGGGAAGTTCGTCACGCCGGGCGTCATCGACACCCACAGCCACCTCGGCGTGTACCCGTCCCCCTCGGCGCGCGCGCACTCCGACGGCAACGAGGCGACCCGCCCGACCACGCCTGGTGTGTGGGCCGAGCACAGCTTCTGGCCCCAGGACCCGGGACTTCAGCGCGCGGTCGCCGGTGGCGTGACCACGCTGCAGGTGCTGCCGGGCTCGGCGAACCTCGTCGGTGGACGCGGCGTCGTGCTCCACAACCTGCCGCATCGCGGCTCTCGCGCCATGCGCTTCCCCGGCGCGCCCGAGACCGTGAAGATGGCCTGCGGCGAGAACCCGAAGCGCGTCTACGGCGAGAAGGGGGGGCCCTCGACCCGCATGGGCAACCTGCGCGGCCAGCGAACCGTGTTCATCGAGGCTCGCGAGTACAAGGAAGACTGGGACAAGTACGAGGCCAAGCTCGCGAAGTGGCAGACCTGGCAGGACGAAGAGGCCGCCGGGGTGAAGCACAAGAAGAAGGACAAGGCGCCCGAGAAGCCCGAGGCTCCAAAGCAGGACCTCGACAAGGACACGTTGGCCGCGGTGATGGCCGGCGAGGTGCTGCCGCAGATCCACTGCTACCGCGCCGACGACATGCTCTCGATGCTGCAGGTGGCCGAGGAGTTCGGCTGGTCCGTTCGCAGCTTCCACCACGCGGTCGAGGCCTACAAGATCCGCGACGTTCTCGCCGAGAAGGACGTCAGCGTGTCCACGTGGGCGGACTGGTGGGGCTTCAAGATGGAGGCGTACGACGCCGTGCAGGAGAACGCCGCAATGGTTCACGACGCCGGCGCGCGGGCCATCATCCACTCCGACAGCGGCATCGGTATCCAGCGCCTGAACCAGGAGGCCGCGAAGGCCTACCACGCGGGCAAGCGCATGGGCCTGGAGCTCACCGACGACGACGCCCTGCGGTGGATCACCGCGAACCCTGCGTGGGCGCTCGGCATCGACGACCAGGTGGGCACGCTCGAGCCCGGAAAGCGCGCCGATGTGGTGCTCTGGGACGCGCACCCGCTCTCGGTGTACGCAAGTGCCGAGAAGGTGTTCGTCGACGGTGCGCTCGTGTGGGACGCGCAGCAGGAGAACCCGCCTTGGGCCGACTTCGAGGTGGGTCAGACCATCGATGTGCCCGCGAAGGGCGAGGGGGTGGAGCAATGATCCGCGCAATGTCCGTCGTGCTGTGCCTGGCCCTGCCCTCCGTCGCGTCGGCGGCGTGCACCGTGGTCCAGGGCGCCGAGACCGTGTACCTGCCCAAGGGGCCCGCGAGCGGCGTGGATGTTCGTATCGAGGGCGAGCGCATCACCGCCGTCGGCGAGGTCGATGCCGCCGGGTGCACCGTGGTCGACGCCACCGGCAAGACCGTGACCTACGGGCTCACCGAGGTGTCTTCGACCCTCGGGCTCGTCGAGGTCGGTGCCGAGAGGGGCACCGTCGACCACACGGGCGAGGGCGATGCGGTGCGCGCGGCCCTGCGGGTGACCGACGCCTACAACCCTCGCTCGTCGGTGATTCCGGTGCAGCGCATCGAGGGCATCACCTCGGCGGTGGTGACCCCCGGTGGCGGCCGCATCGCGGGCCAGGGTGGCTGGGTCGAGCTCGCCGGCACGACCCAGGCACAGGCCGTGGGCGCATCGAGCATCGGCGTGTGGGCCTCCATGGGCGGCGAGTCCAAGGCCCAGGGCCTGCTCGAGCTGCGCGAGCTGCTCGAGGATGCGCGCTTCCTGCGTCGCAAGGGCGCGGCCTACGACAGTGGCAACAGCCGGGAGCTCGCGGCCAGCCGCCTCGATCTGCAGGCGCTGTACCCGGTGCTCGACGGGGAGGTGCCGCTGGTGCTCGGCGCCAACCGCGCCTCGGACATCGAGGCCGTGCTTCGCTTCGCCAAGGAGGAGGGCATCCTCGTCGTGATCAGCGGCGCCGCCGAGGGGTGGCTGCTCGCCGACGCCCTCGCCGAGGCGAACGTGCCGGTCATCCTCGACCCGCTCGTCTACGGCTCTGGCGGCTTCGACCAGATGCACGCGCGCGCGGACAACGCGGCCCTCCTCCACGAGGCTGGGGTGACCGTGGTCCTGTCGAGTTTCTCGACCCACAACGCACGCACGCTCAAGCAGGTCGCTGGCAACGCGGTGCGCGGTGGACTCGACCACGATGCTGCGGTGAAGGCGATCACCGAGACCCCTGCGTCGGCCTTTGGCATCGCCGACCGGGGCAAGGTTGCCGAGGGTCAGGTCGCGAACCTGGTGGTGTGGGGCGGTGACCCGCTCGAGATCGGCACCGCCGTCGAGGCTGTGTTCATCGAGGGGCAGTCGGTCCCGCTGGTGTCTCGTCAGACCGAGCTTCGCGATCGCTACGCCACCCTCCCGGGCTCCCCGCTGCCCGCGCTGTCGCTGGAGTAGGGGACCCCCCGCGGAAACACGAAGGGCGACCCGAGGGTCGCCCTTTCTCGTGTCCGGCCCCGAGGGCCGAGCGCTACCAGCGAACGTGCAGGCCCACGCCACCGCCGCCCTGGACGTCGATGAATGCGGTGACGCCGAGGCCGACCGCGCCCGCGGCGAGCACGCCGGAGCTGATCGCCATCGTGTTCACGAAGCTGCGCTTGCCCTCGAGCCACTTGGTGCTCTCGATGGTGCCGTCAGCAGCCTGCTGCTTCACGGCGGAGTGCGTCGCCATGGACAGGGCGTAGGTCGTGCCGGCGAGTACCGCCGCGCCGCCACCGGCTCCGAGGAGCACGATGTTCGGCCCGCTGCTGTCCTTGGGCTTCTTCTCCTTGGGCGCCTTGGGCTCCTTCTCCGGCTTCTCGGGCTTCTCGCCCGTCTCACCGGTCTCACCGGTCTCACCGGTCTCACCGGTCTCACCGGTCTCGCCGGTCTCGGCCGTCTCGCCGGTCTCGCCGGTCTCGGCGGGGGCCGCGCCGGCGACCTCGGGCGTGTACCACTTCGGCGGCTCGGCGGTCGTCTCGCTGTCGGCGACGATCTCGGGGTCGAAGGCCGCGCCGTCCTGCCAGTAGCTCTTGAGGACCGTGCCCTTCTTGTCGGCGATCTGGATGAAGCCGGGGACCTCGGCCATGTACTCGGGCTTGACCAGGAAGTGGCCGTTGAGGAACACGCCGCCCTTGGCCGGGTGGTTGACGCCCGGTCCGGCGGAGCCGACCGTGGGCTCGTCCGCGAACTCCCAGATCTCGTCGTAGGCCGAGACGCGCTCGATGTTCGAAGGCCACGGCTGGTCGGCGAAGGCGTGCTGCTGGGTGCGACCCCAGCGGATGGCCTTGTCCTCGTCCTGGGCGAAGAAGGCGATGAGCGAGCGCACGCGCGCGATGCGGGCGATGGAGCTCGACTTCACCACCGTGTCCATGCACGCCATGCGCTTCTGGATGTCATCCAGGTTGTATCCGGCGGCGTCGAACTGGAACTCGGCGATCTTGCCTTCGACGGCGGTGATGAACTCGTCCAGCTCGCCCTGCGTGAACGGCTGGCAGACCTCTTCCTGGGCGAAAGCGGCGGTGGGGAAGGCCACGGCGCTGATCGCCAGGGCGAAGGGGAGTACGGCTGCGCGAAGCTTCATGCGGTCCTCGGTTAGACGGAACACTAGCAGAAGGGCCACTCAGGTGCATGGGCAGGAGCACAGACCCCCGTGCATGGGTGTAGGTTCCCTGTAGGGGCGGACTCGCGTACCGTCTCGGGAGAAGGAGGTCCCATGCGAGTGATCCCCGTGCTTGCGCTACTCGCTTGCGGTGGCGGCGCCGACACCGCACCCGAGTCCACGGAGCGCCCCTGGAGTGGGGGCCTCGAGGATCTCGACGGCGTGTCCGAGGTGCGCGGCTACCGTCGGGCGCGGACCATCGTGCACCTCCACTCGCCGTGGTCCCACGATGCGTGCGACGGGGACCCGCTGCCGGATGGCGAGCCCAATGCGCCGTGCCTCGCCGATCTGCGGGCCGGACTGTGCGCTGCGCGCATCGACGCCGCCTTCCTCACCGATCACCCCACCCACGCCGCCTACCAGCCCTATGCGGACCTGTTCCACCCGCAGTCCGGCGACACCCTGCTTCCCGATGCGCAGGCGCCGTTCGCGAGTGGCATCGACTGTGACGACGGCCACCGCGTGCACTGGTTCCCGGGGATCGAGGACGAGCTGATGCCCGTGGGCCTGGACGCGCACGTGCCGGGGACCGCCGAGGAGCGCGACGCGAGCTACAACGACGCCACCACCGCGGGGCTCACGGCATCGTCGGATGCGGGGGCGGCCGTGCTCGTCGCACACACCGAAGGACGTGACCTCGCGTGGCTCGAGGAGCTGCAGGACGCGGGTCTCGTCGGCATCGAGATCTTCAACCTGCACGCGATGTTCGCGCCGGACATTCGCCAGGACGATCTCGGTCTCGAGGCGCTGGGCTGGGTCAACGACACCCGTCCGTTCATCCATCCAGACGAGACGGGGGAGCCGGATCTGCTGTTTCTCGGCGTGCTGCTCGAGCAGGCGCCGAGCATCGAGCGCTGGGAGGCCCTGCTCCAGCGAGGACCCACGGTCGGCGTCGCCGGCACGGATGCCCACCAGAACGCGGTGCCACTCGAGACCCGCGATGGCGAGCGCTTCGACTCCTACCGGCGCAGCCTGCGCTGGTTCTCGAACCACCTTCTCGTGGAGGGGCAGGGGCCCGGCGTCTACGAGGAAGCGCTGCGTGCCGGTCGCAACCACGTGGTGTTCGAGGCCCTCGGGCTCCCACTCGGCGTGGACCTCGCACTCACCGATGACAGCGGCACCACCTGGGAGGTCGGCAGCTCACCGACCGGGGAGGGCACGTTGCTCGTCGGCTGCCCCTCGCTGTCGCCGGAGTCACCGCAGGGACTGCGTGCACCCGAGATCACCGTCTCCGTGCTCAAGGACGGCGAGGTGTTCCACGAGGGCTGCGGCGAGGTGTCGACGGATGGCCCCGGCGCCTATCGCGTGAAGGTCGAGGTGACGCCGTACCACCTCGAGCCCTTCCTCGGCGCCGAGCCGGAGACCTACTTCCGGCCGTTCCCGTGGGTGTACACGAACGCGATCCGCGTCGGGCTGTAGCGGCGCCGTCTCGCTGAGTCGGCCTCGAGTGCGGTTCGAGCGCTCTCGCGGAGAAATCTGCTCCCGTTGCCTTGTTTTTCTGACGGGCCTGTCATAAACATCTGTCAGAATCAAACTGACGGAGGCGTCATGATTGGAATTCCGCTCGGTCTCGCGTACCACAACGCCATGGAGTGGGTGGTGCACAAGTACCTGCTGCACGGCTCGGGCAAGCGTCGGGACTCTTTCTGGAGCTTCCACTTCCACGAGCACCATCAGACCTCCCGCAAGCTCAACATGGAGGACCCGGACTACCAGCACGGCTTCTTCCAGTGGGATGCCCGTGGCAAGGAGGTCGCGGGCCTGCTCGGCGCCGCTGCCATCCACGCCCCGCTGTTTCCGGTGGCCCCGTTCTTCGTCGCGACCTGCTGGTACTCGCAGTACCGCTATTACCAGGTCCACAAGCGCTCCCACATGGACCCCGAGTGGGCCCGCGAGAACCTGACCTGGCACTACGACCACCACATGGGGCCGAACCAGGACTCGAACTGGTGCGTGACCCACCCGTGGTTCGATCACGTGATGGGCACCCGTGAGCCCTACGCGGGCACCGAGCGCGAGGCCAAGGACATCGAGAGGCGGGCCGCGCGCGAGCGTCGCCGGGCCGCGAAGCAGGACGAGGCCGCCGCCGCGTGAGGCGATTCCGGGCTAAGCTCCGAGCATGAGCCTGCCCCCCGAGTCCGAGATCGCCGCGTTTGCCATCCGCGCCCACGGAGGCCAGCGCTACGGGGAACGCCCGTACCTGGCCCACCTGATGACGGTGGCGGAGAACCTCCGGCGCTACGGCATCGACGACCCCGAGCTCATCGCCGCCGCCTGGCTGCACGACACGGTCGAGGACACCGACGTCTCGGTGAGCCAGATCGCGTCGGCCTACGGCGAGCGGGTGGCGGCCGTCGTGTCGGCGGTCACGACCTCGACCGAGGGCGCGACGCGCAAGGAGCGCATGGCGACGACCTACCCGCGCATCGCGGCGACGCCGGGGGCGGTTCTCGTCAAGCTCGCTGACCGCATCGCCAACGTCGAGGCGTGCTGGCGGTCGTGGGACGCGCGCTTGTTCAAGTACCGCGACGAGTACCCGGGCTTTCGTTCCGCGCTCAAGGTCGAGGGCGAGGGCGACGCGATGTGGGACCACCTCGACAAGTTGCTCGCCTACCGCAGCGCGTAGCCTCGGTTCTCGAACAGCCACGGCGCGAAGAGCACCGGGTACATCGCGAGCATGCCCCACGAGAACATGCCCAGGTTCATGGTCAGGGCGATGCCGAAGTGGATGAGGAAGCCGCCGACGGCCCAGTGCGGGCAGTAGCGGGTGAGCATCAGGAACGGCGTGAGCTCGATGATGATGGTCGCCCAGCTCCCGAAGCGAAACAGCGGGTGCAGGAAGTACCACCAGCTGCTGTCGAGGTTGGCGGCAAGCGGGTCGGTGAGGATGCGGTACAGCGGCGAGAACGCGCGCAGGCCCATCCAGTCGGGGTTGTTCTGCAGCTTGCCGATGCCCGCGCACAGGTACATCACGATCAGAAACCACTTCACGAGGTCGAAGAACCAGCCCTTGGCGGTCTCGACGGCCTCGCGCTTGCGCAGCAGGTTCTCGACCGACCACTTGCGGTGCGCCGGCGTGAACAGCAGGAACATCCACATCAGCCGCAGCACACGGTCGATGGCGCGGTCACCTGGCGGGTAGCCGTGGCCGAGCTGGGCATAGAACAGCACCCCGATGACGATGGCGGGCCGTACGCCGATGCCGAGCGCGATCATCAGCGCGCACACCACGGTCACGCCGTAGGCCACGAACCCCGCCTGGTCGCTGCCCACGAGATCGTCGAGGACCCACCAGTCCTCGTCGATGACGGAGAGTCCGCCGTCCTTGTACGGGAGGAAGAAGTCGTCGACGAGGCCGAGCTGCGCGACGCGAAGCAGGTCTCCGAGCACGCACAGCGACACGAGGATGCGAAGCAGGGCGATGGGCCGGATGTCCACGTCCCGATCGCAGTGATCGACCCAGCGCTGCCACCACCGCGCGATCACTCCTCACCTCCGTCGCTCGGGCCCTTGTCGTTCTGGGTACGCATGGGCTCGAAGGCGGGTGGGCGGGCGATGTAGGTGCGCTTTACAGTGGAAGGCTCGCCGTCTGGGAAGGGTGCGGCGGTGCCGACGACACGCACCTCGGTGAGCTCGGGCTTGTCCTTGTGGGCCTCTCGGGCAATCCACCGAACAGCGCCGCGCCAGTTCTTGGCCTTGGGGTCGCTCGCGGTGGTCGACACCATGGGGCGGAACTTGCGCATCGTGAGCTGGGCCCGGCGCCAGTCGTGCTCCTTGTCCTGGGAGCGGAACCACAGCTCGTCGTCGACCCACACCTCGAGCCGGCGGACCTTGGACGGACCGTCGCGGTACAGGTGCCAGGAGTGGGAGACGCGAGGCACGCGCTGGGTCCACTCGAGGCGGTCGGCAAGGGGGCGTCGCACGAGCCGGTCGATGTCGCCGACGAGGACCTCGAGCTGCCCGCCGATACCCTGCTGAAGGAGCTTCTCGCGCTTTGCGCCCTCGTAGTCCCTGGGGTGGAGGCGGTCGAGGCCCGGGAAGCCGAGGATCACCATCCACGCGATGACCAGCAGCACTGCCGCCGCGCGGACCTGTCGCAGGGTGTGAGGATCCAGGGCGCCTCCAGCGGACGCAGGCTAGCGCATGCGTGTGAAATCGCCCAGTGTTGATGCGGGTCGTGGTTTCACTCCGCCGGGGATGAGGCTTTGGAGGGCCTCCGCGCCAGGCGCTCGTTCCGAGCCGACATGCCGACGCGCCGGACCTGGTTCGCGGCCGGCGTCCGGATCCTCGCGAGATGGACGCTCTGAGGGCACTCGGCTACGACGAAGCGGACAGGGGGACGCGTGGACTCGAGGTGGCGTTTTGCAGTGCTGGCGACGGCCACGACCGCGGTCGCCGCAGGGCTGGGGGCGTACCTTCTCGCCAAGCTGCCCCCCGACCCCCCCCTTCCCGGGGTGACCGAGGCGGACCTTCGGGCGCTCGAAGATGCGCTGTCCGCGATGCCCTCGCTCGCGGTCGAGGCGGACGCCGATTCCCCGGACGTCGTCGTGATCGTGCTCGATACGCTCAGGCAGGACCGGATCCCGCTGTACGGCTACGAGCGGCCGACGATGCCGATGCTCACGGAGTGGGCGGAGGACGCCCTGGTCTACGACGAGGCGCGCAGTGTCACCTCTTGGACCCTGCCCTCGCACGCCTCCTTGTTCACCGGGCAGTACCCGATTGACCACGGAGCGCACGGCAAGTCCCCCGAAGCCTACGACGGCGGGCACGACGCGTATCGGTTGCCGGACGACGCGACGACCCTCGCAGAGCGCGCCAGGGACGTCGGCTACCGAACCTGGGGAATCGCCGCCAATCGGGCGTACCTCTCGCGGAACTGGGGTCTGAACCAGGGCTTTGATCTGTGGTTGTGCGAGCAGCTCGACAACTATCAGATCGGATACCCGACCGCCGAGCGCGTCACCGACCTCGCGCTCCGAGCCCTCGACGAGCGCGGGGACGAGCCGGTGTTCTTGTTCCTCAACTACATGGACGCCCATACGCCGTACTTCGTGCGCGATGGGCATCGCATGAGCGACGCGCCGCTCTACCCACGGTTTCAGCACGACACGCGCGCCTATCGGCTCGTGCGGCGCCTGGTGCTCTTGACCGGGTGGGGGCCGGCCCCCGTCCTCCGGGCCTGGAGCGATGCGTACGACGCCGACGTTTCCTACCTCGACCTCCAGGTCGGTCGCCTGCTCGATGGACTCGAGGCGCGTGGCATCGACGAGAACGACTACGTGGTCATCCTCTCGGATCACGGCGAGTACTTTGGCGAACATGGCCTCGTCACACACTCGAAGGGCCTGCACGACGAGGTCGTGCGAGTTCCGCTCATCGTGCGAGGTCCTGGGTTTCCGGCAGGCCGAAGCGATGCGCTCGTCCAGACCCAGGACGTGCCCCGTTGGCTCACCGAGAAGATGGGCGCCGCACCGCTGCCCGACGCCGAGGCGACCGGCGAGCGGCAGGTGACCGAGCTGTACTGGACGCGGCGCCGTGAGATGGAGCTGTCCTGGATCGGGCATCGGTTCAACCACGTTCTGCGAGGCTTCTCGGATGGTCAGCGCACGGTCACCTTGAGTAGCCGTGGCGAAGTCGAGGCCTTTGATGGCCACGGTTCGGCGCCGCTCGACGAAACCTGGGTCGAGCCCCTTCGTAGCTGGGGCGAGCGTTGGATGGCGGATCGCGAGGTGACCGAGGGCGCCCAGGCGGCCGAAGATGACGTCGAGGCCCTCAGGTCGCTGGGGTACATGGACTGACCACCGGGTCGGCGAAAGGACCCGAACCCTTGGGTTCGGGGCACCGTAGGGTGGTCCGATTCGAACGGACGACCGCCTGCCGTACGACCCGGGCTTCC
>SBGP01000085.1 GCA_006226595.1 Deltaproteobacteria bacterium
TCACGTGCTTCAGCACGCTTCCTCCCCTACGGTGCCCTTGGCCACGGGCCAAGGTCCTTTCGCCGACCCTGCGGGCCCGACTTTCGGTGAATCGCCGCGCGACCGGCCGAATCCGCGAAACGGCCCTCAGACCACTCGGTCCGACTTTTTCAACAGCCTGCTAGAGCTCGTCCGGCTGCGCGTCCGGTTCAGGCTCGCTCTGTGGCTGCGCGGACATCCACGCGACCGCGCTCGCCTTGACCTGGTCCTCGCGTTCGCCGACACCCAGGATCCGCCATCCGGTGGAGGTGCGGACGACGATGGCTATGACCTGCTCGAGCGGGCGCGAGGTCTCGATGAGGCGAACCTCGCAGGGCACCACGGCGAGCTCGGGGCTGAGCATCAGCGGTGCGTCGACGGGCACGAGGCTCCACCCCGAGGCCTTGCCCTGCGCGAAGATGCGGCGGCCGCGGAGGCCCGAGGGGCCGACGATGTTGTCGTCCCAGCCCTCGGCGGTGAACGCGTGCTCCGCGGCCTCGACCTGGGCCTCGGCGACGGCGCGCGTCAGCTTCGCGAAGGGCACGGCGATCGCATCGCTGTCCGCCGGGCACCCTCCAGGGCCCGCCTGGGCCGGGCAGGGATCCTCGACGTCGGCGATACCGTCGCCGTCGTTGTCCGGGTCCGGGCAGCCGTCGAAGTCCGCGTGACCGTCGAGGTCCTCGGCGTCCGTCGGGCACTGGTCCGCGGTGTCGGGCACGCCGTCCGCGTCGTTGTCGGGATCCGGGCAGCCGTCCCCGTCCTCGAAGCCATCGAGGTCCTCGGGCTGCGTGGGGCAGGCATCCGCGCCGTCGAGCACGCCGTCGCCATCGCCGTCGGAGCCGGCGAGGACAGGGGGCGCGAAGAGCAGGGCGAGCAGCAGGACAGTCATCGTCCCCAGCCTACTGCAACGCGGGTCGATTCGTCTCGTTCGGGCGGTGACGGGTGGTGACAGGCACGGGGAGGCGTCGTGAACATGGGCTACTCCAGGCATGGACGTCGGACGTCCACGCGAGCTCTTCCTTGCTGTCGGCCGCCTGACGTGAAACGAAAGGGATGCGACCCTGGAGGAACCGTCATGCGCAAGCTGATCACGCTTATCGCCCTGCTGCCCGTTCTCGCCTACGCGGGGCCCAAGGTGCCGAACAAGGATCTGGGGTCCATCCCCGCCGAGGCTGCGGCGGGGATCTCCGCGAAGGAAGCCGAACTCGGCGCGATCCAGGCCGAGCTCGCGGCCGCAGAGCAGGAGTTCGCGGCGGCCCAGGCCGCGCGTGACGCGGCGAAGGAAGGCACTTCGGCGGCGAAGGAAGGCGTCGGTGCTGCCAAGGAGGGCGTGGATGCCGCCAAGGACCACGTCGAGGAGGTGAAGGCCCAGGGCCGGATGCGCGTCGACGAGGCCGAGGCGGCGCTCGAGGCTGCCGAGCTCTCCTACGACGAGGCCAAGGCCGCGATCGATGCGGCCAAGGTCGTCGCCAAGGAGCGCAAGGATGCGGCGAAGGCCGCCAAGGTCGCGCTCAAGGAAGCGAAGACCGCCGCCAAGAGTGACGAGTCCCTCGCCAAGGACGGCGTCACCGCCGCGAAGGACGAGGTCAGCGCCGCGAAGGACGAGGTCAGCGCCGCGAAGGACCAGATCGGCGCCGCGAAGGACGACGGCGCGCTCGCGAAGGCGCGCATCGCGATGCTCGAGGCCAAGGCCAAGCTCGCCGAGGCCGAGCTCGAGCGCGCGCGTGCCCAGGGCGTCAAGGACGGCGGCGGCGACATCGAGGTCAGTGCCTTCGAGGAGGCCGTGGCCCTCGCGGACTCGAAGTACCAGGAGAAGCGCCAGACCTACGAGGAGATGCGGGCCGACCAGGCCGAGTCGGCGCCCGAGCCCGAGGCGGCGGAGTAGGGAAGCGCGGTCGCGGAGCCTGGCTACCCGCGCCGTGGGCTCCGCGCGCGCCCGCTCCTTGCTACAGTCTTCGCGCCGCGACGCGGCGGGAGGTTCGGTGCTGTTCGCGTTGGTCGTCGACGACACCCTGGGCTGGTTGCCACACTACCTGCGCGCGTTCGTGCTCGTGTCGGGGCTGGCGGGCGCGCTGCTCATCGTGAACCTGCGCGCGCTCGAGCCCCTCACACGCCCATGGCTGGTGGCCAGCGGCCTCGTCGGGCTCACGGCGCTCGGCGCTTGCCTGCCGGGCATCTGGCTCGCCGTGCGCGCGGAGGATCTTCCGATCCCGTTCGCCGGACCGTTCGTGCTCCTCGGCATCGCCGGGGGCATGCTGCTCAACTTCGTCGCCCAGGACCTCAACGAGAGCGCCTAGGGCGCCCCGTCGGACGGGCCTCAGACCTTGTCGAGCTTGCGGGCCAGCGTGTTGCGGCCGATGCCGAGCAGGCGGGCGGCCAGGCTCTTGTTCCCGTCGCAGCGGTCGAGCACGTGGCGGATGTACTCCAGCTCGACCTCTTCGAGGGGACGGATGGGACCATCGTCGGCGGCGGGCGACGCGATGGCCCGCTCCTTGTCCGGCAGCGGGAAGTGCTCGGGCTCGAGGCGACCATCCGCCGAGAGCACCACGGCCGACTCGATGGTGTGCTCGAGCTCACGGACGTTGCCGGGCCAGTCGTAGGCGTACAGGGCCTCGCGCGCGCGGCTGGTGAGCTGCACGTTCTGGCGCTTGTGGCGTCGGGCGTGCTCGAACACGAAGTGATCGATGAGTCGCTCGAGGTCGTCGCGTCCTCGGTCTCGCAGGTTCGGGAGCACGATCTCGACCACGCGCAGGCGGTAGTAGAGGTCACGCCGGAAGGCGCCCTGCTCGACGAGGGACTCGAGGTCCCGGTGTGTCGCGCAGACGAAGCGCACGTCCGCCTCCTCGGTGCCGGTCGCGCCGACCCGATGGAAGGTGCGGTCCTGGAGCAGGCGCAGCAGCTTGCCCTGCACGGGCAGGGGCAGCTCGCCGATCTCGTCGAGGAACAGCGTGCCGCCCTTGGCGGCGTGGACCTTGCCCTCGGCGCGGCGGTCCGCGCCGGTGAACGCGCCACGCTCGTGGCCGAACAGCTCGTTCTCGACGAGGTTCGCGGGCAGCGCCGCGCAGTCGACCTTCACGAAGGGCGCGTCGTAGCGCGCGGAGTTCACGTGAACGGCGTGGGCGACGAGCTCCTTGCCTGTGCCCGTCTCGCCGCGAAGGAGCACGGTCGCCTCGGTGGCTGCCGCGCGCGCCGTTCGCCGGTACACGTCGCGCATCGCCGCGCTCTCGCCGACGATGTGGTTGAAGCGAAAGGCGAGGGGAAGCCGGTTGCCGGGAGAGAGCTGGGCGGCGAGGCTCGTGTGGTCGAGCAGGCGCGCGATGCGTGCCGAGCGGTCGGCGAGCAGCTCCTCGTCGGTGTTGGTGAACACGCCGCGGCGCTTGTTCAGGAACTGGAGCACGGCGACCGTGTCGCCCCGTCGGCTGCGCACGGGCGCGGCGAGCAGGGACATGGTGCGGTAGCCAGTCTGGGCGTCGATGCGACGTGCGAAGCGAGGGTCCTCGTTGCCGAGCGGCACGTTGACGAGCTCGCCGTGCTCGGCGACCCACCCGGCCACGCCTTCGCCGATGCGAAGCCGGATCTCGGACAGCTCGGGGAGCAGGGCCATGCGGGACACGAGCTCCCGACGGCCGGGGTCAACCAGGTACAGGGTGCCGCGGTCCGCCTGCAGCTCTTCGGTGAGCGCGTCGATGACCGTGCGCAACATGCGGTCGAGGTCGACCTCGCGGTGCGACACTTCCTGAGTCAGTGCTGTAAGCCAATCTACTTGCACGCAATCTCCCAAAGACAGTGTATCGGTCTACTCGTCTCTGTCGAGTCAGGAGATTGCATGGTCAGACGCCGACGGGCACGGACTCTCGGGCCGCGAACGCGCCTGGAAAGCGGGCTCGCGCCAGCGTCTCGATCGCGTCGACCTCGGCATCGGAGCGCCGCGGATCGTGGTGATAAAGCGCCAGCAAATCGACACCGGCGCGGTCAGCGACGGTGACGGCGTCACTCCACGTGGAGTGGCCCCACCCGCGCCGAGCCGGGCCCGTGCGGCCTTCGTACTCCTCGCGGGTGTACTGCGCGTCGTGGATGAGCAGGTCCGCACCCTCGGCGAAGCGGACCAGCCGCTCGTCGATGTCCTCACCGTGCTCGACGTCCGTGGCGAAGACCACGCTGCGACGGCCCGCCTGGACGCGGTAGGCGACGACGCCGTCGGGATGTTGCAGATCGCACCAGGTCACCTTGAACGGCCCGATGTCCACCGGCTGCGGCTCCTCGAGGTCGAGGAAGTCGAGCTGAGCGTTGAACTCGTCGAGCGTGACGGGGAAGGTGGGAGGTTGCATCTGCTTCGCGAGCGCGTCGCGAATGGTGCCAGAGGGTCGCCGCACACCGCCGAGCGTGAGCCGCGACCCTGGATGGTAGGCCGGCCCGAAGAAGGGCACGCCCTGGATGTGATCCCAATGAACATGCGTGAACAACATGGTTGCGTCGACGGGAGACCCGTTGGCTGCATCCCCAAGCGAACGAAGACCGGTGCCACCATCAAGAATCAACCGGTGGCCCTCGGCTTCGAGCTCAACACAAGGCGTGTTGCCCCCCGTGCGCAGGAAGGATGCACCGCTGACTGCGATGCTCCCGCGTACGCCCCAGAAGCGAACTTGCATGTGGCCTCCCAAGTGGAGCCGCCTGCCAACGGCACCTTGCACCCTCGATCCAGCAACAGGCGTGCCAGGGGTCAGGATCCCGCTTTCAAGGGGATCTCTTCGAGGGAGTGATCGGTTCTCGATCGCAGGGTGCGATCAAAAGTGGATCACTGGATCTTTTTGGATCAAGTGCGGATTGGATCTTTTCGCTTCACTGGAGCCGGCCGATCTCGCGAAGCCAGGACTCGGCACGCGCCATGCCCTCGTCGAGGTCGATCTTCGGCTGCCAGCCGAGCACCTCGCGGGCGCGCGTCGTGTCGAAGACGAACGGATTCTGCGTGACCTGGAGCCGTGCCCGCGTGAGGGGCAGACCCAGCGGAAGCTTCTCCGAAGCCAGGGCGAGGACGCGCGCGGCGACCAGGGGCAGCCCCCGTGGCCGCTTGTCGCACATGCGGCCGTAGTACCCGAGGAAGTCCTTCCAGGTGACGGCGCAGTCCGCGAGGTGGAAGGCCTGGTTCGCGGCATCGGGCACCGTCGCGGCGAGCACCAGGCCATCGACGAGGTTGTCGATGTACAGCGGGTTGATGTGGCCCGTGCCGCCGCCAAACAGCGCGGGCACACCACCGTTGACGAGCTTGAACATGCCCACCGTCCACGGCGCCGAGCCCGGGCCGTAGACCATCGCCGGGCGGATGGCGACGAGCTCGATGTCGTGCTTGGACGCGGTTGCGAAGGCGAGCAGCTCGCCCTCGGCCTTCGTCGCGCCGTACAGGTCTTGCTGGTCGGTGGACAGGGGGACGTCCTCGGTCCAGCTGTCGCGGCGAACGGCGAGGTCATAGGCGCCGACCGTGGACACGTGCACGATGCGCTTCACGCCGGCGGCTGCCGCGGCTTCGACCAGCTGCCCCACCGCGGTGGCGTTGAACGGGTGCGCGAGCTCCTCGGGACTGGTGCCGACCCACGCGGCCACGTGGAAGAGCACGTCGACGTCCGCACACACGGCCTCGAAGCTCGCGGGTTCGGAGAGATCGAAGTGGGCGGGCACGCCTCCGGCCTCGATCAGCTCGGGGATGCGCTCCTCCACCCGGCGGCCGCCGAGCTTCACCTCGTGCCCATCGGCGAGCAGGCGCTTCGAGAGCGCGCCTCCGACGAATCCCGTGGCTCCGGTCACCGCTGTACGCATCGTCCCTCCTCACCGCAGAGGGCTACCCCGCCTCCGCTACAGGCGCCCGCCCAGGTGCATGGCGAAGATCCCGCTCGACGGGTCGTGGGCCACGCTCACCGCGGTGACGAGCAGGTCGTACCAGAAGTGCACGGCGACGGGAGCGGCGAGGCTGTAGCCGGCCTGGCGGTAGGTATGGCCCAGCCAGGTGCCGGCGAGGGTGATCCACGGCACGGCGACGAGCAGGTAGGACACGCGCTCGGACTCGGGCAGCAGCATCGCGTTGAGCGCGTGCGTCGCGCCGAACACCGCGGATCCGGCGAGCCAGCCCGGGACTTCGCCCATGGACCGGGCCAGATCGGACTGGAGCAGGCCGCGGAACGCGATCTCTTCGCCGATGGCGACGTGCGAGAACAGGGCGGTGCCGAGGGTGAACGTGCCGGCCCAGCCGACCGCGGGTGAGGTCTCCCGGCCGAACAGGGTGGGAGAGCCGGGGCTGGCAGGCTCGGTGAGCGCGACGAGCGCGGTGGCGCCGCCGAGCAACCCCAGGGTGCCGGCCCACACCGTCGGGCGCTTGAGGACCTGCGGGTTGAACGGGGCGACGAGCAGGTCGCCAAGGCTGTCCTGGGGCACGTAGCGCATCTGCGCGGCCCGACGGCGTGAGAGCGCCACGTCGGTGAGCCCGTATACCCACAGGTTCTGCAGCCCGACGATCGGGACCAGCGTCGACTGCCGGGTCAGCTCGGGGTCCTCCCGGACGAGCACGACCGTCGCGGCGACCTCGACCGCGGTGGCGGTGGCGAGCACCGCAGCTTCCTCGGTCTGGCCGAGGCAAGCCTGTCCCAGACCTGGCCACAGCACGCCCAGGGCTGGGGTACAGGCGCGCTGCTCCCACCGCGCAGCGGCCTCGATCTCGCCGGGAAGCGGGTCGGCCATGGCATCCAGACGGGCGGTGGCCAGGGGACGCGAGCATGCGCTGGCGAGTACGACGAGGAGCAGGAGCAGGGTCTTCGGCATCAGCGTCTCTGGAGGGAGGCGAAGTCGACGGCGAGGTCTTCTCGGCGATGGCCATCCGCGTCGAGGCGGGTCAGTCGCTGATGGCGCGCGCCGATCGGCGCGACGATGCGGCCGCCGGGAGCGAGCTGTGCGAGCCACGCGTCGGGGACCTCCGCGACAGCCGCTGTCGCCACGATCAGGTCGTAGGGGGCGTCTGCGGGCCAGCCGGCGAAGCCGTCCGCGGCATGCACCGGGCTGTCCACCCGCCGGGCCGCCCGCTTCGCGAGCTTGGGCTCTCGCTCGATGGCGATGACCCGCGCGTCGAGCGCCTCGAGCACGGCCGTGAGGTAGCCGCGGCCGGCACCGATCTCCAGGACCCGCTCACCAGGTGCGACCTCGGCGAGCTCGAGCAGGCGTGCGAGCACCGAAGGCTGCGGGCTCATGTGCCCGGCGCCGATCGAGAGGGCCACGTCCTCGTCCGCGTACTCCTCTTCGGTCTCGGGGAGAAAGCGCCAGCGGGGGACCGCCTCGAAGGCGTCGAGCAGGCGCTGGTCGGAGATGCCGGCGTCTTCGAGCGCCTCGCGCAGGCTCACGCGTCGAGCGCCGCGCGCACGCCGTGCGCGATCGAGCGGACGGTAAACGGCTTGGCGATGAACTCGGTGTACGCGTCGCCCTCGAGCTCGGTGTCGACGTTCTCGCCGGCCATGCCCGAGGTGAAGAGCACGGGCAGGCGGGGATGACGCGAGCGCAGGTGGGCGGCGAGCTCGGTGCCGGTCCCGTCCGGCAGGTGCACGTCCGTGAGCAGCAGGTCGAGCCTGTCCATCTTCTTCGCCTCGGCCCGAGCCGCGGTGAGCGAGCCGGCGCTGACGACGTGGTAGCCCTGCCGCTCGAGGACCATGCGGAGCAGGAACTCGACCTCTTCCTCGTCCTCGACGACGAGCACGGACTCCTGACCTCGCGGCAGCTCGTCCATGGTGCGGCGCTCGGGCGGCGGGGAGGGGGTGTCGCTCAGGTCGGTGATCGGCAGGCGGAACGCGACGCGAGTGGGCGTGTCGTCACTGACCTCGAAGTGGCCACCGAGGCGGGTGACGACCGACAGTGCCTCGCTGAGGCCGAGTCCCGGTCGTCCGGCGCGGGTCGAGAAGTAGGGCTCGAACATGCGGTCGCGCACCTCG
This sequence comes from Deltaproteobacteria bacterium, assembly GCA_006226595.1. Classification (GTDB taxonomy): domain Bacteria; phylum Myxococcota_A; class UBA796; order UBA796; genus M1803. Next base: position 7,980 of record SBGP01000085.1, read on the forward strand.
GGCGGCACGCCAGGGCCCGAGTCGATCACGGCGATCTCGACGTACTTGCCGGGGTGCTCGCTGTCGCGAAGGTGGCGCAGGGCCGTGGTCAGCTGCACGTGACCCTGCGGGCCGGCGGCCTCGCGGGCGTTGCGGAGCAGGGCGGCGATGACCACCTCGAGCGCGGCCCGGTCGGCGGCGACCCGGAAGGCCTCGTGGGGCTCGAGCGTGTCCTCGAGTGCGCCTTCCTCGCCGGAAGCGTGGGCCGCGGACAGCGCGGCGTCGGCGAGCTCGCTCATGCGCAGCGGCAGGGGAGACAGGGGCTTGAGGCTGCCGATGGACTGCAGGCGATCGGTGAGCTCGGCGGCGGCAATCGCGGACTTGAGGATGGTCTCGAAGCGACCGCGCGGGCCCGTCGGGTCGACCAGGCCCATCTCGGCGGTGCCGATGATCGCGGTGAGCACGTTGTTGAAGTCGTGGGCGGCGCCGAGGGCCAGGCGCCGGATGGCGTCCATGCGCTCGGCGCGTCGGGCCTGGGCGTCGAGCTCGAGCGCGCCGGAGACGTCCCGCAGGGTGGCGACGACGCCGCTCACGCCATGGCTCTCCTCTTCGAGCGGCGTGATGTTGACGAGCATGCGCTTGTGGCGGCCATCCGGCCACAGCAGCCCATAGCGACCGTCGCGCAGGCGCTGGTTGCTCCGCAGCACGTGGCCGAAGGGCAGCTGCTCGAAGGGCACGTCCCGCCCGGCCCAGTCGACCACCTTCCACTCGGCCTGCTCGATGAACGTGCGGCCCGTGGTCGTGTCGAGGCTGCCGAGCATCTCCTCGGCTTCCTGGTTGGCGTAGATCAGGCGGCCACGGCGGTCGACGACGACGATCGCAATCGGCGAGGTCTCCATGATCGACGCGACGCGGCCACGCTCCTGGCGGAAGCGGGTGACGGCCTCGCTGCGGGTGGTCACGTCGATGCCCGAGCACAGGGTGCCGACGATCGAGCCCGCATCGTCGCGCACGGCAGCGCATCGCCATGCCACCACGCGCGTCGAGCCGTCGGCGGAGGTGTGGGTGCCCTCGAAGGCGGGGCTGACGCTGGTCTCACCGTCGACGAGCGCGTGGAGCAGGTCTTCGGCGAGCGTGCGGCTCGTCTCGCTGAAGCCGAGATCCAGCCACTTCTTGCCGACGATCTCCTCGGCGGGGATGCCGAGGACGGTCTCGGCCTTGCGGTTCGCGGAGAGCACGACCCCCTGGATGTCCGTGGAGATGAGCACGACCTCGGCGACGTCGAGGATGGTGTTCGCGCGGTCGCGCTCCTCGCGAAGGGCTTCCTCGGCGCGCTTGCGCTCGGTGATGTCCTGCAGCGCACTGATGAAGTGGGTCGGCTTGCCGCCTTCCCCGTCGAGGGCGGTCGTCGTCACCAGGCCCCACGCGACGCGGCCGTCGCCGAGGATGAAGCGCTGCTCGTGCGAGAGCTGGGTGTGCGGGGCGTTGGCCAGCCGCGCCAGTCGGGCGGCGCCCTCCTCGAGATCGTCCGGATGGGCGAGGGAGTCGATGGACATCGCGCCCGTGCCCGTGCCCAGCCCGAGGAACTCGGTCAGCGCCTTGTTGTGCTCGACGAGCTTGGTGTGCTTGTCGGCGACCTCGGTGAGCGCGACGCCCACCGGCAGCTCCTCGAAGAACGCACGGAACTTGCGCTCGGTGGACTCGTGGCGGCGCGCCTTGTGCGACAGCTCGGTGATCACGGGGCGGATGCGCAGCATCGCGAGGCTCAGCAGGCCGCCGACGAGCACCGCACTCACCCCGAGCTCGGGATGGTCGCCGAGCTCGTCCGCGTGCAGCAGCAGCAGCCCCGACTGCACCCCGGAGATCAGGATGGCGACGAGCATCAGTGCCCACGCGCGCTGACCGTGACGGCCATACCGCGTGAGCCACGCTGCCAGCGCGAGGGCCCAGGCGTGGAGGATCACGGCCAGGGCGAAGAATAGAGCGGTCGCCGTCATGCCCGGCATTGGAACGCGCCACAGGGCACCCCGTCAAGCGGGGAGAGGTGCCGAAGTGGCGAAGCTCGGAGCCGCATCATCGTGCGGCGGCGAGCACCTCGTCCCCGGTCTCGAGGATGTTGTCGATGGACGACTTGAGCACGGCGATGGTCACCGCGTCGCTTCCGGCGGTATCGCTCTCGGACCACAGGGTCTGGTAGCGGAAGCCGCCGCCCTGTCCGTCGGGGATCCACAGGTCGCAGGAGTAGGACTGGTTGATCCGGCTGCTGCCGCTGTTGCCCTCCCACACCTGGTCGACATAGCTGCGCGCGAACAGGGCGTCGCCGTTCTCGGTCTCGACCCAGCGGAAGTCCTTGTACAGGACGAAGTCGACGCTGATCAGCGCGTTCTGCCGGGTGACGTCGTTCTCGGTGAACAGCGGGTCGCACGAGCCGTCTACGAAGCAGCTCGGGTCGCTGACCTCGACGAAGCGGCGGGTGTAGGCACTCGCCGAGGGCTCGAGCTCAAGCTGGTCGGCGAGGATCTGCAGTCCCGCGTGGTCTGCGGGCTCGAAGTCGGTCTCGCGGGCCACGCTGACGCCGAGGACGTCGGCCGGATTGCGTTCCTGGGGCCAGTTGATGTCCCACAGCTCGGCCTCGGTGATCGGCGTGAGCTCCCACGAGCGGTCCTGCACGTTGCCGTTGAGATCGACGTCGGCCATGAACGTGATCAGGTTGGCGATGCCGACCTCGCGCTCGGCAGCGTCTTCGGCGCCCCAGCTGCCGTACAGGTAGCGGGAGAGCTCATCGAGTTCGGCGGGGGCCTCGGGCGGCTTCTTGCACGCGACGAGGACGAGGACGACGGGCAGGTAGCGGATCATGCTCCCTCCGAGGTGGACTTGACGGTGTCGAGCCAGCCCTTGAGGGCGCGGCCGGTGAGCATGTCGCGGATCCAGGCCGGCACCTTGCGGCCCGAGACCGACTTCGACCAGTAGATCAGGTGGGTCTTGCCGGGCGAGGGCTCTTCGAGGACGTAGTAGCCGTCGGCGACGAGGATGTCGGACTGCTTGTCCCGGTCGAGCGTCCACTCGAGGTAGTTCTCCCCGATGTGGTGCTGGCGGTGGATGTAGTAGGTGACCTCGGACCACGCGACCGAGAGGATGTAGTGCAGCTTGATCGTGCGCACCGCACTCGCGGTCTCGTCCTGGTACGGCTTGCACTGCGTGATCGTCGACGAGCTCGACTCGATGAGGGCCGGGTTGTTCAGCGCCTCCCACACCTTGTCGCGCGGCGCGTCGATCGACAGGTACGCGTACATCGCGTCGCCGTCGTTCGGATCGTCGACGAGCACGACATCGCCACTGGCGAAGTCGTCGGCGTGCTCGGTGGGCAGCGCCGGCGGGGTGGGGCGACCGGCGAGAGCCGGCGCGGACAGAGCGAGAGCGAAAGCGACGAGGAGAGTGCGCATGGTCTTCCGAGGATAGCCGCGGAGCGGAGCGTTGGGGGATTAAGCCGATGTTATCGATCGATCAACTCGGGAACCGGCAGGGACTTCCTCGACAACCCGCGAACCGCGCTGTTCATGCCCACTGCAGGCGGACTCACGAGCAATCGATCACCGCGCAGGGCGTCGTCGCGTGGGGGTGACGCGCTCAGGCAACTCGATTAGACCTGGCTTCGCTGCCGAGCCCCGCAGGTGGTTGCGCGAGCCGTCGTGACGGCCGGGCGAGGCGTGCGAGCACTAAAAACATCCGGGCCCGCCCTCGTACGGCGGAGGACCCAAACAGGAGGAAGACGATGGAAGACCACGAGAAGGGACGCGACGCGTTCGAGTCCGACGAGGCCTTCAAGCTCCATCGCCTGCGGCACTCGACGGCCCACATCATGGCTCAGGCCATCCAGCGCCTGTGGCCGCACGCCAAGCTCGCCATCGGTCCGTCGATCGAGGACGGCTTCTACTACGACATCGGCCTGCCCGAGACGATCTCCGAGGAAGACCTGCCGCGCATCGAGCAGCAGATGAAGAAGATCGTCAAGGAGAACCAGCCCTTCGAGCGCGAAGAGTGGGACGCCGAGACTGCGAAGACCTGGTTCGCCGAGCACGGCCAGAAGTACAAGGTCGAGCTGATCGAGGGCTTCGGCGACGACACCGTCTCCATCTACAAGAACCCGTCGAAGAAGTCCGACGACGTGTTCCTCGACCTGTGCCGCGGTCCGCACGTGCCCCGCACCGGCAACTGCAAGCACTTCAAGCTGCTCAAGGTCTCCGGCGCCTACTGGCGCGCGGATGCGACCAAGGATCAGCTCCAGCGCGTGTACGGCACCGTGTGGTCGACCCGCGAGGAGCTCGACCAGTACCTGTTCCGTCTCGAAGAGGCGAAGAAGCGCGACCACCGCCGCATCGGCCCGCAGCTCGACCTGTTCATGCTCCACGAGTGGGCGCCGGGCTCCGCCTTCTGGCTGCCGAAGGGCGAGCACATCTACAACACGCTCTCGACCCGCATGCGCGGTCTGCTCGTCGACAACGGCTACATGAGCGTGAAGACCCCGCTCGTCTTCGACAAGAGCCTGTTCGAGACCAGCGGCCACTGGGCTCACTACCAGGAGAACCTCTTCCACTTCGCCGAGGGCCACCACCTCGAGGGCGACAGCGACGAAGAGGACGACAGCCGCATCCTGGCGATGAAGCCGATGAACTGTCCCTGCCACATGCTGATCTTCGGCGCGAAGAAGCGGAGCTACCGCGAGCTGCCGATCCGCATCCACGACCAGGGCGTGCTTCACCGCAACGAGCTCTCGGGGACCCTGTCCGGCCTCACCCGCGTGCGCCAGTTCCAGCAGGACGACGCGCACATCTTCTGCTCCGAGGACCAGATCGCCGACGAGGTCGCCGATCTCATGGTGCTCATCGACAAGATCTACGGTGCGTTCGGCATGACCTTCGAGGTCTACCTGTCGACCCGCCCGGAGGACAAGCTCGGTGACGACGCGCTGTGGGACCAGGCCGAGGGCGCGCTCGCCGAGGCGCTCAAGCGCAGCGGCAAGGAGTACAAGGTCAAGGAGGGCGACGGCGCCTTCTACGGCCCGAAGATCGACTTCGACGTGTACGACGCGCTCGGCCGTGCGCACCAGTGCGCGACCATCCAGCTCGACTTCCAGCTGCCGCGTCGCTTCAACCTGTCGTACGTGGGCGCCGACAACAGCGCGCACACGCCGGTCGTCATCCACCGCGCCATCTTCGGCAGCTTCGAGCGGTTCATCGCCGTGCTCATCGAGCACTACGCCGGCGCGTTCCCTGTGTGGCTCGCTCCCGAGCAGGTGCGCGTGATGACCGTGTCCGAGAAGTCGCTGGAGCACGGCAGCAAGGTGTACGAGGCGCTCAAGGCGGCGGGGGTGCAGGTCACCTTCGACGATAGCGACAACAAGATCGGCTACAAGATCCGCGAGTGCCACGGCAAGAAGGTCCCGTACATGGCGATCATCGGCGAGAAGGAGCTCGAGGCGGGCACCGTCTCCGTTCGGTCCCGGGACGAGGGCGACCTCGGCAGCCTGGCGCTCGAGGCCTTCGTGCTTCGCGTTGCCGGCGAGGCCCAGATCCCGTTCTAGGCGGAGCGATCGCGCCCCGTTGACGGCTTCGTGCCGTGCCGTCGCGCCAGACCTCGGTTTTTTTCTCCGCGGGTTTGGCGCGTTCGTGCATTCGGAGTGCGGCAACCGCAGGGGCTCCATCGGCCCGGAGTCCCGGTCCGCGGACGCAAGTGCGATGGGCGCGCGCCCGCTGAAACACAGGGGGCGCCCGGGCGACGAACAACTGTCGGCCACACGACAGTCGAAGCTTCCTGGCCGTGAAACGTTGAGAGGCAGAGGAGGCCGGATGTCCGGGGCCCGTGAACGCATCCTGAGTGCTGCACTCGAGTCGCTCGCCACCGCGGTGGTGCTCGTCGACTCGCAGCAGCGTGTCCGGTACTGCAACCCCGCGGCCTCCGCGCTGGTCGGCGCGCCGCTCGCCGACGTGAGCGGTCGGCCGTTCATGCGCGCCTTCCGGATCCGACCGCGGACGATCGAGGTCGACGGAGACCGCGCGATCTCGCCGGCCGATCTGCCCGAGGACGTGTACTACGAGCTCTCGGCTGCAGAAGGCTGGGTGCCGGTGCGCTACCACCGTCGTCAGTTCGTCGACGGCTTCGACCTCGTCGAGATGCAGGACGTGCGCGACGAGCACGAGCGTGAGCTGCGCTTGCGCCAGAGCGTCGCCCGGGCCGCCGCGAGCTGATCAGCGACCGCGACGCAGGTCATCGAGCTCGCGAGGCGCGCGTCCGCTGGCGACCCGACGGCAGTGGTCGTCGAGCTCGCGCGCGACCTCGGCGAGGGTCTTGTCCCAGCGATGGGAGCCGCCCACCGGCAGCCGCAGCACCTCGCCGTGACGCTGCATGATCTCGAGGTGCCGCTTGTCCTTGGACAGCCGGGCACCGCGCAGCTCCGCCCACGGCAGACGGCGCCCGCCCGCTTCCGCCCATGGCATGCCCGCGAGGGTCGCCGCGAGCCGATCGGCGGGCATGTAGGGCCAGTCCGCCCCGATCTCGAGGTGCGAGGAACTCAGGCCGAGGACGAGCTCGGGGCCGCGCACGACGGCGTAGCGGGGGACGACCCCGAGGAACACGAAGCCACAGGCGGCGACCAGGAACAGGGCACTGAACCCGCACGCGCCCGGCCCGAAGAGGGGGGTGAACGCGGCGGAGAAGCCCGCGAGCGCCAGTGCGGCGAGGGCGATGACCAGCGACGCACCGGGGCTCGCGAACATGTCCGTGTCCGGTAGCCAGCGCGGCATACGCAGCTCCCAGGCCTGCAGACCGATGCGCCACTCGAGGCGGTCGAGGTCGACTTGTCGACGGACGGGCTTCACCGCCCGAGACTACTCGAACTGCGCGGAGGCGGTGGCCAGCGTCTCCGGGGTGTTGCCGACCGTGGCGAGCATGACCTCGAAGGCTCGGGTCTCGGCGGTGTCGACGGCGAACAGCTCGCGCGCGAACCGGGTGGAGAGCGACTGGTAGCGCAGGCGAGCCTGCACCGCGTAGGGAGCCGTGAACCCGGTGACGTCGACCCGAGCGGTCACATGGTCGCTGCCGCCCATGAAGTCGTCGTCGGAGCCGATGCCGTGGGGAACGGTGAGCACGCCGTCTTCGTGGGTCGGATCGAAGCCTCGCGGGAGCAGGCGGTTGTCCTTGTAGGGGCTCGCGGCGCGAAGCAGGCGGTAGGTCGGCACACCCGCGCTGTCCGCGAGCACGGACTCGTAGACGAGCACGTCGCCCGGGTCGTCGACGAGGTCCACGTGCGGCAGGACGGGGCCCCCCACGCGCTCGGAGGCGAGGACGTTGCCGGACGCGTCGACGAGCTGTCCGCTCGCGTCCGTGCGCCCGACCGCGAACACCTGGGCCCCGGAGGCGTCGGTGACCACGAGCTCGAGCCACGCGCGGCGAGTGGGGATGCCGGCGGGCAGCTTGTGTCCCGCGAGGTTGGTCACGTCGAGCTCGAGGGTGAGCTGGTTCGCGGCCACCGCGCCGCTCATCGCGAGGGTGGCGGTGTCCTGCTCGAGCTGAGTGCGCGCGCGGTCCACCACGCCCTGGAGCTGCGCCGGGGTGGCGTCGGGCTCGAGGACATCGTCGTAGTACGCGAGAATGCGCGGCACGAGAGTGTTGCCGCCGACGAGCAGGTGGCGGCCGTAGGGATTGCGCGGGTCGATGTTGTTGATGTCACCGCCCTGCGGGTTGGTGGCGATGCGCGCGGTGATCGGCTGGCCGTCCGCGTCCGTCGTCGGCAGGTGGCAGTCCTGGCAGGACCGGGTGCCGGCGAACTCGGAGGCATTCCACTCGCGGTACACCGTCTGCTCGAGGAAGGTGGTCCCCGGCAGGCTCCCGTCGGCGTCGATGGTGTGGGTCTCGAGCTCGTGGCAGGTCGCGCACTGCTCGGACTCGAGGATGTGCGCCCCGTACACGGGCGTGTGCCCGCTCATGTTCTCCATTGGCGTCGTGAACGGGGAGAGGTGCGGGCCGTACATGTCTCCGCTGGTGCCCATCAGGTAGTGCCCGGAGTACGACGCGTCGTCCCCGAAGTTGTCGGGCTCGATGCCGTGGCACACGCTGCAGGTGACGCCGTCGCGGCCGAGGCCGCCGGACTCGTCGGTCCCGGCGAGGTGGGCGAGCGAAGGGGTGTAGCCGTCCTGGGCAGCGTCCACGCTCAGCGCCGGTGCGTGGCAGGTCACGCAGATGGCCTCGATGGCTTCGGCGTGATCGGGGTTGGTGGACACTTCGGCGCTGACCACGGCGCGCCACAGGGGGTCGCGGGCGCTGTTGGCCATCATCGTGCCCTTCCACAGGTCGACCATCCCGACACCGCGCCCGCTCCCGTCCTTCATGGCGGTCGCGGTGCTCGTGTTCTGGTGGCAGGACACGCAGTTCGACACGGTCGACACCGAGGCGTGCGGGAAGTCTCCCGCCGGCGGTAGCGCGAGCGCCTGCACGTCCGCGTCGGTATCGGCATCCGCGTCGGCGTCCGCATCCGTGTCTGCGTCGGTGTCGGTATCCGCGTCGCTGTCGGTATCCGCGTCGCTGTCGGTGTCCGCGTCGGTGTCGGTATCCGCGTCGGGCTCCCCGGCGTCCCCGGCCGTGCCGGCGTCGGAGCACGCACCGGCCGCGGCCAGCGCAAGGAGCAGGACCAGGCGGGTGAAGCGTTGCAGGGAGCACCTCCTCGGGGGAGAGGAGTCGCCATCCCCGCGGACTGTGTCAGCGCGCTGCCGCGTGAAGCCACTCGCGACCGGCATCGACCGGCACTCCGAAGTGCGCGAGCCCGGCGAGTACCACGCCCTCCGCCGTGTCGAAGAAGGCCTGTTGTCGCAACTCCCGGCGCAGGCCGCCCCACGGCTCGAGCACCGCGCCTCGCTCGCCCTCGGGGGCGCCGAAGATCTCGTCGGTGACGGTGCCCTGCAGCATCGGCACCACGAAGGCGCCGAGCCAGCGCACGTCACCGCGCTCGCGCTCGAAGGCGAGGTGTCCCCACCCGATCCGGCTGTGGTCGACCTCGTCGACGAGGATGGCGTGCAGTGTCGCGCGAACCTGCGCGTCCTGCGACCTGCGGCGCATCTCGCGGAGCATGGCGACGGAGACGGACTCCATCACCGCGCACAGCGCCACGGACTCGTAGAGCACGCGACGCCGGAACGGCAGCCCGAGTGGGGCGATGCGGGCTGGTGGACCCGCCGCGGGCATCGCGCGAACGCCAAAGCGCTGCGCGAGGTCATCCGCGAGCCGCGCGTGGCGACGCTCGTCTCCGGCGGCGCGACGAGCGAGCTCGCGCAGCGGTCGGGGCGCGCCGATCTCCGTGAGCCCTTCGGCGAGCTGGTCGAAGCGGGCGGCCGCCTCGTGCTCGAAGCGCGCCCGCGACGCCCACAGGTGACCCACGCGATGCTGCAACAGCTCGTTCATGGCGAGAGGTGTCCGCAGCACGGGTCACAGCACTCGCCCGTCGCCCAGCAGCACTGCACGCCGTCGGCGGTGCACGTGTCCCAGGCCTCGGTCGCCAGGCACTCGGCCTCGGCGCAGGCTGCGGGCGTGCCCGTGTCGCCGCTGTCCGAGGGGGTCGCGCTGTCGGTGCCCGTGGTGTCGTCGGTGGTGGTGTCGTCCGTGGACGCCTCGCCTTCCTCCTCCTCGAAGCAGCCGGAGAGCAGTGCGCCGTGGAGGACGAGGGCGGTGAACAACTTGTGGTGGCGGGTCATCGGGAACTCCCGTCCGTGCACCTCCACGTTGCCCGGCTTGCCCCGGGGCGTCGATTCACGATTCCCGTGCGCGATTGTTCGCTTTCGCGATGCAATCGCTACTCGCCGCAGGTCACCGGGCGCCACTCACCCGTACCGAGGGTGAACAGCTGCCCCTCGGCCTGCATGGTCGTCGCCATGGGCACGCCAATCGCGTAGCAGCTGGGCTCGGTCGCGAGCAGCATCGGAGAAGCCGGCTGGAGGTCGATTGGCAGCTCCATGCGCTGGGAAGGCGCGATCACCGTGACCTGATGCCGTCCGACGCCCGGACTCAGCGCCAGGCTCTCGCCCGGTGCCAGGGTGTGCGTCTGGCCCTGTAGGGTGACACTCGCCGGGCCCTCGGCGGGGTTGTGCACCCACAGCGTCGGACGGCGCTGAGACCACTGCCAGCCGGCGACGAGCGCGGCGGCGGCGACGACGAGCAGGCTCACGGCCGCCCGAGGACGCGTGCGATCGAGCAGGCTGCGCACCCGGCGGGGTGGGGGACCACCGGCGGTGAGGGCCGGCGGGGGCTTGCCGTCGACCTCGAGCCTGAGGGCCTGTCCCTCGCGTCCGACGAGGCGCGCACGCGGATGGAGCCGCGCCATCGCCCACCACTCGCCCCCGGCGAGTACGCCGCCGATGACCACGGCCAGGGCGATCACGGCGGCCTGGGGCGCGTCGATCCACCGGGCGGCGCCCCACGCGGCGACCACCGGCAGCAGCTTGGTGCTTCCGCCGACCAGGGTCACCCGGACCCAGCGGGCGGCTTCTTCCTGGTGGTGCGCTTCGCACAGGGGAAGGCTCGACTCGGCGTGCGGCACGCCGTCCGCGGCGACCAGCTCGACGCGATGGGCCGCGGAAGCACCGCACACCAGGCACTCGGACGCGGCGGACAGCTCGCTCGCGGCGAAGCTGCACTCGGTGGGCTCGCTCACGGGCCGGTGTCTCCGGGACCACCCGTGTCGAGCGGCTCGTCACGCCACAGGGGGATGCGCCAGCTTGCGGTGAGCGGGTTGCGGGGGTGCTGGTCTTCGAGGACGACGAGGAAGTTCCAGTCGAGGATCTCCTCCTCGGGTGGCACTTCCCACTCGCCCACGGTGTCGTCGCTCGGGAAGCGCCAGCCCCGAGGACTGTCGGGCCACCACACCGAGACGTCGTTGCCCTCCTGGTCGCGGATGTCGAGCTCGATGACGAACACCTCGCCGGGCTCGTACTTGAGCCGCGCATCCCCGGTGGGCACGCCGCCGAGCCGGGTGACTTCGACGCCGTTCACCGAGCGCAGTCGCGGGGCGCTGTTCTGGAGCAGTCCCGGACCGCAGCCCGCGAGGAGGAGCAGCGCAGCGAACCTCACTCGACCTCCAGGGTGAGCACGTCCCACGTCATGTTGCCGGGGCCGGCATTGGCGACGACGACCACCCGAAGCGGTCCCACGTAGCCGGACGGGATCGCGAGCTGGTTGCGTGTCGTGTGGCGGATGCCGTTGAGCCAGGTGGTCGCGGTACGTCCGGTGTGGTGCAGCTCACCGGCATCCACGTACCACCGGAAGTCGAGCTCGCCGTCCCAGTCGATGCGGTAGACGAGGCCGATGTCCTGCCCCCGCCGCGCGTTGCCCTCGAAGGTGAGCTCGCGCTCCGCGAGGGCCAGTCGGGGACGTCGCTCGTCCGGGCCGCGGCGCACGAGCTCGAGGTCGAGGGCGCCCATGCCCAGCTCGCCCTCCGACCAGGCGCGCACGCGCAGGGGAACCCGCGACGTGCATGGCGGCGTCATCCACGCGGTGTCGAGGCCGCCGGTGTCCTCGCTCTCGCAGTCGAGGCCGACCACCGGAATGTCCCATCGCGCCGGGATCGAGGGCGCAATCGGGGTGATCAGCTCGTCGTTGTCGTAGCAGGAGACGCCGAAGAGGCTGCTTGGGACCTGCTCGTCGAGGCCACACACGTCGACCGCCACCGCGTCGACGTCATCCGGAGCGAGCACCAGCGCGTCGATGGTCACCGTCTCGCCCTGGACCGCGACTGTCGGGTTCACGTTGATCGCCGCGACGATCACGCGATCGATCTCGTAGTCGAGCGCGAGCGGACCGACGGGGTCGTTGAACGCCACACACCCGAGCGAGAACCCGAGTGTCGACACGGCCGTGAGCAGGAGCAGGGCACGCCGCATCAGTACGAGACCTCGAGTCCCAGGGTCGGGATGATCGGGATCCACACGGTCGGCTGCAGCTCCTGGAAGGTCGGGTCGTAGGTCGCGAGGAAGAAGTTCTGGTGGTTGAACACGTTGAACACGTCGAGGTACAGCGTCCACCTGGCGCGGGTCGCCGTCCATGTGTGGTCGACGCGGAAGTCCACCTGGCGGAAGAACGGCAGGCGCTCGCTGTTGCGCGTGCCCTGGATCGCCGTCCACTCGTCCCAACGCGGCATGTACACGCCGTGGAGCGGGGTGTAGGGATGGCCCGAGGTCACACGCACGCGGCTCGAGATGCGCCAGTCCTTGGGCAGCTCGCGGGCGCCGACCAGGGTCACCGCGAAGGGCTGGTCGTAGTTGCCCGCGAACACGCCCTCGTCGTCGATGCGTTGGGTGCGGGAGAGCGCGAACGCGACCCAGCCGAACCAGCCGTTGTTCGGGCGCATGCGGACCAGGGTCTCGAGGCCGTACGCTCGGCCACGCACGGGCGTGAACGTCGACGACAGGCCGGTATACAGCGTGTCGCCGTCTTCGCGGAGCACCACCTGCTGGTCCTTGACCACCAGGTTCTCCATCCACGTGCCGTACAGGTTGATGTTGATCTCGAGGCCGCTCGACCAGCGGCCTTCGGCGCCCACGGAGCCCTGCCAGGCCGTGATCAGCTTCAGCTCGGGATTGCCGATGCCCTCGGCATAGCGGTCGGGCTCGGGCACCTGCGAGAAGCGGCCCGCGAAGCCGGTGAGCGACCAGTTCTCGTCCAGCGGCTGGCGGATGGACAGGCGCGGCTCACCACTCGGCGCAAAGCGGTTGTTGAACTGGTGCACGCTCATGCGCATGCCGGGGGCGACCCAGGTGTTGCCCCACTGGCGCTGCCACTCGACCCAGGCACCACCGGAGAGCACCACGTCGCGGGTGAGCTCGACGTCCGCCTCGGTCAGCGCCTCGTCGAAGTCACGCACGGCGACGGGGCGAGCGATGCCCTCGGCGCCATAGCGCAGCGCACCCACGCGGGGGCCGAGGTCGACCCGGTCGTCGCGGCGCACGAGGAAGGTCCACGCGCGGATCTCTCCGACGTCCGGGCCGTCGGCCAGCTGGCCGATGCCCTCGAACAGGTTGCCCTCGGTCTCGGGTCCCAGCGCGAACCACGTGGACTGCTGCCAGTCGCCCACGGTGCGGTCCCAGCGACCGTGCAGCCGGTGGAAGCTGGAGTACAGGGGCTTGGTCGGGTCGTAGGGCAGCCCGAGCTCGTCCGGGTCGATCTCCTCGCCGAGGTCTCGGGGCTCGTGGATCACGAAGGCGTCGGAGGCGCCGAACAGCGACAGGGTGAACCGGTCGTTGTTGTTCTCGAAGCGCACGCGCGTGCTGTAGTCGAAGTAGTTCGGCGCGGCCCAGCCGGGCACGGAGTCGCCATTGCCCCGGGCAGCCGCGACCGCGCGGGTGCCGAGACCGACGAGCCCGCCGACCCACGACTCGCGGACTGCGGCCTCCCACGTGACCTTCTCCGAGAAGCGCCCCTCCATGCTCGCGGAGAAGTCGAGCAGGTCGACGGTGACCGTGCCGTGGATGCCGCGTCCGATGGGCTTCTCGCCGGTGCGGGCGTTGACGATGGCCTGGGTCACGTTGCCGAAGCGGGTCGGCATACCGCCGGGAAAGAACTCGACGTCGTCGAGCATCGACGGGTTCACGACGCTGCGGCCGACGAAGAAGTGGAACAGGTACGGCACCGGGACCATGTCGACGTAGGTCGCGGTGTTCGCCGCCTCGGCGCCGCGCACGATGAGGTCGCCCTCGACGGTGGTCGGCCGCGCCACGGATGGTAGCGACTGCAGCGCGCGGATCGGGTCGCCGAACGAGCCGGGGATGAGCTTGAGCTCTTCCGCGGTGAGCACGGTGCGGCTGACCTCTTCGCGGAGCTTGTCGCCGTACACCACGACCTCGCGACCCCAGGCCCAGCGCTCGACGCGGTACACGACGGTGAGCGCCTCGCCAGGCCACAGCTCTTCCATCTGCGCGCGCTCGAGGTGCTCGTCGCTCTGGATGAGCACGGCTCGGCGTCCCGGGGGCACCGGCAGCATGAAGGTGCCGTCGGGCTTGACCACCGCGGTGTGCTCGCCGGACGAGATGCGCGCGCCGGCGACGGGACGTCCACTGCCGCGCTCGAGCACCTTGCCCTTGAGCACTGCCATCGCCGGCGGGTCGAGCTTCTGCTCGAGGAGGGGCTTCGCGGACGGCGCCTCGGCGGGTTGCGCGTCGTTCGGCACCTCGCCCTCCGCCGCGTCGTCGGTCTCGGCGGGCGCGCCCTCGGCGGGAGCCTCGCCGTCTTCGGAGTCGGTCGGGGGCTCGGGCTCTCCGGCATCCGGGACGGTGGTCTCGTCCGGCGCAACGGGGGCCTCCGCCTCTTCCTCGGGAGCAGGCGCGGCCTCTTCCCCAGCCGTCTCGGCCGGTGTGGCCGGCTCCTCGGGCGCATCCGACGACGGCGTCGCCGGCGGCACGTCACCGGGCTCGGCAAAGCCGGTTGCGCTCAGGGCGAGAAGGAGAGGCCAGCAGGGCATGGGCGCAGTCTAGTGTGGTCCCGCTCGCTTCGCTTCACTGCCATGCGTGCCATGGCCCGTGGAGCCCGGGGGCGGCACGCCTCTCGGTGTGGGGCTATGGTCTGTGCGATGCGAGGGGAAGTCCTGCACTCCGAGGCCATCGAGGCGGTCGTCCACGGCGACCGACGGGCGGTGGTGCAGGTCGAGCACGTGCTCCTCGACGGCGAGGTCCCCCTGGTCGTCGAGCGGGTGGTGAGTGGCGCGCCGCGTCGCCCGCCGGTGATGTTGGTGCACGGACTCGCGCAGAATCGCTTCACCTGGCGCGTCAGCCAGCGCTCGATGAGCGCGTTTCTGGCCGAGCGCGGCTACGAGGTGCTCAACGTCGAGCTTCGCGGGCATGGGCGGTCGCGAGAGGCTGGGGCTGGAAACGCCCGTGCGTTCGCCGACTACGTCGATGACGTGCGGCGCGTCACCGAGGCGCTGGACGCCGCACCCTTCGCCGTTGGGCACTCCCTGGGCGGCGGCGTGCTTGCCGCGGCGGCCACCGAGGTCGAGCTGCGTGGCCTCGTCCACCTCGCCGGGGTGTTCAGCTTCGCGCGTCACAACCGCACACTGCGAGGCATCGCCAGGCTGTCGCTGGCGCTGGAAGAGCTGCTCACGCTCGCGCCTCTGCGCGCGAGCACCGGCTGGGCAGGGGAGCTGCTCGGCAAGGCCTACGGACTCACCGACCTCGCGGGCTACGGGCTGCCGCTCGCGGGCTGGGTCCCCGGATCGATGGAGCGCGACCTGCTCGAGGAGCGGCTGGCGCGTGGCTTCGACTGGACGAGCATCGAGGTGTGGCTGCAGATGTCGCGGTGGGCCAGGGGAGCGCCGTTTCAGTGGGCCGAGCCCTTCGCGGCCCTCGACTTGCCGCTGTTCGTCGTCGCCGGCGACCACGACCGCCTGCTTCCACCCGAGGACGCGCGGGTGTGCTTCGAAGCCTCGGGCTCGCGGGACAAGCAGTTCCTCGCGCTCAACCTCTTCGATCACGGGGCCCACTTCGGCCACGTCGACCTCATCCTCGGCAAGCGCGCACCGGAGCTGGTGTGGCAGCCGATCGTCGACTGGCTCGACGCCCGGTAGTCGACCCACCCCCGGCTAGGCTCGCCCGCGGAGGTGGGATGAAGACACTCGTGGTGGCATTGCTGTTCGTGGCCGCCGGCGTGTGGCACGTGCTCTCGCGACCCGAGCGATACGCGATGGCGATGCGGGCTCAGTGCTTGTGCTGCGATGGCTATGACGTGACCGAGCGCGAGGACTTCTCGTACCTGTGCGGACGCTGCGGCTTCGACTCGCGCTGGGAGGGCGAGGCGAGCAAGGCCGAGGCCATCGCGCACATGCGCGCGCTGACCCGCGCCCGCGACGACCTTCGCATGGCACGTGAGGCGTTGCGAGATCAGAGCGCGGGGCAGGAGGAGCGGCAGACGATCTCCGCGAACTACGCGCTCACCGCCCTCGATCACCTCCAGGACACCCACGCGCTCGACCCGACGTTGATCCCGGACCTCGAGGGCCGGGACCTGGCCGGTCAGGAGCGCCGCATCGAGCAGGCTCGCACGTCGCTGCGCGACCTACTGCTCGCGTAGGCGAGTGGCGACGAGCTCGGCGAGCTCGCGGTACTGCGCGGCACCGCGACTCGTCGGGTCGTAGGCGTAGATGTCCTGCCCGGCGAGCTGGGACTGGGACAGGGCATCGTTGACGCCGATCTGGACCGGCAGCAGGAGATCGCCCCAGCTGTCGTCCATGAGCTGGTACACGGCGTCGTTGGTCCGCGCATTGCGGCCGTCGACGCGCGTGAGCAGCACGCCGAGCATGGCGAGGTCGGGGTTGTAGTGCTCGCGCACGTCGGCGACGGCCTCGATGAGGCCGGACACGCCCGCGGCGCCGAGAGCGGTGGCGGTGGTCGGGATGAGCACCTGGTCCGCCGCGGCGAGCGCATTCAACGTCAGCGTGCCGATGTTCGGCGGGCAGTCGATGACGATGAGGTCGTAGTGGGTGCGCGTGATCTCGAGGGCCTTCTTGAGCGCGAGCTCCTTGCCGATGCGGCCGGAGAGGCGGTCTTCGAGGGTCATGAGCTGCGGATCGGGCGGCGTGACGAACAGGCCGTCGACCTCGGTGGAGGTGGTGATCTCCTCGACTTCGAGTCCGCCCTTGTCGCTCATCACCTCTGACAGCGAGCCGCCGCCCACGTGCACCTGATCGCGCATGGCGAGGTTCACGTGGCACTGCGGGTCGAGGTCGATGACGAGCACGCGCTGCTCACAGAAGCGCGCGGTGGCCGACGCAAGCGACAGGCTGGTGGTGGTCTTGCCGACACCGCCCTTCTGAGCGGCGATGGCGAGCACGCGTGCGTCGCGGTTGCCCGGTCTCAGCGACTTCTTCGGCGCCTCCGGGCGATGCAGACGCAGGCTGGCGCCGAGCGACATGCGCATGGGTCTCCTCCGTGTCTCGGCGAGTCTCCGACGGAGGCACTTGCCATGTCAAGGCAAAAGCTAAGGTACTTTCTAGAAATGGACCCGATTGCGGGCGTGACCCCGCGAGGCTGGCGGGAACGAGCCCGGCCTACTCGTCGTCGGTGGCGTAGCCGAGGGCGCGCAGGGCTTGCGACAGGTCGTCCTCGACCTCGCCAAGCTCGACGTCGACGGCGGTCAGGGCGCGCTCCTCCTCGACGAACCACGCGCGCAGCGCCTCGGCGAGTGCGGCGTCCCGCTCGGTCGGCTCGGCGAACTCGGGGAACCGTCGATCGAAGCACGCCTCGGGGAACGGGGGCTTGTCCGCTCCCGGGTGCGCAGGTTCGTCGGGGCGAAAGTCCTCGAGGCAGGCCACGTCGGAGCGGTATGCGGCGCCGCGATGCGCATTGCGGAACCAGGTCGAGGCGTACGCGACCTCTCGCGCGGGCGGTGCCTCCCCCCGCAGGGCGGCTGCGTGGCTCGTGCCCTCGAAGGGCACCCCGACGAGCTCGGCGAGGGTCGGCGCGACGTCCACGCCGGCGGCGATGTCCTCGATACGCGTCCCCGGGGCGATGCCCGGCCCGCGTACGACGAAGGGCACGTGCAGGGTGCTCGGGTAGAGGTACAGGCCGTGGCCCATGCCGTGGTGTCGCGGAAACAACAGGCCCTCTCCGTGGTCCCCGACGACCGCGAGCACGGTGTTCTCGGGTGTCAGGCCGCGCTCGGCGAGCAGCGCGTCGAGCTCGGCCAGGCGGGCGTCGAGGCGGGTGAGCAGGCCGCGGTACTCGGCGACGTGACGAGGCACGCCGCCCTGCACGAAGCGCAGCCACTCGGCCTCCTCTGCATCGAGCGGAGCGTGGCTGTCGACGTACATCAGCTGGAGGTAGGTCGGCCGGGACGGGTCCGCGGCGTCGAGCAGGCGCGCGGCGGTCGCGTTGACCTCGGTTCCTGGCACCTTGGCGCGGCCTCCGTGACGCCACAGATCGCTCAAGCTCTCGTAGACGTCGAAGCCCTGGTCGAACTGGAAGGCCTCGCTGAGGTTGGGGTTCGCGGTGGCGCCGAGCGTGACCCAGCCCTGGTCGTGCAGCGCCTCGGCGAGGGTCGTCACCTCGGCGGGCAGCGCCCGGTCGTTCGCGCCGGGACCCGGATCGGACAGGCCTGCGGCGCCGGGGGAGCGACCCGTGATCAGCGCGGTCGATGCGGCGCGGGTCCACGGGGCGGCGGCGATCAGGTCGGTGAACACCGCGCCCTCGGCACCGAGGGAGGCCAGGTAGGGCGTGGTGTCGAGGGGACCGCCAAGCGAGGTCTGGTCGGCGCGCAACGTACACGCGATCACCAGGACCAGGTTCTTGTCCGGTCGCGCGGTGAAGCGCTTCTTGGGCACCAGCACCCAGGCCGCGGCGAAGGCGGCGAGGACGAGGGCGAACGGGAGCAGACGACGCACGCTGCGGTGCTAACCCGCCATTCACCGTCTCGTCGCTTTGCGAGCCGCTTCGGCTACGCTACATCGCCCAGCTCTGGAGGGCCGATGACCGCGCCGCAGTTCGAGGAGGGCACGACCCTCGACCGCTTCCTCATGGAGAGCCTGCGGGCGACTCCAGGGGCCACCGGTCAGTTCGTGAACCTGATGCAGAGCATCGCGCTCGCCGGGAAGATGATCTCGTCGCGGGTGAACCGCGCCGGTCTCGCCGGCATGCTCGGTGGCACGGGCGACGTGAACATCCAGGGCGAGTTCGTGCAGAAGCTCGACCGCTACGCCAACGAGGTGTTCCTCAAGGCTCTCGAGCATCGCGGTCACACGTGCATGGTCGTCTCGGAGGAAGAGGGCGGTGTGGTCCGAGTGCCCGAGCAGTGGCACTCCGGACGCTACGTGGTCACCGTCGATCCGCTCGACGGCTCGTCGAACATCGACGTCAACGCGACCATCGGCACGATCTTCGGCGTGTTCCGCCGCGTCACGCCCGAGGGCTCGCCGGCGACCGATGCCGACGGCCTTCGCCCCGGCAAGGAACTGTCCGCCGCGGGCTACATCATCTACGGCTCGGGAACCGTGCTCGTGCTCGCCACCGAGTTCGGCGTGCACGGCTTCACGCTCGACCCCTCCGTCGGCGAGTTCTTCCTGTCGCACCGCGACATCCGCACGCCCGACCGCGCGAAGATCTACTCGTGCAACGAGGCCTACTCCGAGAAGTGGGCGCCCGGCGTGCGCGCGTTCATCGCGCGCTGCAAGGAGCCGGATCGCAAGATGAGCGCCCGCTACATCGGCTCGCTCGTCGCCGACTTCCACCGCAACCTGCTCAAGGGCGGCGTGTTCCTGTACCCGGCCACCGAGAGCACCCCCGAGGGCAAGCTCCGCCTGCTCTACGAGGGCTTTCCCCTCGCGTACATCGCCGAGATGGCGGGGGGTGCGGCGACCAATGGCAAGCAGCGCATCCTCGACGTGGTGCCCGACGAGCTCCACGCGCGCACGCCGCTGGTCATCGGCTCGCGCCTCGATGTCGAGGAGGCCACCGCGCTCATGGCCTCGGACGCGTTCTAGCGCCCGGGCGTGTAGGCGCGCAGCACCCGAGGCACGTCCTCGGGGTGGCGCGCCGCCTCGGAGAGCACGCTGACGAGCCAGTCGCGGTGGGCGACCACCCTTGGGCGTTCCTTGAGGTTCGCGCCGCTCGGCAGCCGGAACAGGACCTCCGAGTCGCCGTCGGCGAGGGTCAGCGACACCAGCGTCTGCCCCCGGGACATGTCGAGGAGGTGTGGCTCGACGTGCAGGCTGTCGAGGCGCAGCGATGTCCAGGTCGCCGACCAGAAGTGCCCCTGGCGCACCCGAAGGCCGTCGGCGTCGAGGGCGAGGTCCCCATGGGTCGCGAGCTGTGAGGCTCCGACGGCGAGGATGATCGCCATGAACGCGAGCATGGCGGTGACGAGCCACGTAGTCGCGTCCCAGCCCGCAGTGCGCACGCCGTACGCGGGAAGCGGGGAGAGGATGGCCGTGACGACGCAGAGCAGCGCAAACCAGCCATAGTCACGGGCTTCGGGGCGAACGCGGACCACCAGGCGCTCGGGACCGAGGTCGGCCCAGGGCGGCGGACCGCTCAGCGATGCTCCATCTGCGACGCGCGACCCATGAGCTCGCCGACGGCGGTGAGCGGGTCCATGCCGTCGTAGATCCCGACGAGGGCTTCGGAGATGGGCAGCTCGACGCCGGCGGCGCGGGCGCGCGTCACGAGGGCGCGTGCGATGGGGAGGGGCCCGTCCTCGCGACGTCCCTTGGCGAGCTTGAGCCCGGCCTCGAAGTAGGGAGAGCCCGCCTGACCGTGCACCGCGACGAGGTCGCCGACGCCGGCGAGTCCCGCGAGGGTGCTCGAGTCGCCGCCGAGGGCGCGTGACAGGCGGCCGGCCTCCTCGAGGCCGCGTGCGAGGACCATGGCGCGCATGCCGACCCCCGAGCCACGCAGGCCCGAGGCCAGTCCCAGCGCGGTGGCGAGCACGGGCACGAAGGCGCCGGCGAGCTGCACTCCGGTGAGGTCGTGGCTCTCGTAGACGCGGTAGCGCGAGCTGTGCAGCGCGGTGATCACCAGCTGCCGCACTTCCTGGAACGGACTCGCGACCACCCCCGCGCACAGGCCACCGTTGAGGATCTCGTCGATCGGAGCAGGGCCGGCGAGGGCGCCGATCCGCACGGCGTCGCACTCTTCCTCGACCACGAGGCCCAGCCACTTGCCTGTCGCCGGCTCGAGGCCGCGTCCGGCGAGCACCACGCGGTTGCTCGGTCCGGGCTTCGCGAGCTGGATGGCGCGGCGCGTCTCCGAGGCCGAAGTGGCGACGAGCAGCAGGTCGCACTGCTCCGCGACCTCGGGCGGGTTGTCGGTCGACGGCAGGATCTGCGGCGGCTTGACGTCGCGGTAGGCGATGAACGGCTGGTTGCCCGCGGCCATCGCGAGGCGAGCCAGCGCCTGGCCCCATCGGCCACCGCCGAGGATGCCGACCTTCATGCCCTCGTTCTTCTTGCGGCGCGTCTTCGCCATCAGCTCTCTCCGCCGAGATCGGCCCAGGTGAGGCGGTTGCGGTAGTACAGCGCGAGCTTCGGGTCTTCGACAATCAGGTCACGACCCTCCCGCGCGAGCGCCCGGCTGCGGTGGTAGCGGCTGAAGCGGTCGAGCGCGGTCGCGAGGATGCGGTCGATGTCCGCCGGCAGGGCCAGGTGGCACGCACCCTGCTGCTCGAGGGCCTTGAGCCGGTCGAGTGCGGCACCGAGGGTCGCGCGGAAGTCCTCGTCGCGGACGATGCGACCGAGGCGGGGCACGCGGATGATGCGGAAGGGGTCGTCGGTGCCGACCTGTTTGGCCAGACACTGCCAAGCGGCCCACGCGGCGAGGTGCGTCTCCATCACCCACGAGCCGCGCGGATAGGCCTCGACCAGGGCGTCCGCGAGGCGGTCGGTGTACACGCGGTCGCGCTGCGCATCGAGCTGCACGTTGCCGTCGCGATCGCACACGTACTGGCGGCGGTGGCGGCTCTGCTCGGCCCGCTCGGCGGCATCGCGCGCGACCGGCATGCCCAGGCAGTCGACGGGCTCGCCGAAGTGGGCGATGCAGCTCGCTTCGAGGTCGAGCACGCGGCGCCCGAAGGCGAGGACCTCGCGGGGCTGGGCGAACTCGTCGTCCGTGATGATGTACCGCTGCTTGCCGGCCTCGGCGAGGTGGTCGCCGGCGAGGGTGTTCGCCTCGAGCGTGAGCTGGAACGACAGGGTGAGGGGCACGACGTACACCTCGCTGTCCTTGCGGCCGGCTGCGAGCATCTCCTGCCATGCGGTGATGCCGGTGCCGAGCAGGCCCTTCTTCACGTGGCGCTCGATCTCCCCGGACCGCGAGCGCGTGCCTCCCGGGAAGAACAGCGAGTGGTGCCGCGTGGTCAGGCTGCGCACCGAGTAGTCCTTGAGCACGTCCTTGTAGAGTGCCGCGCGCTTGGTGCGATCGACGGTGTACGCGCCGAGCCGGCTCATGAAGAAGCCCATGACCGGGTTCTTGAACAGGTTCAGGCCGGCGCCGTAGACGAACGGCGGCAGTCCGGACTGGTGCAGTGCGAGGCCGATGAGCGGGCTGTCCAGGTTCGAGACGTGGGTCGGCGCGAGGACCAGCGTCGCTTCCTTGGCGAGCTCGCGGATCCAGGCGACGTCGCCCTCGACCTTGAGCCGGCGCTGCCAGCCGCCGCGAATGTCGCGAACCCGGTGCGGGCGGCCCGCGAGCAGGCCGTTGAGCGCCCGTGGGAGCAGGTGCGTCGAGAAGCGGTACATGCGCGGGTCGAAGTGGCCGTGGACCTCGTCGGCCCAGTGCTTGACGAGGTGCAGGGCGGACTCGATGCGCGAGTAGCGGTCTCCGCGGACCAGCGCGCGGGCCAGCTCGTCGAGGAGCACCTCTTCGACGATCTCGTGGCCCTGGTCGGAGACGCGCTTTCGCTCGTGGTACAGCGCGTCCTCGAGCAGCGGCACGAGGGATTTGTCGTCGAGGGTCTCGAGGCGCCGGCGGCTGCGGTCGACGAGGTCCGCGATGACCACGGCGCGCGGCTTGGGGTCGAACAATCCGGAGTCGGTCATCAGTTCCTCAGGCGCAGGTCGGCGCCGTCGTCGGCGGACTCGATCAGTCCTTCGGCGAACAGGACCTCGCAGTGGTCGAGGAGCTTGTGTTCGCCGAGCCGCAGCGTGCGTGCAATCTCGGTCAGTCGGTGGGGCTCGCCGTCGGCGAGGTACGACAGGATGTCGCGCTCGGTCTCGGAGAGGTGCTCGTCGCCGATCTGACGGCCCTGCCTGCGCAGCCACGCGCGCAGGTGACCGTGAACGGCCGCAGGATGACCGAAGCTGTCGCGCCACCAGCGCTCGGCGAGGTCTTCGGGTGCGCCCCAGGCCACCGCGAGGCGCACGGTGTCGCCGCGGCCGAGGGGAGGTGGCGTGAGCTCGATGGCACCGAGGTCGCGAAGGACCGGAACCGGACGCTCGGCGCGAATCACGAGGAGCACGGGGCCGCTCGCCTCCGCCGCGGCCTTCACCAGGTCCACGATGCGGTCGACTTCCCCGTCGACGAAGCACGCAGCCGGGCCCGCGACGGAGGCCAGGCCCGAGAGGGTGAGCTCGTCGAGGACACGGGCGCCCTCACGGCGGGCGACTTCGACGGTCTCGAGGCCGAGCGTGCGGCGGCCACAGCCTGGTGGCCCGTAGAGGAGAACCACCCGGTCCTCGCCGTCGAGGACCTCGAGGGCAACCCGGCGAAGCTGGTCGCGCAGCGCGCCCATGCCGAGCACCGGGGTGCGGAAGCTCGCGTCGGAGCCTTCCCACAGCCGGGACGCGATGACCTTGAGGTCGTCCGGGCGCTCGTCGGGATCGCGTGCGAGCAGATCGAGGATCACCTCGTCGATGGGCCCGGCGAGCGCGGGGCGTAGGCTCGACGGGGGCAGGGGAACCGAGACGAGCGGCACGTAGGCGAGGGCGGCCGGGTCCTGCGGCGTAAAGGGCGCGCGTCCCGTGAGGCAGGCGTAGGCGAGCGCTCCGAAGCCGTACAGGTCGGAGGCGGTCGTCGGCACGCCGCCACGGAGCAGCTCGGGGGCGGCATAGCCGAGGGTGCCGCGGAAGCCGAGCGGCACTGTCTCGTCCACGTACGCGGCGAGCCCGAGGTCGATGAGCATCGGTGCGCCGTCGGCGGTGACGAGCACGTTCGACGGCGTGAGGTCGCCGTGGACCAGGTGCTGGTCGTGCAGGTAGCCGATGACCTGAAGCAGCCGCAGCAGGAGCTGGACGACCTCTTCGAGGGGCTGCTCGGCGGCCCAGTCCGTGAGGGCCTTGCCGTTCACGTGCTCGATGGCGAGCCAGGCACCGCGAGGGTCGGCGTCGATCAGCGTGGGGATGCCCGGGTGGTCGAGGGTGCCGAGGATCTTCGCCTCGTGCATCAGCGCGTCGCGTCCGCGGGGATTGCGCGGCACCTTGAGGGCTGCGGGCCCGCCGTTGCTGTCGGCGAGGAACACCTCGGAGCTGCCACCCATGGCGATGCGCTCCTGGATCGTCCAGGGGCCCAGTTTGGTCGCGTTCGTGCGCATGGGGGCCATGTTATGCAATGCGCATCCCGAGGTCTGCATGGAACCCGAAACCGGCCCCCAGGTCGGCACCGACGCTCCGACGATGGCACCCGCTCCTGGTGCCGAGTTGGTCGCTCTGTTCGACGGAGACTGCGCGATCTGTACGACCACGATGCACTTCATCTGGGCCCGGGATCTGGTGGGGCGCGTGGAGTGCGTCGACCTGCGCGACGAGGCGGTGGCGGCGCGCTTCCCGGCGTTCTCGGTCGAGGCGGTGCGCGCTCAGCTGCATGCGGTGGACCGCGACGGGCGCGTGTTCGTCGGCATCGACGCGGTGCGCGAGTGTGGACGGCGCCTGCCGAAGTACTGGACCGTCGCGTGGATCCTGGGCGTGCCCGGCATTCGCTTCGTCGCCCAGCAGGTGTACGTGCTCATCGCGAAGAACCGCATGCTGCTCAACCCGTGGCTGCGTCGCGACGAGTGTGCCGACGGCAGCTGCGAAGTGGACTGGGATGCGCTGCCCGAGGGCTTCACCTCGGGCGAAGTGGCCGGGAAGGGCTCGTGAACGACCTGCACATCGTGCTCATGAATCCCGAGATCCCTCCGAACACCGGCAACGTCGGGCGTCTCGCGGTGGGCGTCGAGGTACCGCTCCACATCGTGCATCCCATCGGGTTTTCGATGGACGAGAAGCAGGTGCGACGCGCGGGTCTCGACTACTGGAAGCACGTCGAGCTCTACGAGCACGAGAGCCCGGAGGCGTTCTGGCAGTGGGCCGAGGGGCGCCGTGTGCACCTGTTCTCGGCGCGAAGCGACCGTTCGTACACGGCGTGTCCGTTCGAGCCAGGTGACGTGCTCGTCTTCGGCCGCGAGACCGTGGGCCTGCCGCACGAGCTCGTCGAGCGCATGGGTGCGTGGAGCATCCCGATGACGGGGCCGACGCGCAGCCTCAACCTGAGCAACTCGGTCGCCGTGGTCGTTTACCAGGCGCTCCAGGCCGTTCGCCCCGGACTGTTCGCGGGCTAGGCGCTACAGCCGCTCGAGCGAAAACATGTTCCAGGTGTTGAAGCCGTGGTTGTGCAGGTGCAGCACCAGCGGGTCGCCCTCGGCCGCGCCGAGCTCGGGCTCGAACTCCTCGAGGTACGCGGCGGCGTCGGCGGGAATCGGCACGGTGCGCTCGTAGAGCACCTCGCCGTCGAGGGTGAGCAGCAGGTGGCCCTCGGTCTGTTCCGCCCACACCAGATCGCTGTGGTACCAGTTGATGCGCAGGGTGTCGCCCGGCTCGAAGCTGTCGAGGAGGGCGTGCTGGAGCACTGCGTAGGGGCAGATCTCGGTGTCGACCTCCACGCCACCGAGCTCCTCGCCGAACCCGCCCGCGCCGCAGGCCGCGCCCTCGTCGTGCTCGGGCATCGGGTCCGCCGTCGCGGGAGCCGCGGTCCAGCTCACCCCGGCGATCAGCGGGACGGGCTCGGACGCGCCGCAGGCAACGAGCAGGAACGGGACGAAGTGACGCATGGCCTCACCCTACGCGGGCCAGCGCGGAGGCGCCACCTCGGCGGGACTACGCGAAGTGGGCGAGGCACGCGTCGATGCGCGCGAGCACCTCGTCACGGGCGAAGAACGCGACCGTCTGACCCAGACCCGGGGAGCTCGCGGTGCCGGTGAGTGCCATGCGAAGAGGCTGGGCGAGCTTGCCCATGCCGACCTCGCGGGCCTCGGCGAGCGACTTCACAGCCTCTTCGATGCCGTCGACGGTCCACACGCACTCGGCGATGGCGGAGCGCGTCGCCGCGAGGTGCGCCAGACCGGTGGGCTCGCCCTTGAGCAGCCACTTCGCCGCACCCTTGTCGTCGTAGGCGGTCGGGGCGGTCACGAAGAACGAGGCCTGGACGTCGAGGTCGGCGAAGGTCTTGATGCGGGCCTGGTACATCTCGAGCAGGTCGCGACGCTGCGCGGCGGAGAGTCCGGCGAGCGGCGACTCGGTCCAGCCGAGGTAGTCGTCGTGGGCCTCGACCAGTCGATCGAGGGTGCTCCGGCGGATGGTCTCGCCGTTGAGCCACTCGAGCTTGGTGGTGTCGAACTTCGCGTTCGTCTTTCCGATGCGGTCGACGGTGAACAGCTCCTGCATCTCGGCGAGGGTCATCACCTCGCGGTCGTCGCCCGGGCTCCACCCGAGCAGGGCGAGGAAGTTGTTCAGCGCCTCGGGCAGGTAGCCGCCCTTCTTGAAGTCGGTGACGTCGATCATCGGCAGCGGCACGGCGAGGTGCTTGGCGATGGCCTCCGCGAGCGCGACGCCGTCGTTCTTCTTCTTCATGAACTGCTGCAGCTCGGCCGCATCCACACCGGTGGCCTCGGCGAGCCAGGCGTGGTCCTTCGCTCCGCGGGCCTTGCTCGCGTCACGGGCGGCGGCACGGGCGGTCTTCGCCTTGTCGCGCTTGGACATCTTCGAGCCGTCCATCGAGAAGATGAGCGGCATGTGGCCGTACTTCGGCGGCTCCCACCCGAGCGCCTCGTAGATCGCGAGGTGCTTGGGCGTGTTCATCAGGTGTTCCTGCCCGCGGAGGACCTGGGTGATGCCCATGTGGTGGTCGTCGACGACGACGGCGAAGTGGTAGGTCGGGAAGCCGTCGGCCTTGCGAACGACCACGTCCTCGAGCTTCTCGGCGGGCATGACCACGTCACCGAGCACCACGTCGTGGACGACGAGGTCGTGGCTGGGGGCGCGCAGGCGCACGACCGGCGTGCGTCCCTCGGCCTTGTAGCGAGCGACGTCCTCGTCGGCGTAGCCGGGGTGGCGGAAGACGAAGTCGCGCTTGGCGGCCTGTGCGGCGTCGCGCATGGCCTGGAGCTCCTCGCGACTCTCCCACGCCTCGTAGGCCTTGCCCTCGGCGAGCAGCTGGTCGAGGTAGCGGTTGTAGATGTCGAGTCGCTGGGACTGGAAGTACGGGCCGAAGTCGCCACCGACCTCCGGGCCCTCGTCCCACAGCAGCCCGAGCCACTTGAGGTCGTCGACGATGCCCTTCGCGGACTCCTCGGTGGAGCGAGCCTGATCGGTGTCTTCGATGCGAAGCACGAACTGGCCGCCCTCGCGACGCGCGTGGAGCAGGCAGTACAGCGCGGTGCGCGCGCCGCCGACGTGCAGCGAGCCGGTCGGGGAGGGGGCGAAGCGGGTGCGGACGGTCATGCGTTTCTCCGGAGGCCGTGGCGCGTGTCGCGCAGACGTGTCGACGGACGCCAGGGCAGGGGGCCCCGCTATCCGAGCGGCGCGTTGGAGGCGAATCCCGGCGGTCTGGCGACGGACTGTCTCGGGCGACTGGGAACTGCAGAGCTTGCCCCGGCGTTGTTCGGTGACTAGATCCGCGCTGCCACTTCACCTGGACCCGAACCCGGGCCGGGAACCAAGGGGGCTACCACCATGCGACGTATGTTCCGCTCCAAGATCCACCGTGCGACCGTGACTCAGGCGGATCTCCACTACGAAGGCTCGGTCACCATCGACCGGGACCTGCTCGAAGCGGCGGACATCCTGCCGTACGAGATGGTGAAGATCTGGAACGTCACCAATGGCAACCGCATCGAGACCTACGCGCTCGAGGGCGATGCCGGCAGCGGCGTGATCTGCATCAACGGGGCGGCTGCCCACCGGTTCGACCCGGGCGACATCGTGATCATCGCCACCTGGTCCGAGATGGACGAGGAGGCGGCGCGCAGCCATGAGCCGATCGTGGTGCTGTGCGACGAGAACAACCGCATCAAGAACCCGCGCCTCGTCGAGGTCCCCGGCCCGAAGGTCCGCTCCGCGGGCCAGTAGGTCCCGCCAGGCGGTGTCGACCCAGACGAAGAAGGGGACGCTCAGGGCGTCCCCTCGCGTCGTGGTGGGGTTGGGTGGACGCTAGCAGGCTGCTGAAGACTCTCCCGTCGTGCTCTGGACCCGTTTCACGCCTTCGCCCGTCGTCTCGTCAGTCACGTGCTTCAGTACGTTCCCTCCTCGACTTTCGGGGAGTCGCTGCACGACCGGCCGAATACGCAAAACGGCCCTCAGACCACTCGGTCCGACTTTTTCAGCAGCCTGCTAGAGGTCCATGCCCTCGCCGCGCTCCACCGCACGCTCGAGCTCCTCGCGGGCGCGCTCCAGCTCGCGCTCGGCCTCGCGCAGGCGACGCTCCGCCTCCCGGACCTCGAGCTCTTCCTCGCGCTCGGCGCCGCGACGGGTCTCGCGCTCTCGGGCGGCACGCTCGCGCTCGCGGGCCGCGTACTCGCGCTCGCGGCTGGCGTACTCGCGCTCCCGCATCGCTTCCTCGCGGTGCCGCATGGCCTCCTCGCGCTGCCGCTCGGCCTGCTCCATCCACTGGTCCATGTCGATCTCCCAGCCGAAGCCCTCGGCTTCGAGCTCGCGCATGGCGTCTTCGACCTCGCGCATGGCCTCGCCGACGGCCTCTTCGATGGCGCGCTCGTCGAAGTGCAGCGTGTGGGCGCCCTGACCGTCGCCGAGCACGATCACACCGTCCTTGCCGCCCAGGTCGATGACGATGCGGTCGCCGTCGTCGAGGAACTGGAGCTGACCGAGGGCGCCGAGCCCCTGCAGGGCCTCGAGTCCTTCGAGCGCCTCGAGTCCTTCGAGCGCCTCGAGCCCGGCGAGCCCGTCTGCATCGAACTGAAACGCGAAACCGTGGGTGAAGGCCTCCGGCGGCGCCGGGGGAGCGGGCGGGACCGGGTGGTCGTGCGCCGGCGGGGCCGGGGGCGCGGGAGGAGCCGGAGCCACGTGATGGCGGTGCGCGCGCCAGCTCGCCTCGGGGGCCATCGGCGCCTCGCCGCGAGGGCGAACCTCGACGATGTGCACGCTGCGCTGCGAGCTCCCGTCTCGCGAGCCGGTCATGGTCTCGATCTCGATGACCTGGCTGTCGCCCTCGTCCTGGACGTCGACGAAGGTCTCCTGGTCCTCGGAGAGCAGCGGCACGCGCATGTCCTTGCCGTCGATGCGCAGCACGAGCTGGTCGCCCTCCACGTGCCAGTCCACCTCGGCGTCGCCGGAGACGGTCACGTCCTGGGCGATGG
The DNA here is from genome assembly GCA_006226595.1 of Deltaproteobacteria bacterium. Taxonomy (GTDB): domain Bacteria; phylum Myxococcota_A; class UBA796; order UBA796; genus M1803. The sequence goes on from SBGP01000085.1 coordinate 37,035, forward strand.
CGGCGCTCGCACCGAGGGCGGCGAGACCGGCCATGGCGAGGCCGGGCAGGGCCCACCGGGGGCGTCGGCTGGGGGCCGGGCGGCCGAGAATGCGCTGGATACGGTCCATGAGGCTTCCTCCGTTTGCGGCGGGAACGGTGAGGGCGTCGAGGCGCCAGGCCTCGAGCTCGGTGAGGGCACGGGCATAGGTGACGCGGTCCTCGAGCAGCTCGATGACCTCGGCGTCCGTCGCCGCCTCGCGTTCCTCTCGGACCCGCGCCGACAGCCAACGTGCGGCGGGGTGATAGAACAGCGCGGCGTCGAGCGCGGACTGGATCAGGTTCACCGCGTAGTCGAGGCGACGCAGGTGCACGAGCTCGTGC
>SBGP01000062.1 GCA_006226595.1 Deltaproteobacteria bacterium
GCGCAGTCGTCGCCGCCGCAGGTCGCGCCGGCATAGCCGTCGTCGTCGCCGTCGACGTCGACGGTGACGGAGAGCAGCAGGTCGCTGTCGCCGCTGTCGCCGACGCCGACCAGGTCGATGGTGCAGCCCTCGGCGCAGGCCTCGACGGTGGTGGCGGCGAGGGCCGCGGTACCGGAGCCCTCGGATCCGAGGTCGAGGCGCTCCACCTCGGTACTGGCGGTGACCACCGCCTCGTAGCGAGTGATCCGCGCGTGGGCGGCGACGGTCCACGAGACCACGGCCTCGCCGTCCTCACAGCCCGCGGCGAGGGTCGTGCCGGGGGGCAGCTCGAGCGCCACGTTCGTCGCATTGGGACCCAGACTCGGGGCCTCGACGCACCCCGCCGACGCCACCATGAACGCGATCGCTGCCCAGCCTCGTGCCATCTCTGCTCCCCGAGCCAGAATAGCGTACCGACCGGCGGATTTGGGCGAGTGGCAAGCGGAAACCGCACACGCACCCACCCCACCTTCGATGCGCCTCAACGGAGCGAGCGTAGCGCGGGGGCACCTGGCGTGCACATAGAATCTGCGAAGGGGAGGGGAATGAATGTATGTCGTGCGATCTGGCTACCAGCCCGGGTCGCTCCACCGCGGATCCTCGAGCATCGCGTCGTCGGTCAGCGTGTGCAGGAACGCCTCGAGCTGCGACTTCTGCGTGGCGCTCATGTCGAGCTGCACGACCTCCCCGTCCATACCGATCCAGAACGGTGGCAGGGTCGGGTGGAACTGCACGCCGGAGGAGTAGTGCTCGATGACTTCGGCAAGCGTGTCGAACCGTCCGTCGTGCATGTAGGGACCGGTCTCGGCGACGTTGCGCAGCGATGGCACCTTGAACGTGCCGAGGTCCCGGTTGTCCCCGCTCACCCCGCCGTAGCCCTCGTCGGTGGTCTGCGCATCGAGGCCGTTGCTGATCGCGGTGGCCGCGATCTGGGCGTCCGTGCCGTGGCATGCCACGCACCCGACGCCGCCTCCTCCTACCGGCGCGTAGAACAGGGTCTTGCCGGCGTTCTCGTCCGCCGTGAAGTTCGGGAAGTCGTCGAGCGTGGTCGCGACCTGGGCGCGTCCGACGTCGTAGCGACTGGTGGTGCTCACCATGCTCCGGACGAACTGCGCGAGGGCCAGCGAGATGCGGTCGGTGCTGACCTCGTCGTCGCCGAAGGCGTTGGCGAAGAGCGGCGCGTAGCGTTCGTCCTCTTCGACCCGCTCGACGACCTCGTCGAGGGTCATGCCCATCTCCACTGCGTCCTGCAGCGGCATCAGCACCTGGTCTTCGAGGGTCTCGGCACGCTGGTCCCAGAAGAACTCGCCGCCGGCGTAGAACCGCGCGTTGGCCAGGCTCATCGAGTGGCGACCCGTGGCGCCGCCGTCGAAGCCCGTGGACAGGGCGGCGTCGTCGGAGAAGCCGAGCTCCTGCACGTGGCAGGATCCGCACGCGATGGTGCGGTTTTGGCTGAGGTCGACGTCGTAGAACAGCACGCGACCGAGTCGCGCGCCCTCGTCGGTCACCGGGTTGTCGATCTGCGTGTTGTCCGCATCGAGCACCGATGGTGCCGGAGGAGCCCCCGGAGCGGCCGGGCCGCCCGCGGTGTAGTGCACAGGGAGGTCGATCGTGTAGGAGAACGCGTCCAGATCGGACACATCGACGTTCGAACCCTCCGTCTGGCAGGCGGTGAGCGACAGGGCGAGGACAGCGAGGAGCGAGAAGTTCTGCATGGGGCCTCCGCTCGGGAAACTGCAACGGGTGTGCCATCTCGGCGCGCAGGGTCCGCCTACCTGGCGATCTGCGCGTCGCGGGCGTTCACGAGGAAATCCTCGAAAAGCGCGAACCTCGTGGGCCTTCGCTTCACGTGGCGGACGAGCGGCGCCGGTAAGCGCCGACGAGGAGGTTTCATGCGGTTCGCCCTGATGTTTGCGTGGTTTGTGTCGGCTCCGGCGCACGCGACCCCCAACGGCTACCAGAGCTGGTCCATCGACTACGCCACCCCCCAGGTGTTCATCACGGTCGACAACGTCTCGGGGAGCTCGGTGGCCGAGTGGCGGGAGTTCGCGGTGACCTCGGAGCCCCCGGTCGTCGAGCTCGATGGCGCCTACTCCTGCCTGTACGGGCGTGCGTACTCGGCACAGGCGGCGTTCGGCAGCCCCTACTTCGCGGCCGACCTGTGGAACGCCTACGGCTGGAACTTCGAGGAGACCGACCTCGCTGGCGGCTTCGGCTACTCCCCGCTGCGCGTGTTCGAAGGCGACGACCACGAGGTGTGGCCGAGCTTCGAGTGGCAGATGCAGCTTCCCAGCGCGTCTTCCACGTGGTCGCCGGAGTCCATCGTCGAGGATGCACTCGAGGACTACGTCGACAACGGGGGCACCGCCCAGGACTTCCTGCGTCAGGACTGGTTCCTCGTCGAGCAGTGGCCGCTGTACATGCTGACCAAGTGCGAGTGGGAGGGCCAGTCCACCGGCAACCTGTACTACCGGGCTGCCAAGGGCGCGCGAATGGTGAACGTGTACATCCGCTACAACGCCGACCCCGACATTGTCGATCCCATCGGGCCTGGCGGTCCGCTCAGCGTGAAGTGGGGCCGCTAGGCGGCGTGCACCTGGTGCGATGCATGCAGGACAGGCATGCGTCGCACGGTTGGAACGCGAATTGTCCGGTGTGGTTGGGCGGCGCGGCGGTGGACAGGCGTCGTCGATCGGTGACGCCTCCCCGACGAAGATCCGCTTGTTCAGCGGATCCACGGTCGGCATGGACGGTGCATCTCCTGTTCGGCAAGGAGGTGCCTGATGGCGCGACTGACCATGCTGCTGGCCCTGGTGGGCTGCGTGACCGAGGGTGGGAGTGACGACCGGTGCGCGAGGACGTGGGACGAGACGGACGTCCGGGTGCGGGAGTGTGCGTCGAGTGCCGACGTCGACGGCGACGACTGGGTTCCCGACGCCGCAGCGTGCGGGAGCGACGACGAGCAGCCCTTCGACCGGCGTGCCAGCGACGAGACCGTTCTCGGTGGCACCATCCCCGTGTTCCGCGCCGTGTCGCTGGACGGCGAAGGTCCGCGCATCGTGCGCGAAGCCGGCGGAGTGGTGGAGGTCTCGCTCGAGCTGGCGATGGAGTGCGCTGGCGAGGAGTGCGGCACCGCAGTCCGGCAGATCTTGCTCGGTGTGGGCGGGCGTGGCCACGCGGACGCGTGTGTGCACGACGGCGTCGGTTCGACGAGTGGCTTCGTGCGTCACACCGCGCTCGTCGACATTCCCGACGCGCCGGGCGTGTACCCGATTCGTTATGCCCACACCCAGGCACCGAGCTGCGAAGAGGCGGGGGACGCGTGGTGGCGCCTGCGCTCGATCTCGCCGACGACGACCCTCGCGGTGGTCGAGGTGGTGGATACCTGCGCGCGGCAGCTTGTGGACACGGGGGCGCCGCTCGACGAAACCCCAGACACCGGCTGGGCGGTGGACACCGGCCTGGAGGACACGGGAATCGAGGACACGGGAGTCGAGGACACGGGAATCGAGGACACCGGCCTGGAGGACACGGGAATCGACGACACCCCCAAAGACACGGGTCCACTCGGTGAGCCGGTCCCCGCCGAGTGTGAGGAGCTCGGATTGTCGGGGAGCACCTACGCCTTTTGCCAGGCGTCGCGCGGTGCGCTCGAGGCTGCCGAGGTGTGTGCGAGTGCTGGCATGCACCTGGTCAAGGTCGACGACTACGCGGAGAACAGCTGGCTTCAGGACCGCATCCGCGAGCGGGCGTACGGCGCGACCTGGCACGGGTACAGCGATGCGGACGTCGAGGGACTGTGGCGGTGGCACGACGGCACGACCGGGAGCTTCACCCGCTGGAACTACGGCGAGCCCAACAACGTCGGCGGCGGCGGTGAGGACTGCGCGGTGTTCCGCGGTGCGGGCGACGGAACCTGGAACGATGTGCCGTGCTCCGGCGCCCGTCCGTTCGTCTGTGAACGCGAGGAGGCGCGCTGACAGCCTGTCGTCGCGGTTTGTCACTGGCGGGGGGCTGCCGACAGCCTGTCGACGGGAGGCGGTGAACGGGCCGAAACTGGCGGCTCGACGGCTGGCACGCGGGTTGCTTTGCAGGTCCCGGAACCCGGGAGTGTCCATGAACCGTTGCCTGCCTCTGATCGCCTTGCTCACTGCCTGTGGCACGTCCGCGGACGTCTCGGGAACCTACACCTGGCGCGCCGACGTCCCGGTCGGCTTTACGGCAAGGGACGCGGACTTCCGCGACGAGGTGCCGTCGCTGATGGCCCATGCCTGGGTCCAGGGCCTGGACATCCACGCGCTGCGTGCTGCGAGCGGGGACCAGGACTGGGAGGGGATGCGTGCCGAGCTCGGCGATCCGACGGAACTTGCGGTGTTCGTGGACGCGCTCGAGCGTTCGCTCGGCTGCACACGGGTCTCTGCGGACCTGCACCCGAACACGACCGCGCCGATGGCGCGCGTGGCCGAGGCGCTGACCGCGGCCACCGAACTCGCCGCCAGCGACGGCGATGTCGACGAGGCTGTGCGGCTCGGCAAGATCGCGATGGTCCTCGACCAGGACCTCGTGCTCAACGGGTCGTTCGGCGCGCTGCGTGGGCTTGGCGAAGGGCGGTACGTGGCCGAGCAGCTCACCGTGCTCGCCCCCTCGATGTCCGCCGCCGAGCGCGCGTCCCTGGCGCGGTTCGTGGACGGCCTCGCCCACCGCGCACCCGGCGTTCGCGACGCGCTTCGGGCCGACCTCGCGGAGCGGGACGTCAGCGAGGCGCGGATCGCTCGCCACGTAGGCGCGAGCGAGCGTGCCCTGGACCTCGCGATCTGCGGACGGTCCACGCGGACAGCGGTGCTCGATGACCTCGAGTGGGCAGCCGATGGCTTTGGCGAGGACCGCTTGCGCGCCTACCGCGCGCTTCGCCTCGCGTACGCGGACTCGCTGACGCCCGGCGTGTGCTGGGCCGGAGCGGTCAAGCTCACCCGCCTCGTGACGCTGGAAGAGATGGCCGCCGAGCAGGCCCTCGGTGACTTGCGGGTCGCGCTCGCCCTCGATCCCGATGTGCCGTGTCCCGCCTCGATGGATGGGGTGGTGCCGGGGCTGCTCGACCCGATGACCGGCGAGCCGGTGCGCTGGGACGCGGAGACCTGCGAGGTCGCGTGGACCCTGGTACCGAGCTGAGTCACTCGAGGACGACGAGCTCCTGCTCGTAGCGGTGCGTCTCGCGGTTGGCCCACACGTCGACCATGCGCACGGTGATCTCGTCGTCCCAGGTCGCGTCGGTGACCCATGCCGTGTAGCCGGCGTCCTCGACCTCGACCTCGGCATCGATGTGCGCGTGGCCCGCGTACGCGCCGGCGACCCGGCCGCTCACCGGTCCGATCACGTCGGTGAGCGCCTGCATCTCGTCGAGGTCGAACATGCCGAGGTGCATGGGGTGGTGTGAGAACAGGAGCACGTCTTCGGCGGGGGTGGACTCGAGGGGCAGCAGCAGGTCCGAGAGAAAGGGCAGGGTGCCGCCCGGCACGTCGTGGAGCTCGGCGAGCTCGCTGAGCAGGTTGTCCTCGCTGCGCGAGACCCAGTCGAGACCGACCCACCGCAGTCCGCGGTGCTCGAAGTGCAGGTTCTGGAGCCACAGGGTCTGACCCTCGACGTCGACCTCGATCTGTCCGCGCTGCAGCCCGTGGCTCGCGGCGAGGGCCTCGTACTGAGGCGTGAACACGGTATCGAAGTTCTCCTCGTCCCCGAAGTGCACCTCGTTGTCGCCGAGGATCGGGACCCAGGCCACATCGAGGTCGGAGAGCAGCGCGTAGGAGGTCGCGAGCCCTTCACCCCAGCCAATGTCGCCGACGACGAAGACGAGCTCGATCTGACGCTCGACGGCGTGCGCGTTGATCCACGCCACCGCGGTGGCCAGCCGCTCCTCGTGGCTGATCGCACCCGAGATGTGCGGGTCCGCGATCACCGCGAACGAGAACGCGAAGGTGAGGTCTTCGGGCTGCTCCTCGGTCGTGGCGGGCCGACAAGCGAGGAGAAGGGCGAGGGCGAGGGGACGAATCGGGCGCATCCTCGGCGTCTATCGCCGATCCTGCTCCGCGACTACCAGGTCCCTCGGCGACCACCGCGGTCTCGGCGCCGTCCGCGATGGATGCCTAGAAGCGGCTGGCGAGTCGGACCTCCGCTGGCTCGGCGCCGCTGCTCGCGCGCACCTGCACGTGGGCGCCGCCGATCACCGCACCCAGGGACAGGGCGGTGAGGCCGTAGCCGAGCAGGGCCGTGCCGTTCTCGCGTGGCGCACAGTCCGTGGAGAAGGCCAGGCATGCGGCGACGTCGTGCGAGCGTTGCAGTCGACCGTAGGTCGCGAGGCCGACGCCTGCGGTGGCCCCGAGCAGGCCGCTGGTGAGCAGCGTGGAGCCGGCGCGACGCTGGCGGAACTGGCGCTCGGCGAGGGTCCGCTCCCCGAGTGTCGCGATGGGTGCGGCCTCGGTTCGCGGCGCTGCGTGAAGGGTCGGCGCGGTGCACGCGGCGTCGGGTTCGCAGTCCGCGGCGTGTGCGGCGCCGGCGGTGAGCAGGCCGATCAGGGCGAGGGGGGCAGTGCGGAACATGGCTCTCTCCGTTCGCACGGGGAGGAAGCAACCGACGTGCCACGAGGCCGAGGGCCGAACCATGCGGGTTCAGGGAAGGGGGAGAGGTGGGCTGCGACCACGCCCGTGGACGGCTGTCCACGATCGGCATCACGCGCCGAGCAGGCGGGCAATCTCCTGGACGGTCTCGGTATCGTCGCCGACCATCGCCTTCATCGCCTCGATGCGCTTGCACACGATGCCGGCGATGCGCTCCTCGATGGTCTCGTCCGCATAGGCCCAGTACACGGGTGCATAGCGACCATCGCGGTGGCAGCGGCCCTCGATCTGCGCCATCTGGATGGCGGACCAGCGCAGGTCGTGGATGACCTCGCTCCGCGGCACCTCGTCGTGCTCGCCCTGGTGCAGCGAGATGCCTTCCTCGACGGTGAACAGCACCACCGGGACCTGCCCGGTCTGGAAGCGCATGCGCTCGGCCTCGCGCTCGTTGGCGGACTTGCCGCCGTGCACGTGGGCGGTGGCGACCTTCTTCGCGGCGAGCGCTTCGGAGATGGCTTCGAGGGTCTCGACGAAGGCGACCGAGACGGCGACGTGGTGGCCGTTGTCGAGCAGCTCCAGCACGAGCTCGACGGTGCTGTCGACCCGGATCAGCGAGCTCTTCTGGCGCAAGCGGAGCGCGGCGACGAGCGCATTCTTGGGGTCGCGTCCCGAGGGGTGCAGGTCGAGCTCGTCGCGGAACTCGGTCCACGCCTGTTCGTAGAGCTCGCGGGCACTCGTATCGAGGCCCAGCGGGGTGAGGATGCGGTTGATCTCGGGCCACCCGGCGATGTCCTCGGGCCGCCGCCGCAGGCCGGCGGGGCGGTCACCCTCGAAGAGCAGCGCACGCACGCGCTCGAGGTCCGCGGCCTCACCGGTCCAGTCCCAGCGTCCGAAGGTGCCGCGGCGCACGCCGAGACCGAGCTCGGCGCACCACTTCTCGAACTCCTTGAGGTCGCTGACCTTGCTGCCCGTGCTCTCGGCGAGCAGCGGCGCGAGGTACGACAGCTCGAGCGGGTTCTGACCGGCGGTGGCGGACAGCCACAGCACGAAGCCGGCCTTGGCGTTGAGCTTCGCGGCGAGCTTCGAGCGCGCGGCAGTGGGGTTCTTGCAGCGGTGGCTCTCGTCCCACACGATGACGTCGTACTCGGGGGCGGTAGCCATCTTCGCCAGGCCCTTCTTCGACTTCACCTTCTTGCGCTTCTCGTCGTCGATCTCGAAGACCTTGCCGAGCCGCTCGTAGTTGAGGACCACGATGTCGAGGCCGCCGTCGCCCTGGGCCTCGATGGTCCGCCGCCAGTGAGGCACCACCGCGAGCGGACACACGATGAGCACGTTCGTCGCGCCGGGCACTGCGCGCACCGCCTCCCAGGTCGCGAGGGTCTTGCCCAGGCCCACGTCGTCGGCGAGCAGGAAGCCGGTGCGACCGGCCTCCGCGGCGTCGCGGATCTGGTCGATGGCCACCTGCTGGTGCGGCCGAGGGGTCATCGGCGACTTCGGCACGCTCGGCGTGCGGCGCTTGCTCCCGTCGATGCCGCGCTGGACCCTGGCCTCCCAGGAGTAGGGCGCCGCCCGGTACGGGTGCAGCGCCGCCGGGAGCTCCCCGTAGAACAGGTAGGCTCCCACCTTCTTGTCCCAGCTCGCCCCGTGCTGGCTCGCGAGCGCGCGCATGCCGAACGGGATGTCGAGCACGTGCACGGGCAGACCGAGCTCGACCATGCGCTGGGCGTGGGAGGCGGGCTTGGGGGGAGTGCGGCGGGAGGGGCGGGAGGCGGTCTTCTTCGCGCGGATCGAGGCCATGCGGGCACATAGCGCTCATGCGCCCGGATGGCTCGCGGAGATTAGCGCGCGACCCGGGTCAGGCGTCCCGACTCGGCGAGCTCGCGGAGCACGCGCTCCATCTCGCCGGCGAAGACGGCGCGAACGACGGCCTGTGTGAGCGGGCGGGCCGCGTCGAAGGCCTGCTGCAGCTCGGTCGGGGAGGCGCCTCCGCCGAAGCCGTCGCCGGCATACCGCAGGAAGTGCTCGGTGATCTCCGAGGCGAGCCGTCCGGTGTGCTTCTCGGCGAGCACCACCGCCTGGTGGGCGACGGCGAGCTCGATGCCGGCGGCATCCATCTTGAGCAGCGTCTGGAGCAGCCCCGGTCGCCCGGCGAGGTAGCTGTCGCCGCGCCGCTCGAGCAGTCCCATGCGGACCAGGTCCGAGACCAGGCCCGGGCGACTGGCGCCGAGCAGGTCGGCGAGCTGCTTCGCGTCGTAGAGCTGCGGCGTCTCGTCGCCCCAGCTCGCGGAGAGCTGGTCCTGCAGGCCGAGCCACTCCTCGATCGACAGCTCGCCGGCGTCGACCCGCTGCATCAGGTCGCGAATCGCGCGAATGCGCAGTCCGCGGTCCTGGAGCTGACCGATGAGGGCGAGTCGCTCGACGTGCATCTCGGTGTAGATGCCCACCCGCCCGCGCTTCTCGGGCTTCGGGAGCGCGCCCTTCGACTGGTAGAAGCGAATGGTGCGGCTCGGGATCGCGGTGTGGGCCGCGAGCTCGTCGATGGTGTACTCCCGCGGCTTGTCGGCAGCGGTCTCTTCGGGCGCGTTGTCTTCCATGATCAGAGACTCCCACGGGACGAGGGCCGTCGCCACCTGGCTCATGCGGCCACCGGTGCCGAGACCGGCTGCAGGTCGCGCTCGGCGACGGGGTTCGGGAAGGACAGGCGCCACAGCTCGGAGAAGGCGTCGCCGAGGATGGACGGCCAGCTACCCGTCTTGTAGGGCACGCCGTGCTCGGCACAGATGCGACGCACGTCCGGCGCGATCTGCCGCAGGCGCTCGGGCGGGAGCTTCGGGAACAGGTGGTGCTCGATCTGGTAGTCGAGGGCTCCGCAGAGGACCGAGAGCGCGTAGGGCACCTCGAAGTTCTGGGCCGAGCGCACCTGCATCTCGTACCACTCGCCGCGCGAGCCGGCCTTGTGGCCCTCGGGGTAGTCCGCGAGGTCCGCACCGATGTGGCCGCACCAGATCGACGCCGCCGAGTAGATGTTGCGCATCGTGCCGGCCATCCAGTTGCCGAGGGCGACCTTCCACCACATCGGGCCGGCCAGCGCCGGGAACAGCACGTACTCCTTGGCGAAGTGGGGGATGGCCTTGCGCAGGAACATCTTCGCGGCGCCCTTGAACGACTTCCACGAGCGGTCGGGCAGGAAGTCGCGCTCCTCGCGGGTCACGTCGAGCAAGCCGGTGAAGTGGCTGTTCATGCCGACGCCGAGGTTCGGCCAGATCCAGAACAGGGTCACCGGGACCTGGAAGTAGTGCGCGGTGGTGTGCGGCACTCGGTCGTTGAGTCGCACCGGGCCGAAGCGCACGTCGCAGTCCTTGCCGACGACGTTGGTGTACGGGTGGTGGCTGCGGTTGTGGCCGCGGTCCCACGCCTCCTCGTCGATCGGCACCTCCCACGTGTAGTTGGTCGAGTGCAGCGGGTCGGACGCATCGAGCAGGTGGTCGTAGCAGCCGTGGAGGACCGGGTGGCCGATCTCGGTGGCCTGGAGCTGCTTGTAGACCCACAGCGCGACCACGCCGGCGGTGAAGCCGATGGGCTCGAACGAGAAGTGCAGCAGCGCGCGGCCGACCACCTCGGAGGTACGCGACAGGCGGTTCAGCTTGCGCAGGTGGGCCACGTCCTCTTCGCCCATCTCGTCGCGCACGGACTTGTACACGGCGTTGAGCTCGGTGGCGAAGGACTTCAGGCGCTCTTCTTCGGATGCAAAGGCACGGACGGTCGTCATGACGCACTCCAGCTGAGCGCACCCCGTGGGGGTACGCGGGCGCATCCATCCGCTGGATGCGCGGGTTCATGCGCGAGACCCCTGTCCCGCGACTGACGACACCATAAAACGTGACAGTGAGTACTGTCAACGTTTTTGGTGTCGTGGTGCGTGGGTTTTCTGGGAGCGTTGCCGTGGGAGTGCGCTTCGAGCGGATCCAGCGCGGGATCGTGCTCTGGAGATGGGGTGTGGCGACGCGATGCTGGCGTGGCCGGGCGCTCTGCGAGTACGCTGAACACACCGGAGGAAGGCATGCGTCAGGGATGGTGGCTGGTCATCTGGCTCATGGCGTGCACAGGCGCGTCGGACGGCGTGGACTCGGGCGAGCCGACCGAGAGCGACGCCGACGTCGATGCGGACGCGGATGCGGACACCGATGCGGATGCGGACACCGATGCGGATGCGGACACCGACGCGGATGCGGACACCGACGCGGATGCGGACACCGACGCGGATGCGGACACCGACGCGGATGCGGACACCGATGCGGATGCGGACACCGATGCGGATGCGGACACCGATGCGGATGCGGACACCGATGCGGATGCGGACACCGACACCGACCCACGGACGTGCGGCGACGTGGAGGCCGACTACACCGCCCTCGTCGCCTCGGCGGAGAGCTGCACCAAGACCGCCGACTGCCAGCTCGTGTCCGGAGCCTGCAGTGAAGGCCTCGGCGGTTGCTACTACGCCGTGAACCAGTCGATCACGCAGGCCGACCTGAACGCGCTCGCCGCGGAGTTCGGCGAGCTCTCGTGCTTCGGCCCGGTCTGTGGCTGCGCACCGCCGCCGGCGGTCACCTGTGACCAGGGCACCCAGACCTGCCAGCTCGCGTCTCGCTAGCCGAGCGGGGCCCCGGCCGAATGCCGCGGATCAGGGGTTGCCCTGGCCGGGCGCCTCGAGCATCGCGATGATGGAGTCGAGCTTCTCGTCGAGCACGCCGACCTGATAGGCGAGTCCCTCGAGCTGGCGCTCGATGTACACGTGGTCCTGGAGGAGCAGCTTGTGTTCCTTGCGAAGCCCGTACTCCATGTTCTTGTGCTCGATGGCGCGGTCGTCGTGAGCGTCGAGGAGCAGGTCGGTCGTCGTCGACAGGCTGCTCACGGCATCGGTGAGCGGGCCGAGATCGATGGGCTGATCGAGCTCCGGGCCGCGCACGAGCTGGATGTCGTTGATCTGGGCGGTGACGGTCCACTGGATTGACGAGCTCGAGCGGCGTGTGATCTCGAGGCTGCGGGTCCCAAAGGTGCCGTCCAGGCGCTGCACGCGATCGCTGGAACCATTGTTGGGGCGCGCGAGCGACAGGTCGAGGTAGTGGTCTCGGCCGGTCGCGGCGACATGCGTGGTCGGGTACACGTCCAGCGGGTGGCTGGCGTACACGTTGAAGCGGCCCGCGTCGAAGCTCAGGTCCCAGTGCGAGCCCTCCACGCGCACCCACGAGGTCGCGGTGTTGCCGTAGTGGTAGGTGTCGAGTGTGAAGTCGAGCGGGTAGATGTCGACGCCCTCGTCGTAGGCGACGCGCATCTCGATGGTGTGACCCACGAGATGGCTCGCGGAGCCCTCGGTCACGCCATCGACGGTCGCGGTGACGAGGTACTCGACGACCTCGGCGGACGCGAGGCTGGGCAGGAAGCAGGCAAGAAGCACGAGGTGGCGCATGGCACTCTCCGAAGTGGTGGGGCGGCCGTTCGTGGCCGGAACGCCGCGGCCCGAAGCAAGGGCCGTGCCACTTCATCGAGTGTGGATTCGTCGGGGTCGAGCGCTGCATGCCCCCCGGAGACGCGCCCATGCGGGCGCCCAGATGGGCGCGAGCGCCCAGGGCTCGCGATTCCCCGTAGCTAGTCGCGGGTGTCCTCGGCAGGGAGTTCGGCGGCATGGCCGACGACGACCCGCGTGCGCTTGATCCGCACGTGGCCCAGGTTTCGCGAGATCGGACACGCCAGGCATCGCTCGGCCAGGTACGCCAGGTCTTCGGCGGTCGCCCGGCTCGCGGTCTCGATGGCGAAGCCCACGTCGAAGCGGGTCAGCACGAAGTCCTCGCTGCGAACGCGCGCGAGGCCGTGCACGCGGGTGAGGTCCAGCGCTCGCTCGGTCGCGTTCATGCGCAGGTAGGCGAGCTGGCAACGAAGGATGTCGAAGAGGAAGTCGAGGAACGGCGAACCATCGATGGCGTGGTTGTGCTCGACCCAGTCCTCGCCGTCTCGCCGCAGCGCGAGCTCGAGGCTCTCGAGCGCGTTGCCCTCGCCGTGCGCGCTGTGGAGGCGGAGCGTGTAGTCGCGTCGAACCGGGGGTGTGGACATGGGTACTCCCAGGGGCGGTTGTACTCCACGACCTCCGGGGTCGGGCGCTTCACGGCGCGCATCCGGCGACCGGGCCTGCTCATCGGCCTCATTCACGGGGTCCGATGCCACACATCGCGCGCACCGCGGGCTCCTCCGGGTCGGGCTCGCGCGTGATGGCGTAGGCCCGCTCGAGCAGCTGCGGAATGACCCCGAGGCACTGCACGCGGTAGCCGCTCAAGATGGCGTCGGTCATGCGCTCTGGAGCCGCGAATACGCCGAGCCCTGCATCGGCCAGTGCCTTGAGCAGGGCCGAGTCGTCGATGACCGCGGCGATGTCGGGCTCGATCCCCGTGGACTCCCACCACGCCTCCAGGCCCTGGCGAAGGCTCGTGCCCGGCGGGGGAACCAGCCACGGCACCTTGCTCAGGCCCTCGGTGGGCGCGTGGTTGCGCAGGATCTCGCCGAAGCGGTCGGCGCCGAAGATGGCGGTCTCGGACTCGACGACCAGGTGGCTGGTGCCGCGCACGGACATCCACGGCGGCATCTCGGCGTCCGTGAGCACCACGTCCAGCCGCCGGGCAGCGAGCGCGCCGAGAAGCGGCTCGGCCTCGGCCTCCTCGATGGTGAGGCGCACGTCGGGACGCATGGCGCGCACCAGGATCTCGCGGACGAGCAGCTTGGGAAGCACGCTGGAGACGCCTACCCGAATGGGTCGCCGCGCTTCGCCGTGCGACAGGGCGCGAAGCAACTCTTCGCCGGCATCGAACAGGCGCTGGGTGTGCTCGTAGACGAGCTCGCCGAAGCTGGTGAGCACCAGGCCGCGGCCGGCCCGCCGGAACAGCGGCTGCTCGAACTGCTCCTCGAGGAGCTTCACCTGACCCGAGACCGTGCTCGGCGAGAGGTTGAGTACGCGGCTCGCGCGGAGCACGGAGCCCTCGTGCGCCACGGTGTGGAAGTACAACAGGTGGGTGTAATTCAGGTCGCGCAGCCGCATTCGGCCTCCCGGATTGAGATTCGGTATTTTCGAAGGCGAAGAGCATCAACAAGGGATTGTTCGAAGATGGTTTCGTTATTTACGAATCCATTGGCGCGAACTTCCTGATTGTCCGCATCTGTGCGGTCTCATAGCTGTCGGGCGAGGAGGTCGATCATGAAGAAGATCGCTGTCGCCCCTGGAGATGGAATCGGTCCCGAGGTCATGGACGCCGCGCTGGAGGTCTTCGAGGCCGCCGGGGTGCCGCTTACCTACGAGCGTGTCGAGATGGGCCTCGACGTGTGGAAGCGCGGCGTGAACGCCGGCATCACCGACCACGCCCGCGAGGTCGTCGAGTCCACCGGCATCCTGTTCAAGGGGCCGATGGCGACGCCGAAGGGAAGCGGGGTGAAGAGCATCAACGTCACCGCGCGCAAGACCTGGAACACCTTCGCGAACAAGCGCGTGTTCCGGACGCTCCCCGGGGTCCCGCGGTCGCGGCATGCGCCCGAGGTCGACATCACGCTGATCCGCGAGAACATCGAGGACACCTACGGTGCCATCGAGCACATGCAGACGCACGACGTCGCGCAGTGCCGCCGCCTGATCACCCGCCCGGGCTCGGAGCAGCTCGTGCGCTACGCCTTCGAGGTCGCGAGCCGCAAGGGTGCGCGGCGGGTGACCTGCGGCCACAAGGCCAACATCATGAAGCTCACCGATGGGCTGTTCCTCGACGTGTTCCGCGAGGTGGCGAGCGAGTACCCGCACCTGCAGGCCGATGACCGCATCGTCGACGCGCTCGCGATGGAGCTCGTCATGAAGCCGGACGACTTCGACGTCGTCGTCCTCCCGAACCTGCAGGGCGACATCCTCTCGGACCTCTGCGCCGGCCTCGTCGGTGGCCTTGCCTACGCGCCGTCCGCGAACATCGGCGAGCACATCTGCATCTTCGAGGCCGTGCACGGCACTGCCCCCGACATCGCCGGGCAGGACCGCGCGAACCCGACGGCGCTGCTGCTGTCCGGTTGCATCATGCTTCGCCACCTCGGGCTGGTGCCCTGGGCCGACCGTATCGAGAGCGTGCTCCCCATCGCGCTGCGCGAGGCCTACCGTCCGCGTGACCTGGCGACCCCGCCGTGGCCCTTCTCCACCAAGCGCTTCACCAAGCTCGTCGTGGACCTCATCCAGCAGGAGCCGCCGATCCTCCGCCGCCCGGCGCTTCAGCCGCTCCAGGTCGCGCCGCGCTCCGAGGCCCGGATGATGGCCAGCCCTCGCCAGCCCGAGCACGAGGAGACCGTCGGCGTCGACCTGTTCATCGACTCGGACCGCACCCCGGACGAGGTCGCCGCCATCGTGCAGAAGGCCTGCAAGGGCGCGCTGCAGGTGAAGATGATCTCCAACCGCGGCACGCAGGTGTGGCCCACCGGCTCGGTGTTCACGGACTGCGTGAACCACCACCGCGTGCGGGTCGAGGCCGACGGGGCGGTAGAGCCGAAGGAGATCTTCCAGCTCGCGGGTCGCATCAGCGGTCAGCTGCGCGTGTGCTCGCTCGAGGCCCTGCTTCGCATCGATGGTGTGCCGGCCTACAGCCTCGCGCAGGGGCAGTAGGGCCGCGGTCGGCCTCCACCGCCGGGATCCCGGTGGAGGCCGGCCACTCGGCGTCGCGCCCGGCATCGGATAGGCCACGCCCACGGAGGATGCATGGCGCGGGTGGTGGTGTTCGATCTCGATGGCACCCTGTCGGACTCGAAGGAGGCCATCGTCGGGACCTTCGGGTACGCCTTCGAGGCCCACGGACTTGCGGCGCCAGCGGCCGCGGACGTGCACGCGCTCATCGGGCTTCCGCTCGCCGAGATCGTGCGCCGGCTCCTCCCCGAGCCGCTGCGCGAGGCAGAGCCCGAGGTCACCGCCAGCTACGTGGGGGCGTACGTCGACATCGCGCATGCCAAGGAGCGGCTCTACGACGGAGCGCTTGCCCTGCTCGACGAGCTGGCCGACGCCCGGGTGCCGCTCGCCATCGCCACGGGCAAGAGCCAGCACGGCGCCGAGGCGGCGACCCGTCGCCTCGGCATCTACGACCGGTTCCAAACGGTGCGTGGCATCAGCAGCGTGCCTCGCGGCAAGCCGTTTCCCGACCTGCTGCTCGCGGTACTCGAGGACCTCGGTGCGAGCGCCGACCAGGCGCTGATGATCGGCGATACCACCTACGACCTCGACATGGCCAGGGCCGCCGACGTCGCCGCATGCGGGGTGGCGTGGGGCGTGCACAGCGAGGCCGTGCTCCGCGCCCGAGAGCCGCACTACTTCGCGAGCTCGATGGACGAGCTGCGCGACGTGGTGTTCGCGTAGCGCCCGTCGCCGGCTACGCCAGGTTCGCGGCGTAGGTCGCGAGCAGGCGGCTCCACGCGCGCTCGGCCTGCTCCTTGTCGTAGACCGGCGAGTCCAGCGCGCACCAGCCGTGGTTCGCGGGGTACACCTCGATCTCCGCGCTGCGACCGGCCTCCTTGGCCGCGGCTTCGAGAGCCGGCTTGGCCTCGGGGTCGCGCTCGTGGTCGTTCGACGCGATGCACACGAGCGCCGCCGCCTGCATCGTCGCGAACAGCGTGTGCGGGCTGTCCGCCTCCTCGGTGACCAGGCCACCGCCGTGGAAGGACGCGATGGCGCCGACGCGATCGGGCACGGCCGCGGCCACGCGGAAGGTGAACGGCCCGCTCATGCAGTAGCCCTGGGTGCCGACCTTCTTCGTCGCGTCGACCTCGGGCTGTGCATCGAGCCAGGCGACGAGGGCCACGGCGTCCCGGGTCAGTGCGTCCGGGGTGAGGGCTTCGCGCAGGGGCGCGATCTTCGCCTTGCCCTCGTCCGTGCGCCACTCGTCGAAGGTGGTGAGCACCGGGCTCTTTGCTCCGCGGTAGTACGGGTTGATGGCGAGTACCGCGTAGCCCTCGCTCGCGAGCCGCGTCGCCATCGTCTCGTACGCGGGACGCAGGCCGGCGACGTCGGGCCACAGGAGCACGGCGGGGTGCTTGTCACCGGCGGTGGGGAACACGAACAGACCGTCCGCTTCGCCATCGGGCGTGGAGATGGTCACCCGACGGCTGCTCGTGGCCGGCGCGGCCGCCTCCGGCGCGGCCTCGGGCTCCGCTCCGGGCCCGCTCGCCTCGGGCGACTCCGTCGAGGCTCCGCCACAGGCGGTGAGGGCGGCGGTGGCCGCAAGTCCCAGCCCGAGCTGGCGGCGGTTGAGGTAGGCCTGGTTCTCGGCCTCGGTGAGCTCGTCGCACATGCTGCCCTCCACGAACGGCGCCAGCGCGCCTTTGCCTGGAGGACTAGCGTCGGTCGTTGTGCCGCACCACCCGACCGGGCCTCTTCCTCGCCCTCTCGCGCCGCAAGGCGCCCAGGGCGAAGCCGCGCCCCATGCCATCGCGAAGCGCCGCCCACACCATCGCCAGCGGCTCGAGCAGGCGGGCCTGGGACAGGGGTCCGAAGGCCCGCGCGTCGAAGCCGAGGCCGGCGGCGAGGCCCACGGCGAGGGCGACCGCTTCGGGGTTCGTCGCCGCATGGCATCCGCGCTTCGACCGCGACCCCCGCGCACCGCTGGCTTCGGCAGTGCCTGGTCGCGGCGGGTGAGTCGCTCCGTCATCCGGTGTGATGGCCTGTGATTCCGCGGGTTGGCCGGGCGGCGTAGCTTCGAGGTGCCAGACAGGAGGCACCCCATGAACCGTCGACTCGTCCTCGTCCTCGCCCTCGGGCTCACCGCGTGCTCCGGCGCTCCGCTGGACCCCGACGCGCGCTACGCCGACTGCACGGCGACCGAGGACATCGACTACGAGGTCGATGGCGTCCCCGAGCAGCGTCGGGAGATCACCTTCGACGAGAACGGCCGCGAGGTGCACTGGACGCACCGCTGGCTCATGTCCGGGACCGTGTACGTCATCGACGTCGACTACGACGAGCACGGCCACGTGACCCGCGAGCAGTTCGACTTCGGCGACAGCGTGGACGTCCGCACCACCGTGTACGACGGCCTGCACGCGCTCTACCGTGAGACCGACCGGGGCAACGACGGGGTGGTCGACGAGCTCATCACCTACGAGACCAACGGCGCCGGGCAGCGCGTCAGCGGCGAGTGGGACACGGACATGGACGGGGTCGCCGACCGCCTCATCGCGTGGACCTGGAACGAGGACGGGCTGTCCGAGAGCACCACGGTCACCGAGGCCGGCGGCACCGTGTGGGACCGCATCGACTGGACCTGGGACGAGAGCACCCTGATGCGCAAGGTCCGCGTGCTCAACGGCTACGAGACGGACTCGGTGTACAGCCACGACAGCGAGGGTCGCATCGTGCTCGCCGAGGAGGGCGACATCCACTGGACGACGCCATCCGTCGTGCGCGAGACCGAGTACATGTGCCCGTGATCAGGGCCGGGTCGCGACCAGCGTAGTCCAACAGCAGCTGAAGGCGTCGCGTTGGTGGAACAGGTCGTCCATCGCGAGACGCATCATCGCGAGCCGCACCTGGACCTGTTCCTCGCTGGGATCGGCGCCGTCGACCCGCCGGGACCCGCCCATCCAGCCGAGCACACCCTCGTGGTACACGGCGAGGAAGTCATACCAGTCGTCGACCCGCGCCGCGATGCGCTCTCGCGAGGTGTGCACGCCGGTGAACCCGGCGTCCTCGAGGGCCTGGACGTAGTAGGCGAGCGGCCGCACGGGCAGGAAGAACTTGTGTCGCAGCCTGTCGTAGGCGGCCATGCGCTCGAGGTTGGCGAGGGTGTCGCGCCATGTCGCCCACGCCTCGTCGCGCTCGACCCGCGCGACGGCGGACTCGTGGATGGCGTGCACGGTCTCGTCGATGATCCACTCGTCGTCGGCGGCATCCGGGTTGCGGATGTTGCCGGACTGGACGAGCACGGGGGCGCCCGGCTTGAGCACGCGGAACCAGGCGGCGAGGGTGTCCGGGAGGTCGTAGTAGAGGTGCACGGCGTTGGTGGAGACGAGCAGGTCGGCGCCGCGCTCGCCGATGGCCGTGCCCTCGAGCACCTCGTCCAGGGTCTGCAGGCGTGCCTCGTCCTTGAGGTAGAAGATGCGGCGGAACGCGACCCGGGGCTCGTCCTTGAACTTCTCCATCGCGACCCGCAGGAACTTCGCGGAGCTGTCGGCGATGAGGATGCCGACGTTGCGCTCGCCGATGCGGTCGAGCAGGCGCGACGCGAGGATGCCGGTGCCGCCGGAGTAGTCGATGAGCACGTCGCCGTCGGCGAGCATCTCGGCGAGCTTCGCGACGGTGCCGTCGAGGTTGTCGTACCAGCCGTGGTTCTCGACGGTGTCGTACTTGAGCGCGAGCTCACCGAGGGCGGTCTCGGTCCAGGGTTCGGCGGGGATGCGAGCGAAGTCTTCGGGCCATGGTGTGTGCATGATCGAAAGATAGCGCGTGAGAAAGGGGACGGGTGTCGGCGAAAGACGAGGTTCAGGCGGGGTCGTGCCGCGTGTGCGCGCGGGCCGGCCCGGTGACTCGCGTGCCATTTTGGTCTTCGCCTCGGCTAGGGTGCGCGCTGGCCGCGACGGCCGAGAGGTGAGCGATGACCGAGCTCGACGCGACCCGTGTGGCGGTGCTGTCCATGGACTTCCAGGTCGAGATCCTGCGCGGGCAGGCGCTGGGGCCCTCCGATGCCGAGGCGCGCGCGCGGCTCGATGCGGCGGTCGAGGGCGCGGCCCGAGCGCTGGCCTGGGCGCGGCGCGTCGGTGCGAAGGTCGTCCACGTGCGCCACGCCCACAGCGAGGGCTACCCCGAGGGCAGCCCGCACGTGCCGATGACGCGGTTCATGAAGGCGAAGGGCGTGCTGCAACTCGGTCAGCCGGGCACTGCCTTCGACGATCGGGTCGCGCCGGTCGGGGACGAGCTCGTCGTGACCAAGCACACGATCTCGGCGCTCGCGGCCACTCCGCTCGAGCGCCAGCTTCGCGTGTGGGGTGTCGACACCGTGCTCCTCGCGGGGGTGGTCACCCACTTCGTGATCGACGGGACCGCGCGGCAGGCCGTGGACCTCGGGTTTCGCACCCTCGTGCTCACCGATGCCTGCGCGAGCGCGGACCCGGTGCAGCACGACGCGACGCTGAAGAACCTGGGCTTCCTCGGCGAGCTGATCACCACCGCCGACCTGAGCTGATCCCCGCGAAAAGGGGGCTTGCAACATGCGGGTTGTCGCGGTTCGTCGGTGGTTTTCGCGACCATTCCCGAGTCGGCATACGCGCGTTCATGCTTCCGCCACACCTCGCCAAGCGCGTGATCGAGCGCCCCGAGCCCACTGACGGCGAGCTCGTGGTCGTGTGGCTCCGCGTGGCGGTGCGCGGGCACGACAACCCCGCCCTCGACGTCGGGCGGCACCTCGCGCACGCGCTCGACAAGCCGCTGCTCGTCTACCACGCGGTCTCCGAGCGCTACCCGCACGCCAGTGACCGCCACCACGCGTTCATCCTCCAGGGAGCGCGGGACCTCGCCGAAGAGCTCGCTGGGGAGGGGCTGGCATTCGCCTCTCACGTAGAGCGGCCGGGCCATCGTGGGCCGGTGTTGCGCCGACTCGCGGCCCGCGCCTGCGCCGTGGTCACCGACGCCATGCCTCTCGACCCGCTGCGCGCGTGGACCGAGACGCTCGCGAAGGACGTGCCGGTGTGGACCGTCGACGCGGCCTGTCTGGCGCCGATGCACCTGCTGCCCGAGGCGCCGGAGCGGGCGTACAGCTTCCGGGTCGCGGCCGAGCGCCTGCGCGACCCGGTGGAGTGGCCGTACCCGCCGTGCGACGTGCGCGTGGCGCCCTACGAGGGGCCGCTTCCATTCGCGCCCGTGGACCTGGCGAATACCGATCTGGCCGAGCTCATCGCGACGTGCGCCATCGACCACGGCGTCGCCCCGGTCGCGGACACGCCGGGGGGCTCACGGGCTGGCTACGCTCGATGGGCGGCCTTTCGCGACGGCCCGCTCAAGCGCTACGCCTGGGCCCGCAACGACCCGGCCAGGCCCTGGGGCGTGAGCCGCCTCTCCGCGTACCTGCACTACGGCCACGTCTCGCCGTTCCGCATCGCCCGGGAGAGCGCCGAGCGCGGCGCGGACAAGTTCCTCGACGAGCTGCTCGTGTGGCGCGAGATGCCGTGGCACGTGTGCTTCCACGACCGCGAGCCACGCGGCGTCGGCCGCCTGCCCGCCTGGGCGCGCCAGACCCTCGACGAACACGCCGAGGACCCGCGTGAGGTCCTGCCGCTCGAGGCGCTGGAGGAGGGCCGGACCGGGGCCGTGCTGTGGGACGCCGCCCAGCGGTCGCTGCTCGTCCACGGCGAGCTGCACAACAACCTGCGCATGACCTGGGGCAAGGCGGTGCTCCAGTGGTCCAAGGGACCGCGGCAGGCACTGGCCCGGCTGTACGAGCTCAACGACCGCTACGCGCTCGATGGACGCGACCCGGCGTCGGTCGGTGGCATCTCCTGGTGTCTCGGAGCCCACGACCGTCCGTTCTCGCCGGAGCGTCCCATCTACGGGAGCCTGCGCTCGCGGCGGGTCGAGGACCATGCCGAGCGCATGGACGTGCCGACCTACGTGGCCCACGTCAATCGCCCGCCTGCGCCTGCGACGCGCGTGCTCGTGGTCGGCGCCGGCATCGCGGGGGCCGCGGCCGCGTGGCACCTCGCGCGCATGGGCGTCGAGGTCGAGGTCGTCGACAAGTCCCGCGGCGCGGGGGGACGCATGAGCTCGCGGCGCACGGACCACGGTCGCTACGGTCACGGCGCGCCCTCGTTCACCGCCCGGGACCCCCGCTTCCTGCGTCAGGTCCGCATCTGGCAGTCGGCGGGCCTCGTGCAGCCCTTCGAGGGCCGCCTGGGTCGCGCGGACGGCGGATGGCACGCGGACACGCCACGCTCCCCGCGGTGGGTGGTTCGCGACAAGACCAGCGCGCTCGCCGGACACCTGCTCGCCGAGGTCCCCCTGCGGGCGAGCACACGCGTCACGCGACTCGAGCGCGATGGCAGCGCCTGGGTCGCCCACACCGATGCCGGGCCGATCGGCACCTGGGACCAGGTCGTCGTCACCGCACCCGCGCCCCAGGCACGCGCCCTGATCGGGGACGCGAGCCCTCAGCTGGCGGCACAGCTCGAGCGGGTGGCCTATGCGCCGTGCTGGGCCGGGCTCGTGCGCGATGCCTTCGGGCTCGAGTTCGATGCAGTGCGGATCGCCGGCGGCCCGCTCACGTGGATGGCGCGCCAGGACGTGCTCCCCGGTCGCGGGGGCGAGGAGCGCTGGGTGGTGCATGCCTCGCCCGCGTGGTCCGCCGACCACCTCGAAGATGCGCCGGAGGCCGTTGCCGAGGCCCTGCAGCAGGCGCTGAGCGAGCTGCTCGGACGCGAGGTCGTGCGCCCGACGGTGCACCGCTGGCGCTTCGCGCGCGTGACCGAGGCCCTCGGCGTGGACGTGCTCGCCGAGGACGGCCTGGTCGTCGCGGGCGACGGTCTGCTCGGGCCACGCATCGAGGCGGCGTGGCTCTCGGGTGTCGCCGCGGCCGGACGCGTGCTCCGCGCCCGGATGGGCTAGCGCTTCAGCGCGCGGCGTGGTGGGCCACGTGGTCGCCCATGAACGTGCTGATGCAGGAGTAGCCGGGGTGACGACGCGGGGGTCAGTGGCCATCGGTGACGGGGCCGACCCGCTCGTGTTCATCGCGGTCCTCGCCCTGTAACGGCGGGCGTTTCCCCTCGTGACGACCGCGTGCGACCGCGCCGGAGCATGCAGGAAACACCGAGGAGGTTGTCGATGACTGCACGGGAACGGCCCGAGCTCGCCGGAGGGGACGAAGCCCCGCGACTTCGGCCCACGGAGTCGCTGGACGGCGTGAGCCAGGCGGAGCTCGGATCCCGGCCACTACGCGTCGAGCAGGTCCGGCCGCGTCCCGAGTCCGGCTCGCTCGGCCGGCGTTGGCTACGCTGGGCATTGAAGCTGCTGCCCCTGCTGCTGTGGGAGGTGCGATGACTGCGCTGCTTCTCGCCGCCGCGCTCGCGGCGCCGCTCCCCAAGGTCGACGACGACGGTCGCTGGTTCACGGCGGCGGCCCGTCTCGAGGCGGTGGGCCGGGACCGGGAGTGTCGCGCCGCGGTGGCCGAGGCGGTGGAGGCGCTGGACAACCGGCTGGCGCGGCGTGGGCTGGTGCGCGGTGTCTACGTCGACGACGAAGGCGTGGCGACGACTTCCGCGGGCTGTGAGGGCAAGCGGGCGAAGGTGACGGTGATCGGCGTGAAGCCGGGCGGAAAGCGAATGCCCTCACTCTCGGCGGGGCGCATCGCCGAGGTCGCCACCGTGCTCGGCCGCAGCCTCGCGAGCGTGCGCTTCGAGTGGCGCGACGGGCTGTGGTTGGTCCAGGAGACGCTCGACGGCGGCATGGGGCTCGAGCGCGGCGACTACGCGATGCTCGCCCTCGTCGGAGACATCGCGTGGATGCGCGCCATCCCCGAGCTTGCCGGCATGGGTGTCGATCTGGGCTACGGCGACGGGATGGTCGAGCGCTATCGCTTCACGCGGGAGGACATGGAGGCGTTCGACGCGGGCGCGATCGACAAGGTCACGTTCCTCGCGCGTGGCCGACTCCGGTAGCCTCGGGCCATGATCGTTCTCCTCGTGCATCCCGACGACGACCGCCGCGAGGCCTTGGGCCAGGCCGTGCGGGAGGCCGGCTGGGTCGCGTCGGCCATCGCCGGACCCGAGGGCTTCGTCGATGGCCTCGTTCCCGACGCGGTGGTGCTGTCGCCGGCGCTGTCGCTGGCCGACAAGCAGGCGGTGATCGGGCGGATCGGGCCGGTGCCCCAGGTGCTCGATGACGGCGACACGAGCGCGGTCACCCGTCAGATCAGCGCGCTGGCCGCGTCGGCACGCCCCGTGGTGGCGCTCGGCGGTGGGACCGTGGACCTGCGCACGCGCACGGTGCTCCGCGAGGGGCAGGCCCTGTCCCTCACCGAGCGCGAGGCGGCGCTACTCGCCTGGTTCATCGCGCGAGCGGGGGCCGTGGTGCCGCGGGGAGAGCTGCTCGTGCACGTGTGGGGCTACCGCGCGGACATGGCCACGCGGACCGTGGACGTCACCGTGGCGCGGCTGCGCGACAAGATCGAGGCCGATGCCTCTGCGCCCGAACACCTGCTCACCGTGCGCGGGGAGGGCTACCGCTTCGTGCTGCCCGCGCCGGTGGAGCCGTCTGCGCCGGAGGGCCTGGTCGGGCGCCGTGCAGAGCTCGAGCGGCTGGGACAGGAGCTCGGCAGCGGTCGGGTGGTGACCCTGATGGGCCCGGGGGGCGTCGGAAAGACCACCCTCGCGCGGGTGCTGGCGGAGCGGCGACCGGGGGCAGTGTGGGTCGACCTCGTGCCCGCCGGCGAAGGCGAGGTCATTGCCGCCCTCGCGCGAGCCCTGGGACTTCCCGCGGCGCACGCGACTGGCGGCTCGCTCGGGCGGACGCTTCGCAATCGCGGCGTGCCGCTGCTCGTGCTCGACAACGTGGAGCACGTGGCCCGCGAGGTTGCGCCGCTCGTGAGCGAGATCCTCGCCGAGGCGCCCTCCCTCGCGGTGCTCGCCACGGGCCGCACGCGGCTTCGCGTGCCCGTCGAGCTGCTGGTCGAGCTCGGCTCGCTCCCCGAGCCCGAGGCGGTGGCCCTGCTCGTCAAGGTGGCTCGCACCCGCGTGCCGGGCTGGGGAGAGGGGACCGACGGAGCGCTCGCGCGTGTCGCGAGGGCGCTCGAGGGAAACGCCCTGGCCATCGAACTCGCGGCGGCACGTGCCCGGCTGTTCGCTCCCGAGGACCTCGCCGAGCGACTCGAGGCCTCGCTGGACTGGCTCCGCAACCCGGACCGGGGCGCGCGTCGCGCGAGCCTGCTCGACGCCATCGCCTGGTCGTGGAAGCTGCTCGATCCGGACGAACAGCGGGCGCTCGCCTGGTTGTCCGTGTTTCGGGGCGGGTTCACCGCCGACGCTGCCGAGGCGGTGCTCGGGGGCGCGCCCGGCGAGGCGCTCGACCTGCTCGATCGACTGGCGGAACACTGCCTGGTGCACGGTAGCGAGCGCTTCTCGCTGCACGTCGGGGTGGGGGAGTTCGCGCGCGCCCGGCTCCTGGAGAGCGGGGAGGCCGGGGCCCGAGCGGCGCACCACCACACGTTCGCGGCCTTCGCGCGCCGACAGCACGAGGCCGTCGGCGGTCGCCCCGGGTGGCATGCGGTGCTCGCCCTGCGCACCGAGCGCGGGAACCTGCTCCAGGCCCTTGCCTGGCCTGGGCCACGGTCTGGTGACCTCGCGCGCGCCCTGCTTCACGACTGGGAGCTCGAGAGCATGCCGGAGCACGAGGTCGCGGTGCTCGAGCGGGTCGACCGCTCGGGGCTGTCGGACGAGCAGCGGGCGGAGGTCCTGTACGCACTGGCCTGGGCCCGGGTGCATGCCGGACGTCTCGATGCGGCCGGCGCCTTTGCCGAGGAGCTTCGCGACCTCGCGGGTGCCCTCTCCGGCGAGGCGGCGGCATGGGCGTCGTTCGGTGCGGGCTTTACCTTCGAGGCCTGCGATTGGCTCGGAGAGGCGAGGGCCTGCTGCGAGGCGGCGCTCGCACGAATGCCCGGCGCCAGCGATCTCGGGGTGCGGGTACTACTCGAGCTCGCCGTGGTCTCGCGGCTCGAGGGCGATGCAGACACCGCCCTCGCTCAGGCCGAGCAGGCCAAGCAGATGGCGATGGTCTGCGAGTCCGAGGTCCTGCAGGTCGAAGCACGCGGCATCCTCGCGTCGATGCTGCGCACCCACGCCCGCCAAGAGGCCTCGCTCGCCGAGTGTCGCGCCATCCTCGCCATCCACGAGCGCCACAACCAGCGAGGCTCCGTCGGCGTGCTCGTCGGCATGATCGGGGTGAACCTGCACGAGCTCGGTCGCAGCGAGGAGGCTTTGCCCTACCTCACCCGCGGCCTGGAGATGTGCCGCGAGTGGGGGGACGCGATGGTCGAGACCATGTGCCACCTGCATCGTGCCGGCGCCCTGCTCGCGCTCGATCGCCGCACCGAGGCCCTCGACGATGCCCTGGCCGCGGTGTCGCTCGCTCGTGGGGGGGCGGGGCCGCGCAACGAGTGCCGGGCCCTGCGGGTTGCTGCCGAGTGCTGGCTGTCGCTGGGAGAACACGCCGAGGCCCGGGCGTGCATCGCCACGGCCGAGGCGCTCACCGCGCGCTTTCCGCTGCCGGAGCAGGCCGCCCCGCTCGCCGCGCTCCGGGCGCGCGCCGAGGCGGGCTAGAAGGGGCCGGCCTCGATCTTCAGCTCATCGAGCAGGTCCTGGGCGCGGTCGGCCTCGTCGCCATCCACGAAGAACAGCTCGTAGGCATCCTCGTCGAGACCGAGCTGGAATAGCGCCTTGTCCTCGCCCTCGACGAATGCCTGCAGCGCTTCCAGCGCTTCGATCGGGTCCTCGGGGTCCACGTCGTCCACGTCGAGTTCGTCGGCGACCTCGCCGAGCACCGTGCGCAGCCCCTCGACCACGTCCTCGGGGTCGAAGCGCCAGTCGAGGACCAGCGCCAGGTCACAGGCCTGGAGCGCGTCCGCGAGCGCCAGGGTGCGCAGGTTCGCCACCGGCTTGGTGATGCCGCGCTCGTCGAGTCGCTCCGCGAACGCCTCCACGTACGCGGCCGGGTCCTCGACCGCGAGGGCCAGTCCCTCTGTCTCTTCCTCGCCGATACCGAGGAGCTCGCACAACTCGTCCACAGGGCGCATGGTCACCCCCTTTGTGCACAGGAGCATGCGTCGTCGCTGGAGCCGGCGCAATGCCGCGCGGTGCAAAAGGCGCGAGGGCTAGAGCGAACCCTCGGGAAGCCGCCCAGCGAGTAGCTCCGCGACCTGTGCCTCCGCGTACGGTGCGTGGAGGAGCTCGGGCCGATGCTGGTGGCTTCGGAACACGTCCGTGATGAAGTGCATGCGGTCGCCGAGCACGGACCAGTCGCGAGCCGCCGAGCCGGCGACCGTGTCCGGGGTGCGGTCGACGAGGCCGGCGACGAGCAGGGCCTCGGGCTCGAGCAGCTCGGCGAGGGCCGTGGGAAAGCCCGCTGCCGGCACGTCGCGGCCCAGGGGCATGGACTGGCCGGGCAGATCGAAGGTCATCACGTGCCGGGTCATTCGGCGGCGAACCTGCGTGGACAGTGCGGCGAGCACGGGTTCCAGCGCACGCAGCACCGCGGCTTCGGCGAGGTCCTCGAGCCACGAGTCGTCGTCGTCTCCCTCGGCGAGCACGCGGGCCAGGGTACGCACGGGAGCGTCGAGGGCGGCGTCGACCTGGGCATCGATGCGGATCTGCTCGTGAAAGCCGGTGTACGCGTTGAACGCGAAGATCCGCTCGGCACGCCGCTTCGGGTCGGTGGTTCGGCTGGCGCTGCCCAGGCACACGAGCGCCTGTCGAAGCAGCGCCTGGCCACCGCGCTCCGTGGCGCCGGGCTCCACGCGGGTCTCGATCCACGCCTCGTAGTCCGCTCGCGGATCGTCGAGGTGGCTCTCGGCTTCGAGCAGCAGCGGGCCGAGCTCCGCCCAGATCCGCTGGTTGCCAAGGGCCAGCTGGGCGGCGACGTCGTCGGTCACCGCGTGCAGCAGCTTCGAGGGTAGGCGGTGCACATCGGGGCGAATTCGCCGGGGAAGCCGGTTGGCGATGGGGTCGATGCGGTCTTTCAGCCCGTCGACGAGGTCCTCGACCAGCGGCGGCAGACCCTCCCCGCGGATGAAGCGCCCCGCGGTCTTGCTCGCCCACACGCCGAAGGCTGGCCACGGCACGTCCGGCGGCCCGAGTCGCGCCGAGAGCGCGCTCGCGAGCTGGGCGTAGCCCCACGTGATCTGCAGGTTGCGGATCACCGGGTCGGGTTCGTCGGCAATGCGCCGAGCCAAGGTCGGATCAAGCGTGGGCACCGGTCACTCGCGGCTGGAGACTGCGGTGGCTAACACGCGCGTCGGCGCCGGCGGACCACCATCAGCGCGAGGAGCCAGGCGTCCGCCGCGCACTACCGCTACAGCCTGTAGATTGGTGGTCGGGTTTCGGGTCGATCTATGTGGAAGACGGACCCTGAGGGGTTCTGGATGGCCAGAGCGCGGGAGCGGGCGTGGTTCGAGCCCCGAGCCCCGAGCACCGCCCCATCGGCCTTCCGTGTCGCTGGACGCGGTGTGTGTGGGGCTTCGCGGAGGTGGCGTCGCGTCGCGCAGGCTTTCCGAGCCCGCCGACGGCGTGATGCGGTAGGCTGGGGCCGGGCGCATGGCATTGGCGCCCAGATGGAGATGCGCATGCGATGGATGTGGATGGCTTCGGCCACGACCTTTCTGGCCTTCACCCTGGCCTGCGGAGGCGGCGGCGAGGGCGGTATGAGCCTCGGCGGCCCGTCCGTCGGCGAGTACGCCCAGCTGACGGCGGACCAGTTCGCGGCGGAACACCCGGACATCGGGGCTCCGACCTACAACGTGGGTGACGAGTTCGTCGTCGGCGACTTCACGCTGCGGCTCGACGAGGCCGTGAAGTACATCGGCGAGACCGATCGCGAGCACGTGGTCCGGGCCGAGTCCGACGTGATGTCCCAGGAAGGCGTGAAGGCGCTGGTGTTCGTGTACTCGATCAAGAACAACACCGCGCTCGCCAAGGCCAAGAACCTGAACATGAACTGCATCACCACCGACGGTGAGAAGTCCAAGTTCTACGTCCATCACGAGCGGCTGCTGTGGAAGACCAGCGAGCTCGAGGATCTCCCGGCCAAGCTGCCGCCGGGGGAGTGGGTCCAGACCGGCATCGTGTGCTCTGGCAAGGAGACGGCGATGGATGGTGCGGTGTGGCGCGTCTACTACAAGACCCGCGAGTACGATCCGACCGACCCGCGTGGCCGGCGGAAGATGGACGTCTACCACGCCCAGGCCATCGTCGACATCGGCTCTCCGCGGGACGGCGGGCATTTCCACCCGGACAAGCGCTAGGCGTCATCGAGGTGACGGTTGGCCGTGTGCCGATCGACAACTGTCAGCGATGCCATTACATGCGCCGGACAGAAGGGGTGTCTCCTCATGCGCCGACTGATCTATCTGCCGTTTCTCGCCGTTCTCATGGGCTCGGACTGTGACGGAGGCTCCGACGAGCCCGCCGACACCCTGCCCCCGGTCAACGCCATCGAGGTGAACCTCGCGGGCACTCAGACGACCCTCGCCTCGGGCGACCCGGCGCTGACCATCCAGTGGGATGCCTCTTCGTCGCTGTCGTTCACCGGCTTTGCCGACGATGCGGGCGGGCTGTCCCAGGCCTGGCTCACGATCTCGGGCGCGAGCTTCGCGGGCGGCAACCCCGGCGCGACCGGCTCTGGCACGGGTCTCACGGTCACCGGCACCCCCGGTCTTCCCGAGGCCAACCCGGCGAGCTTCACGGTCGAGATGCACTCCCGTGCCGCCGATGGCGCCGAGACCCACGGTCCGCTGGTCGTCGTCGACGTGACCGGCTGCGTGGGCGCGTCCCGCTT
This sequence comes from Deltaproteobacteria bacterium, assembly GCA_006226595.1. GTDB lineage: Bacteria > Myxococcota_A > UBA796 > UBA796 > M1803. Next base: position 29,227 of record SBGP01000062.1, read on the forward strand.
CAACGCCGACACCTGCGACGAGACCGAGAAGGGCATCTTCTGCGACCTCACGAACGACGCGTGCCTCGACGAGATCGTCGCCTCGGTCGAGAACCGCAGCGCCGACTCCATCCGCCTGTTCCCGGTCTCGAACAACCCGATGACCTCGCTCACCGTGAATGCCGGCGACACCAGCACCGGCTGGGCTGGCAGCGGCGGTCTCCGCGGCATCTCGGTGATCACCACCGACCCGGACTTCGAGTTCCTGGTCCACTGGCAGTAGGCCCTCAGGCCCGTCCGGTGACCGAGCAAACGCCGATGCCCCTCGCGGGGTGTCGGCGTGCTTGTTTCTGGCGGCGCTTCCGCGGGGACCGCGAGTTCGGGCCTTCCTGCACTTCGCGCGACCGGCGACCGGCCGCCTGGTTTCGAGTGCGACCGTGGCGGTAGACTCTGCGCATGAAGCTGCTGGATCTACACCATGACCCGATCGACGACGAAGCACTCGCTCGCGCGATGGTGCGGGTCTTCGGTGGACGCGGCGACGAGCGCGCGCTGATCGCCGGGTGGCGCGAGGACGGGCAACGCTTCGTCCCGGTGGCGGTCGAGGATGGCGGGGTGCTCGGGTGGGCGCTGGCCTCGGTTCAGGAGGCCGCGAATCCTGCGAGCTATGCCGAACCGTTCGGTGCGGACCTGACGTCACTCACCCGCGGCGAGCCGGTGGCGGTGTTGCACCAGATTGCGGTGCTTCCCCATGCGCGGCGACGCGGCGTGGCGACGGCACTGGCCTCCGCACTCGGGCAATGGAGCCGTTCGACCGACGCCCGCAGCGTCGTTGGCGTGAGCTGGAGCCACGGCGGAGAGCACCACTCGGGCCACCTGTTCGAGGCGGCCGGACTTCGCGTGCTCGGCCGCTGCCCCGCGTACTACCGCCGCTTTCACGACGCGACGGGCCAGCGCTGCCCGGTATGCGAGCCCGAGCCGTGCGATTGCGAGGCCGTGCTGTATGGTGCCCGCTTCGACGAGCTACACTCGAACTAGGCGCCTCTGCGCCAAGCGATGGACTCCGGCATGTCATCTTCCAAGCAGACGCCACTTCCCGAGGGGTTCGAGGAGGACCTCGACGCGATCCCCGACACGGCCGACGTGATGGCCATGCTCGTGACCGGGAAGGGCGTCGCCTTCGAAGGCGAGACCTCGGACCAGGCCGAGGCGGACACCGAGCCCGAGAGCTCCATGTCCCCGGCCATTCCGTTGCTCCTGCTCGCCGTCATCGCGGTGCTGCTGTTCATGGCCGCGGTGCTCCTCGCCATCCTGTTGCTGCTGTAGGCGGTCGACGCCTTCATACCGGGGCCCTTCCCGCATCCACGGGGCACGCGCGCCTCGAGTCACGGAGCGCTCCGGTAGGCTCGGTGCATGAACATCGAAGGCTTCAAGCGGCTGGCCGGGATGATGGGTGTCATCGTCGTGGCCGAGATGGCCATCTTCTGGTTGATTGGCGCGTTTCCGCCGACGTCGCCCCTCGAGTGGAACATGCTGCTGTATGGCGTTGGCGGACCGCTCGTCGTCTCGGTCGGATCCATCGCCGTGTACGTCGGGCTCGTCCGTATGGGCTACGACCCGCCGACCGAGGTGCATCGCTCCGTGTCCCAGGACTACCGGTACCTGCAAGACCCCATGCACCGCAGCCCTGGGTCCTCGAAGGTGCGGGACGCCGAGGACGAGTGAGCGGGCAACGGCGTGGTTCGACGTGTCCGGTGGACCGCGGTACCCTCGACCGTGGAGGTCCCATCCGCCCGCATCCGTCGATGTCTCCCCGCACCCCGACCGGTGGGTGCCGATGAATCGCCGGGTGGCGGTCCTCCTGGTGCTCATCGTCGCGGGGCTGGCGGTGATCGCCTGGCCGCGGCTGGAGGTCGCGCTGGTGCCGTCGGACGACGCGCAGCTGACCGAGGCGCTGTCGCGTGTCCCGCTGGCCGAGCCGGGAGCCCAGGGACCCGACATCGTGCTCATCGTGCTCGACACCGTGCGCAAGGACCGCGTGTCGCCGTACGCCGACGATGCGATCACTCCGAAGCTGGCGCGGTGGGCGAGCGACGCGCGGGTGTTCGACCAGGCGCGCGCGGTCTCCTCGTGGACGCTGCCGTCGCATGCCTCGATGTTCACGGGTCGGTACCCGACCGAGCATGGGGCGCACGGGGACTCGCTGGCGTCGGGCATCGACGCGCACGGGCTCAGCCCGGAAGTCCCTGTCGTGGCCGAGGTGCTCTCGGAGGCTGGCTGGGCGACGGTCGGCATTGCTGCGAACCGTGGCTACTTGAGGGCGGAGACGGGTCTTGCACGTGGGTTTCACGCCTGGCTGGCTGACTCGCTGCGGCCGCACTCCCTGGAGGTGCCATACCCCGAGGGCGAGCGCGTGACCGACCTGGCCCTCGCGGCGCTCTCGGCGCCCCGTGAGCGCCCGATGTTCTTGTTCGTGAACTACATGGACGCGCACATGCCGTACATCGATCGGCGCGAATACTACGCGGACCCCGCGGACTTTCCGGCCGTTCGAGCTCCCTTCACGCAGAGCTACGCCGCGACGAGGGCGACGGGCGTTCCCCTGGATCCAGTCGTGAGCACCTCCTGGCAGCAGGGCTACGACGCGACCCTGCGCTACCTCGACGACGAGGTGGGCCGTCTGCTCGAGGCGCTGCCAGAGCTCGGTATCGACGAGAACGACCTGGTGATCGTCACTTCCGACCACGGCGAGGCCTTCGGTGAGCACGGCACCGTCGAGCATGGAAAGGACCTGTACGACGAGTCGATCGCGGTGCCGCTGTTCGTGCGTGGACCGGGCTTCGAGTCGGGACGAGATGCGCGCCTGGTCGACCACACGGACCTGCCGCGGTGGATGCTCGATGCCGCGGGCCTGCCACACCTTCCCGGCATGGTCGAGGACGAGGTTCAGCTCGCGGAGCTGCACTACACCCGGCACAAGCACCTCGCGGATCCGGTGCTGCGCGCCCGCTACGGACGGGTGCTGCGGGCGTACGTGGCCGAGCATCGTAAGGCGATTGCGAGCTCCACCGGGGATGCCGAGGTCTTCGATCTTGCGGTCGATCCGGGGGAGACCCGGGATGCACGTGCCGAGGCCTGGGCGCCTCCTCTCGTCGAGCGGCTCCACGAGCGGTTCGAGCAGCTCGAGACCGGGGAAGGGGGCGAGATCACCCACAGTGCCGAAGACCTCGAGCATCTGCGCTCGCTCGGGTATGTCGAGTAGCGCTCGATCCGGTGATGATCGACGTCGGCGGTGGACTGCGGTAGGCTCCGGGAAAGGGGTCGCCACATGCGTAATCTGCAGCTGTTGATGTTGATCGTTCCCGCTCTCTCCGCTTGTACCGGAGACGAGACCGAGGACTCTGGAGTCGTCGAGACGGACACGGACGCCGATACCGACGCGGACGCCGACACGGACACGGACGCCGATACCGATGCGGACGCGGACACGGACGCGGATGCCGATACCGATGCGGACGCCGACACGGACGCGGATGCCGATACCGACGCGGACGCCGACACGGACGCGGACGCCGACACCGACGCGGATGCCGACACGGACGCAGACGCCGACACCGACGCGGATGCGGACACCGACGCGGACGCCGACACGGACACGGACACGGACACGGACACCGACACGGACACGGACACGGACACGGACACGGACACGGACACGGACACGGACACGGACACGGACCCCGTCGTGGCCAACTACAACTGGGACTTCGAGGCCTGGGACGCCGGCAGCCTCGATAGCTTTGCGGCGTCGAGCGGACTGACTCCGAGGACGGACTCCTCCCTGGAGGGCACGTTTGCCGCGCGAATGGATCTCGCGACGAATGCGGTCGAGTCGCTCGAGTCTCTGTGGGCGCGCCGGGTTCCGGCCGACGAGCGGTACACGATGCACTTCTGGATCTCGAACCCGGTGTCGACCATGGAGTTCTCGGGACGCATCACGCTCGAGGACGTGACCGATGGCGGCACGCTGGTCCAGCAGACGACCAGCCCTCGCACGATTCCGACGACGACCGACGCCGAGTGGGTCGAGCTCACGGCGAGGGCGACGGCTCCGAACACCGTGGCCGACGTGGATGTACGTCCTGCGCTCGCCGTGCAGAACGCGCTGGTTCGCGGGCTCGGCCCGGCGATGCCGAAGACCGACATCTGGCAGCTCACGCGTCCCCATCCCTTCAGCCTTGACGGCACGCCAGACGCGAGTCTGGTCGACATTGCCGCGAACACGGGCACCATCGAGTACGCCCTGGGTATGAACGACGACGGGCACCTGTCCATCGCGATGACCAGTGCGCTCGATACGACCTACACATCGGACAACTTCGTGTTCGTGTGGACGGGCCAGGTGGACCGGGCGAACACGGTGCCCATGCCCTGGGCCAAGGCGGGTACGCTGCCCGGGGCGCTCACGGGCGACCTGCTGGTCTTCGCGAGCGAGAACAACAACGGGTACTGCGAAGCGGCGCGCTGGAACGGGTCGGCGTGGGTCGTCATCGGCGGCAGCGGTGCGGGATGCAGCAACGGCTCGCCCATGGCCGAGGCTCTGTACGATCTGTCGATCGCCGCGGGCAACGACACCACCAACCTGTACTGGGAGTTCCATGTCGCCGGCGGGGGTTGGGGCGACGGCGATGGAGGCGCCCTCTACGCGGTGTCGCAGTACCCGACGACGGTCACCGACAACGGGAACATCGACGTCACCGAGCTCCAGGCGGTCCCGCGGTGGACGCTGCTCCTCGGAGACCCGCCGCGGTAGGCGTCAGCGCTGGAACGAGAAGCGCGGCCGCTTCATCGACGCCTGGGCCTGCAGGTACTGGGCGAGCGCGTCGTACAGGATCTGCTCCGCCTGCTTCTCGGGAATCGCGAGCTGCTCGGCGATGACCAGCATCTCGGCGTGGTCTTCGGCGGAGAGGTTGCCATCCGAAGCGACCACGTGGGCGAGCTGCGCGAACAGCCCGAAGCGCTCCGGACCCGCGTTGTCTCGGAGCCACGCGATGGCCGAGGCCAGGCGCTCTCTCGCCGCTTGTCGGTTGTGACAGCGCTCGAGCTCGGCCTCCGGGTCCGCCGAGAGCGGCAGGATCAGGTGCAGCAGCAGGTCGGCCTGGTCGCGGTTCAGTTCCTGGCCCCCAGCCTGGGTGACGAGCAGGCCCGCGGCGACGAGGAAGTCGCGGCTATGCACCTCGAGCGGCTCGGTCACTTCGAGCTCCATGAGGCGCGCCACTTCGGTGACCCGTGCGTCCGCCTGACCCAGGGCCTTGCGGGACGCACGCGCACCACCGGCCTCCCCGAACAACTGGAGCGCGCGCACGCGCACGGGCGTCGCGGGATGGGAGAAGGTGGAGAGCACCTCCTTGCGCTTGAGCTTCTGGAGCTCCTCGAGCTGGTGAAGGAAGGCGTGGACGTCGAAGCGCAAGTGCTCGGGACCCAGTCCGGAACTCATCTTGAAGAACGCACGAACCGCGGTCTCGATGTCGCTGCCCGCGGCGGTGAAGCCGCACCGATCCGCCGAGAGCTCCGCCTGGCGGTCCCATGTCTCCAGGCGACGCTGCAGGAGTGGCGGCATGCGGGTCTCGCCGGTCTCGTCCTCGCCGAGTGCCGCATTGAGCAGGCGGGAGCGGTAGTGGCGATAGGCGAGGTGACCGATCTCGTGACCGAGCACGAAGCGGATCTCGTCGTCGTCCATGCGCTCGATCAGGCCACTGTTGAGACTCACGACGTGTGGCTTGTCGCTCATGCCGTGCAGCGCGAAGGCGTTGATCTCCGAGTCGGCCTGGACGAACAGGTCGACCGGCGCCTCGAAGCCGAGGGTGTCGCGCACCTCGTCGAGCAGACCCATGAGACGAGGCGCGAGGAGCGGTGTCAGTCGCAGCTGACTCGCGAGCACGACCTCGTAGAACGGCAGCACTTCTCCGGACTCTTCGTAGTGGGCAAGGATGTCCTCGAGCCCGAAGCGCTCGAAGAGCAGGTCGATGAGCTGCTGCTCGGGTCGAAAGCGGATGTGGTCCATGGAGACGGGCATGGCCTGAGCCTACCCCCGGGCCAGCGCCAGGGGAACCACCTTGTACACCCGGGATCCGGGTCGTGATCGGGGGCAGCCTGGGAAGGCGATCGAGGCGATCGGTATTGCGATCATGCGGATCCACGTCGACAGAGCGGGCTGTCAGACAGCGTTTTCGGCGACCACGATCGCCCCCGCGGACAAAGTTGTTGACAGGGTGCGGGGGGCTTCATACTTAGCTGGAGCCGGAGGGGGAACCCCCCCGCCGCACACGCTTCGGGGCCAAGCGAGGCCCGCGCCAGTGAGGCGCGACTCCCAAGTCCTCGAAGAACAAGCCAGACAAGACAGCCCCCAGGGCTGAACGGATGGCTCGCTCTCTGAAATTCAGGCAGAAGTGGAGAGACGCAAGC
>SBGP01000017.1 GCA_006226595.1 Deltaproteobacteria bacterium
CCGTCTACGCCGACATCTCCGGCTACGAGGCCGACGAAGCGACCTGTGACGGCGAGGACAACGACTGCGACGGCGACGTCGACACCGACATCGCCTCGGCCCCCGCCGCCGCCGAGCAGGACGGCGTGTGCAGCGGTGCCGTCCAGGTGTGCAACGGCACCTCCTGGGTCGAGCCCGACGCTACCGCCCTCGCCGCGCAGTTCTCCGACTACGAGGCCACCGAGGTCTCCTGCGACAGCCTCGACAACGACTGCAACGGCGTCGACGACGACATCGCCAGCCCCGATGCCCCCGATGCGAACAAGACCCTCGGCGTGTGCGCCGGCTCGAAGAAGGAGTGCGTGAGCGGCTCGTGGACCGAGCCCGACTACACCGCCCTCGCCAACTACGAGCCTCTCGAGGAGAGCTGCGACAGCCTCGACAACGACTGCGACGGCAACCTCGACTTCACCTGGGAAGTCGACCCGAACAGCTCCACGCTCGAGTGCTGGGGACTGTACGTGCGCAGCCGGCCCGAGCAGGTGGACCCGGGTCCATGGAAGTCGGTGACGCTGCCCAACGCCCCCGGCGCCGGAAACCAGTACGCCTGCGCGATCGACACCAACGATCAGCTGTTCTGCTGGGGCAACTACGAAGAGCCCATGACCGCGGATGTGAGCTGGTACAGCAGCTTCGAGCCCGTCGCGTTCAACGGCGGCGGAAGCTGGTCCATGGTCGAGGGCGGCAACGCGGCCGCCTGCGGCATCCAGACCGACGGCACCCTGTGGTGCTGGGGCATCAAGCAGGACACCTACGCGACCGAGTGGGGAGCGTTGAACCAGATGGCCTCCGGGACCTGGGCCACCGTCGACCTCGGCGACCGCCACGCCTGCGCCATCGACGACAACAACGGGCTGTGGTGCTGGGGCACCGACCGCGACGGCTCGCTGGGCCTCGACACCGCCGGGAACCGCGAGCTGCCCGAGCAGATCTCGTGGGGCAGCTGGGCCGACGTCAGCCTCGGCTACGGTCACACCTGCGCCCTCGAGACCGACGGCAGCCTGTGGTGCTGGGGTCGCAACCTCAACTACTCCGCGGGCGGCCAGGCCAGCACAGACCCGGTCACCGCCACCGCGATCACCCACCCGACGGCGGGCACGTGGACCGAGGTCCAGTCGGGCATGAACTCGAACTGCGCCATGGACAGCGCCGGCGAGATCTGGTGTTGGGGCGACAACAGCGAGGGTCAGCTCGGCGACGGCAACCTGCCCACCGACAACCCGATTCCGCAGCAGGTCACCGGCGGGCCGTGGGACGCCCTGCACGTCGGCTACCGACGCGTGTGTGCCGACAAGAACGGCGAGCTGTGGTGCTGGGGCAGCGACTCGACCCGACGCATGGGCACCGGCGGCGCAGGCGACACGGATGTTCCCCTGCTCGTCGACGACCAGCTGGGGGACGGCAACACCTCGCTCAGCGTGTGGAGCAACTGCGCCATCGAGGCGGACGACGGCTCGCTGTGGTGTTGGGGTGAGGCCAACTCGATGGTGACGGGAAGCGGTCCCGAGCGCATGACCTGGCGTGCGGACGTGGCCGTGTCCCACCTCGACGTCGACGAGCCGGCGGGCTGCTACATCGACAGCGCCGACGACAGCCTGTGGTGCCTGGGCGGCAACGAGAACGACGCCATGGGCGACGGCACCAGCCTCGACTCGGCCTTTCCGGTGCCGATCATGGCCGGCACCGCGTTCTCGGACCTGGGCATCGGCCGGCAGTTCGGCTGTGCGCTCGACAACAGCGGAAACCGATGGTGCTGGGGCCTGAATGACCGAGGCCAGGTCGGCAACGGCACAGTGACCACCCAGTCGGTGCCGGTGATGGATGCCGATCGGACCTACACGGCGCTCGACGCCGGTCGCCGGCACGCCTGTGCCATCGACACCGCCGGGGTGCTGTGGTGCTGGGGATACCTCGGCAACAACAACAGCGTCCCCGTGAAGCAGCAGGACAGCACCGAGACGTGGACCGACGTGTTCGCCGGCATGGACTTCACGTGCGCCCTGGACGCCAGCAACGACCTCGCCTGCTGGGGTACCAACGGCTTCAACCAGCTCGGGGATGGCAGCGGAGTCTATGCCCTCTATGCCAACCGCGTGGTGCACACCGGACCGTGGCGCGCCGTCAGCCTCGGCGCGAACCACATGTGCGCGGTCAAGACCGACGACAGCCTGTGGTGCTGGGGCCGCGGCAGCAGCGGCCAGCTCGGTCAGGGCAACGAGGACGACGCGCCCACTCCCGTCCAGGTGCCGGGCACGTGGAGCTCCGTCACCTCGGGCGACTACCACACCTGCGCCCTCGACACCGCGAGTCATCCGTGGTGCTGGGGCGCGATCACCGAGTACCAGATGGCCCGCGTGCCCGAGCCGGGCGAGTACGAGGTCTATGTGCCCGAGCAGGTGGACGCGGGGACCTGGTCGGCCCTCGACGCCGGCTCCACCCGGACATGCGGCACCCGCGCGCTCTCCAGCCTGCAGCAGTGCACGCCGTGAGTCGAGTCGCGGAGAGCCGCGCTACAGGCGGGTGAGCGCGTCGGCGGTCGCGGTGTCCGGCTTGCCGGCGACGAGCTTGGCGACCACGTCGTAGCGCTCACCCTCGACCGGCCTCGGCACCAGGCTCTCGACCACCTCGCGCGGCACGATCAGCCGCAGGGGCGTGCTCGGCGCCGCCGACTCGTCCGCCGCGTCCCACTCCTCGACCTGGACCTCGAGGATCCAGTGGCCGCCGCGGTCGGGGAAGCGCTTGTTCGGCGGGCTCTCCCGCGCGGTGAGCACGGAACCGGTGCAGTGCACCCCCACCGGCTCGGAGCCGGGCTCGCCGGCCTCCCCAGCGGTCGCGGGGCTCTTGGACGGCGTGGAGGAGCTGCCACCCTCGGCGGGTGCCGGGCTGCGGGCCTCGGTGCCGCCTGGGGCGTCGCTGCCCGTGCAACCAGCGGAGAGGCTGCACAGCAGCCACAGAGCGGCCCACCTCATGTGCGCTTCACGTGCCCCGCGTCCTCACGCTGCTGGGTCGTCGGGTCGGCATCCGGGTTCTGGCCGGCCGTGTTCCCGTAGCGCTCCTCGTACAGCGCATCGAAGTCGAGGCCATCGAGGTCGTCGACCATCGTGCCCTCGGTGCCGTTGGCCTGCTGCTTCTTGATGCCCTCGTACGCGGCGTTCGGCATGGCGATGCCCAGCGTGCTCATGCTCGGAGCCGACTTTCCGGCGGCCTCGACCGACTCCTTGGCGAAGGAGGTGCAGTTGTAGCCGTACACCGAGTACTTCGCGCCGCGCTTGGACTCGGCGTAGTCGATGACCTTGCCGACCTCTTCGTGGGTCAGGTCGTAGCTCTGCGAGGCCTTCTCGCGGCCCTGGTGCGAGGTGTCGGGCTGCTTGACCCGACCCGAGACGTAGGAGTTCAGTGGGTTGGTGCTGTAGCCCTCGTCGCCGGGCCAGAAGCCCATCGAGTCCGCGTACTTGCCGCCCTGACGCAGGTAGCCGGCGTGCTTGGGGTGGACCGTGTCGGGGATCTGCGACACGTCCGGGTACTCCAGTGCGATCCAGGTGTGGCCGACCGCGCCGCGCTCGAGGTTCTTCTTCGCCTCGCGCGGGTTCCACATGCTGATCTCCTGGGCCTCGAGGTCCACGTACACGTGGAGCTTCGCCGGCGTGCCAGCGGCCATGCCGAGGGCGCCATCCAGCCCGTTCTCGGGCGAGGTGGACAGGTCGGCCGCAGCGGCACCGTTGCCGCGCGCCTGTTCGAAGCGCTCGTCGGTGGTCGTGGACGTCGTGGAAGCGGGGGAGGAGGTGTCGGCCTCTCTCCGGGTGCTCTGGGACGGCATGGGGGCTCCCGATCGGGGTTGTGCGGACGCGGAGGAAGCGCGGCCGATAGCGAAAGCGTAGCACCCCTCTCGTCGGAACGCTGGGGTTTGCCCTGCACAAACCGCAGTACCTGCTCGGACGGGCCCGCGTGGACGGCAGGATCGCGCGCAGAGGTGCCGGGACCCCGGCCCGCCGCCCGGATCCCCGAACGCTGCGGGCAACCGGTGAACGGCGGAGACCGAAGCCCCGGCACGAGAGGTCGCCGCTCGCCTCACCTCATGGGTGGTGAAGCGACGCGGCGACGGTGTGAAGCGGTCCTACGCGACCTCCGTGACGACGCCGGCACCGATGGTGCGGCCGCCCTCGCGAAGCGCGAAGCGCACGCCGGGCTCGAGACCCACGGCCTTGCCGAGCTCGAAGCCGATCTCGGCGCGGTCACCGGGGTTGACGATGCCCTTGTCGCCCACGTCGAGGCTGCCGGTCACGCTGGTCGCTCCGAAGAAGAACTGCGGCATGTAGCCGCTGGCGAACGGCTTCTTCCGCCCGCCCTCCTCCTTCGAGAGCACCACGATCTCGGCGCGACCCCGGCTACGCGCGGCAATCGAGCCGGGCGCGGCGATGAGCTGCCCACGCACGACCTCCTCGCGCTTCACCCCGCGGAGGAGCAGGCCGACGTTCATCCCGGCCCGAGCCACGTCCACATCCCTGTGGAAGGCCTGGGTTCCGGTGACGACGACCTCCCGCTCCCCGCCGAGGCCCACGACCTCGATCTTGTCGCCGACCCGCAGCTCGCCCTGGTCCACGCGCCCGGTGACCACGGTCCCGCGACCGGCGATGGTGTGCACGTCCTCCACGGCCATGCGGAACGGGGAGGCGTAGTCACGCTCGGGGTCGGGGATGTGGGCGTCGAGCACGTCGACCAGCTCGCGGATGCAGGCGGTGGCGTCCCCGAGGGGCTCGCCGGCCTTGACCGCGTTCAGCGCGAGCAGCGCGGAGCCGTACACGAAGGGCACGTCGACGTAGCCGTGTCCGGCCAGCATCTCGGTGACCTCCAGCTCCACGAGCTCGAGCAGCTCGGCGTCCGCGAGGTCCGTCTTGTTGACGAAGACCACGAGGTGGTCCACGCCGACCTGACGGGCGAGCAGCACGTGCTCCATCGTCTGACGCTGCGGGCCCTGGGAGCCGTCGACGAGCAGGATCGCGCCATCCATCTGGCTGGCGCCGGTGATCATGTTCTTGACGTAGTCCGCGTGCCCGGGACAGTCGATGTGCGCGTAGTCGCGCACCTCGGAGGCGTACTGCACGTGCGCGGTGTTGATGGTGATGCCGCGCTCGCGCTCCTCGGGGGCGTTGTCGATCTTGTCGAAGGCAATGGCCTGGCCGCCGACGCGGGCCGCCTGGACGGCGGTGAGCGCAGCGGTCAGGGTGGTCTTGCCGTGGTCGACGTGACCGATGGTGCCGACGTTGACGTGGATCTTCTCGATGGCCATGGGGCCTCCTCGAACCCGGCGGATGCCGGGCATGGGGCAGGTGGTGTCCCTGCCGGTGGAGGGACGCCAGACCACCCGGCGTCCCGAGCCGCGGACACGACGGTCCGCGGAGACGCAGGGCTCGCCCGAGAGGCGATGAGGTGGGGTGGATCCGCTAGATCAGAGATTCCGCACACAGCCCTGCGCACAGCGATGTCGCATCGCTTGTGAGTTCGAGGCTGGTGCGGGGGTTCCACATGATGCCCAACACCTATGCGCGCACTCTGGACACGTCAAGAACGCGGGAGGCATCTCGGTAGGCCGGCGGCCACGGATGCCTTCCGTGGACCGGTCCACCCCGACGGCGTTGTGCGCCGGAAACACGGCAGTGACGGTGGGTGGCGTCTCGTCCGCCGACGCCGTGTCCTGCACGGCGGTCTCTTCGACCGCCGGACAGCCCACCGCCAGCACCAGCCAGATCGGTCCGAATCGCATGGCACCTCCGGCTCGGGAACTGCAGTCGGCGTGCCACCCGAGGCCAAAGGGCGCCCACCATTCATTACGCATGCCATTCATGTTGCCCTTGTCCATGCCCCGGGGTACCCGTGCTCGTCGCGCCCACTGAAGGGTTCGACGCCATGAATGGAGTTTGAGATGAACCGACGGGAGTTTCTCGAGGTGCTCGGAGTGCTGGGCGTCTCGGGCGTCGCCGTGTCGGCGACGGGTACGGCCGCGGCCGCGAGCCTGAGCGACGCCACCCTGGCGCACGCCCAGAAGCTGATCGGTATCGACGACGTCGACGCCGACGGGCTCGTGGTGAGCTGCAACCCGCTGTCCTGCGACATCAGCAAGTTTCCTCCGCGCTGCGACGTGATGACCTGCAAGGGCGTGACCTGCGACATCGAGGGCGATCTGCCCTGTCGCACCGTGACGACCAAGCCCAGTGACCCCACGCCGACACAGCCCATCAAGCGGCTGTGACGTCTCGTCGTCACTGCGGGACCCCTCGCAGTGACGACCTCCTCCCGTATTGAATAACGGATGAATATCATGCATTTCGTGAAGCCCTCGCGCTACAACGTGCGCACGCCCAAGCTCGGAGCCGTGTACAACGCCTCCACCGGCAACTACGTCGTGCCCACCGCTGCCCAGCGTGAGCTGCTCGATGGCACCGGCGCCCAGCATCTCGCGGTGGACGAGCACAGTCGTCCGCTGCTGGAGGGCGGCTTCCTGGTGCCCGAAGACCTCGACGAGCTCGCCTCGGTCCGTCTGGGCTTCGAGTACTCCCGGCGCGCGATTGCACCGCCACACCTGACCATCTCGCCGACCATCGACTGCAACTTCGGCTGCGAGTACTGCTTCGAGACCCACCAGCGCGGGAACATGATTCCGCCGATCCAGGACGCGTTGCTCGCATTCACCGAGGACGTCTGCCTCGCCCGGTCCGGCCCGAAGCGGCTCTCGGTGTCGTGGTTCGGCGGCGAGCCACTGATGGCCATGCCCGTGATCCGCCGGCTCACCGCCGGCTTCCGCGCGCTGATCGAGCGCGGGGTGATGGAGGAGCTGAGCGCGTCCATCGTCACCAATGGGTACATGGCGACCCCGCGCGTCGTCGACGAGCTGGCCGCCCTCGGCATCACACAGATGCAGATCACCGTCGACGGCGCCCGCGAGCTGCACGACCAGCGCCGCATCCTCAAGCGCAATGGCGCGCCCACCTTCGACCACATCCTCGGCAACATCGCCGCGGCTCGGGGAAAGGTCGACGTCCTGATCCGCATGAACGCCGACCGCAGCAACATCGAGACCGTGCCCGAGCTGATGGCCTCACTCGAAGAGCATGGCCTGCTGGAGTGGTGCCAGGTGCACATCGACCGCGTGAGCCCGTTCCGGCTCGAAGAAGTCGAGGACCCGGGTCAGATCCTCGGCGCCGACGAGTTCGCGCAGATCGAGCTCGCGCTGCTCGCTCGGGCCCGCGACGAGGGCTGGCCGCTGACGATGAGCAATCCGCGTCCGGCGATCACCGGCGTGTGCCAGGTCGACCGCGTGAACTCCTTCGTCATCGCACCGAGCGGTCAGCTGATGAAGTGCTGGGCGGAGCTCGGCAACCGCCCGCACCAGGTCGGGCACCTCGCAGAGCCCAGCACCTGGCATGCGGGCGACGAGCTGACCGGTCTCGCGTCGCGCGACGTGTTCGACGACGCCGACTGTTGTGCATGTCCGGTGCTGCCGCTATGCATGGGCACCTGCCCGCTCCTTCGGCGAAACCGCCGCGGGCTCGGATTGAAGGAATGCCCCCCGTTCAAGCACACGCTGCCCATGCTGGTCGAGCACAAGCACGGGAGCGAGGCCCACTTCGAGAAGCGGACGGTGATCGATGGATAAGCTGGCGATCGGTGTGCTCGCGGGTCTGGCCGGGCTCGGGCTCGGATGGATCGTGTTCGCACCGGCCCCCACCACCGCGGTGCCCACGGCGAGCGAGGCGGCCCCCGCGAAGACCGAGACGCGCGTGGTGACCGAGGACTGCGGCGCGCTCGAGGCCGAGCTGGCCGCGCTGAAGCGCACCTCCGCGTTTCAGGACGCGATGCTGTCGATGGCGCGCACCCGCCTCGACGGCGTCGCGATGACCTGGCCCGACGCGGTACCCGCCGAACAGGAGCCGGACGAGGTGCTCGCTGCGCTGGAGGCTTCGGTGGAGGCCTGCGGACTGCCGCTCGACGTGATGACGGCGGAGTGCTCGGAGCCTCCGTGCATCCTCACCGCCGCCGACCACTCGGGCGGCACGGCCTACGGCTTCTCGGTGAGCTGTCCGACGTGGGCCGAGCGCTACCCGAGCACCCACGTGAGCGGCCAGGTCGTCGACTGTGGGGACCACGAGGAGCAGGTGCTGTTTGTCGCCGCGGGCTGGGAAGGCCTCGACGAGGGCGACCCGGAGAACCTGCAGCTTCGCCTCGCCGCCCGACAGCAGCAGCTGGTCGACGCATGGGTGTGCACGCCGCAGTGAAGGCCCTGAGGCAAGAAGCCCCCGCACCCGAGTTCGGGGCGGAGGCTTCCGTGGTGTTCAGCCCGTGGGGGCTTGCGAACTACCAGCCGCGGTCGTCGCGACGGCCACGGCCGTAGCCGCCACGATCGCCACCACGGTCGCCACCGCGGTTGTTGTCACGGCGTCCGCCGGACTTCTGCTCGGCGACGTTCACGCGGATGGCGCGACCGTCGAGCTCGGCACCGTCGAGGCCGGCGATGGCGGCCTGAGCGTCGTTCGCCTCGGCGAAGGTGACGAAGCCGAAGCCACGGCTGCGGCCGCTGTCACGCTCGAGGATGACCTTGGCGTCGGTGACCTCGCCGTAGGTGGCGAAGGCGGTGCGGAGGGAGTTGTCGTCGGTGCCCCAGGACAGGCCACCCACAAAGAGCTTGTTGCTCATGTCGTACTTCTCGTTCTTGGTGCGACGTCTTTCGCGTCGCGTCACCGGGCAGGAGGCCCGGACTGTGGACGCCCGGCTGGCGTCCGTGCCGCGCGCCCGTCGTTCTCACAAAAGGGCGCAGCGCACGACGACCAGGTAACGCGGCGGCGACCGCCGTCACGAAATCAGCGGAAAACAGTCCAAAATCGGCGAGTGACCGACGAGCTACTCCGCGCCGACACGCCGCAGCCCATCCACATCGAGCACCCAGACCACCGTTCCAGCCGCGTCCTTGATCGCAAGCTGGCCGCCGCGAGGTTCGCGGCCGAGGGTGAGCACGTTGCCGGACTCGCCCGCCGCGAAGACCTCGACGTGGTGCGCGCGCACGGTCTTGTAGTTGGCTGTGGTCGTCGACGCGCCGCAGCCCACCACCGCGACGGCGACGGCAAAGAGCACGGCCTTGAGCCGACGGTTGCTTCGCTCGAGCTGGTCGAGGCGATCGTGGAGTTCATCGAGCGCGGTGTTCATGCGGCCTCCGTGTGGTGGAGGCTACCGTCGGAGGCGCTGCTAGCGCGCGTTCTCGGCCTCCCACGCGGCGCGATTCGGACCGGTGACGACGCCGTATTTGGCGAGCGCCTGGGCGAGCGGCATCTCGTCGCCCGCAATCGGCCACTGCTCCTGGTACAGCGCGACGTAGGGCGCCGCATCCTCGGGAGCGCCGCGCTCGAAGGCGGCGAGCGCGAGCTGACCGGCCGCGAAGGCCCGAGGACGCACCACCTGACCGTCGCACTCCTCCATGTCCATCACGTCTCCCCACTCCTGGAGGGCACGCTCTCGGTCCCCAGAATGGTGGTACGCGGCGGCGTACCGGAGTTTCAGCCAGCAGCGCTGGGCGGCGAGTCGGTCCTCGGCGGCCAGATCGCGCCACGCCTCCTCGAGCCCGGCGTACTCCTTGTCGGCGAACGCGATGAGGGGCTCGGGATCCCCCTCCATGGTCGCGAACAGCGCCAAGATCAGAGGATGATCCCAGCGGACGTCCGGCCCGGGAGGGACTGCCCCCTCGGTGGTGACCAGCTGAACCGCCTCCACGATCGTCCGGGTCAGCTCACAGTTCGTGACGACCGGGCGGTTGTGAGGGGGACTGCAGCCCTTCTTGAAGTAGCCGATCATGCGCTCCCGCTGCTCCGGACCCGCGTAGCCTGGCCACGACCAGAGCCGGACAAAGAGGCTCCTCTGCAGTAGGGCCCGAGCCGGCCACTCCTCGGACTCGACGGCGTCGAGCAACAGGCCGGGACGTCCCGCGATCACCATGTAGGGCACGAGCTCGTCCAGCGACTCCGAGCGGGTCTCGGCCGGCCACTCGCGGGCGAGCACCAGCGGAAGGTGTGCCTGCACCGCTGCCTCGTCTCCTGCGAGGAAGGCGGCCTGGGCCGCCTTGCGCCGAAGATCCAGACGGGTGGGCTCGCGCTCTAGCGCCTCGGCGAACAGCGCCACCGCCCCGGCATGGTCCTCACGCCGAGCCAGGATCTCCGCCTCGAGCCCGATCAACGACCCCGACGTCGGTGCGACCTCGCGCGCCTTCGAGACCCGTGCCTGCGCCTCGTCGAGTTCGCCCATCAACAGCAGGCGGTCGACCACCTCGCGGACGGGCCACAGGGCGGACACCTCGGGATTGGCGGCGTCGAGGTACGGGGTCCACTTCCACGGGTCCATCAGCTCGATGGAGCCGAGACAGATGGCCGAGAGCAGATCGTCGGGATGGTCCTCCAACCAGGCCTGCATGTCGGCGACGTACTCGGCCAAACGCGCCTGGTTCGCCTGCTGCCAATCCTCGGAGTTCGGATCTACGTGCGCCCAGCCGGTCAGCTGGTACTCGATGCCGCGGACGCAGATGGCGGCTCCGCGATTCTCCGCCTTCTCCACCAGCGGCACTCGCCCGACCAGGTCGATGTACGGAGCGGGGTCGCGCACGTCGCCGGCGAGCATCAACGAGAGCGCAGCGAGATCGACGGACGCGGACTTCGCCTCGAGGAGCGGCTCCAGCTCGAGACGCGCCTCCCGCACGTCATCGCGCAGTGCGGCCTCCCACGCCCGGCGAAGCTGCGCTTGCTGTCCCTCGTCCGTGAACAGCTCGGGCGCGCCCCGCACCGTGAACAGCGGCGGGCCCGTCTGGGCGGGACGAAACCACAGGCCTGCCGCGACGACGGCCACCACCACGAGGAGGAGCGCAGGAAGGCCCCATCGCGGCCGGCCGGCTTCCGTCTGCGGCGTCGCCTCGACACCCGCGGTCCCGGGTGCGTCCAGGCTCGCCGAGTCCCGTGCCCCCGAGTGCGCGGCGGTCTTCGCCGGCGGATCGACGGTCCCGGAGACCGACGCAGGCGCCTCCAGCGAGTAGGTCTGCGGGGTGAAGGCCCCCGGCTCCGGCGGCGACGAGGAAGCGCTCACCAGCGCATCGCCGGCCCACATCCGCGCCGACAGCGACGGCGCGCCTTCCAGCCACGCCGCCTCCATCGCCCCGGCGTCCGCGAACCGCGACGCCGAATCCGTCGACAGCGCCCGCTGGATCACCGCGTCCAGCCGCGGGTCCACACCGGCCACCCGCTCCGCCAGCGGCACGTAGCGACCGCGCACGATGGCCTCGAACGTGTCGAAGGCATCGTCCCCGTCGAAGGCGCGCACGCCACACAGCAGCTCGTACGCAATGGCGCCGAGCGCGAACACGTCCGCTCGCGCGTCCACCTTGCCCGCGTCGCGGATCTGCTCTGGCGCCATGTACGCGGGGGTGCCCATCAGCGCGCCCGTGCGCGTCGCAGCCTCCCCACCGCCCGCGAGCTGCTTCACCAGCCCGAAGTCCGCGACCCGCGGCACCGGTCGCGACCGCTGCGCAGCGAGCAGGATGTTGCCCGGCTTCAGGTCCCGGTGCACGAAGCCCTGATCGTGCGCCGCCGCCACCCCCGCGAGGATCCCCCGCATCAGGTCGTCCGCCTGCTCAGCCGTCAGCCTTCGCCGCTTGAGCACGTGGGCCAGGTCCGGGCCGTCGATGTACTCCATCACCAGCGCAGCGAGCCCGTCGATCTCGATGACGTCCACGACCGAGACGATGTTCGTGTGGCGGAGCGATGCCTGCGCCCGACCCTCGCGCAGCAAGCGGTCGCGCTGCTCGAGACTCGCACTGCTCAGCACCTTCAGCGCCAGCGGCGTGCCCAGCTGCGCGTGGCGAACGCGGTACACCGACGCCATGCCGCCCTGGCCGAGCAGTGCCTCGACCTGGTAGCGGCCCCCTCCGACGTCGGTTCCCGGCTCCAGCTGCATGCCCCATTCTGCCAGGCGTGGGCGTCCAGGTGTGCCGTCCGCGCGCGCGGTCGTGGTATGCCGCGGCATGGCCACTCCGATCCAGCCCACGTCCCTGTCCGAAGAGTTCGAGGTCGTCGGGCTCCCGAAGACGCCGTTCGCGGACGCCTACCACCTGTTCCTGCGCGTGCCGCTGTGGCAGTCGATCGCGATGATCGTGCTCGCCTACCTCGCGCTCAACGGGGTGTTCGCGGTGCTGTTCTGGCTGACCGGAGGCCTGGCGAACAGCGAGGGCACGCTGCTCGAGGCGTTCTTCTTCAGCGTCCAGACCATGGGCACCATCGGCTACGGCTCGATGTACCCGACCTCCACCCTCGCGAACGCGCTGGTCACGGGCGAAGCGGTGATCGGCATGCTGGTGACCGCCATCTCCACCGGCCTCGTGTTCGCGAAGATCTCCCAGCCGGGCGCGCGCATCGCGTTCTCGGACAAGGCGTCGCTGGGCCCGATGGACGGCATCCCCACCCTGCAGTTCCGCATCGGCAACGAGCGCGGCAACATCGTGATGAACACGCAGCTCACCGTGGCCTTCGTGCGCACCGAGACCACCGCCGAGGGCATGACCTTCTACCGGATGCACGAGCTGCCGCTGGTCCGGCAGCGGGCGCCCACCCTGACCCGTACGTGGACGGTGATGCACCGCATCACTCC
Organism: Deltaproteobacteria bacterium; assembly: GCA_006226595.1. Lineage (GTDB taxonomy): Bacteria > Myxococcota_A > UBA796 > UBA796 > M1803. The sequence continues at coordinate 12,709 of SBGP01000017.1, forward strand.
GGACAGTCCTCTGTGGGGCGCGACGCCGGAGTCCCTCATCGCCGAGGAGGCCGAGCTGATGGTCACCGTCGTGGGGACGGACGACACGACGCTCCAGCCCGTGTTCGCCGGCGCGCGCTACCGCGCCCAGGAGATCGCCTTCGGGATGCGGCCCGCCGACGTGATCACCGAGCTCCCCGACGGAAGGGTGCGCATCGACCTCGGACGATTCCACCACGTGACCCCGGTGGGCGAGGTGTCCTGGCAGGCCTAGCCGCCCGCGTCCCTCGCAGCGTCACTCGATTGGCACTGCCGTCGCTGACTCTTGTCAGCGGGCCCCGGCGTCCCGTGACATAGTGCGCCCCGCTCGCCCCCTCTGGGACCGAGGAGACGTCATGACCCGCCACTCCGCCCGCCTCGCCCTGCTCGCCGTGTGCCTCGGCGCGTGCACCCCCACCGCGCCCGAGCCCGACGAGACCACCGACGAGGTCGACACGGACACGGACACGGACACCGACGCCGACGCCGACACCGACGCCGATGCCGACACCGACGCCGATGCCGACACCGACGCCGATGCCGACACCGACGCGGACACCGACACGGATCCGGGCCCGGACCTCGCGGTCACCCTCGACGCACTCGAAGTCGTGACCGAGGTGGGCGAAGACCTCGTCGTCTCCGGCGTCGTGAGCACCAGCGCGGTGCCGCCCATCGACCTCGCGTTCAGCTCGGACGTCGACGGCGCGTTCGACACGCTCACCCTGAACGCACCGGGACCGTTCTCGGTGACGACCAACGCCCTGAGCGTGGGCTGGCACACCGTCTCCGTCGACGCCGACCAGGACGGGGTGCTCGCGAACGACAGCCAGCGCCTGGGCATCTGCACCTACCCGGACCTCGTCGACTTCAACACCGCGCCGGCCACCGGCGAGTGGGAGATCTTCGGCGACGCTACCTGGGACGCGCAGGGCTGGCTCGAGCTCACCGGAACCAGCCAGGGCCGCGCCGGCGCCATCTTCAAGGTCGACGAGCGCATCCCCGCCGGCGACTTCAGCATGGAGTTCTCGATCGCCACGGGCGGCGGCATCAACGGCGGTGCCGACGGCTTCGCGGTCAGCGTGATCAACGCCCAGGACGTGACGGAGCTGCGCAGCATCATCGGCGTCGCCGGCACCGGGGGCTGCCTCGGCTACGGCACCGTCGGTCCCTGCGGCAGCACGCCCATCGAGGCCTACCACCTCGAGTTCGACACCTGGTTCAACAACGACGGCAACGTCCAGGACCCGACCTCGGACAACCACATCGCGGTGAACATCAACGGCGACGCCAGCGGACACCCGCTTTGGGCCGCGGTCCCCGCCCTCGAGGACCTGGCGTGGCGCCGCGTGCGGGTCGACATCCTCGGCACCCACGTGACGGTGGCGGTCGACGGCACGGTGCTGCTCGACGGCGACATCCCGGGCTACGCGTTCAAGGGCGGCTTCATCGGCATCACCGGCTCGACCGGCTGGGCCACGAACTACCACCGCTTCGACGACCTGCAGCTCTACGACCGCTGCGCCGTGCCCAACTAGGCGCGGTCCCCCGCGACGCGATACCCCCCGCGTCGAGGTCCTGATGCTGCTGATGTCCCTGCTCGCGCTCGCCGTTGCCGACGAGCCCGCCTTTGGTCCACTGCCCCAGCACATCGTGATGTGGGACCGCGGGGTGTGCGCCATCCACGAGGGTCGCGCCACATGCTGGGGGAACGGCGTGCGCGACGGGATGGTCGACTTCTACGACCTGGCCACGCCGCGCTCCGTGCCCACCGACGACGTGGTGTGTGTGGCCCAGGGCGCGGTCATCGGCAAGGACACCATGCTCGGCGTCGGTTGGCTCGACGGTCCGATCACGAACAAGCCCATGCTCAGGGGCGACCGATACTACTGCGCCGCCGGCAACCGCCCCGGCTTCGCCTACGGGCCCGAAGGCGTCGACGTGAGCGACGTGATCTCCCAGGACAACATCTGCATGGCCACCCGCTCCGGCGCCCTCCACTGCGCCGGTCCCTACGACAAGTGGGTGTCCTTCGGCGAGCACGAGGCCACCCAGGTCGTCGACGTGGGCACGACCACGGGCCTGTGCTTCCGCAACCGCAAGGGCGAGGTGTGGTGCTGGGGCCAGGGCGACCGCACGCGCTACGCCGGGATCGGCTCCGACCTCGTCCTGCTGCGCACCTACGCCTCCGAGAAGCCCGAGCGGCTGCCGGTCGACGACATCGTCGACCTCGACATGGGCGACTACGGACAGCTGTGCTTCGCCCGCAAGGATGGACGCGCCGGGTGCACTGAGCACGCGAGCTTCGCGGAGAGCCTCCGCGGACTGCCCGTCGAGGACGGCATCATCTGGCTTCCGGGCATCGAGGATGCCCGCCAGGTGGCACTTCGCTACGGGGCCGTGTGCGCCCTGCGCAGCGACCGCATCACCTGCTTCGACGAGGGAAAGGCGCACGACGCCACCTTCCCGAAGGCCCGCTAGCAGGCCAGAAGCCGCGGTGTTCACCGCCGCACATCCGCCGGGGGTCGGCTTTGCCCCACCTTCGTCACCTTGTCCGCTTGCACGCCGACAGTGGTCGACGTAGCAAACAGCTTCACGCAGGAGAGAGTGAACCATGGCAATCGAGATCAAGCCGGGTGTGGTCACCGGCGAGGCGTACCAGGCCGTCATCGCAGCAGCCAAGGCGGGCGGCTACGCGCTCCCCGCGGTCAACGTGGTCGGCACCGACAGCGTCAACGCCGTGCTCGAGGCCGCGGCCAAGGCCAAGTCCGACGTGATCATCCAGGTCTCGAACGGCGGCGCCGAGTTCTTCGCCGGCAAGGGCTACCCGGACAGCTTCCAGGCCAAGGTGCTCGGTGCGGTGGCCATGGCCCAGCACGTCCACCTGCTCGCCGAGGCCTACGGCGTGTGCGTCATCCTCCACACGGACCACGCCAACAAGAAGCTGCTGCCGTGGGTCGAAGCCCTGATCGAGCACAGCGAGGCGCACTTCGAGAAGACCGGCGCGCCGCTGTTCTCGTCGCACATGCTCGACCTCTCCGAGGAGAGCCTCGAGGAGAACATCGAGATCTCCGCGACCTTCCTCGAGCGCATGGCGAAGATCGGCCTGTCCCTCGAGATCGAGCTCGGCGTGACCGGCGGCGAAGAGGACGGCATCGGCCACGAGCTGGTCGAGGGCGCCGACAACTCGCACCTGTACACCCAGCCCGCCGACGTGCTCCAGGCCTACGAGCGCCTCGCGCCGCTCGGCCACTTCTCGATCGCCGCGTCCTTCGGCAACGTGCACGGCGTGTACAAGCCCGGCAACGTGGTGCTCCGCCCCGAGATCCTCAAGAACAGCCAGGCGCTGGTCGCCGAGACGCACGGCACCGATGCCAAGCCGCTCGACCTCGTGTTCCACGGCGGCTCTGGCTCCGAGCCCGAGAAGATCGCCGAGGCCGTGTCCTACGGCGTGTTCAAGATGAACATCGACACCGACACGCAGTGGGCCTTCGCGCACGCCATCGGCGACTACGTGTTCGCGAACGAGCGCGCGTTCCGCTTCCAGATCGACCCGGAAGACGGCACCCCGTACAAGAAGCAGTACGACCCCCGCAAGTGGCTGCGCAAGGGCGAAGAGAGCATGGTCACGCGCCTGCTCCAGGCCTTCGACGACCTCGGCTCGACCGGCAAGTCCGTCTGCGCGTGAGTCGCGTCGGGCATCGGCTCGTTCGCGGGTCGATGCCCCCTCCGAGGCCATCCGCCGGTATGCTCTCCGCCGAGGAGCGCAGATGAGCAAGACGGTGGTGATCACCGGCGGGACCGGCGGCATCGGACTTCACACGGCGATCGGCATCGCGCGCACGGGCGCGCGGGTGCTGGTCACCGGTCGACGACCGGACGCGGGAGCCGAGGCCGTGGCCCGCATCCAGGCCGAGTCCGGCAACGAGGACGTCGCCTTCGTGCAGGGAGACGTGTCGACGAAGGCCGGCGTGGCGGCGCTCAGCGACGCGTTGCTCGCGAAGACCGACCGCATCGACGTGCTCGTCAACAACGCCGGACTGATGGCGCAGGAGCGCCAGGTCAACGAGGACGGCTTCGAGCTGGACTTCGCGGTGAACGTGGTCGCACCCTACCTGCTCACGCTCCAGCTGCAGCCCGCGCTCGCCGCGGCCGCGCCGTCGCGGGTGCTCATGGTCACCGGCGGCAAGGCCTCGGGTCCCTTCGACCCCACGGACCTTCAGTCCGAGCAGGGCTTCGTGCCGCTGGTGTCGTACACGCGCACCAAGCGCGCCTGCGAGGCGATGTCGCTCGCCCTCGCCGCCGAGCTCGAGCCAGCTCGGATCTACCTGAGCATCGTGTACCCGGGCCGCGCGTCCACCGCGATGACCCGGGCGATGACGCCTCGCTCCCTGCCGTGGTTCCTGCGTCCGGCCTGGCCCGTGTTCCGCATCCTGATTCCGACGGAAGACGGCGGCAAGAGTGCCGCGCGCGCCTCGCAGTCGAGCGTGTTCGCCGCGACCTCGGAGACAGTCGAGGGCAAAGCGGGCGTGTACATCGACACGAACCAGCAGGTCGCCAAGCTGCACCCCACCGTGCACGACCCGGCGAACCAGGCCAAGGTCCTCGACGCCATTCGAGGATGACGTCCGCTCAGCGGCCGAGGAGCGCTCGCACGAGCCCGAGCAGGCCGACGAGGATGCCCAGCGCGATGAACGCGACGCCCAGCAGGCGACTCGCGAGCAGGATCGGTCCGTAGCGCTCGTCGATGTGCGTCTGCCGGTCACCCGCGAAGTGGTCCCTCGCCTCGACGGTGAGCGGCTTGGTGGCGGACACCACGCCGAGCAGGCTCAAGGGGGTTCCGCGAACATAGCCGACCCAGCGCGTCTGCTCGTCGACATCCCAGGTCTTCACCGCACCGTAGACATCGGCGTTGATCAACTCGGTGATCACGACGTCGTGCTTGCCGCTCTTCATGGTCAGCTCGGCCTGAGCGGTATCCACCACGCGCCAGTCGCCGTCGATCACCTGCTGCTTCTCGGCATAGACCAGCGTGGTCTTGGGCACGACGACCTCGTTCGCCGCCAGCTCGCCCCCGACCCACACCATGTCGCCGACCTCCGCACTCTCGGCGATGGGCTCACCGCGGAGGAGGGTCTGGTAGTCCTCGGCGACCCGAGGGAACACGAACAGCGCATTCAAGCCCGCGAACACCATGCCAGCACCGGCGGGAATCGCGTACAGATGGTTCACGCGGCGTCGCAGCCCGTCGAGCATCGCACCTCTCTCGGCACAGTCTAGCGAAGAGGCTCGTTTTCACGCGAGGACCGCGAACGCTAGTCGACCTTGACCCAAAGATCGGTGCCGTCGAAGCCGACCTCGAACAGCGGCATCGGCACCCCCGTGGGACCGGCCACGGGTACGCCGTCAGGACCGAAGATGGCCCCGTGGCGCGAGCACACGAACTGGTTTCGCGCGGGGCGATAGGTGACCGGACCGCCCTCGTGGGTGCAGCGCACGCCCATCGCCACCCAGCAGTCCTCGGTGACCTTCGCGAGGTTGACCGTGGTGCCCCCGAGCGAGATCTGCACGCCGTTGTAGATGGTGTCGAGCTCGGGATGGTCGGCGAGCACGACCCGAAACCAGCCCTCGGCCTCGGTGCCCGGGGTGACCAGCGAGCAGCTCGTCGTGGGCTCCGGCGGCCCGGTGTCCGTGTCGAGGAAGCCGCTCTCCAGGGGCTCGGTCCCCTGGCAGCCTACGCAGAGCCCCATGCATGCCGCGCCTGTCACGAAGGCTCGCCGGGTCGTGCTCATGTTCCTCCCGCTCGCGGACAACGTAGAGGAGAAATGCGGCGGACGCACCCCCCAGGCCGATGCACCGTGGAAGTCGTGCGACGGCGGGCCAATGGTTCGAGAAATCTGTTCATTGGCGTGAAAACGATTTGCTGTTGCCGAGGGCGGAGAAGCGGTATCCTCGGGGGACAGGAGGGACCTTGCGACCTCGTTTTTCCGCCGTCCCGCTCTTCCTGGCCTGCATGGCCTGCTCTCAAAACCTCGAGATCATCGAGATCGAGGACAGCGGAACCGATACCGGCTCCGGCACGGACACCGCGGTCGAGACCGACACGGACACCGACACCGACGCGGATGCCGACACCGATGCGGACGCCGACACCGACGCGGATGCCGACACCGACGCCGATGCCGACACCGACGCGGATGCCGACACCGACGCGGATGCCGACACCGACGCCGATGCCGACACCGACGCCGATGCCGATACCGACGCGGATGCCGATACCGACGCGGATGCCGACACGGACACGGACACGGACACGGACACCGACACCGACACCGACACCGACACCGACACCGACACCGACACCGACACCGACACCGACCCGCCGCCACAGGACGACTGCGTGGAGACGGCGTCCACCATCTACGTCATCGAGAACGAGCCCGAGAGCGGCCCGCACCCCATCTACACCTTCAACCCGGCCACGCTGAGCTTCGACACCGTCGGCTCCATCGACTGCGGGTGGCTGGTCGGGACTCCGGCGTCCATGGCCGTGGCGCGCGACGGCATCGCCTACGTCCGCTACTCGACGAACGTGGTGTACGAGGTCGACCTGGCCAACATGTCGTGCACCGAGACCGCGTACACCGCCGGAAGCTTCGGCTCGTTCGGCATGGGCTTCGCCACGCGGAACGCGCAGACCTGGCGCGACGAGCTGTTCATCGCCAATGCCGACACCCTCGCGACCCTCGACGTCGGCACCTGGCAGCGCGGCAACCTGGGCAGCATGGCGAGCCAGGCCGAGCTCACCGGCAACGCCTCGGGTGAGCTGTGGGCCTTCCAGCCACTGGTCCAGCCCGCGAAGCTGCTGCAGCTCGACAAGACGAACGGTCAGGCCCTGACCACCATCAACGTCGACCTCACCACGCTCGTCGACACTGGAAACATCGACACCTTCGCGTTCGCGACGTGGCGCAAGGACTTCTACCTGTTCATCCGCACGTACGGGGTCGGCAACAGCACCAACGTGTACAAGGTCGACCGGTCCGGCACGCTCACCCAGGTGGTGACGCGCAGCGGCCTGAACGTCGTCGGCGCAGGGGTATCGACCTGCGCGCCGACCGAGGTCGTCGGCCGCTAGCCAGCGTCGGAGATCGTCGAGACCTTCGTCAATCTTCGACGCTTCCTTCGTCGATCTTCGACGCCCCCCGCGCCGAGCCGCGCCCGCGGGGCACACCCGAAGTGGCATGCATCCTGCTCCTCCAACCTCGGAGGAACAGGATGGCTCTACTCGACGACGTGCGCGCGGAGGCCCTGCGTCGCAACTTCAGTCCCCACACCGCGGACTCGTATGCGCACTGGGTGCGCCGCTACGTGCTCTTCCACCAACGTCAGCACCCGCTGGAGCTCGGCACGGACGAGGTACGGGCGTTCCTCGTGAGCCTCGCCCGCGACGAGCACCTGTCGGCGTCGACGCGAAACCAGGCGCTCAGTGCCCTGCGCTTCCTGTATCGAGCGGTGCTTCGCATCGTTCCGGACGGGCTCGAGGATCTCGAGCGCGCCCGGGGCGTCGGCGCGCTGCCCGTGGTGCTCTCTCGCGGCGAGGTCGCCCGCATCCTCGCGCGCATGCCCGCCGCGAAGCGCCTGCCCACCCAGCTGCTGTACGGCTGCGGGCTGCGGCTCACCGAGTGCCTGTCACTGCGCATCAAGGACATCGACACGGACCGCAGGCGCGTACACCTGCGTCACGGAAAGGGGCGCAAGGACCGCGTGACCGTGCTGCCCGAGAGCGTGATCGAGCCCCTGGAAGCCCGCATCCACGCGAGCCTGGCACTGCACGAACGCGATCTCGAGAAGGGCGCCGGGTTCGTCGCGCTCCCAGGCCAGGTCGGTCGGCGCTCACCCGCGCTGGCACTGGACCCGCGGTGGCAGTGGGTGTTTCCCGCGGCCCGCCACTACCGAGAGGCCCGCAGCGGCGAGCTCCGGCGGCACCACATGCACCAGAGCGTGCTGCAACGGGCGGTTCGGCGGGCGGTGAGCCGGTCGGGGGTGCGCAAGGCGGCGACCTGCCACACCTTCCGCCACAGCTTCGCGACCCACCTGGTCGAGGACGGCGTGGACCTGCGGACCGTCCAATCGCTCCTCGGCCATCGCGACCTGCGAACGACCATGATCTACACGCACGTGGCCCGGGACCGACTCGATCGGGTCGCGAGTCCGCTCGATCGGCTGGCAGACTTCGCTCCCGAGTACGACACGGCGGACAGTGAGGTCGAGCCCTAGCCCGCGTCGGCGGCCAGGTTCGAGAAGTCCGCCCGCGCGAGGCGCTCGCGCTCGATGAACACGTGCAGGTAGTCCCCGTCGTGCCAGCACCAGCCCAGCTCTTCCACCGAGGCCAGGGTGAGGAGCGAGATCCACTCGGGCCCCGGCGTGGGGTCGTAGGCGAGCGTGCTCACCGCGGGGTAGCCGAGCAAGTAGGCCCCGTGCGGCGTCACCTGCTGGCGCCACCACGCCACGAGGGGCTCGGCGAGCCCGTCGGGCCAGTCTTCGCGCTGCACGTCGTCCCGCGGCAGATCGATCTCCGGGTCGAGGAAACGCACCGCGAGCGCGGGCTGCGCCCCGAGGCCCGGCGGCGGCTCGTGCCGCACGAGTCCGGAAGGGTCCGGCGTGAAGATCGCGAAGGTGTAGTGCTTCTCCTGCCAGAACACGGACTGCTCGTCGTCATCCGCGACGAACAGCGACAACAGGCCCTTGCTCGGAAGCTCGGCGGGACGGCTCCACATCTCCGCGAAGTTGATCTGGGCGACGAAGCGATACGGTCCCCCAGGGTGATGCGGCCACGGTGTGCCCGGGGGAAGGTCCGGCTCGCCGCCCAGGCGACTCCGCCCCACGGATGCCGGGCCCGTCGAAGGCAGCAACCCGACGATCGGCCTCGCCGCGGCTCGAATCCACTCCGGGTGAGCGGCAATCGCCGCCGCCTGATCGAGTGCGTCGTCCAGTCCATCCTGGTTCAAGGATCCTCCACGGCGGCAAGCCTACCCGAGAGGCCCGTCCCCCCACGCTACAATCGGGCCCTGGGAGGCTCGATGCTCCGAACCTTCGCGCTCTCCACCGTTCTCGTCCTGGCGAGCTGTTCGCAAGACGAGTGCGCGGAGGGCACCGCGTCCGAGCGGGAAGACACCTGCACGCCTGGCGACGAGGCGGACACCGACACCGACACCGACGCGGATACCGACACCGACGCGGATACCGACACCGACGCGGATACCGACACCGACGCGGACACCGACACCGACGCGGACACCGACACCGACACCGACGCGGACACCGACACCGACGCGGACACCGACACCGACGCGGACACCGACACCGACGCGGACAGCGACACCGATACGGACAGCGACACCGACACGGACAGCGACGCCGACGCGGACACCGACACCGACGCGGACGCGGACAGCGATGCCGACACCGACACCGATGTCGCTTGCGCCGTGCACACGCTGACGCCGCTAGACGGCATGAGTAGCGTCGGGGTCACGACCGACGTCGTCGCCGGGTTCACCGCTCCGGTCAGCGCGGTGACCCTCACCCTGAGCAGCACCCCTGGCACCACCACGCTCGCGACAGACGGCCTGTCCGCGCGCTTCGTACCCGACGCGGTCCTCGACCGCCTCACGACGTACACGGCCACCGTCACCGCGTGCGGAGAGGTCGTGCGCTCGGCGTTCACCACCGCCGGCAGCACCGTCCCTGCGGCGAATCTCGAAGGACGAACCTACGTGCTGCCGTGGACCGACCTCACGTTCCTCGAGCCATCGGGGGCCGAGCAGTTCCTCGGCACCGACATCGCGTACCTGCTCCTCGAGACTGCGAACGTCGACACCACCAACCAGACCGTGGATGCGTCGACCGTGACTGGCATCAGCGACGGCCGCGGTGGCGCCGAGCAGGACACCTGCCGCCCGGTACACGAGTACCCGGCCGTCGACTTCCGCGGAAATCCAGCGCTCCGCGTGGGGCCGGAAGACCTCCCCGTGGGCACCACCTCGATTCGCGACATGCACCTCCAGGGCGCGTTCAACGCCGACGGCAGCGCGCTGACGGACGTCCACCTCACCGGCTACATCGACACCGCCGACCTCGCGTTCCAGCCCTGCGGCTTCGTCAGCTGTTCGCCGTGCCCGGACGGTCGTGTCGCGTGTCTGGCCGTCCACGGGACTGCAGCCCAGGCGACCTGGCAAGCGGGGCTGTCCATCAGCCCGAACCGCTACAACCCCAACGGACCGAGCTGCCCGTAGGCTTCGACCTACAGCGGCTGATCGTCCATCCACTCGACGAAGACCGGCACCCAGTCCTCCGGCGTCTCTCGGGGATGGTCGTGGCCGCCCCCCTCCGCGAACACGCCAGCGGTGGCGACCCCCACCTCGCTTGCGCGCTCGCTCAGCGCCTGACCTCCGCAGGCGAACACGGCGCCAAAGGCCTCGCAGCCTGACGGGAACTCGGCGTCGGCCAGTCCGTGCACGCCGAAGAACGGGGCCTCGCCGGCGTCGAGGGTCTCGGTGGGCAGGGCCTCTTCGTAGATGCCTCCGGCGAGCGACAACACGGCGGTCGCCTCGCTCGACGGCCCGGCGTGGCCCTGATCTCCCTCGAGTCCACCCTCGGCATCGAGCGCCGCCAGCATGCGAGCGGGTATCTCGTCCTCGGTCACGTAGGCCGCGAACACCGCGGTGATGGCCCCCGAGCCGTTGCCACCGAGCACGACGGCTTCGGGCTCGATGCGCCAGGTCGTCGCCTCCGCGCGAAAGAAGCGGACTGCCGCCCGCGCGTCCTGAGCGGCCCGCAAGGTGCGCGCGAACGCCTCCTCCTCGGTGCTCGCCGTTCCACCGCGGTAGCGCGCGACGCCAACCACCGCGCCTTCCCGAGCCAGGGCCTCCGCCACGGGCGTGAGCAGCTCGAGGTCACTGCCCTCGAACCCGCCACCGCCCATGAGCACCACGGCAGGCCGCGCATCACGGCTGTCTCCGGCCGGCTCGAACACGTTCATCCGGTGATCCGACGCGGAGATGCCGTACTGGACCCCATCCGTGCGGGTCACGGCCTCGAAGCCGTCGCAGAACAACGCCTGGCAGCCGACGGGGGTCTCGTCGGCGTCAGCACAGCCGGCGAGCATCGCGAGTGGGAGAAACAGCCGACGCATCGGACCTCCGGGACGTCGACTCCGAGCCTACCCCGCGCCCTCGGCCCCAGGGCCCGCCGCTTCGGGACCGCACGGTCGTGCAGTCGCCGCAAGGCCCGTCTCGCGGGGTCTAGTCCGCCCGCCGTCGCCACCACCTCGCCACGACGTCCACCAGCTCGGCGTGGTGCGCGAAGAAGTGCTCCTGGTCGAAGTCTGTGACCCAGGTCACAACACCCGGCGGTAAGCGCATGTCATCGGCAAGGCGGTGACGAGACCCCCGTCACTCGGAGGTCCTCATGTCCGCACTTGCCCTCACCCTCGCGCTCCTCGCCACCCCTTCCCTCGCCTCGGAAGCCGACGCGGCACCCCCGCTCGCCGCCGAGTCGCAAGTCGTCGAGGTCGCCCCCATCCCGGTCCGTGGACTCTGCGGTGCGAGCCGTCTCGGCACCGACCTCGCCAGCGGCGTGCGCTGCCCGACCTCCCGCGAGTATTGGGGCTCGGTGGGCCTCGGCGCGGCCCTCGGCGTCCTCGCGTGGACCCCGACCTTTGCCGATCACTGGGCTCGTGCCGGCAACGTCGAGGTCGGGCTCGGCGTGTTCGGCGGCTCTCTCGGCGTGCTCGCCGCTCCCGCCCTGATCCACGGCCGATGGACGGACGCCACGGGGTGGTCCGCATTCACGGGCGCGAGCCTCGGCCTGCTCGCGCACACGGTGGTCGGCTACGGCGCGACCTTCGCCTTCGCGTCCATCGCCGGCGACCCGATTGGCGCCGTCCTCGGCGGCCTGCTGCTCACCACGGTCACCGCGCCCTTTGCCACCGCGGCGGGCGCGCGCTGGGGGAGCATCCAGAACATCCGCCGGAACCAGGCGCAGCTCGAGGTGAGCCTGCTTCCCACGATCAGCCGTGAGCACACGGGTCTGACGATCAGCGGGCGGTGGTAGCGCCGATGGCGCGGACCGGCGCGCCTCCAGAGTGTCGGTCCTTCGGACCATCACGGGACCGGACTGAATAAGTGCGGGGGCCAAGCCGCCCGAATCCGAGTCGCCCGCTGCGACGTCGACGATGGCCATCGCGGCTCACCGCTGATTTGCTAGCCTCTCCGAGAGAGGAGTTGCGATGCGCTATGTGCTGCTGGCCCTGTTCTTCGCGCTGTCCGCCTGTGACGGCGAAACCACCACCACGGACGACGCCGAGGGCGACGCGGATACCGACGTCGACACGGACGCGGACACCGATGTCGACGCGGACACGGACGCGGATGCCGACACGGACGCGGATGCCGACACGGACGCGGATGCCGACACGGACGCGGACACCGACACAGACACCAATCGCGTGTACGTGCGCCGGGATCTCAACGGGGATGGCACGCCGGACACGGTGGTCGCCTTCGTGGAAGAGAACCTCAACGGCCACATCTACGTGTTCGACGGCACCGTGACCCTCGACGAGACCACGACCCTCGACGACGCGGCCTTCCACTACGGCCCCCAGTGGCTGGCCGGCATCTCGAGCGCCATGTGTGACCTGAACGACGACGGCATCGAGGACCTCGCCTTCGGCGACGGGGACTGGGTGCGCGTGTACTTCGGCGGACCCTTCACGGGCTGGACGACGGCGCTCTCGCTCGTGGCTCGGGACGGCTACCTCGGCGACGACAACATGGTGGATTGCGCCGATGTCACCGGCGACGGCATCGCCGACCTGGTCCTCGGCTTCGCCGCGCCGAACCGGTTCGGCATCGTGATCATCCCGGGCGGCAGCGGGCTTCGAGGCCTGACGCAGATCAACGACGTGCTGTCGTGGAGTGACGCGATCGTCGTCGAGACCACGGTGTCGACGAGCACCTTCGGTCGACGTGTGTACCTGGCGCACCTGAACCAGGACCAGGTCTGCGACATCGCGATCGGCGAACACGGCGCCACCACCAGCGGCACCGGCTACGGGCTCGTCCACCTGGTCATGGGCGGCGGCACCCTCGAGCCCGGGACCGTCTACGGGCCGATCATTGCGTCGCGCACCGTGGAAGCCCCCGATGGGGCCTACGACTTCCCCTGGAGCCTCACGACCATCCTCGGAGATGGCGGCCAGGAGCAGCTGGTGTGTGGAAGCCCCTGCATCCTCGGACAGGCCGTTCCCCTCTTTGCGTCGGGACTGTCGTGGAGCGACAACGCGATTCAGATGCACGGGCCGGGGTTCACGAGCCCCGAGCTCCCGTCGCCGGTCGTGGTCTTCGACGACGGCTCCGCGGCGTCGGTCACGGCTCTGGGCCTGAGCTCGGGCACGCTGACCGAGACCACCGTCGTCGCGTCCGTGCCCACGGGGACCAAGCCGCGCGGCGTGGCCGGGTCGCAGGGCATCCTCTTCGGTCCCGACCTCGGTACGCTCTCGGTGCTGTCCGCGAGCAGCACGGGCTACGGCAGCGCGCTGGAGACGACCGGCATCAGCTCGGACACAGCGACCTTCAGCTACCCGCCGCGCATCAGCTGCGACTAGCGCCTCGACCCACTCGGAGTGCGAGGCCGTCCGGCGCGACGCGATGGCCGAGGAAGCGCCGGAGCACTGGCACTCGGACCGCGACGCCGCGGCCGAGTGCCTGGACGCGGCCCGCGAACAGAACGAGACCTGCTCGACCGGGCTGCCCGAGCCGTGCAGGTCTCTGTGGGCGTGCTGAGGCTAGATGCCGGTGCGCTTCTTGAGGTCGTTGGTGCCGCCAAGGTTCTTGAGCAGGTCGTCGACCTCGTTGTTCTCGGCGTTCACGAGCAGGACCTCCGACTCGTCGTCGGACCACTCCGCGAAGACCTCGCGGGTGAGCTCGTAGGGCGCCGCGTCGATCGCGTCGTCATCGGCCGGGGCGACCATGCCGGTGCAGTACATGGTCCCCTCGATGGTGACCACGGTGCCCGAGTAGGTGTTGCCCCAGCCGTCGGTGGCGGTGCACGGAATCGGCTGACCGGCGGGGTGCGGCCCCGGGTCGGCGCTGGCGCGGGACGAGGACAGCGGCACGGTGAACGCGAACGCGGTGGTGGACGCGAGGGAGAGGGCGGCGATGAGGGCGAAGCGGGAAAGCATGGGTGTCTCCTGTCTGGTGGCGGGAACCTACGAGGCTGCCGCCACCCGCACACCCAACGCGAATCCAACGTTCTCCGATAGCGCGCCTCAAGGGCGCATTCTTGAGACCGACTCCTCGGCCGTCAGCCCGGAGAGGCCTCCAGTGCCCTCACGATTGGCAGCGGCTCGGGGTCGGGCCAGATCTCCCGGAACGTCGCCAGATACGCGGACTCGGCATCGACATCGCCTCGCTCCCGAGCATCCAGGGCAAGCGCACCCGCGGCCAGCGCGCGAAACGCCCGCGCGCTCGCCACCTTGCAGTCCGGCTCGAGCACAGCTCAGTGGGCATCCAGGCTCTCGGCCCGGCGCTGCCGCAGCGCTCGCGAAGGGCGCAGGGCCGGCCGATGCAGGCGCCCCACCGCACAGGCCACCGCGAGCCCACCGGTCGTCAGCGGTCGCCGCGCCTGTGCGAGAATCGGGCGCGATGCAGCTGACGGCCGGAACTCCTGTGGCGAGCGGCCGCTATGTCGTCGAAGACCTCCTCGGTCAGGGCGGCATGGCGGCCGTCTACCGTGTGCGCCACGCGCAGCTCGGCACGCCGCTGGCCCTGAAGGTGCTCACCAGCGCGAGCCCGGACCAGCGCGACCGCCTGATGCGCGAAGGCCGTGCCCAGGCGGCGCTCCGCCACACGAACATCGTGTCGGTGGTCGACGTCGTCCAAATCGACGGCCTGGCGGCGCTGGTCATGGAGTTCATCGACGGGCCCGACCTCGCCTACGTGCTCAAGCGGCGGTCCCTGACCCCCGAGCAGGCCGACGACCTGATGCGGGGCATCCTCGCCGGCGTCGCCGCAGCCCACGACCAGGGCTTCGTCCACCGCGACCTCAAGCCCGGCAACATCCTGCTCGCGGCGCAGCGGTCCCGTCCGGTGCCGCGGGTGGCCGACTTCGGGCTCGTGAAGCAGCTGGCCGAGGGGGCCGAGCGTGCGACGCGCACGGGCGCGATGATGGGCACGCCAGCCTACATGGCGCCGGAGCAGGTGCGCGACGCCGGCAAGGTGGACGCGCGCGCAGACGTGTTCGCGCTCGGGGCCATCGCCTACGAGCTGTTCAGCGGGCGCCGGGCCTTCGACGGCGACGACGCCTTCGAGATCTTCGAGGCCATCGTCAGGGGCCAGCACACGCCGCTCTCGGAGGCGGCGCCGTCGCTGAGCCCGCGGCTGGCGGCGGTGATCGAGCGAGCGCTGACGACGGATCCGGACGCGCGCTTCGCGGATGCCGGCGCGATGGAGGCGGCGTGGCTGGCCGAGGCTCCGGCGCTTTCGGCGTCGTCGCTGTGGGCGGGGGATGCGCTGGTGAGTGGAGCCGGCATCCAGCGTGCGCCGGTGCCATCGGCGTCGGAGACCTTCTCGGTCGACGCGGTGCAGGACCTCACTGCCGAGGCCCCATCCGCGCCCACCCTCGACGCGGCACCGGCGTCGCAGGCCGAACCCCGGGCGGGAGCGTCTTCCCGACGAGGGTTGTGGGGCCCGGTCGCGGTGGGCGTCGTGGCGGTGGCGCTGGCGGTGGGCTGGATGGGGCGCGGACCGTCTGCACCCACCGTGTTCACGGTCGAGGCGGCTCCCGTCGTGTACGCGGAGGCCGACAAGCAGCGCATGCTCGAGCAGGCCTGGCTCGCGGCGGTGCGCGGGGACGTCTCCGAGGCGCGCTTCGGACTGGATCAGCTCGTAGATGACGCGCAGGTCCCCGCGGAGGTGGTGGCCTTGTCCCTGACCATCGTCAACCGCCTGGATGGCACGGGCCTCGTGCAGAAGGTGCCGTTCGAGGAGAAGGCCGAGACCACGGGCACCGCACTCTGCGTCCGCGGCATGGAGGGCTTCCAGGCGGCCCTGGCGGAGGGCACCGAGGAGGCGAAGCGTGAACGCATGGCGGCACAGAGGGGCATCACCGACCAGATGCACGCCTGGCTGGACCAGCACCCGGACGACCTGCTGACGGCCCTGTGCCTGTATCCGCTGTCGATGGGGGACTGGTCGCGCTGGCCCGAGCGCGTGGAGCGCGCCGACCCCGATGCGACGAGTCCGTGGGCTACCGAGGGGCTCGTGTGGATGCAGATGGACGACCCCGACGCGGCCCTCGCGCTGCTGACGCGGGCGCGTGCGGCCTCTCCCGGCTCGGTCCGGCTGATCAGCCTGGAGGCGGAGGTCCACAGTCGTGCTGGGGACTATGCGACCGCGCTTCCGCTGCTCGAGCAGGCACTCGAGCGCGATCCGACGGACCTGGAGGTCCGTTCCTTCGCCGCTCGGGCTGCGGCCCAGGCGGGGGACGAGGCCGCCCTGCGGCGGCACCTCGGACTCGTCATGGTCGGAGAGTGGCCCGAGGACGCGCGGGCGCAGGCGCTCGGCGACGTGCTCAACCACCTGCTCGGTGTGGGGCGGCCGACCCTCGCGCTCGAGCAGCTGGGCAGGCTGGAGTACCCGGCGAGCCTGCCGGGGTTCTACAGCGGATTCATGATGCATCGGCTCGTCCACTGGCCGGGTCTCTTCACGCCCGAACAGCGCGAGGAGGTGGCGGCGATGTACCGTCGCGGCCTGGGACCCGGGGCACACGGTGGCTTTGCCCAGACCCTCGATCGACACCGGACGCTGGCGGATGTCGCGGTGCTGGTTGCTCGTGGCGAGGCCGCACCTTCCGTGGACGACGCGCGCTACGGGCCAGAGGCGCACGCTCTGTTCGCCGCGGGGGCCGGCGACCCGCAAGCCCTGCTCGCGCTCGCGGAGGAGGAGTATGCGCGTACACCCAACGCCTGGGCCGGGCGGCTGAGTCAGGCCTGTCTGCGTGACTTCCGAAAGGCAGGGGCCTACCACCTCGCGGGGCAGGTCGACCGCGCGCTCGGACAGTACGAGGCGCTGCTCGAGGACTACGCCGAGGTGTCCGATGGCAGCGTGACGTCGCGCCGGGCCTTCGCCGCGGGCCACCTGGCGCTCGCGGCCTTCGAGCGGGGGGAGGCCGACGCCGCCGCGCCCTACGTGGCGCTGTACCAGGATCTGTGGCCCATCGCCGAGGACACGATGCCGCTCGCCGTAGCGCTGGCCGAGTACGGTGTCGTCACGGGGCCGAGGCGCGCAGCGTGGGAGGCGGAGCAGGCCGAGTAGGCGCCTGCTCGGTGGCCTCGAGGGCGAGGAAGATGAGCAGCGGCTCGGGGTTCGGCCACAGCTCGCGGAAGGTAGCCCGGAACGCTGCTTCGGCCGTGTCGTCACCCCGTTCGTGGGCATCCAGCGCGAGGGCGCCCGCGGCCAGCGCGCGAAACGCCCGCGCGCTCGCCACCTCGCAGTCCGGCTCGAGCACAGCTCAGTGGGCATCCAGGCTCTCGGCCCGTCGCCCGGCGCGGTCGAGCATCGAAGCCCGTGCACGTGGAGGCGGCATCTCCATCCACCACCGGAAGCTCGGCCAGGGGCACCGGCGTCGCCGCCCCAGCCGTCGACGTAGGCCGCGAACGAGGTGATGCCCGGCACCTGGTTCGCCCGCACCATCCACTCCTCGGGGATCGCGGTCCTCGCGCAGCAACCGGGCGACGTCCAGCTGCGCTGCCAGGATCTCGTACGCGGTGCGCTGGTCGCTCGCGGTCCGCTGCTCGAGCAGGAACTCCGAGATCACCGCCCGATCCGCCTGCAGCTCACTCAGGTCGTAGTACGCGGGAAAGCGGGCGTAGAGCGCCACCACCATGCCCCAGGCATTCGTGTGCGAGCTGCCGCAGCGCTCGCGGAGGGTGCGGGCGAGGGCCCCCGGTCGTGCGCGGCGGCGACGCCGGAGAGGATGCCGGCCGCAGGTCGTCGACCTGCTCGACGGTGAGCGGTGCACGCTTCACGAGCCAGTCGAGGCTCGGGCCGTCCACGTACTCCATGACCAGCGCGGGAAAGCCCTCCACCCGCACCACATCCACGACCGACGCGATGTGGGTGTGCCGCAGCACGCCCTGCGCACGTCCCTCGCGCAGCAACCGCTCCTGCTCGTCCGGCGACGCCCGGGTGAGCACCTTCAGCGCGAGGTGGGTGCCGAGCTCGACGTGCCGGATTCGGTACACCGAGGCCATGCCGCCACCGCCGAGCCGCTGCTCGACGACGTAGCGGCCATCAGCGACCACAGTCCCGGGGCTCGGTTCCACGCCGGCATTCTGGCACGGACGACGTCCGCGCGGAGGGAATGCGCCCTTCGGTCGTCAGCCCACACGACCCGTCGCCGCAGGCGTCCGCATCGAACCTCCAGGCGTCGCTCGAAGCGGCCCGCCAGGCCGTGCACCAGCCATCGCCGCTCACCAATCAGGGGGCCGCACTCGCGAGGAGCTTGCGGTCCGCGTCGTAGGTGGCCGAGCCCGTGAGCTCGCCAGAGGCGTCGAACTGGTCCTCTCGCACCGCCCACCCGAGCTTGCGGTGCACCGCCGGCGCTCCGCTGTCGTCGGTCCACTGGACCTCGGTCACGCGTCCGTTCGCATCCCAGGTCTGGCGATAGCCCCACACGCCGTCGACCTTGGCCGGGTGCCCGTCCGCTCCGAGGAAGGTGGCGCGCGTCACCCGTCGCTGCGCATCGAGTGCGAAGCGCAAGCCGGCCATGCCGCGAAGCTCCGGCGCGAGGATGCCGGTCGCCTGGTGCATCGGGCCCACCGCGTTGTCGCTGTCCGGCTTGCTCCCCCACCACGGGAAGGTCTCCCCTTCCGAGAGCGCCACCAGCCCGCCTTCGTGGCGGAAGCGCACCGTCAGCTCCCGGTCGCGATCGTCCCAGTCCAACTCCGCCTCGGAGAAGCCTGCGGGACACGCCTTGGGCCCACTGTCCGCGCCGATCCAGCTCGCTTTGACCGGGCGACCAAAGGCGTCGTAGGCCACGTCCCACCCCGCCATGGCAGGCATGCCGCGCTCGGTGGTCTCGAGCGGCGCGTCCTGGGTATCGAAGACCCGACTTCCCGTCTGTCGGCCAAAGGCGTCGTAGGTGCGGTCGATGCGTGCCGGCTGGTCGCTGCCCTCCGGAAGCAGGTTCACGATGCGCACCACGTTGCCCGCGAGGTCGTAGGTGTAGCGCTGCCCGAAGCTACCCGCGTCGAGGGCGGGCTGACCTTCCGCATCGAAGGTCTCGAGCGACAGCGGGCGATCGAGGGCATCGAAGGTCGAGCGCTGCTCGTGGTAGGCGGTTCCCGGCCGGTTCATGGGCTGGCCACCGGCGTCGAACCACGCATCGGCGAGGGGATTGCCGCGGGCGTCCACGGTGTGACGGAGCTCCGCCCAGCCTTCCGGGCCGAGCACGAGCTCATCGTCATCTCCGACGTACCAGCGCCGGACCTCGTGACCCCGCTCGTCGTACTGCCAGCGCGTGCGGATACTCTGGCCAGACACCACATCGATGTCGTCCTCGGCGAGCAGGACCTCCTGTCCGTCGTAGTGGCGTACGCGTCGCCCGAGCACCTCGCCGTCCACCCCGTACCGGATCCGCTCGCGCACCAACCCATCGCGGCGCGACTCGACAAGTGCCGCTCGGTAGAGCGGCGTGACCATCCGCTTGCCGTCCGGACCGAAACACTCCGTCGTGGAGTTGCCGGTCATGGGCTGTCCGGTCTGCTTGAGGGCCGCACACCCGTAGGGCCCGATGACCGGCTGCCGCTGACTGTCGAAGTAGGCCCAGGAGTCGACCCAGCCGGAGGCCCCGAACGACAGGCGCTCCAGGTGGTATCCATCCGGCTCGACGGGCTCTCCGGAGACGCCCCAGAACGAGTGCGCAAGCGCGTGGCCTTGATCATCGCGCTGCTCGACGGCCTTGCGATGCCACCCCTGCGAGCCGGTCACCGGCTCGTCGTCGACGCCGAAATAGCTCCACTCCACCGGTAGCCCGAGGTTGTAGGAGACCCGCCCCAGGTGATGCCCGTAGACGCCCATCGTCGGCGCACCGCTCGCGTCGAACCAGCGAAGCTCGGTCACGTTGAGGTCCGCGTCGCGCACGAGGTCGAGGCGGCAAACCCCATCGCGCGAGTCGATCGGCTGCCCATCGGGACCGTAGACCTGCCAGCGGGTGATCAGCCCGCGCTCGTCGCGCTCGACCGCCCACGAGCTGAGCCCGAGCGCGATGGGGTGTGGCTCGTCCCCCTGGAAGAACGACACGCGGGAGAGCAGTCCGAGAGCATCCCGCTCGGCCACGATGCGAGTTCCCACCCACTCGGCCTCGGAGTACTGCGCGTCCCAGGTCGACTGGGTGTGGAACTGTGCCGGGGTCGGTGCACCCGTCGGGTCTGTGAACCGCGCCTCGACCGGCCGGCCACCGGGGCCAAACGCGAGCGTCATGGCGGACCAGTTCGCCTCGGACGGAATGGGCCGCGCGTCCGGCCCCAGACAACGCGTCTCGAACGAGGCCTCCCCGTAGCGGTACGTCCGCATCGCGCAGCCGCCGCCGTCGAGCGTCACCTCTCCGCGCCCGTCCAGGCAGGTCTCGTGCGTCCGTCGTCCCCGCTCGTCATGCTCGAACAGGCGGCTGTGGCACCCCTCGAACGGCGCGCGCTCGTCGGCGCCATACCCGTCCTGGCGCGTGGGCAGGCCCGTGGCGTCCCGCGTCGTGACGATTCGACTCGCCCCCAGGCCGACCACCGGCTGCCCTTCCAGATCCAGCAGCTCGCGCTCGAGCTCGCGCCCCTCGCTGTCGCGGCGATAGCGCATGGACCAGGCTCCGAGTCGCATGAACGAGGCCTGGCCTCCGTCCGCCATCTCAGCGGTGCGCTCGCGCACGTAGCCATTCTCGTCGAGGCGATGACGCTCGTAGGCGGGGCTGAAGCCGGAGGCCTGGGGCATGCCGGAGGCGGTCTGCCAGGCAATCCGCAGGCTGTCCGAGTCGTGCCGGATCTGGCGCTTGGCCCGCAGCGAACCTGCCGCGTCCAGAAACGCGACCTCGGTCACCCGCCCCGCATCGTCGTAGCGCGGCACCAGGGTGGTGGCGCGAGGTCGGGACTCGTCGGGTGCCCACCCGCCGCAGAACGCGCGGAACAGGTAGAAACCATCGTCCTGTCCGCAAGGCTGCACCATGTCGATCACGGCGGCTCCGGGCAGCCCTCCATTCCACCTCGGGGTCATGGTGTCTTCTTCCAGGCTTACGGGAGTCCCCTGCGGCGTCACGTGCTCGACCTTCAGCACGCGGCCGCCCCGGCGGGTGACGCGGTAGCCGCGCAGCATGCCCTCGCTCCACTCGCCGACCCCGTCCGGCACGCCGTAGCGCCACACCAGGTCCGGGTGCATGCTCACCTTGATCCGGCTCTGGTCCCAGGTCCACCCACCCACGCCGAGCACCGCGAGCAGCGACACCCCCGCCACGCGCTTGAGCCATGGACTCGGCGGGGGCGCCAGCGAGGCGGCGTCCAGGGTCCGAGCCACCGGTGCATCCAGTGCGTCGTCCGACAGCGGCTGCATCGACGACCACGTCGGGACCGGGCCGAGCTCCGCCGGGTCGGGCATCATCGCCCGGAGGTTGTCCGCCTCCTCGGGCCGCCACACGTCGCCAGGTAGGGCAGCGTCACCGGACCAGTGAGCGAGCATCTCGCCGGCCGAGGCGAAGCGACCCTCGCGCTCGACCTGCAGCGCGCGTGTGACCGCAGTCCGCATGCGCTCCGGCACCCCGGTCACGCGCTCGTCCAGGGGCGGGTAGGTGCCGCGGACGATGGCCTCGAAGATGTCGAAGGTGTCCTCGCCCTGGAACGCCCGCTGCTGCGTGAGCAGCTCGTAGGCGATGGCTCCGAGCGCGAACACATCGGCCCGCGCATCGACGTCCTTCGCGTCGCGCACCTGCTCTGGCGCCATGTACGCCGGCGTGCCCATCATCGCGCCGGTCTGGGTTGCGGCCACGGTGCCGCTCGCGTCCTCCGCCTTCACCAGGCCGAAGTCCGCGACCTTCGCGACCACCGCGTCGTCCGCCAGCGAGACCATCACGTTGCCGGGCTTCAGGTCGCGGTGCACGAAGCCCGCCGCGTGCGCCGCCGCCATGCCCTCGAGGATGTCGCGGAACAGCGCGTCCACCTGGTCCAGCGTCAGGCGGACCCGTGGGATCACCCGCTCGAGCGACGGTCCGTCGACGAACTCCATGAGCAGCGCCGGCAG
>SBGP01000029.1 GCA_006226595.1 Deltaproteobacteria bacterium
AGGTCCTTTCGCCGACCCTACGGGCCCGACTTTCGGTGAATCGCTGCGCGACCGGCCGAATCCGCGAAACGGCCCTCAGACCACTCGGTCCGACTCTTTCAGCAACCCGCTAGCCGAGGTCTGCGAGCCACTCCGCGTAGGAGGTCGCCGTCCAGCCTCGCCGCTGGCAGCCCGCGAGAAAGCCGTCGAGGGCGCGCTCGGCGGCGGGCGAGAACGACTTGCTGTGGGTGATGAGCACGATGGGCCCCGCGCCTCGCGCCGACACCCACTCCTCCGCGAGGTGCAGCATCGGGCTCGCGTCGAGCACGGCGGGATCGAGGCGCACGTGACGCAGGCGACGCACCGCGTGGAGCGTGGCGCGCCAGTCCCGGTCCGAGCCCACGCTCGGCGCGGCCTCGGCGAGGAAGGCGTGGTCGCCGGTCCACCGATCGCGCAGGGCGCGGCCCACCCGATCGCGCGCGCGTGTCCGGCCGGTGGTGATCGGCATCTCGACGATCGGGGCCTCTTCGGCGGGGACGAGCACGTCCTCGCGGACCCGCCACCACGGAAGCTCGGCAGGAGCCTTGCGGAAGTCGTACCAGCCGAGCTCGGAGCGGTTCGAGGTGCCCGGCGCGACGGTGCTGTCGACGCGAAGCCCCGCCTGCGCGAGACCGTCGAGTACGGCGGCGGAGGGCTGGATGCCCCACGCCCCGGCGCGGAACGCGACGACCTCGGTGTCGAGCCACCGCTCGAGCCACGCGCGGCCGTCGCGGAGCTGGGTGGCGATCTCGTCGGCCTCGAGGTTCGCGATGCGCCAGCGGGCGACATCGAGGCTGAACTGGCGCGGTCCCTGCTCGCGGTGCTCGTCCCACTGCGGGTGCAGGTGGAGCTCCACGCGGTGACCGCGATCGAGGGCACCGCGCAGCTGCTCGCGGACCCGCTCCACGCCGGCGCCGTGGTCGGGATGCTCGGCGAGCGCGCGCAGCTCGGACACGTCGACGAACAGCGACGCGACGTAGCCGTGGCGTTCGCAGACCGCGAGCAGGCGGTCGGTGGGAGCGAGCATCGCGCGCTCGAAGTCCACCCAGCCCAGGCCGTCCATCTCATAGTCGACGGTGACCAGGACCTCGGGCGTTGCTCGCGCATCGCCGCGAGCGTTACGAATGGCGCGCTGCATGGGACGTCCCCGTGCGAGCGCACCTAACCCGTTCGCAGGTCGCGCATGGCTCCCCGGGTTCTGTACGTGATGGGCACGGGCCGTAGCGGCTCGACCGTGCTCGGGGCGCTCCTCGGGGCCGCGCCGGATGCCGTGTTCGCGGGTGAGCTCACCTGGGCGCCCGCCGAGGTCTTTGGCGAGCATCGGCCGTGCAGCTGCGGAGAGCTCGCATCCGAGTGCAGCCTGTGGGCCGAGGTCGAGGCGCGACTCGGGTGGAGCGACGCGCGCCGACGCGCGGCCGAGGCGCGATTCCAGCGCTTCGACTGGCACAAGGGCTTCGCGCACCAGCTGGTCGCCTCCGCGGCGGAGTGGGCGGCCTACGAGCGCGACAACCGCGAGCTCATCGACGCGATCGGCGAGGTCTCGGGCGCCCAGTGGGTCGTCGACAGCTCCAAGTACCCGGCGCGGGCCGTCGCCCTGTCGCGGGTGATGCCGGACCGCGTGAGCGTGGTGTCGCTGACGCGGAGCCCCGAGGGCCTGCTCCAGGCGTTCTCACGACAGAACGAGGTCGAGCAGCGGCCGAAGAAGCCGCTCGCCGTCCTGCCCTGGTACGGCGCCAATGCCGCGCAGATCGTGTGGGCCAGGGGGCGCGTCGACCTGAAGGCCGAGCTTCGCTACGAGGCGTTTCACGCCGACCCCTGCGCCCACCTCGCGAGGTTGGGTGAGGCAACGGGTCTCGATCTCGACGCGGTCATCGCGGCGGTCGGGTCTGGGGACGAGGTGTCGGTCGGCCACGTGGTCACTGGCAACCGCCTGCGCAAGCGCGGCGAGTTCGTCTTCCAGGCCGGGCCTGATGTCAGACCGACGGTGACGGGGCGACGGGCGCGCGCGAGTGCACTGGGGATGCGGGTACTGGGGCGAGTGACGGGGATCTGACCTCGGCCGCCGCCGCCACCATCTGCGGGATGGCGAGCATGCCGCCGAGCACCGCACCGAAGTACCAGGCGGGGCCCGCGCGGCTGATGAACGCGTTGGTGAGCATCGAGTTCACGAGGCACCCCACGGCGATGGCGATGAGCAGCGCCGAGAGCTCGCTCACCAGTGGGGCTTCGGAGCGTCGCCCGGCGATGGCGCCGACAAAGGCTCGCGAGAGCGCCCATCCCCACGCCACCAGGCCCAACGGGCCGATCTGGTAGAGGATGTGCAGCGCGTCCATGTGTGGGTCGATGTTCAGCGAGTGGCGCGTGTTGCCGCCGAGGCCGCGGCCGAGCACCAGGTTGAACGGGTCCTCGCGCAGGTACTCGGCGAAGGTGTGACTCCAGATCCAGTAGCGGCCCGAGCCGAGGTCGCGCGCGGTGTCTTCGAAGCCGGCGGCGCCGACGCTCGAGGTGAGCTCGGAGAAGCGCTCGGAGAACACCGGGCTCTGGAGCGCCAGGCCGCCGAGCAGCGCACTGGCAACGACGAGCAGGCGCCAGCGGCCGTTGAGTCCGAGCAGGGCCAGCATGCCGAACGCGAGTCCGATGTACGCCGCGCGGGTGTAGGACAGGTACAGGCCGGTGAGTGCCGCGGCCGTGTAGGCGGCGTAGATGGCGCGTTCCCGCATGCGCTCGGCGCGGAACGCGAAGAACACGCCGATCATCACGAACAGGAACATGGTCGAGGCGTGCTCGGTGACCGAGAGGTAGCCGCCGAGCAGGCGGTCCACGTGCGCGACGCGTGCGAAGCGGCGACCCGTGAGGCCGAAGGCGAAGCTGATGGCGACGGCGGGCAGCGATGCGAAGAACATCAAGCGCAGGAGCAGCAGCAGTCGCTGGGGCGTGCGGACCAGCACCGGCACGATGAGCATCAGCGTCCACGGCGCGACGAGCTTGAGAGCGCGCGACACGCCGTCGATGCCCGGGTCCCGGACGAAGGCCACGGCGACGAGGGTGGTGAGGATCACGGCGGGCACCGCGACCTCGCTCGCGCCGACGCGGCGCAGGTGCATGAGGCACAACAGGGCCACGCCGACGACGGCGGCGCCGGTGTAGGCCTCCATCGCGTTGAGGGGACCGACCTGGATCTTCCAGGTCAGATCGACGATGCAGCGAAGCGCCACGGCCGCGAGAATCGCCTGCTCGGGGCGGATGAACAGGGCTCCCGCCACGCTCGCGGCGACGACGGGAACCAGGACCGCGATGGGGGGCAGCGCGAGGATGCTGCCCGACGCCACGGCGAGCAGGCCGGCAGCGGCGACCAGCGTGAGGAACTCGGAGTTCCCGAACGCGCGGGATGTTGACGCTGGCCAGAGTGGTCCCACGAACCCTCGTGTAATAGGGCAGGGGTTGGAGGGCACGTGGCGAAGCCGGCCTCACCCGAGATCCACCTCGTCGACTACTGGAACATCCTCGTGCGCCGCCGGCGCACGATTGCGCTGTTCACGGTCGCGCTGATGGTGGTGGTTCTCGTGGGCACGGCGCTGATGCCACGCGAGTACACCGCAAGCGCCACCGTCCAGATCGACCCCAAGGCCCCGCGCGTGTACAACTCCGGCGCCTCGGTGACCGAGAGCGTGCCGGTCTCCGCCTGGGGTGCCAGCCTCCAGCTGTACTACACCACGCAGTACCGGCTGATGGAGAGCCTGCCCGTGCTCGAAGAGGCGGTGCGCAAGCTCCGCGAAGAGCACGCCGTCTCGGACTTCGACGAGGCCGAGAACCCGGCCAAGCTCCTCCGCAACATGATGACGGTGAAGCCGGATCCCGAGACCCAGCTCGTCCACGTGATGGTGACCACCGACGACCCCGACAAGTCGGCGCTGTTCGCGGATGCCATCGCTCAGGCCTACCTCGACAAGAAGGTCGAGCGGACCTTCGAGGACAGCCGCCTCGCGGTCGAGTGGCTCTCCGAGCAGCTCGCCATCTACCGGGACAAGAAGGTCCGGTCCGACGAAGAGGTCGAGCGCTACCGCTTCGAGCACTCGCTCGTCGGCGTCGAGGACAACTCCCACGTGAGCATGGGCACCCTCGAGAAGCTGCAGTCCGACTGGACGGCGGCGCACTCGCGCAGGGTCGCCGCCGAGGCCGCGTACGAGGGCCTTCGCGACCTCGTCCGCACCCAGTCCTCGATCGTCGTCGCCGCCCACCTCGCCGATCAGGAGCCGCTGCTCCGCGACTCGCTCGACCGACGCGCCGAGCTTCTCCGCGAGAAGGGCCGCCTCGAGGCGCGCTACAAGTCCAAGCACCCCGAGGTCGTCGAAGTCTCCGCGGAGCTCGCGAAGGTCGAGGAGGGCATCAAGGAGTTCATCGGCGAGATCCTCGCGGCGCGCAAGGCGAAGCTCGCCCTGTCGACGACCGAAGAAGAGACCATTGCCAGGGCCATCGAAGAGGCGCAGCAGAGCCTCCAGTCGATGACCGATCACCTCATCGCGCTCAAGCTGCTCGAGAGCCAGGCCGACCGTGACGAGCGCTTCTACCGCGACCTCGACACCCGCCTCACGGAGGTCGGCATCAGTCAGTTCTTGCAGGCGAGCAACGCGCGCCTCATCGAGAACGCGGTGCCGCCCCAGGCGCCGGCGAGCCCGCGCCCGCTGCTCAACTTCCTGATGTCCATCGTGCTCGGACTGGTCGGCGGCTCCGCCCTGGCGCTGATCCAGGAGTACTTCGACTTCGCGATTCGCTCGGTCGAGGACGTCGCGGCCTACCTCGATGCGCCCTTCCTCGGCATGGTGCCCAAGGTCGAGTCCGCGCAGATCGAAGAGCTGCAGACGGCGGATGGCCAGCTGCTCTACGTCCAGGCTCGGCCCCGCTCGGCGGTCTCCGAGGCCCTGCGCTCGATCCGCACCCATCCCTTCTTCCGGATGGCTGGCGGACGCTCCCGTCGCCTGCTGGTGACGAGCTCGATTCCTCGCGAAGGCAAGTCCTTCGTGAGCGCGAACCTGTCGGGCATCCTCGCGCAGTCGAACCTCAAGGTCCTGCTGATCGACGCCGACATGCGCAAGCCCACCGTGCACAAGCTGTTCGGCATCCCGAACGACGCGGGTCTCGTCGACGTCGTCGGCGGCACCGCCGAGCTCTCCGAGGTCGTCAAGCACACCTCCGCCGGCGTGCACGTGCTCTCCGCGGGCATCGCGGGCGAGAACCCCGCGGACTTCGTCGGGCACGAGACCATCGAGCGGGTGCTCGCAGAGGCCGAGACGATGTACGACGTGGTCGTGCTCGACTCGCCGCCGATCTCGGCGGTGGCCGATGCCGCCGTGTTCGCCGCGGCGTGTGACGGCTTCATCTTCGTCGTCGACGGCTCGCGGACCAGCCGGGCCATCGCGCGCCCGAGCATCGACCGCCTGCGCGAGGCGAATACGAACCTGCTCGGCGTCGTGATCAACAAGGTCGGCACCGGGGCCGCGGGCTACGGGTACGGCTACGGCTACGGCTACGGCTACGGCTATGGCTACGGCTACGGCGAGCAGGAAGAGGGGCGTCCGGCGTCGTCCGGCGGCCGGCGCTAGCGCCATGAGCGAGCTTCCCGAACCCGTGGACATCATGGGCGCGCCCGTCGCGCCGTGGACGATGTCGCAGACGGTCGGCTTCATCGAACGAGCCATCGACGAGGGTCGCTTCCTCCAGCACGTCGTGGTCAACGCGACCAAGCTGGCCAACATGCGCACCGACCCGGGACTGCGCGAGGCGGTACTCGGCGCCGAGCTGATCAACGCCGATGGCATGGGCGTGCTGCTCGCGGGACGCGTGCTGGGTCGCCCGATTCCCGAGCGCGTCACCGGCATCGACCTGTTCGGAGAGCTGCTCGCGCTCGCCGAGCGCCGCGGGTGGGGCGTGTACCTGCTCGGAGCCAAGCCCGAGGTCATCGAGGTCTGCGCGGCCAAGGTCCGCGAGAAGTACCCCGACCTCGAGGTGCACTTCCACGACGGCTACTTCTGGGACGAGGAGGAGGCGCAGGTCGAGCGCGTGCGGGCGTCTGGAGCGAAGCTGCTGTTCGTGGGCATTTCCTCGCCGATGAAGGAGCAGTTCATCGATCGCTGGGGCGAGACCATGGGCGTGGCCTTCGCCATGGGAGTGGGCGGCACCTTCGACGTGTGGGCGGGTAAGGTGCGTCGCGCCCCCGAAGGCTGGCAGCGGGCGGGCATGGAGTGGGCCTGGCGCGTGCGCGAGGAGCCTCGCCGCATGGCCAAGCGCGCGCTGACTACCAATACGCGCTTCTTGATGGCGCTCGCGCGAACCTGGGTGTCGGAGCGTCTTCATGTTTGAGCGCCGTGCGACCAGCTTCCGGCTGATCTTCCTGTCCCTCGACCTGATCGCCTGGGCACTCGCGTTCGCCGCGGCCTGGCGTATTCGTCAGTCGCCGTACTTCGCTTCTCAGGGCGAGATTGCGCCGCTGGTCGAGTACCTGCCGTTCCTCGCCGTGGCCCTCTCCGCGCTGGTCCTCGGCGCGCTCGCCGGCTCCCGCGTCCGTCGCGGTGTCGCCGTGCTCGACGAGGTCGGCGACGTCGCTCGGGGCACCGGGGCCGTGTTCATCGCGATGTTCGTCGTGCTCTTCGCCCTTCGCGTCGACTACTCGCGAATCATGTTCGGCTTGTGGGCCGTGCTCGCCGTCGTGCTCGTCGTCGCCCTGCGTCGGATGGCGCGCTCGGTGGCGTCGAACATGGACGGCTACCACCGACGCGTCGCCATTGTCGGCGACGGCCAGCTGCCGCACGAGCTCGCCAAGGCCCTACAGGTCCAGGGTGGGCTCGGCATCGAGTACGCGGGCGCGGTGCCGATCCACACGGACGGCAAGACGCCGATGCCGTGCCTGGGCACGCTCTCCGACATCCGGCGCATCATCCAGGAGAACGTGATCGACGAGGTGCTGTTCGTGGTCGGGCACGCGAACCTCGCCGACATCGAGGTCGCGTTCATGACCTGCGAGGAGATGGGCGTCGAGACGCGGCTGGTCCTCGACTTCTTCCCGCACAAGCACTCGCGCATCCACCTGGACCACGTCGACGGCTACCCGGCGCTGTCCTTCGATGCGGCTGCGGGCGACGATCTGGGGCGTCTGCTCAAGCGCGTGTTCGATATCCTCGTCTCGCTGTGCTTCCTGGTGCTGGGCTCGCCGGTGTACGCCCTGGTCGCCCTCGCCGTGAAGCTCGACAGCAAGGGCCCGGTGTTCTTCTCGCAGGAGCGAGTCGGACGTCACGGGCGGCCGTTCAAGGTGCACAAGTTCCGGTCGATGGTCACCGACGCCGAAGAGCTCAAGGCGGCGCTGATGGCGCAGAACGAGCGCGACGGCCCGGCGTTCAAGATGAAGGACGACCCACGGGTGACGCGCGTCGGCAAGCTCATCCGCAAGACCTCGCTCGATGAGATCCCGCAGTTCTACAACGTGCTCGTCGGCGAGATGAGCATCGTCGGGCCTCGGCCTCCGCTTCCCAACGAGGTGGCCCAGTACGACCACTGGCAGCGGCGCCGCTTGTCCGTGCGTCCTGGGATCACCTGTCTGTGGCAGGTCTCCGGGCGTGGAGACGTGGACTTCGAGACCTGGATGCGCCTCGACCTGCAGTACATCGACAACTGGTCGCTGTGGCTGGATCTGAAGATCTTCCTGATGACCATCCCCGCCGTGCTCCTGCAGAAGGGCTCGAGTTGACGAGCGCGCTCGGGCTCCGTTCGGGGAACGCGTGAGTCAGGCGAAGACAGACTCGGCCAAGGACGCCGCGTCGGTCGCGGCTGGATCCAGCTGGGTCTTCGTCGCCACCCTCGGCGCGCACCTGCTTCGCTTCGTGACGACGCGGGTGCTGTCTCAGCTGTTCGGACCCGCCGTCTACGGCATCTACACCTCCGCGCTGACGATGGTGAACCTCGCCGGCACGGTGGCCGCCGTCGGACTCGACTACGGCGTCGTGTACTTCGGCAGCCGGCACCGCGAGGCCCGCGACGACGCTCGGCTCAAGGGCCTGCTGGTCACGGTGCTCGTGCTCCCGGCGATTGCGGGCGCGGTGCTGTGCGCGGCCCTGTACCTGCGCGCGGGCACCGACGAGCTCGGGGTGGCGGTGCGTGCGGTCGCGCCGGTGGTCTTCGCTCTCGCACTCCTGCAGGTCGGGCGCGGCATCCTGCAGCTGTCCAAGGACATGAAGGCCTACGCGGCCGTGGTGCAGTTCGGCTACCCGGCGCTGCTCACCGCGTTCACCGTCGGGGTCGCGCTGTGGACGCGCGCCCTGGTGCCGACCCTATACGCGTATGTTGCCGCGGGTACGGTGGCGATGGTGCTCGCGCTGGCCACGGGGCTTCGGCGCTTTCCCATCCTGCGGCAGCCCGAGATCCGCGCCCAGCTCGCGCTCCCAGAAGTGGTCCGCTTCTCGCTGCCGCAGACGCTGGCGACCATGGTGCGGGACCTCAACCAATGGGCTGACCTGCTCATGCTCACGTGGCTGGCTGCGAGCACCGAGGTCGCGATCTACCGGGTCGCCCTGGCGCTGGCGATGGTCGGGCGGGTGCCGCTCGCCGCGGTCCAGGCCGCGTTTCGGCCGATGGTCGCCTCGGTGCTCGCCATGGGTGACACCGACCGCCTGCAGGAGCTGCTGTGGACGGTGACGCGCTGGCTCGTGCTGTCTTGCGCCCCGTTGCTGCTCGCGATGTACCTGCTGCCGGAGGCGCCGCTGTGGCTGTTCGACGCGCGCTACGCGGACGGTGCGGACGTGCTCTCGTGGCTCGTCGTCGCCGAGGCGTGCGTGGTGGCCTCGGCGCCGGCCATCCCCGTGATCGTCATGTCCGGTCGCGCGACGCTCAACCTCGCAAACGGCGCGCTGGCCCTGTCGATCAACGTGGCACTCAACTACTGGCTGATCCCGCAGTACGGCGCGGCGGGTGCGGCCGCGGCCAACCTGGTCGCGCTTGCGCTGTGGTCCTTCCTCTTCGCGGTACAGGCGCGCATGCTCGTCGGCGTGTCGACGTGGAGTCGCCCCACGCTGCTGCTCGTGGCGCCCACGCTGGTCGCCGCGGCGATCGGAAGCCAGGTCGATGGGCTGGTCCCGCGCGCCGGGGTGGTGCTCGGTGCATGGGCTGTGCACCTGGGCATCGCCTGGGCTCAGGGGCTCTCCGAGGCCGACCGGGCGTTCCTCGACAAGATCCAGGCGAAGTTCGGCCGCCGGCGGGGCTGACCGCTAGACGGGCAAGCTCGCTTCGATGCGCTCACCCACGGCGTCGACGCCGAATCGGGCGAGGGCCTGGCGACGGGCTTGTTGTCCCCGTCGCTGCCGTTCGTCGACGTCGCGCGCAGCGAGCAGGGCGTCGGTGAGGTCGCGTACGGCGTGGTCGCCGCAGGGCACGAGCCATCCGGTCTCGCCGTCGAGCACGGTGTCGGGAATGGCGCCCCAGTGCAGGCCGATCGAGGGGAGCCCGAAGCAGGCGGACTCGACGAAGCCCATGCCGAACGAGTCGTAGGTGGAGGGAAGCACGAACACGTCGGCGTCGCGCAGCACCTCGCGCTTGCGGGCATCGTCGACCCAGCCGACGAAGCGCACGCGATGGGACACGCCCAGCGAGCCCGCGAGCTGCTCGAGGGACGCGCGCAGCTCCCCGTCGCCCGCAACGACGAGCTCCACGTCCGCGGGGCAGGCGGCCACCGCCCGGATGGCGAGGTCCACGCCCTTGCCGTCCACGAGCCGCGTCATGGTGAGGGCGCGCAGCCCGGACCGCGCGGCCCGGGGCATCGGTGGGAGACGCGCTTCGGCCTCGATCAGCGGGGGCAGGGGATTGGGCACGACCGCGACCTTGCCCGGATGATGGCGCTGCACCAGCTCCTGCCAGTACGGCGCGAGCACGCACACGACGTCGACGTCGCGCAGTGCACGCAGCAACAGGGGGCGCTGCACGGGCGAGGCGAGGACCTGCTCGACGTGCAGGCTGTGCAGCTGGATCATCGTCTTCGCGCCGAAGCGTCGCGCGAGCCGCAGCAGCGAGGTCTCGCGAAGCATCGACAGCCCCGCGCCCGCGTGGGCGTAGACGATGGGCGTGTCACCGCGAAGCTGCACCCGCCGGATCGCGCGCACGAGCTCGGGCACGCGCGACACGGCCATCCACAGGTGCCGGTCCCGTCGGTCGGGCCGGTAGGTGACGACCTGGGTCTCGAACAAGCCCACGCGCTGCATGGCCTGCAGGTAGCCGGACATGGCGACGCCGATGCCCCCACGTGGACGCGAGGGATCGGTGCCGGTGACGATGATGCGCGGGCGACCTGTCAGCTAGCTACCGGAGCTTGACCGGGGCCGACGGGCGGGCCGCGGTGTTCACCGGGCGGCGGGTCTCGCCGTCGCCGCACCAGCCGTGGTCGACGTACACGCCGCCGTTGTTCTCGTCGAGCTCGACCTCGAAGCTGTCGATGCTGCGGAAGTTCGTGCCCTTGTAGGGCGCGGCGTCGTGGGCGGCGTTGTTCGCGACGATGCTCACGCGCTCGGAGGGCGCGGCGCCGTCCTGGTAGTAGCCGAGGTTCGAGACCGAGGCCCAGTAGTACTTGCCGCCGCCGACCGCGAAGTTGTTCTCGGCGATCACGCAGTCCTTGCAGCCGGCGAGCACGATGCCGCCGGTCGTGAACTTGGGCGTGTCCTGGACCCAGCCGCTGAACGTGTTGTTGTACACGTCGTTGCTCGACACGTTGAACATGTACACGCCGATGCCGCCCACGAAAGAGCCGGTGTCGGTGTGGGTCGAGAAGCCGCGGAAGTCGTTGCCCTGGACCGTCCAGTACTTGCCGCCGTCGACGTCGCCGGACTCGCACTCCTCGGTGCGGGAGCCCGTGTTGGTCACGCCCTGCACGCAGGAGAGGAACGTGTTGTTCGACACGTTGACCTCGTCCGGCGCGCCGCCCATGTGCTGGACGGACGCGTACACGCCGAGGTCGAGCTTCTTCGAGGTGCAGTCGAAGGTGAAGCCGACGATCTCGGAGCCGCTCGCGCTCTCCTTCATCGGGAAGGCGATGGCGGCGCCGCGCTTGCGCGTGCCCGAGACGATGACCGCGTCCTTGCCCTGGATGGACACCGGGCGGTCCACGGTCGCACCGGCCCATTGTCCCGGACCGACGACGATCACGGACGCAGTGCCGTGGTCCACGGCATCTTGAATCGTGGCGAAGTCCTCGGGCACGCGATCGACATCGGCGGCGAGGGCAGAACCTACGAGAAGGGCGGTAAGAGTGAGCATGGCGTACTCCGGCTGCAGACAAGCATAACCAACGTTCGCACCGTTGGCAGGGTCTACCTCATCCGTCTTTCGCGTTGTTGCGGGTCTATCGACAAACCGACACCTGTTGCCTCATTCGCGCGTCCGCGGGGACGCTCCGACCGTCGGCGCGATCGTGTGCTCGAAGCTGTGCCCCCCCTGGTAGCGAGCCTGCACGCGGATCGACGTCGTCGGAACCAGGGTGTTGTACGCGGGTGAAGCCCAGCCGGGACCGTGCGCGGCGCCGCCGCGAAACAGCGTGGGTGTGGCGCCGTCGGGAACGGTGAGTGTCCACGTGGCGTCGCCGACGGCGAGGTGGACGCGTCGTCCGTCGGCTTCCGCGCGCACGGCGGGGTGCAGGTGGAACCACCACGTCGCGGTGTGCGTCCCGGCGCCGTCCAGGCGGTCGACGACCGTGAGGGTCGCGTCGGAGAGCGTGATCCGGCGGGCAACGCGCAGTCCCCGGTGCGACTGCTCGGCCTCGGCCCACCCGGCGCCGGGATTCGAGGCGACCAGTCGGCACTCGCCGGTCCGGTTCCACGTGAACCCCCCGCTCGGCTCCGAGGCGGCCTGCCCGTCGACGACGACGGTGTTGTGGGCGCGAGAGCTGCGCTGGAACTCGCGCCACGCGTCGTCGGCGTACTGGTAGGTGCCGAGCCCCCACAGGAGAGGCTGCCCGTCGACGGTCGCCCACACCGCGAGCTGATCGGCATGCCCGTGCGCGCAGAGTGGAGCGAGGCCCACGGGCCCATGGTCTAGCCACGCGGTGAATCGGGCCGAACGGAGCACGGTGAGGCCGGCGTCGACGAAGGTGCACGGCGGGCGCGGCGGGCCGAGCGCGAGTGCGCCTCCGCCAAGGACGAGGCTTCGCAGCGATTCCGGACTGGGAGGCGCGAGCTCCGGTCGTCCCAGTGCGCTGGCGACAGCGTGCACGACGCTGCTCGGGTACTGCTCACGGCCTTCGCCGTCCTCGACGACCACCGAGCCGTCGTCGTCGCCGATGGGCGGCCACAGCCCGCTGTCGTCTAGGACATGGGCGAGGAACGCGGCGCTGCGCGCGAGGATGTCGTCCAGTTGCGGGGCCCAGTCGAGGCCGGTGGTGACGCCGCGGGCGACCAGCAGCCACTCGGTGGCGGCCGCCTGGTAGGTGAGGGTCTGCTCGACGTAGCCGCCGTCCTGGTGCCACAGCTTCTCGGCGAGCTCGCGCAGCTCTGCCGCCGCCGCACGCCACTCCTCGGCCTCGGGATGCGCCGGGAGGCATGCCGAACAGGCGACGAGGCCGACGAGCTCCGCGAGCCTGTGGTTGTTCGCCGACGAGTACAGCGAGGGGTAGCGCGCGAGCCACCGGCCGTGCGCGACGAGCTGCTGGCCGAGCCGGGCCTCCACCTCGGGTGGAAGGTCGAGGCAAGCGCGCACCACCAGCAGGCTGACGACGCGCTGCGCACACTCGATACCGCTCGCCCACGCCATGCCGAGGTAGGGCGGTCGCGCCAGCCAGCTTCGGAGCTCGGACAGCGCCAGATCGCGTGCACCGGGGACGCCACCGAGACGCGCTCCCAGGGCGAGCACCTGAAGGTGACGCAGGCGGTGGAGCTCCCACACCAGGTTCGGGTCGACGCCCGGCTCGCGATACGAGATGGCGTGCCCGTGGGCCGTCGAGGGCCAGCGATGGCCGCTGATCGGGTCGACATCCCAGTCTACGGGGCCCTCCGGCCAGCGAACGCCAAGCAGGGTGAGCTCCCCGGCCACGATGCGCCTGGCCGCCTCGCGCAGCGCGTCGCTCGCCGCCCAGGATGGCTCGATTCGCGGCCAGGCCGCCGCAATCGGACACGCGGCCGGCTCCGGGAGCGGACGCAGGCCATCGGCCAGCTTCTGGCCAGCCTGTTGCACGCGGTACGGCAACTCTTCGGGACTGATGGCTCGTGCCCGTCGCCGCAGCCATCGAAGGCGCTCGGCCGGTGAGCTGCCTTGGCTCATCGCGTCACTCCAGGTGGCATACTAGCAGGCCATGGCTCCTGGCTCTTCCCGTTCCCGTCGTCGTCGCGGACCGCCTGACGGACTGCTGAGTGCTACGGCGTGGGGACCCATGGTCCTGACCCTCGGCGCCACGCTCGCGCTCGGAGGGGTGCATGCGCCGGTTCGAGCGGCGCTCTGCGTCGCGATTGCCGGCTGGTCGCTGTTCGTGCTCCGCTACCGGCGGCACATGCCGCAGCAGCCCGATCTGGTTCGTCTGTACCAGGCTCTCGCGGCGGCCCTCGTGCTCGGCCTGCTGGTGCTGGTGCCCCTGCCGATGGGGCTGCGGGCGATGCTGTCTCCGCAGCTGACTGCGATCGAGGCCGTGGTGGGGGCCGACGGCTGGCGGCCACTGGCCCCGGACCCGGGCGCGGCGCTGCGCGGTCTCGCTGTGCTCACGACGCTGTGGCTCGCGATGCAGGCGGCGGTGCACCGGCAGGTCAGGCCGCGCCACCTGGTGCTGGCGGTGACGGCCGCGGGGGCCGTGACGGCGGGGCTGGGCATCGCGTCGATGGCCGTGGGGCTCGCCTCCCCACTCGGCCTGGGGCGCGGAGTCGGCGTCACCTGGTTCGGCACCTTCATCAGCGCGAACCACGCGGGTGCGCTGCTCGCCGCGGGCGGCGCCACCGCGACCTTTGCGGCGGTGTCGGACAAGCGCTGGCGGCCGCTGTGGGTGAGCCTGGCGGTGCTGTGCGCGGTGGGCGCAGTGTTGTCGCGGTCTCGGGGTGCTCCGATGCACCTGCTCATCGGTCTCGCGCTCGGGCTCGCGGCCCAGGAGCGAGGCCCGCTGCGCGTGCTCGGTCTGGGCGTCGCGGTCGCGGTTCCGCTGGCGGTCGTGTCCATGCCCGAGGCCTGGCTCGAAGCCTACTCCCAGCGCATCGACCCCGGACACCTCAACAACGACGTGTTTGGCGGACGCGGTGCGTTCTACCGCGATGCGGCGGCGCTCTCCGGCGTCTCTCCGTTGCTGGGCCTCGGCGCGGGTGGGTTTGCCGTCGCGTTCCGGAGCCTCTTCGACACGCCTCGGTACGTCGACTTCCAGCACGCCCACAACGAGTGGTTGCAGCTGCCCGTCGAGCAGGGGGCGTTCGGGGTGTTCCTCGTGGCCGTCGCCATCGCGTTGTGGCTGCGCAGCCTGCGTGGAGAGCCCGCTCACGACTTCGTGGGGGCGAGCGTCGCCGGGCTCGGCGCCCTCGCCTCGGCCGCGACGATCGACTTTCCGGCCCGCTCGCTGGCGCTGGCCCTGGTCGCGACCTGGCTGTTCATCCTGCCGTTCAAGCGCTCGACCGAGCGGGCGCCTCGGGTTCGGTTCCCCGTGTTCGCGGTTCTCGGGGCCGCGGCGGTGCTCGCCTTCGCGGTCGGAGGCCCCTACGGCCGCGCCTCCGCGGCCATGGACCTCGCACAGGCGGAGTTCGACGCCGGAGACCTCGTCGCTGCCGAGGAGCAGGTCGAGCAGGCCCTCGCGCGGCGGCCGCTCGACGCCAGGGCCTGGGGTCTGAGGGCGCGCATCGCGCAGCGCGGTGGCGACCTCGAGGCTGCGAAGGCACACCTCGAAGCGTCGATTGCGGTCGCCCCGCACCTGCCGGGCCCGTGGATCGGACTCGCTCGCCTGCGCCGAGCCACCGGAGATGCGGCCGGCGCGGATGCGGCGTACGGCGCATTGCTCGAGCTGGAGCTTCCGGCTGGGAGCGAGAAGGCGCTGATTGCCGAGGTCATCGAGCAGGGCCCCGATGCCACGGTGCGGGCGCTGCAGATGTGGCCCACCCGTCCGGATCGGCAGTGTCAGATGGCCATCGATCTCGCGCGGCGGGGGGCCATCGACGACGGCGCACTGCTCATGACCGAGGAGGCACGCGAGCTGTGCCGGCAGCCCTGGGCCGAGTGGTTGGTGGCGAACAAGCAGTACCAGGCGGCGCTCGACGAGCTCGGCGAGCTGCGTGGCTGCGTCGCCGATCGCACGGCGGGACGCGCGCTGTTGGCCCTGGAACGGCCGGAGGCGCTGGGACGGCTCGAGGAGGCCATGCTCGCGTGCGAGGACAAGCCGCTGACCCTGCGGGTCGCCCTCGGACAAGCCAAGCTGCGCGCCGGAGACCGTGACGGACTCGGCGTGCTCGAGGGGGCGGTCCGCGATCACCCCGACGCGACCTGGGCCCGTCAGGTGCTCGTGCGCGAGCTCACCGAGCTGGGGCTGGCGGAGCGGGCGGCCGAGCATCGCCGCTGGCTGGAGAAGCCGTAAACGCGATGGCGAGCCAGATCGCGAACACCCAGCTCGGCGTGATGCGGCTCATCGTGCTGTCGGTCACCGCCGCGACGAGCACGCACGCGAGCAGCGCCGCGCGAGCCTGCGCACCGTAGGGTCCCGACGAGGCCGCCAGTCGGCGGGAGGCGGCGACGAGGGTCGCTAGCGCGAGTCCGAGCCCGAGTGCGCCGAACTGGTAGGTGAGGTTGAGGAACTCGTTCGCGGGGTTCTTCGGCTTCCAGAAGGTCTGGGCGCCGCGGATGCCGCTCCCGAGCACCCAGTCGACCGGGCCTTGCTCGACGAACGCGGCGAGCGAGGTCGTCCACATGCGAATGCGGCCGGTGCCGAGCTCGAGCCATGCCTCGGAGTCGCTGGAGCCGAGTGGGGCGAGCAGGGCGC
Source organism: Deltaproteobacteria bacterium (assembly GCA_006226595.1). GTDB lineage: Bacteria > Myxococcota_A > UBA796 > UBA796 > M1803. Next base: position 15,974 of record SBGP01000029.1, read on the forward strand.
CGAAGCGGGCCCGAGCCGCCGGGTCGGTGGCGATGAGCAGTGCCGCCCCGACCGCCCCGACTCCGAGCAGTCGCCGCGCGGTCTTCATGCCGATCAACCCGAGCAGGGAGACTGCGAAGAAGATCCACGAGCTTCGGGTGTAGGTCGCGTAGAGCGTGGGGACCGTGATCACGACCGCGATCAGGGCGAGACGATCCCCGCGGGACACCCGGTACAGGGCCATCGACGCGCCCATCGCCATGACCAGCGAGAGGTTGTGGATGTTGTGGTACACACCGCGAAGTCGCCAGGTCTCGTGCAGCCACACCCACGCGTCTGGCCAGGCGGCGGCGGCGACGAGCGACAGGAGCCCGGTGGCGGCAAAGCCTGCGACGAGCGTGCGCTCGAGTGCGTCGAAGTGCTCGCCGATCCGGGCTTCGCGGGCGACGGCGAACAGCAGCACCGGACTCGCCAGCCGCAAGGCCTCAGCGAGATCGACGATGTGGTGCGTCGAGCGGGCGAGGCCGAGCGCGAGCAGCCCCAGGGCCACGAGCTCCGGCCAGCGCCAGCCCCGCGCGCGGGTGAGGGTCGCGGCGAGAGCCACGAGCAGCGCGACCGTGCCGACCCGCAGCAGGTTGATGCCCGGAGCGAACGCCGGCAGCCACCACAGCACGTCCAGCGCGATGCGGGTGCCGACGAAGAGAGGCAGTACCCTCCGGCACTGGCTGGCGCTGTCAGGATTCATGCGGTGGGCGGTGGGGGAGTCCTGGAGCCCGCAACAGGCGGCCTGAGACGGGCGATGACACGCGGGGGACTAGTCAACCCCGACGGTGGTGGATACCAAACAACCATGCGCTACGCACTCCTCATTGCTCTCTTCCTCCCCTCGATGTCGCTCGCGACCGAGGTCGGCCTGGCGCCCGTCGCCGAGGTCGATGCGTACAAGGTCGGTGAGGGCGACGTGCTCACCGTCCGCGTGCACGGCGAGCCCGAGTTCGGCGGAAACGTGATCATCGGCAGCGGCGGCGCGGGCGACTTCCCGTACGTCGGCAGCATCTCGGTGCAGGGCATGACCACCCAGCAGGTGACCGAGAAGGTGCGCGAGGCGCTCGAGGCCGACTACCTCGTCGACCCCAAGGTCAGCGTGTGGGTCGAGAAGTACGGCAGCCAGGAAGTGCGCGTGCTCGGCGCGGTCAAGAACCCGGGCGTGTACTTCCTCCGCAAGCCGACGCGGATCACCGAGATCCTCGCCGAAGCCGGCGGCGTGCTCGAGAACGAGAACGTGACCGAGATCCAGTACCGGACGGGCGAGGGGCAGGCGATCCTGCCGGTCCAGGGCCTGCTCGAGCGCGGCGACGGTGATGCGGTCGTGGCTCGCGGCGACGTGATCTACGTGCCGCGCGGCGAGGTCGTGTACCTCTCCGGCCAGGTCGAGAAGCCGGGCGCGGTGCCGATGGAGAAGGGCCTGACCCTGCTCCAGGCGATCACCAAGGCGGGCGGTCCGAGCGAGACGGCGCGGCTCACCGGCGCCTACATCCTGCGCGATGGCGAGCGGATCTCCGTGAACGTCCGCCGGATCCTCAACGGTCGCGAGGCGGACATCCAGCTCCTGCCGGGCGACCAGGTCGTGCTCCGCCAGAGCGTGTTCTAGGGCCTTCCCGCCGCTTTTCGGCGGCGTCGGATCGTTCGAGGGAGAGCCCGATGTGCGGCATCGTCGGATGGGTCGCGGACCGACCGGAGGCCTCGGCCATGCCGGCGGCGCTGGCGGGTATCGCGCATCGCGGGCCGGACAGCGATGGGCACGTGGTCCTCGCCGCGGGCGGAAAGCACGTCCACCTCGGCCACACGCGGCTCGCCATCCTCGACCTCTCGCCAGCGGGCGCGCAGCCCATGGTGTCGGCGGACGGCCGGTGGTGGGTGAGCTTCAACGGCGAGCTCTACAACCACCAGCTGCTTCGCGACCCGGCGCATCCCTGGCGAAGCACCTCGGACACCGAGACCCTCGTCGAGCTGCTGGCCTCGCGAGGACTGGACGCCACGCTCGAGGCCATCGACGGCATGTTCGCCTTCGCCGCCCTCGACCTCGAGCGCGGTGAGCTGCACGTCGCCCGCGACCGCTTCGGCATCAAGCCGGTGTACTTCACCGCCGAGGGACCCCTCGCCTTTGCCTCGGAGATCCGCTCCCTGCGCGCGCTCGGACGGGCAGGGGACGCGGTCGATGCCGACGAGCTCCAGGCCTTCCTCGCGCTTCGATACGTCCCGGCTCCCGGCACCATCTGGCGCGGGGTGCACCGCCTTCCCGCGGGACACGTGATCTCCGTCGACCTGGCTTCTGGCCGGCGGCGCATGCGCTGGTTCGACAGCGCCACCACCGAGCGCTTCGCCGGCAGCTTCGACGAGGCGGTGGCCCAGTGGCGCGACGTGCTCTTCGGCGCGGTCCAACGCCAGCTGCTCTCGGACGTGCCCGTCGGCGTGCTGCTCTCCGGTGGCATCGACTCGGCGGTGGTCGCGGCCATGGCCCGCGAAGCCACGGGCAAGCCGTTCCCCACGTTCACCGTCGGCTTCGGCGATGGCTCGGCGGCGTGCGAGCTCGACGACGCCGCCGAGACCGCGGCGATGTTGGACCTGCCGCACCGACGCATCGAGGTCGATGCCGACGCGCTGATCGACGACTTCGACGCCATCGTGCGCGCGGTCGAGGAGCCGCTCGGCACCACGAGCTCGCTCGCGTACTGGCAGCTCACCCGGCGTGCCCGCGAGGAAGTCACCGTCGCACTCACCGGACAGGGGGCCGACGAACCCCTCGGCGGCTACCCTCGCTACCAGTTCGAGCTCCAGTACGGGCGACTCCGCGGCCGTCGACTGCTCGCGCCACTCGCGCGTGGCGCCCGCCCGCTGCTCGGCGCCGGCAGCTCCGGCCGCGAGCGCTCCGTGTGGGCACTCGGCGAGCGACGGGCAGAGCGGCGCATGGTGGCGGCGGGGGCGCTGTTCCTGCCTGCCGAGCTGCGTCGACTCACCGGGCGTGCGGATGCGGGCCCGGCCGAGGGACGCCTCGCCGCCTGGCTCGAGCGGCTGGGCGTGGCAGACTCCGCCGTGGAGCGGGCGATGGCCGTCGACACCCGCGCTCAGCTCGCCGACGACCTGCTCCTCTACGGAGACAAGGTGAGCATGGACTGCGCGCTCGAGGTGCGCGTGCCGATCCTCGACCTCGAGGCCGTGCGCTTCCTCGAGTCCCTGCCTCAGGGCTACAAGCTTCGGTTTCGCGAGGGCAAGCGCGTGCACAAGGCCATGGCCGAGGCCTACCTGCCGTCCCGCATCGTCCATCGCCCGAAGCGAGGCTTCAAGGTTCCCTATGACGAGTGGGTCCGCGGTCGCTGGAAGCAGGCCATGGCCGACCGTCTGCTCGGTTCGGACTCGCCGCTGCGCGATCACCTCGATGCTGCCGCGGTCGAGGCGCTGTGGCGGGACCACCAGGCGGGTCGGCGGGATGCCACCCGCGAGATCTTCGCGCTGGCGAGCCTGTCGGTGCTCTTGCGGGAGCGTGCGCCCGCCAGCGGTTAGGAGCGCGCATGCGACGCGTGAACGTACAGATCATCGGTGCGCAGAAGTGCGGCACCACCACGGTGTTCGACTGGCTCGACCAGCACCCGGACGTGTACGTCCCGGACACCAAGGAAATCCACTTCTTCGCGCGTGAGGAGTTCTGGAAGCAGGGCCCGGGCTACCTCGCGAACTTCTACGCGGGCTTGGGGGACGAGGCCGCGATCGCCGGCGCGTACGTGCACACGATGTACTTCCCCGAGTCCGTCGCGCGCATGCACAGCTACAACCCGTCCATGAAGCTGATCGCAGTGCTCCGCGACCCGGTGTCGCGGGCCTACTCCGCGTACTGGTACGCCCGCAAGAACGGGTGGGAGACGCTGCCTACCTTCGAGCTCGCCCTCGAGGCGGAGGACGCGCGCGCCCGTGGCTCTCGCCAGGAGCAGGCCGAGCTCACCTACCTGCGGCACGGCTACTACGCCGAGCAGCTGCGCCCGTGGCGGGACACCTTCGGTGCCGAGCAGCTTCGCGTCATCGAGACCGGCGCCATTCGCTCGCGGCCCGCTGAGGTACTCGCGGACCTGTGCGCATGGATCGGCGTCGACGAGCGCTTCGCCTTCGATACCTCCGAGCGCTCGAACACCTCGGCCATGCCGCGCTTTCCGCGCATCCACCGGGCGCTGCTGTCCGACAACGCGTTCAAGCGCGCGGTCCGTCGCTACACCAGCCCCCGCCTGCGGCTCGCGATCCAGCGCAAGGTGATCAGCCGCATCCTCAAGCGCAACCAACGGCCGTTCACCTACCCGCCCATCCTGCCCGAGACGCGCGAGCGGCTCGCCGAGCACTTCGCGCCGCACAACGCCGCGCTCGCCGACGAGTTCGGGGTCGACGTGTCGCGCTGGGCTCAGCCTGGCGTGGCCAGCGCCACGTAGCACTCGGGCATCGCCCAGCGACCGGGCGAGGGGACAAAGGCGGCCAGGCCCTGGTGGTCCCACGTCGCGTCGAGCGCAAAGCCCGCCTCGGCGAAGAAGGCCTCGGCGTCCTCGGGGCGTACCCCGAAGGTGATCGGCTCACCAAACAGGGCCAGTGCGCTCGCGCTCGCCCGGCGCCAGGTGGCGAAGAGTCGCGGATCGTCGAGGTAGAACCACAAGTCCATGCCGAGCGACGAGCCCGGCGCCGACAGGCTCCGGATGGTAGCGAGGCTGTCGAGCACCGCGGTCCGGGTGAGGTACATGCTCACACCTTCCCACACCCAGAAGGTCGGGCGGCTCGGGTCGAAGCCCTCGTCGAGCAGTCGCTGGCGAAGGTTCTGGCGCTCGAAGTCCACGGGGACCACGCGGCGGGGGACCTCAGGCAGTCGCGCGGCGGCACGGGACTTCGCGGCCGCGGTGGCCGGGTGGTCCACCTCCCACACGACACGCTCGCCCAACGCCTCGCGTAGGCGCCAGGCGCGGCTGTCGTAGCCGGCCCCGAGCAGCACCACCTGCTCCGCGCCGGTCTCGACGAGCGCGGCATCGAGGCAGGCGTGGCGCGCGAGCACGTAGGTGGCGAGGCCCACGGCACTCGGCGGCCGGCTACTCCCCCAGAGCCGCGACACCAGCCGCAGCCCCGGAGGGAGGAATCGGACGGCGTGCGGGTCGTCGACGATACGCTGGCTTGCGGGCCTCGCGCGTTCGGCGGCTCGGAACAGGCACACGGCCTGGGCGGTGCGACTTGGACGGGTCTGGCGCATGCCGATCGCTAACCTCGCTTGCTCCCCCGGGATAGGCTGCGAGGGATGCCCGAGACCTCCCCAGCACCTGGCGTGGTCCGCGACGAGTGGCCTGGGGCCGCGCGCGCCGCGGCGTTGCTGTACCTGGCGCGACTCGCCCTCGGGTGGGGAGAACCGCTCGGCGCGGAAGAGCTCGTGCTCGACGCGGCGATCTGGTGGGTGCTGTTCCTGCTTGGGCTCGCGATTCTCCCCGCGCGTCCGGACATCTGGGTCCGCGTGTTCGCCTCGGGCGCGGTCACCGTCGCCGCCTTCCTGTCGTTCGCGGGCTTCTCGCTCAAGGAAGCCGCCCTCGTCAGCGTGCTCACCCTGGCGGTCACGCTCGTCGGGCTCGGTCGGCACGTGGGGCCGCCGCAGACCGGCGCGATCACCCTGACCCTCGCGGTACCCGTGGGCTTCGTGCTCCTGCTTCGGGGACCTCCGGAGGCGATGCCGGGCATCGCGTTCCTCGCGCTGCTGGTGCTGCTCGTCGGTCATCGCGACCTCCGGTGGGCCAGCGTGCTCGCGATCGGCGCGAGTCTGGTGGGGATGCCGCATCGTCCGCCCACGTGGCGCACCACCGCCGAGGTGCCCGAGGGACCCGACATCGTGCTCGTCGTCGCCGACACGCTCCGCGCCGACTCCGCGGCGGAGATGCAGACCGTGCGTCGGCTGGTCGCGGGGGGTGGCCACGAGTTCGAGGCGGTCGCGCCCTCCCCGTGGACGCTGCCGAGCATGGCGACGCTGATGACCGGGGTGGCGCCCGACGTCCACGGCGCGGGTCTTCGGGACGATGGCGTCGCGCGCATCGCCCCCGGCTATCCGACCCTTGCCCGCCAGCTCCACGAGCGTGGCTACGACACGGCGGCTGTGCTCGCCGAGAACGGCTACCTCTCGCGGCGCTTCGGGTTGATGGACGGGCTCGCCGAGGTCCGCGGTGGCATCGGTCGTGGCTCCGAGCTCGTGTTCCGCCTCGATGACCGCGGGCGGCGCGTGCTCTCGCGCGCACTGCGCGACCTCGGCGTGCCGGTGGGGCTGTGGGGCCGCGCCTGGGGCGTCGAGGACGCCGTGGCCGACGTGGACCGCGTGCTCGCCGGGCGGCGCAATCGCCCGCTGTTCCTGTGGGTGCACCTCATGGAGGCGCACATGCCGTGGGAGCACGCGAGCAGCCCGGAGTCGCACCTGCGTCGCGAGCGGGTGCTCGCGGACCCCGCGTACGCGCGGAATCCGAAGCCGCTGCGCGAGGCGCACGCCGTGCAGATGCACGCCCTCGACGAGGGGCTCTCCGATCTGGTCGCGGTCCTCGGGCCTCCCCCGCCGCGGGGCCGCGTGCTGGTGCTCGTCTCGGATCACGGCGAGGAGCTGTTCGAGCACGGCGGCTTCGAGCACGGACACGCCTTCTGGCAGGAGCTGCTCTCCGTGCCCCTGGTCGTGCAAGGCATCACCCCGCACCCGACCGCGGCCATCCATCGCCTCGGACTCGCGGACGTCAACGCGACGCTGCTCGTCGCCGCCGGCATCGAGCCGGAGGGCCCGGGCCGTCCGATTCAGCGCATGGTCGGACCCAGCGTGCTCCGCGCCCAGGGAGCGCTCTATGGAGACCCTGGCTACGCCGTGTACCGCGGGCGCTACAAGCTCGTGGCTCAGGGCGCCGAGCGGCAGCTCTTCGACCTCGAGGAGGACCCGGGGGAGCAGCACGACCTCGCGGCCGAGAAGCCGGAGCTCGTCCAGCGCCTGGTGGCGTTCGCCCCGGGGGAGGGTGCGTTCGGGCCTGCTGTCGGGCTCTCGGACGACGAGCGAGCCCGGCTCGAGGCTCTCGGCTACCACGTGCCCGACGGTGCGGCGCCAGCGCCAGCCCCTCACGCCGACGGACACCACTGATGCGCCTGCTCGTCACCGGAGGTGCCGGCTACGTGGGATCCCACGCGGCCTGGGCGGCGGTCGATGCGGGACACGAGGTGGTCGTCGTCGACAACCTGTCCACCGGGCACCGCGACCTGCCGCCTCCCGTGGAGCTGGTGGAGCTCGATCTGCTCGATGCCGAAGGCCTCTCCGCGCTGCTTGCCCGCGTTCGACCCGATGCGGTCCTGCACTTCGCCGCCCGTGCCCAGGTCGGGGAGTCCGTCGCCCACCCGGACCGCTACTTCCGCACGAACGTGGTGGGCAGCCTGAACCTGCTCGAGGCGATGCGCGATGCCGAGTGCGGGCGTCTGGTGTTCAGCTCCACCGCGGCGGTGTACGGAGAACCCGAATCGACGCCGATCCGCGAGGACGCGGCGATGCGGCCGACCAACCCGTACGGGCGCAGCAAGCGCATGGTCGAGGAGCTGCTCGAGGCGTGGTCCGACCGAGGCTGGGTGCACAGCATCGCGCTCCGCTACTTCAACGCCGCGGGGGCGGATGCGGCAGGGCGGACGGGTGAGCGCCACGATCCGGAGACCCACCTCATCCCCAACGCGCTCCTCGCGGCCGCCGGCAAGCGCTCACGCCTGAAGCTCTTCGGCACGGACTATCCGACGCGCGACGGCACCTGCGTGCGCGACTACGTGCATGTCAGCGACCTGGCGGATGCGCACCTGCGGGCGATCGACTGGCTCGAGGACGGGACCGGTGCCGCGGCGATCAACCTCGGTACGGGCACGGGCTACACCGTGCGCGAGGTCCTCACCGAGGCGGCGGCGGTGGTGGGCGCACCCCTCGTGTTCGACGAGGTCGCCCGGCGTCCCGGTGATCCAGCGGTGCTCGTGGCCAGCTTCGAGCGGGCGACCGAGATCCTCGGGTGGTCGCCGCAGCGAGATCTTCGGGAGATCCTGGCTTCTGCATGGGAGTGGCATCGGCGGTAGCGCTTGTCGGGGGGAGCGGTGTCCAACCTGACACGGAGGCTCCGATGATTCCCCTGACGCTCGCTCTCTCCCTTGCCCACGCCACGCCCGACGCCGAGGAGGCGCCCGAGGCTTGCGTGGAGGTCCACGTCGAACAGGACGCCGAGGAGTCTCGCCGCAAGGACCGCGAGGACAAGGATGGCTACAGCTCCGCGCGCGGCCTGCACGCCGGTCTCGCGACCCAGTTCATGCCCCAGGCCCCGGCGCAGTTCGTGTACGGCCAGCTCGTCGGCAAGAAGGATGCGTTCTTCAACGGCGAGGCCCGGCTGGACCCTCGCGGCTTCTGGGTCGGGCGCGTCGGTGCGGGTCTCGATCTGCTGGGCGCCGGCAAGCTCGATCTCACGGTGGGCCTGTTCCTCGGCACCGCCGGCGAGTACGCGGAGGGCGGATATGTCCGCCCCATTGCCGGCACCCAGGTGGCGTTCGGTGGGCACTGGGAGAAGCTGTCGATGCGCTACCGCTGGCTCGCGGGTCTCGGTGGTGGTCCGCTCGACTCGCTGCTCTCGGAGCAGGAGCTGAGGGTCGGCTACAAGGTGATCGAGCCGCTTCATGTGGTCGGCAGCTGGACGCTGGTCGACCCGCGCGGCGCGGAAGGTGCGCGTGGCGGGGTGGGACTCGGCGTCGAGGTTCGGCTCTAGGCCTCGGCGCCAGTCGACCGCCGGCGATTGTCCGGATAGCCCCTGGAAGGGGAGGTGTGGGCTGGCTGGACCGAAGCTGTCGGGACTGGTGGATGCGCTGTCGAGTCTTCGGGGGCCGCTCGAGTTCGAGCCAGCCGCTCCGGCCCATGTCGGGCTGCCCTACGCGCCGCGCGAGCGTCGTCGCTACAGCGCGCCTCGCGCGGACGTGTTCCTGCCCGAGGGCTCCGGGCCACACCCCGGCGTGTTGCTCGTCCACGGCGGCGGCTTCCTCATCGGCTCGCGCGACATGAAGCCCATGCAGCGGCTGACAACGGCGCTGGTCGACGCGGGCTACGCGGTCGCCTCCATCGACTACCGCAAGATCTTCCGCGGCGGTTCGCGGCTCGGTGGCGTCGAGGACGCGCACGCGGCGATGGAGTGGTGGTTCGACCAGGCGCCGCGTTTCGGGGTGGATCCGCGCCGGATCGGTACCGTTGGCCTCTCTGCGGGCGCGACCCTGATGCTGCTGGCCTCGGAGCGGCCCGGAGGGACGCGCCTCGCCTCGCGGGTGTCCCTGTTCGGTCTGTACGACCTCGACAACCTCGGTGGGCCGCTGGGTCGCGGTCTCCGCGCCCTGTTGCTTCGAGGAGGGGACGCGCGCCCCGTGTCGCCGCGCTGGGTGGTGCGCAACGAGGTCCCCCTCACGCTGCTCCACGGCACCGAAGACGCGCTGGTGCCGGTGGAGCAGGCCCATCAGCTCGCCCTCGCGCGTCGCGCCGCCGGGGTTCCGGTCGAGGTGCACATCCTCGATGGCGCACCGCACGGCTTCCTCAACGTGGCGGGCGAGCACGCGGATCGCGGGGTGTCGCTGGTGCTCGAGGCCCTCGAGCGCGATCTGGGGCCCGCGGCCTAGCTCACCGTCACCTACATCGCGGTGAGGCTGATCTTCGCCGCGCCTTCGTGAGGCATGCCGACTGCGTGGGTCGCGAGGCACGCGGCGAAGGCCGGGTCGGCGCTGCTCGCGTCGCTCACCGTGGCCGTCGCGATGCGGCCGTCGGTGGTGGTCACGTCGAGCGTCACCCGTCCGGTGGTGGCGTGCTCGGCGAGGCAGCGTGCGAGCAGCTCGGCCTTGCCAGCGACGGCGTCGCCGGGAGCGGGCATCGGCACGGCACTCGGCGGCGCTGCGGGCGCCTCGGGCGCGGCCGGACCTTGCGGCGGCTCGGTGGCACCGCACGCGACGAGGACGAGGAACATGGCTGAGAGACGAATCACGGCGTGTGTATATCCACGCGCGCGCGCTCCGTCTTCTCATGGAACCGCAAGGCAGCGTTGCGGTCCGGTGGGAGAGTCCCGGAGGCACTCATGCGTTTTCTCGTTCTCTTCCTGATCCTCGTTCCGGCGCTGTCCATGGCGGAGCCCCGCGCGGAGATTCCCGCCGTCACCGAGATCGATTTCGGCACCGTGGACGTCAAGGCGGACGTCGTCGGACCGGATGGCCAGATCGTTCACGAGCCTCGCCGCCCGAAGTTCAATCCACTGATCCGCCTGCGCACCAACTTCGACGACGAGATCGCCCGGTCGATCGCCGAAATTCGGTGAGGTGCCAGGCAGTCGCCACTGAGGGGCGGTCGAACTTGCGCTAGTCTGGATTAGGACGAGGCCCTGGATGACCGACCCTCTCGAAACACTGCGCCGGACCTATCGCGAGCGACTCGTGCTCCAGGTCGAGGCCCTGAAGGCTGTGCGGGAGTCGCTGCAGCAGCAGCAGACGCGAGCCGGGGCGGAGCGATCTGCGCGGCGACTCGCGCATCGCCTGCGTGGCAGTGGCGGAACGCTCGGCTTCCCTGGCATCAGCAAGGCCGCCGCACACGCCGAGGAGGCGCCGACCGGCGCGCTGTCGATCGCGATCGACTCGCTGCTCGACGAGGTGCGCCGGGCGATCCGCGACCAGCGGGGTGCGCGTCCGCGAGGCGCGGCGCTCGTCATCGACGACGATCCTTCCGTGGTCAACATTCTTCGCCTCACCCTCGCGCCCTACTCGGACGAGGTCATTGCCGCGCCGACCATCGACGAGGCGAGAGCCGTACTCGCTGCCAAGCCTTGCGCGCTGATCGTGGTCGACCTCGGGCTGCCGGACGGTGATGCCCGCGATCTGATCAGCCAGATCGGCAGCGATCCGAGCCTGTCCCAGGTGCCGGTCGTCGTGCTCTCCGGGAGCATCGACGAGGGCGTGCGGCAGGAGTGCCTGGCGCTCGGCGCGACCGAGGTGCACGCCAAGCCCATGGACCCGGTGGCCATGGCGGCCAGCGTGCGCGCGCTACTCGGCTACGAGGGACGCTCGCAGGTCGAGCTCGCTGGCGACGGCACGACGGGTCTTCCCGGTCCGGGCACCTTGTTCCATGCGGGCCTCGGTGCACGCCGCCAGCACGCGCGCAACGGCGCCCCGTGGTCCGTGGCCTTCATTCGCGTTCCGGAGGACGAGAAGGTGATGGCCGGCGTGGCCGAGGTGCTTCGCGTCGCCACGCCTCGTGCGGGCACCCTGGTGCGCTGGGACGCGCGCACGTTCGCGCTACTCGTCGCCGAGTCCGGCGCGGACGACCTCAAGAGTCTGTGTGAGGCCCAGCTGCCGAAGATCCGGCGCGTACTCACGGCTCAGGCGGTGCGTGGGTTCGTCGCTGGCGGGGTGATGGAAGCCACGTCCAGCCACCCGAACAACGTCTTCAAGCTGTGCCGGCGCCTGGTCGAGCTCGCCGCGCTCGCGGGCGGCGATCAGTTCGTTGCCAGCATCGTTGGCGAGGAGCGTCGCCGGGGCCGGGTCCTGCTCGCCGAGGACGACCCGGACGTCGCGCAGGCGATCACCGTGATCCTCGACGGGGAGCTCGACCTCGAGGTCCACCACGTGCCGGACGGCGCCGACGCCATCGCCCTGGCGCAGGACGCTGCCTTCGACCTGTTCGTACTCGACATCGAGATGCCCGGCGCCGATGGGCTCGCGGTGCTGCGCTACCTGCGGAGCACCCGCCGCTACACCAAGACTCCGGTGGTCATGGTCACCGCGCTCGACAGCGATCGCCAGATGATCGAGGGCCTCGAGTCCGGCGCCAACGACTATGTCGCCAAGCCCTTCTCTCCGTCGGTCCTCGCGGCCCGCATCCGGAGGCTCCTGTGACGGTGCGTGCTCTTCTCGTCGAGGATGACGTCGACATTCGCGCAGTGGGTGAGGTCGCGCTGGCCGCGGTTGGCGGGTGGACCGTGACGACGGCCGAGTCGGGCTTTCGCGCGCTCGAGCTCGCACCGCGCGTGCTGCCGGACGTCATCCTCATGGACATGATGATGCCGGGCATGGACGGGGTCACCTGCTTCAAGAAGCTCCGCGAGATCCCCGAGCTGTCCGCGATCCCCATCGTGTTCCTCACCGCCAAGGTGCAGCGCAACGAGGTCGAGGACTACAAGGCTCTCGGGGCGGCTGGGGTGATCCACAAGCCCTTCGACCCGATGACGCTGGCCGAAGAAGTGCTCACCCTCATTCGCTGAGGGGCGCGGCGAGCGTCCTAGCGGTCGAAGCCCGGCGCGAGGATGTTCGCGATGCGGTCGGCGTGCACGACCTCTTCGCGCTCGACCCAACGCTCGGCGGCGATCTGCTCCTTCAGGCCATCGTTGCCTTGGAGCATCGTGCCGAGGCGGTAGCGACACATGTTCGCGTGCAGGTCCATCTCGAGCGACTCGTAGCTGCCGAGGGCCTCGAGCATGGCGTCCTGCGCCTGCTCGCTCTTGCCCTGGACGTTGAGCAGGCCGGCGCGGATCGCGGCGCCGTGGGCCATGCCGAGGGCGAGGGGGGACTTGGCGAGCGTGCGCGCACAGCGCTCCGCTTCCTTGGCCAGCGCCTTGTCGCCCTTCGCGGCCCCCTGGACCGCGGCGAGTCCACGCAGCCAGGTGTAGGTCGCGAAGTTGATCTGCAGGTCCGCGAGGCCGCTCTCGTGGAACGCCTTCTCGCGACGGGTGCACTCCTCCCACGCGTCGCGGTAGCGGCCGTCGTAGAGGTGCAGGTAGACCTGGCCCTGCATCGCGAAGAAGCGCGGGTAGTCGAGGCCAGGCCGCTGCCACTGGGCGAGCACGCGGTCGACCTCGAGCCTCGCCTGGTCCGCCTTGCCTCGGGTGAGCAGCAGCAGCGGGAAGATGTCGAGGCGCAGGTTCGCGGAGATCAACAGGTTGCCGTTGGCCTCGGCCTCGGCGAGCTGGATCGCGCGTTCTTCGTGGGCGGCGCGCAGCTGACCGCGCCAGGCCATGGCCTTGGCCGCGAACAGGCGGGCAGCGGCGAGCTCGAAGTGGGCGCCCGCCACGTGCTCGGCGAAGGTTCGCTCGGCGCGACGGCAGGCGCGGTAGGCGCTGTCCCAGGTTCCGCCGACGTAGCTGGCGATGCCTTCGCCAAGGGCGACGAGGCCTCGAGCCTTGGCCTTGCCGAGCTTCGAGGACAGCTCGCGGGCACGACGCTGCACGCGGCTGCCGTGCACCTGGCTCTTCGGGGTCGGGTCCATCGCGGCAGCCACGAGCTCGAGCGAGAACGCCCGCGTGATGCGGAAGGGCTCACCGGCCTTCAGGGACAGCCGCATGTTTTGCTCGTGGAAGTACCGCCCCTGGAGCGGGTCGACGAGCATCAGGCCCATGGCGAGGAACCAGGCTGCATCGATGCGCTGGAGGTCGATCTCGGCGAGCTCGGACTCCTTGTGGTGGACCACGTCGAGGCCGATCGAGCGGATGCACAGCCGGTTGATGAACGTGCCGACGCGCGCCCGAGTCGGCGTCGACGCGAGCGACAGGTTCACCGCCTTGAGCACCTCCTGGAACAGCTCGAGGCCCTCGTCCACGTGTCCGCTGACGAGCAGCTGTTCGCCGGCCTTTCGGCGGAGTTCGATGGCCTTGAGCTTGCCCGCCTGCTTCGCGGCTTCGAGGTAGGCGTTCGCCGCCTCGCGACCTCGGCCGGCGTAGACGAGCACGTCACCGAGCTCGATCTGAAGCTGCTCCTTCTCGTCCCACGGCCACTCGCGCAGGCCCAGCGCGGTGCGATACAGCTCGGCGGCGCGGTCGAACGCGAGTCCGTCGGCGGAGGCCTTTGCGGCGGCGGCGGCGAGCTCGGCGGCGCGGTCCTGCTGCCCACCGTTGAACATGTGCGTGAACAGCGCTTCCGGGTCGTTCCAGCCGTAGTGCTCCATCGCGCGCGCGATGCGCAGGTGCAGCTTGCCCTTTGCGTCCAGCGGCAGGGATCCGGCGATCGAGCTGGAGATGCGGCCGTGGTACGGCTCGACGATCTCGCCGAGGGGTCCCGATGCGGAGCGTACGAACCGGCTGTTGCGGAGTTCGACGAGCGCGCCGAGCTCGTCGCTCTCGATACCGGCGGCGCGGGCGACCACCTTCAGGGGCAGGGGACGCCCGGTGAGCGCCACCACGCGGGCCAGGCGCTGAGCGCGGTCCGAGAGGCCGGAGAGGCGGTTGCGGAACAGGTCGTCGAGGGTGAGGTCGGCGATGTCCGCCACGTCCTCGCCCGCCTCGGCGGCCGACATCAGGTGGCGTGCGAGCTCCGAGAGCAGGAACGGGTTGCCGCCGGACTCCTCGGCGACCCACACGGCAGCCTTGGCGGCGTCGGGCAGCGGCTCGCCGAGCAGGCCGCGAGCCACGGCAACGGCCTGCATCGTCGACAGCTCGGAGAGCACGAGCTCGGAGTAGGGGAGCTCGCGCAGCACCGGGTCGTTGCGCAGGTGCAGCAGGAAGGCCGAGGTCTCGGCGTCCTCGGAGCGGTAGGTGAGCACCCACAGCACGCGGTAGCCGCGCAGCTCACGGAGCAGGTTCGTGAGCAGGCGGGCGCTGTCGAGGTCGCCCCAGTGCACGTCGTCGATGGCGATGAGCAGGGGCCGCTGCTTCGAGAGCTTGCGGAGCAGGTCGCGGAACGCGCGGAAGGCTCGGTTGCGGTCGTCGCCGATGTCGCCGACCTCGAGCGAGTCCGTACCGGGGTCGCCGAACTCCGACAGCGACGGGAAGGCCTTGGTCAGGGCCCCCATGTCCTCGGGCAGCAGGCGGTCGAGCGCGTCGTCGTCGAGCTTGGTGAGGCGTCGCCGGATGCCGTCGACGAGATGGTCGAAGGCCTTGTACGGCACGGTCTCGCGCTCGTAGCACCGTCCGCGGAGGACCATCGCGTCCTCGTGCTTGCGGATCTCGGCGAGGAAGTTGCGCACGAAGCTCGACTTGCCGACGCCGGAGGCACCGTGCACCAGCGCGAGGGCGCCGTTGCGGCGCTTGGCCTTCGCCCACAGCTCCTCGAGGCCCTGACGCTCGTGCTCGCGTCCCTCGAACCGCGCCGAAGGCCCGTCGCCGGACCCGGTGGCGCCGTGGCCGAGCACCTCGAGCACGTCACGGGCCGACGGGCGCTTTTCTGGGTCGCGCGCCATGAGCCGCGCCGTGAGCTCGTCGAGGTCAGCGGGGACGTTCGGGACCAGCGCGCTCGGCCGCGGGGGCGTCTCCTCCTGCTTGGCGACGAGGATGCGCATCATGTTGCCCTCGAAGGGCAGGCGGCCGGTGAGGCCCTGGAAGAGCATCACGCCGATCGCGTACAGATCCGAGGCGGGCGAAGGCTGCTCGCCGCGGGCCTGCTCCGGCGGCATGAACGCTGCGGTGCCGACCACCGTGTCGATGCGGGAGAGCTCGCTGACCTCGCGGTCCGCGTCCCAGATCAGGCCGAAGTCGACGAGCACCGCGCGGCCATCGGGCCGCACGATCACGTTGGTCGGCTTCACGTCGCGGTGCAACTTGCCGTGATCGTGCAGGGCGCTGACGCCACGCACCACCTGGGCGATGCCGTCCTTGAGCCGCTCGAGGTCGTCGGGAAGCGACGGTGGTGGCAAGCTGGGCTCGTCGAGCGCGCGGGTGAGCGTGTCGGCGATGGGGATCTCGTCGGTGACCGCGGTGATCCACTCGCTCGCATAGGTCTCGGACGGCGTGCCGCGGACCCAGGCGAGGAAGTCTTCGCCCTGGACCAGCTCCATGACGATGAACCAGGAGTCCTCGGCGCCGACGAGCTCGTACAGGTTGACGAGGTTCGGGTGCGAGATCTCCGACAGCGCGCGGAACTCCTGCTTGAGCCGGTAGATCGCGTCGTTGTTGTACGAGCGCAGGAGCTTGAGGGCGACCGGGCTGTTCCGCTTGCGGTCCCACGCCTCGTACACGAGGCCCATGGCGCCGCCGCCGATGTGGCGGCGGATCTGGTACCGATCCGTTCCGAGGATCTGGGCGGTCTCGATCTGGCTCATGCGCGCGTGGTGTCCCTGGCTGGCAATAGTGCCACGTCCGGCGTCGTAGATGCAGGCGAACCCGGAGGAGTGATGACGCGCCTGATGCTCGGACTGCTGCTAACCGTGCTTGGAACCTCGACTGCGCTGGCTGTGGAGGGGGAGCCCGAAAACCTTGGTGTGGCGCTCGGAGTCGGCGTCGTCGACTCGATCGAGGCTCGCCAGTTGGGCTTCGCGGGGGGCGTGCGGGTCGAGCGCATCGACAAGGGAGGGCCTGCCGATCGCGCCGGGCTCCGCGAGGGAGACGTGCTGGTGCAGATCGGTGATGCGCCGGTGGGCTCGGTGAACCAGCTCCGCCGAACCCTGGCCGGCGGCCTGGTCGGCGAGGACATGGACCTCGTGGTGCTCCGCGGCGATCGCGTGAAGCGGCTCACCGCGACGCCGATGGCCGCCGGCGTGACCACCGCCGCGGGACCGACCCGGGCCGAGCTCGCCGAGAAGGAGCTCGAGCTCGCGCTCACCGAGGCGCTGAACGAGGGCAGCATCAGCTGGTCCGTGCCCAGCGGCTCACTCGTCGCGAAGCTCGACGGTGGGCGCGACTTCTCGGTCCGGGTGGACGAGGTCGGCGACGAGCAGCGCCTGGTGATCCAGATCGACGGCGAGGTCGTCTTCGACACGCTGTCCTCCGACGGCGACTTCGTCATCGACCTCGATCTGGACTGATCACACGAAGATGATGTCGGCGCCGTGGGTGCGCTCGAAGAAGTCGGTGGCGGTGATCACGTCGGCGACCTCCGGAAGCAGGTCCTCCTTCGTGCGCTCGAACATCTTCATCGCGAGCTCGCAGGCGTACAGGTCGCAGCCCGACTCGGACAGCATGTGCACCATCTCGCGGGGGCGCGGGATGTCGAGCTCGTCGATCTTCTTCTGCATGAAGCTGGTGCCGAGCGCTTCCATGCCCGGCAGGCCCGCGATCATGTTCGGCATCGGGCTCATCGGGTTGCCGAGGAAGTTGACGTGCAGGTGATCGACCCGGCTGTCGGTGATCACGTCGAGCCCATAGAACGTGAAGAACACGCTGCACTCGATGCCGGTCATGCGGGCGGCGTTGGCCATGATCAGCACGGGCAGGCACTCGTCGAGACCGCCCTTGGCGCACACGAGCGCGATCTTTCGGGTGCCGGCGGGCGCGGGGCTGCCGTCGGCGGTCGGGGTCTTCGGGTTGGCGAAGGGAAAGCTCATCGGGACCTCACACGCAGCCAGCGGGCTTGGGGATGCCGGCGACCATCGCGGCGGACTTGCCGGGGGTCTTGGGGAACAGCTCGTACATGCGGCGGATGCCGACGCCCGAGCCAGAGGCGATGCGGCGCACGTTGGGGCTCGAGCCCGTCGCCAGGTAGTCCTGGCGGGCGTACTTCAGGACCTGCCAGTGCTCGCCGGTGAGCTCGAGACCGAGACCGCCCGCCATCTTGGCGGCGAGCTCCTCGTTCCACGCGCTGGGGTCGAGCAGGAAGCCCTCCCCGTTGAACCGGTGCCCTTCCCACTCGACGATCTCGTCTGCGGGAGGCGTGGGAGCGGGCGTGGGCACGGGGCACACCGCGGGCACGTCGTCCTCGGACATCGGTGCGGCCGAGGCCTGGGCCTTGGGAGCCGGGCGGCGCACCTCTGGACGGGCCTTGCTGCCCTGCGCGCGACCGAGGTGGCGCAGCAGCTCGAGCGCCACGCCCATACCGCGCTGCACGTCGGCGTCACGGGCCGCGGACATCGCCGAGAACGGACCGACCGGCTTCACGTTCTCCGCGTCGTGCAGCACGTCTCCCGCCTCGTTCGCGAGCTCGAGCATGTCGGGCTGGGTCAGGTTGCGGGCCGTGTCGAGGATCGCGACGATGCTGCCGGAGAGCTCGTGCACGTCCTCGGGACCGTAGGCCTCGGAGAGCTTGTCGAGCAGACCGCCCAGCTCCCCGGCGATGGCGAAGTATCCGCGCTCCTCCCAGGTCGAGAGCTTCGCGGCCATCGCGTTCATCGCCTCGCGGGCCACCGGCGTCATCTCGCGGATGAAGTCCTCGGTGTACTCCTGGCGAGCGACGATGTAGTCGAGCTTGGCGTCGATCGCGTCGAGCCGTGCCTTGAGTTCGGCGTCCATCACGCGCTCCTCTTGCCGTACATCAGCATGCGGTGGTCCATGGGCAGGTCGTCGCCGCGGACGAGCACGTTCCAGTACGCCCACTTGAAGGCGAGCTTGCCCCAGTGGTTGAGCTCCGACTCGGCGAGCAGGGTGAACGGGCCGATGCCCGGCAGTGGGAACTTCCCGGGCAGTGGCTCGGTCTCGTAGTTGAAGTCGATGAGCATGGCCTTGCCGTGCCCGGTCTCGATGAAGCAGTTCGCGTGGCCGTCGTACCCGGCCCACAGCGGGCGCTCCTCGATCCACCGCATCACGTTGTCGTGGAGCACGTCACCCTGGAAGTGCGCCACGGCCCCCGCTTTGCTGATCGGCAGGTCGGTCGCGTCGCCGATGGCGAAGATGTGGTCGTAGTCGCGGCTCTGCAGCGTGTGCTTGTCCGTGGGCAGAAAGCCCATGTCGTCGCCGATGCCGCTGTCGTGGACCGCCGAGGAGCCGCCGTGCAGCGGCACGCTGACCAGGAGGTCGAAGTCCACCTTGCGGCCGTCGTAGCTCTGGATGGCCTTCTCGTCCTCGAGGACGTCCGAGAGCGAGAAGTTGGTCACCGTGTGGATGCCGCGCTGCTCGAGCATGCCGCCGAGGGCCCGCGAGGCGACGGGCTTGGTGAACGCGCCGTCGAGCGGGGTCACGAACACGAGCTCGGTCTTGTCGCGCAGCCCGCGCTTCTGCAGGTAGGCGTCGGCGAGGAAGGCGAACTCCAGCGGTGCGACGGGGCACTTGATCGGCATGTCCGCGACGTCGACGACGAGGCGGCCGCCGGTGAAGCCCTCGAGGCGGTGGGCCAGCGCGGTGGCGCCCTCGAGCGTGTAGAACTCGTGCACGTCCTGACGCCAGTAGCGGCCGGTCATGCCCGGGGTCTGATCGGGGCGCACGCGGGTGCCGGTCGACACGATGAGCAGGTCCCAGGTCAGCTGGGTGCCGTCGTCGAGAGCGACGACCTTGTTCTCGGGGTCGATGCGGTCGATGCCGGCGAGCACGACGCGCACACTCGGGTCGAGCAGCTTGCGCCGCGGACGCACCAGGTCCTCGGGACGCAGATCCCCGAAGGGCAGGAACAGGAGTCCCGGCTGGTAGATGTGCTTGTCGTCGCGGTCGACGACGGTGACGCGCCAGCCGTCCGGCAGGCTCCGGACCAGCTTGTTGGCGATCAGCGAGCCACCGGTGCCCGCGCCGAGGATGAGCAGTTCTTTCATTCCGCCTCCGGACGAGAGGCGATGCAAGCGGGGGGCCAGCGCGCAAGTGCCGCTTGCAGGCGCATCGTTGCGTGGGTGCGGGCCAACGGGTGGGTGAGAGCACACAGGGGAGTGGGCGCTCGCACACCCAGGCTCTCGGCTAGGGCCAGCTGGCGGCGAGGTCTGCGATGAGAGGGTCGAACGGCGCCTGCCGTGCGGCGAGGTCGAGCGCGGCGCGCGCTTCCGCGAGGCGACCCCGGTCGTGCAGCCACAGCGCCCGCTCGGTGAGCGAGGCGGGCGCGTACAGCCATGCCCCGAACGACGGATGACGCCACAGCAGGTCGACGACATCACCTTCACCCGCCCACGGCACCTGGTGCGTCGTCGTGGGCCGTCGCAGGTTCGAGTACGCGAGGAAGGGCTCGGTGGTGACGACCTCGGCGGAGAGTGCGAGCAGGTCGTGCAGCGCCGGGTCGTCGCAGTCGCCGCACCACGTGTCGATGGCGGTGGGCGCGAACAGGTCGCTGGGAAGCCGCGTCTCCATCACGTGCGACACCTGGCTGTACTCGAGGCTCGGGTGGTCGTCGGTGAGGGGAGGGGCCGTCGCCGTCGCGGGTCCGAGGAAGGTGGCGGCGAGGGCCGTGGCGTCGGGGAGCTCGAAGGCGTCGAGATCGGCGGCGACCGCGGGGCGGGCGTCGAGGCGTCGAGACACGGCATCGAGGGAGAAGGCGGGACCGGCTACGAGCAGCATCTCCCGCCCGGATCCGGTGAGCACCACGCCCTCGGGGAACACGGTGGCGAAGGCTGCGACCAGTGCGCGCACCTCGTCCTCGGGCACCTGATACGCCGGCAGCCACTGGCTGATCGCACCGCCGGGTCGCAAGCGGGCCCGTGCCGCCTCGTAGAACTCGACGCTGTACAGCGCGGCGATGCCCGCGTGCGCCATGGGCGGAGGCTCGAGCGTGATCAGGTCGTAGGCGGGGCCCGGTCGTCGCAGGTGATGGCGCCCGTCGTCGACGAACACCGTCAACCGCGGGTCCTCGAGGATGCCGTGGTTGGCGTGGGCGAAGAGATCGCCGTGGGCGAGGACGTCGCCGGACAGGTCGATGGCGTGCAGCTCGCGCACGGAGGGGTGCAGTCCAGCCGCGGAGAGGGTGTTGCCGACGCCGAAGCAGATCACCGCGACGCGCTCGGGCTCGTCCTGGAGCAGCAGCGGCAGGTGCGCCATGAGGCGCATGTAGCGCTGGGCGTGGTGAGTGGTGCTCGTCATCGGGTGTCCGCCGGTCCACAGCCGCGCGGGGCCCTCGGGACGGCCGGTGATCGCGAGGACGGTGTCGCGCCCCTCGTGGATGGCGAGGACTTCGTCCGGGTCCACGCGGTTCGCGGGGAAGGTCTTCCAGAACAGGATGTGGGGAGGCTGCAGCAGCACGACCCCCGCCGCGGCGAGGCCCACGCTGCCGAAGGCGCCTCGGCGACCGAGACACAGGGGAGCGAGCGCAGCGAGGGCCGCAAGCAACGCCGTCGTCGCCTGCATGCCGAGCAACGGCAGCCACACGAAGCCCGTCGACAGTGCGCCGAGCACGTTGCCCGAGGTGGTCGCGAGGTACAGCACGCCGGCCCGTGCCCCGACCTCGCCCTGGCGCTGCGCGAGTGCGTTGCCAAGCGGGAAGCTGGCTCCCAGGCACACCGAGGGCACGAAGAGCACCGCGGCGATGCGGCCGAGGTTCGCGACGAGCAGAGCCCGGTGCAGGGGCTCGCTGTCCGCGGCCGCGAGCTGGGCTCGTACCAGGGCTTCCGGGTCGTAGGCGAGCAGTCCGCCGACGAGGCTGATCGCGAAGCCTGCCTGGGCAAGCGCGAACCAGCGCGCGGGATGGGGCCAGCGCCGCGTGAGCTCCCCCGCGAGCAGCGCACCCAGGCACAGACCGAGGAGCATCACCGCCAGCAGCCCTGAGAACACGGCCCGATACGGGCCGAGCGCTGCGGACAGGAAGCGCAGCCAGAGCATCTCTGCGCCCATGGCCGCGAAGCCGGCGAGTGCGAGGGCTGCGGCGGTCGGGACGAGGTGGCCCTCCGCGACATGGCCCTCGGTCGGGCGCGTCTCGCCGCGCGCGGGCAGCGCCATCGCGACGACGCCGGCGAGCAGGTTGAGGGCCGCTGCGGCGAACAGCGTGCGGAGCAGTCCCAGCTGCGGCACGAGCCACGCGTCGGTGAACAGGGCGCCGGCGGCCGCGCCCAGGGTGTTCACGCCGTACAGCCACCCAACCCGCACGCCCGCGAGCGACGCGGGCACCACGGCGCGCACGAGCAGGGTGAGGGTGCTGCCCATGACCAGCGCGCTCGGTCCGAGCAGCGCGACGACCATCACCCCCCGAAGCAGCACGGCGCCCGGTGCGAGCACCTGCCAGCCGCGAGCGTCGGGCACGGTCCACGTGAGGCTGGCTTCGGTCGCGAGCAGGGGCAGGGCGAGGGCGATGGCGACGCCGAAGACCGCGAGCAGGACCTCGGCCAGCGCGTACGCGCGCAGGCTGGCGCGAGAGCTCCGTTTGTCGGCCCAGCGCCCGGCGAACCACCCGCCGAGTCCGAGTCCACCGAGCACGACCGCGGTCACCAGCGATGCGGACTGCAGGGTGCTGCCGAAGGCGAGCGACACCTGGCGGACCCACACCACCTGGCCGATGAGCCCGGCGGCGCCGGACACGAAGAACACGAGCAGGAGG
Source organism: Deltaproteobacteria bacterium (assembly GCA_006226595.1). Lineage (GTDB taxonomy): Bacteria > Myxococcota_A > UBA796 > UBA796 > M1803. The sequence goes on from SBGP01000029.1 coordinate 38,084, forward strand.
AGGGGATGCACCCCGGCAGTCTGCTACAGCGCGCGCCAGCCCACGGAGGGCACGCCCGATCCGGGAGGCGGCGGGTTGGCACCGACCATGTACAGGGCACGCCGATTACGGGCCTCGTCCACGCCATCTCCGGTCTTCACCTTGAGCAGCTTCTCGCCGAAGCCCCAGTAGAAGATTGGCGCGGAGAAGCCGTGACTGCGGAGCCACGCAGCGATCGCCCGCGCGCGCTCGAGCGAGAGCGTCTCGTTGTGCGCGGCGTCGCCCACGGTGTCGGTGCACCCGGCGATGTAGAGCTTCACCGGCACGACCTCACCGTACTTGTCGAGCACCTCTCGAAGCTCGGTGAGGGTGGCTTCGAGCTTGGGCTCCTCCTCGGGGCGGATGACCGCCTGGTTGCTCTCGAAGAGCACGTCCTCGTGCGGGATGTCGAGGAACCACGGCGAGTAGGTGAATCCGGCCCACGCGCCGTCCGGTGCGTGCAGCTTCACATCGAGGAGCACGACCTCGCTCGCGGCGCCGACCCAGGGCACCTCGACCTTGCCGGGGCCGCCCGAGACGTCGGTGGTCTTGCTGTCGAGGACCTTCTTGTGTGCGCCATACGCGATCACTTCGGCCCGGGCGACCGGCGCGGTGACGTCGACGGTGAGGGTGCGCGACTTCACGTCCGCGGAGGCGTGGGTCAGGTCCACGGACAGGGGCGCGGCATAGCTCCACGAGATGGGCACCACCAGCTCTTCGCGGGCGCTGTCCTCGAAGTCCGCGATCACGGTGCACTTCGCCTCGGTCACCGACTCGTCCCGCGGCAGCTCGAAGCGCGCGCTGGTGTCCGCGAGCAGGCCTCGCTGCTCGAAGCTGTGCGTGTCGCCGCCGGCCTCGCAGTCCACCCACAGGTTCGCCACGGGGCGCAGCGGCGTCACGATGAATGCGGGATTCTCGTCGGGTCCGGGCGAGGGCACGAGACCGAAGGAGAGATCGCCGGCGTGCGCGGCGAGGGCGATCAGGAGCGGGAGCATGAGACCTCCGGGGCGCAGCCTACAACGCCTGGAACGGCTGTGGCCGTCCGTTCGTGGCGAAGGACGAGGTGCGAAGCGAGGCAGGTGTCACGAAACCTCTGCGAACGAGGGGTGCAGATCACGCAGTGGATCGGCTACTCTCGGCGGCTCGCGCTTCGGCACGGAGAGGCCATGACCGTCCGCTTTCTCGTCGCTTCCACCCTTCTCGCGCTCTCGAGCGTCGCTTCGGCCACCGAGCCGATGACGCAGCGCGGTGCGTGGGAGGGCAATGTCGACTTCTTCATGACCGGCGCCGCGATCGCGGTGGACAGCTCGGACAGCGGCACCAACGCCGACGAGGTCGCGGACCCGGCCACCTTCGACGTGCAGGCCAGCGACCTGTCCTCCGGGGCGACGCTCACCGCGGCCTACCTGTACTGGGGCGGCGACCACAAGAACACCGACTGCGCCTCGCTGCCGACCTACACCATCGACACGGTCGACTACGACTCGGACACGATCACGCTGACCACCCCGGGCGGCACCGAGACCGCGCTTACCGCCGACGTCTCGTACTGCCAGACCGGCGCGAGCAGCTACGACATCTGGGTGCACCGCAAGGACGTGACCTCGCTGATCTCGTCGATGACCGGCACCTACTCGATCACCGACTACATCGGCCCGACGCCGAACAACGGCTCGATCGACAACGCCTCGGCCGCCCTGCTGCTCGTGTACGAGGACAGCGTGCTCCCGCCGCGGCGGGTCGTCTGGTACGACGGAAACATCGAGCTCATCAACAACTCCGAGACCATCACCCTCGGCGGCTTCGACGTCGACAGCACGCCGGATGCGACGCTCACCTGGTACGTGCTCGAGGGCGACGTCCACACGACCGGGACGAGCGAGTACGTCGAGGTCGACGGGCGTCCCGGCAACACCAACGGCCCGATCCTGCTCTCCGACGGCGACGTGAACAGCGACCCGTACGAGGTGATGAACGGCACGATCAACACGACCTCGCCGACCCAGTCGGACCTCGCGGGCGTGGACATCGATCAGTTCGACATCTCCGCGGGCCTCGACGCGCGCGACACCTCGATCGACGTGACCTACGCGGCCGGCGGCGAGAAGTGGTGGCTCACCGTCAACGTGGTCTCCGTCAAGCTCTACGAGCCCTTCCTCGGCGAGAAGTCCGAGAAGACCTGGGTCCTGTGGGACGACGCGGACGGCGATGGCGAGCCCACCGCGGGCGACACCATTCGCTACACGATCTACCTGGAGAACACCGGCAACGAGACGGCCACCGTCGACGTGACCGACCCGATCCCCGCCCAGGCCGCGTCGTGGACGCTGATCGACGACGGCGGTGCGGGCCAGGACCGCAGCCGAGCCGCGCTGCTCGACCTTCGCAACGTGGTGATCCCCGCCGGGAGCAGCGAGACCATCGTCTTCGACGTCGTGCTCGACGACGTGCCAGACGAGACGCTGATGTCGAACACGGCGAGCTGGAGCGCGCCTGACGAGGGCGGCGACCCGGGCGACGTGACCGCGACCGACGTCGTCATCCGTCTCGATACCGACGCGGACTCCTGGTACGACAACGACGACAACTGCCCGGAGATCCCGAACGCGGATCAGGCCGATGGCGACGGCAACGGCGTCGGCGATGCGTGCGAGGCGCCCGAGATCTGCGACGGCTTCGACAACGACGGCAACGGCCAGGTCGACGAAGGCTTCGCGGACACGGACGGCGATGGCACCAAGGACTGCGTCGACACCTGCACCGACAGCGACGACGACGGCTTCGGCGACCCGGGCTTCACCGCCAACACCTGCCCCGACGACAACTGCCCGAGCGTCGCGAACGCGGATCAGGCCGACGACGACGGCGATGGGGTCGGCGACGTCTGCGACACCTGCACCGACAGCGACGGCGATGGCTTCGGCGACCCGGGCTATCCGGCGAACACCTGCGGCGACGACAACTGCCCGACCATCGCGAATGCCGACCAGGACGACACCGACGGCGACGGCACCGGCGACGCCTGCGACACCGAGCTCTGCGACGGCCTCGACAACGACGGCAACGGCAACGTCGACGAGGGCTTCACCGACACCGACGGCGACGGCACCAAGGACTGCGTCGACACCTGCGTCGACACCGACGACGACGGCTACGGCAACCCGGGCTACGGCAACACCTGCGCCAACGACAACTGCCCGACCGTCGCCAACGCGGACCAGGCGAACGCGGACGGCGATGCGTTCGGTGATGCTTGCGACACCTGCACCGATACCGACAACGATGGCTTCGGTGACCCCGGGTACGCGGCGAACACCTGCGACGAGGACAACTGCCCGAGCATCAGCAACGCGAGCCAGAGCGACAGTGATGGCGACGGTGCCGGCGACGCCTGCGACTCCGAGGAGTGTGACGGTCAGGACAACGATGGCGACGGCCGCATCGACGAGACCTTCGCGGACGCCGACAGCGACGGCACCAAGGACTGCGTCGACACCTGCACCGACGTCGACGGCGATGGCTACGGCGACCCCGGGTACGCGGCGAACACCTGTGCCGAGGACAACTGCCCCAGCACCTACAACCCGCCCCAGGGCGACGCCGACGGCGACGGGCGCGGCGACGTGTGCGACACGTGCACCGACACCGACGGCGATGGCTACGGCAACCCCGGCTACGCGGCGAACACCTGCCCCGCGGACAACTGCCCGACGACCAGCAACCCGCTGCAGACGGATACCGACGGCGATGGCGACGGCGACGTCTGCGACGACTGCGTCGACACCGACGGCGACGGCTTCGGCGACCCCGGCTACGGCAACACCTGTGCGGACGACAACTGCCCGAGCGTGAGCAACCCGGCCCAGCTCGACGGCGACGGCGACGGGCTCGGCAACGTCTGCGACACGTGCACCGACAGCGACGACGACGGCTTCGGTGACCCGGGCTACGCGGCGAACACGTGCCCCGAGGACAACTGCCCGTCCGTGGCGAACGCCGACCAGGCGAACGCGGATGGCGACTCGAGCGGCGACGCGTGTGACACGTGCACCGACACCGACACCGATGGCTTCGGCGACCCGGGCTACGCGGCGAACACGTGCCCCGAGGACAACTGCCCCGACGACGTGAACCCGTTCCAGCAGGATGCCGACGCCGATGGCCTCGGCGATGTCTGCGACAGCTGCACCGACACCGACGACGACGGCTACGGCAACCCCGGCTACGCGGCGAACACCTGCGCCGACGACAACTGCCCGAGTGTCGCCAACCCCGGCCAGGAAGACAGCGACGGGGATGGCTCGGGCGACGTGTGCGACGGCGAGGACTGCGACGGCGCCGACAACGACGGTGACGGCCGGGTGGACGAGTTCTTCCCGAACGCGGATGGCGACGACGACGCGGACTGCGTCGACACCTGCACCGACACCGACGGCGACGGCTTCGGCGACCCCGGCTACCCGAACAACACCTGTGCCGAGGACAACTGCCCGACAGTGAGCAACCCGGGCCAGGACGACGCCGACGGTGATGGGCTCGGCGACGCCTGTGACACCTGCACCGACGTCGACAGCGACGGCATCGGCGACGACAGCTACCCGGCGAACACCTGCGGCGACGACAACTGCCCGAACGTGGCCAACGCGAACCAGCTCGACGCCGACACCGACGGCCTCGGCGATGTCTGCGACACGTGCACCGACACCGACGACGATGGCTTCGGCGATCTCGGCTACCCGGCGAACACTTGTGCCGCCGACAACTGCCCGGAGACCGCGAACCCGGGCCAGGAAGACGCCGATACCGACGGCCTCGGCGATGTCTGCGACACGTGCACCGACGGCGATGGCGACGGCTTCGGCGACCCGGCCTTCGCGGCGACGAACACGTGCCCGGATGACAACTGCCCGACCACCGCCAACCCCGGCCAGGAAGACGTGGACGCGGATGGCGTGGGTGATGTGTGCGACACGTGCACCGACACGGACGACGACGGCTTCGGCAACCCCGGCTACGCGGCGAACACCTGTGCCGACGACAACTGCCCGGACGCGGCGAACCCCGCACAGGCGGACGCGGACAGCGACGGACTCGGAGACGTGTGCGACACGTGCACCGACACCGACGGGGATGGTGTGGGCGACCCTGGCTTCCCGGCGAGCACCTGCGGCGAGGACAACTGCCCGTCCGTGGTCAACGCTGGTCAGGAGGACGCCGACAACGACGGCCTCGGCGACGTGTGCGACACGTGCACCGACACCGACGTCGACGGCTTCGGCGACCCCGGCTTCGCGCTCAACACCTGTCCGGAGGACAACTGCCCGACCGTGAGCAACGCCGCTCAGGCGGACGCGGACACCGACGGGCTCGGCGATGCCTGCGACACGTGCACCGACACCGACGGGGATGGCTTCGGCGACCCTGGCTTCCTCGCGAACACCTGCACCGAGGACAACTGCCCGGACGTGGTCAACGCCGGCCAGGAGGATGCGGACGCGGACGGGGCAGGGGACGTGTGTGACACGTGCACCGACACCGACGGCGATGGCTTCGGCAATCCCGGCTACGGCAACACGACCTGCACCGACGACAACTGCCCGAGCGTGAGCAACGCGGACCAGGCCGATACCGACACCGACGGTCTCGGCGACGTCTGCGACAGCGAGGACTGCGACGGCATCGACAACGACGGCAACGGAAACGTCGACGAGGGCTTCCCCGACACGGACCTCGACGGCATCGCCGACTGCCAGGACGTCGAGGAGTGCGACGGGCTCGACAACGACGGCAACGGCAGCGTGGACGAGGGCTACGACGTCGACACCGACGGCATCGCCGACTGCTTCGACGTCGAGGAGTGCGACGGTGTCGACAACGACGGCGACGGGCTCGTGGACGACGAAGACCCCGACCTCGACACGTCGACGGGTACGACCTGGTACGCCGACGCGGACGGCGACGGCTACGGCAACAACGCCGACCGCCTGCGCGCCTGCGAGCAGCCCGACGGCTACGTGCCCGGACCCGGCGACTGCGATGACAACTACGCCGAGCGCCACCCCGGCGCGGCCGAGATCTGCGACGGCATCGACAACGACTGCGACCTGCGCGTCGACGAAGACACCGAGTGCAGCGACGACGACGGTGACGGCTTCACCGAGCTGGGCGGCGACTGCGACGACGCCGATCCGGACGTCTCGCCCGCCGCGAGCGACGTGTGCAACGAGGTCGACGACGACTGCGACGGCACGACCGACGAGGCGTCGCGGTGCACCGACGACGACGGCGACGGCTCGTGCGAAGGCGTGGACCTCGACTTCGACGGCGTGCTCGACTGCGTCGACGGCTCGACCCCCGGCGACTGCAACGACGGCGACGACACGGTGAGCAGCGAGCTCGCGGAGCTCCCCGGCAACGGCGTCGACGACAACTGCGACGGCGTGGTCGACGATGCGGCCTCCGACGAGGATGGCGACGGCTACCTCGCCGAGGGCGGCGACTGTGCGACTGGCGACAGCGACAGCTACCCGGGTGCTCCCGAGTTCGCCGACGGCTTCGACAACGACTGCGACGGCACCATCGACGAGGGGACCACGGTCACCGACGACGACGGCGACGGCTCGTGCGAGGGCGCGGACCTCGACGGCGACGGGGTCGACGAGTGCTCGGACGGCAGCGTGCCCGGCGACTGCGTCGACAGCGACGCGAGCGTGGGCGCGACCATCGCCGAGATCGCGGACAACGCCATCGACGACGACTGTGACGGCCTCATCGACGAGAACGGCGACTGGTTCGACGCCGACGGCGACGGCTACTCGCCGGCCGAGGGCGACTGTGACGACACGAACGTCGACATCTACCCGGGTGCCGAAGAGGCGCTGAACGGCGTGGACGACGACTGCGACGGCTTCGCGGACGAGAACCTCACCGACGACGATGGCGACGGATGGACCGTGGCCGACGGCGACTGCGACGACGGCAACGGGTGGGTGAACCCCGGGCTCGACGAGATCTGCGACGACGGGATCGACAACAACTGCGATGGCGGCATCGACGACGTGTGCGAAGAGGTCGTGACGCCGCCCGTGGATGACGGCACCTGCGGCTGCCGGACGGGATCGGGATCCCTCTGGTGGTGGGCCCCGGCGATCGTCGCGTTTGCGCGGCGTCGCCGGCGCTGAGCCATTTTCGGGCGGGGCCTGTCCAAAACGTGTAAGATGCGCCGGAACGCGTGTCCGGTGCCTGCTTTCCTTCTGTGGGTACCGGTGGCTCGAGCCCTCACATCAGGGAAGCCTGCATGTCCAGCTGGACCCCCCACCTCAAGAACGCCGCGCTCATCGCGGTCTCCCTCGCTGCCATGGGAGCCGCCCCCACGGCCTCCGCGCAGTCCTGTTCCGAAGATGCCGTCGCTTCCTGCGGCGAGATCTGGAACTTCCGCACCGGAACCGGCGGAAGCCTCGACAGCACGACGTGCGGCGGCGGCTACACCGGCAACGAGCTGATCTGGGAGTTCACTCCCCCGGCCGGGCAGGACGTCGTCCTCTGGGCTGAGATGATCAACTTCACGGGTCCGAGCCGGAACACGATGATGGCCGTCATCGAGGATGCGTGCAGCTCGACCGCGGCATGCGTCGAGTTCGACACCGGCTCGTCGACCGGCGAGGACCTGTCGCTGTACTTCACCGCGGACGGCGGCACGTACTACATCCTCATGGATGGCGACGACCCGAGCCGCACCATCGGCTCGGACTACTTCCAGTTCGGCTGTCCGACCGAGGGCTGTGACATCGGTGGCGCGACCCCCGACGTCATCACCTGCTCCACGGACATCGCGGGAACGACGGCCACCGGCACCACGGACGTGCTGGACTTCTACTACTGCGGCGATCCCTACCCGCGCCTGAACCAGGACAAGCCCGAGAAGGTCTACCAGTTCACGCCGCAGGCGACGGGCTCGGTCACGTTCACGCTCTCCGCGCTCTCCGCGGACCACGACCTGTACGTGCTCCTCAACTCCTGCGAGCAGGAGGGCTGCATCGCGAGCTCCGTGGTCGCGCGCACGGGCACCGACTCGGTGACCTTCGACGCGGTCGCGGGCAACACCTACTACATCGTCGTCGAGACCTACTCCGGCATCACCGGTACCTTCAACCTCTCGTTCGAAGACAACACCGGCGGCTGTAACGAGGACTGCAACGACGGCGTCGACAACGACTTCGACGGCGACATCGACTGCGACGACACCGACTGCGCCGGCGAGCCGGAGTGCGAGAACGCCGAGCTCTGCAATGGCGTCGACGACGACAGCGACACCTTCGTCGACGAGGGCTACCCCGACGATGACGGCGACGGCACCAAGAACTGCGTCGACACCGAGACCTGCGACGGTGTGAACAACGACCTCGACGGCCTGGTCGACGAGGGCTTCACCGACACCGACGGCGACGGCATCAAGGACTGCGTCGATACCTGCGTCGACACCGACGGCGACGGCTACGGCAACCCCGGCTACGGCAACACCTGCGCCAACGACAACTGCCCGACGGTGAGCAACCCCGGCCAGGCGGACGCGGACGGCGACGGCATCGGTGATGCCTGTGACACCTGCACCGACACCGATGGCGACGGCTACGGCAACCCGGGCTACGCGGCGAACACCTGCGCCACCGACAACTGCCCGAGCGTGTCGAACCCGACCCAGGCGAACGCCGATGGCGACGGCCTCGGTGATGCGTGCGACACCTGCACCGACACCGACGGCGACGGCTACGGCAACCCCGGCTACGCGGCGAACACCTGTGCCGAGGACAACTGCCCGACCATCTCGAACTCGAGCCAGGCCGACGCGGACTCCGATGGCCTCGGCAACGTCTGTGACGACTGCACCGACACCGACGGCGACGGCTACGGCAACCCCGGCTACACCGCCAACACCTGCACCAACGACAACTGCCCGACGGTGAGCAACCCGAGCCAGACCGACACCGACGGTGACGGCTTCGGCGACGTGTGCGACATCGAGACCTGTGACGGCGTCGACAACAACGGCAACGGCCAGGTCGACGAGGGCTTCGCCGATACCGATGGCGACGGCATCAAGGACTGTGTCGACACCTGCACCGACACCGACGGCGATGGCTACGGCAACGCGGGCTACGGCAACACCACCTGTGCCAACGACAACTGCCCGACGGTGAGCAACCCGAGCCAGGCCAACGCCGATGGCGACGCCCTGGGCGATGCGTGCGACACCTGCACCGACACCGACGGCGATGGCTACGGCAACCCCGGCTACCCCGAGAACACCTGCCCCGACGACAACTGCCCCAGCGTGTCCAACGCCTCGCAGGCCGACACCGACACCGATGGTATCGGCGATGCCTGTGACACCGAAGAGTGCGACGGTCGCGACAACAACGGCAACGGGCAGATCGACGAGGGCTACCCCGACACCGATGGCGACGGCACCAAGGACTGTGTCGACACGTGTACCGACACGGACGCGGACGGCTTCGGCAACCCCGGGTACACCGCCAACGTCTGCGCGAACGACAACTGCCCGAACACCTACAACCCGCTCCAGGGCAACGCCGATGGTGACTCGCTCGGTGACGCGTGCGACACCTGTACCGACACCGACGGCGACGGCTACGGCAACCCCGGCTACGCGGCGAACACCTGCCCGTCCGACAACTGCCCGACGACGAGCAACCCGACCCAGACGGACACCGACTCGGACGGCACGGGCGACGCCTGTGACGACTGCGTCGACACCGATGGCGACGGCTACGGCAACCCGGGCTACGGCAACACCTGCGCCGACGACAACTGCCCGGTGACCAGCAACCCGGCCCAGGGCGACGTCGATGGCGACGGCACCGGTGACGTGTGCGACACCTGCACCGACACCGACGGCGACGGCTACGGCAACCCGGGCTACGCGGCGAACACCTGCCCCGACGACAACTGCCCGTCGGTGAGCAACGCCGATCAGGCCAACGCCGATGGCGACGGCGCCGGCGACGTGTGCGACAACTGCACCGACACCGATGCGGACGGCTACGGCAACCCGGGCTACGCGGCCAACACCTGCCCCGACGACAACTGCCCGACCATCAGCAACCCGTTCCAGCAGGACGCCGACTCCGACGGCACCGGCGACGTGTGCGACACCTGCACCGACACCGATGGCGACACCTTCGGCAACCCCGGCTACGGCAACACCACCTGCACCGACGACAACTGCCCGAGCATCGCCAACCCCGGCCAGGAAGACGGCGACGGCGACGGCCAGGGCGACGTCTGTGACGGCGAGGACTGCGACGGCGTCGACAACGACGGCGACGGCGGCGTGGACGAGTTCTTCCCCAACGCCGACGGCGACGAGTTCGCGGACTGCGTCGACACCTGCACCGACACCGACGGGGACGGCTTCGGCGACCCGGGCTACGCGGGCAACACCTGCGCGCAGGACAACTGCCCGGGCGTGAGCAACCCCGGTCAGGAAGACGCGGACGGTGACGGCATCGGCGATGCCTGTGACACCTGTACCGACGTCGACAACGACGGCATCGGCGACGACAGCTACCCGGCGAACACCTGCGGCGACGACAACTGCCTCACGGTGGCCAACGCCAACCAGCTCGACACCGACACCGACGGTATCGGCGACGTCTGTGACACCTGCACCGACACCGACGGCGACGGCTTCGGCGACGCGGGCTACCCGGCGAACACCTGTGCGCAGGACAACTGCGTGGACGTGTCCAACCCGGGCCAGGACGACGAGGACGGCGACGGTCTCGGCGACGTGTGCGACACCTGCACCGACTCCGACGGCGACGGCTTCGGCGACACGGCGTTCTCCGCCAGCAACAGCTGCCCGGACGACAACTGCGACGCCATCGCCAACCCGGGTCAGGAAGACGCGGACGCCGATGGCATCGGCAACGTCTGTGACGACTGCACCGACACCGACGACGACGGCTTCGGCAACCCGGGCTACCCGGCCAACACCTGTGTCGAGGACAACTGCCCGGTCGACTCGAACCCGGGCCAGGCCGACACCGACAGCGACGGCCTCGGCGACGTCTGCGACACCTGCACCGACAGCGATGGCGACGGCGTGGGCGACCCGGGCTTCCCGACCAACACCTGTGGCGAGGACAACTGCCCGAGCATCGTCAACGCCGGCCAGGAAGACGCGGATGGCGACGGCACTGGCGACGTCTGTGACACCTGCACCGACGGCGACGGCGACGGCTTCGGCGACCCCGGCTACGCGCTGAACACCTGCCCCGAGGACAACTGCCCGGCCATCAGCAATGCTGGTCAGGAGGACGCGGACAGCGACGGTCTCGGCGACGTGTGCGACACCTGCACCGACACCGACACCGACGGCTTCGGAGACCCGGGCTACCTGGCGAACACCTGTACGCCGGACAACTGCCCGAGCATCAGCAACGCCGGTCAGGAGGACGCCGACAGCGACGGCCTCGGCGATGTCTGCGACGAGTGCACCGACACCGACGCCGACGGCTACGGCAACCCCGGCTACGGCAACACGAGCTGCACCGACGACAACTGCCCGTCCGTGTACAACGCCGACCAGGCCGACAACGACGCGGACGGCCTCGGCAACGTCTGCGACAGCGAGTCCTGCGACGGCATCGACAACGACGGCGACAGCCGCGTGGACGAGACCTTCCCGGACACCGACGGTGACACCATCGCGGACTGCATGGACACCGAGGAGTGTGACGAGCTCGACAACGACGGCGACGGCAACGTCGACGAAGGCTTCGACGTCGACGGCGATGGCATCGCCGACTGCGTCGACACCGAGGAGTGCGACGGCGTCGACAACGACGGCGACGGCCTCGTCGACGACGACGACCCGTCCGTGGATGCGACCACCGGCAGCCTCTGGTTCGAGGACGCCGATGGCGACGGCTACGGTGATGTCGGCAGCAGCGTCTACGCCTGCGAGCAGCCCGATGGCTACGTGGCGAACTCCGAGGACTGCGACGACGTGCATGCGACGCGCAACCCCGGTGGCGCCGAGACCTGTGACGGCGTCGACAACGACTGCGACTACTACGTCGACGAGGGTACCGAGTGCTCCGACGACGACGGCGACGGCCTGACCGAGCTCGGCGGCGACTGCGACGACACCGACGCGGCGGTTCGCCCAGGTGCGGTCGAGACCGCCAATGGCACCGACGACGACTGCGACACCATCACCGACGAAGAGACCGCGCTCACCGACGACGACAACGACGGTTACTGCGAGGGCTTTGACCTGAACGCCGACGGCACCCCCGAGTGCTCGGACGGCTCGACGGTCGGTGACTGCAGCGACGGCGATCCGAACGTGAACCCGGCCGAGGGCGAGTTCGTCGGCAACGGCATCGACGACAACTGTGATGGCGTGGTCGACGACGACGTCGCCGACAACGACGGCGACGGCTACACCACCGGCGGCGGCGACTGTGACGACACCTCGTACACCACCCGTCCGGGCGGCAACGAGCTCCCGAACGACGTGGACGACGACTGTGACGGCGTGGTCGACGAGGGCACCCTGGTCACCGACGACGACGGCGACGGCTTCTGCGAGGGCGTCGACATCGACCGCGACGGCACCCCGGACTGCACCGACGGCTCGACCCCCGGCGACTGCAACGACACCAGCACCGCTCAGGACCCGAGCGAGACCGAGGTCGCGAACGGCGCCGACGACGACTGTGACGGCCTTGTCGACGAGGGCAGCGACGTCTTCGACGACGACGGCGACGGCTTCTCCGAGACCGCGGGCGACTGCGACGACAGCAACCCGAACATCTACCCGGGTGCGGAGGAGATCCAGAACGGTCTCGACGACGACTGTGACGGTCGTGCCGACGAGAACAGCGAGGACCTCGACCGCGACGGCTACACCTCGGCGGACGGCGACTGCGACGACGAGAACGGCTGGGTCAACCCGGGTCTGGACGAGATCTGCGACGACGGCATCGACAACGACTGCGATGACGAGGTCGACGAGGGCTGCGACACCGATGTGGTGGTGCCCGACGACGGCAAGTGTGGCTGTCAGTCCACCACGCCGCTGACCGGCATCTGGCCGCTCGTCGGCCTGCTCGCCCTGCTCCGGCGTCGCCGCGCGGCCTAGCCCGCACAAGGCGCTTGCCGAAGAGGCGGTGGTGTCGTGAGACACCACCGCTTCTGTCGTTTTGGGCCAGGACGTGGCGGTTCGCGCCCGTTGCCGGTACCCTCTCGCTCGGGAGGTGGAGGTTGGCCCGACCGAATCGCCGCGAACTCTTGCTGGGGGGCGCAGCCGTGCTCGTGACCGGCTGTCAGACCGGGGCCGTGCTCGGCGACGACGAGACGGGATTTCCCGACACCGGGGAGCCCGGGCCGGTCGTCCCCGAGCTCGCGTTCTCAGCCGACGACCTGGAGCAGGACGACACCCGCTTTCCGCTGGCGGTGCAGGCGGGCGCGATGCGTCCGAACTCGGTGTTGCTCACGACCTGGACCCCGCAGACCGGCCAGGTGCTCCTCCGTGTGTGGCAGCCCCTCGACGACGGGGTCGTCGCGCTGTGGGCGGAGCAGCTCCTCGAGCCCGACGCCGACGGCTTCCTGCGTGTGGACGTCACCGGGCTCGCGGCCGGCGAGTGGTATCAGTACGCGTTCATGCCGGTCGACAGCGACGGCGCGCCCGTGTCGCGCAGCCTCGTCGGTCGGGTGCGCACCGCCCTGGACGAGGACGCGCTCGAGCCGCTGACGGTGGCCCTCTCCGCGTGCAACGGCGCGAGCAACCGGCCGTGGCCGGCGCTGCTTGCCACCGCCGAGCTCGACGCAGACCTGTTCTGCCACCTCGGAGACATGGCGTACAACGACGGGGCCCAGACGCTGGCCGAGTACCGCGAGAGCTGGCGCGACTACCTCTCCGGCGAGGGCTTTCGGCAGGCCTACGCCCGATGCGGGCTGTACGCCGTGTGGGACGACCACGAGTTCGACAACGACTGGAACCCCGAGACCCTGGACGCCGCGCAGATCGATGCCGCCAAGCAGGCCTACTTCGAGCACGTGGCGGCCGAGCGGGCATCGGATGGCACGGTGTGGCGCAGCTATCGCTGGGGGCGCACCGCCGAGTTCTTCCTCCTCGACTGCCGCAGCGAGCGCAAGCCGTCCACGCGGACCTCGGACGAGGCCGAGTACGTGAGCCACGCGCAGCTACAGTGGCTCCTCGAAGCACTCGAGGCGAGCCCCTGCCACTTCAAGGTGATCCTCAACAGCGTGCCGATCACGGACATGCCGCTGATCTGGGACGCGGCTGCCTATGACCGCTGGGAGGGCTACCGGGCGCAGCGCGACGCGCTCGTCGAGGCCCTGGAGCAGGTCGACAATGTGTGGTTCTTCTCGGGCGACTTCCACGTGTGCTTCGTGTCCACGCTCGCCCGCTCCCCGTCGACCAAGGCGGGCGCCATCCACGAGATCGCGGTGACCGGCGGCCACAACAACGTTCTCGGGGACTCGCTCACCATCGGTAGCGACCAGTTCGCCTACGCGACGAGCCGAGCGCGGGCGGTGACGGTGCGCTTCGATCCCGAGGCAGACGAGGTCGAGGTGAGCTTCGTCGACCCCGCGGACGGGTCTGTCGACTGGGCCCAGACCCTGTCCTACTCGAACCGATAGAGGACTTCGACCTCGCGTAGCTGCTCGGGCATCTTCTCGAGCTCGATGCGGCGACCTTCGACCCGGTACGGCATGGGCTCGCCATCGACGTGCACGTCGAGGATCTCGGCGGGGGGCCGCTCGAGCGGAATCATCGGGCGGGTCGCGACCACGCCCGAGGTCGCGATGGCATCGAGGAGCGGGCGGTAGTCCTCGGCGGTGCAGATGTCGATGTCGACGCCGCCGGTGGCCGCGGCGGCCTCGGAGTACACCGGACCGATCGCGGTCCAGTCCTCGCCGGTGCACACCGAGTGCGGGGCGATGGCGTGGATGCGGAAGGCGCTCGCGCCGTAGCGCTTGAACACGGTGTCGCGAAGGGCCTCGACCTCGGGTCGCTCGTCGACGAGCGCGCGAGTGAAGGCATCGCGGTCCGGCCGGACGCCCGGGTCGTGGGTGTCGCTGACGAAGATCACATTGACGGCGGCACCCTCGCGGAACGCGAAGTCCTCCGTGTCGAGCAGCTGCGCGAAGGCGGTGAGACCCGCCTCGACGCCCGTGCCCTGCAGACCGACCTGGGTGTGTGCCTCGAGGCAGTACACGCCGGTGCGCGACTTCTCGTCCGGCGTGAACCAGCCATCCTCACAGCCGCGAAGCCCGAACCGGTGCTTGTGCCGCTGGGGCAGCAGCTGCTTGTAGTCGGCAATGCGTCGCTGGGTGACGAGCCCGCCGAAGCCGGGGTCGAACTCGAGTCCTTCGCGGGAGGCCACCGCCGGATGCAGGGCGCCCGGAAACTCGGGGTCGGCGGGGAGCGTGGTGATCACGCCGATGCGCGCTCGCTTGCCGAAGGCCTCTGGAGACTCGACGAGCGCGGAGAAACCCGCTCGCAGCTTCGGGAGGATGGCCCGCATCGAGACCGAGTTGTCGACGACGAACAGGTAGTCGACGAGGGGAGTCTCGGCGCGACCGCCGATCTCGAAGCGCTCGGAGCGCACGCGGGCAGTGGCGTCCTCGGCGGCCGCGATGGCGGCGCCCTCGGGCGTCACCTCGGCGAGCTCGTACTCGGGACCACAAGCGAACAGAGCGAGAAGGGGAAGCAGGCGCATCGGCACTCCGATGGATGGATCCTAGCTTCTTTCGTCGTTCCCCGGCGCGGTCTACTTCGATGCCGCGGCGAAGAAGTCCGCCTGGTCCCGGTAGGGCATGCCCAGTCGCCGCGCGAAGGACTCGTCGCTGTCCCGGTCCCCGACCATCAGGCAGTTCGCGGGATCGAGCTCGTAGCGGAGCAGGAACTGGAGAGCCATGCCGGGGAGGGGCTTGCGGCACCAGCAGCCGACCGGCCGATGGGGATGGGGGCAGTAGGCGATCTCGATGGGCAGACCCAGCAGCTCGACAGTGCGCTCCGCGGCCTCCTCGACGCCGTCGATCGACACCTGGCCGAGCGCGACCCCCGCCTGGTTGGAGACGCCGAACAGGCGCCACCCGGCGTTCGCATACTGCTCGAGGACCTCCTTCCGATGCGGCATCAGGTGCACCTCGCCGGCGTTGCGCGGGAACGGGGGCCCGCCGCGGGTCTCACGCACGGTGCCGTCGAGGTCGAGGAACAGGCCGCGGCCGCCGCCGTCCTTCCACACGCGCTGGAACGGAATGCGGGAGATGCGCGAGAAGCCCTCTCGACTCGTCGGCGGCTCGAAGCTCGCGTACCAGCGGCTGAGCGCGGCTGGCGGGAAGCAGTTGGCCACGGTCTTGCCCTGCTCGACGATCTCGCTGGGCGACAGGTTGCGGCCGTTGCGTTCGATCAGCCGCTTTGCCGCGTTGATCGCGGCCTCGTGCTCGGGCACGTCGAGCCACACCAGGTCCACGCCCGCCCCATGCTGCCGCGCGACGTCGACCACGCCGCGTCGACTCTTCTCGGTCGGGTAGGTGTTGTCGAGCACGACGCGCTCACCGGCGGCCAGCCTGGTCGCGAGCTTCGGGAGGAGGTCGTCGAGTCGGCCACCCTCGTCGTCGCGGTTCAGGCGCGACCAGCCCTGGTCGAGCAGTGGCTTCACGCTGCTGGTCTTCCCGGCTGCAGGCGGACCCATGACGATGCGTACCGATGCTTCTGGCCACACCCGGGCCGAGCCGTGGCCAAAGGCGGCGTCGAGTGTGCCCAGCTGCGGTCCGGTGAGCGCGACGGTGCGTGCGGTCGCGCTCGCCGTGATGCTCTCGGGTCGGGTGGCTCCGGGGATGGCCACGATGTGCGGCCCGAGCGACAGCGTCCACGCCACGGCCAGGGTGTGTGGGTCGACGGCGAGCTCGCGACCGACCTCGACGAGCACGTCGTGCGCCGCGGTTCGTGCGCTCTTGCGGTATCCGCCGGCGGGTGAGTGGGCGATGACCCCGAGGCCGAGCTCTGCCGTACGGGCGAGCAGGCCCTGCTGCACCGCCGCGCGGTCGAAGGGACTGATGCGGAGCTGCACGACCTCCACGGGGGCCACGCCCAGGGCGAGGTCGAGCTGCTCGGCGTCGACGTTGCACACGCCGAGGTGGCGAACCTTGCCCTCGTCCACGAGCCGTGCGAGCTCACCCATGCTCTCCTCGATGGGGACGCGCGGGTCGACGGCGTGCAGCTGAAGCAGGTCGAGGGCTTCGACGTCGAGCGCGCGCAGCGAGCCTTCCACGGCCTCGCGCAGGTGGTCCGGGTGGCCGTTCGGCAGCCAGCGTCCGTTGGGGCGAACCAGGCCACACTTGGTCGCGACGATGGTGTCGTCGCGCTTCGCGATCTCCCGGAGCAGGCGCTCGTTGTGGTGCGCGTCCTCGTTGCTCTGGCAGTAGGCGTCTGCCGTGTCGAACAGCGTCACGCCGGCATCGAGGGCCGCGGCGAGTACCGCCCGCGCCTGTGCCTCGTCCGGTCGATCCGCGGTGCTGAGCCGCATGCAGCCGAGCCCCACGGGGCTCACCTCGAAGGGGCCGAGCGATCGCGTCTGTCCCGCCGCCGCCATGGGCAGCGAGGGGGGGGGCGCGGCGCGAGGCCGGTCGTCGACGGTCGGGGCCGGCGGGGTCGCCGGGACCGTCTCGCGCGTTGGCGTGGGGACCGCGTGGTCCGAGAACAGGTCCCACGCCGCCGCGTCTTCGAGGTCCTCGGAAGCCTCGGCCACCGACCTCCCCGCCAGGTTGACCACGGTGTGGCCGCCCAGGCGCGCGACCTCGACGGGCTGGCAGATCACGACCGGGCGTCGCCCCCCACCCGCAGGCACCGGCCCTACGGCGACGAACACATCGCCTGCCACGATGCGATCGAGTACCAGCTGCTCCATCGACTCGGGCACGGCCCATCGCGAGCGCGGCGACCCCGACACCCAGCGCCCCACGGCCGTCACCGGCACACCCAGACCCAGCGCGAGCTCGCCGTTGGACAGGGGAGGCTCGAACGCGTTCTGGATGCGTTGGACGACCTCGATGAGCGCGGCCTTGCGCTGCTTGACCTGCTCGGCCAGCGCGGCTTCGGCGGCCTTCTTGGCGGCGGGAGTCAGGGGCATGGGCACATCGTACCCCCAGGAGCGCGCTATTCTCCCGGGCGGGGGAGAGGTCATGGCGAAGAGCCGCAAGCTGCGCACCGCCGACGTGCTCGTGATCGGGGCCGGACTCGCGGGGTTGCGCACCGCGGACATCCTGGCGCGCGCGGGCAAGGAGGTGTTCGTCGTCGAGGCGCGCGACCGCGTCGGTGGACGCACCCTCACGCGCGAGATCCGTGGCGAACAGGTCGACCTCGGCGCCCAATGGCTCGGGCCCACACAGCACCGCGCCCGTACCCTCGCCGAAGAGCTCGGCCTCGCGCTGTTTCCGACGCCGGCCATCGGGCGCACGCTGATGGAGCTCGGCGAGCACCGCGGCACCTTCGAGGGCACCATCCCCGCGCTCCCGTTCCTGTCGCTCCTCGACCTGCAGCAGGCGCTGTGGCGGATCGAACGTCGCATCGGACGGGTGCCGACGCGTGCGCCGTGGTCCGATGCCCAGGCGCTCGAGCTCGACGCACAGACCGTGGAGTCGCTCAAGCAGCACTACGCGAAGACCGACGGCGTGAAGGCCGCGCTCGACGTGATGGTGCGCGTGGTCTTCGGCGCCGAGCCCTCCGAGATCTCGGCGTTGTTCTTCCTTCACTACCTCGCGACCGGCGGGGGACTGCAGGCCGAGGTCGAAGTGGAGGGCGGGGCCCAGCAGGACCGCATCGTCGGAGGCGCACAGCAGCTGTCCGAGGGGCTCGCCGCCCGCCTCGGCGACCGGGTGGTCCTCGATGCGGCGGTCCACGCGGTCCAGTGGGGAGAGGAGGGGGTTCGCCTCGACACGGCCGCCGGGCCGTTCCGTGGCACCCAGCTCGTCGTCGCCGTGCCGCCCACCCTCGCTGGACGCATTCGCTGGGAGCCGAAGCTCCCCCCGGATCGCGATCACCTGCACATGCGCATGCCCATGGGCTCGACGACGAAGTGCTTCGCGTTCTACGAGCGCCCGTTCTGGCGCGCCCGGGGGCTCTCCGGCGAGGCAATGGCCGATCAGGGGCCACTGTCCTACGTGGTCGACAACTCCCAGTCCGACGGCTCGGCGCCGGCCCTGCTCGGATTCATGGTGGGCGGACCCTCGCGCCGCTGGCAGCGCCGCAGCGAGGCCGAGCGCCGCGATGCCGTGCTCGCGCAGCTCGCGCGCATGTTCGGCGAGCCAGCTCTGGCCCCCGTGCACTACGAAGAGATGCGTTGGGACGACGAGGGCTGGACGGGTGGCTGTCCGATCGGGCTCATGGCGCCGGGCGTGCTCACGCAGCTCGGCCCAGCCCTCACGCGACCGGTCGGTCCGATTCATTGGGCGGGAACGGAAACCGCAACGGAGTGGGCGGGTCACATGGAGGGTGCGCTCGAGAGTGCCGAGCGCGTCGTGCAGGAGGTCCTGTCGCTCTGATCGGCCCGGTGCTGTTTCTCGTCGCGTGGATGGCCGCGCTCGTCGCCGTCCGGCGAGGCCGCGTCGCGGATGCGCGGGTCGTGCCGGTGCTCGTGGCGCTGACGGGCATCGCGCTCCACGGCACCTGGGTCGTCGACGACGCGGGCATCGCCTGGGCCTATGCGCGCAACATCGCGGACGGTCGTGGGGCGGTCCCGTATCCGGGCGGTCCCGTGGGCGAGGGCTTCTCGGACCCGCTGTGGGTGTTCCTGCTCGCGGCCGCCGAGTGGGTGGGCCTGCGCGCCGATCTGTTCGCGAAGACCCTGGGACTGCTGTGCGGAGTGGGAGCCGTGGTGCTCGCGCCGCTGCTCGTGCGCGACGAGGACGAGGTCGACGAGCTGTTCGTCGCGACGGCGGTCGCGACCAGCGCCAGCTGGCTGTTGTGGTCCGCCTCCGGGCTGGAGACCGCGCTGTGCGGCGTACTCCTGCTGGCGACCACACTCTCGGCCCGGGTGGGGCAGCCGGCCGTCGCCGGACTGTTCGGCGCGCTGCTCGCGATCACGCGACCCGAGGGCCCGCTGCTCGCGGTCGCGGCGCTGATCGCCGGCCGGGGGAGCCCGTGGTCGCTCCTCGGCCCGCTGCTCGCCACCGGCGGCTGGTGGGCGGTGCGTGTGCAGAGCTTCGGGCTGTGGATGTCGCTGCCGGCCTACGTCAAGCTCTCGCCGAGCCCCGCCGCCGTGCGCCTCGGTCTCGAGTACCTCGTCGGGGCCCTGGCTCCGGTCGCTGCGCTGCTCGGACTCGCGGCGTGGGCGACGCCCCGCGCTCGCCGCACCGAGGCGCTGCTCGATCTCGCCCCGCTGTGGGTGGTGATCGCGCTGTGTCTGCTCAGCGGCGGCGACTGGATGCGTCACGGGCGCTTCGTCGCGCCCGCGTTGCCCTTCGTGTTCGCGGTCGGGGTCCCCGCCGTGCGCGCGTGGCTCCGAGCGCCGCGGACGGACGGCGTGCCCGACGCGCTGTGGCTGTGTGCGGTGCTTCTCGCGCCTCAGGCGGTGGAGGGCATCGGCACCCGGGTGGCGCCGCCGCTGCCGATGAGTGTCCAGGCGAACCAGGGCGAGGTGCTGTACCGGGCGGCTCGTAGCGCGTGCGGAGACAGCTTCCCGTTCGTGGCGACGCCCGACGTGGGGGGCGTGCTTTGGGAGTACCCGCACCTGAAGGTCGCCGACCTCGGCGGGCTCACCGAGCCCGATCTCGTCGGGCGGGTACCTGGCGCCTACTGGCCCGAGCGGCTGCGCGAGCGCCCGGTGCACGCCGTGTACCTGCACTCCAACTGGAGCCGCGCCACCGGACTCACCGACGAGGCCATGCGCCACGCCGGCTACCAGCGGGTGTGTCGCCGTGGCGAGGACGCGAAGGCGCCGACCCTGTGGCTCCACCGCCGCTGTGATCTCGGGCTTTCCGGGACGGATCTCGAGCTTGTGGAACACTGGTGTCGCTTCGGCGCACGTGGCGGTCTGGTGCCACCGGCCGCCTCGGCTCGACCAGCGGAATAAGGGCCAGGGCATGGCGCGTGATCGAAAGGGCTCTCGACTGGGAAGGCTCGCCCGACTGGGTGGGCTCACCGGACGTGTGGGCACGAGCTACGTCGGGCAGAAGGTCAAGGAGGTCTTCCTCGACGGCGAGTCGCGGGACAAGGCCCGTCAGCGGCTTCATCTCGACAACGCCCGCGAGATCGTGTCGACCCTCGGGCGCCTGAAGGGCGCGGCGATGAAGGTCGGCCAGCAGGTGGCACTGCTCTCGGATCAGCTCGACCTGCCGCCCGAGGTCGCGAACATGCTCGGGCGGCTGCACAACAAGGCCGAGGCCGTGCCGTTCCCGACGATCCGCGAGGACATCGAGGCCGAGCTCGAGATGCCCCTCTCCGAGGCCTTCTCGTGGTTCGACCCGCTCCCGCTGGGCACCGCGAGCCTCGGACAGGCGCATGCCGCGCGGCTTCCCGATGGCACGGACGTGGTGGTGAAGGTGCTGCACCGCGGCGTCGACATCTCCGTGGACACCGACCTGCTCGCGCTGAAGACACTGCTCCTCGGCTCCGTGGCCTTCCGCCGCGACCGCGCGGAGATCGACGCGCTCTTCGACGAGATCGCCGAGCGCCTCAAGGAAGAGCTCGACTACCTTCAGGAGGCCGCGAACATCGCCGCCTTCAACCGGGCTTTCGGCGACGACCCACGCATCCGTCTTCCGCAGGTCTACGGCAGCCACAGCACCGAGCGCGTGCTCACCATGAGCCGCCTGCACGGCAAGCCCCTCGACGAGTTCCTCGAGACCGCCGACGAGGCCGCTCGCCAGCGCGCCGGCGTCAACCTCGCCGAGCTGTACTACGAGATGGTGTTCGTGCACCGCATGCTCCACGCGGACCCGCACCCCGGCAACTATCTGTACGAGCCAGACGGTCGCGTGGGCTTCATCGACTTCGGCTGTGTGAAGCGCTTCGACGAGTTCTGGATCGCCCACTACGGCAAGGCCGCTCTCGCCGCCCTCGAGGGGGACAAGCCGACCGTGCTCGCCGAGTGCCGCGAGATCGGCGGCTGGCATGGCGACACCCCCGAGGCGGGCGAAGCACTGTGGTCCTTCTGCGACATGCTCGCCGAGCCGTTCCGCGAGGATGCCTACGTGCTCGGGGGACACAAGGACTCGATCCTCGACCGCATCCAGGGGCCGGTGCGCGACATCATGCGCTACCCCGAGGTGCGCATGCCGCGGGACCTCATCTTCCTGCATCGCAGCCTGGCGGGGCTGTACTCGATGGCTCGCCGCCTGCAGGTGCGTGCGGACTTCGGCGCCATCCTCACCCGGAACGCGACGATTGCCATCCAGCGCGCCGAGGGTGCCTAGCTAGCAGTCGTCGACGTGCAGCAGGGGCGCGTTCACGGAGAACGCGTGGCGGTCGGGCATCGGCACGAGACCCACGAGGCGCTTGTGCGACACCTCGACGTCGAGGACCAGCGCGCAGGTGCCCTGGATCTTCTCGATGTTCGGCGTGACCTCGCGAAGCTCCGCCTCGAGACCGAGGTTGTCGAGCGCCGACTTGGCGTGCAGGGCCACCGCCGAGCGGCAGCTGGCGCACTCGCCGCGAAGGTCGTTGCCGTCGGGCTTCACGTGGGTGCCGGCGAACATGGCGCCGCTGAGCGCGGTCATCGCCTGCGACTGGAGCGCGAAGTAGTGCCCGTAGTCGACGATGCCGCCGACGATGACCATGAAGATCGGGAGGATGAGCGCGAACTCGACGGCGCTGGCGCCGCGGCGGGACAGGCGGGTCATGGCGGTCTCCGGACCTAGAAGATCAGCGTGGCGTCGCCACGGGTGTACTCGAGGCAGACGTCGGTGAAGGCGTCGGCGATCTCGCTCGACACGAGGGCCTCGTGGTGCGAGCCGCCGCCGGCGCGCACGCTGTCCTCGAGGAAGGCCGAGCCACGCCAGTTGCGGCCATAGAACACGGTGTACGTGTCGACGGCGCGGTCCTCGGCGGTGTCGCGGGCGCGCTCGGCCCAGTCGACGAGCGTGCTGTAGCGGATGGTCCGGCCCCCGCGGGTCTCGGCGCAGCGGTCCACCAGCGGGAAGAGGATGTTGCCGCGGGCGTAGTCGCGCATGAAGCTGCGGTTGCAGATCGCCGGCTCGGGCGTGGGCTCGCCATCCGACATGAGCATGATCACCTGGCCGACGTCCTCGGGGGTGTCCGCGTCCTCGAGCACCTTGAGCGCCGCTTCGTACCCGGAGGACGGGTTCGTGCGGGAGCAGGCGGGAGCGCCCCAGTTGCCGCAGCCCGAGATGTTGCGGGCCTTGGTGACCAGGCTGTTGTAGCCGTTGCCGATCTCGGTCATCGGCGCCTGGACGTGGTCCACACCGGTGAAGGTGACGATGGCGGCGCGCGACTCGGGGGCGGCGCGCTCGTACAGGCAGTCGAGCAGGGCCTCGGCGGCCTCGCGCTCGGCGCGGACCTCGCTCGTGCTCATCGAGCTGGTCACGTCGAGGACCATCACGAGGTCGGGAGCGCGTACCGGCAGCGCCAGCCCGGCGCCGGCGACACCCGTGACCTTGACCTCGTGCATGCCGAAGAGCTGCGTGAAGTACAGGGGCACGGTCGCCTCGGTCTCGACGCGCACGGCGTTCGGGCGCACGTTGGTCGCGCGGAAGCGTTCCTGGTCGGCGTCCCACTCACCGGTCTGCACCGAGGTGACGGTCGGGGTGATGCCGTTCATCGCGACCTTGGCCGCATACGACTCGGCGCGCTGGCGCGCGGTGCCCGGCTGCTCGAGCGCGGTGCTCGCGGCCATCGCGGCGGTGTCGGCGGCGGCCTGGACCTGGATGCGGGCCACGGCCACGGCACCCCAGTCCACACCCATCGCGGTGAACCCGAGGAGTACGGGAAGCACGAGGGCGAAGGTGAACGCGTAGTTGCCGCGGCGGTGCTGACGGCGGATCGAGGTCAGTCGCATAGGGTCACCTGCTGCGCGGGGGTGGAAGTGCGGACCACGTAGGTCTCGGGCGTCGAGAACAGGCCCACGAGCGGCGTGTGCGGAATCGCCGCCTCGAGCACCAGGGAGCAGTGGCCGTCCATCTGGACGAGGGTCGTCTCGATGTCCGTACGCTCGAGGTCGATGCCCAGCGCCTCGAGGGTGTCCTCGGCGTCCGCGTCGGCCTGCTGGAGACACGCACTGCAGCCCCCGACCTCGCGCTCACGGTCACTCGGCGTCTGCAGCGAGCCCCAGCGCAGCGAGTGGTGCAGCTCCGCGTTCACCTGGAACTGCGTGAAGAAGAGCATGCCGTAGTCGAACGTGCCGGCGAGCAGCGTCACGAACACCGGAAACACGAGCGCGAACTCGACCGCTTCGGCACCGCGACGATGGCGGCGGGAGCGCGCACGCATCCACGCCTGGGCGGCGGCCCGGCGCATAGGCGCGAGGGCCCCGTCAGAGGGGAGAGACATAGAGACACCCGAAAGAAAGAGTGGGTGACGCGGATATAGCAGGAAACTTTTCCAAGACGGGAGAAAAATTTCCGTCGGATGGTCTGAGTCCGCTCATGTGGCGGATTCGCCAAGTTGGAAAACGGTTGTCTCAAAAAGCGATCCCCGCGGCGCCGGGGTGGCGCGCGCGGGGATTTCGTCGTCGAGAGGGGAGCTACGGGCAGCTATCGGCCGCCACGCAGCTGGTCGCATCGCAGGTCGTCGCCAGGTTGTTGGTGCTGTCGTACCAGTCCCGCGTGCCGTTCGAGAACATCACCGTGCCACGTCCGGTGTCGCTGCAGGCCATCGGCCCGCCCTGGGCGTGCGACTCGTCAGGGACGTTGGTCATGTCGGTCGCGGTGAACGACACGGTGCCGCCAGTACCCATGCGCACGGCGTAGCGCGCGCTGTCCTGGAAGCTCGTGTTGGTGACGGTCAGCTCGCCGAGCGTGTGCACGCCGATGCCCGAGTGGCCGCGCGGTCGGATCTGTGAGTAGCTGATCGACGCCGTTCCCTCGTTGTAGATGGATGCCGTCCACGGGAGTCGGACTGCGTCGGCGAGCGACACGCGGCTCTGCATGTCCGAGGCATTCACCGTCAGGTCACCGTTCGGACCAATCCACAGGTCGCTGCCCGTGGTCTCGATCCCGCTACCGCTGGGAAGGTAGGCGGTGAGCCCGTTGTCGTAGATCAGGCCGTAGTCGATGATCAGCACGCCGTCGGTGTAGATGGCGCCACCGTTGAGCACGATGGCGTTCACGCCGTCGATGGTCCGCGTGTTGTTGTTGTTGTTCATCTGGGCGTTGAACATCGTGATCTTCGACCCGGTGGCTCCCTCGATCACGCCGCCGTTGGTGTTGTTGTCCAGGGTGTGGCTCGTCGGGTTGTTGCCCGTGGCGGTGAGCGAGTCGAGGTAGACCTCGCCCTCCACGTACAGCGGGGTGGGACCGGCTGTGTCGCGGATGGTCATGTACGAGCCGCTCATGTAGCCGCTGGTGCCGACCTCGATGCGCGGATGGCGCGTGGGGCCCCCGTCGGGGACGGTCATCGCGAGGTCCACCGAGTACGCCGTCCAGCTGCCGTCGACGATCGCGCGGCCCTGGAGCTCGAGCTGGTTCGGGGTGGTCACCACCGAGCCGCTCTCGAGGGTGAGTGTGCCTCCGAGGGCGAGGTTGTCGAGCACGCCCCCGGTGCGGTTCGCCTTCCAGGTGAGGTCGCCGAGGTCGTTCTCGGCCATCCCGTTGACCGCGTGCACTGTCACGTCGTCACTGTCGATGATGGCGCTCGCACGCTCGTCCGAACACCAGCGCAGCTCGCCGGGCTCGTCGATGGTCAGCGTGGACACGGCGTCGGTGAGCAGGTACGCGCCGCCATCCGCGGGAATGAACGCCGGGCGGGGGCTGCCCTCGTCGGTGTTCGCGTCGCAGTCGGTGTTCAGGCCGTCGCAGAACTCGGGCGCGCCCGGGTAGACCTGGTCAGCAGCAAACACCGTGTCGTCGGTGGGGTCGTCGTCACAGTCGTCCGTGCGCCCGCCACTCGCGAAGGCGTTGTACGCGGTTGGCACGTAGCCATCGCGGTCCTGGTCGTAGTCGTTGTTGGCGGCGCAGTCCGCGTCGACGCCGTCGTACCAGGCATCCGGAGCGCCGGGGTAGATGTCGGCGGCGGTGATGCCCGCGCTGATGGCCTCGGCGCTGAGGTCGGCGTCGGTGTCGACACAGTCGTCGTTGCTATCGCAGGTGTTGAAGCCGTCGCCGTCGACGTCGGTGTAGTTCCGAGCCGCGTCCGCGTCGTCGCAGTCGAGGGGCGTGGTGCGGTTTCGCACCCATCCGGCGCCCGGGTCGCAGTCGTTGCGCGACACGTTGGTGGACCACCCGTCCTCGTCCTGATCCCGGTACCAGCTGCGGTCCGGGTTCTCGTCGATGCGGTTGTCACAGTCCTGGTCGTCGCCGTCGCACACGTCGCCGGCGCTGTTGCCGGGGTAGCAGTCCGCACCGCAGCCGAGCGGGTCGTCGTCGCAGTCGCCGTCACAGGTGGCGTGGCCGTCCTGGTCGTCGTCGTCGTGGTTCAGCGTCGCGTCGCCGTCGTCGCAGTCCGTCGGCGTGGAGCGCGTCTGGGTCCACCGCGCGCCGGGCGACGAGCAGGAGGCGGTGCTCGCCGAGGTCGTCCACCCGTCCTGGTCGTCGTCTTCGTACCAGTCCGGCGGGTCCTCGTCGGTCGCGCCGTCGCAGTCGTTGTTCTCGCCGTCACAGCCGTCGACGCTCAGGCTCGGGGAGCAGGCGGCGCCGCAAGCGTTCGGGTCGTCGTCACAGTCGCCGGCGCAGGTGGAGACGCCGTCGCCGTCGTCGTCGTCGTGGTTCTGGGTCGCGTCGCTGTCGTCGCAGTCGACCTGGCTCGACAGCCGCGTCGTGTAGTTCTGGCCGGGGCTGTTGCACTGGGCGACGCCACTCGTGCTCTCGACCCACGTGTCTCCGTCGGTGTCGAGGTACCAGATGGTCGACCCGGGGTTCTCGTCGATCTGCTGGTCGCAGTCGTTGTCGTAGCCGCCGCAGCCGTCGGTGGTGTTGTTCGTGTTGCACGCGTCGCCACACGCGTTCGGGTCGTCGTCGCAGTCGCCGGCGCAGGTGGTCTCGCCGTCGCCGTCGTCGTCGCGCGTGTTCGCGTCCGGGTCGTTGTCGTCGCAGTCCGGGACGGCACTGGCTCCGGCCCGGTAGGTGGCGCCGGGGGAGGCACACTGCACGGTCGCGTTGCCGACCGTGGACTCGTCCTGGTCGGCGTCGAGGTACCAGGAGATGTCCGGGTCTTCGTCGGTCTGGTTGTCGCAGTCGTTGTCGTAGTCGTCACAGCCGTCGGTGGTCAGGTCCGGAGAGCAGGCGCTGCCGCAGGCGGCCGGGTCGTCGTCGCAGTCGCCGTCACAGCTGGTCACTCCGTCGCTGTCGGCATCGTCGTGGTTCTGCGTCGCGTCCTCGTCGTCGCAGTCCGGCGTGGTGGGCGCCACCGGCCACCAGCCGCCGTCGGGAGCCTGGCCGTCCGCGCACGCGGAGGTCGTCGGCTCGTCGCAGGAGGACACGCCGGTCGCCGCGTACTCGCCGTCGCCGTCGCAGTCCGCGTACCAGGTTCGGCCGTCGTCCTCGCCGATGGTCCCGTCGCAGTCCGCATCGGTGTCGTCGCAGGTATCGCTGGCGGTGTTGCCCGGGAAGCAGTCCGCGCCGCAGCCGCTCGGGTCGTCGTCGCAGTCGCCGTCGCAGGTGCTCACGCCGTCGCTGTCGGCATCGTCGTGGTTCTGGGTCGCGTCCTCGTCGTCGCAGTCGGCCGTGCTCGGCGCCGTCGACGTGTAGCCGCCGTCCGGGGCCTGCCCGTCGGCGCACGGGGACACCACGTTGGACTCGCCGCAGCCGGTGACCGCCACGGCGGAGAACTCGCCGTCGCCGTCGCAGTCGGCGTAGTAGGTCTCGCCCTCGTCCTCGTCGTAGAGCCCGTCGCAGTCGTTGTCGTACCCGTCGCAGTTGTCGGGAGCGGTGTTGCCCGGGAAGCAGTCCTCACCACATTCCGACGGGTCGTCGTCACAGTCCTCGCCAGCGGGGGAGCCATCGCCGTCGAGATCGGTCACGACCTCGCCGGTGTCCGTGTCGGACGTGTTGTCCGTGTCCGCACCGGTGTCGTCCTTCTTGCACGCTGCAAGGGACAGAATCGCCAAGAGAAGCGCCGTACGCATGCCACCTCCGGGTCGCCGACCCGCAAACCTCTAGCGAGACTATAGACGCGGGTCCAACGCGTCCGCCCGTCAGCCTCGTTGACACGCGTCACCCGATCGCTCACATTGCCGACGTGCTTCGCGGAGGGCGAGATGGCGGTGAGAACGGGAGCGATGGCGGTTCTGCTCGGGGCGCTGGCACTGCCGCTTCCCGCGGGAGCGCATGGGCTGTGGGGCCACATCCACGTCACCGGCTGGGCCGTCGAGAACATGCCCGATGACGACCTGCGCGCCTTCCTCTACGACGACCCCGAGGTGTTCAACGCCCTGCTCTTCGGCGCCGTGTTCGCCGACTCCGGGTACTCCCGGGACGAGGCGGGCTCACGGGCCTACTCCGAGCACGCGCACTGGGAGCCCTTCGTGGAGGACTACGTCCAGTGGATCCTCGAGAACGACCCTCCGCCGTGGAATACGCTCGAGTCCAAGAAGCGCGTGGCCTTCCTGCTCGGTTGTGCGTCGCACGGCATGCAGGACTCGATCTTCGACTCCCTGTTCCTGAGCGAGGTCGAGGAGCGCGATGGCGCCGGCCAGGACGCCACCGACCCGGGTACGGACGGCTTCCTCGTCGCGGATGGGCACGTGCGCTTCATTCCCGAGGAAGACGTGCCGATGGACACGTTGCTCGAGCTGTTCGCGGACGTGAGCCCCGACATCACCCGCGAGGTCATCGATGCGGGGGTGGGACTGACCACGGCCGCCTACATCAACGAGGAGATCGGCCTCGGCGTCGCCGAGACCTTTGCCGAGCGCTACGCGGACGTCATGCCCTGGGGGCGCGAGCACTACCTGGACCCCGAGGTGCCGGGCAGCCTACGCGCCGAGATCTACCCGACCATGCGCTACCAGCAGGCGCTGTGGAAGCGGCTGCACGACGGCCTGGCTCCCGACGACGTCACCGTGTTCGCGTATCCGGACCAGCCGCGACGTCTGCGCTCGGGCACGGCGGGCACGGTGGCCTCGTGGGTGACCCTTGTGTTCGGGGAGGGGGTTCGCTTCGAGGGCGACCTCGTCGAGCTGTTCGACGACGCGGGGGCATCGGTCCCGTTCACCTTGTCCAACACGCGGTGGGGCGCGACCCACACCCGGCTCGTGCGTATTCGTCCCGACGAAGATCTGGTGCCTGGCGGGTGGTACACCGCGCGCTTGCGCGCCGGGGTCGAGCTGATCGATGGCGGGGTGTCGTCCGAGAGCTGGGAGGTGCGCTTCCAGGTGGCGTGCGACACGGCGGACGACCCCGCGTGTCCCGAGCTGGGCGAGGTCGACGTGCCGTGGATCGACGGCATCCCCGAGCCCGAGCCCGAAGTCGAGGAGGAGACGGGCTGCGGCTGCGCGACGACCGGGTCCGCGGGGTGGATGCCGCTCGTGGCCCTGCCGCTGTGGTGGCGTCGCCGTCGCGACTAGGGCGCGTCCCGCAGGGCGCGGATCTGCGTCACTGCCGCGCGAACCTTGCGGTCGAAGCCCTCGGCGCCGTAGGCGGCGCTCGCCCGGGTGGGGTCGCCGGTGACCCCGTTCCCGTCGAGGCCCGTGCCTGGCGCGAGTGCGTCCGTGCGCACGTGCTCGGGGGCGACGTGGAGGAGGACCGAGGTGTCGGCGATGCCTGCGTGGGTGCCGATGCGGGTGGCGCCTTGCTCCTTGAGCCACGGCACGAAGCCCTCGTTCGTGTAGTAGTCGCCCGCGAAGTGCACGCGCGTCGGGTCTGCGGCCCACTCGGCGTTCAGGCGAGCGGCGACCGTCTCCAGTGGTGCCTGGTTTCCGCCGCTGTCGCCGAGGAGCACGATGTCGGTGAATCCGTGGACCCGAAGGCTGCGGGCCGCGTGCTCGACGACGGCGCCGAAGACGTCGGGGGGCACGGTGAGTGTACCGGCGAAGCGCATGTGGCCCGTCGGCGGATCGAGCTCCCCCTCCGGTACGTAGGAGAGGGTGGGAGCGACCAGCGCGTCGCCGAGCTCGACGGCGATGGCTTCGGCGGCGGCCTCCACGATGTAGCGGTGCTTGCCCAGCGCCATGTGCGGGCCGTTCTGCTCCGTGCCTCCCGTTGGAATGAGCACGGTCGTCTTGCCGGCGGCGAGGGCGGCGGAGACCTCGACGGTGGTCATCGCTTCGAGGAACACCTCGACCCGGGGTGCCGAGGCCGGCGGACTGGCGGGCGGGGCCTCGGGTGCAGGAGCACACCCGGGCAGCAGTGCGAGCAGGAGTAGACGCATGCCGAGAGCATAGAGGCGCGAGGCAAAACAAGACAGCCCACCCCGAGGGGTGGGCTGTGTGGCCGAAGCGGTTCGGGTGAACCTACTTCTTGGCGCCGCGCTTGATCAGGTTCTCGATCAGTCGGCGGCTCATGCCCGTCACGTTGGACATACGGTCGATGCGCTCATCGGCGTAGGCCAGGTTGATGGTCATCAGCGCGAGATCGAGGATCTTCGCGAGGCTGTCCGAGTGCAGACCGGCGTCGTCATTCGAGCCCATCTCCTCGAACACCGCGAGTCGTCCGAAGGTGCGCAGTGTGCTGGTCACCGCCTCGACGAACTCGGGGTTGATGTTGTTCACGACGTGGACCTGGCCGATGACGTACTGACGGTCGAAGAACGGCCGCCCGTACTCACCCGCGAACAACTCGGTCATCCACTGCTTGTGCGTGCTCTTCAGCGCCTCGACGCGCCCCTCGACGATCTTCGCCGTCTTCGGGTAGGCCTGCAGCGAGTCGTAGAACCGGTCGGTGATCCCCGGTCCGTGCTTCGCGAACACGGGACCGAGGGCCTGCAGCCGGACCTCGTCCTCCGCCGTGAAGCCGATGAACTCCTTCATGTCGTTGTAGACCTGGAAGTGTTCGTCGCTCATGGTGCCCTCCTTGATCCGTGTTCGGTCTAGCCGATGAGGCGGCCGAGCTCGTTGGCGGTGCGCTTCATGTCGAGGAAGATGAGGCCGAGCTTGGCACCCTTCGCGGCGAGACAGGCGAGCACGGCGTCCGGGCCGGAGCGGGTGAGGATGACGTAGCCGTCGTCACCCTTGATCATGACCTGCTCGAGGGTTCCGCGTCGAAGCTCGGAGACGATTCGCTCACCGAGTCCGAGGAGGGCGGCGGACATTGCGGCGACCGAGTCCTCGTCGAGATCCTGCCCTAGGGCGGAAGCGATCATCAGGCCGTCGTTGTCGATGAGCGCGGCACCTTCGAGGTCCGGCGTGTTGGTGGTGAGCGACTTGACGAGCTTGGCGATCTGTTCAGTTCTGGACATTTCCGTCTCCAATCCCTGGTGGTTGCGGCGTTTGCCGAATGGGTCGTGCAGGGTTGCGGCCACACGCGTCCACGCACCTCCCGAGAGAGGCTTTGTTTCCCCGTTCGTGTCTGCGGCTGGCACCCCAGCCATCCCCACAGTCGAAGCTTAGGTTGAGGGAAGCCTCGGATGAATCGGGATGACTCGGAACGTCGACACGGGGGCGCAGCGGTTTCCAGGATGGTCAACTCCCGTCTTCCAGTAGGGGGAGATCCAGCGTCGGAGCGTGGGGAAAATCCTGATCCGTGGCCTTGATCCGCATGGAAAGCCGGGTTGCGACACGGGGCCCAGGGTGTGGTCCGCGGGGGGCACCGTTCCCGGCCGAGCGCACCCCTGGGGAAACCCCCTACGGGTGCCGGGACGGGCGTCGCGTCAATTCACCACCGTGGTTCGGCGGGGGTTTCACACCGCTCCGCGCGACCCGATCAGCCTGAGACCTCGACCAGGGCGGCCACGTGGGCTCGCGCACCCTCGGTGAGGGCCTCCTGGGAGTAGCCGCC
This sequence comes from Deltaproteobacteria bacterium, assembly GCA_006226595.1. GTDB lineage: Bacteria > Myxococcota_A > UBA796 > UBA796 > M1803. The sequence goes on from SBGP01000029.1 coordinate 70,208, forward strand.
TTCGAGCGTCGACACGACGGGGGCGATCCTCATGAGCTCCGCCGTCAGCCACGCGTAGTCTTCTCCGCGCCACTGCAGGGTGGAGTTGGGATCGGCCTGGTGGGCGTCGAAGCCCGCACTCACCAGGATCATCTGCGGTTCGAAGTCGCGGATGGCAGGGAGGATCGCCTCGCGCGCCACCTCGCGCATGTGCGCGCCCGTGGACCGATGGGGAAGGGGAATGCGGGTGGTGCGCGAGTGCGGAGCGACCGCGCCGTGCACCCCCATGGGAAACAGGTCCTGCTCGTGCAGAGACCACAGGCGCAGCCGAGGATCCTCGCCGACGATCGCCTCTGTGCCGTTGCCGTGATGCACGTCGAAGTCGACGATGGCGACGCGGGACAGGCCCCGTCGCGAGACCGCGTGCAGCGCGCCGATCGCGCAGCTCGCCAGGAGGCAGAAACCCATCGAGCGATCGGGCATCGCGTGGTGGCCGGGGGGCCGCGTGACGATGAACGCCGCGTGGGCCCGTCCCTCGAGCACGAGGTCCACGCCGGCAACGCACCCTCCCGCCCCCCGCAGCGCGGCCTGGAAGCTCGCCGAGCTGACGTCGGTGTCAGGGTCCAGGTGCGCCGAACCCTCGTCGGGGAGCTTGCGCTCGACCTCGACGAGGTATGCGTCCGTGTGCGCGAGGTGCGGCGCCTGCTCGTCTCGCGGTGCGCCGAGAACGGTGACCGGCAGATCGCGCACCGCATCGAGGACCCACTCGATGCGCGCGGGCTGCTCGGGATGCCCGGGAAACACCTCGTGCTCGAGGCACTCCGGGTGAGAGAGCACGACCACGCCGAGGTGATGGGCCTCCATGCCGAGGTCCTGTGGGGTGAGCAGGTAGCGGTTGTGATCGCTACGGACCCCGAAGGCCTTGAAGCCGAGGCTGGTGAACAGCTTGCGACTGCTCGCGTTCGCGGAGCCGATCAGCGCCTCGATCATCGCGCAGCCCTCGACCTCGAACAGGTGCCGGATCGCGGCGTTGGCTGCCTCGCGGGCGAGGCCTCGGCCCCAGGCACTCTTGCGGAGCCAGATCTGGAGCTCGACGGCGCGGTCCGAGTCCCAGTGCGGGTTGTTGATCAGGACCTCACCGACGAACCGGTCGCCCTCCCAGATGAACCACACGGGGCGGTCGAGCTCGTCGAAGCGGGTCTGGCCGCTCACCGCGCGGCCGCCCATGTCCTCGATGTCGCCGTAGCGCGCGAGCAGCCGACCCCACTGAAACCACTGGGCGAGCTCGGACAGTGTCTCGTGCACCGCCTCGGCCACCCGGGGTGCGTCGTCCGGCATGGGACGTGCCAGACGGAGCCGCTCGGTACGCAGCTCCGCTGGCAGGAGCAGGGGCATCTACAGCTGCAGGAACAGGGTGAAGATCACCCCAAGCATGAGCAGCGACAGGGCCCCCACGAGGAGGTAGACGCGCGTGAGCGGGAACTCCTCGCTCTTCGAGCGGGTGGACGTGCCCTTCGAGCCGCTCACCTGCTCGGTGGGGCCGTCGTCTTCCTCGTCGACCTCCTCGCTGAAGCTGTCCTGGTCATGTCCCTGTTCCTCGGGGACGAGCGTGATGTCCTCGCGCCCGGGGAATCGCCGCCGGATGGGCGCGAAGCCGTCGGTCGGGGCCGAACCGTCGTCACGGTGTCGGGCCTCGAGGGCTTCGGCTTCCTTGGCCGCCATCTCTGGAAGGAGCTGGCCCAGGGTGTCGAGCAGGTCTGCGAAGTCGTTGCTGGTTCCGTCGAGCTCGGCGGACGCGTCGTTCACCGAGATCTCGAACACTGCGACCGCGACCTCCGAACCGCCCGAGCGCACATTGGCGAGGGCGGCGAGGGTCTGAGCCGCACCCTCGGCGGAGCCTTGCTGCACCAGTTCGGCGAGCTCGTCCTCCGCGAACCACTCCGACAGGTGCCGGGTGGCGAGGATGATGCGGTCGAAACGTTCCAGCAGCCAGCCCGGCCGGCTCACATGGATCTCTGCCTCCGAGGCGTCTCGGGGGCGTCCACCGACCTGTGCATCCACACGAGCGCCGGTCTTGCCAGCCCCTTCGAGGCTGTCGACCATCTTGCTCTCGCGAACCAGGTAGGCCGCGCCGTGCTTGGTCCAACCGAACAACGGCGAGCGGTGGTCCACCTTGGCGAGCACCAACGTGCCCGAACCACTCGGATCCACCGGGGAGAACTCGTGCCGGAGGGCGATGTCGACCTCGACGGCTACTTCCTCGAGAATCAGGGCGTCATCATCAGAAATCGGCTCCTGAAGCGTGCGCGCCATCGCCGCTTCAGCCACGGAACGTGCCTGAAGCGATGCGCGCCTCTGATCGGGAAGTGCCGCAAACAAACCCACACGCAATGCATCGGACAACGGCTCGACGAACTCGCCGGCATTGCCCGACGTGCCCACGCGGGGCACGAGGAACATGCTGCCGGCGGGCTCGAGATCGAGCTCCGCCAGGGCAGTGCCCTTCGGAGGAGTCTGGCCCTCCGGCCCCATGATCAGCTCCCCCATCGCCGTTGCGCTGCAAGTGCGAGGTAGTCCACCGTCGTGTCACCACTTCGCTGTTGGTAGCGCTGTTCAGCACTGCGCCAAGGCTCGCCGAATGCGTCTGCGCAGATCTCGTGGACCTGCTGGGTTTGCACATTGGCGGGAAGCTGCGGGGTTTCGCCCGAGTGGTAGAGCTCCAGGTCGCCGACCAGGGTCTCGGCGAGCCGCCAGGCCGCCTGGTGCGCCGGGTCCTTCCACTCCTTCTCGGAGCGGCTCGCGACGGCCGCGCGCAGTCGCTTGGCGGACTTGAAGCGCGGGACGTCGTGAGCGCCGACCCACATCTTGCGGCGGGAGCGCACGGAGCGCATGGTGCGGCCCGACACGGTACGGGTCGAGAAGGTCCCGAGCCCGCGCACGTTCACCTGGTTTCCCTCCACGAGCTCCTCGAGGATGGTCTCGACCATGGCCTCGATGACCGCGCGGGTGTCCTTGGCAGACATGCTCGTTCGTTCGGAGACTTCTCGCAGTAGTTCAGTCCAATTCATCAGGCCTCCAGATCGTGCAGTCGTTGGAAGGTGGCTTCGACCTCGCGCAAGGCATCTGCGGCGAGATCGTGCAGTCGACCGTCCTCGTCGAGAGGGACGGAATCGAGGATGTTTCGCAGGCGGAGCGCCCGGTCGCGCAGCCCCTCGAGGCAGCGGCGACGCTCGGTGAAGGCGTACTCGCGGGTGGCGGCGACCACGCGGGCGGCGAGCTCGCGGGGCAGCCCGGTGACTTCGGCGACGTCTTGCGGATCCGCGGCAGCGACCACCGACACATTGTGGAGGCCAGCGGCGTAGAGGCGCTGCAGACGGCGGGGGCCGATACCGTGGAGCGTCGCCAGCTCGTCGAGCAGCGGCACAGCACTGGAATCCCACTCGACGAGGCCGATTAGTCGCTCCGCGTCCTCCGCTTCCAGCGTGTCCGCGAACCGCGGAATCCACTCGCGCAGCTGGACGAGCGCGCTCTGGCGCGCGCGGCTGTTGAGCCGCCCGGTGGTCGCGGGGCCGATGATGCGCCACAGCTCGCCGAGCAGGCGGTCCTGCTGGGTGTCGCCCGAGGCGTCGGCAAGCCGGCGCAGTGCGTCGACGGCCGCCTCGACCTGAGCCAGCGTCGCTTCGTTGGCGCGACCTGCGAACGCGCTGGCCGCGAAGGACGCGACGACCTCGGCGTACTGCGCGGCAATGCGCCGCGACACGCGGCCGAGCTCTTCGGACGGTGCGAGGAGTTCCTGGGTCAGATCGGCGAGGTCGGCGTCGTCGAAGCCCTCGATGGGCTCCATGAGCGCCGAGAGGTCATCGCCGAGGGCTTCCCAGTCGGCGATGGTCGCGACGACGCCCGGACGGGCTCCGCCGCCGCTCATGCGACCTCCCCGCTGACGAGCGGCCGAAGGATCTCGACGAGCTGCCGGCAGAGCTGGTTGGTGTTGCGACGCCAGGTCTTCTTGACCGGCACGCGGACGACGAGGAAGAGCTGGTTGTCGGCGCCCTCCATGTCGAGCGGTCGGATCACGGTACGACCGCGGCCCGGGTCGAGGAGGGTCACCTCGTCGACACGCTCGAACTTGAGGTCGCGCATGGCCCGGATGACCACGTCGTCGAACAGGCTCGCGAAGGCTGCGGTGTCCTCGTCCTCGGCGACTTCACCCGCCGAGGCAACGACCAGCCCCTCGTCGGTGCACACCAGCGAGCTCGGGTAGCCCCCGATCGTGTTGGTGGCGTCGAGCAGGGCGTCGACCTGTTGCTGAATTCCACGGCGACTCATGTGGTGCCTCCACTGCCTAGGCGGGCTGGGACATCAAGCTCTTGATGCGGTTGAGGTTCTGGACGGCGATGCGGTGTCCCGGCCTGAGCCGGAGGGCTGCCTCGAGGAGGGCTTCGGCCTCCGCGTAGTCGCGGGACCGGGTCTTGCGGCGAGCCTCGAACACGAGGTCGTCGAACGAGCGGGTTTCGGGCTCGGGCTCGGGCGCCGGAGAGGTGGGCTGAGGCGTCGGTTCCTCGGCGACCTCTTCGACCTCGGCCTCGCCGGAGTCCGCGAGCATGTCCGCGACGCTGCCCTCGTGGCCGACCCGGCCGCGCGACAGGATTCGTCCGTCGTCGAACGCCGCGAGGATCTCGTCGAGCACCGGAGTGAGCGGTACACCCGAGCGGGTGATCGCCGCTCCGAGCGAGTGCTTGCCGTCGAGGTGCGAGGCGAGCTTTTTGAGGTGGGCTTGCTCCGGCTGGAAGCCGGCGGTGGCCACGAGTGCGAGCGGGGCGAGGCGCTCGGCCTCGTCCTGCAGTCGGCAGGACTCGAGGACGAGGTTCATCACCGTGCCGACGGCGCCGGTCTTCGAAGATTCTTCGATCGTCTCCAGCGAGAAATCACCAGCGGCGCGCAGGAGCGCCTCGATCACGGCCTGGCTGCCCGACAGTCCCATGTACTCGGCGCTCACGACCTCGCCGTTGTAGATCTCGACGGAGCCGCGGTCGAGCGACATCACGCCGCAGAGGTACTCGGTCTCGGCGAGCTGGAGAAGCGACGCGAGCGACACGTGCTCCAGGTCACCGCGCAGGGCTTCAGGCACGGCGGGCTCCAGCGCTCATCTGTTCGTGAATCGCCGCGACGACCGCCGAGAGGACGGCATTCTGGGTCTCCATCACGCCCTGGCCGCTGGCGGCCATGGCCTCGACCCACGGGGCGCCCTCGGGGTTCAGCACGCCGTTGAGCACGCTGACCGGCATGGCGTCTGGCAGGTCGCGCTTGTTCCACTGGTACACGTGCGGGACTTCGTCGAGCGAGCGGCCCATGCCCTTGAGTGCGTCGACCATGTCCTCGCGGCTCTGGAGGTTGGCCTCTTCGCGCCGCTCGGAAGAATCGGCCACGAAGACGATGCCGTCCGCGCCCTCGAGGACCACGCGACGCGTCGAACCATAGAAGGACTGGCCGGGAACCGTGAAGAAGTCGACCTTGACCCGAAAGCCGGCAATGCGGCCGAGTACGACCGGGAAGTAGTCGAAGAACAGCGTGCGCTCGGTCTCCGTGTCCAGCTGCACCAGAGCTCCCCGCTGGTTGTCGGCGAACGACTTGTGCATCGCGGTGAGATTGGTGGTCTTCCCCGACAGCCCTGGCCCGTAGTAGACGACCTTCAAGGTCATGAGCCTCTTGGCTGCGTGAATCCTCATGAATCCCCCAGTTGGCGGGGAGTGCCCGCTCACTACCCCGAAGAATAGGGCGGGGACCGGCCCCGGAAAATCGGGGTCGCACTGATCCATGGTCAGGGATTCAGGTGGTCCGAGGACCAGGAAATGGGGGCAATCCGCCCCCGGGGAAGTCACGCTGAGGCAATCAGGAAAGCCGGAAGAATGGGGTAGGGAGATTCCTGATCTTGCTCGGAGGGTGTCCGCGCGGCACTCTGGGTGAGGATGCGGGGGGAGGAATTGGCCATGATCGGTGTCGAAGCGGGAAAACACCCGGGCTGCGGCGGGTGTGCATCATGGTGAGCGAGAGCCATCGGGTCGTGCTCGTGGATGATCACCCGGTGTTCCGCTTGGGGCTTCGCTCGCTGCTCGAGGCGCGGCACGGCTACCGAGTCGTCGCCGAGGCCGAGTCCGTGCCCTCCGCGATGAAGGTCCTGCGCGACGTGGAGTGCGACGTGGCCATCGTCGACCTCATGCTCAAGGGCGGGAGCGGAACCGAGCTCGTGCGCTGGATCCGCACCGAGATGCCGCAGGTGCGCGTGCTCGTCGTGAGCATGCTCGACGAAGAGCTGTACGCCGAGCGCTGCGTGCGTGGTGGGGCGTCAGGCTTCCTGCAGAAGTCCGAGGCGCCGCGAAGCCTGTTCAACGCGCTCGAGCGCGTGCTCGCGGGTGACGTGTACCTCGGAGAGGGCGCCACCCAGCGCCTCATGCGTCGCGTCGCGGGAGGCATGGCGGCCAGCGAGAACCCGCTGCTCCAGCTCACCGATCGCGAGCTCGAGGTGTTCCAGCTCATCGGTCAGGGGCACCGCACCGCCGAGATCGCACGCATGCTCCACATCAGCCCCAAGACGGTCGAGAGCCATCAGGCGAAGCTCCGTCGCAAGCTCGGCGCACGCGATGGCGTGGAGCTGCTCCGACTCTCGGTCGCGTGGCGGCAGCAGGGCGGTCGGCTGCCGACTCTCGACACCGAGCTCGAGTAGCCCGCTAGCGGCGGCGCCGGGCGAGTCGCTCCTGGCGGCGCGCCGCGCGGCGGGCTCGGCGGGTCTCCCTGGCCGTGAGCTCCAGTACGGGCTCGGACGTCGGCGCAGCCACGGGTTCGGTAGCGGGCGTCGGGGCAGCCACGGGCTCGGTGGCGGTGGTTGGCCCAGCAGGCTCGGGTGAACGGGGCACAGCGACGCTCGACGTGGCCGGCGTCGGGGACGACGTCGTCGCGGTGGGCGGCGACGGCGCAGCGGACGGGGGCTGGACGGACGGGGTCGGGCTTCGGGATGCCACTCGCCTCGTTGGCGGGCTCGCCGGCTGGGCGACACGGGCCACGGCCTCGGGCTCCGCCATCACCTCTGGACCGGGCGAGGGGGGCGGCGCCTTGGCGGTGGGCGTGGCGCTCGGCGGGGCAGCCGCGAGCGTCCCATCGGTCGCCGACGACTCCGGCGGTGGGAGGGCAGCCGCAAGGTCGGGCGCGACCCCCGGGGCAGGCGCCTGTTGCTGCACGGCGACTCCGAACGCCGCGAGTCCCACCGTTGCGGCCACTGCGGCACTTCCGAGCGCCAGCATCCACGCGAGCTTGCGCGGCCACGAGCGAGCGCGACTGGCGTCCGGGTGCCACGCGGGCAGGGGGGTCGCGGGACGGACGACGTGCGTGGCCAGGTCGATCTCGACCTCGGTCGTCGGATCTTCTTCGCCGATCAGCGACAGCCACCCTTCTGGCGTGTCCTCGATCCAGGCGAGGTCCGCAGATGACGGCATGGAGTCCAGGTTGTGGGTCAGGCGGTTCCCCATCGCATCCCCCGAAGCGACGTCCCGAGCATCCACGCTAGCACCCCAGCGCGCCGCGACAGAAAACGTGTGGCGCGCTCCCCGACATTTATCGACTACGTTGATTGGCGATCGTGGGGCGCAGAGCCCTACAATGGGAAAAGTGGGGTGGCGCCCCTCCCAATGTGTCCTACGTTTCACCAGGGGCGCGTCAGGAAACTCCTGAAGGTCTTGAATTTTGCTACCATCGTCGTTGCGTTCGGGGGAACGCACTCACGGCGACACGGGGGACAATGGCTGAACACGACGACACCTCCGCGCGGGTCTGCGCGGGGCGAAGGGAGGGCTGACATGGCCCGTCTCTTGTGCGTGTCGCCGGACGCGGACGTTCGCGGCTTTTGCGTTGGCCTGCAAGAAGCTGGGCATCGCATCAGCATCGTGCCATGTCCCGGAGATGCGCTCGCCTGGATCGAGGCCGAAGGCGCGCCGGACGCCATGGTCATCGACAACGAAGTCGGTGGGGGCGACCACGGACTGGGGCTGTTGCGACGGGTCCGCGAGGTCTTCGATCGCCGCATGCTCCCCGTGTTGGTGATCGCCGCGGGCGACGAGTCCAAGGCCTTCGCGGATGCCCTCGCGCTGGGTGCCAATGACTGCCTGGCGAAGCCGGTCGATGCCTCGCTCGGACGCCAGCGGATCGAGTACCAGTTCGAGGTGACGGCGGCTTGCCGAGAGCGGGAGCGCGACGCGCGCACCCGGTACGACGCGCTGGCCATGCTGGCGCACGACCTGAAGCAGCCCCTGGCGACGTTCGGTGTTCTCCTCGACCTGCTCGAGCGCGGAGACGACCTCGACTTCACGGTCGATGGCTTGCGGCGGACCTACGCGTACATGAGCGAGCTCGTACGGGAAGGAACGCAGCACGTGATGGGCCAGCGCGCGCCGCTGGCCGAGTCCGGGGTACTCATCGAGCTGCTACCCCTCATCGAGGACGCGGTGTCCGGGCTGTTCGGCACGGCCGGCGAGCAGGACGTGCGCCTCGAAGTCGTCGACCTCTCCCCACGCGCGCAGTGGGTTCGCGGCGACCCGGTCGGGCTGACCCGTGTGCTGGTGAACCTGGTCGGCAACGCGCTGACCTACGCGCCGGCGAACACCACCGTTCGCGTGACGCTGAAGGCGGTGGGGGCGAGTGCGTGGGTCGAGGTCTCGGACGAGGGCCCAGGCGTGCCTCCGGCAGAGGAGTACAAGCTCTTTCGGCGCTTTTCGCGGCCCGCGACCGGCATCCGCAGCGCCTCTTCCATGGGACTGGGCCTGTACATCGCCCGCGTGCTCGTCGAGGAGCACGGAGGGGACATCGGATACCGCTGGTCGGAGGGACGCACGCGGTTCTGGTTCGCCCTCCCGTGGGGACAGTGATGTACGCGCCGCCGAGGACCCGCGTGCTACTCGAACTGGCGAAGGCCGGTGGGTACGGAGGGGTCTTCGACCGGCGACAGCATGTCCAGGGCCTGGCGCAGGGCGTCGGTCGCGAGGCTGTGTCCCGTCTCGGCCTCACCGGTGCGCGCGACCTCGATGCCCATCATCGCCGCGGTGATGAGGGTCTTCAGATCGTGGCACTCCTGACGGGAGAGCACGCTCCGGGTCGTGATGCCCAGGCCTCGGCCCATCGGCGCGAGCCACATGCCCTCGTCCGACGACGCCACGTCGTGCTCGACCGCGAGGACGAGGCGCCGGCCCAGGGCCGCGCTCTTCGGCGACAGGGCGACGTGCCAGGACTCGTTGTCGGTGCGGATCGCCGCGTCGACCCAGCCAGGGAAGGGGAGACTGGCGAGTTGCTGGAGCACGTCCTCGACTTCTGCGGGGAGCTGCAACAGCTCCTCCTCGAGGTCCGTGAGGATGCTCGATTCGGAGAGCAGCGCGACGTGCACGGGGTTGATGCGCACCTTGGTCTCCTTTCGCAGGGCCCTGGTGGATCGCCCATTTTGGCCGCTTGGCCGCAGGAGCCGACGTCTGGGCGCAGAGAGTTGGTACTATCACGCTTCGTCGCCGGCTTTGCAACCGAGACGAAGCCGCGATCCTGTGTGTCCGGGGGGGACCTTGTCTGAATTCGTGCAACGGGTGGAGGTGTCTTGTTCGGACTGCGCCCACGCGCAATCGGATCTGGCTTGCTACCCCACGTACGAGGAGCGGGTCACCCGACACGTCGACGTCGAGCGGCTCGCCCGATGCACGGCGATCCGTCGCGCGGTGCGTGACAAGGGTGATGTGGTTCACCTCGACTTCGAGGGTGAAGAGGGCGTCACCGCAGAGCTCGAGGCGCGGCTCGTCGAAAAGGACGGGGATGTGCACCTCGAGCTGCGCGAGCGACATCAGCACCATCTCGAGGGCGTCACCGAGGCGTACCACGACATCGTGCGACGGCTGCGGGCAGGCCTCCCCAAGGCGACGACCGCGACCCGGCGGGGGGCGGCTTCCGAGGTACGGACCAGGGTCGAGCGTCGCGGCGTTCGCGTGCTGGTCGTCGAGGACAACAACCTGCTCCGCCGCGCGCTCATCGCGCGCCTCGCCCTCGAGGGGTTCGACGTCGACTCCGCCGCTGGCGGCGTCGAGGCGATCGAGGCGGTGGGCCTGGAGCCCGCGGCCATCGTGATCAGCGACGTACGCCTTCCGGGGATGGGAGGCGTCGAGCTTCGCGCCTGGTTCCGCGAGCACCAGCCGAGCACGCGCGTGCTCTTGTGTTCCGGGCACGACGTGGCGGAACTCGCTCGCTTGGGAATCCGCCGGGACGACCCGGACTTCCTGGCGAAGCCCTTCGACCCGAACGAGCTCGTGGCGCGGGTGATCGACCTCGCCGAGATGCGTCTGGCCGAAACGGACGCGGGCGGCGCCTAGCCTCAGCGCGACCGCTGCCACTGCCGCGGAGGGTTGCGTCACAGAGCGAAATCGCTCCAACACGTGTATCCGTGCGGTTGGAGGGGACATGGAGCGCTTGCCGGAGCGTCCGACGGGGTGGTTCGCGGTCTGCGGCTCGAGCGAGCTTCGGTCGGGGGAGGTTGCGTCCCGCACGCTCTTCGGTGAGCGGATTGCGCTGTACCGGACGTCCACCGGCGAGGCCAGGGCGGTGCACGCCGTGTGTCCGCACCTCGGCGCGAACCTCGGCGACGGCTTCGTGCGCGGGGACGAGCTCGTGTGCCCCTTTCACCAGTTCGGCTTCGATGGTGAGGGACGATGCGTGTCCACGCCCTATGACGGTCCACCCCCAAAGAAGCTCAGCGCGCGAACCCTTCCGGTATGCGAGACTCACGGCGTGGTGTTGCTGTGGTGGGACGAGCTCGGTCGGACCCCGTGGTTCGAGGTGCCGGAGTACCCGACGGAGGGCTGGAGCATGCCGCGCCTCTCGGTCGTGCGCTTCCGCGGGCACCCGCAGGACACGGCGGAGAACAGTGTGGACGTCGGCCACTTCACGACGGTCCACGGCTTCGACACCGTGGACTTCGAGGGGCTCGACGTCGACGGGGCCCACCTGCACGCTCGCTACCGCTTCGTCCACACGCTGGGGCCCCTCGGCTGGGACGTGAACTTCGTCGCTCACGTGCACGGGCTCGGCTTCTCACTCGTCGAGGTCCGTATTCCCCGATTCGGGCTCGATATCCGCCTGTTCGTGCTCCCCGTGCCGGTCGAGGACGGCGAGATCGAGCTTCGCCTGGGCGCCGCCAGTCGCGGTGCGGGCGCGCTCGGGCGCGTTCCGCGTCGCATCGTGTCGACCGCCGCGCACTGGCTGCTGCGCCATGACGCGGGCCAGGACATCCCGATCTGGCGGGAGCGCGCCTACGTGGACCGGCCCGGACTCGCACGTGGTGACGGCCCCATCGGTCGCTACCGTCGGTGGGCACGGCAGTTCTACCCCGAGTCTTCCCAGACCATCGAAGAGGTGGCGTGATGCGCATTCGACCCATCGCCGCGGCCCGGAAGGCACGCCATGTCGCGGGCTTCCTCAAGGCCTTCGTCGCCAACGTCCGCCGGCCGCACGCGGACTCGGTGCTGGCCATGGAGCGGCACGGCACGGCGCTCGCGACCCCCGAAGACACTGCGCGCTACATCGCGGGTTTGCTGGCGGATGCGCCGACCCAGGAGCTGCTTCGCGATCGGTGGGTGCCGCCGCGCATCACGCGCGAGCAGCTGCTCGCCATGCCCGCCGGTAGCCTGGGGCGGGCCTACGGCGACCACCTCGAGGCCTTCGGGCTCGACGTCGAGTTCTTCCCGGACATCGATACCGAGCGCGAGGACGAGTTCGTGCGCGCGCGGCTGTACCAGATCCACGACATCCTCCACGCGATCACAGGCTACGACGCGACGGACGCGGGCGAGGTGGGCATCGTCGGCTTCTACCTGGCGCAGTACCTCACCCACCACGACGAGGGCGGACTGATGGCCGGCGGCTTCATGGGCCTGCTCGCGGCGACGGTCATCCTTCACGCGGCGGTCGTCGACAACGACCAGCTGCGGCCTTTCTTTGACCACCTCGTCGAGGGCTATGAGCGCGGTCGAGCCTCGAAGTGCCTGATCGGGCCGCGGTGGGAGACGATGCTCGATCGCCAGCTCGCCGCGGTTCGCGCTGAGTACCGCGTGCCGCCGCGTGCGGTGGCTCGGTCGACGGTGGCCCATGCCTAGGCGCACCTGTGGCGTCGACATCGACGCGCCGGCGGAGCTCGTGTGGGACGTGATGGTCGACTTCGCGCGCTACGGCGAGTGGAACCCGTTCCTTCCCCAGGTCGACGAGGATGGCGCCGGCGTGGGCGGGCGCCTGGTCCTCCACGTGGTGTTCCCCAGTGGTCGCAAGACCCTCGCAAAGGAGCGCATCACCGTGTTCCAGCCGCCTGCGGATGCCGAGGGACGCCTGGTGTATGAGTACCAGGGGCGCGGCCGCATCGGTCGGATGATCGTCGCCGAGCGCTCCCAGACCGTGGTGCGACTCGGGGAGGCACGTTGTCGCTACGACACCCTCGAGGTCTTCGGGGGCTGGCTCGGCTGGGCCGTGCCGCTCGGGGACATCCAGGCCGGCCTCGAGCAGCAGGCGGAGCACCTCAAGCGGCACTGCGAGGCGCTGCACCGCGCGATCTGATCACCAGATCAGCGTCTTGAGGAAGGTGAGCTCCTCGATCGCGTAGCGCACGCCTTCTCGGCCAAGACCACTGTTCTTCACGCCGCCGAAGGGAAAGTGCTCCGCGCGGAAGCCGGGGCCGTCGTTCACTGCGAGCGCGCCGACGTCCAGGGCCTCGAACAGCCGCTTCACGCGGTCGATGTCGCGGGTGAACACGCCGGCCTGCAGGCCAAAGGGGGTCTGGTTCACGCGACGCACGAGCTCGTCCTCGTCGTCGAACGCGAACAGTGGCAGCACGGGGCCGAAGGTCTCGTCGGCGCACAGGTCCGCGCGGTCCGGCACATCCTGCAGCACCGTCGGCCACACGAGGGTGCCCTCGCGCTTGCCGCCGGCGAGCAGCTCGGCGCCGTCGTCGATCGCGCGCTCCACCCGGTCGATGACCTCGATGGCCGCGCGCTCGTTGACGACCGGGCCGACGAAGGTGGCCTCGTCCCGCGGATCTCCCACGACGAGTTGGGCGGTGGCGGCGAGCAGCTTGTCCCGGAACGCGTCGAAGACCTCCCGATGCACGAACACGCGCTTGGCGGCCGTGCAGCGCTGGCCAGCCGTGGCGAAGCGTTGGTTGATCGCCGTCGCCACCGCCTTGTCGAGGTCGGCGTCCGGGAACACCATGAGGGGGTCGTTTCCGCCGAGCTCGAAGAGCAGCTTCTTGGAGCCGGCGTCGCGTGCAATGGCCCGCGCGGTGGGCACGCCTCCGGTGAAGCTCACGGCCTGGATGCGGTCTCCGGCAATCACCTCGCGCAGCACCGGAATGTCCGGCATCAGGCACTGCAGGGTCTCCTCGGGGAACCCCGCCTCGTAGGCGAGCTCGGTGAGCCGCATGCCGGAGAGGGCGTTCTGCGGTCCGGGCTTGAACAGCACCGGGCAGCCCGCCGCGAAGGCGGGCCCGAGCTTGTGCATGGCGAGGTTGATCGGGAAGTTGAAGGGGGTGATCGCGAGCACGATGCCGAGAGGGCGACGGTGGACGATGCCCCAGCGGCCGCGAAGTGGCGGATACGCATCGCTGTCGAGCACCTCGCCGTGCATGCGGCGCGCTTCGTCGGCGGAGGCTCGCGCCGTATTCGCGGCCCGCATCATCTCGACGCGCGAGTCGCGCAGGGTCTTGCCGATCTCATCGGTGATCAGTCGGGCGAGCGGCTCGGTGTGCTCGTCGAGCAGGTCGGCGAGGCGGTGCAGGATCTGTGCGCGCTCGTGGGCCGACAGACCACGGAAGACCTGCTTGCCCGCCTCGAGCCGGGACAGGGCGGCATCGACCTCTTCGGGAGTGGCGGCGTCGTAGGTGCCGACCAGGCTGCCGTCGAACGGGTTGCGAACCTCGTGAACTACCGACACGGGACCTCCAGGGTCCGAGGCACGTAGCCAGCTACTCCGCGGGTTGCCCGGGATCGTGCGGATAGAACCGCTCCCCAGGCTCCAGCTGAAGGCCTCCGACGGTCCATGCGACGGGCGCCCTCGCCGAGTACAGCCGCGTGGCGCCTTCCCGGTCGATCATGCGCTCGAAGCGAGTCTGGGCCGGCAGCCGGACGCCGTCGACCACCGTCTCCTCCGAGGTGGTGCCGCCGAGTACGCGGAGGTTGGCGTCGAGGCGCACGGGACTGGGCGCGAGCGGAATGTCGTCGACGATGGCGGGCTCGGCCAGGGTGCCACCCCGCGGGCTCTCGGGATGGTCCGGGCGGAGTACCAGCGCCCCCGCCGCGTAGCGGCAGCCGTCGAGGCTGACCTCCTCGGAGGGTACGAAGCGACGGACCCCCTCGACGCCGCCGAGCACCACTTCGTGCCCCGCGGCGCAGGGCTTTCCGAGGATGGGTGTGGGGAGCGCGGGGGTGAGGGCGGTCGGGCGTCCCGCGGGATCGAGGAGCACGCGACTCCCGGCGCGACACGGCACCCCCGCGAGGTCGATGCGCTCGCGCAGGCGAAGCTCGCGCGGCGAGAGCAGGCGGTAGTGGAGCGCTCGGACGTCGACCTGTTCGGGCCGGACGCCCTGGGGCATGGCAGCGAGGTGGCGATGCGCGTCGGTCCAGTACTGGCCGAGAGGAGGGAGGCTGTACGGGTCCTCTCCGCGGAGCAGTCGCTCGAAGAAGTCGTCGGCGTCACGTCCGCAGGGGATGGCGTCCTCCCACCCAAGGTCGCCGCGCATCACGAGCCACACGCTGCCAGGCAGCACTCCCGGCTCTTCGACGGCGTCGGTCGCCCAGCACAGCTCGGAGGTCTGGGTGTCGTGCGCGAAGGGTACGAGGCCGTGCAGCACGCCCTCGGCGGTGCTGGTGAGCCTCTGTGGGTCGAGGCTGACGACGGTGAAGACGCCGGTGTCCAGCCGACCCGCGCCACCCCTGAGCCACAGCGAACGCAGCGTGTCCGGGATGGGACCTCGCGCCTCCTCCACGGCACGGAGCACGCTCTCCTCGACGGGGGCCGCTGGGTGCCACTGGTCGAGGAGCTGGGCGAATCGCGTGGGCTCCACGGTACCTCCGCTACGGGGAGTATTTCGCCTGGGGCGTGTGGCCACGTGCCGCACGCTCCACACACCGTCAGTTCGTTGCCTTCCGTGCATCCGCCCGGCGTGGTCGGGCACACGTCGATGCTTTGGGGGCTCCCTCACCTGCGGGACAATGGGGTGGAACCGCCGAGGGAGGCCATGGGCTGGCGGAAGCTTCGACATGCGATTCTTGAGCGGGGCGTCCACGACGACCTCGATGATGCGCTGAAGATGCGCGTGCGGCTGAGCAATCGTGTGGCGCTCTCGGATGCGATCACGGCGCTGATCGCCGGGCCGATCCTCGGGTGGTTGGCGGGTCAAGCGATGATCGGGGTGATGGTCACCCTGCTGTTCGTGCCGAACCTCGCGCCGTTGTGGCTGAACGCCCGCGGGGCGTACCGGCTGTCTCGCTCGGTCAGCATTCTCGGGACCTGTCTGTGGATGGCGGGCATCAGCTACCTGCTCGGACCGCAGTCGCATGCCGAGGTCGGCCTGATCGCCACCGCGGCCGGTGCCCAGGTGCTGCTGCCCCAGGACGAGCCTGGCCGCGGCATCCTGGCTCTGTCGCCGCTCGCGGCCATGGTGCTCATCGCGCTGTTGCGCTTCGCCTTTCCGTTTCCAGGCGTGGTCGCGCCGCAGCATCAGACGGCGGTGTTCGTCTTCTTGATGTACGCGACGATGGCGGCGGTGATCGATCGGGTGTTGATCCTCATCGGCGAGGAGCGCAGGCGACAGGCCGCGCTCACCGCGGCTCGCGACGAGGCGCAGCGGGCGCGCGAGGAAGCGGAGGGCGCGAACGAGGCCAAGTCCGTCTTCCTGGCGCACATGAGCCACGAGCTCCGGACGCCGCTCGCGGGGGTCATCGGTCTCACCGACCTGGTGCTTGGGACGCGACTCGACGCCGAGCAGCGCGGCATGCTCGAGCAGTCCCAGCAGAGTGCACGTCACCTGATGAGCGTGCTCAGCGGCGTGCTCGACCTGACCAAGATCGAGGCCGGCGCCCTCGAGGCCGAGTCGCAGGGGTTCAACCTGGAGCTCACCGTGCGCAGCGCGGTCGCGATGATGGCGACCCCGGCACAGGCCAAGGGCCTCGACGTCGAGGTGCACATCGCGCTGGACCAGGGAAGCTGGCGGCGTGGGGACGCCCTGCGCGTGAAGCAGGTGCTCGTGAACCTGCTCAGCAACGCGGTGAAGTTCACGGAGCAGGGGCGCATCTCGCTCGACGTGTGGTCCGAGGGGTCCGAGACCGTGCACTTCGAAGTGACGGATACCGGCATTGGCATGGACGCCGAGCGCATCGAACGGGTCTTCGAGTCCTTTCAGCAGGGGGACCTGAGCACGGCGCGGCGCTACGGGGGCACGGGGCTCGGGCTCGCGATCAGCCGGCAGCTGGTGGTGATCATGGGAGGCGAGCTCGAGTGCCACAGCACGCCGGGTCAGGGGTCGTCGTTCCGGGTGCGGCTGCCCCTGCCGATGGGCACGCCGATGCCGGTCGAGCGCCTCTCGGTCCCCAGCCGCCGGGGCCTGTCCGTGCTCGTCGCCGAGGACAACCCGGCCAACCAGGTCGTGATCCGCCTGATGCTCGAGCGTCTCGGCCACCGCGTCACGGTCGTCGAGGATGGCAAGCAGGCGATTGACCGAGGTCTGGTCCAGAACTGGGACCTGATCCTCATGGACCTCCAGATGCCGAATGTGGATGGCATCCAGGCGGCCACCGAGCTTCGGCGCCAGGGCTACGCGGGACCCATCTGCGCGCTCACGGCGAATGCCATGCAGCAGGATGTTCAGCGCTGCCTGGACGCCGGGATGGACGAGGTGTTGTTCAAGCCCGTCGACACGGGGCGTCTCGCCGACATGCTCGCTCGCTGGTGTCCAGCCGAGCCGGCGGCGGCGCGGGGCTAGTGATGGCCTCTCCCCACCGCTCGCTGATGTAGGGTGTCGAGATGCCCACCCCGCTGCTCGATCGAATCGAGGCGAAGTCCGCGTTCAACCAGGGTGTTCCTCAGCGAACGCGGCAATGCGCTGCGCCTGGTGTGTGAGATCCTCCGGGTCGCCTGTGAGGAGGTCGAGCGCGGAACCGTGTTCGAGATCCGCCTGCCCGTAGGGGTCGCCTAGGGCGCCAGCTCCACGTGCGTGTACTCGGCGAACCCGAGGTAGCCGAGGACCCCGACGTACTCGGCCACGATGTCGCCGGACTGCAGGACGCGCAGCGTGAACTCGGACTCGGCGGTGGTCGAGCCATCGCAGGTGCCGTAGTACTCGATCCGCGCGACGTAGGTGCCGGGAGGTGCCTCGCCGGCGTAGTCCCAGTAGATGTTCTCGTTGGGTCCCTGGGGACAGTTGCCCTCGCCACAGAAGCAGTCGACGTCGAGCTGGCCACCCGCCGCGCTCGGCTCCGCGTAGAAGATCTCCGAGCCATCCGGCGCGACCACGTGCAGATCCAGGTCGACCTGCTCGGGGTTCGTGAACTGCAGGTTGAAGCGCAGCACGCCGTCCTCACCGGCGAGATCGACGTAGTTGTATTCGCGCTCGCAGCCGGTCGCGGCGAGCGTGGTGAGGAGCATGGCGAGGGTGGTGTGGCGCATCTGCGTCTCCGGAGTCACACGGGGACCTAGCTCGCCGCGCCTCTCGGGCCCACCCGGCGGTTTTCGAGATCGCATGTGATGAAACGACCGGATCGATCTGTTCGCATCGGACGGCACGGCCATCAGCAGCCTGGCCTACGGCGTTGCGACCAGCGTGCCGGCGTCGCTCGACGAGTCGACGACCGCTGCGCCGGACGGCTCGGGCAGTGGCTACGTGGGTCATTCTTCCGCCACGGGGGCCACGGGTGACGACAGCCCGGGTACCGCGGTGGACGGCACGACCCTCCCCGGTCCCGACGGCGTGTACGCCCCGTAGCGGGTCGCGCGCGGAGCCTCGGGTAGACTGCGGCTCGAGGCTTCATGCGCAATCACGACTTCACCCTCCGTCAGCTCCAGTACGCCGTGGCTGTGGCGGACACCCAGGGCTTTCGACGCGCCGCCGAGCTGTGCGGTGTGTCGCAGCCCTCGCTGTCGGCGCAGATCCAGCGGCTCGAGGCAGCCCTGGGGGTCGCGCTGTTCGAGCGTCACGCCCGCAAGACGCTGCTCACGCCCGAGGGCCGCGACCTGATCGAGTCGATGCGCGAGGTGCTGAGATCGGCCGACCGCCTGGAGCAGACGGCGGCGGCGCGTCTCGACCCCTACAGCGTGCCGCTTCGTGTCGGCGTCATCCCGACCATCGCGCCGTACCTGCTCCCGCGCATCATCCCGCGCATGGGTGAGCAGGGCAGGGGACTGAAGGTTCACTGGCTGGAGCTTCAGACGCGTGACTGCCGCAGCGCCCTCTCGGAGGGGGAGATCGACGCGATGGTCATCGCCGATCCCGCCATCTCGCCGGCGACCGAGACCGTGGAGGTCGGCTGGGAGCCGTTCTACATGGTCGGCGGCCTGGGCACGCTGCCGGAGGGGCGCATTCCACTCGACGACATCGACGCCGACCGGCTGATGCTGCTCGAGGAGGGCCATTGCCTTCGGGAGCACACGCTGTCGCTGTGCCATCTCTCGGCATCGGTGACCTCGCCGTTCCGAGGGACGAGCCTGCCGACGGTGGTTCAGATGGCGGCCGCGGGGCTTGGGCAGACGGTGATTCCAGCCAGCGCGCTGATGCGCGAGGCGGATGGTCGGACCCTGGATATTCGCCGGTTTCGGGGACAGATCGGTCGGATGGTGCGGCTGATCTGGCGCTCCCGGAACCCGCGGCACGAGCTGATGACCGAGCTGGGGAGCTGTCTGGAGGGAGCACTCGCGGCGGCCGTGGACGAAGCGGAGGTCTTCGCGCGGCAGTCCCTGGCGGGCTGACCCACGGTGCGGCAGGCCGTGCCCCTCTTCGCTGAGCAGCTGAACGTCGGGGTCTCCGCACGAACGAGCCTGGTCTGCGAGGTCGCGAGCGGCGCGTGGACGAGGACCGTGCAGGCCGCTACACTCGCCGCATCCCCTCACTCCTCGAGGTCGCGATGGGCAAGCAGCAGACGCCGGTGACGACGCCGGTCGAGAAGACCAAGGCACCGGTGGTCGAGTCGAATACGACGGTCGACCAGGGCTCGAACAGCGAGCAACAGGCTGCGCTCCAGCAGTCCAGCGCGCCCTCGACGACGAGCGCGCCCTCGACGCCGAACCACGCCCAGGTCGGCGAGCAGAAGGCGACCCAGGAGGCCCCGGGCCAGGCCGCGATGCTTCTCAAGCGCTTCGACTGGACCACCGGCGACGCGGCGAACGCCCGAAGCGTGGCCATCGATGCGTATACCAAGGCGTTCGCACCGAAGTACGCCGAGTGCGCGGCATCGATGTCCGCGAAGGCCGCGGGCAAGCAGGCGCGAAAGGCCGGAGGTCAGGCGGTGCTCGCTGCGCTCGAGCCGCTGGCGAAGACCCTGGCCGAGACTCGCGCGAACGCCGCCCTCGGGGATGGCTCCGCGCTCTCGGCACTCGACAGCGACTCCAAGGACGCGGTGGATGCGTACGAGGCCGGGACCACCGGCGCGAAGGCCAAGCACTACGCCACCGCCCTCAACGGAAAGTCCGCGGACCAGATGGCGTCGCTGCTCGACAGCGACGAGACGGGCACGCGCAGCGACAGCAGCCTCGGAAACGGCAAGCCCCAGTGGTCGTGGTCGTTCACCGACGACTCGCTCGTCCGCGTGAAGCCCGACGGCGACGCATTTGGCGACGAGCCGATGTTCTGCGTCGAGGTACTCAAGGCGAATACGTCGGCGTCCGGTCAGGACGCGGTGGCGTTCAAGACCGACAACGCTGGAAAGGCGGTGCCGAAGGGTCCCGGCGACGTGGCCAATCCCTATGACCAGGGCAAGCACAAGCCCCAGTTCGAGGCCTACCAGGGCGTGATGATCCGTGCAGGTCACCGTCAGGCCGCGAGCTCCTGAGGAGAACCATGGGCTTCGAGTCCGTACACATCACCTCCGCCAACTTTGACCGGGCGGAGGCCGAGCGCTGGCTGGGTGAGCAGCCGTGGGCGTTCGCCGACCCGTTCGGCACCGGTCAGTGGCACATCTCCGGGCGGGCGCAGGCCGCCAAGGCCGCTCGAGACGCCCGTGCCGCGGATGCGAGCCGCTTCCCGCCGGGTGTGGTCGTGTTCCCGAAGGATGGCGGGCTGACGCTCGAGGCGCGCGCGGACGCCGCGACCTTCGTGCGGACCCGGCAGTTCCTCGAGGCGTGCGTGCCCGCGGACGCCGTGATGCGGCGGGACACGAACGACGAGGACGAGCCTTTCGATCTCGATGTGCTCATCTCGCTCGAGCTGCCCAGCGCGGAAGAGCTCGAGGACGACCCGTTTGCGCGCCCCGTGACCGAGGGCCAGATCGTGACCTGGGCGGTCGGGGACGACGACGACCCGGCGGGTCGCTGGGAGCTCGAAGTGCACAGCAGCGGGGCACTGCACATGAGCCACAGCGTCGGCACCAAAGTGGTCCGCGAGGTCCGCAAGGAGCTGTCGCCGCTGGCGCGACTCGCCTGGCTCGAGGCGGCGGCCCATCTCGACGAGGATGACGACGAGGTCGAGGAGGTGCTCCCGCCGTCTCGCGTCGTGTGCGTGACCGTCGAGCGCGACGACGACATGTGGTCGCTGTACATGGACGCGCAGGCGCCGAGTCCGAGTGCGGCGCCGCTTGCGGAGCTCGTCGCGCAGTGGCGCATGGTGCTGGACAAGGCGGCGCCGGCGTAGGGAGAGTGGATCGAGGCGGCCGATAAGCCGAGTTCTGTCTCCCCACCGCGGTTACCCCCGGTGGAGGGGTCGTCATTCATCTAGGACCGCCGTTACCGTCGGTCTCGAGCAACCTACCCGGGAGCTCGGGCGAGCCGCCCTCGAACACTCCGCTGCTTGGTCTTGCTCCGCGTGGGGTTTGCCTGGCCACCGCGGTTACCCGCCGTGCCGGTGCGCTCTTGCCGCACCCTTTCGCCCTTACCGAACCGAAGTCCTCGTCCTCCTCCTCGTGCCGTGCCATCCGGATGGCCCGAGGGAGCCGACGAACGCCGCGAGCGGCGTGGCGGTCTACTCTCTGTTGCGCTTTCCTCTGGGTCGCCCCAACCGGGGGTTACCCGGCACGCTGCTCTGTGGAGCTCGGACTTTCCTCCCGTGGCAAACGCCACCGGCGACGACCTGGCCGCCTCGATCCGCGCGCCGC
This sequence comes from Deltaproteobacteria bacterium, assembly GCA_006226595.1. Lineage (GTDB taxonomy): Bacteria > Myxococcota_A > UBA796 > UBA796 > M1803. Next base: position 91,537 of record SBGP01000029.1, read on the forward strand.
ATAACGCGTCGGCGTGCCGAGGACCGCTACACGGTGATCCACCGCCCGCAGCCACGGCAGGTCTCGAGCCGGCCCTTGCGAATGTCGGACAGCTGCTGGGCCGCCGCGAGCATGCGGCACTTGGTACAGCAGCGCTGGTCATCGACCGTGGTCACCGCCGAGCCCTTCTTGGCGCGCAGCGCGTCGTAGCGACCGAGCAGGTCGCCGGTCAGTGCCTCGACCGCGGGCACGCGTTCGCTGCGCAGCTGGTCGAGTCGCCCGTTGCGCTCCGTGAGCTCCGCCCCGACCTTCTCGGACATGGCATCGCGCTGCGCACGGGCCTCCTCGGCTTCGGTGCTCGCGACCTGATGCTGGGCGGCGAGATGCTCCTGATGCTCGATGTTCTCGAGCACCTCGGTCTCGGCGTCGTCGATCAGGGCCAGCGTCTTCTGTCGCTGGCTCTCCGCGACCTCGGGGTTGCCGATGCCGGTCTCGAGCGAGCGCAGCGCCGCCTGGAGCTGCTTGCCGTACTGGGAGAGCTTGGCCTCCAGCGCCCGCTCGGCCGCGCGCGAAGCCCGCTGCTGCGACTCCAGATCGCTGACCACGCCCTCGGCGCGCTTCACCGCGGCTTCCTCGTCCGCCAGACGCTGGTTCGCGCGCTCCACGGCGCGCTCTTCCGCGCGAATCGCTTCGTCGAGTGCCCCGAGGCGGGTGATGTCGTCGAGCTCGGCCACGCTGGCTCCAGGGGTAGGGGGGTGGGCCCGCCAGGACTCGAACCTGGGACACTCCGGGTATGAGCCGGGTGCTCTAACCAACTGAGCTACGGGCCCGCGGAGGGCGCAGTCTAACGCAGGGTGCGGGTTCAGGAGACGAACGCGATGCGGGACACGGCGAGGTCCGCGCGGAAGTCTCGCCCATAGGCCACGAGGCCGATCCGAAGGACGTTCTCGGGCTCGAAGACGCGGTCCAGGGACTTGGGCTCGAAGGCGCTCAGCGGCAGGCGCACGCGCGTCCACTCGGGCGGCGCGATGAATCGCTGGGTGTAGTACTGCCAGGGCCGTCGGCAGGCCGCCGTGCGCAGGTGTACGTCGTAGGCCTCGCCGTTGCCGTACACGTCGAGCTCCAGCGTCGTGAACGCGCTGAGGTCCACACCCGCGCCATCCTGGGACAGGTCGGCAGCGATCTGCGCGAAGCCACCGTTGTTCGCCGTGGTCACGTCTGCGGAGAACTGCAGCGCGGGCCGCCCTGCCCGCTCGAGCACCTGAGCCTGCATGGTCGAGCGTCCGCCCATGACCTGGTCCGTGAACGACCGCCAGGGCGTTCCGAGCTGGGTAGTACCAGGCGTCGAGAGGTCGTCGACCAGCAAGGCAGCCTCCTCCGCGAACGTGGGCAGAGCCGCGACGCACCCGAGCCCGACGAGGAAGTGGCGACGGGTTGGCGAGTACGACGGCATGGTGGGGGCGTATGGTGCTCCGCCCGCTCGGGCCTGCCACGAGTTGTCGCCCATAGACACGAAGACCCCGGCCGAAGCCGAGGTCTCGTGGTGCGATGCGGTCTCCCGCGGAGGCGTCAGCCCTCGAGGAACGCGCGCAGGCGCTTGCTCCGGGACGGGTGACGCAGCTTGCGCAGCGCCTTCGCCTCGATCTGACGGATGCGCTCGCGGGTGACCTCGAAGTCCTGGCCCACTTCCTCGAGCGTGTGGTCCTGGTTCTGGCCGATGCCGAAGCGCAGCCGCAGGACGCGCTCCTCACGCGGGGTGAGGGTCGCGAGCACCTTGCGGGTCGCCTCGCCGAGGGACGCGTTCACCATGTTGTCCGCGGGGGACAGGGTGTTCTTGTCCTCGATGAAGTCACCGAGGTGGGAGTCCTCTTCCTCGCCGATCGGCGTCTCGAGGCTGATGGGCTCCTTGGCGATCTTCAGGATCTTGTGGACCTTGTCGACCGGCAGCTCCATCTTCTCGGCGATCTCCTCGGGGCGGGGCTCGCGGGAGAGCTCCTGCTGGAGGTGACGCTGGGTACGGATGAGCTTGTTGATCGTCTCGATCATGTGGACCGGGATGCGGATGGTCCGCGCCTGGTCCGCAATCGCGCGGGTGATCGCCTGGCGAATCCACCACGTCGCGTAGGTCGAGAACTTGTAGCCGCGGCGGTACTCGAACTTCTCGACGGCCTTCATGAGGCCGATGTTGCCCTCCTGGATGAGGTCCAGGAACTGCAGGCCGCGGTTCGTGTACTTCTTGGCGATGCTGACCACGAGGCGCAGGTTGGCCTCGACCAGCTCGCACTTCGCCTGCTCGGCGAGGGCCTCGCCGCGCTTGAGCTCGATGGCGGCGTCGTGCAGCGTGTCGCGGGTCATGCCGGTGACCGACTCGACCTTGCGGATCTTGCGCAGCTCGCGGCGGACGCGGCTGTCGAAGTCCTTCCAGCGATCCTCGCTGATGCCCGTGCGGCGGACGACGTCCTTGCCGGCGGTGCTGAAGTTGCGGCGGACCTGGCGGATGGACCGACGCAGGTCCTTCACGGGCAGGCGCGCGTCGCGGGCGACGAGCTCGATCTCCTTCTCGCAGCGAGAGATCTCGGTCCAGGCCTCCTGGATGTTCTCGGAGATCTGCGCGACCTGCTTCTTGGAGAGGTCGAGGGTCTCCATGTGGTCGTAGAGGGCGTCCTCGGCGTCCATGGCGACGTCTTCGAGCTCGGCCTTCTTCTTCTTGCTCTTCGCCTTCTGCATCGAATCGTCGGCGTTGAGGTACGCCTTGTTCAGCTGCTTGGCGATCTTGAGCGCCTCCGTCAGCGACTTGCCCTTCTTGGTCTTGGTCGGGCGCGGGCGCTTGCCGGAGCGGATGGCCTTCTGGATGCGCTCCTCGTCTTCCTCGATGAGCTGCTGGATGTACTGGACACCCACGCTCGAGGTCAGCGCGATCCGACGGACGGTGAGCTCGCCCTCTTCGATGCGCTTGGCGATCTCGATCTCGCCCTCGCGGGAGAGCAGCGAGACGGAGCCCATCTTGCGCAGGTACACGCGGACGGGGTCGTTGCTACGCGTCGCATCGGTCGACTGCTTCTCGTCGCGGCCACGGCGCGCAGCGTTCGCACGCTTGCGCGCCTCGTTGACGACCTCGATGTCCATGTTCGAGAACATGATCATCACGTCATCCAGCTGCTCGCTGTTGACGAGATGCGTCGGGAGGACGTTGTTCATCTCCTCGTAGGTGACGTACCCACGGGTCTTGCCCATGTGGATGAGCTGCTGGACTTCGGAGAGCTCTTTGGAGACTGTCATGGACCCGTGGCTCCTTGAATCACTGGGAGGCGCGCGGTCGGACGCAGGCCACTGCCCGCCGCGACCATGCGGCGTGGGTCAGGGTCTTGGATGACAGGGGAATGCAGCAGAATCCTGTCGCTCCTGGGCTCTTTAACCGACACGCCTGTGAGCGTTAACCCCGGTCCCACGCGGCTCGCAAGTCGAAGTGTCCCGTTTTGTCGCACTTGCGAAGGTGCGAATCGCGATGGGCCCTTGACTACGCCGGATCGGCGGGGGTCTGGAGTGCGAGCCACGCATCGACATTACGGTCGAGCAATGCGCGTTCCAGGGCAGGTGTGGTCTTCTTGAGGGTCTGCATCTCCTCGAGTGCGGTGCGCATGCCAGCGGCATCGCCCTCGCGCGCCGTGCGCTCGACCTCGCTCTCGAGAAACAGCATCCGCTGCTCGCGGCGTCCGAGATCCAGGTTGTGCAGGACCTGGCACATGCCGAGCGCGGCCTCTTCGTCCGTGTACAGCACGTCGCGGGCGACCACCGCGCTCACCGTGCGCTGCAGGTTGGGCTCGTGCAGATCGGGAAGGATCGCGGCGACCGGCTCGCCGGTCATCAGCCGGGCGATGGTCGTGCGCACCTCGTCGGGCTCGCCGCCGAGCACCGCGGGATCGGTGCGCGCGAGGATGTCTGCGGTCTCGCCGTATCGGTGCACCAGCAGCCACAGCACGTGCACGATCTCGCGGCGAGGCGTCCACCCGCTGGGAGGCCGGGGCTTGGGCTCCTCTTGTTGCGGGGCCGGGTTGGTGCGAGCGGCGGACTCCACGCGACGGCGCAGGGAGGCCTCGTGCAGTCCGAGCAGCCCGGCGACGCGCGACACCGCGCTGGACCGCAGCTGCACCAGGATCGGCAGCAGGTCCTCGACCACGCGATCGAGGCTCACGGTGTCGCGCCCGGCCGCGTCTCGGCGTCGGCGCACGACCCACTCGAGCAGCGGCTCCTTGCGGGTGAGGGCCTGCTCCATCGCCTCGGGCCCGTGCTCGCGGATGAGCTCGTCCGGGTCCTTGGCATCGGGCAGCATCAGCCGCCACGGAGACAGGCCAGCAGCGAGGAACAGGGGCAGGGCCTTCTCGGCGGCCCGCGAGCCCGCCTCGTCGCTGTCCTGGAGCAGGATCACGTTGCTCGTCATGCGCCGTAGGCGCTCGAGGTGCTCGGGCGTGAGCGCGGTTCCGCAGGTGGCCACCGCCTCCTCGAAGCCAGCGGCCTGGAGAGCGAGCACGTCGAAGTAGCCCTCGACGACGATCACCCGGTCCTTGTTCTGGATCGCCCGTCGGCCCTCGAACATGCCGTAGAGGACCTTGGACTTCTCGTACAGCCGCGTCTCGGGGCTGTTGAGGTACTTGGGCCCGTCGCCTTCGAGGATGCGCCCACCGAAGCCGATGACGCGGCCGCGGTTGTCGCGGATCGGGAACACGACCCGGTCTCGGAAGCCGTCGTAGTAGCCGTCGCCCTGGCGGCGTTCCTTCGCGAGACCCGCGTCGAAGGCCTGCTTCGGGGTAAAGCCCTGCTGGTGCAGGTTGTCGAGCAGCGCGCTCCACGCGTCTGGCGCGTAGCCGAGCCGGGCATGACGCGCGGCCTCACCGGTGAACCCGCGCTCCTCGAGGTAGACACGCGCCTTGGCGCCTTCGGGGCGGGTCCACAGGTTGGACTCGTAGAAGCCCGCGGCGGCCTCGAGCACGTCGTACAGCGAGGCCCGCGCCTTCATCGCGCGGCGGTCCTCGGGCGTCATCTCGCGCTCGGGGACCTCGATGCCCACGGACTGCGCGAGCTCGCGGACGGCGGCCCCGAAGGACAGGCCCTCCATCTCCATCACGAACTTGAACACGTCCCCGGTCGCGTTGCAGCCGAAGCAGTGGAACAGGTGCTTGCTCGGCACCACGTGGAAGCTCGGCGTCTTCTCGCCGTGGAACGGGCAGAGCCCGACGTAGGAGCTGCCCCGGCGCTGCACGGAGACGTGGCGCTGGACGACCTGAACGATGTCCACGCGCTCGCGGATCTGGTCGATGATTTCGCGCGGAATGCGCATCGTGGCCCCCGCGACGGTCTACCCGACCGGGGGCCCTAGCGCTAGAGCCCCCGATCCGCTGCGTTCCTAGGAGGCCTGAGCCCGCGCGGTCGAGGCGTTCACCGCCTCCTGAAGCTCGGCGCGATCGATGATGTCGTCGCTGACCCGCGCGATGTGCGCGCCCACGCCGTGCAGCTTGCTCACGAGCTTCTCGTAGCCACGGTCGAGGTGGTAGATGCGCAGCACCTCGGTGAGGCCCTCGCCGGCGAGGCCCGCAATGACCAGGGCCGCGGAGGCGCGCAGGTCCGAGGCCATCACCGCGGCGCCCGTGAGGCTCTCGACGCCGCGGATGGTCGCGGTGTTGCCCGAGATCTCCACGTCGGCGCCCATGCGGGTGAGCTCGGCCATGTGCATGAACCGGTTCTCGAAGATGGTCTCGGTGATGCTCGAGGTGCCCTCGGCCAGCGAAGCCAGGGTGGACAGCTGCGCCTGCATGTCGGTCGGGAAGCCGGGGTGCGGCTCGGTCCGGACCTTGAAGGCCTTGAGGCGGGCGCCGTTGCGGTAGATGCGGATCCAGTCCACGCCGGTCTCGATGGTGCAGCCGGTCTCCTTGAGCTTGAGGAGCACGCTGCTCATCAGCTCGGGATCGGTGTTGGTCACCGTGAGGTCGCCACCACAAGCCGCGGCCGCGCACAGGTAGGTGCCGGTCTCGATGCGGTCGGGGAGGATGGGGTAGGGACGGGTCGCTGGCGACAGGCGGGACACGCCCTCGATGACGAGCTTGGAGGTGCCGGCGCCGCTGATCTTCGCGCCCAGCGAGTTCAGGAAGTTGCACAGGTCGACGACCTCGGGCTCCCGGGCGGCGTTGTGGATGACCGTCGTGCCCTCGGCGAGGACGGCGGCGGACAGGATGTTCTCGGTGCCGGTGACCGTCGGGAAGTCGAGCTGGATCTCGGCGCCCTTGAGGCCGTCGGTGCGGCCGTAGACGTAGCCACCCTCGAGGGTGAACTCACAGCCGAGGGCCTCGAGGCCCTTGAGGTGCTGGTCGATGGGACGCACGCCGATGGCGCAGCCACCGGGGAGCGACACCTTGCACTCGCCGTGACGGGCGAGGAGGGGACCGAGCACGAGCACGCTCGCGCGCATCTTGCGCACGACGTCGTAGGGCGCCTCGGAGAACGCGATGCGCGAGGTGTCGATGCGCACCGTCGGGCCGCTGACCAGGCTCGGGCAGCCGATGCGGCCGAGCAGCGACAGCGTCGAGGAGATGTCGGCGAGCTCGGGCACATTGGTGATGCGGTGCTCACCCGGCGCGACGAGCGTGGCGATGAGGATGGGCAGGGCGGCGTTCTTGGCACCCGAGATGCGGACGCTGCCGTTGAGGCGGTGGCCGCCCTCGATGACGATCTTCTCCATGACGCTCTTTCCGGGGAGGGGGTGGGGGAGGAGTTCAGGCGAGCTGCACGGGGGGACGGCAGCGACTGAGGCGCTCTGCGGGGGACAGGGCTCGGATGGGTGGGACTGCAGGTGCCGTGCCAGTGGGAAGGCTCGGCGGAGGGCCCGCTCGCGCGAGAGCGGGATGGCCCAGGGTAACGCGGATCATCGGCGGGCGGGCGGAGTTTCCGGCATTGAGCGCGCAAGCGTGGTTCGCGACGGGATCCCGAGCCGCCCATCACGGGGATCTCTGGATCCGAGAAACGGTCTACGCATCGTCGCTCGGCGCGAGGCCAACCGCGCGCGAAGCGGGGCGCGCACCGGAGCGCGGGGGCGAGATCTCGCGGGAAGTCGTTGTGCTGTCGGCGGTTTGGAGGGTGGCGCGCGGAGGATCAGCGGTTAGCCAGCGCGGCGGAGCTGCTGCCATGTCCCCCCTCGACTTCGACTCTGGACCGGCTGGTCTGGTCGCCCTTCTCCTCGGCGTCCTGTCCCTGCCGTTCGCCCTGTTCACCCCCCTCGCCATCGGCTTCATGAAGTGGCGCGTGCCCGCATCGCTCGGGTGGCTCCCGGCGACCCTGTGCATGCTCGTCGGCATGCTCGGCGCGGTGTTCGGCACGAGCGGTGCGCTCGGTGCGCTCGGCTCGGCGCCGCCAGATCTGCGCCAGACCCTGGTCGCCCGCGGCATTGCCGAGTCGCTGAGCGCGATGACCAGCGCCACCGCGATGACCGGGCTCGCCCTGCTCGTGTTCGCGGGCGCGGCCTGGCTTCCCACCGCCATCGCCACCGGCCCGGGAAGCTCGTTCAGCAGCCGCTCCTCCGCCGGCGCCTTCCTCGGCGCGATGGCCGGCTTCGTCACCTCGCTGATCGCGTTCTTCGTGCTCCTCGGGCTCGACGGTTTCCGGGAGGCCGGTGTCTCCGCGTACCTGCTGCCTCCGGTCGCGATGCTCGGCACGCTGTTCATCGTGCTCTCGTCGCTGCGCGAGAGCGACGAGCGCGAGCACCAGGGCCGCATCGCCGGCGCCCGCATGGCCGTGCTCACCGCGAACGTTGTGGGACTGCTGCTCCTCGGCGAGTTCTTCCGCTATGTCGGCATCAACCAGGCCTTCCAGGCGGTCGCGTACGCGAGCCCCGAGATGAAGGCCCAGCTGATGGCGGCCGGCATCGAGTACGCCGGCTACGCGCTGCGCGTCGCGGTCTGCGTGATTCCGATGCCGCTGCTGGCCGGGTTCGGCGGGCAGATTGGTGTGCTCGGTCGCGCCGACTCGCGCGAGTTCCTGGGCGCGGCGGTGGCCGGCGTCCAGATCATGCTCATGTTCGCGGCGCTCGGCATTGCCAACGGCCGCATCCTCCGTCTGTTCGACCTCCTCCTGAAGGCTTCGTGATCCGAGAGCATCGCCTGTCCAACGGCGTCCGCGTCGTCGTCGACCCGACCCCCCAGGCGCCGCTCGCGGCGCTCTACCTCTGGTTCGACGCCGGGGCCTCGGCCGAGCGCACCGGCGAGTTCGGCCTCGCGCACCTGCTCGAGCACATGCTGTTCAAGGGCACCGAGAAGCTCGGGCTCGGCGAGGCCGCGGCCCGCATCGAGGGGCTCGGCGGTGACCTGAACGCGTACACCTCCTTCGACGAGACCGTGCTCCACGCGACCGTCGCCTCGTCGGCGTGGAAGGAGGCGCTCGCCATCACCGTGGACATGGCGCGAAACGCGTCCATCGACCCGGACGAGTTTGCTCGCGAGAAGCCCGTCGTCCTCGAGGAGCTTCGCGGCTACGACAACGAGCCGATCAGCGTCGTCGCCGACGCGAGCTCGGCGCTGCTCTTCGGTGAGCACCCCTACGGTCGCCCCATCCTCGGCAGCGTGGACTCGGTGACCAACCTCGGCCGCGAGGATCTGGTCGCCTTCGTCGAGCGCGCGTACCGTCCGGACGCGACCATTCTCTCGGTGGCTGGCGACGTGGACGTGGACGAGGTCCTCGAGGTCGCCGAGGCGCTTCTCGGGGACTGGCAGGGCCAGGCGGCACCCATCGAGGTGCCCCCGACCGTCGAGCTCGCCGGGCCGCGGGTCAAGCGGGTTCAGCGTCCCTTCGACACCGCCGTGGTCGACGTGAACTGGGTGATGCCCGCCCTCGGCCACGCCGACGTCGCTGCCCTCGACGTGCTCGTGCACGCGCTCGTCGACGCGCGCAGCGCCCCGCTCTCGGAGCGCCTGAAACACGAGGAGGGGCTGGTCCTCGAGCTCTGGTCGCAGCTCTCGTTCCGACGGGCGGGTGGCCAGCTGTCGCTGACGCTCATGCCCATGCCCGGCAAGACCCATGCGGCGCTGACCTGCCTGTTCGAGGAGCTGGAGGGCGTGCGCCGTGGTCGCCTGCCCGCGCGCGCCGTCGCTCGCGCACGCGAGGCCATCCTCGCCGACGACCTGTTCTCTGCGGAGACCGTGGACGGGCGCGCCAACGACGCCGCCTGGTACACGGCGCGCATGGGCAGCGTGGCGGCCAAGGCCGAGTACCGCGCGGCGATCGCCGCGGTGACCAGCGAGCAGGTGCTCGACGCGGCCCGCCGCTGGCTCGTTCCCGCGCGCAGCGCCGTGGTCGCGCTCGCCGAGGACGCCGACGAGAAGCAGATCCTGTCGATGCTCGAGCGCTCGTCACCGATCGCCCGGCGGTCCACGGAGCCCGAGCTGCGCACGCTCCCCGGTGGGGCGCGGCTGTGGCTGCTTCCCGAGGACAGCCCCGTCGCTGCCGTCCGCACGGCCGTGCTCGGTGGGTCGCTGGCCGAGAACCCGCGCATCGCGGGGCGCTCCGCGGCGTGGGCCCGCATGGGCACAGCCGGCACCGGCGATCTCGGCACGAGCGAGCTCTCGGAGACCATCGACGACCTCGCCGCGACCATCGACGCGATGAGCGGACGCAACAGCCTCGGCTACCGCGCGAGCTTTCCCGCGTCGGCGGCTGCCGAGGTCCTCGATCTCGTCGGCTCGCTCACTGCCGACCCGATGTTCGAGGCCGACGAGTGGGAGCGTGTCGAGGAGGAGCTGCGCGAAGACCTGCGGACCGAGGCGGACCATCCCTCGGCCATGGCGTGGCGTGCCCAGGGACCGCGGCTGTGGCCTGGTCATCCGTGGCGCCTGCCGATTCTCGGCACCGCGGCGACCGTGTCCCGGCACGGGCCTCGCGCACTGCGCGGCTGGCACCGCGGGCTGTTTACCCAGGAAGCGCTCGTGATCGCGGTGGTCGGTGGCGTCGACCCGGCGCTGGCCGAGGACGTGCTCTCGCCCTGGGTCGAGGAGCTCCAGGAGGGCCCGAGCGCGCTCGCGACGCGCGAGCCTCCCGCGCCGCTGCGGCCGGGCGTGATCCGCGTCAAGGCGGGGCAGGAGCAGGGTCAGGTCACGCTCAACGCCCGTGCAGGCAGCTTCACGTCGCCGGATCGGCGCGCGCTCGAGCTCGCGGCGGCCATCCTCGGTGCCCAGAGCGGCCCTCTGTTCATGGACCTTCGCGAGCGCCGCTCGCTCGCCTACCAGGTGTGGGCGGCCTCGGTTCCCGGCGTGGACGGCGGCACCTTCGAGGTCGGCCTGTCCACCGACCCCGCTCGGGTCGACGAAGCGCATCGCGCCCTGCACGGCGCTGTGGCGGCGTTTGCCGAGCGCGGACCCTCGGCCGAGGAGGTCGACCGCTACCGGCGGATGACCATGGGTCACGCGGCGATGGCGCTCCAGCGCAGCACCGGTCGCGCGGCGAATGTCGCGCTCAACGCGGCGTATGGCTGCGAGTGGACGCTCGAGAGCCTCCAGGCCGAGCTCGATGCGCTGACCCCCGAAGATGTGGCGAAGGCGCTTCGCGAGCTACTGTCCGGGGGACTGGTGGAGGTCCTCGTCGAACCGCGACCCGAGAAGCGCGCGTGATTTCCCTGCTGCTGGCCACGGCCCTCGGCGGTGAGCTCGACGAGCTCTACGCCCGCCTGGGGCTGGACGAGGCGCAGCAGGCCGAGCTCGCGAAGGAAGGGGGCTTGTTCCGCTACGACCGCGCGGGCCTCGGCCTCGACGCGGACGACGCCAGCGGCTCGTACGAGGCGGGTCTGTCGATGACCGTGATCGACGGCACCCCCGACGAGATATGGCCCCACATCGAAGATTGCGACGCGTACGTGACCTACCTCCCGTACGTGACCGGCTCGACCCGCAGCGAGCACGAGACCACCGATGCGGGCGCGACCTGGACCTGCGCCATGGAGCTGACCACCAAGGGCTTCGTGACCCGCTACGCCGTGAGCACGGAGTACGAGCGGGACGCCGGGTTGGCGCGCTTCGAGATGGTCGAGGGCAGCGGCAACGTGCTCCGCTCGGCGCGCGGCTTCTGGCAGACCGTGGCCTGGCCAGACAACCCGGATCAGACGCTACTCGTGTACGTGTTCGAGTCCCGCGCCGCCTGGTGGGTGCCGGGCTTCGCCAAGCGCATGGCCGCCGAGCGCGGCCTGTCCGACATCACGCGGCTGGTCGGTCGTCAGGTCGAGCGCGCGCGCCCGGTCGCCGAGGACGCGCCCGACCGGCTGCCGCCGAGCCGGCCTCCCGCGCCATGAGCTGGGGTCTGTACCTCCACGTGCCCTGGTGCCAGGTGCACTGTCCCTACTGCGGCTTCTACGTCGAGGTCGAGCGGACGCGGGCGCCATGGGAGACCTTCGGGGCTCGGCTCGTGGACGAGGTGCGCTGGCGTGCTCGTCGTCACGGGTTCGAGGGACCCGCGCGCACCGTGTACTTCGGCGGTGGCACCCCCAGTCGCATGCCGGTGGCCGTGCTTCGCGAGGTGCTCGCCGCGCTGGACTTCGCGGAGGGGGCCGAGGTCACGCTGGAGGCCAACCCCGAGGACGTGCACCCGCAGTGGCTCGAGGCCGTGTGCGACGCCGGGGTCAACCGCATCAGCCTCGGGGTGCAGACGCTGAACCCCGCGCGCGCCAAGCGACTGGGGCGCGCCGCGAGCCTGCGGCAGGCCAGGGGAGCGCTGGACCTGCTCCGACAGGCCCCCCTGCGCAGCTGGTCCGCGGACCTGATCTTCGCGACCCCCGGGCAGACGGTCGACGAGCTCGACGAAGACCTCGACGCACTGCTCGCCTTCGAGCCGCCGCACGTCTCCGTGTACGGCCTGACCATCGAGCCCGACACCGGCTTCGAGAAGCTCCGCGACCAGGGACGCCTGCAGGAGGTGGATCCGGATCGGTGGCGAGCCCTCCACGACCGCCTGCTCGCGCGACTCGAGGCCGCGGGCATCCCGCGCTACGAGGTGAGCAACTTCGCGCGTCCAGGACACGAGAGCCGGCACAACGCCCTGTACTGGCAGGACGTGCCCTACCTCGGCGCCGGCCCGTCCGCGCACGGCTACGGTCCGCGGCGCGAGCGGTGGATGAACCTCGCCGACGTGCATGCCTGGCTGTCCACCGAAGACCCGACCCTCGAGGAGGAGGGCTTCGAGCCATGGCGCTACGCGGCGGACCTGCTGATCTCGGGCATGCGGGGCGTTCAGGGGGTCGAGCTCGCGCGACTGCACGCGGTGGGCCTGTGGCCGAACCCGGACATCGTGAACCGCCTGTGCTCCGCGGGACTGCTCGACGCGGGGCCCGAGCGGCTGGCGCTCACCACCGAGGGCTTCCCCGTGAGTGACGCCGTGGTGCGCACGCTCATCGAGAGCCTGCGTCCCCTCTGAGGCGACGCCACCACAACAGCGCCACCCAGGCGAACACCGAGATGTGCAGCACGTTGAACAGCAGCACGCGGGTCTCGGATGGTGGGATCAGGCGGAGCGCGCCGCCGCACACGGCGGTGACGATGCCGACCGGCAGGTGCTGGCGGTGGTACACCGACGCCCCGAACAACCACGCCGCGATGATCACGCTGTCCACCGAGAGGATGGCGACGAGGTCCTCGCCCGCGAGGATGGCCACCGCGCGGTTGAGCGCGATGCACGCGAAGGCCCCGACGAAGCCCATGAACAGGCGCTGGCCGAGGGGGTGAGCGAGCAGGCCGCGCCGCCAGTAGAGCGCGCCGCCCACGCCGAAGACGATGGGGGTGAGCACGGCGACCGCGCGCTGCGGTGTCATGCCCTCGCCGAAGAAGAGGCGCGTGCCGAGAACGCCGACGAGCAGCGAGACGGAGAGCGCGATGACGAGGATGAGCCAGTCCTGGGCGACCTCGTCGGCGTCGTAGGCCAGGGCGAGGTTGGCCAGGCGCGCCTGCTCTCGGGCCTTGGCCTCGAGTGCTTCGACCGCGGCTTCGATCTCGCGGGTGAAGGCATCATCCGGCTCGGGGTGCGCATCGAGCAGGGTCCGGGCTGCGGCGCCCTGGCCCTGGGCGAGCTCGACGGCGGCCATGCGCTCGATGGCGTGCCCGAGGGAGACCCGCGCCTCGGTCGCGCCGGGATGTTGGGCCAGGATGTGCTCGTAGCCGAAGCGCGCCGCGGCAAAGCGCTGGCGGGCCGCCATCGCGGCGGTGCTGTCGTCCGGGTCGGCGAGCGAGGCGGTCACCGCGGCCTCGAAGTCTGCTTCGTGCTCGGAGACGGCGGCGAGCAGGTCCTGCTCCGCACGGTGCACCTGCCACGAGAGCACGGCGTCCCGCAGCTCGGCGGCGCTGGCGTAGCGCTCGTCCGGCGTCTCGGCACAGGCCTTTGCGACGATGGCGTCGAGCCCTCGGGGTAGGGGCTGCAGGGTGTAGCTGCCGAGACCGCCGGCGATGAGGTCGTCCGTCTGGGCGCGCGAGCGAACGCACGACCCGGTGACCACCTCGTGCAGCGTGGCGCCGAGCAGGAACACGTCGGCTCTCGGGTCGGGCGGTCCTGGGCGCGCCATCTCCGGAGCCATGTACGCCGGAGTGCCTCCCGGACGCAGCTCCGGGGTCTCGACGCTCGCCGCGAGTCCCCAGTCGAGCAGGTACACCTCGCCGTGGCGCCCGAGCTGCACGTTGCCGGGCTTCACGTCGCGGTGCACGAAGCCACGCTCGTGCGCCATGTGCACGACGTCGCACACCGCGGCGAACACCCGCAGGTGACGGGCCAGTCGCTCGGCGGACGGAGATCGGTCGCGTGCGAGCTCGGCTTCCCAGCTCACGCCCTCTACGGCGCGCATCACGACCAGGGGCTCGCCTTCGGGCGTCTCGCCGAGCAGGTGGATGGGCACGATGTGGGGATGGTCCAGCTGCGCGGCGATGTGCGCTTCCTGGAGGATCGCGCGCACCTTTCGCGGGTCCTCGGGCTGCTTGGCGCGCTTCACCGCGACCTGGCGCCCGAGGATGCGCTGCTCGGCGAGCAGCACCTCCGCCATGCCGCCTTCGCCGAGCTTTTCGCCGAGCACCAGGTCTCCGCCGTCCTCGAGGGTGAGGCGCGGCATCGGCGGGATGGGTGGCAGCTCCTCGGTCGCGTCGTCGTCGGCGGCCAGCCAGTCGGCGAGGGTCTCGGCGGGCGGGCGCGGCATCAGGACTCTTCGAGGACGATCAGATGCACCCGACGGATGGCGCGCGCGTCGGCTTCCTCGATCCGGAAGCGCAGACCCTCGATGTCGACGACCTCGCCGATCTCGGGGATGCGGCCGAGGTGGGAGAGCAGCAGACCGGCGACGGTCTCGTAGTCGTCGCCCTCGGGCACCTCGCGGCCGATGCGGTCGGCGAGCTGCTCGATCTCGACCTGGGCCTGCATGCGCCAGGAGTTCGCCGAGAGCTGGCGAATGCGCAGCTCGTCGCGGTCGCGCTCGTCGTGGATCTCGCCGACCACCTCCTCGAGCAGGTCCTCGAGGGTGATCACACCGACGCCGCCGCCGTACTCGTCGACGACGACCATGAAGTGCACGCGGATCTCGCGCATCTCGCGGATGAGCTCGTCCACGCGCTTGGACTCGGGCACGTAGCTCGCCTCGCGCACGAGGTCCGTGATCGACGCGTCGGCATCGCCGAAGAGCACGTCCTGGTGGTGCAGCACGCCAATGAGGTTGTCGACGCGGTCGCGGTAGATCGGCAGGCGGCTGTGCCCGGTGCGGATGAAGGCCTGGACGGCCTCCGCGACGTCCGCATCCTCGGCGAGTGCGTGCACCTGCACGAGCGGCGTCATCACGTCTTCGACGGGGGTCTCGGTGATCTGGAAGATGCGCTTGATCAGCCGCACATCTCCTTCGGCGATGGGTCCGTCGGACTTCTCGTCGAGGAGGAGCAGGATCTCCTGGCGGGTGACGCCCGCACTGTCGACGACCCCGGTGACACTCGAGAGCAGGCGGTCCCACGCCGTGACCAGGGCGAGCAGCGGCGTGAACAGGAGCTGGGCGATGCGCAGCGGGCGCGCGAGGTACGGCGCCAGGGTCGTGCCGTGGTAGTTGCCGACCGTCTTCGGCAGCGCCTCGCCGAACACGAGCAGCATCGGCACCATGATCGCGGTGGGCAGCCATGGCTGCGCACCCGGCCGGGCGAGGATGACCAGCGAGGCGACCGTGGTGCCGGTGATCAGCGACAGGTTGGTCCCGATCAGGCAGGTTCCGAGCAAGCGCGTCTCGGCCTCGAGCATCGACAGCGCAAGCTCGGCGCCGCGGTTGCCCTCCTTGGCGCGAGCCGAGAGCTTGAGGCTGTCGGCGCTGACCAGCGCCATCTCGCTGCCCGAGAAGAACGCCTGCAGGCCGAGACAGGCCAGCACGATGGCGATGCCGACGGGGAGGCTGATCACGAGGCCTCCATTTCGAGGTCGATGTAGACCTCGGCAATGCGCCGGCCGTCCATCTCGCCGACCTGGAAGCGGTGCCCGTGGACCTCGACCGTGTCGCCTTCCTGCGGCAGTCGCCCGAGCTCGTGGAACACGAAACCGCCGACGGTGTGGTACTCACCCTCGGGCAGCACGATGCCGGTCTCTTCCTCGAAGTCTTCGATGTCCATGTTCGCGCGGACGGCGAGGCGCCCGGGATGCACGGAGTCGACGTCCTCGGTGTCCACGTCGCCGTCGTCGAGCAGCTCGCCGACGAGCTCGGAGAGCAGGTCGTCGAGGGTGATGATGCCGGTGAAGGTGCCGTGCTCGTCGACCACGAACGCGATGTGGGTCTTGCGCTCGAGGAACTCGGCGAGCATCTGGTCCGCGGACTTGCTCGCGGGAACGTACACGGCCGGCATGAGCAGGGAGCGCAGCTGCAGCGGGCCGGGGGGGACCTCGCGGTGGCGCAGCAGATCCTTCACGAGCAGCACGCCCTCGATCTGGTCCTCACTGCCCGAGTAGATGGGGATGCGCGAGTAGCCGGCCTCGCGGACGGCCGCGATCAGGTCTTCCCAGGGCGTCTCGAGCTCGAGGGCGAACACGTCGGGACGTGGCGTCATCAGGCGCGAGACCGAGAGGTCGTCGAGCTCGAACACGGCCTCGAGCAGCTCGCGCTCGGTCTGCACGAGGTTGCCGGCCTCTTCGCCCTGGCTCGCGAGGTCGACGAGCTCGGTCTCCTCGAGGCCGCCGGTGAGGCTGCCGCCGCGGACCTGGAACAGCACCCGGGCGAGGCCGCCGACGACGCCCGCGACGACCACGCGAATCGGGCTCACGAGCACGTAGAACAGGGACAGCGGCCACACGGCGGCCCGCGACCACATCACGTTGAATCGGAACGCGATCACCTTCGGCGTGATCTCCGAGAACATGACCAGCGCCGGCGTGAGCAGCACGATGTTCAGCCACGGCTTGTCCGGGGCGAGCATGGTCACGAGCGCCGCGCCAGTCGCGGCGATGGCGATGTTCGTCGTCTCGTTGCCGATGAGTACCGTGGTGATCAGCGGCTGGCTGCGGTCGAGCAGGGCGGTGATGCGCCGTGCGGTGGCCGAGTCCTCGGTGGCCAGCTTCTGCCGGTCGACCTTCTGCATGCGGAACAGCGCGGTCTCGGTGCCCGAGAAGAAGAAGGACAGGGCGAAGAGCACCACGAACACGGCCGCGGCGCTGCCGAGGGAGTCGAACGAGGCACCGCCGACGTTGGCGGCGAGCAGGGGAAGGCTCACGCGTCCTCCCCGAAGTGCGACCACGCACCCGTGGGCCACGGTCCGTCGGTGCAGCGCGCACCGCTTCCGGCCCGCACCTCACCGATGGCGGTCACGGTCACTCCGTGCTCAGCGGCGAGTGCGGAGACCTCGTTCGCAGCCGACGAGGTGAACAGCAGCGCGTAGTCGTCGCCCGCGCCGAGCGCGAGGGAGCGCCAGGCGGGGTGGTCGCGCAGGGCCTCGGGGACGGGGATGCGGCCGGGGTCGATGGCGATGGCGACGTCCGAGGCGCGCGCGAGGCGCGGCAGATCGCGGGTGAGACCGTCGCTCACGTCCATCGCGGCGCTCGCGAGTCCCCGACGGGCGAGGTCGAGGGCGAAACCCACGACCGGGTCGGGTCTTCGCAGTGCGCGCAGGGCGGCCTCGGGCGGGTCGTCGAGGCGGTAGCCAGCCCCGGCCAGACCCAGGGCTCCGGCCACGAAGACCTGATCGCCCGCGACGGCGCCCGCGCGGGTGAGGGGTTCGCCGACCAACTTGCCGAAAGCGGTCACCGACACGGCGATGCTGGGCCCGCGGGTGGTGTCGCCGCCGACGAGGTCGATGCCCCAGCGCGCCGAGGCCTCGGCCACACCGCCGGCGAAGTCCTCGAGCCAGGCGTCGTCGGGCGCGGGGTGCGAGAGCGCGAGCACCATGTGCTGTGGCTCCGCACCCATCGACGCCAGGTCGCTGACCGACACGGCGACGGCCTTGTAGCCGACATCCGCCGGAGCGAGGCGGTCGTCGAAGTGCACACCTTCACACAACAGATCGACGGTGATCGCCGTGCCATCGGGCAATACGACGCAGTCGTCGCCGTTGGCGACAGCGAGCGGACGGCTACGTGGTGCGACGCGCACGAGCGCGTCGATGACGTCCTGTTCTGTGCGGATGCCGCGTCGATGCGCGGCGCCGGCCTGTGGAGGTTCCAGCTCCGTTGCTCCCCGGCGCATTGTAGCGCGGTGAGGGGACAAGCGCCGAGTTGACAGCTTGTCGACGAAACGCCGCGCTACTCGCCGCCCTCGGTCTTGGGCTCGGGTACCTCGACGATGGCGTCCTTGTTCATGGTCAGGATGTGGAAGCTGCGCTCGGCCGCACCGCTGTCGTCCACGCCGGAGAGCCCGCTCACGCCGCCGTCGACCTGGGCTTCGTGCAGAGCCGACAGGAAGGCCGGGCGGTTGTCGGCGGTCGCCTTCGCGGCTCCGGCGACGAGCTGGCCCACGTCATAGGCGCTGGCCTCGAGTGCAGAGGGCGAGCGGCCCGTCTCGGCGCGGTACTCCTGCACGAACGGGTCGGCGTCGGGCTCGGCGTTCCAGAACGCATCCACGAAGAAGCTGCCGCGGGTGTACAGACCGCCGCGGGTGACGAGGTCGGGATGGTTCCAGCCGGAGAGGCCGAGCAGCGGAATCGTCGGGCCGTCCTTCTCGACCTGGAACTCACCGATCGGGAACTCCTCGTAGGCGAGGGCGGCGCACGCGATGGGCACGCGCTTGTGGTTGTCGGGCAGGAACAGGGCCTCGAAGTCGAGCTCGGGGGGCAGTACGACGCGGTCGGGGTTGCCGCCCTTCTCCTCGGTGGCTTCCTTGAGCTCGCGGAACTCGCGAGCGCGGGCCTCGTAGTCCTTGCGGCCGAGCTTGGAAGCGAAGGGGATGAGGTCTGTGGCCGCCGGGTCGTAGTACTCGACGATCGTGACCTTGCCGCCGCGGGCCTCGGCTTCGGCCTTGAACGCTTCGGAGGCCGCGCGTCCGTAGTTGTTGTCGGGTGCGAAGATCGCGAAGCTCTTCAGCTCCTGTACGCCGACGACGTGGTCGAGCAGGGCGCGGACCTGCGCCTGCGGAGTGACCTGGCCCTGGACCAGGTACTTGCCGCCCTCCGCGACCTCGAGGGCCTGGGACAGGGAGACGAGCGGCACCCGCATCGCCTCGGCGGCCTGGCGCACGGGCTCGGAGGTGTCGGTAAGCAGCGGACCGACCACGGCGACGACGCGATCGTCGAACACCAGCTTCTCCAGCGCCTGCACTGCGGACTCGGCGGTGGCGCCGCTGTCGACGAAGACGAGCTTGCGGCGCTGGCTGCCGTATCCGAGCTCGAAGGCCTCCTTGACCTGCTTGCCGGCGACCTCGTACTTGCCCGAGAGCGGGAGCAGCACGCCGATGGTGTCACCACGCACCGCACCCGCGTCCACGGCGCGGAGGAAGTACTTGGCGGCCTGGGCTTCGGCGGCGTCGGTCGAGCTCGCGGCCTGCTCGCCGAGGCGGCGGGCCTTGGCCTCGTCTCCGGCGATCCACGCGGCCTCGGCGCGGTCGAGGGTGGTCTGCCCCTCGGCGTCGGCCGGGGTCTCGCCATCGACGGGCGTCTCGGTGTCCTGGTGCTGCTCGGCGTCGAGCTGGGCGAGCGCATCCTGCACGCGCTTCGAGACGTCGTCGTCCTCGCGGGACCAGATCAGCGCCTTGCGCGAGTACTCACGCTGCTTGCGCGCGTCGTTCTGGCTCGCGGCGAAGGTCGCGAGCAGCAGGTAGCGGTCCGCGTTCTGGCTCGGGAGGACCTCCTTGTCGGAGGCCTCGGTGAGCAGGCCGGCCACGCGGGAGTCGAGCCCGTCGACCGCGTCGAGCAGCGCCAGGCCGAGACGCGCGGCGTTGCGCACCGCGCCGGAGCCTTCGCCCTCGGCGGCCCGGAAGTGCTTGTGGGAGGCATCGGTGTCGCCCAGCAGGCGGCGCTGCTCACCGGCGTGCAGGAGAACCGCCGGGCGCTCGTTGGCGCTGACCTCGCCGTTGGTGGCCGCGTCCTCGAGCAGGCGGGCGGCCTTCTCCCGATCGGTGGTCGCAAACGCGGCCGCGTCCTCGACGACATCCGGCTTCGGCAGGCGCTTGCCGGCGAGAGCGGGCGTCGACAGCAGCCCGAACAGGGCGAGGGCGAGAAGCGAGCGGGTCAAGAGACCTCCTGGGGATTGCGGGCGGCCACGGCCGCTTCGAAGGCCGCGCGCAGGGGATGGCGTTCACCGAGACTGCCGGCCCAGCTGGCCAGCGCTTTGCGCTCCGAGGCCGACAGCTCTGCCGGGACCTCGAGCTGCACCTGGAGGTGCAGGTCACCGCGGCCAGAGCGGCCCACGCGGGGCATGCCGCGGCCAGCGAGGCGGAAGATCTTGCCCGGCTGGGTGCCCGGCGGGATGCGGATCGTCGTCGAGCCTTCGAGCGTCGGCACCCCGACGTCGGCGCCCACGGCGACTTCGGCGAAGGTGAGGGGAAGTTCTACGAGCAGGTCGTCTCCGCGACGGCGGAACAGGGCGTGCTCCGCGACGTTCACGATCACGAACAGATCACCGGCCTCTCCGCTTCCGGGCGAGGCGTCTCCCTTGCCGGCGAGCTTGAGCTTCTGGCCCGTGGCGACGCCGCGGGGGACCTTGACGACGAGCGTGTCCTCGATGGCCACGCGACCCTCGCCACTGCACCGCTCGCAGGCCTTCTCGACGGTGAAGCCGGCACCGTCGCAGTGGTAGCAGCTGGTGCGGAACAGGCGGCTGCCCGTCGCGCGACCCGAGCCGCTGCACACGTTGCAGGTGACCTTGCCGCCGTCGGGGTGGGCGCCGTCGCCACCGCAGGTGTTGCAGTGGATGCGGCGGGGCACGACGATGTGCTTGTCGAGCCCGCCGGCGACCTCTTCGAGTGTGAGCGAGATCGTGTAGCGCAGGTCTTCGCCGCGGGCGTCGCTGCGTCGGCGGAACAGGCCGCCGAACAGGCTGCCGAGCACCTCGTTCACTTCTTCGGGACGCGGCGGTCGGCCATCGGGTGTGAACAGGGGGCCCAGGCGGTCGTAGCGGGCGCGCTGTTCCGGGTCGGAGAGCACGCCGTAGGCCTCGGCGATGTCCTTGAACCGCTGCTCCGCGTCCGGATTCGGGTTGCGGTCCGGGTGGTAGCGCATCGCGAGCCCGCGGTACGCGCGCTTGATCTCGTCTTGCGTGGCGCGTCGTCCGACGCCGAGCACGTTGTAGTAGTCGCGGTGTGCCACGGGGCCCTCTGCGGCGCGGGCGCGCCTGGGCTCCGTTAACCGCTTGGACCCAAACAGCTACCGTCCGAGCTGGGCGGACGCCGAGACCCGCGCAACGCCTGCGTCGAGGCCTTGCCTACAGGTTGCGCTTGTTGGGGCTCGTCGGCGCCGGTGGCGCGGGCGGCTCCGGATCCTTCTTCGCCGCGAACGACGCGAAGGGGTCGGGTACCGCGCGTGTCGGCGTGGGCTCGGGCTCGGGCTCGGCTCCCGTCACGCGGGGCAGCTCGAGGGCGAGCACGAGCAGCTCCTCGAGGCCGTCGTCGAACAGGGGCATGCGCTCCTCACCGCGGCGCCGCCGGGTGAACGACCACACCCATCGGTCGCCGAGCGCCGCCTCGCGGTACAGGCGATGGTCCTCGCCCTCGGAGCCCGTGAAGGTCACGCGCACGCGCTCTCCCTCGCCCATCGGCTCCAGCTGCAGGAAGCGGTCCCCGCGCCGGAGCACGAGGGTCTCGCCCTGCCGCGCATGCGCGATGGGCTCGAGGACGTCCGCGAAGGCCTCGAGATCGAGGAACAACTCGTCTCGCGCCGCACGCGCCGCGGCCAGGCGCCGCTCGCGCTCCGCGATGGCCCGCGCCTTCGCCTCCTCTTCGGCTTGCAGCTTTGCTTTCATTCGCTGGGCCAGGCCCGCGCCACGGCGCTCGCTCATGCCACCTCCTATTCGAGCAGTACCACGCTGCGCGGTGCGGTTCCTCCCACAGAAGCACGCGACTACGCGTGGCTGCGGCCCGCCGTCGACTGCGTTTGAGGCAGCCCCGCGTTGACCCGGCGCGCGTCCGCGTGCTATCCCATGGCGCGGCTTGCCCCGGGAGCAGGCCGACCATCCCGGAGATGCGAACCCCCATGGGTAGGGCGATTGGAATCGATCTCGGCACCACGAACTCGTGTGCCGCGACCATCGAGGCAGGCAAGCCGCACGTGATCACCTATCGGGACGGTCAGAAGACCATCCCGTCCGTGTTCGCGATCGACAAGCAGGGCAACCGGCTCGTCGGCAACGAGGCCAAGGATCAAGCTGCGGCGAACGCCGCGAACACCGTCGTCGCCTCCAAGCGACTGATCGGGCGCAGCTTCGGCGGCCAGGCCACCGAGAAGATGAAGCAGGTCTTCACCTACGAGCTGGTCGAGGGCGAGTCCTCCGAAGTGCTCATCAAGGTGAAGGACCAGGTCTTCACGCTCGAGCAGATCTCGGCCGCGATTCTGCGGCGAATCAAGGAGTCCGCCGAGGACGCCCTCGACGACGAAGTGGACCAGGCGGTCATCACCGTCCCGGCCTACTTCAACGATCGTCAGCGCCAGGCCGTGCGCTCGGCGGGCAAGCTGGCCGGTCTCAAGGTGCTGCGTGTGCTCAACGAGCCCACCGCAGCGGCGCTTGCCTACGGTCTCGGCCGGACGCTGAGCCAGCGCGTCGCCATCTACGACCTCGGCGGCGGCACCTTCGACATCTCGATCATCGACATCAAGGACAAGATCTTCGAGGTCATCGCCACCGGCGGCGACACGTTCCTCGGTGGTGTCGACTTCGACGATCGCCTGATGCAGTACGTGATGCATCAGTTCCTGCAGGACACCGGCATCGACCTGTCCTACGACCGCACTGCGGTCACGCGCATTCGTGACGCGTCCGAGAACGCGAAGATCGCGCTGTCGAGCGTCGACACCTACCGCATCAACGTCGAGCGCATCGCCGAAGACGAAGACGGCGCCGAGCTCGATCTCGTGCTCGACATCTCGCGCGACCTGCTCGAGAAGCTGACCGTCGAGCTCGTCGATCGCTCGATCGAGACCTGTGAGCGCATCCTCAAGGAGGCGGGCACCACGCGCGAGGGCATCGACGAGATACTGCTCGTCGGTGGCCAGAGCCGCATGCCGCTCGTCCGCCGCAAGCTCGAGCAGTTCATCGGCCGCGCCCCCTCCCAGAAGGTGCACCCGGACGAAGCGGTCGCCATCGGCGCCGCGATCATGGCGCACAGCCTGTCCGCGAAGGCGGGTGGTCACGGTGTGACGCTGCTCGACGTGCTTCCGCAGCCCATCGGCATCGCCGGCAAGGGCGGCAAGATGCACGTGCTGTTCAAGAAGAACCAGCCGCTCCCGGACTACAAGCAGCGCACGCTGACGACGAGCCGCGACGACCAGCGCTCGATCATGCTCCGCGTGTACCAGGGCGAGTCCGAGTACGTCGCCGACAACGAGCTGCTCGGTACCTTCCACTTCTACAACATCCGCCCGGCGCCCGCGAAGGCGGTGAAGGTCAGCGTGACCTTCCACATCGACTCCGAGGGCATCCTCAACCTGACGGCCATCGACAAGGAGTCGGGTCAGACGGTCGAGTCGCGCCTCAACCTCGGCAAGAACGACGACGCGCCGAAGAAGAAGCGGAAGAAGAAGAAGCCCGAGGCCGAGGCCACCGCCCCGCCGCCGATGCCGCTCAACATGCCGACGAGCTCGCTCCAGCAGCAGAACCCGCTGTTCAACGCGGCGGATGAAGAGCAGGACACCGCTCAGCCCACGGCCCCGCCGAACACGCCGGCTCCACAGCCGGTGCCCGAGCCCGTTCGGCCCCTCGAGGTCCCGAAGTCGACGCCGGCCCCCGGCAACCGACTGCTCGCCCCGAAGGAAGAGAAGAAGGGCTTCTTCGCCCGCCTGCTCTCCATGATCTTCTTCTGGCGGAAGTAGCGTCGCATGTCTCGTCCACTCGCCGAGCGGGTGGTCGTCGTGCTGGTGGAGCCGCAGCAGTCCGGCAACGTCGGCGCCGCGGCCCGCGCGATGAAGAACATGGGGCTGTCCCGGCTCGTGCTGGTGGATCCTCCCGCGTACGATCCCGAGCGGGCGCGGTGGATGGCTCCCGGATGTGACGATCTCCTCGCGGAGACGCGCATCGTGAAGACCCTCGACGAGGCGCTGGAGGGCGTACAGCTGGCGGTGGCCGCCACCGCTCGCCACCGTCGCTACGACCCGAAGGTGCTCGACTCCGCTGGACTCGCCGAGACGATCACCGAGCTTCCGGACGACCACACCGTCGCCATCCTGTTCGGGCGCGAGGACTCCGGTCTCGACAACGACGCGGTGTTCCGCTGTGCACGCATCGTCCGCATCCGCACGCCCGAGCACGCGAGCCTCAACCTCGGCCAGGCGGTGCTCGTCATCGCCCACGACCTGTACGAGGCGGCGCGCGACAAGGGCATGATCGGCGGCGGCGGTCGAAAGCTGGGTGGTCGCAAGGCTGCGCGATCGACCGCGTCGCTCCAGAAGCAGAAGGAAGCGGACCTGCCCGCGGACCTTCCGGCTCTCGAGCCCGCCGTGGCCGAGCTCGTCGAGCTGCTCGAGCGTGTCGGGTACACCCGGGCCGCGAACCCGACGAAGGTGTCGCTCACCGCGCGCCAGGCGCTGCAGAGCGCGGGCCTGACCCAGCGCGAGGTGCACGCCCTCCGCGGCATGGTTGGCCGGGTGACCTGGGCGCTCGACAACCCGGACGCAGACTGGACGGCCCCCCGAAAGCGCTAGCAGGCGCTTCGGTCCCGAGCCTGTCGAACCCTGCTAGTCCTGCTCGTCGACCATCCGGTCGCGGAGCTGTCCGCAGCCGGCGTCGATATCGATGCCGCGCCGCATGCGCACCGTGGCCGGCACGCCGTGGCGACCGAGCACCTCGACGAACGTGGCCACGTCGGCTTCTTCGGTGGGCTGGCCCTCGTAGCGGGCGGTCGGATTCAGCGGAATCAGGTTCACGTGGCACAGCAGGCCCGAGAGCAGGCGTCCCAGGCGGTGTGCCTCTTGTGCGCTGTCGTTCTGGCCCGCGATGAGCGCCCACTCGAAGGTGATGCGGCGCCCGGTGCGCTCGACGTACGCCTTGCAGGCGTCGATGAGCTCCTCGAGCGGGTACTTGCGGTTCACCGGGAGCAAGGCCGAGCGCGTCTCGTCGCTCGCCGCGTGCAGGCTGATCGCGAGGCCCACCTGGAGCCCCTCGTCCGCGAAGCGGCGAATCGCCGGTACCAGCCCAACTGTCGAGATCGTGATGTGACGGGCGCCGATGCCAAGATCGCGCATCATGCGTCGCACGGCGCCGACGGCGGCGTCGTAGTTGTGGAAGGGCTCGCCCATGCCCATCATCACGACGTTGGACAGGCGCTCGCCCCGAGCCTTGAGCTCGGCGGCGGTGCGCCACGCCTGCTCGAAGATCTCGGTCTCGGTGAGCTGACGCTGAAAGCCCATCTGGCCCGTGGCACAGAACACGCAGCCCATCGCGCAGCCCGCCTGAGACGAGATGCACGCGGTGCGGCGCCCGTCGGCGTAGGGCATGACCACGGTCTCGATGAGCTGGCCATCGTGCAGGCGGTACAGGCGCTTGCGGGTGCCGTCGGCGCTCTGCTGCTCGACGACCTGGGTGAGGCTGCCGATGGAGGCGGCCTCGGCGAGCGCGTCGCGCAGGGCCTTCGGGAGGTTGGTCATCTCCTCGAGGTCGGAGGCGCCCTTGTCGTACAGCCAGTTGTGGATCTGCTTGGCGCGGAACGCGGGCTGGCCGAGCTCCTTGACCAGGGACGCCAGCCCGGCTTCGTCGAGGGAGAGGAGGTTGGTGCTCATGCGACCCCCTGGTCGACGCGGGGTTCGTGTTCGGCCTCGAGGCAGGCGGTCACCAGCAGCTCGCCGTCGCGCGTCGCGGCGCAGTGCCACACGCCGTCCCGCTTCTCGCCGTGCACGGTGAGCGTGTCGCCGGGTCGCGCCTCGCGCTTGTACCGAAGGCTGGCGCGCCAGGTCGTGTCCGACGGCGTCACCGCATCCTCGAAGTAGCGCAGGTAGGTCGCAGCGTTCACGTGGCTGAACACGTCTGCGTCGCGCGGCTTGACCAGCCGTGTGGTGACCACCGACTCCGGGGCCTCGTTCGGGGCCTCGAGCAGCCCGCGGGGCACGCGGCGACGGGTCGGTGGGTCGAACCAGCTGCCGGGTGTGCCGCCGGTGCCCGGGCGAGCGTCGATGGCGTCCCAGGCCTGGCGCTCGGCGCGGGCTGCGGCTTCGCGAAGTCCGTTGGGGATCCGAGCGAGGCGGCGGTTGGGACCGATCCATCCCCCGCGGACGCGGGCTACGGCAAGCAGGGTGTCGTCATCGTCGTGACGGATGGCGTGCCGCACCCACACCGCGCTGCGTCCCACCTGCTCGAGGCTCATCTCCAGGCGCACGGGCACGGTCATGCCGAAGCTCTGGATGCGCTCCAGCTGCTGTTCGAGCACCACGAAGAAGTGACCTTCGTGCACGGCCTCGACGAGGCCGAGGGCCGGGTCGCGCATCGACTCCCACCGCTGGTGCTCCAGGTACGAGAACAGCCGCGCGACCGGTACGGCGCCGGAGGGGTCGCACTCATAGCCGCGCGAGGCGAGGCGTTGGATGAACAGGCCGGGCGCGGATTCGGTCATGGTGGGGATGGAAACCTCGGTGTGGCCGACGACCTATCCGCGTGCCACGCTATTCGCATGGCGAAGACCATCGTCCGACTCGAAGACCACCTGTCCACCGACCTCCTCAAGGCGTTTCGACCCAAGGGGGTCTACGTCATGGATGCCCGTGAGTGCGCGACCCGCCGGGTCGATCTGAACGCGCCCCTCGACGAGGACCCGGGCCCGCTCGAGATGCCTCCCGCCGACGAAGACGAGGGTGCGGAGGCGATCACCCTGAGCTTCGGGCCTGGCTGATCGGGCCTGTGGGGCCGCTCAGTGGCGGGACGAGGCGAGCACCACCGCCCCGGCGACCGCGCCTCCGAGCTCGACCACGCACAGCCACGGCATCAGGCTGGCGGTCTGCGCGAGCATCAGCGTGCCCACGAGTCGCCCCAGTCCGAGCCCGCCGATGGACAGGGTGCTGGCCATCAGGCCGACGCGCGTGCGCTCTGGCGTGGTCAGCGTCCAGGCGAGGAACCCGGCCATGCCCAGCTCGAGCCCTCCGTACATCGCCATCACCTCGACGCGGCCCAGATCAGACGTCGGCGCGAGGCCGACCGGGTCGAGTGCGGTGACCGGGTCGAGCAGGCAGAGCACGCCGACCGCGGCGTAGATCAGAGCGAACAGCGCGACGAGAATGGCGGGAGCGCGAGCCATCGGGCCTCCTAGTGCGACTCGGGCGGGTAGCCCTTCGAGTACGTACCCAGCCAGCCATCGAGGTAGCCGAGGAAACCCGAGTAGTTTCCGGTGAACTTCGCGTGGTGCGCGTCGTGGAAGTCGTTGCCGCCGTAGCCGGGGAACAGGTGCGCCGGGTTGTACGGCAGCCGGTAACCACAGTGGCCTTCGGCAGCGATCCACTGGCGCATGGCCACCCAGATCCACAGTGTGATCACGTGGCTACCGAGGAGCAGGGGACCCACCAGGGTGAGGATGCCGGTGAGCGTGTATTCGATCGGATGCATGTACAGCCCGGCCCAGGCCCACGGCGTGGTCACCTTGTGGTGTACGGCGTGCACGTGCTTGTACAGCCGCGGGTGGTGCAGCGTGCGGTGCATCCCGTAGTACAGCGCGTCGTCGAGGTACACGAAGAACACGAGGGATGCGAGCACCTCCCATACGGGCGGCGTCGGGCCGAGGTGGATGCTCGACAGGCGGAGCAGCGGCCAGGCGGCGAGGGTGACCACACCCATCACGAGGTTGTTTCGCGCCCAGTGCGCGATGCCCGGGACAATCCACTTCTCCGGCTTGCCGCGGCTTCCCTGGATGCGTCGGTGGCGCAGCGCCGGCGGGTCGCGCCACGCGAGCAGCGTCAGCGGGGTTGCGAACAGTGCGAAGGACAGCGTGCTCACCAGCCACGCGGTGACTGGAAACGCCCAGAACATCGGGTCGTCGGGGAACAGCGGACTACTCGCGCAGGGACTCGAGCGTCTCGGCGCCCTGAGGTCCGAGAACGGCCGCGGCCTCGGCAATCCATTGGTTCCATAGCGCCTCGGTGGCCTCTTCGGTCTGGGCCTCGGCGGCCGCGGAGGCCAGGGTGCAGCTCGCGACGAGACCGAGGTACACCTGCAGCTGCTCGGGCGTCTCCCCGGCGCGCAGGTGGCCGTCGTGCCACGGTGGCAGGACGTCGATGCGCTGCCCGTGGGCCTCGAGGGTGCCGATCCACAGCGCGGGCGGATTCACCTCACCGGCCCAGATGCGTAGCACGCGCACGCTCGCCATCGTGAGCAGCGGCTCGAATCGCTCGACCCCCAGACGCAGGGCCTTGCGCCAGGTGGCGGCCTTGGGCACTCGGTCGGCGAGGTTCGCGTCGAACCACGCGATCAGCGGCTCACCGAGCGCCTCGCGACGCGCGTTGCGCTCTTCCCGTGCCTGGCGGCGCTTTCTCGAGTCTCGCATCGAACCTCCTCGTGCCACCTATTGCTTCGGCAGGTCCTCGGCATCGACCCCTTCCGCGCTGACGGTGATGCGGTGGATGAGCAACGAGCGCGGATAGGCGTCGAGGTGGTGGTACTCGGCAGTCTCCTTGCTGATGCGGTGGGAGCTGGCCTCGATCACCGCCCGGGCTGCGCCCTCGGGGATGGCCAGGGTCTCGGTCCGGGCCTCCTTGGGGGCGAGCCGGTTGTCGTTGAGCTTCTTCGGCGCCGGGTACCACTCCCAGGTCTGGCCGATGCGGTAGTGGATGGGCTCCCCGACGGCCTCGCCGGCTTCGGTCTCGAAGCGCACGTCGATCTGCACCCAGCGCTCCGGGTCGCCCGTAGGCAACATGTGTCCGGCGTTGGCATTGGTCATCGTCAGCGAGAGCTCCGCGGGAGTCCAGCTGGCGTCGAGCCCGAGACCTGGCGGGTTCGCGGACGGAGGCGGGTGCACACCAGCGACCTTGGGAATGCCGGCGCCGCGCCAGTAGTGGCTGCGCACCTTGCGGACCGGCCCGCCGAGCGCGACCGGGCGCTCGACCGTCGGCATGTGGCAGTCGAGGCAGGACTGCTCGTCCGCGTACGGTCCCTCGGACCACTCCTTGCCGGTGTTGAACGTGCACACGAAGGACTTGCCCGGGTACTCGGCCACCGCCTGATGGCAGCGCAGGCAGATGGCCTCGCTCTGAAAGCGCGCGTCCGCCTTCACCGGGTGGGCGGCGACACTGTCCGGGAGTCCCGGGCCCTCGATCACCCCGTCGCGGACATGGCAGGAGGCACAGGTGATGCCCTCCTCCTGCAGCTTCGCGTCGAACTTCTCGTTGGGGACGAGCTGTGGCGCCTCCACGTCGCCCTCGCTGAGGCCCACCGTCCAGTTCGCCTGCTGCACGAGCAGGGGCGTGTGGCAGTTCTCGCACAGCCACCGGTTCGCCGACTTCTTCATCTCCTCCTGGAGCTGCGGGTCGATCCAGGCGTGGGCGTGCGTCGACAGCTTCCACTCCTCGTAGATCTCGCCGTGGCAGATGCCGCAGGACTCGGCAGACAGGTCGGGCACGCCCGACGGCACCTCGAAGCCCTTGCCGTGCGGCTGCTCCATCTCCGGGCGCGTCGCGTAGAAGGCGAGGGCACGCTCGAGGTCGGCATCGAAGCCCAGGCTCTCGACCTGCTCGGCCTTGGGCGGGGTGGCCGCGGGCTTGGGCGGATCGTTGGGAGGAGAGCCACAGGCGAAGAGCAGGAAGAGGAACATGCGGACCAGTCTATCCGCGCGTCCCGAACGTGACGCGGAGGTGCATCACTCGGGTTCGCGCCACCGGCCTCGACGCCGCACCTGGAGCCGCTCGACCATCGCCACGTACGAGGGGTCGTCGGCGCGGCGCCGGTCCTGACGCGCGCCCTTCAGGTGGTTGCAGCGCGCGCAGGCAATCGCCAGGTTGTGGAGGTCGTCGGTGCCTCCGCGGTGCTGGGGCACGATGTGCTCGACCGTGGCCCGCGACAGGGGCGTGCCGTCCGCCGCGAGCTGGTGCTTGCGGTCACAGTGGATGCACTTGCCCTGCCACACGGACCGTCCCCGCCACTCGAGCCGCTCGAAGGTGGCGTCGGTCTGCGCAATCGCGAGAAGCAGGCGGCGGGTTCGGGCATTGGCCATGCCCGAACCGTATCCCGGTCTACTGGCAGTACTCGGTGTTGCCCGCGGCGGACTCGCAGTACTGCAGCGCCTTGGTCGTGTCCTTGCCGGCACTCTTCGCGTAGTCGAGCCACTCGCGGGCCATCACCTTGGCCTTGGACCGTGCCGAGCCGCGCTCGGTGTCCAGGTCGGCGCTCGGCCCGGCGTTGTACTTCTCTTCGGCCTTCAGCCACAGCGCGTTCGCGGAGGCTGCCTTGAGCTTGTAGAGGCTGTACACGCGGCTGGTGAAGGTCTCGCCGGTCCAGTAGGTCTTGTTCTCGAGGGCAACGTCGGCCCAGCGGATGACCGAGTTGTGCTGACCGGCCTTCTGCAGGTACTGCGCGTACTTGTAGCAGAGCGTCGGGTCGGACTTGTCGATCTCCTCGAGGTGGCGCTTGGTCAGGCTCGCCCACTCCTTCTTGTCGGCAATCCAGGCGTTCTGGATGAGCACGATGGAGGTGGCCTTCTTGTCGGTCATCGCGGACGCCGTGCGGATGCGGTCCTCGAGACAGGCCTTGGACGCGCCGTCGAGGCGCCCCATCATCGCGAGCGGCTCCATGGCCTTGAGGTCGCTGCAGCCCTCGACCTTGAACGCGTCGGCGGTCGCGGGCTCCGGGGCCGGGGGCTCCGGCTTGACGAGCGCGGGCTCCGGCGCGGGCGGCTGGGGCTTGACGAGCGCGGGCTCGGGGGCCGGCGGGTCGGGCTTCACGGGCTCGGGAGCGACCACCGGCTTGGGCGGCTCGGGCGTCGGCGGGTCCACCTTCGCGACGAGGTCGGGCTTCGGGCGAATGCCTCCGGAACCACCCGGCTTCGGCGGCGGAAGCAGCGACGGCTTCGGCGGCTCGGGCACCTCCGGCACGACCTTGGGGACCACGGCCACGACCTCGGTCTTCGGTGCGACGACGTCCGCCTTGGGGCCCGCGGTGGTGGGCTCGGGCTCGGGCTCCGGATCCGGGACGGGCGGGAGCGCTTCGGGCTCGGGCAGCGGCTCCGGCACCGGCGCGGCGACCTTGTTCGGCGCAGCGATCTTCGAATAGTCCGACAGCATCGCGAACGGGTCGAAGTCCTCGGTGGCCTTGAGCGTCAGGAAGTCCACGCGGGTGCCCGCGGGAATCGGCGTGTTCGCACTCGACCGCGACGGCTCGACGGTGTGATGCGAGCCGCCGCGCTCGCAGGCCATCCACCCGTCAGAGCACGGGAAGCTCGGGAACAGCGCTTCGTAGTCCGCCCACGTGTTGGCCATCGCCGCGGGGGCCGCCAGCCAGGTGCAGGCGAGCAAGGCGATGCGAAGGGAAAGGGCAGGGACCGAAGTCAGGGCTCGGCTCGACGTCATGTGGCACTCCTCGTACCCTCGGGCCGTCAAACACGGGAGGCCGAGGATGGTGTGCGCCCACGGACGAAGTGTAGCGACGAGTCAGCCGCGACGCCAGCGCACGATACGACGGGGCGAGAAGATGCGGGGCACATCGGCCTCTCCGCAGAGCAATCCGTCGGCCACACGCCGCCCGGCCGCGGCGGCAAGTGCGGTCGGTGTGGCGCCGAAGCCGACCAGCGCCACCCGCCTGGGGTCTCCGGGTAGCCGTCCGATGATGGGCAGGCCGTCCGGGGTGGTCGCGAAGCCGTGGGCCCAGCGCTGCTCGACCTCGCTCACGCCGAAGTGCGCCAGGAGGAACGCGTCGAGACGGTCCTGGATGCGGTCCTCGACCACCACCTCGGTCTCGCCGATGGCCATGTGCGGCGAGGCCCACCGCGCGCCGCCGAGGACCAGGCGACCGTCGGGTTGCTGCTGCCAGCGCATCCAGCCCTGGCCGGCGCGATGGGCTCCCGGAAAGCGCTGGGGCAGCGGAGGGGTGCACAGGAGCTGCTCGCGCACTGCGGTGAGGCGCCCGCTCAGCGCCTCGTCGAGGGCGCCGCTGTCGTAGCCCGCGGCGAGGATCACGACCTCGGCACGCAGGGTGAAGCGCGCGGTGTGGACGAGTAGCTCGTCGCCGTCGTCGTCCACGCGGTCGACGCGGGCGCCACCCACGAGCACGCCGCCGTGGGTGCGGAGGGCCGTCGCGAGCGTGGCGACGCTGCGCCAGGGGGAGATGACGCGCTCGTCCGGCAGGAACAAGCCACCGCCGAGGCCACGGGTGCCCGTGCGCTCTGCGACCTGGGCGGCGGTGAGGCGCTCGCAGGGAATGCCGCGTGCGGCGAGGGCCGCGGCACTCTCGTCGAGCTCGGGCTCCTCCTGCCCTCGGGACGCGATCCAGGTGAGGCCGCGGTCGGTCACCAGCCCCTCGGCGTCGAGCAGCTCCTTGCCCTGGGTCGTCCACGCGAGCAGGTCGTCGGCGCGGTCGCCGAGGGCGCGCAGTGTGCGGTGGGGGTGCTCGACCACGCCGAGCTCGGCGAGGCCCAGATCTCGACCGCTCTGACCGGCACCGAGGGTGTCCGCTGCCTCGAGCACGACGACGTCGACGCCCTCGCGCGCCAGGAACAGTCCCGCGGCCACGCCGGCCAGGCTCGCGCCGATCACCGCCACCGTGCATTGCTCGGGGGGCGCCAGGTCCATGGGAAAGGCGTCGATGAACGGGCCGATGGACACGCGTGCTCCAGGGAGTGGCCGTATCGTCCGCGCGCGCCGGTGGCGAGTGCTCGCCCTGGGTAGACTGCCGCGATGGACCTGCTCACCCGCATCGCCGAGCTGCTCACCCGGTGGGAGCGCTCCCAGCAGAACCCGGGCTACCGATGGGGTGGCCTGGTGCTCGGGCTGGCGGTCGGTTTCGCGGTGGCCGCGGTCGACACGCCTCAGGGCCTGTCTCGCGAGGGGCAGCTCACCGGGGCCGTCGCCGCGTGCATGGCGCTGTGGTGGGTCCTCGCCGTGCTGCCGATGACCGTCACCGCGCTTGTACCGCTGCTCGCCTTCCCAGCGCTCGGGGTGGCCTCGATCAAGACGGTCGCGGCGCCGTACGCGAGCCACGTGCTGTTCCTGATGCTCGGCGGGTTCCTGCTCGGACACGGCATGGAGACCGTGGGTCTGCACCGCCGGCTCACGTCGTTTCTTCTCTCACCCGCGTGGGTGCGCCAGGGTCCGCGGCGCGTCCTGCTCGCGCTCATGGTCTCGTGCGCGCTGCTCTCGGGCCTGGTGAGCAACACCGCGACCACGGTGATGCTGCTTCCGGTGGCGCTGGCTCTCGCCGAGGTCGCCGGTCTCGAAGAGCGCGCGCGAGCGGGCATGGTGCTCGGGCTCGCCTACGCCTCGAGCATCGGCGGAACCGCCACGCTGGTGGGGACACCGCCGAACGCGGTCCTCGCGGGCCTGGTCGACATCAGCTTCGCGCGCTGGCTCACGATCGGGCTGCCCTTCGCCATGCTCGCCGTACCCGCGGCGTGGGCGGTGGTCAGCGTGTGGATGCTGCCCGCGGACGGTTGCGAGGTCGAGGCACCTCCGCGAGGCGCGTGGACCACCGGCGAACGCGGTGTGACCGCGGTCATCGTGGTCGCCATGCTCCTGTGGCTCACCCGGCGCCCGCTAGACCTCGGGCTGGTCGTCGTCCCGGGATGGTCCTCCTGGCTGCCTGATCCGAAGGCGGTGACCGACGCCTGGGTCGCCATCGGCGCCGCGTTCGCGCTGTTCCTGCTCCCGGGGGGACGCGAGGAACGGCCGTTCC
>SBGP01000015.1 GCA_006226595.1 Deltaproteobacteria bacterium
GGAAGCGTGCTGAAGCACGTGACCGACGAGACGACGGGCGAAGGTGTGAAACGGGTCCAGAACGCGACGGGAGAGTTTTTCAGCAGCCTGCTAGGAGACCGCGAGGGCCATCGCCGCCCGCAGCTCGTCGATGTGGTACGGCTTGCGCACCATCGAGATCATGCCGACCTCGAGACAGCGCCGCTCGACCTCCGGCTGCGTGTCCGCGGTGACCGCGACGACCGGCAGCGTGGGGTGGAGGAGCCACAGCGCTTCACAGGTCTCGAAGCCGTCCATCTCGGGCATATGAAGGTCGAGGAGGGCCACGTCCACCGCCACCTCGCGGAGCAGGGCCACCGCCTCGGCTCCGGAGTTCGCCCGGTACACGTGGTGTTTGTCCGCCTCGAGCATCAGCTGGAGCACGACGGCGTTCGCCGGGTTGTCCTCGACCATGAGCACGCGCAGCGTTCGAAGACCGACCTCGCCGCGGGGAATCGGGTCGTCCGCCGTCTCGGGCTCGGTGCGGGGCAATCGGACCCGGAACGTGGTGCCCGACCCGAGCTCACTGTCGAACTCGATGCTCCCGCCCATGCGCCGCGTGAGCTGATGCGCAATCGCCAGGCCCAGACCGACGCCGCCGAACCGCCGCGTGGAAGACGCGTCGCCCTGGGTGAACGGCGCGAAGATGCTGTCCCGGTATGCCTCGGGGATGCCGGGTCCGGTGTCGCTGACCGAGATCACGACCCAGTCGCCATCCTCGCGGGCGCCCACGCGGATCTCGCCGCGCTCGGTGAACTTGACCGCGTTGTGGAGGATGGCGGCGACCACCTGCTTGAGGCGAGCCGGATCGGCGCGGACCCACCCGGAGATCTCATCGAGCTCGAACCGCAGTCCGTCGGCCTGGGCAAGCGCCCGGTAGGCCTTGAAGATGATCTCGAGGGTGCCGGCCACGTGGGTGCCCTCGAGGTCGAACTCCACGGCCCCCGACTCAAGGCGGGCGATCTCGAGGATCTCGTCGATCAGCTCGAGCAGGGCACGCCCCGATGTCTGCAGCACGTCGACGTACTCGCGTTGCTCGGCGGACAGCCCGGTGCGCCGTAGGATCTCGCTCATGCCCAGCACGCCGTTCAGCGGCGTGCGCAGTTCGTGGCCGACGTTTGCGAGGAACTGGGCGCGAATGCTCGACGCCGCCTCGGCGGTCGCCAGGGCATGGACCAGGGCATCCTGCGTGTGCTTGGTCTCGGTGAAGTCGCGAACCACGGCTATCCAGGTCCCGTCCGGCAGGGAGCGGATGCGCGCCTCGAAGTGGCCGATGCCAGCCGGCGTCTCGAGGTCGTACTCGACGACCTGGACCTCACCGGTCGCGCGACTGCGACGCTTGGCACCGAGGAAGCGCTCCTGCATGTCGGGAGGCAGCGCGTCGCGGAGGTTGGTGCCCAGCCAATCCTCGGGCGGCCGGAGCAGCCGCTTGTCCACCGGGCCCCGGTAGAAGAGGTAGTCGTCGTCCGCGGACAGCATGAACACCATGTCCGGCAGGGTCGACAGGATGGACAGCTCGCGCGCTTCGACCTCCGCCACGCGCGGCTTCAGATCGAGCATGGTCCCCACCCAACCGCCGCCCTTCACGGGCGCGGCCTGGATCCCGACCAGGTGGCCGTTCATCGTCTCGAACTCGAGCTGGATGCCCTCGACTCCGGCCACCCCGAGCAGCCAGGCCTCGAGCACCTGGGTCTGATCGCACCGCGCGACGCAGTCGTACCAGGCAAAGCCCGACGCGAGCCCGAGCAGCCTCCGACCGGCATCGTTGACCATATTCCACTGGCCTCGCTCGTCCGCTTCGAACACGCCGACAGCCGACGTCTGAGCCAGGGTGGAGAATCGCTGGGGCATGACTCCTCGAGCCGTGAAGTACCAGGCCCGGCCCTTCCCCGTAAAGGCACCGCCGGGCGGTGTCGGACACATCCCCACAGGACGCCCACCGACGGTCGCCGCGACGCGGACCCCGCGGTCCCGGAACTCGCTAGGACTCGCGCGAGTCAGGACCGCGCGGCGGAAGGAGCGACATGGCCCGCTCGGCCATGGCCGTGATCGTGAGCGACGGATTCACGCCCGGATTGGCCGACACCGCAGCTCCATCGCAGACATAGAGCCCGGGGTAGCCGTGTACCTGGTGGTCCGCACCGATGACCCCGTCCGAGCCACTGTCTCCGATGCACGCGCCACCGAGGATGTGCGCCGTGGTCGGAATGTTGGCGAGGGTCTCGGTGAACATCGAGACCACGAACCCATCGAGCTTCTCGGCGAAGCGCTCGGCGAGTTCCGAAGCCTCGGGAATCGAGGCGGTGGGCGGATCGCCCTGGGATACGCGACTCGCCAGGCCGAAGCGACCGAGCCGGAACGCGAGCTGACCTTCGGTCGCGCGCATGTAGAGCAGGATCGCCGTGGACTTCGACCAGTCGCGCACCGTCATCGCGGCCAGCGCCCGCCGAGGATGCCGGACCATCGTGCCGAGGCTCGCGGCCAGCCTGCGAGGCAGGCTCTTGCCTGGCGCGTGCGGAAGCACCATCAGCCGGTACAGACCGGCGCCAGCCGAGTAGCGTACGGGCTCGAGGTGGCTCACCGCGTCGGTGTGGAGGATCGAGCCGATGGCCACGCCCCGCGTGAAGTCGGCGCTGGGATCCCGCGCGGTCACCCCGATGATGCTCTCGGAGTTGGTGCGAACGGCCTCGCCGACGCGATCCGACAGGGCGGGCAGACCCTCGGGATCGGCCTTCATGCGCAGCAACAGCTCGGTGGTGCCCATCACGCCGCCGGAGAGCACGACGCGATCGGCATGCCAGCGCAGCGTCTCGCCGCCGAAGGTGGGCTCGGCGATCACCTCGTAGCCGCCGTCCCGCGCGGGTCGCACCGCGCTCACCCGGGTCTCGGGAAGGATCTGCGCCCCATGGTGCTTCTCGGCGAGCCAGAGGTAGTTCTTGTCGAGGGTGTTCTTGGCGCCGTGCTGGCAGCCGAGCATGCACCCGCCACAGAAGTGGCAGCCCGTGCGGTCGGGGCCCTTGCCGTCGAAGTACGGGTCCGGCACGGTGACGCCGGGCTTGCCGAAGAACACGCCGACGTCGGTGTGCCGGTACTGGTCGGACTGACCGCGCTCCTCGGCGATCTCGGCGAGGACGGTGTCGGTGATGCCCGCGTGGGGGTTCCGAGCCGCGCCCAGCATGCGCTGGGCCGTCGCATAGTGCGGTGCGAGCTCGGTCTCCCAGTCGCGCAGGCCCGCCCAGCTCCCGGACTCGAAGAAGGTCTTCTCGGGCACGGGCAGCGTGTTCGCGTACACGAGCGATCCGCCGCCGACGCCGATGCCGTGCAGCACCGTGACGTGGCGGGTGAACGACATCTTGAACGGACCGGTCATGCCGAGCTGCGGCTGCCACATGAACCGACGCAGGTCCCAGTTGGTCTTCGGGAGATCACCGGGCTCGAAGCGGCGTCCCTGCTCGATCACGAGCACGGAGTAGCCCTTCTCGGCGAGGCGGAGCGCGCTGACCGAGCCGCCGAAGCCCGAGCCGACCACGATGGCGTCGAAGTGCTGCATGCGCAGTGCCGTAGCACGTCGTCGCGGGGGTGCTATCTGCTCGCATGCCCTTGCTCGGACCCCGCCGCTGGCGCCCCGTCGCCACTCGCTCCGCCGTCGCGGTGATCCTGCGCGATGGCCCCCGCGGTGACGAGGTCCTGCTCACCCGCCGCGCGGCGCGCGAGGGCGATCGCTGGTCGGGACACGTGAGCTTTCCGGGGGGCCGCGCCCACCCCGAGGATCGCGATGCCGCGGCCACCGCGCGCCGCGAGACCCTCGAAGAGATCGGCCTCGAGCTCGGCGATCCCGCGCACCGCCTGCCCTCGGTACTCACCCTGGCCCACGGCTCCCGGCGACCCATGGCCGTCGATCCCTTCGTATTCCGCATCGACGGCGATCCCGAGCTTCGCCTCAACCATGAGGTCGCCGCCGCGTTCTGGGTCCCCCTGGCGGCGCTCGCGTCGGGCGAGCTCGCAACGCGGCGCCCGTGGCGCCTCTTCGGTCGCAGCCTGCGCATGCCCGCGTGGCAGTGGGAAGAGCACGTGATCTGGGGCCTGACCTACGAGATGCTGCGCAGCCTGCTGCACGATCCGCGCGCTCGATCCCCGCGCTAAGCTCGACCGGGGGGACGCATGCGCTGGGTGTTCCGCGAGCTTCGCGACTGGTGGCGGGGGCAGCGAGAGCCCGAGAGCCGCGCCTTCGACGCGCAGTATGGCACGCGCACGGTGTGGTTCGACCTGTTCAACTACGAGCCCAGCCTGCCCTCGGTGATCGAAGCCTCGCTCGATGCCCTGGACATCGATGTCGAGGACTACACATTCGTAGATCTCGGCTCTGGCAAGGGACGGGTCGTGCTGCTCGCCGCGATGCGGCCGTTCCACGAGGTGGTCGGCATCGAGTACCGCGAGCGCCTGCACGGACTCGCCCTCGACAACCTCGCGAGCTTTCGCGGAGACCTCGCCGCCCCGGTGCGCTTCGAGTGTGCCGATGCCGCCAGGGCCCGCCTTCCCGACGGTCCACTCGTGCTCTACCTGTTCAACCCTTTCCCGGCCGAGGTGCTGGTCGGCATCCTCGCGAAGATCCAGGACAGCGCGCGGCTCGTGTACGTGAACCCGGTCGCGGGTGAGGTCCTCGACGAGCTCGGCTGGGAGGAGATCGCGCGCCACGAAGACGAGGACGTCGTGCGCAGCTGGAGGATCTACGCTGGACCGTATGACTGACGATCGTCACTCGGGCCGGCGGACCTCGCGCTAGCTTGCGCCCCATGACGCCCCTGATCCTCGTCCTGCTCGCCTGTGGTCAACCCGAACCCGAGCCCGTCGATCCGCTCCGCAAGGTGCTGGTGGTGGGCTGGGACGGCGTGCGCGCCGATGCCATCGACGCCGTGGACACGCCGAACCTCGACCGACTGCACGTCGACACCGCCGCGAGCACCCAGCTCACCGGACCGACGAAGAGCGCGCCCGGGTGGATGAGCGTGCTCACCGGGGTCGAGCCCGAGAAGCACGGGGTGGTCGCCAACGGCGAGTACGACGGACGCGACGCGAGCTGGACGACCCTGGCGACCCGGGCCAACGAGGCCGGCGCTGGCCCGGTGGTGGCCGCGGTGCACTGGCCCGAGGTGCTCGCGAGCATCCTCGAGCCCGAGAGCACCGCGGACGCGACCCTCGGCACCGACGAGGAGGTGGCGTCGTGGATGGCCGCCGCCATCGACACGGACGACGGGCGCGTGGGCATCACCCACTTCGACGACCCCGATCACGCCGGGCACGCCGGGCACGCCAGCGGCTACAGCGTCGACAACCCCGAGTACACGCAGGCCATCGCCGGAGACGACGCGTTCCTCGGCGAGATGCTCGACGCGATCGAAGCCAGTGTCGAGGCGCGCGACGAGTCGTGGCTCGTGCTCGTCACCACCGACCACGGCGGCGAAGGCACCGACCACGGGCCGCAAGAGCCCGTGTACCAGGAGATCTTCCTCGCGGCGGGCGTGTTCGGCGAGGCCGTCGACTTCGACTTCGCGGGAACGAGCCACCTCGACGTGACGCCCACCGCCCTCACCTGGCTCGGCGTCGCCCACGAAGGACTCGACGGCAACGTGCTCATCCCGTAGCGGACGGTAGACTGGGTCGTGCACCTCGACCTCGGAACCGCCATCGATCGCTACGTCGTGGAGCGCCGCCTCGGCCAGGGCGGCGTAGCGACGGTGTACCGCGTGCGCCACGAGGGCCTCGGGACGGTGCACGCGCTCAAGGTGGTGCACGTCCCCTCCCCCGCGATCACCGAGCGCTTGCTCCGCGAGGGGCGCGCCCAGGGCCAGCTGCGCCACCCGAACGTCGTCGCCGTCACCGACCTCGTGAGCGTGCGCGGCGCCCCGGGCCTGGTCATGGAGCTCGTGCCCGGCCCCTCGCTCGACCGCTTCCTCGAGGAAGTGCCGCTCACCCTCGACGAAGCCGACCTGCTCGCGCGGGGCATCCTCGCGGGGGTTGCCGCCGCCCACCGGGCGGGGCTCGTCCATCGCGATCTCAAGCCCGGGAACGTGCTCCTCGAGGTCCAGGATCACCAGGTCGTGCCGAAGATCGTCGACTTCGGGCTGGCGAAGGCACTGACCACCGACTCGGCCTCGCCGCTGGAGACCCGCGCCGGCGCCTCCCTCGGCACCCCCGCGTACATGGCTCCCGAGCAGATCGACGACGCGAGCAGCGTGGACGAGCGTGCCGACGTGTTCGCCCTCGGCGCCATCCTCTACGAGCTCGCCGTGGGCCGTCGAGCCTACGAGGCCGACACCGTGCCCGCCATCTACGCGCAGATCCGCTCGGGTGCGCACGGACCGGTCCCGGACACGCTCCCGGACCGCATGCAGCGCGCGATCCGCGGCGCGCTGTCGCTGAGCCCCGACGACCGGCCGGCTTCCGTCGCTGCGCTCGCCGAGCTGTGGGCCGAGGACACGCCGCCCCCCCGCGTCACGTGGGGTACACGCGCCCTCGAGGTCGCCTCGGCACCGGCGATCTCCGCCCCGTCCGCGCTCGACACGCCCTCGACCTCGACCTTCGCCGGCGAAGACGACAACCGCACGACCCAGGAGACCTGGGCCGCCGACGACTTCGCGCTGCAGTCCACCGTGGACCAGACGCTGCCACCCGTGGATCCGCCGCCATCCCGACGGCCATGGCTCGCCCTGGTCGGCGGACTGCTCGCGGCCCTCGTCATCGGCGTGGGCGTCGCCTCGCTCGACCCCCACCCCACCGACCAGGTCCTGCGCGTCGACGGCACGCCGGTGCTCGCAGACGCCGCGACCCAGCGCCAGTTCGAGGAGGCATGGCAGGCCTACCTCGACGGCGACTTCGCCGAGACCTCGCGGCGCCTGGTGGCCGTGCGCGAAGCGCTGCCCGACGAGCCGCTGCCCCACATGCTCGCCAGCGGCGCCCTCATGTTCGATGGCGACGTGCCCGAGGCCCTCGACGCGATGACCGCCGCGCGCACCGCAGCGAACCTGCACCCCGAGGCCATCGGCGCTTCCCTGGCACGCACCTTCCACGACCTGCAGCTCGCCGGCAAGAGCGTCGGACCGCCGCTCGATGCGTACATCGACGCCCATCCCGAGGACTACCTCGCGAAGGTCATGCGGGCGCAGTACTGCTCGACCACCTCGGACCCGAAGGTGTGCGAGACGAGCCACGCGAGCCTGCTCGCCCACGACGACCAGCAGATCGTCGCCCACCACGCGCGCGCGCGGTCGTGGCTGGACCTCGGTGAGCTCGCCCGCGTGCGCGAGGCCGCCGAGGACGGGCTGGCGATCGATCCCGCCGAGCCCGGGCTGCTCGCCCTGTATGGCAACGCGTGGATGGCCGAAGGCGCACACGACCGGGCACGAGAGGCCTTCGAGCGCGCTCTGAAGGCCGATCCACGCGAGAACGGTCCCAAGCTGTCCCTCGCCAAGCTGTCCCTGCTCTCCGACGACGGAACCTGGGACGTCCGCACCGCCGAGCTGCTCGCGCCCACCGTGCCTGCCGAGCAGCGCACCTCCGTGCACACCGAGGCCGCCGAGACCCTGCTCGCCATCGGACGTCCGCACGCAGCCCTCGCCCACCTCGACCAGGCTCTCGCCATCGAGCGGGAGGAGGGCAGCGCCCTCGGCGTGCTCACGGTGATGAGCCTGCGTTCGCCGGCCCTGCAGATGCTGGAGCAGCCCGAGGCGATCTCCACGCTGATCGACGACCAGCTGGCGCTGATCGCCGGAGCGCCGGAAATCCCGAACCCGGTGCGCAACCGCTATGCCGCGTATCGCCCGTGGACCGACGGCATGATCGCGGCGAAGGCCGGCGATCGCGCTGGCGTGGCCCAGGCCCTCGACCGCGTGCAGCGCGCCGAGGTGCCCCAGAAGGGCGTGGTCGAGGCCCTGTCCCGCGAGCTGGCCGTCCTCGACGGGGACGTCGACGGCATCGCCGCTCACGCGACCTTCTTCTGGACCACCTGCGATCGCCAGGCCGCCCTCGGCGGCGCCTACCGCCGCGCCGGAGCCCTGGACCTCGCCGAGCAAGCCTGGCAAGCCGTGCTCGACGCCCCGTGTCGCCTCCATCGTCCCGAGCGAGCCAAGCGCGTGGGCGCACTCGTCGGCCTCGCCGAGCTACGCAGTGGATCCGAGCGCGACGCGCTGGTCGCCGAGGCCCGCGCCCTGTGGCCGGCCCCCGAGCCCGACGTGCCCCTCGCACAGCGCCTCGCCGCGCTCACCCCGCCCTAGCGTGGACAAACCCGGACATGACTTCAGGGTGGGGTACTAGCCCACCCAGGCGGCCATGCGGTCGGCGATCACCGCCTCCCAGTCGCCGGGCAGCGGGCGCGACTCGGCCAGCGCCTGCAGCTCGACGGGCACCGGTCGCTCGTCCGCCTCGGCACCGTCGTACCGGGCGAGCCACGCCGCGAGTGGCGCCTCGGCCTCGTGCCCCAACCACACATGGGTCACCGCGAGCAGCTCGTGCACCTTGATCGCGAGCCAGGCCTGGGTCGCCGGGAACCCGTTCTCCGCCAGCTTCACCAGCCACGGCAGCGCCTCGTCCCAGCGCTCGTCGTCGAAGTGGATGCACGCGAGCAGCACCGCCGCGTCCAGGTCCTCGGGATCTTCGGCCAGCAGGGCCTCGGCGAGCCCGCGAGCGCGGTCCAGATCTTCCTCGCCGAGCTCCTCGGCGTAGTCGTAGAGCGCACGGGCAGCGAGGAACCGGGGCGTGGCCTCGGTCGCGGCGGCAGCCACCTCGATCGCCGGGGGAAGATCGGCGCGCGGAACGCCCTGCTCGGCGGCGCGAAGCACCTCCACCGCCCGTTCCAACGTCATCGTCGCCGCCAGCGAGTTCCCCGGCATCGCATCTCCCATGCGCACAACGTGCCGTATGAACCTGGGTCTTGGCTACGCAGCAAGACGTGGCGTGCCACGGGATGTGGCGATCAGCGCCGCCCGACGCCCACGAACACTCGACTCGCCGCGCCGATCAATGTGCCGACGACGAGCGCGACGCACACGAGCTGTCCGACAGAGCGAAGGCCCCCGCTGCTCGCCGCGAGCAGCGCCAGGAAGGACACGACGGTCGTCGCGGTCGACAAGGCCGACGCAGGGAGCACCGTGGCGAGCACCACCTCGGTCGGCTCCCCCTCGTCGAGGCGATGGGCGAGGTGCAGGATCACGTCGACACACAGCCCGAGCAAGATCGGCAGGCCCACGAGATTCACCAGGGTGAGCTTGATCCCGAGGGCCGCGACTACACCGAGCGCCCAGGCCAGTCCGACGCCGAGACTGGCGATCACCCACAGCGTGCGGCCGGGACGACGACGGTCGAGCAGCGCGAGCAGCGCGACGAGTCCGAGCGCGAGCAGCGCGCCACGAGGCAGGTCGTCGAGGATCAGCCTGTAGAGAGCTCCCTGGAGCGCAAGCTCGCTCACCGCCCCCGGTACGTGGGCCTGCAGCTCGTCGAGCAGCTGCGCCGACTCGCGCATGTCGTGCAGGTCGCCGGCGAGCGGAAGCACGAGGAGCTCGCCATCGCCGAGCAGGTCGCGCACACCCCGTGGCAGGTCCTCGCGAGTGCGGGCCACCGGGGTCCACTCGCGAAGCTTCGCGAGCCGCTCGACCAGCGGTGGCGGCAGCCGGCGGACGCGCGGGTCCATCGCCTGCTCCCGGAGGCGAGCGAGCGCGGCCACCCTCCGGTCCTGGTCTGGCGGCAGCAGGTCGTCCATCGACAGCACGCCGGCCACGTGCGGCAGGTCTCCGGCGGAGATGTGGTCGCGGATCTTCTGCTGGACGGTCGCCCGCGTCGCATCGGTCACCGCGACGAGCGCGGGAGGCACCGCACTCCGGGTGAGCTCGCGCGCCTGGTCGCCCAGCTGCTCGAAGCGAAGGGTGTCGCGTCCGAGGGCGGTGAAGTCGTGCTCGAGGCGCAGGGAGCGCGCGGAGAACAGCCCGAGCACCGCGCCGACGCCGATCGCGACGAGCCCGAGACGGGCGACGCCCGCCGAAGGCGAGGCGACCGCCAGCCTCCGTGGCGGTTGATCCGCGAGTCCGGTCCACCCGATCAG
Source organism: Deltaproteobacteria bacterium (assembly GCA_006226595.1). Classification (GTDB taxonomy): domain Bacteria; phylum Myxococcota_A; class UBA796; order UBA796; genus M1803. The sequence goes on from SBGP01000015.1 coordinate 10,109, forward strand.
CGCGGGCAGCAGCACCAACACAGACGCGAGCGCGAGCAGCACGCCGACGCTCATCGCGACCGCGAGCTGCGACAGGCCCTGAAAGCGGGCCACCCCCAGCGCCGAGAAGCCCGCGGCGGAAGTGAGGGCCGCGAACACCACCGCCGGACCCGTGCTCCGCCACGCGATGACCACCGGCTCGTCCTCGCCAGCCGCTCGCGCCTCGCGAACCCGCGCGAGCAGGTGGATGCCGAAGTCGATGCCGAGCCCGAACAGCACCGCCGTGCCCATCACCGTGTACGGGCTGAGGGCGCCGAGCAGTGCCTGGACGACCGCGAGCTGGAGCACCGCGGCGAGCACCAGCGGCGCGAACAACACCAGCGGCGCCCGCCACGAGCGCAGGCCCACCACCAGCAGCGCGAGCACGAGCAGCGCGGACACCCCGGAGGTGCGCCCGAGATCGGCGCGGATGCCGCGGTTGCCGTCGGCGACGACCACGTAAGGTCCCGCCATGCCGTCGACCCCGGCGCCCGCGTGCGCGGCGATCACCGCCTCCACCGCGTTGACCACCGCCAGGCTGGCCGCGGGATCGTGGTGGGGAAGCTTCGGTCGCACGAACAGGCGGTGCCCGTCGGCATCGCTGGGTGCCAGCGGCCCGAGAGCCAGGTCTGGCGCGCTGATCGCGCCCACTGCGCCAAGGAGCTTCTGCGAGATCGCGGGGCTCGCGGCCGCCGAGCCGAGCGCGAAGGACAGGCGCAGGCGCGCCCCGAGATCCTCGAGCTTCTCGGGGTCGAGCTGCATCAGTGCGAGGTGCAGTGCGAGGTCGGGGTCGAGTCGCCACAGCACGTAGTCGACCTCGTCCCGCGCTTCGAGGGCGAGCGCGAGCGCTTCCACCTCGGCCTCAGCGCCGCTCGCGTGCAGCCAGATGCCCGAGGGCAGTCGATCGGCGCCCATCTCGTCCAGCGCCTTCGCGGCGGGGACCGTGTGGGGCACCAGCGCGAGCATGTTGGGGTCCACCCGCGGCGGAAACGCAGCCACCGCACCGAGGACGAGCAGCACGAGGGCACCCAGACGCACGGCCGTCGCGTGCGTCATCCCCCATCGGGCCAGCTGGCCAAGCCACTCACGCACGCCATCTCCGAGGCACCGTCACGCCCACCGCACGCGACCTCGCGGATGATAGCAGCGGGTTCGCGGGACCCGGATAGGATGCGCACGCCCCCTTCCCCACTCGTAAGGTCGTCATGCGTCCCTCCCTGGTGCCCGAGCGCGAAGCTCCCCGTCCCTGGCTGCCCATGGCCGTGCTCGCCGTCGTCGCGATCGCGCTGTTCGCCGTCGTTCGCGCCGTTCCCACCGACACGCCGACCCCCGAGGCGACCGCGCCCGCCTCACCCGTCAGCGACAAGGTCGTGCTGATCACCTCCGATCCCGCCGACATGCCACGCACGCGCGTGCACCTGCAGTGGCACGCGGAGCCGGGCTGGACCTACGACGTACACGTCGCCGACGACAGCCTGCGCGCCGTCCACGCCCAGCAAGCCGTCGAGGGCGGCGAGCTGGTCATCCCCGACGAGGCCACCCGCGGACTGCCGGTCGGGAGCACGCTCATGTGGCGGGTCCAGGGCACGTCGCCCACCGGCGAATCGAAGACGTCGCCCACGGCGGTCATCCACCTCCTCTGAGGTGGGCAGGAAATGGCAGTCTAGGCCGTACGGAGGATGTCCAGGCTGCCGATGTAGGCGCGCTTGCCCAGCGGCACGCCGTTGTGGCGCAAGATCGCGTAGGCCATGTTCACGTGGAAGAAGAAGTTCGGCAGGCCAAAGCCCCGCGCGTACTCCTGACCAGTGAGCCCCGTGCCAGGCGGCAGGAAGTTCACGGTGATCGTGCGACCGGCGCAGTCCGCGAGGGCCTCGGCATCGATGCCGTCGAGAAAGGCAAGGGTCTTCGCGATGCGCTCACGCAGCTGGCCCAGCGTCGTCTCGTCGTCCGCATCGACCGGTGCCTTGGCATCCGAGAGGCGAGCGGCGAGGAACTTGGCGGTGTCGCATGCCGCCTGGACCTGGCGGGACAGCGGGAACATGTCCGGCGCGAGACGGCTGTCGACGAGCACGTCGACCTCGAAGCCACGCTCTTCCGCGAACTTCTCGGCCTCGTCCAGCCAACCGTCGAGGTTGCCCAGGTACTTCACCAGGTACGGAACGAGCTCGTCGTACATGCGACTACTTTCCCGTGTCCATCGACCCGAACTCGTGGCGGCCGGACTTGCACCACTTCCCGCTGCTCGAGCAGGTGATGACCTTCTCGTCCTTCGGGTCCACCCCGAAGCGCATGGCGATCACGGGCACGGGGTCCCCTTCCCACCAGGCCTTGAGCTTGTACGCGCCCGCATCGACCTCGCCGCCCGCGCTGTACTGGGCGTCGTGGCCATCACCGAGCAGCAGGAAGGACTTGGCGTCGCCGAGCACGGTCACGGTGGCCTTGCCGCGAGGCTCGGGCTTCGGCTCGACCTTCGGCTTGGGCTTGGGCTTGGGCTTGGGCGCGGCCTTGGTGGCTTCGGGCTTGTCGACCGGCTCGGGCTCGGGAACCGGCTCGGGCTCGGGCTCGGGCTCGGGCGCGACCTCGGCGGGAGCCGGCGGTTCGACCACATCTTCGGCCGGAAAGCAGCACCCGGTGAGCAGAAGGGCGAGAAGCGCGGACCTCACTCGGCCTCCTCGGGCGCGGCGAGCTGGCGCTCCACCCGCTCCTGCTCCTCGATACGGCGCTCGAGCGAGCGGGCATAGCCCTGGGAGATCTTGTGGTTGTTCTCGACCGCGGCCTTCTGGGCGAGCTTGTGCGCCTTCTTGAGCTGGCCCTTCATCTCGGCGGCCACGGCGAGGTTGTGGCGGGCCTTGCCCTTGGTCTTCAGGCTCGCCGACGGGTCGTCGACCACCGCCTTCCACTGCTCGATGGCTCCGTCCCAGTCTCCGGCGAGCACGTAGCGCTTGCCCATCTTCAGAGCGCCGCCCGCGAAGTACTTGCGCTGCAAGCCGACCCAGGTCGGCGAGATGCGGGTGCCGTACTCCTTGCCGAGCTTGCGGCCATCGGAGCTGATCATCGACGAGGCCGAGGCGAGCTTGCCCACCGCTTCCTCGATCGTGTAGCCCTCGGCCCGGCGCTGACTGCCCATCACGCGGTCGCGCTCCTCGTCAAGGATGGCGTCGGCGCTCGCGTCGTACATGCGCCAGGTCGCGTTGATGCGCGTGGTGCGCTGCGCCCAGTGCGTGAACGGAGGCGGCTCATCGGTGGCGGGATCGGTCGTGGCCGTGTCCGTGGTCGGGCTCGTCGCCGGCTCGGGGGTGGTGCCCTTGGCGGGGGTGGTGCCCGTGTCCGCCGTCGTCCCACCGCCGGTCGTGGATCCCCCGCCCGTGGTGCCACCGCCGCCGATCGTCCCCCCTCCACCGACCGTTGCCGGCTTCGCGGGGTTGGGGGTCGGCGTCGCGGGGCTCGGAGCCGGCGCCGACTGAGTCGCCGCGGTCACCGCACCCTCGATGAGGCCGCTCGCGAGCTTGGCGTCGGTGTCGAAGGTCTCGAGGGCGATCACCGCGTCACAGCCGTGCTCCTGGCAGAGCTTCACGACTTCCTTGTACGTCCACGGCTTGTCCATGAGGGTCGAGTCGACCTCCTTGGACGTGACCGCAGGCCGCACGACCTCGAAGCGCGGAGCGGCCTCGAGCGTCGCGACGAGCTCGCTGATCGCGAGCCGCCGTCCCTCGTTGTCCTCGAGCGGCGCCTCGCCGGTGACCACCCCTTCGAGCACGCCGAGGGCCGTCTCTCCGGCATTCTTCGGCTGGGAGCGGTCGATCACCGCGACGCGCTGCACGCGTGTCGGGATGTCCACCGACGCGGCACTCATCGCCTTGATGTAGACCTTGGGCGCGCCACAGCCCGTCGCAAGGCCAGCGAGCAGCAGGCACACGCCCGTGCGAAGGGTGGAACGGAGCGGCGCGAGCGCCGAGGACGTGGGGGGGTTGCGAGTCATGGCGCGAGTCTACTCCCTGCGAATGGCAACGGGTCACTCCGCGCGCGCAGCCACGCCGAGTTTCCCAGAGGCCATGCGAACACGGGATGCAAGCCGAGCAATCCCATCCGTCGGCACGCGGTGTTCGGCCACCAACCGAAGAAATTCGCCGGTTCGGCCCGATCCCTGCGATACTTCCGCTCCATGAGTGAGCCTGTGAGTGAGACAAGCGCCCGCGAAGCGCTCGACCGCGTGTTTCGCGACGAGAGCCTGCTGCGCGCAAATCGCACGCTGGTCCTGCCGTCGATCGTGCTCGGTGCGTGGGCCATCAGCGCGAGCGCGAACGTCGGCTTGTCGCTCGTCGCGTTCGCGATCTACATCCTCGCCAACATCGGGCAGAGCCACCTCGAAATCCGAAACGCGCGGATCACCCACGGCGCTCACCTGCGCGCCTTCTCGAACCTCGCGACGCTGACCCTGATGGTGTGGTCGATCGGCCCCTCGCCGAGGGCGTGGCTGCTCGCCCTGCCGACCATGTTCGGCGGCCTGTTCACGCTGAGTCGCCCCCTCGCCCGCTACGTGCAGGGGGCGGGCATCGCCGGCGTGGCGCTCGGGGCGTGGCTCGCCGAGACCCCGGCCGACCTGCTCGGGACCGGTCTGATCGGCCTGTCGATGATCGCGATCCTCGGCGAGTCCCTGTATGTCCCGCTGCACCGGTCCTTCATCGACGCGTCGATGCAGCGAGAAGAGGCCGAGCGCGCGCGGCAGGAGAGCCAGGAGGCCCTCGAGTTCCGCAAGACCTTCCTCGCCACCATGTCGCACGAGATCCGCACGCCGATGAACGGCATCCTCGGCATGGCCCAGCTGCTCGGCGACACGGAGCTCGACGAGAAGCAGACGTCGATGGTGCGCACGATCCTCGGCTGCGGGGACGGGCTGCAGCACATCCTCGACGACATTCTCGACCTGTCGAAGCTCGAGGCCGGCGCGCTGCCCATCGAGAGCCGCGCGTATCGACCCGAGCGACTGCTCGAAGACGTCGTGCGCCTGATGCGCCACGCCAAGATGTCGGAGGCGGTGCGCCTGGAGCTGCGCGCCGACGCGATGCCCCGCGTCGTGCGCGGCGATCCCCGTCGACTGCGTCAGGTGGTCACCAACCTCCTGAGCAACGCGATCAAGTTCACCGATCAGGGCAGCATCGAGGTTCGGGCGACCTGGCGCGAGGACCGCCTGTACATCCAGGTGAGTGACACCGGCGAGGGCTTCGACCCGAGCAAGCTCAAGCGGCTGCTCCAGCCGTTCGAGCAGGGCGACGCCTCGACCAGCCGACGCCACGGAGGCTCCGGGCTCGGCCTGGCGATCACCCGACAGCTGGTGCTCGCCATGGGCGGCGAACTGACGGCGACGAGCTTTCCCGGAGAGGGCAGCACCTTCGGCTTCGAGGTCGAGGCGGTCCTCGACGAGGTCACCGAAGTGCCGTCGGTGGATCTGGCCCCGGTCCAGCAGGTCGCCGCCCGCGTGCTCCTCGTCGACGACAACCCCGTGAACCTCGCGGTGGGCTCGGCCATGCTCGACAAGCTCGGCTGCGACGTCGTCGCCGTCAGCTCCGGTCCGGCCGCCCTCGAGGCGCTCGACGACTCGATCGGCATGGTGCTCATGGACTGCCGCATGCCGGAGATGGACGGCTTCGAGACCACGAGCCGCCTCCGTGAGCGCGGCTACAGGGGCCCGGTGATCGCCGTGACCGCGAGCGTCACCAACGAGGAGCGCGAGCAGTGTCTGGCCGTGGGCATGGCGGACGTGCTCTCGAAGCCACTGTCGATGCCGGCCCTCGCCGCATCGCTGGCCAGGCAGGGCATCACGGACGATCAGCGCGAGGCCAGCTAGCCGAGGGCCTCGGCGAGCGCGTCGAAGACCACGCGAATGCGCCGGCTCGTGCGCAGCTCGCGGTGGGAGATCAGCCACATCGGGATCGGGATGGCGACCTCGGGAAGCACCGGGACGACGCGAGGCTCGGCATCTCCGACCTCCTGCATCACCATGCACAGGCCGACCCCACCCTTGCACAGCTCCCACTGCACCAGGTGGTTCGCGGCAATCACTCGGAAGTTCTCGGGACCGAGCTCGACGCCCATCGCCCGGAAGCCGTCGATCATCAGCGGGCTGCGGTCGAAGGCGAGGATCTCGGCATGGACCAGGTCTTCGGGCCGTTCCAGCGGCGGCAGGGTCTCGAGATAGGCCGGGGAGGCGTACAGCCGCGCGCGTCGGTCCGAGAGACGGCGAGCGACCAGGTCCGGGTGCTCCGGAGGTGTGTTGCGAATCGCGATGTCCGCCTCGCGACGAAGCAGGTCACGCACCGCGTTCGACGCCACCAGCTCGAGCTCGATCGCCGGGTGTGTGCGCCGCAGATCGCGCACCACTGGGGGCAGGTGAAAGGCCGAGATCAGCTCGCTCGCGGTGATCACCACCGTGCCCTCGATCGACGTCGACTGCCCGGTCGCGGACAGCGACAGCCGCGTGGCCGCCTCGGCCATCGCCCGCACGTGATCGAGCAGCTCGAGGCCCGCACCCGTGAGCTCGAGGCGGCTGCCGACCCGCTCGAACAGGGCCACGCCGAGCTCCTCCTCGAGGGCGGCGACCTGGCGACCGACGGTTGGCTGCGACAGGCCGAGGGCCTCCCCCGCCGCCGAGAAGGTGCCCTCCTCGGCCGTCACCAGGAACGCGCGCGAGCGGTTCCAGTCGAAGCGAATCGCCCGCCAGTCCATGCGTTTATGCATAACATATCCCCAGATCTTCGCGAGGCCTCAAACGTCGGTGCAGGTGACCTTGTAGGCATGACCCGGGAGGTCCCATGTCCGCTTCGTCCCCAGCTCGTCCCATCCGCAAGGTCGCGATCATCGGCGCGTCCGGAAAGCTCGGCCAGTACATGGTCCAGCACTGCCTCGACCGCGGGTGGGAAGTGGTCGGCGTGTGCCGCGAGGAGAGCGTGTCCAAGCTCGATCGCTTCGCCGGCCGCATCACCGTTCACCCCGGCATGACCAATGACCGCGCGGTGATCCGCGAGGCGGTGAAGGGCTGCGACGGCGTGCTCGTGGTCCTCGCGCCCTGGGGCGTGCAGCAGTACAGCTCGGGCACGGCCCAGGCGGTGCTCGACTTTGCGGAGCCCGACGCGCGGCTCGTGTTCAGCTGCGGCTGGCACATCACCATGGACGGAGAGGATCGCTACAGCCTCGCCTTTCGACTGTTCGTGTCCTTCTTCGGCTTCATCGGCTGGCTCACGCGCTTCGCCGAGCTCTCGGATCAGGTCGAGGCCACCAACCGCGTGTTCGCCAGCGACCGGCGGTGGACCGTGGTCCGCGGTAGCGACCTGGAGGAGGGCGAGAGCGAAGGGCTGCCGGTGTGGAGTCACCACGTGCACGACCCGATCCTCGCGAGCAACCTCACCCGGCGCATCGACTTCGCGGCGTTCATGGTCCATGCCCTCACCGACGACGGGCTGATTGGCGAGGCGCCGGCCATCGTGAGCTGTCAGTCGGCCTCGGCCCGCGCCTATCGCCCTCGACTCGCGGGGTGAGTCGCGTCGCGGGGAGTGGGTCGCGCGGTTAGGCGCGAAGCATGTTCCGCCTCACCCTGCACCTGCTCCCCTCCAAGCACGGTATCTCGTGGCGCAGTCCCGCCGACCTCGCGCGCTCGGCGGTGCGCAACCACGTGTCCCGCGGCGATCGGCGGCTCGGGCACGTCGCCATCGCGCTCAGCGGCCCCGACGGCGAGGTGCTCACCGGCATGACCGATGACGGCATGGACTCGCTGGGCCGATTGTTGCGAGGTCACGGTCTCGAGGTGCTGCTCGCCGGCTTCCCGGGACGCATGGAGCGCGCCGAGGACCTGCGTGCCGAGCTGGCCCGCAAGCGCGGCGGTCCCCGCCACGGCGCGATCAGCTGGCAGCTGTCGGAGGCCGCGTACGCGCGCACCGCCCGCTACCTGCAGGAGTACCGGGAGCGCGGCGTGGACCGGATCTACGGCCTGCCGCACCGTCCCCGCTTCGGCGAGGGCGCCGGATGCTCGGCCTTCGCGGTGTCCGTGGCCGACGTCGCGGGCGTGATGACCGAGGACCTGCACCGGGCGTGGGGCTACCGACTTCACCTGCCCCACGAGCTGGTCGGCGGTCCCGGCAAGCGCGTGCCCCTGCGCCGGCTGCTCACCGACGACGCGCCGTGGGCCGGACGCGAGGGCGTGCCGCTGCACTTCTACGACCCGGACACGATGCACGCCTGGCTGGTGCGCGAGCTTGGCCATCGTGGCGTCTCCGAGAGCACACTGACCCTCGATGCCCGCGAGTGGGCCGTCCCCGACGAGCCCATCTGGCTCGACTAGCGACGATGCGGGCTCGCGAGCCCGGCACTCGCGGTCACAGCCGCTCGACGAGGGCGGGCAGGACCTCCTGGACGGGGCCATCGACGCGCACGTTCGCGTGGGCATCGCCTCGGCTGGGTCCGAGGTTCACCACGCCGATGGGCAGACCGATGGCCGCGGCCTCGCGCACGAAGCGGTAGCCGCTGAACACGGCGAGCGAGGTACCGGCGACGAGCAGGCCCTCGGCCTGGCGCAGCAGCGAGAAGGCGCGGTCGACGCGGGGGCGCGGCACGCTCTCCCCGAAGAATACGACGTGAGGTTTGAGCACACCGCCGCAGGCACAGGCGGGAATTCGGAAGTCGGCGGTGTCGTCGAGCTCGGCGTCCCCGTCGGGTGCGAAGTCGGCCGTGCGATGGGCGAAGCGGGGGTTGAGCTGGACCAGAGCCTGCTGAAGCGCCGCGCGCGAGGACAGCGCGCCGCATGACAGGCACACGACCTCTTCGAGGGCACCGTGCAGCTCGACCACTCCGCGACTGCCGGCCCGGTGGTGCAGGCGGTCCACGTTCTGGGTGATCAGCCCGGTGGTGCGGCCCCGCTCCTCGAGGGCGGCGAGGGCGCGATGCGCGAGGTTGGGCGCGGCGGCGGCCACGCGCTGCCATCCCACCGTCGACCGCGCCCAGTAGCGGCGGCGAGTCGCGTCGGAGTCGACGAACTCGCGGTATTGGATCGGGTTGCGAGCCCGCGCCAGCGTGCCCGGGCCTCGGTAGTCCGGGATGCCGGAAGCCGTGGACAGGCCCGCCCCGGTGAGCACCGCGATGCGGCGCCCCTCGAACAGCTCGGCGAGTGCGTCGACGGACATGCCTCCGCGTATCACGTCCGTTCGCGGCGATTTGTCGCGAAGCGTCGGGTCGCCAGCAAGTTCCACGCCAGACCACGCGTTTCGCGGCCCGTCTGGGCGCTTCGGATCGCGGAGAGGCCGTAGCCATGCACATCCTGTGGGGTCAGACCCCCCTGTGGGGTCAGACCCCCCTGCGGGGTCTGACCCTGTCACCGCACCGCTACTTGAAAATGAATATCAACTTCATTAAGACGTACATCCAAGCAGGAGGGGTCCCGTGATCCTGTGCCTCTGCGAAGCCGTCAACGACCGCACCATCGACACCGTCATCCGCGACGGCGCCCATAGCGTCCGCGAGATCGGTCGCCGCTGTGGTGCCGGTACCGGCTGTGGCCTGTGCAAGGTCGACCTTCGCGAGCGCCTCGCCGAACGCCGTGAGCGCGATGGCGAGCCGGAGCCCGTGCTCTCCAAGTAGGCGGCTGGGCGCGAACTCCCTCACACGGTAAGACATCGACCGATGGAGGCGACCCCTCCACGCGCGGAGGTTCGTATGGCAGTGAAGAGCGGCAAGGTGATCATCGACGCACTCAACGAGGTGCTCAGCGGCGAGCTCGCCGCGATCAACCAGTACTTCCTGCACGCCAAGATGTTCGAGAACTGGGGTTACACCAAGCTCTACGAGAAGGTGTACCACGAGTCGATCGACGAGATGAAGCACGCCGACGTGCTCATCGAGCGCATCCTCTACCTCGACGGTCTGCCGAACGTGCAGCGCCTGGGTCGCGTGCGCATCGGCGAGAACCCGCGCGAGATGTTCGAAGCCGACCTCGCCCTCGAGCAGGAAGCGATTCCGCGGCTGAACGACTTCATCAAGCTCTGCCGCGACGAAGGCGACAACGGCACCCGTGCGCTGCTCGTCGACATTCTCCGCAGCGAAGAAGAGCACCTCGACTGGCTCGAGACCCAGCTGGGCCTCATGGACCGGCTCGGAGAGAAGGCCTACCTCGCCGAGCAGCTCTAGGCAGTCTAGAGCAGGCAGGCCAGCATCACGCCCATGAAGCCGAGCAGTCCCGCGTACACACGCAGGATGATCAGGATCAGGTCGTCACGAGCGTTCTCCTCGATGACCTGCTTCGCAGCCGAGGCCCGCTCCTCGGGCGGCAGCATGAGGATCGGATCGGCGATCTTCGTGCGCAGCCGCATGAACTCGTTGCGCGGTGTGCGCAGGAACGCGTAGCTCCGCTGCTCGCCGCTCACGAAGGTGAACCGCCCCTTCGCGTCCTTTCCGGGACCCTCGAAGCCGACGATGTCGAGCTCGTTCCAGGGCAGCAGCTCGTTCTTCTCGACCTTCACGAGCACGATGCCCTTCTCGTCCGCGATGATGAATCCAGCCATCATCAGCCGCCACGTGGCGAGCGCCAGCACCGCCGACATCGCGACGCCGGTGAAGTAGAACATCGACGTCGGCAGGAAGAGCAGCAGGCTCTTCGCCGTCAGGTTGACGAAGGGGATGAACGGCACCGCCAGTGCCCCGGCCAGGGCAACGACGAGGATGGGTCCCCACTCGGGCTTCGAGATCCAGCGCATGCCGAATCATCCCACGTGCGACGGCGAACCCAACCCCTCATTCGCATGTCACCGCGGCAGGTGCCGGGGTGAGCGGCCCTACTCTTCCCAGCTCCACAGCTGCACGCGCTCGGCGGCGGTGGCGAGCCAGCGCCCGCGGGTCGAGAACTCGGCGGCGGTCACCGCGCCCTCGAAGGCCTTGACCAGGTCCGGGCGAGCGCGCTTGTCCGGCGAATCGAGCACCGCCAACGCCACGGCGCCGGTGCGGGTCCCGAGACCCATGAAGCGACCGTCGGCGGAGATCGCGGCGGCCGTGACCTCGGGCATGCGCATCGACTGGGGCTGGCCGCCTTCGTGGCCCCAGATCGCCACGCCGGTCTTGGTCATGCCCATCACGAAGTGGCCGCTGACGCGCAGGCGGTGGCCGGTGGTGCCGCCCTCTGCCTTGGGGAAGCTGGAGCCGCGACCAAAGGGAATCACCTGCAGGCCCATCGGCACGGAACGCGCGAGCAGCGGGCGCCCCTCCGGGTGCAGGAAGGCACTCACGCCCTTGGGCAGCTTGGCGCGAGTCTTGACCTCGCCGTCCTTGATCGCGATGAGCAGGCGGCTGTCGACCCGGTCGCCGACGATCACCGCGAAGTCACCGAACCAGAAGCAGTCGATGTTCGCCATCATCTCGTGGCGACCTTCGCCGATCACCTGGCCCTTGATCGTGCGCTGGTACCAGTTGCCGTTGCGCGAGACGATGATGATGCGCTCGCGATCGGGGTGCACCTGCATCGCCGCTGGCTCGCCCACGTCCGAGTAGATCAGGCGAGTACCGAGCACCGGATCCACGCTGTGGACCTCGCCGGCCTTGGTGCCCACCAGCAGCTCGGCGCGCTTCGGGATCCAGGCGAGGGCCGTCGGGTCGGGAACCGGCGGACGCAGAATCGCCTCGAGGCCATGGCGCTCGTGCAGGTAATGGGCTTCGGTGACTTCACGCGTCATTCGCCGTACTCTACCGGAGTCGTCGGCGATCGCGATCACCAGACCTCAACAAGACCGACGGTCTTTGAGGATGTAGCTGCGTTCCGAGTCGGTGATCGGAACCACGTAGTCGCCGTCGAAGCAGGCGCTACACATGTTCATGCCGGCAACTTCGCGCAGTCCCTCGAGCGACAGATAGCTGACGCTGTCCACGTGAAAGGCCTCGGCGAGCTCCGCCTCGACTTCCTCGCGGGACTTGCCCGCCGCGATCAGCTCCGCCTCGGACGGCATGTCGATGCCGTAGTAGCAGGGGTGCTTCACCGGAGGGCTGAAGATCAGCAGGTGGATCGCCGCCGGGTTGAGATCCTTCACCATCGCGGCGATGCGGCGCATCGTGCTGCCGCGGACCACGCTGTCGTCGATCAGCAGCACGCGCTTGCCCTCGAAGATCTCCCGGATCGGGTTCAGCTTCAGGCGGAGGGCCGCATCGCGGGTGGTCTGGTCCGGCATGATGAACGTGCGGCCGGAGTAGCGGTTCTTGATGAAGCCCTCGCGGTGCGGGATGCCGAGGGTCTCCGCGATCGCGAAGGCAGCGGGGCGCGAGGTGTCCGGGATCGCGACGACCACGTCGGCCTCGAAGCCCTTGCTGGCCCACTCGCGCGCGAGCTGCCGGCCGAGGCGACCGCGCAGGCTGTTCACGCGACCATCCTCCATCATCGAGTCGGGGCGCGCGAAGTAGATGCGCTCGAACACGCAGTGGCGGACCTGGCGCGGGAGGACGGCGCGGCGCACCGGCTCCTTGCCCTTGCGGAACAGCACCATCTCGCCGGCCTCGACGAAGCCCTTGCGCGCGAAGCCCAGCACGTCGAGGGCGACGGACTCGGAGGCGCAGATCCACGCGCCGTCGGGCCGCTGGCCGAACACGGCGGGGCGGATCGCGTGCGGATCGCGGAAGGCGAGCAGCGTCTCCTCGCCGTCGACCTCGAGCACCGCGACCACCGAGTAGCTGCCCTTGACCTGCTCCATCACCGCGCGGACCGCGCTGGCGACCTCGTCCTCGGTGTGGCCGGAGGGACGCAGCTTGTTCAGGGCGTCGGCGAGCACGAGCAGGATCGGCTCGCTGTCGCACTTGCTGTACACGTGCCAGCCGCGCTCGAGCAGGCTCGTGTGCAGCTCGTCCATGTTCGTGACGTTGCCGTTGTGGGCGAGGATGATGCCCGGGCGACGGGTCATGAACGGCTGGGCGTCACCCCGCTCCGAGCTGCCCTGGGTCGGGTAGCGGACATGCCCGATGCCGCTCGCACCGGGGAGCTCCTCGGCGACGACGTGGGGCGGCAGGGCCTGGGTGACCATGCCGAGATCCTTGTGCAGGTGGAACCAGCCACCCTCGAAGGTGGCGATGCCCGCCGCGTCCTGTCCACGGTGTTGGATCGACTGCAGTCCCAGCGCGATGGCGGGGGCCACATGATCGACACCGACGATGCCTACGAATCCGCACATGCGCGCTCCAGCAGCCGCACCAGGATCAGGGCCTGGTATTCGGCGTCGTAGTCGGCCCGATGGACCAGCTTGTCGTCCTGCGGGGGCAGGTCGAGGAGGCTCTCCAGCGTCTCCTTGTTGGAGTCCAGCCAGTGCAGCCCCAGGGTGCCCGTCGCCAGCGCCTTGGTATCCAGCGCCTTGTACCCGAACGGGTTCGCCCGCCCGCACGCGTGATACGCGTAGTTCACGAAGGACCAGTCGAAGGGCGCGTTGTGCCCCACGAACACGGGAGTCGATCCATCCACCGTCTGCTCGCGAACCCACTCGGAGAGCGCATCGAGGGCCTCGTCCAAGGCCTTGCCCTCGCGGCGGAGCGTGGCGATGTCCAGGCCGTTGACCTTCATCGCGCCCGGGTCCACGCGGGGAGCCGTCGGCGCGATCTCGACGTACCAGGGCTCGCCGATCGCGTAGCCATCGGCCTCTTCGACCACGCGCACCGCTCCGAGCGAGATCATGTCGTACAACGCGGGAACGGGACCGCTGCACTCGATGTCGACGCAGAAGTAGGTGGCGCGGGGCATCGGGACTCCTGTCGGAGACGCGCTCTAGCCCATCGCCCCCGGCCCCCTCAAGCAACGACGGAGTGCCATTGACGCGCCTTCCCACATCGGTGCTGCTCGCGCTGGGTGCCGTGCCCGCCGCGGTGACCTACGCGGCGCTGCTCGGGCTGGGTCTGCACCGTCACGCGTCCCCCCTCGCGATCTCGCTCGTCGCCACCTCGTTGCTCTTCGGTCCTCCCCTGCTCTCCGGCGCGTTCGCGGCCCGCGAGCGCTCGCGGATCTTCGCGGGCGTGCTCATCGGCTGGTCGCTGTGCGTGCTGCTCGCGCTGCCGGTGTACTTCCCCGGAGAGCGCCAGCAGGCGGTTGCTTCGGGGCTCGCGCTGGTCGCACCCGAGGCCGCAGGCCGGTGGATCGCCGAGGGCCTGCCCGAGGAACCGGTCGTCAGCCGTCCCGAGATCCCCGTGGCCGAGACCGTGCTCGCCGAGGCCCCCACCCCGAGCACCACCGCGCTCGAGGAGCACGAGATCGCCTTGCCCGTGGAGGGTGAGGGTCGCCGCCTCTCGGTGCCCGTGGTGTTCGAGCACGGCGGGCGGACCGTCGAGGTGTGGATGATGCTCGACACCGGCGCCACCTACACGACCCTGCCGGTCGAGGTGCTCGAGCTGCTCGGCGCGGCGCCCGGCCCCGGCGATCCGATGATCCGCCTGCACACCGCCAACGGCGAGCGCGAGGCCAGCGTGGCCCTGCTCGACGAGGTGTGGCTCGGCAACCTCTCGCTCAAGGGCGTCGCCATTGCCACCTGCGACCTGTGCGAGAGCGGCGAGAACGCTGGATTGCTCGGTCTCAACGTGACGGGCGGCTTCAACTGGCAGCTCAACGCCGACACCGCCGAGGTGATCTTCTCGAAGCGCGGCGAGCACAACCGCAAGCTCGACGTGTCGCCCTTCGCGGACCTCGCGGCCAGCTTCTCGCGTTTTCCAGGCGGACGGGTCGAGGTCGAGGTCGACCTCGAGAACCTCGCCGATCGCGACATTGCCGAGGCCACCGCCCTCGTCCAGTGCGGCTCGGCCATGTGGACCGTGAAGCACGAGGGCATCGCCCCCGGCGACTCCGAGACCGCCAAGCGGCGCCTGCCCGTGCACGAGCCCTGCGACAGCTACCAGATCAGCCTGTTCTCGGCCCGCTGGTAGCCCGGAGCGCGAGGGTCGCGACCCGGTGGCCGCCGACGGCGGTCGCGAGCGTGCTCTGGCCGGGGAACACGCTGTCGCCGACCAGGTACAGCCCCGGGGCCACCGCACCGGGGAACGCGCCGCGCACGTTGGCGAGGCTAGGCACTCGCGGGGGGCCGCCCACGAAGCCGCCCGGGCGGCCGACGAAGCGGGCATAGGTCCGCGGCGACGCGGGCAGCGCGTGCACGATGCGCAGCTCGGGCGCGAGAGAGGCCAGGGTGTGGCGCATCGCCGCCTGCACCGCCGCCACGTCCTCGGGCGTCGCCGGCATCGGAAGGTGGGTCGATGCGGTCATCACCCGCTGTCCGGGTCCCGCGCGCCGCTCGTCCGCGCCGCTCACGCTCGCGAGCAGGTGGTTGCCCGCGATCAGCGGAGCCTCGGGATCGGCGACGAGCTGCCAGTGGAAGGCCTCCGCGGGCAGCTCACCCTCGACCACCGCGAACCAGGCGGCCGCACCCCAGCTGCGCTCGACCTCGTCCTGGAGCGGATCCAGCGACGGCAGTGGCGCCTCGGTCAGGTCCCGCAGCGCCTCGGGGAGCAGGTTGGCGACGACCACGTCGGCGGCGGTCTCTCCGCGGCGGTGGGACACGATCCACCGCTCCCTTTCCCGGCGAAGGCCCTTGGCGCGATCCGAGAAGGACACCCGACCGCCGAGCTGGCGAATGCCCTCCACCAGGGCGTCCGCGAGGTGACCCATGCCGCCCTTCACGTGGGTGGGCTCGCGAAACCAGAAGTCGAGCGCCGAGAGCCCGAAGGCCGCATCCGCCTCTGCAGCGGAGGTCTGCACGGTGATCTGCAGGCCGGCGTCGATCGCGAGACGCAGCGGCGCGAAGCCCTCCACCCCGTGGCGTCGCATCACGGCCTCGACCGTGCGCCCGAAGGCCCCGAGCACGGGCAGGTAGGAGCCAGCGCGCCCCACGTGACGCGCGAGCATGCTCGCCGAGAGCGGTGGAAGCAGGCTTGGATCCGCGAACAGCGGCCACAGGGCATCGGCGACGCGACCCTGCGTCGCGAAGAAGGCCTCGATGCCGGCTGGGGCTCCAGGCATCGACGCGAGCTGGCGTGCGAAGGCATCGCGATCCGAGGGCACGACCAGGGACGAGCCCGGCGTGCGCAGCTCGACCGCCGGAGAGAGGACCTCGGCGTCGACCGACAAGCCAAGCCGATCCAGCCACTGCCGGAACAGCTGGCCCTCGCCCAGGCCGGCCGCGACCGTGGCCCCGGCATCGAAGGTCGCCCCGTCCCGGGTGAAGCTGCCCGCGCAGCCGCCCGGGTAGTTCAGCCGCTCGAGCACGAGCACGTCGGCGCCCGCCTCGGCCAGCGTCAGCGCCGCGCCGAGACCTCCGAAGCCCGTACCGATGACAACCGCGTCCAGAAGCGCCTCAGCGAACGATGGCCATGTGGAAGTCCCCGGTGCCGAGCGCGCCATAGAGTCGCGTCCACAGCAGCAGCCAGGCTTCCATGCCACGGGCGTTGGTGATGTCGCCGAGGTCGACGATGTCGGTCCACCCGAACCACTCGCCGAGCCACCCGGCGACCCGAGCCTTGGCCTCGGCGTCGTTGCCGCAGATCGGCAGGCTCTTCGGGCCCGCGATGCGGTCGGGGTCGACCATGAGCGCGTTGGCGACCGTGTTCAGCGCCTTGACCACGCGAAGCTCGGGGTGGGTCCGCTGGATGCGCTCGCCCAGCGAGTCGTCGTTGCACACCGACAGCGTCGGCGGAAAGCCGTTCGAGAAGTCGAGGGGGTTGGCGACGTCGACGAGGATCTTGCCGGCGAGCGCGTCCCGGCCCGCGAGCTCGAGGGCGGTGAGGCTGTGCAGGCCCGAGGTGCAGTTGAGCAGGAGCTCCGAGCGGCCGGCGACCTCGGCGAAGGTGTCGGTTCCCCCGCCGTCCACGGCCCAGGCCGTCGCCTTGGGATGGTCGGGCGCGCGGCTGCCGAGCCACACGTCGTGTCCCTTTGCGCGCAGCGCCGTGCCGAGCGTGCGCGCGACGTCCCCGGTGCCGAGAATGCCGATGTGCATGTGCCCTCCGATGCAAAGAGCATATGCGTGCGCTTCCCGCAGAGCCCGATTTTGGCTAGGTTCCCCACGATTCCACGGAGAATGCGTGCTCCTCTTCCTCGCCCTCGCTGGCTGCGTCGACCCGGACGCCCCCCTCTCGTCCGACAGCACCGCGGTCGTGTTCGAGGTTCCTCCTGGCTCCGCGGCCTCCACCCTCGGCGACGACCTCGAAGGGGCGGGCCTCGCGGTCTCCGAGTTCCAGTGGAAGATGTTCCTCCGCGGCACCGACGGCAGCTGCCTGAAGGCCGGCAAGTTCGAGCTGCGCAAGGACATGAGCCTCACCGAGGTCATGACGACCCTGTGCGGGCCGCCGATCCCGGACGACGTGCCGTTCACCGTGGTCGAAGGCTGGCGCATCCGCGACATCGACGCCGCCCTCGCCGAGAAGGGGTGGATCGAGGCCGGCGAGTACGCGGCGCTCGCGCTGGACAAGGCGGTCGACGCGCCCTTCGAGGTCACCTCGCCGACCTACGAGGGCTACCTGTGGCCCGAGACCTACATGGTCCGCCCGCCGCCGGCCTTCGAGCCCGAGGACCTGATCGCGCGCCAGCTCGCGACGTTCAAGGAGCGCTTCCTCGACAGCCACGAGCTCGGCGGTAAGCCGCTGCACGACGTCGTGGTCATGGCCTCGATGCTCGAGCGCGAAGAGCCCAAGCCGACCCAGCGCCCCATCGTCGCCGGCATCCTCTGGAAGCGCATCGACAACGGCTGGCAGCTCGGCGTGGACGCCACCAGCCGCTACGAGCTCGAGAACTGGAACGACCGCAGCGCGTTCCTCAAGAAGCTCCGCGACCCTGAAGACGCGTACAATACGCGTGTGCACAAGGGGCTTCCCCCGACGGCCATTGGCAACCCGACGCTGGCGTCGCTCGAGGCCGCCCTCGAGCCCAAGGAGAGCCCCTACTGGTTCTACCTGCACGACGGCAGCGGCACGTTCCACGGCGGAAAGGACGCAACCGAGCACGAGGCCAACCGGAAGAAGTACAACGTCTACTGATCCGCGAACCATCCTCGTCGTCGACGACGACCCCAGCGTGCGGGCGCTGCACTGCCGCGCGCTGGAGGCGCTCGGCTACCGCGCCATCGCGGCCTCGACCGGCGCGCAAGCGCTCGAAGCCGCATCGCGCGCCGACCTGGTACTCACCGACCTGAACCTGCCAGACATGTGGGGCGAGGATCTGGCGCGGGCGCTGCGAGAAGCAGGCATCACGGCTCCCATCCTCGGCGTCACCGGCGAGTCCGCGGAGGCCAGGGACCCCCTCGATCACGTCGAGCAGAAGCCCATGCGCGTGGCGCGACTGCGACAACTGCTCGCCGAGTTCCTCCCGGCTTGATCTGCGGCGCGCAGCCCGCTGTATACTTTTCGCCGGAGGAAAAGACCCGTGCATCTCCTCGCACCGCGAGCTGCCGCCCTTACGCTGATGCTCGCGCTGACGCTGACCGCGTGCGGAAAGAAGACGGCCCCGAGCGCTGGTGGCGACACCAGTGGCGGCGACACGACCGCGGCCGCACCCGCGCCTTCCGGACCCATCGACATCGTCTTCGACGACGAGGAGTGGGACGAAGAAGAGACGATGAGCTTCCTCGAGGAGACCGCCGACTGCGGCGACCTCTACGCCCTCGAGCCCGCGGCCATGCTCGGAAACCTCTCCGACCCGCAGATCTCCTGCCTCGAGGACAAGCTCAACGTCACCGAGGTCCAGACGTTCAAGAAGCGCCTGTCGCTGCTGCTCATCGTCGACGCCTGGTCGTCCGGCGAGTCGGAGCGCATGCGGTGGGAAGCGCTCGTTCGCCGTCACCTCGACGAGTTCGACCGCTCGGACCCGGACCTCTGCTACAAGTTCGCGCGCCACCTGCAGAAGCGCGGCTCGGAGTATGGCGAAGAGGCAGTGCGCTGGGCGGACGTCGCGCTCGAGAACAAGACGCGGTGGACCGGCGATACCTACGTGAGCCGCGTGTACAGCCTGCTCAAGCTCAAGTCGATGGCCGCCGCGGACGTGTGGCAGGCCAGCGAGGCCGCGTTCTCGGCGAACCCCGGCGACGAGTCGCTGCGCGAGGCACGCGACACCCGCCGCAACGAGGCGAAGACGATGGCGCGCGAGTGGCTCGACTACGCCCGCGAGTCCGGCAAGGACCCGACCCGCGCCTTCGACCTGTGCGTGAGCGCCGCCGGTACCGAGCAGTACTGCAGCTGATGCGTCCACGGCGCGGCCCCGGCCGCGTCGCGCGATAGGTTCTGGCTCGGAGAAGCGTTGCCCCGTCCGCTGCCAGTCCCAGACCCGCACATCAAGGCGCACGTCGGCGGTCAGCCGTTCTACAACCGCGGCTGGGCCTACCACCGCGACCGTCGCGTCGCGCGGCGGCAGTGGTCCGAGGACCGGGTGTACGCGGCGGTCCAGGGCAACCAGGCCTTTCCGTACCAGGTCGAGGCCCGCATCGGGCGCGGCCAGAAGGTGGTGTCGTCGACGTGCACCTGCGCGATGGGCGGCGCGTGCAAGCACGTCGCGGCGCTGCTCATCGCCTTCGAGCAGGAACCCACGACCTTCCGCGAGATCGAGGCGGCCCCGCCGCGAGCGCCCGTGCGCGACTGGCAGACCTGGGCCGAGGAGCGCGGGGTCGCGGACCTGCTCGACGAGCCTGTGACCCGGGTGTTCTCGTCGTGGCGCATGTACGAGCTGCCGCTGAACCGCCAGGACACGGTGCGCGGCGCCCTCACCGGCGAGCCTCGGGGCAGCCGCCACCAGCAGGCCGCGCTGTCCCGCGCACTCGACGACCTCGTCGACTGGCTCGAGGACGAGGCCCAGCACCGACGCGACGTGCGGCACTACAACGCCGAGGCCGAGAGCTGGCGGGAGGTCCCGCCGCGCGAGACCTGGCTCGTTCCCCTGTACAGCTGGCTTCGGGCGAGCGTCGCCGAAGCCCCGCCCCACCTCGGCCTCGCCGGACCCGAGCTCGAGTCCCAGCTGCACCTTCACGAGGACCCGCCCGCGATCGCCGTGCCCACCGAAGAGGGCCAGGCCTCCTCGCCGATCCCGCTCCAGCCGCGACCCGACGAGGCACCCGCGGAACCGGCCGCCGCCCGGGCGGTACTCGACGTGCTCACGCACCCGGACTTCGCTGGGGGGCGGGTTCGCGAGTGGATGTCCGCGATGGCGCGCATTCCCACGTGGGAGCGGGCGCTCATGGCGCTCGACCAGCTGGTCGATGCCAACGGCCTGCCCGAGGACCCGGAGGGCCGCGAACCCGGCTGGCGCATCGAGCACAAGGGCACGTACAAGCTCACGCCGGTGTGGGTGCGGCCGTTCAAGACCAAGGGCGGGCTGCGAGCCTGGCCGATGGGCTACGAGAGCGAGCGCCTCACCGATCCTCGCGACCGGGAGGCCCTCGACATCCTCAAGGGCTACGGCCATGCGAAGAATGCCCAGGTGCTGTGGGCGCTCGCCGCGCTGATCGGCCATCCGCGGGTGATCTGGGAGCGGGGCGAGCACATGGCCGTGCGCAAGGGCGAGGTCGGCCTCGAGTGGCGCCCCGCGGCGGGTGGGGTGGAGCTGGTACCGACCGTCGACGACGACGAGGTCGACGCCGCCGAGCTCCTCCGCGCCCTGGACCAGGCATCCGGCGAACGCCTGCTGTGGGTGGACGTGCGCCGCTCGCGGCTGGTGCTGTGCCCCTGCCCCCCGGGCACCGAGAGGCTGCTGCGCAAGGTGCTCGGTCGCAGCCGGCGCTTCCCGCCGGAGGCCGTCGAGCCGATGCTCCGCCGGTTCGAGTCCCTGTCGACCCTCGCGCCAATGCGGCTGCGCGGCGAGCTGCGCGGCGAGGCCGTGGCCCCCGACCTGCGACCGCTCGTGCGACTGGCGCCCGCACCCGACGGCAGCCTCGAGCTGGTCGTGCGCTCGCGGGTGCTGCCGGGCTCGATCCCCCAGCCTCCTGGACGTGGCCCCGACGAGGTCGCCGCCGTGCGCGACGGGGTGCGCGTGTTCGCGGAGCGTCAGCTGGACGACGAGCCCGAAGCCTTCCGCCATGCACTCGCGGCGCTGGACCTCCCCGATCAAGAGGGCTTCACCTGGACCCTCGACGATCCCGAGCAGGCACTGCCCGTGGTCCTCGCGCTTCGCGAGCACCAGGCGCGCTTCCAGGTCGAGTGGTCTCGCCCGCCCCCGCGCATCTCGCGACGGGCCACGGCGGGCGACCTCAAGGTGAAGGGCGACGAGCGCCGCGACTGGTTCGGAGTCGAAGGCGGGCTCGACGTCGACGGGGACGCACTGCCGCTTGCCGACCTGTTGCTCGCGATCCGCTCGAAGAAGCACTTCGTGCGCCTCGACGACGGCGGGTTCATCCACCTGTCGCGTCGGCTGGTCGCGCAGCTCAAGGACACCGCCGAGTCCGCGTGGGACACCCGAGACGGCGTGGCCATCGCCCCGCTGGCCGCCGAGACCCTGGCCGAGGTCGAGGCCGATGGCGCCGAGATCGCGCTGCCCGACTCCTTCCGAGTACGGGCCGAGCGGCTGCGTGAGGCTGCGGACCTCGACATCCCCGTCCCCGAGGGGCTGAACGCGACCTTGCGGCCGTATCAGGTCGATGGACTGCGGTTCCTGGCGCGCCTCGCCCACTGGGCACCCGGCGCGGTGCTCGCCGACGACATGGGCCTCGGGAAGACACTGCAGACCCTGGCGCTGCTGCTGCGACGGCGTGAGCGCGGTCCGGCGCTGGTCGTGGCACCCGCCTCGGTGAATACGAACTGGATGCGCGAGGCCGCGCGCTTCGCACCGGGGCTCGATGTGCGACCGTACCGGGGCAGTCGCCGGCTGAAGCTGCTCGATGCCCTCGGCCCGAACCAGGTGCTCGTCACCAGCTGGGACCTGATGACCCGCGACGCGAAGGCGCTGTCCAAGCACCGCTTCGCGACCGTGGTGCTCGACGAGGCCCAGGCGATCAAGAACCCGGGCACCCGCCGGGCACGCGCCTCGGTGGCCCTCGACGGGGAGTTCGTCGTCGCCCTCACCGGAACGCCGGTCGAGAACCGCGTCGGCGAGGTGTGGAGTCTGTTTCGGACCGTGGTTCCCGGGCTTCTCGGCCCGGCCTTCGCGTTCAAGGAACGCTTCGTGTCGCCGATCGAGAAGAGCGGCAGCAGCACCGCCCAGGCGGCGCTGTCCCGGCTGATCCGCCCCTTCCTGCTCCGTCGACTCAAGTCCGAGGTCGCCCGCGACCTGCCCGCCCGCGAGGAGGTCGAGGTGCGCATCGCCCTGTCCCGCGCCGAGCGGCGGATCTACGACCGCTTCCGGACCGCGGTGGTGCAGGCCATGGAGGACGAGCAGGCCAAGGAGGAGCGCTTCCAGATCCTCGCTGCGCTCACCCGACTGCGCCAGCTCGCGTGCGATGCGCGGCTGGTCGACCCGGACGCCGCGGTGGACGGCTCCTCCAAGCTCGACCGGCTGGTGCACCTCGCCACCGATCTGCGGGACGGCGGACACCAGGCGCTGGTGTTCAGCCAGTTCACCGGCCTGCTCGGCTATGCGCGCACCGCGCTCGAGGAAGCCGGCCTGTCCGTGCGCTACCTCGATGGCAGCACGCCACTCCACCGCCGCCAGGCCGAGGTGGACGCCTTCCAGGCCGGCGACGGCGACGTGTTCCTGATCAGCCTCAAGGCCGGCGGCGTAGGCCTGAACCTGACCGCGGCCAGCTACGTGGTGCACCTCGACCCGTGGTGGAACCCGGCGGCCGAGGACCAGGCGACCGACCGAGCCCACCGCATCGGTCAGACCCAGCCGGTCACGGTGTACCGCTTCGTCGCCGTGGACACGGTGGAGGAGCGGGTCCTCGCGCTACACGACGAGAAGCGCGCGCTGGTCGAGGGCTTGCTCGCCGGCACCGGCAAGGCCGCCGCGCTGTCCACGCCCGAGCTCCTCACGCTGCTCGGCGGTGGCGCCGACGTCGACGATGACGAGGATGACGACGAGGTCGAGGAGGAGGCCGGTCCGTGGGCCGAGGCCCTGCTCCTGCGCTTTCAGACCCTCCTCGACGAAGAGCTCGATGCCGGGCGGCTCAGCAAGCCCTCGGTCGCGCAGAACTACCGACGGGTGGTCAACCGACTGGTCTCGTTCGTGCGAGCCCGCGAAGGAGCCCTGCGCGCCCCCGAGGACGTGGCGCACTGGGGCGAGCGCTACCTGGTGGCGGTCGACAACGGCGAAGTGGCCGGGCTCGCGGACCAGCGCCACGCGGAGCCGGCCTTCCGGCGGCTCGGGCGCCTGTTACTCGACTAGGCAGTCGCGAAGCGCGTCGCTCGAAGCGGTGCGCACGTCCTCGCCCAGGCAGGCCTCCAGCGAGGCTCGATCGCGCACGACGAAGGGCACGCGGCGGCCGTCTTCGCCGCGGTACCAGCCACCGCCGAGGGCGCCCGGCTCGGGCAGGGTCACGTGGCTGATGCCCTCGACCGCGCGTCCGCCCATGTCCGCAGTGTAGGCGTAGGCCAGGCCGGTTCCGCTGTCGGCGAACACGGTGTGCGAGCGCCACGTCGCGAAGGCCATGCCGCGGGAGAAGGCGGTGCCGTCGACCACGACCCCCTGAACGTCGCGGCGCACGTGGAAGCAGCTCACCCGCAGGCTGCGCGCGCCGACGACCTCGCAATACGCGCCCTTGCGGGCGACCGTCGGGTCGTCGGGGGTGCTGGCGGTGGTGCCGCCGAGGACGGCGGTCGAGGTCGCGAAGAGCAGGGCAAAGCGAAGCATGGACCTCGCGTAACCCGAAGTGTTCGTCGATTCTCGTCAGCGGCAATCGTCGTGCCACGCGGTGCTCGAGGTCGGCCGGACCGGCCGCCTCCGCGTCGTCTCATCCCGGCACCGGCATCCCCAACGCTCACCGCGGAACCTCACTTGACGCCGATCCACAGGGGTCTGACCCCATCCGGGGGTC
>SBGP01000048.1 GCA_006226595.1 Deltaproteobacteria bacterium
AAGTCGAGGAGGGGGCCCGAAGGGTCGGCGAAAGGACCTTGGCCTGTGGCCAAGGGCACCGTAGGGCGTGCTGAAGCACGTGACCGACGAGACGAACGGCGAAGGCGTGAAACGGGTCCAGAACGCGACGGGAGCGTTCTTCAGCATCCTGCTAGGGGCAGGCCAGGAACTCGGGGCCGAGGTCCCAGGTCTTCACGATGCTCGAGAAGCCTGGGTTCGCCCCGCACACCTCGTCGTTGAGGGCCGGCGCCTCCTCCCAGCGATCGACATACTCCGTGTGGAGCACGGCCTTGCCCGCGTCCACGAACGGCGTGTTCGCGGCGCACTCTTCCCAGTGCATGCACTCCTCGTTCACGGCGAAGTCGAACCAGTCGAGCAGCTCGGGGATCTGCTCGAGGTCGTTCTTCAGCGCCACGGAGAGCCCACGCTCGTGGGCCTGATCGGCGAGCCAGCGGTTGTAGTCGAGCTGTTCGTTCGCGGTGATGCCGAAGCCCGTCGCGTTCGTGTGCGCCGTGACGTTGTCGGGTTCGACGCCATCGCAGCCACGGGTGACGGCCAGGTCCAGACGGGTCGCCATCACGTCGCGCACGCCGCTGTTCGTGGTGTCGACCCAGCGCTCGTCCGGCCACCCGTCGAGCTGGCGACCAATGGCCTCCTCGGGAAAGTCGCCGGCGTCGTCGCGCCAATCCTCGAACGAGCCCGCCGAGAAGTAGCAGATCACCACCCGCCCATCGGCGCGAAGCGCGGCGAGGTCGCCATCGGTCGCATCGAACAGGTCGATGTCGTAGACCGCCACGTCGATCGACGTGTCGATGGCCTCGGTGAGCTGCCACTGCCACGTGTCGCCAGCGGCGGGCGCCGTCACCGCCGCCTCGACCGGGTCCTCGGCGGTGTAGGGCACGCAGCCGCCATCGACGCGGATCTCGGTGTCCTCGCAGGGAGACTGGGTCTGGCAGGCGGCGAGCCCGAGAACGAGCAGAAGACCACGGCGCATCGGCGCTCCTTGTGCCCGCAGCATGCCTTCGCGGGTGGCGGTCGGCACATCACAACGCGAAACGCGTCGCGTCACATCCCGGAGTCGGCGAGGCCGTCGACGCCGTCACAGTTCTGGTCGATGCCGTCCCCTTCCGGGTCGTCGGCATCGGGATGCACCGAGGCATCGGCGTCGTCGCAGTCGTCGAGGGTCGTGTATCCGTCGAGGTCGGCGTCCTCGAAGGTCTCGACCGTGCCATACAGCGAGGTCTGCATGCAGCCGGCCGAGAACGTGCTCAGCCCCAGGAGGAGCGCGGCCGTCCCCGCACTCTCGCGGGCGCGGCAGGTCGCGCAGGCGCGAGCGCTGTCGTGGAGGCATCCCGGCATGCGCTACATCCCCGAGTCGGCGACGCCATCGACGCCATCACAGTTCTGGTCGATGCCGTCCCCTTCCGGGTCGTCGGCGCCGGGGTTCACGCTGGCGTCGCTGTCGTCGCAGTCCAGCGGCGTCTCGTAGCCGTCGAGGTCGAGATCCTCGCTGGTGACCACCGCGCCGTACTCGGCGCTGGCGCAGCCGGGCCCGAAGGCGCCGAGGCCGAGGAGCACCACCGCGCCGCCGGCGCCACGGCGGGCCAGGCAGGTGGGACAGGTTCGCTCATCGCTGTGCGGACAAGGCATGCATCACTCCGTTGGCGGGAGCATAGCCGCTCAGCGGGCGACCGGCGCGGCGAGCCAGCGCTCCCCTTGCCTGCGCACCCGCCACAGCACCCGGGTCGGTCCGAGCACGTCGAGGTGCTCCTGGCTGGTCAGCGCAGTCGCCTCGACCACCGCCCAGCCGTCGGCGAGGGCCACCACGCGGAGCGTCGACGGGTGCACGTCGCGACCGAGCTGAGCGCGAACCCGCTGGCGCACGGACTCCTTGACCGCGACCCACTCGGCGAGCCAGGCGCCGCGGTCCTCGGCGGCGGTGTACGCGGCGATCTCCTCGGGACGCCCGAGCAAGCGAACCAGGGTGCCCTCCAGCGGCTCGACGAGGTCGGCGAGCGCGACG
Source organism: Deltaproteobacteria bacterium (assembly GCA_006226595.1). Classification (GTDB taxonomy): domain Bacteria; phylum Myxococcota_A; class UBA796; order UBA796; genus M1803. The sequence continues at coordinate 2,024 of SBGP01000048.1, forward strand.
CTCCATGCCTCTCCGTCCGCACGGCCGAGGTGCACGTCCATCGCCTTTTGCTCCACGCAGAAGCCGCGGATCACGTCGGCCTCGGCGCCGAGCAGGCCCCCGTCGACCACCGCCTCGCGCCAGCGGAACGTGGCCCACACCACCGTGCCCTGGAACAGGGTCACGTCGAAGGCCAGCGTGCGTCCGGCCTCGACCAGGTCGAGGCGACAGCTCACCTCACCCTGAGGACGCGGGCCATAGAAGCGCACGTCCTCGGCCCCGATGGGGTAGGCCAGCGTTCCCGGGCCATTCGCCCCCCAGGTCTCGGGTGCGCTCGACATCATGGGGTGGGTCGCGACGTCGAGCAGCAGCGGGTCGAGCACGAAGTCGGGCACGCCGGTGCCGAGCAGGACCGCGTCCGGGCTGGTGCGGAAGGTGCTCTCCGCGGAGGTCGTCGAGCGCTTGCCGAGCTCGATCATGCCCTGCAGAGCGGGACCGTGGAACGTGTGCCCCTCGCCATAGTAGGCCGCGGCGGACAGCTCGGCGGCGGGCGCCTCCAGCGGGGCCGGGGCCGCCGGCGCGTCCGGATAGGCATCCGCGAGCTGCACGGCGACCGCCATGTGGACCTTGGGACCGGAGAGCGCGGGGAAGCGCGGGTTGTCGTGGTGCAGCGCCAGGCTCACCATCACCACGTCGCCCTGGGCCACGGCGACGATGAGCAGGTCGACCGGCTGCTCGGGCGCAATCCACCGCTCGGCGCTCACCTTGGGCGCGCCGACGACGACCTTGCCGGGACGCAGCTTCAGGGCGGCCTCGGCGGCGATCTCGATCGCGAAGGCCATTGGCACCGCCGGAATCACCAGCGTCGGGCAGTGATGGGCGAGCCACGGGTGGGCCGCCGGGTCGAGGTACAGCGTGCCCGTGCCCTCGTCGCCGTGCACCTCGAAGGTGTCGAGCAGGGCGGCGACCGCCGCGGGACGGGCCGTCGGAGTCGGCAGCGCGGGCGCATCGAGCGAGGCCGCCTTCAGCGACAGGCCTTCCACCGCGTAGATCGGGGTGCCATCCGCGGTGAGCCAGCCGTTGCACACGAGGTGCGTGTCGCTGCGCTCGGTGACTTCCAGCTGGAGGAGCAGCTTCTCGCGGTCGCGGGTGACCTGGCCCCGGTACTTCCAGTCGAGCTTGCCGTGGTCGAGGAAGGCCACGGTCTCGGCCCCGAGCGCGTGGGCCGCCAGCTGCGCGAGCCCCTCGACGCCCAAGGAGCCCGGCATCACCGGGTCCTGGTGGAAGTGGGCCACGAAGAACCACGCCGCCGGGTCGACGTCGACCTCGGCCGCGTAGAAGCCCAGGCCATGGGCACCGCCCTCGGGGTTCGCGGCGACGACGCGGTCGAACATCCGCCAGTCCTCGCGAGGTACCTTTGGTACCTCGCTGCGGGGGATTCGGCTCGACGAGCTCGCCTCACCCGTACCCATCGTGCGGTCGGCCCGCTGGCCGACCTTGGACCCGCCGAGATCGATGGGATGAGCGAGCGCCGCGGCAGCCGTCTGCTCAGCCAGGTGCGCGGTCATCGCCGCGTCCAGGCCGAGGCCCTTCTGCGCCGCGAGCGCCGCCTTGCTGAAGTAGCCGAAGTGGGTGTCGCCGTGGCACACCCGCTCGCCCGCCTCCGTGCGCACGTCGAAGTCGAAGAAGGTGAGGATCATGCCGGCGGACTCGGAGACCCGCGTAAGCGTGGCCTCGATGACCAAAGCCTCCACGTCCTCCCACACGACCGACGCGAGGTGCGCGGTGCCGCCCAGGTTGCGGAAGTACAGGTCGCCCTTGCCGAGCGCGGCCCCCTCCCAGGCGGTGAGCCAGCCACAGGGCTGCAGGGCGATCTCCATCAGCGCGACCACCGGCAGCGAGTTGCCCGGCTGAGCCGTGAGATAGGGCGCGTCCGCGGGCACTCGGGTGCGCATGGTCACGCCAGTGCCGCCCTTGAGCACACCACGCTCGGCACGCAGGTCGAGGACCTCGTGGATCAGCGCCAGCGGCGGGCCGGGGATGCGTGGGCAGCGGAGCTCGCCGCTGTCGTGGGGCGCAAAGGCCGTTCCGAAGGCGACGGACGGCCGGCCCACGGCGAACTCGAGCAGCTGGACCTCGTCCGGAAGCCCCTCCGCGGCCTTGGCGGGCTCCGGAGTCGGCACCGGAAGCGGGCTCGCGCGGCGCTCGCCGCTGACCCGCATGGACACGCCCTCGGCGCGGACCACCGGCGTGCCGTCCACGTGGAGGATGACGTCCGCGACCACCCAGGGCGTGGGCTCGTGGCCCGCTGCGGTGATGCGTGCGTCGTACACGAGCTTGGACTGGCCGGGCACGACCTGGCCGCGGCAGCGCAGGCGCGCGGTCTCCTCGGGCACGGGCTCGAAGTGGGCATCCGGGTAGTCGGCGGCGACACCGCTCGCGAGCAGCCACAGCTGCAGGGCCTGGGCGCAGCCGTCGAACATCAGCGTTCCCGGCATGCACGGGTCGCCCTTGAAGTGGCAGGCGTTGAACCAGTCGTCGTCGCGCAGGTCCTGCTCGGCGAGCACCTGGCCAAGACCGTGGGGCCCTCCCGAGAGCGTGACCTGGGGCGCGCGATGGAGCAGGCTCCACTGGCCGCTCGGCGGTCGCAGCGCGGCGCCGTCACAGCCCGCAAAGTCCGGGCCGAAGGCCATCGAGAACCGACCGTCGCGCAGCGCGTCCATCGCCGCGTCATCGAGGCGCGTCGGGGCACCGGGGATGCGAGGTGCGAGCGCGGCCTTCGGCTTGTCGAGCGGCTTCGGGTCCACGCCCTGGGGCACCGCCAGCTCACCCGGCGTGAAGAAGCCGGCGACGCCGTTGCGCATCGTGAGGACCTTGCGGCCGTCCTTGCGCGAGGTGCAGTCGTACTCGAAGTAGAACAGGATCTTGCCGCCGAGCCGCGCGAAGTTCTTGATGCGGATGTCGTGCCGCAGTGTCTCGCCGACCTCGGGGTAGCCCTCGTGGAAGGTCAGGTCGCAGTCGAGCAGCCGGTACAGGCGCTCGCCCTGGCAGTGCTCGTCCACGCCGAGGACCGAGACCAGGAACAGGTCGGCCTGGCCGCTCTCGATGACGACGGAGACCGGCGGCCGGCCGCGATCGACCCACACCGCGTCCGCGGGCAGGTCGTACTCGGTGACCAGGCGCGAGGCCTTGAGATCGCCGCGCTCGGCCTCCATGTCGACGACGCGCGAGACGAGCAGCAGCGGGTCCATGGGCAGGCGCACGCGGGGCTCGATGGCGTCGAGATCGGCGTACTCGGGGCCCAGGCAGCTCGAGATGGTGCCCTCGGCGAAGCGCTGCAGGGCGGCCAGGTCGAAGAGCTCGTCCCTGCGTGGGGCCGGGGCGGCCGGCGGGACCGGGACAGGCTCGGGCAGGCGCGGGGCGGGCATCGGGAAGCCCGCATCCAGGCGCATCGTGGGCGGGGCCTCGGCGATGGCCGAGCCGTCTCCGGTGAGCGCGAGGCTGGCGGCCGCCATGCGCTGGGCAGCGGCGGTGTGCACCGCCAGCCACTCGCTGTGCGCGGTGGTCGCGGCGGCGGTGGCCTTCTGGAGCTGCCGCGCGAGCTCGGCCAGGTGAGCGGCCTCGCGGGCCACGGCATCGGAGGCGACGGGGCGCGCGGCGATCGGCGTGGAAGGAGGGTTCGCCGCGGGACGTGGGGTCGCCGGACGCGCGGGAAGTGGGGGCGCCGGACGCGCGGGAAGTGCGGAGATCGGCGCAGGGGCCGGCTCCTCGATCCGCCACATCAGCGGTACCGCCGTCTCGTTCGCGACCTCGCCCGAGAAGGCCAGGCGCGGTGCCGGAGTGTCGCGTCGGGGCAGCGGCCGGGGCACCGTGTCCCCTCCCCACTCACCGGACCAGCCGGGCCAGGAAAGCGTGGGGCCGCCATGGGCCACGGTCACCAGCGGCAAGCTGCGGGCTGGCGCGGGCAGGTCGGTCTTCGGAGCCGCAGGACCTGGGGTGACGCGAATGGCCACGGCGCGTCCACGGTCCGAGAGCGTGACCACGCCGCCCTCGGCGAGCGCGTCGAACAGGGCCAGCGCACCCTCGGCGGCCTCGGCATGGCCGCGCGCAGAGGTGTGCTCCGCACCGGGCTCGGCGAGGTCCAGGGTCGCGATGATGGCGTCCGCATCGACGTCGTCGGCCCGGCGAAGCACGAAGACGGCGCCGCCCTCGCCCAGCGCTCCCCTGCCCGCTGCGGAGATGGCGCCGAAGCCGGGGTGTCCGGGCAGGTCCACAGCACCGGCGAGCACCGCGTCCACCTCGCCGGTGGCGAGCAGCACCGCGGCCTGCTCCACCGACACTAGGCCGGAGAGGGCCTCGGCGGACACCGTCCACGACGGTCCCTCCAGGCCAAGCTGGGCCGCGAGGCGGTTGGCGACGAAGTTGGGGAGCAGCCCCTGCACGCGGCTGGAGCTCAGCGGCCGGGAGACGGCATCGCCGTGGGGGCCGGCCACCCAGCGCAGCACGTGGTCGACGACGTTTCCGTCGATGCCCATGCCGAGGACCGCGCCGGTACGCGTCCCGTCGACGCAGCCGTCGTCCGCGACCGCCCGGGAGGCCAGGTCGAGGGCGAGCAGCTGCTGGGGAAGCAGGTCTTCGAGCTCGCGGGGCGGCAGCTTGAAGCGGCCCGGGTCCACGGTCACGGCGTCGACGAACTGGCCAGCGAGCGGCGTCAGTCCGCGGCTCACCGCGCTTCCGTCGGCCTCTCCGACCCGCGCACGCGCGGCGGTTACCGCGAGGGTCGGCAGGGCACGGGGCTCGCTCGCAGCGGGCTCAGCGGCGTTGCGCACGATCACGTGGGCGTTGGTGCCGCCGAAGCCGAAGGCGCTCACCGCGGCCACGCGCTGGTCGCTCTCCCAGGGCTGAGCCTCGGTGAGCACGCGGAAGCCGGCGGCCTCGTCGCGGGGCTGGATGTCCGGCTGGCCGGGAAGCACGCCGTCGCGCACGGCACCGACCGCGCGGATGAGCCCGGCGAGGCCGGCGACGGTGATGGTGTGGCCGATCAGCGCCTTGGCCGACGACAGCACGACCTCGCGCTCGCCGAGCAGCTCGCGAAGCGCGGTGAGCTCGACCCCGTCGCCGAGGGCGGTGCCGGTGGCGTGGCACTCGACGTAGCCGAGCGCATCGAGGTCCTGGCCCGCCCACGCGGACTTCAGCGCGCGCAGCTGCCCCGTCGGGTTCGGCGCGAGCATGTTGCCGCTGCGCCCGTCGTTGCCCAGGCCGCCGCCGTCGAGCACGGCATGGACGGTGTCGCCGTCGCGCAGGGCGTCGTCCAGGCGCTTGAGGGCCACACAGGCGGCGCCCTCGCCGATGATCAGGCCATCGGCCCGCGCATCCAGCGGTCGCGGCACGCCCGCGGCGGACAGGGCCTGGAGCTGGGTGAAGCCGAGGAACAGGAAGGCGCTGTCGGCCTTCTGCACGCCTGAAGCGAGCACGCAGTCGTCGAGGCCCATGGCGAGCCGGTCGCAGGCCAGCCGCACCGCGTACAGGGACGAGGCACAGGCCGCGTCGAGTGCGAGCGCCGTGCCCCCGAGGCCGAGCGCGGAAGCCGCGTCGAGAGCGGGCGCACCGCTCTGATAGCGCTGGCCGCGGAGATCCTGTGGGCCGCGGGCCTGCGCCCGCGTCAGGGGTCCTCGCGACTCGCCTGACGGCTCGCCGCTGCGGGGGATTCGGCTCGACGAGCTCGCCTCACCCGCTCCCAGCCAGGACGTGTCAACGCCCTTGGCTTCGAGCCAGGGCACGAAGGCCTGGCCACCCGCCCGCACCGCCTCGGTACTTGGCAGGGACAGGTTCGCGAGCAGCAGCGAGGTCTTCGCCCGGTCGCCGCCCACGCCGTCCAGCGCCCCGCGGCACACGCGCAGCACCCACTCGTGCGGCGTGCCCGGGTCGTCCACGAAGCCGCCGACCGTGGTGGTCGCGCCGTCCACCCCGCGTCCCCTGGCCTTCGCCGCCGCTGGATCGAGCGGCCACCGGCCCTCCGGGACCTCGGACAGCGCGCGCTCACCGCGAAGCGAGCGGGCAATCCAGGTCTCGGCAGAGTCCGCCCCCGGCAGGAGGCAGTCCATGCCGACGACGGCAATCGGCGTGCGCGTGGTCATCGAGTCTCCCCCTCCGGGCGGATCAGGCGTCCGCGCGGAAGACGGGGTTGAGGCTCGGGTTGGCCGTGTACTCGGCACCACTCATCGTCGCGACGACCTCGCCGTCCTCGCCGACGAGCGTGGCCTCGAAGCGGCCGCGGGCGGTCTTGGACGGCTTGAAGTCCATGTGGACCGTGACCTCGCCCTTGAACGGACCGTACTGGCGATAGTTCTCGACGTAGCAGGGCAAAGCACTCGCGCCCTTGTTCTCGCGCACCCACAGCACCATGCACTGGAGCGCCGAGTCGAGCACGACGGGGTCGGTCTCCCACGCCTCGCCGTCGACGTCGAGCGCCTTGGGCTCGCTGGAGGCGAGCTTGGCGACGATGCCGTGGTCGGACACGCCGACGACCTGCGTGATGCCGCGCAGCGCGGGGCCATGGAACAGGAAGTTCTTGTAGGCCTCGTCGAGCGCGTGCGGGTAGCGGTGCTTGCCGAGCCCGTTGCTACCGGGGAACGGCGAGGTCTTCGGGCGCTCGGGACCGAGCTCCACCGTGCCCTTGTAATGCAGCGCCGGCAGGCCCATCGCGTTCGCCGCGCCGAGCAGCTGGAAGGACAGCGCGGTGGCGCCCTTGGCCACGGCGTCGACGACCTCCCACGTCAGCTTGAGCTCCGCGTCGGAGTCGACGACCACGCCCTTGAGCACGGCAAAGTCGCGGATGTCGGTCACGTGCAGGGCGGGGAAGGCCTCGCGCGCGGTCTTTGCCATCCACTCGAGCACCATCACCGCCGGAAGCACGGCCTTTCCGTCGATCTTGTGGTCGGTGAGGAAGCGGCCGTCCTCGGAGGTCAGTGAGATCGCCTTCACGTTGGTGGGCTTGCTCGACACGAGTGGTCCGGGAACGTCGGGTCCGCCGATGACGACCTCGACGGACGCATCGAGGCTGCCGAGCGAGAACTCGTCGCAGAACGACTCCGCGCCCGCCTGCAGGCCGATGAGATCGATGCCACGGGACGCGAACTGCTTGGCCAGCGAGGCGTCGACCATGCCACCGTCCCAGGGACCCCAGCTGAAGCACTTGGCGAGCACGCCCTGCGCCGCCAGCTCGCGGGCCTTCGCGCACAGCGCCTCGTTGGCCATGCTGTAGTCGGCCTGGCCGCGGTTGCCGTAGCGACCGGCCACGCTGCCGAACATCGCGACGAGCTTGAGCTCGGCGGTGTCCACGTGGGCGAGCACAGCCTCGAGACCGTCGACCTTGGTGCTGAACACAAGGTCGAACTGCTCCTCGCTCTTGTCGACGAGCAGCTTGTCCTGGAGCACGCCAGCCCCGTGGACGAAGCCCTTCACGGGCTGGTCGAAGCGGGCGAGCACCTCGCCGATGGCCTCGCGGTCGCGGGCGTCGACGGCCGCGTAGTGGACCTTGCTGCCGTGGGACTCCATCGCGGCGAGGTTCTTGCGGACCTCGCGGGCGCGCAGGACCTTGTTGACCTCGCGGTTGAGCTCGGCCGGCTTCGGCATGCTGCCCAGGGTCTTCGCGAAGCCCAGGTAGGCCGCCTTGAGGCCGGCATCGTCCACGTCGATGGCCCAGCCCGGGTCGAGCTCGGCCAGGGCCGAGCGACCCAGCAGCAACAGGGTCGGCTGGTGACGCTTGGCGAGCTCGATGACCACGGCGGCGGTCACGCCGCGGGCGCCGCCGGTGACGACCACGAGGTCGCCGGGCTCGAGCGGGCTGGTACGAATCGCGTCCTCGAGCGGGTCGACGGCCGCGAACAGGGCCACGGGCCCGTCCGCTGGGAGGCCAATCTCGAGCACACCGCGGTCGGTGAGCAGCTCGCGGGCCACGGCCTCGGCATCGAGCGCCGCCGGATCGACGTCCAGGGCCAGGCAGCGGGTGTCCTCCCACTCCTGGGCCAGGGTCTTCGGCAGGCCGGCGAGCGCGCCCTGCAGGTAGTCGCCGGTGCGGTGGGACAGGCCGAAGCGGCCCCCCTGGGCGCTGACGGTGGCGAACAGCGCGCACGGGCCGATGGCCTTGGCGAGGGTGAAGGCGCGGCGCACCTCGGCGCGCACGTCGCTCGCACCCACGGCGGCGACGTGCACCAGGCCGACCGCGTCGGCGGGCACCTCGTCGTCGATGACCACGGCATCCACGCCCTGCGCGGACAGTGCCTTGGCCACGCCCTCGGCGAGGCCGTGCGCGTCACGGGTCAGCGCGAGGACGCCTCCCGGACGAAAGGGCGTGCCATTCGGCGCCTCGAGCACGCGCACCGTGCGGCGCTTCGGGGTCGGCACGAGGGTCTCGACCGGCGCGAGCGCGGCAAGATCGACGACCGGAATCTCCGGAACGGCCACGGGAGCGGGCTCGGCAGCGGGCGTCGGCGCACCGCCGGTGAGCTCGACCAGGTGCTGCTTCACGTCGCCGAGGCTGCGCAGCGCCGCGAGCGTGTCGTTGTCGACATCCGGAAGCCCGGGCAGGGTCTCCTGCACGGCGGCGAGGATCTCGACCCGCTTGATGCTGTCGATGCCCAGGTCGGACTCCAGGTCCATCGCCAGGTCGAGCATCTCCACCGGGTAGCCAGTCTTGTCGGCCACCGCGGCGAGCAGGGCGTCGTGCAGCGCGGACTCCGAGAAGGCCGCGGTCGGCGCCGGAACGGCACCGCCAGTCGGGGCAATCTCGACGAGGTGGTTCAGCACGTCACCCAGGCCACGCAGGGCCGCGAGCGTGTCGTTGTCCACGTCCGGAAGCCCGGGCAGGGCCTCCTGCACGGACGCGAGGATCTCGACCCGCTTGATGCTGTCGATGCCCAGGTCGGACTCCAGGTCCATGGCCAGGTCAAGCATCTCGACGGGGTAGCCGGTCTTCTCGGCGACGGAGGCGAGCAGGGCCTGCTTCAGCGCAGCCTCGGTGAACACCGGACCGGCCGGTGCCGATGAGCCGCCCGTGGGCGCGATCTTGAGCAGGTGGTCGCGCACGTCGCCCAGGCCGCGCAGGGCGGCGAGCGTGTCGTTGTCGACGTCCGGAAGCCCGGGCAGGGCCTCCTGGACCGACGCGAGGATCTCGACCCGCTTGATGCTGTCGATGCCCAGGTCGGACTCCAGGTCCATCGCCAGGTCGAGCATCTCCACCGGGTAGCCGGTCTTCTCGGCCACCGCGGCGAGCAGGGCGTCGGTGAGCTGCTTCTCGGAGAAGCCAGCGGTCTCGGCCACGGGCGCGGCCTTGGCACCGCTGCGGTTGTAGGTCGCGGCGGTGGGAAGCTCGGGAATCGCGCTGTTGCCGCTGCCCGCGAGGCGAATCGTCGGCGCGGGGGCGCCGTTGGTCACGGGCTCGGGCTTCACGGACGCGATCTTGTCGCTCGTCTTGAGCAGACCCCAGCCACCCATCTCGGCGGCGGCGGCACTGTCGGCATCGGACGCAGGCACGTCCGGGACGATCTGCGAGCGGGAAAAGCCGGAGCCCAGGGAGGAAGCGGTCATCGCCGGGGGCACGATCGGCGCGGGAAGCACGGGCTCGGGCATGACCGGCGCCGGAACCGCCACGGGAGCGGGCGCAGCGACGGGAAGCTGCGAGACGTCCATGCCCTGCGCGGACCCGACCAGACGCGCGTGGCTCTCGAAGAGCTTGGCGAAGGTCTCGGTGGCGGTGGCGTGGGCGCGCAGGAACTCGCGGTGCACCTGGGCGGCCTGCTCCTGGTTCGCGGTGAACGCGGCCAGCGACTCACGGGTCGCGGCGAGCAGCCCACCGAGGGCTCCCGGGGCGGGCGTATGCGAGGCCGCGGCCGGGATGGCCTGGGCCACGGGCTTCGGCGCGCTCTCAGCGGCGATGGCGCGGCGCTCGGCCGCTTCGGCACGAGCCTCGGCCTCGGCGGCCTTCTTCTCGAGGGCCTCGAGGCGCGCGGCCAGGTTGAGCTCGGTGGCCGACGTCGGAAGAGGAGGATTCAAGGTCCGCTCCGTGCGGTGGTTGGCGCCGCCGATCCACACCGTCGCGGGGCTGGTGGGCATCCGCGGGGCCTCGGGCAGGCGCTGGGCCAGCAGCGGGGCGACGTCGATGGCGACGCCTGCGACCGCGAGGCTGGCGAGGAGGTTCTTGAGCTGGGTGTCGCCGTCCACGCTGTCGGTGGCGGCGTCGGTGGCGAGCATGGTCGCCTCGGGCAGGGTCTTGTTCACGAGCCCGGAGAGCACGCCCTTGGGGCCGCACTCGACGAAGGTGCGAATGCCGCGGTCCCACAGAGCCTGCAGGGTGTCGACGAAGCGCACGGGGCTGGTGATCTGCTCGACGAGGCGCTTGGCGACGTCGTCGTAGACCGCACCGGTGCTGTTCGCGTACACGTCGGTCGCGGGCAGGGCGAGCTCGGCCTCGGCCAGTGCGGCGGCGAGCGGCTCGGCGGCGTCGGCGACCAGCGGGCTGTGGAAGGCGGCGCTGACGCTGATCGGTCGACCGGAGAGACCGGCAGCCTCCAGCGCCTTCAGCGCGCGCTCGATGCCCTCGCGGGAGCCGGAGATCACGCCCTGGGTCGGGTGGTTGCGGTTCGCGAGCACCACGCCGTCGGAGAGACCGGCGAGGACCTGCTCGATCGCGTCGAGATCGCCCTTCACGGCGGCCATCGTGCCGCGGTCGGCATCACCGGCCATGGCCTCGCCGCGCACGCGGGACAGGGTCCACAGCGTGTCCTCGTCGTAGGCGCCGGCGGCGGCCAGGGCGACGAGCTCGCCGTAGCTGTGGCCCGCGAAGGCCTCGGCGGTCACGCCGTACGCGGAGAGCGTGTTCCACAGGGCCATCGAGATGGCGCCGATGGCGGGCTGGGCCCACTCCGTCGCGGTCAGCGCGGTGCGCTGGGCCTTGGACTCGGCCGGCGAGAAGGCGCTGGGCGGGTAGATGCGCGCGGCCAGGCCGGGACGGCCGGCATTCCGCAGGGCGGCGTCGGCACGGTCCACGGTGGCGCGGGCCGCCGGGTGACGCACCAGCGCAGATCGCGCCATGTCCGGGTACTGCGAGCCCTGGCCCGGGAAGAGCACCGCGAGGCGCGCGGCCTCGGGCGTCGCGTAGGTCACGTCCCCGCGGGTGCCGGGCCCCGCGGCGATCAGCGCCTTGGCGTCAGCGAGGGCGGCCTTCAGCGCGTCTCCGGAGTCGACCACGAAGGCGAGCACGTGCTGAGCGGGCTTCCAGGCCTTCAGAACCGCGTGCGCGGCGTGGGCCAGGGTCGGCGCGTCGAGGTCGACGGCGTCCAGCGCCTTGCCCAGCTCGGCCGCGTCCTTGCCGCCGAACAGGAACAGCTCGGCGTCCGCCGGGCCCATGACCGCGAAGTCCACGTCGCTGCCGTACTCCTCGAGCACGGTGTGGAAGTTGGAGCCGCCGAAGCCGAAGCTCGACACGCCCGCGCGACGCGGCGTCTCGCCGGTCTTCACCCACGGACGGGCCGTCTGGTTCACGTACAGCGGCGTGTTCTCGAAGTCGGCCTTCGGGTTCGGGACCTCGACCTTGGCCGTGGGCGGCAGCACCCGCTGGTACAGGGCCAGCGCGGCCTTCATCAGGCCCGCGGCACCGGCGGCACCCTTGGTGTGGCCGACCTGCGACTTCACGCTGCCCAGCGCGACGAAGCGGCCCTCGCGCTCGACCTCGGAGAAGGCCAGCTTCAGGCCCTCGACCTCGGCGGCATCACCGGCCTTGGTGCCCGTGCCGTGCGCCTCGATGAGCTCGATGCTGTCGGCGCTGATGCCGGCGGCCTCGTAGGCCCGGCGGATGGCCTTGGCCTGGCCACCTGGGTCGGGCGCGTAGATGCTGCGGCTGCGGCCGTCCGAGCTGCTACCCATGCCGGTGATCACCGCGTAGATGCGGTCCCCGTCGCGCTCGGCGTCCGACAGACGCTTGCACGCGAGCATGCTTACGCCCTCACCGAGCAGGATGCCGTCGGCGCGGGCGTCGAAGGGCCGCGCCTCGTTGCCCTTGGACAGGGCCGGCGTCTTGCTGAAGCACATGTGCATGAAGATGTCGTTGAGCGTGTCCACGCCGCCGGTCAGCGCGATGTCGGTGGACCGGTCGCGCAGCGCGCTCATCGCGAACTGCACCGCTGCCAGGCTCGAGGCACAGGCCGCGTCGACGACACAGTTGGTGCCGCCCAGATCGAGGCGGTTGGCGATGCGGCCGGCGACCACGTTGCCGAGCAGGCCCGGGAAGGTCTGCTCCGTCCACTCGGGGAAGTGGGCGCTGATGTCGCGGCTGATGGCCTCGGCGGTGGTGGCGTCGATGCCGTGGCGGCGCAGGGCCTTCTTCCAGCGCGGGCCCTGGATGCGGGCGCCGGCGGTGACCACCATCTCCTGGGTGCCGGTGACGCCGAGGATGCAGCTCGTGCGCTCGCGGTCCCAGTCGCTGGCGTCGGGGTCGAGGCCGGCGTCCTTGAGCGCCTCGCGGGCGACCATCAGACCGAGAAGCTGCGAGGAGTCGATGGCCTCGAGCTGCGTCGGCGGAATGCCCCACTTGACCGGGTCGAAGGGCACCTTCTCGAGGAAGCCGCCGCGCTGGGCCCAGGTCACGTCGGGCTGGGTCGGGTCCTCGTCGTTGTAGTCCTCGGGAGACCACGAGTGGTCCTGGGGCACGTCCGAGATGCAGTCCGCGCCGGCGACGATGTTCGCCCAGTAGCTCGCGAGGTCCGGGGACTTCGGGAACAGGGCGGCCATGCCGACGATCGCGATGGGCTCGAGGGTGCGGGTGCTCATGCAGAGGCTCCGGAGAGAGGACGAGGGATCCAGCGAAGGGCCTCGGGCCCGGCGTCGATTCCCTGGTTCTGGAGCCAGCGCGCGCGGGTCAGTGCGGCCGCTCCAGCGAGGAGGTTGGCGGCCACGACGACGACGCGTCGGGCCTCGGGTGCGGCGAGGAAGGTGCCGCGCGTCCAGGCGTTGAAGCTGCCGATGGCCGGCCCGCACCACACCTGGGCGTCCTGGCGACGGGTCTCGTCGCCGGCGATGGCCCAGCGCGAGCCGAGGCCGAGGTACCAGCGGAAGACGAGCGCCATCTTGTGGCGCGGGTCCTTCGCGGCCTTGTCGAGCTGGACCGGGTCCCGCTCGGCGAAGAAGCGCTCGCACTCGGCCCACACCTCGCCGACGGAGCGGCGCAGCACGGTCTTCTCGATGCGCGCGAGCTCGTCGGCCGGGATGTCCTCGAGCGAGGCGTAGTCGCGGTACAGCTCGTAGAGCTTGTTGCCACGCATCGCGAACAGGGTGCCGCGCTTGAGCACCTGGACCTGCACGCCGCCCTCGAACATGTCGGAGGCGGGCGCCATGCCGATGTCGTGGGCTGCGGCGTCCGCGAGCATGGTCTTCACCATGGGCGAGGTGCCGGCCTCGACGCAGGCCTGGTTCACGGTGCCGGTGACCACGTAGTCGGCACCCATCGCGAAGGCGGCGGCGACGGCATCGGGGCTTCCGAGCCCACCGGCAGCGCCGACGCGGCAGCGCACGCCGGTCTCGGCGGCCACCCGGTCGCGCAGGGCGAGCAGCAGCGGCAGGAGCACGGGCAGCGGCCGGTTGTCGGTGTGACCGCCGGAGTCCGCCTCGGCGGTGATGTCGTCCGCCATCGGGATCTGCCGCGCCAGGCGGGCTTCGTCGGCGGTGAGCTTGCCCTCGGCGACGAGCGCGTCCAGCATCTTGGCCGGCGCGGGGTTGAGGAAGTGCAGGGCGACTTCCTCGCGCGAGACCTTGGCGAGCACGTGGTTCGTGGCGACGACCTTGCCGTCGACCTCGCGCAGGCCCTTGGCGCGGTAGCGCACGACCGCCGGGGTCAGGCGCATGTAGGCGCTGGCCGAGACCGCGGTCACGCCACGTGCGAGCAGCAGGTCGACGGTCTCTTCTTCCTGCTTCGGCTCGTTGGGCGAGTGGATGAGGTTCACGCCGTAGGCCAGGTCACCGACCTCGGCCTGGATGCGGTCGAGCGCGGCGGCGATGCGCGGGGTGGAGAGGCCAGCGGCGCCGAAGAAGCCGATGAGCCCGCCCCGAGCCATGGCGATGACCAGCTCCTCGCTGGCGATGCCGTTGGCCATCGCGCCGGCCACGTAGTTCGCGCGCACGCCGTAGGTCGCCTGGAAGCCCGGGTCGCCGAGCTGGTCCGGCGTGAACGCGGGAATCCACGCCGCAAGCGGGTAGGCGCCCGTCGGCATGGGGCCGAACAGGGAGGACTCACCATCGGTGACGACCGCGGGCTCCCCATCGCGAATCACGACCCCAAAGGGCACGTCCAACCGCTGCAATGCGGCATGCACCTCGGCGCGACCCGAGCGCGGCGGGGTGTTGGGGCGGCTCCATCCGGACGATGTGGGCATTGGCGTGGCCAACGGGACTCCTGACTGTGGCCGTCCGTTGGTAACGCCAAATTTCCTGGCCGGGGGGCCAGTTTCGGCATTCAAGCTTGATACTCGCGAATTTGGGGGTCTCGAAAACCCCGGTGCGGGATCGAGCGGCGCGGGCGTGGGGTAGGCTCCGCGCCAAGAGGTACGCGAATGTCCATTCCTCGGTGTGAGCTCGAGACCGGCACCCCGCCGATCATCGAGGCGGCGGGCCAGCTCGCCGACTGCATCCTGCTCAGCCAGCGCTCGGTCGACGACTCGGATGCCTACGCGGTGATCCAGTCCAACATCAGCGTGATCAACGTGGCTCAGGAAGGACTGCTGCTCCCGGAGGAGCTGCATCCCGACGCGCTCGGCAGCTACTACGCGGACTACTGGATCGCACAGTGCCGAAACGGCGGGTTCGCCCAGTTCATCTACAACGGCGGCGGCGGACTCACCCTGTGCCGGCTCGTGTTCGAGACCCTGTCCGCGATGGGGGCCCGCGCCCACCTCGACGTGTACACCCGCGCCTTGAAGGTGTGGACCGGCATGTCCCCCGCGGACAAGCAGCGCTTCTTCGAGCACGGCATCTTCGGGCCGGACCGCCCCGAGCGTGACGCGCTGAACGCGATCAACGACGAGCTGTTCGACCTGGGCGACCGCGAGGACCTGTACGCCCTGCACCGCGAGTGGCTGGTGTCCCACCCCGACGCCCGGATCGTGCCGATTCCCGAGATGAAGGACGTGGTTCAGTCGTGGCTGGACCGCATTCCCGACCTGGCGAATCGCCAGCTCGCCGCGCGACTGCGGCGCCCGGAGTACGCAAAGCTCGTCGACTGCCTGTGCGCGCAGGCCGGCCTCGACTTCGAGTTCTTCACCGCCGGCAAGCCCAGCCCGGGCGGCATCCTGTGGCACTTCAGGGCCAGCGGCGCGACGTACTACCTCGAAGACGACGGCGACATCGCCGCGATCCGTCCCATGGATGGCGGCGAGCCCGTGGCACGCTGCCGACGCCCGTGAGGCTGCTACTCCTCGGCGCGTGGTGGGGGTTGATCGCGGTCATCGGCACCCGGCTGCTCGCCACGCTCAGCCAGCTGGCGTTGAGCGTGGTCGGCATCGCCACCCTTGGGCTCGGCGGCCAGGGCGTGTCGCTTCCCGGCATGCGCGGACTCACGATCACCCTTCCGGCGCTGCTCGGCGTGGTGTCGGTCATCGGCGTCACGGTGCTCCTGCAGTCCGCTCTACTCGGGTCCATCGCGTGGTGGGCACGCGAGATCCGCCCGAAGACCATGCTGGTCGCCTCGGCCCTGGCCTGCCTCGCTCTGCTCGCGACCCCGTGGCTGGCCATGGGGGCTGGCATGGCGCCGACGCTGGCCCTGGCGCACTCCGGAGGGACCTCGTCACTGGTGAGCTACTCGATGACCAACGCGACCGCGAGCCTGCTCCAGAGCCTCTCGGGGCCGATTCCCCTGTGCACCGGCGTGATCGCGCTGGCGCTGCGCTCGCAGGGCTCGCAACCCGAGGAGTCCATCGCATGAGAAGCCCGAGCGGCCATCCCATCGTCGCCGCGATCCTCGATCTCACGATGAAGCCGATGGAGTCCGTGCGAGAGCGGGTGCTTCCCCTCGCCCACGGCCGGGTGCTCGAGATCGGCGTCGGCACCGGCATGAACGCCCCGTTCTACGACCTGTCGAAGATCGACGAGCTCGTCGGCATCGAGCCCGACCCGCACATGCTCAAGCGCGCGAGGCCCCGCTTCGAGAGCCTGGACGTCCCCACCCGCCTCGAGGCGTGCGGCGCCGAAGCCATGCCCTTCGAGGACGACAGCTTCGACACGATCGTGCTCACCTTCACGCTGTGCACCATCCCCGACGCGGAGGGCGCCGTCCGCGAGATGTACCGGGTGCTCAAGCCCGGGGGCGTGCTGCACTACGCTGAGCACACCCGGAGCGATCACGCGCCGATGCGCGCGTTTCAGAACGCGCTCAACCCGGTGTGGGGCATGTTCTCCGGCGGCTGCAACCTGAACCGGGACGCCGTGGCCCTGCTCGAAGCGGGCGGGTTCGAGCTCGACGACGTCCACGGGCACGGCCGCGGCCCACTCACGCTCGCGCCGATCCATCGCGGTATCGCTCGCAAGCCGGTCCCGGCCGCCGACTAGCAGGCCGCTCGCGAGGCGGTAGACCGCAGCCGTCAGTACGCGCTGGTCAGACCGATCGACAGGTTGTGGGACCAGCCGCCGGGGCGCGCACCGAAGCCGTAGTGCAGGTCGAGCGCGAACTGCCCGGCAACGAGCACGTGCAGGCTGGGGCCAGCCGCATTGATCACGACGGGCAGCTCGGTCGAGGCATCCTCGAACGCGGACACGTCGTGGAACACGCCGAGCTTCACGTCCCGCGACAGCGGCAGCCGAAGCCCGAGCTCGGCCTGCGCGCCGCGACGACTCCAGTAGCGCCCCTGGAAGTAGACGCGCTGCCATCGCCCGGCGATGGGCTCGTCGTCGAAGAAGCGCACGTCGCCACCTCGATAGAACGCGCGGCCACGAGCGATGACCAGGCTTCGCCCGAGGTGTCCGACGGCCTGGCCGCGGAGCGTGCCCCGCCAGTGCGGCAGGCCGCGTCCGGTGAGCTGCCCGGTGAGGTCGAGGGCGAGGGCATCGCGGAGGTCTGCGCGCAGGGTGCGGTCGGCGAAGGCCCACTCGGTGCGCACGAACAGGCCCATGCGGGTCACGGGCTCCGCTTCGCCGAGCGGCTCGGCTCCCTCCTCCATCTGGATGAACGCGACCCTCGCCGCCTCGAAGGTGGGCCCGACCTGCGCGATGAGCGGCCCGGCGCGCAGGTCGAGGCTGATCTCGACCGCGTTGTGGAGCACGCCGCCCTGGAGCAGGCCGTCGTAGGGACGGCTGTAGTTCGACAGCGCCAGCCGGTCCGAGATGCGCGGCGCGAGCTGGGTCCTGGGCAGCGACGGCGTTCGGTAGCCGACCTCGAGCACGCCGTGCACCCAGCGCAGCTGCGGCTCCTGCTCGAAGACGTACTCCTGGAGCGGAAACGCGATGAGCGCCGAGGTCTCGAGGTGGTCACTCTCGCCAGCAATCGGCGTGTCGTAGCGGGCTCCGGCGAGAAATCCCCAGGTCGGGTCGACCGAGAAGTCGACGTCCAGCCCGCGATCGACCTCGGTGGTCAGTGCGACCTGAAGCACCCGCTCGGGTACGAGCCGTCCACTGGCGAGGGGCACGAGATCACGCCCTTCGGCGAGCTCCCAGCTGACCTTGCGGACCTCCGCCACCGCCTCGAGGCTGGCGAGCGAGGACTCGAGCCGGTCCCGACGCAGCACCTCGCCGGCGAGCTGCACGTTGTCCGAGAGCAGCAGCTGACGGTACGGACTCGCGCCCATCAGGGCGACCCGATCGATGCGACCCTCGTCGATCTCCAGGACCTCGCGCCCCTCTTCGCGCACGACCCACCCGCGCGCGGCCGGAAATCCAGCGGCCTCGTAGGCGACGAGCAAGCGCTGGAGCACCGCTTCCGGGTCGGGATCGCCCGCCTCGACCGCCGCCGTTCTCGCCGCTGACGGCAGGGAATCTGCCCCGCGGATCGGCACATCCTCTGGCGTCGCGGCCAATGCGAGCAGCGTGAGCAGGAGAAGCATCCCGACGAGCATACCTGCGGGGGTACGGCCGCCCGCGACCGAGGCCTGTCTTTCGTCCCACCTGTCGCGAAATGTCATCGTGGCGAAGGACGCGAAACAAAGATCCGCGCTCGTCCGAACGCAGGGTGTGAACACCACGGGAGGTCACATGCGCACGGTTCTCACTGCACTCACTCTGACGTTTGCCAGCACCGCCTTCGCCGGCGAGCCCCTCACCTGCGAGGCGCTGGAGCAGTCCGAGGCCACCGCGACGGTCGCGTTCGACAACTACAAGGACGCGCGCTTCGTCGCCTGGTCCAAGGAGTACGACATCCGCATCGCCATCGCCGAGGCCGACGAGCGCGACGAGCTCGTCCGGATGCGCGACGAGGCGAAGAAGCAGATGGGCGATCTCCGCAAGAAGAGCAAGACCGCGAAGAAGGCTCACAAGGAGATGGAGCAGCTCGCCGACGCGAACGGGCTCCAGTGCACCGCGACTTCCGCGGGCTGATCTCCGCGGGGCCGCGTCCCTGACGCCCCTAGCGAGTCACCGTCACGATCGACGAGACCGACTCGCTGCCGTCGAGGATGCCGGCCCCGGCCTCCGAGTCGAGCACCGACCGCCAGCCCTGCGCCGTCGCGAAAGCGGAGACGATGCGAAGACCCTCTTCCTTGTCGACGTCGCAGGCCAGGGTGGTGTCGGTGAACGTCTCGTGGCAACCGCCGTCGAGCTCGACCCAGGTCAGGTCCGCCGCCTGCGAGGCGGTGTCGTAGTGCGGCTGCCCGTCGAAGTCGGCCGTGCCGGTCATGAACAGCACGGGCACGTCGAGCGACGCGAAGCCGTCGGCGGCGACGAGACTGCTGGCCTGACCCGCCATCGGGACCACCGCCGCCACCCGCGGATCTCCGGGATTCTCGGCATATGCGGCGCGCTCGGCCTCGGTGCACTCCGTCCCGCAGTGAGCGTCAACGAGGTCGGCGTCGAAGTCCGGTCCGCCGACCAGCCACGATGTCTGACCGCCGTAGGAGTGGCCGACGACGAGCACCCGTGAGGTATCGATGCGCCCAGCGAGCGGATCGTCCTCGGGCAGGGACTCGAGGTAGTCGATGGCGAAGCGAACATCGAGGGTCCGGGTGAGGCTGAAGTGCTTGGGCCGCGGCTCCCAGTTCTCGTTGAGCGTGTTGCCGAGGTGATCCGCGCCGATCGCGACCCAGCCCGCGTTCACGAACTGACGGAGCAGGGTGCTGCCCCCGCCGGCCCACGCCTGGCTGCCGTGCGAGTACACGACCAGCGGGTGGGTACAGCTGGACTCGGCCTCGGCGTAGCTCGCGTCGACGAAGGAGTGCTCGTCGTCGAAGAAGTCGATGTATCGGGCATCGTCGCCGTTGGTGTCGGTCGACGGGTACCAGATGTGCAGGTCGAGCTCGCGCTGGGTGCCGTCGAAGGGCAGCGCGTAGCCCGCGGACTCCTGTCGGATGCCGACCGTCGCGTCGAAGTCGAAGGTCGGGAGGGCCGCCGCGTCGGCGCACGACCCGGCTTCAGGCTCGGGGCCGCCACAAGCGACGGCGAACGACACGAGGCAGAGCAAGAGCGGGCGCATACGTCCTCCAGGGGGCGCAGCTTACCCGCCGCGTTCGCCATAGGTTTGTGACGTGTGTCGAACGTTGGCCGATCGTGGAGTACATCGCCGCCATGACTCGACACCTCACTCTGCTGTCCCTGGTTCTCTCCCTCGCGGCCTGCGGCGAGCCCGCCGCCGAGGAGGACACCTCACCGGTGTACGACCCGAACCCGCCGGAGGTCCTCGCCGAGGCCACCCGCCCGGCGGTGGTCGTGCTCCCGGACGACTACTCGATCGAGCAGACCTACCCGCTCGTGCTCATGCTCCACGGCTACGGCGCCAACGCGACGATGCAGGACGTGATCTTCCAGCTCAAGGTCAAGGCCGAGGCGGGCGAGATGGTGCTCGTCACCCCCGAGGGCCTCACCGACTCGAGCGGACGCCAGTTCTGGAACGCCGCCACCGAGTGCTGTGACTTCGACAACACCGATGTCGACGACGTCGGCTACATCAGCGGACTCATCGAGGAGGCCCGCGAGCTGTACCCGATCTCGCACGTGGCCATCGTCGGGCACAGCAACGGCGGGTTCATGGCCCACCGGATGGCCTGCGAGCGCCCCGATCTGGTCGACCGAATCGCCCCGCTCGCCGGCACCCTCTCCTCGTTCGAGAACGAGTGCCCGGCCACCCAGGCTGTGCGCGTACTGCACATGCACGGCACCGCCGACGAGACGATTGCCTACAACGACGGTGGCATCCACCTGGGTGCCGAGTCGTCGATCGCGTTCTGGGCCGAGCTCGGCGGCTGCACTGGACCCATCGCCGACGGCACCCGCGATCACCACAACAACATCGACGGCGAAGAGACGGACGTGCTGTTGTACGACTGCCCGATCGGGGACATGCAGCTGTGGCGCGCGAATGGCGGCGACCACATCTACCTGGGCTCGAACGAGACCTACAAGCGCTCCCTCGCCGACTGGCTCATCGCTCCGTAGTCGGACGAACGGCGTCGAACCCGACGCGCTGGAGCACATCCGCGAGCTGGTCGAGGTTGAAGGGCTTCGCGAGGTACTCGGTCGCCCCCGCTGACAGCGCCTTCTCGCGCGTGGTCCCGTCGGCGTGGGCGCTGACGGCGATCGCCGCGAGCGTGAGGCCGCGGTTGCCGATCTCGCGGAGCAGTCCGAGTCCGTCGAGGACCGGCATCTCGAGGTCGACGAGCGCGAGGTCGAACTCCCGCTCGTCGAGCCTGTCGAGCGCATCCTTGCCATCCACGGCGGTCGTCACCTCGCAGCCGAGCACCGCCAGCAACCGCTCCATGACCAGGCGGTTGGTGGGGTCGTCGTCCACGGCGAGCACCCGGATGCCGAGCGACGAGACCGGCACCGGATGGGTCGTGCCGAAGGAACGGCGGGCAAGAAGATCGTCCGGCCCGAGCTCGACGCGTCCGGAAACCGGCGGAAGCCGTAGCTCGACGATGAAGCTGCTCCCCTCGCCGAGCTTGGACTTCACGTGGATCGTCCCCTGCATGTTCGTGACGAGCGCCCTGGTGATCGACAGCCCGAGTCCGGTGCCCGCGTGCCGCGATCCGCGGGTGCCGACCTGGACGAAGGGCTCGAAGATCGCGTCGAGATCCGCGGGTGCGATGCCGACTCCCGTGTCGCTGACGACGATGCGGACGCGGTCCCTGCCGACGTCCGAGATGTGCACGTCCACGCGCCCGCTCTCGGTGAACTTCACCGCGTTGGCCGTGAGGTTGAGCACGATCTGTGCGACCCGCAGCCCATCGCCATGCCGCCACTCGCGCATGTCCGGGTCCGCGGTCCCGACGAGCGTCAGCCCGCGCGACGCTGCCCGCTCCCTCAACGTGAGCAAGATGTCGCCCACCCCGCGATGCAGCTCGAAGGAGCCCTCGTTGAGCTCGAGGTAGGCGTCCTCCAGCCGCGTGGTGTCGAGCACGTCCTGGATGAGTCGCAGCAGCAGCTGCGCCGAGGTGCTCGCGGTCTTCAGGTGATCGCGGATCTCCGGGTCCGCCTCGCCGCGAAGGGCGAGGTCGAGCATGCTGATCACGCCGTTCAGGGGCGTGCGCAGCTCGTGGCTCATGTGCGCGAGGAACGCGGACTTGGCCTTGCTCGAGCGCTCGGCCTGGGCGCGGGCTTCGGCTACCGCCTCGGCGTGGCGGTTCGTGACCGAGCGAAAGGTGAGCGCCATGCCGAGCAGCACGGCGAGGAACACGACACGGGCCAGCGCCACCTCGACGGTGCCCTCACCCGCACCGCCCTCGACCTGGATGCGCTCGCCCCAGAGGCTCGCCACCCCTACCCCGAGCAGGCACAGGCCGGTCCACAGCCGTGCCTGGGCTGGCTTGGCGAGCAGTGCCATCGCGAAGGCGATGAGCGAGACCCACCACAGCGTGCTGTACATCCCGTACGCGACCGGCACGAGCAGTGCGCCAAGCGCCGTCGCCCCCACGATGTGCACGGTGACGTCCGCCCGCGCCTCCGGGTCGCGATCGAACCACGCCCACGTGGCCGCCATCACCCACGCACCGAGTGCGTTGGCCCACCACGGCGTGAGGCCGTGTCCTAGCAGCTGGGCGGCGAGGCGGGTCACCGCGAACAACACGCACGATGCGAGCACGGCCATGAGCCCGATGCGTATGAAGTGCAGGTAGAGCGCCTGTCCCGCGAACCCGTCCGCGTGATTCACACGCGTTTCATCCGCCTTCGACACGGGTACCACCGCCGCGGACGACGTTGACCTCGTTCCAGGAGGTCCCATGCCGCTTTCCCTGTCCATTCCCGACGCCGGCGCACTCTCGCCGCGCCGCGTCACCGAGCTCGGCGCCGTCCTCGCGACCGCTGGTGTGCATCTCGCGCTGGCCACGCACCCAGGCCCGCACCTCGTGTTCGTCATCGCCGCGGTGCTCGGCTGGTCCAGCTACCTGGTGTGGGCAGCCGCTCGACGGCCGGAGATGCTTGGTCGGTGGGGTCTGCGCCGCGAGGGCCTCGGCTCCACACTCGCCATCGTCACCCCCCTCGGCGCGCTGTCCGCCTTGGGCTTGCTCGCGTGGGGGCAGCTGCAGGGCGTGGGCTTCGACCCGTGGATGCTGCTCCCGCTGGCGCTCTACCCCATCTGGGGCGTGATCCAGCAACTGCTGGTCCAGGGCATGCTGGTCCGGAATCTCGAGGACTTCGGCATCCCCGAGTGGCTGGTGATCGCGATCGCCGCCGCGGCCTTCGCGATCGTTCATTGGCCATACCCGGTTCTCATGGTCGCAACGCTGCTCCTCGGCCTCGTCGTGACTCCCGTGTACCTCAGGTTCGGCAATCTCTGGGCCCTCGGCCTGCTCCATGGATGGCTGGGCACCTTGTTGTACCAGTTCGTACTCCAGCGTCACCCCATCCACGAAGCGCTTGGCATCGGATAGACCAGCGTAAATAGTGCGGTACGAGCACAGCACTGCCGTTTGCGCAGTCGGGTGCACGACATAAGGTGACAGTCCATGGAGAGAATGCTCATGCCGCGCACCTCGGTATTGCTCTTGGCGCTGGTCGCCTGTGGCTCGCCCTCGGATGACACCGGTTCGGACACCCCGTTCACCGCACCGGTCGTCACCACCAACCCCGCCGACTCCGCGCCGTCGACCGTCGACATCGAGGGTGTGATCGAGGTCGAGGCCACGGGTCCCGGCACGATCACCTACGAGTATCGATGGGTGTCGGGTGACCAGACGTGGAGTCAGGCTCGTCTTCCCGGTACGGCCACCACGCGTGGCGAGACCTGGAACCTGACGGTCACGCCCTACGCCGGAGACACGTCGGGCCCGACGGCGACCGCCAGCGTGCTGATCACGAATGGCGAGCCGACCCTCGCGGGCGCCAGCTTCTCTCCGGCCACGCCGACCCTCGGCCAGGCCCTGACCTGTGTGCCCGACGCCATCGATCCCGACGGCGACGCGCTCAGCTACACCTATCGGTGGGAGCTCGATGGCACGGACGCCGGCGTCTCGGGCGATACCCTGCCCGCGAACCTGGTGACCACCGGTGTGCTCATCGGGTGTGGCGTGACCGCCTCCGATGGCGAGTTCACCACGGCCGAGGTGGTGATCACGGGCACCGTGGACAACGGCCCGCCGTCCGTCGACGGCGCTTCGATCGTCCCCGCTTCCCCGTCGTCGACCCAGACCGCGACCTGTGTGCCGGGCAATGGCTCCGACCCGGACGGCGACACGGTGAGCTTCAACTACGCCTGGTACGTGAACGCGGTGGACGTGGGGGTCAACACCGACACCCTCGACCCCAGCTACTTCGTGCGCGGCGACAGCCTGATCTGCGCGGTCACCCCGACCGATGGCGTCGCGACCGGCGCGCCGGTGAACAGCCCGCAGGCGTTCGTCCGCAACTCGGCTCCCGAAGTCACCTCGGTCGACATCGACCCGCTGTCGCCGCTGGCCTCCGACACCATCCAGTGCTCGGCCACCGCGACCGATCCGGATGGCGACAACCTGACCTACAGCTACCGTTGGTTCATCAACGGCGCCGAACAGGGCGAGACCAGCAACCTGCTGCTCCCCGGCAGCCTGCAGTTCCAGGACAACGTCCAGTGCGAGGCCACGGCCTCCGACGGCACCGAGACCGCCTCGGCCACGTCCCCGATCGCAGTCGTGGGCAACACCCCGCCGACAGTCATCGGGCTCGCGATCACGCCGAACCCGGCGAACGCGACCCAGGCCCTGACCTGTGCCTATGACAGCACCTACGACGAAGACGGCCACCCCGTGACCGTGAGCTACGAGTGGAGCGTCGCCGGCAGCGTGGTCGGCAGCGGCTCGACCCTGGCCGCGGGCAACGCGGTCCGCGACCAGACGGTCACCTGCTCGGCCACGCCGAACGACGGCACTGCCGACGGTTCCTCCGTCACCGCGAACCTCGTGCTCGACAACGCCCCTCCGGGCGAGCCGACCGTCAGCGTGACCCCGGCCGTGCCGACCGAGACCGACAACATCACCTGCTCGGCTTCCGCCACCGACCCCGATGGCGACAGCCTCAGCTACAGCTACACCTGGTTCGTCAACGGCTCCGAGGTCGCCCAGGGCGCCGTCCTCACCGCGGGCAGCGTGGCCCGTGGCGAGCTGGCTCGCTGCGAAGCGGTCGCCACCGATGGCGAGCTCACCGGCCCGACCGGCTCGCTCGAGCTCACCCCCGGCAACCAGATCCCGGTGATCAACAGCGTCACCGTCACGCCGTCCACGGCACTGGCGGGCGAATCGCTGACCTGTGCGGTCGACGCGAGTGACGGCGACGGCGACACGCTGACCACCTCGTACAGCTGGACCCGCAACGGCTCGCCCCTCGGCATCACCAGCGCGACCCTCGACGGCGGCGCGGTGTCCTTCGGCTTCGGCGACGTGCTCGCGTGCATCGCCACCGTGCGGGATGCGTACAGCTCGGTGAACGGCACCAGCAACAACGTGGCCATCGGCAACACTCCGCCGGAGCTCGCGGGCGCGTTTATCACGCCCCCGGGCGCCCACACCGGCCAGGCCTTGACCTGCACCGCCGGTGCCGCGAGCGACCCGGACGGACAGTCCGTGTCGACCAGCTTCTCGTGGACCGTCGATGGCGTTGCCGCCGGCAATGGCGCGACGCTCTCCGCGTTCACCGCGGCCCGCGGTCAGACGGCCACGTGCACCGCCACGCCGACCGACGGCGTGACCAGCGGCGACCCGGTCGTGGCCAACATCGTGATCCTCAACGCGCCTCCGTCGGCGCCGAGCGTGACCGTGGGCCCGAATGGTGCCAACGGCGGTGACTCGCTGGTGTGTGTCGCCGCGGCCACCGATGCCGACAACGACGCGCTCACCTACGAGTACACCTGGTTCGTCGGCAGCGACCAGATCGGTACCGGTGCGAGCCTGGCTCCCGGCAGTGCGAGCCGCGACGAGGTGGTTCGCTGCGAAGCGCGCGCCAACGACGGCACCACGGTCGGCCCGGCCGGAACGGGCAGCATCACGCTGCTCAACCAGCCGCCGACCGTCGATAGCGTGACGGTGAGCCCCGCGTCGCCCGGCACCAATGACGCCATCACCTGCCTGGTCGAGGGCAGCGACGACGACGGCGACACCCTGACCGTCACCTACGAGTGGATCCTCAACGGCACGACCACCAGCTACACCGGCGAGACCTTCGGTGGCAGCGTGTCGGTCGGCAACACGCTCGCCTGTCGGGCGACGGTCGAAGACGACCAGTTCTCGGCGACGCGCACGTCGTCCACGGTGACCGTGGCCAACAGCCTGCCGGTGGTGACGGGCGTGGCCATCGAGCCCACCAGCCCGCAGACAGGCGACAACCTCACGTGCACCTACGCGAGCACCAACGACACCGACGGCCAGAGCGTGACCGTCAGCTTCCGCTGGCTCAACGGCGCAAGCGTGCTCGGCACCGGAGCGACCCTCCCGGCCGGTACTGCGAAGGGAACGACCGTGACCTGCGAGGCCACCCCGAACGACGGTGTCGAGAACGGCATCCCGGTGACCGCGGACACGACGATCGTGAACACGCCTCCGGTGCTCGGCGGCGCGAACATCTCGCCGACCACCAACGCGACCGAGGGGACCACCTTCACCTGTAGCGCCGGATCGCTGTCCGACGCAGACAACGACAGCGTGACCGTCTCCTACGCCTGGCTGCGCAACGGCAGCGCGATCAACGGCGCGACGAGCACCACCCTGACGGGTAGCTCGTTCAACAAGGGCGACAGCATCGCGTGCCGGGTCACCCCGAGCGATGACGAGGACACCGGCACGGCTCAGACGAGCGTGTCGGTCACCGTGCAGAACAGCGCGCCCACCGGTGGCACGGTCTCCCTGAGCCCCGGCAGCGCCACCGAGACCTCGACGCTCACCTGTGCGGGCTCCGGCGCCACCGACCCCGACGGTGACAGCGTGAGCTACACGTACCGCTGGTACAACGGCAACACCGTCATCAACGGCGCCACCACCGCCACGCTCACCGGCGCGAACTTCAACAAGAACGACAGCATCTCCTGCGAGGCCACCCCGACCGACGGCTCGGCCTCGGGCAGTGCTCTGCGCAGCAGCAGCGTCACCATCGCGAACAGCGGCCCGACCGGCGGCACCGTGAGCCTCACGCCGGGCACGGCCTACGAGGCCACCACGCTCAACTGCAGCGCGTCCGGCGCCACCGACCCCGATGGCGACACCGTGACCTACACCTACGCGTGGACGAAGGGCGGCACGGCGATCAGCGGCCAGACGGGCGCTTCGCTGACGGGCAGCTCGTTCAACAAGGGAGACGTCATCCGCTGCGTGGCCACGCCGACCGACACCCAGGCCACGGGTACCGCGCTGACCAGCGCCGCGGTGACCATCCAGAACACCAAGCCCACGCTGCCGGCGAACGGCGTCTCGCTCTCCCCGGGCACGGCGTACGAGGGCTCCACCCTCACCTGCTCCGCCAGCGGCGGCACGGACGCCGACCCGGCCGACACCGTGAGCTACACGTACACCTGGTACGTGAACAACTCGGTGGTCTCCAACCAGACGGGCACCACGCTCACCGGCACGTCGTTCAACAAGAACGACCAGGTGAAGTGCCGCGTTACGCCCACCGACGGAACCGACACCGGCACCCCCGTGACGAGCGCCATCGTCGGCATCTCGAACACGGCGCCGAGCCAGCCCTCGGTGACCATGTCGCCGACGACCATCCAGACCCTCACCGACATCACCTGCAACCCGTCCTCCACCGACGTCGATCCGGCAGACACGGTCACATACCAGGACTACCAGTGGATGGTGAACAGCACGGTCATCGCGCCGACGACCAAGACCCTCGACGAGGCCAACATCAAGAAGGGCGACCAGGTCCGCTGCTCCGCGGTGCCTTCGGACGGCACGACCACCGGTACTCGCGGCTACGCGGTCATGCAGACGGTCGCCAACACCGCGCCCTCCATGGGCGCGGTGACGGTCGCCTACATTACACGCGTCGGCGTGCTCAGCTGCGGCGGCACGGCTACCGACCCGGACGTCACCGACGGCGTGGACACCATGGCCTACACGTACAAGTGGTGGTACACGTCCGCCATCGGCAACCGTCCCCTCTCGCAGGGCACCACGGCGACCATCACGCCGGGTTCGACCGGGTACTACTACTGCACGAAGACCGGGTCGGACGGCACCGCCTCGTCTTCCGGAAGCTCGGACTACTACTACTGGGACGGCAGCCTCGGGTGTGACCCGTTCTGCCTCTCCCGCTGGGAGACCGAGCTCGACCTGCCTCGTGCCGAGATCCTGTTTGGCGCCGAGCGCCTGACCTTCCCGACCGAGGGCCAGGACGACTGTCAGGTGCAGGTGGACCTCGACCGCTACAACGTCGTTGCCGACCGCTGGGAGGCGGTGTGGAGCGGCCAGACCTTCGAGAGCGAGCTGGAGCTCGACCACTCGCTGCAGCTCGATGATGCCGAGTACCGCATGCGGGTGACCGCGGAGGGCTGCGACGAGGAGCTGTTCGAGGTCGCGATCGACGGGAAGTGGCACAGCCTGACCCCGAAGGTCCTCGACGAGGGCCAGCGCATCGAGCGGTGATACCGGGGAGCATGCACCTGCTCCTCGCAATCGCACTCGCACACGGCGCCCCGGCACCGGCCCACGATGGCTCGGTCCGGGGCGTCACTGTCAGTTGCCCCACCTGGGGCTACGAGTGGGGTACGGACGCGATGGTCGAGACCCTCGACGAGCTCGAGGAGCTCGGTGTGAACTGGGTCGCCATCCACCCCTACGCCCGCATCCGCGCCGATGGCACCGTCGCCTGGCGAAGCCATGACGAGAGCCCGGAGTGGATTGCACGGCCGATCCGCGAGGCTCACGCTCGTGGCATGAAGGTGCTGATCAAGCCGCATCTCGCGTACTGGGGCTCGCCGTTCGCATGGCGCGGCGAGATCACCTTCGACGAGGACGAGGAGTGGGCGCGCTTCTTCACGACCTACGAGGGCTGGGTCACCGAGATCGCCCGCCACTCCGACGGCGCCGATGCCTTCGCGGTGGGAACGGAGCTCGACCGCACCGTACATCGCGACGAGTGGCGTGCGGTGATCACCGCCGTGCGCGCCGAGAGCCCAGCCGCCCTGACCTACGCCGCGAACTGGACCGACTTCGCCGAGGTCCCGTTCTGGGGCGAGCTCGATGCCGTCGGCGTACAGGCCTACTTTCCGCTCGTCGACGCGAACACCGAGCCCACTGACGCCGCGCTCTCCGAGGGCTGGAAGCGGGTCGTCGACCAGCTGATGGTCGTCGCCGAGGCCGAGGACAAGCCGGTGGTGCTCACCGAGCTCGGCTACCCGCGGAGCGAGCGCGCTGCCCGAGAGCCCTGGCAGGCAGACGACGACGCGAACTTCGAGCACCTGCAGACCCGGGCCCTGCGTACCGCGATTGCCGCCATCGACGCCGAGCCACGCATCGTCGGCGCCTTCTTGTGGAAGTGGTTCCCGGGCCAGCACCTGCCCCGCGACTTCGCCCTCCAGCGGCCCGCCGCCCGCGCAGTACTCAGCGAGGAGTGGGCCCCTCGCATCGCGACCAGCCCGCCCACAACGCCAGCCCCGCTACCGGCACCGTGAGGATGTCGCTCGGGTCCATGGTCACCGCGACCGGGCGCACCTCGGTCCAGCGGTCGAGCGCCCACCACAGCGGGAACTGAAGCGCTCCCACTCCCCAGGCATAGGCGTTGGCGAAGGCGGGCCACAGCTGGAGCAGCGTGAAGCCGACCGCGGTGAACGCGGTGGCGCCGAGCAACACCCGCCGCGAGGGTTGGAGCGGTCGCGACTGGAACAGCTCGACGACGCCCTGCAGAAACAGCGGGAAGAACAGCATAACCCCGACGTCCGAGAGCTTGCCGGTCACCACCCCGGGCCACGACCAACGCCACCAGTGGTCGTTGGCCACCATCAACGCGAGCCCCGCGAGGGGTACCGGATGCAGCAGGCCACCGCCCGGGACCGGTGCCTTCACGCGTGCACGCGCGCGGCGCCCACCGCCATCACCTGCCGCAGGCGAATCGCGAGGAAGGCACTCACCGTCGCGAGGCCGAGGACCATGCCGTACCACACGCCCTGCGGGCCCATGCCGAGCTCGAAGCTCAGCAGGTAGCCCGCGGGCAAGCCAACGACCCAGTATCCGAGCACGTTCGCGAGGGTCGGTACCCGCACGTCCCCTGCCCCACGAAGCACGCCGAACATCGTGACCTGCAGGCCGTCGAACACCTGGAAGAATCCGGCGATGGGCAGCAGGCTCACCGCGATGGCGAGCACGGCCGCGTCCTTGGTGTACAGCCCGACCAGCGCCCCCGGGGCGAGGCGAAACACCGTCGCCGATAGCGCCATGCCCAGCGCACCGAGCCCGACCGCCAGCACCGCCGCCCGCGACCACGGCAGTCGCGCGCCGATGAGGTTCCCGACGCGCGTCGCGCCCGCCTGGGACAGCCCCAGGGCGTACATGAACGTCAGGGAACAGAGGTTGAGGGCGACCGCGTGCCCCCCGAGAGCCGTCTCGCCGTACCACCCGACGAACACGGTGGTCGCGTTGAACGCCCACACCTCGAGGCCCGTCTGCAGCCCGAGCGGCAGGCCCAGGGCGAGCAGCGGGCGCTGCGCTGCCGGGGTGAGGGCGTCACCAAAGCCGCGCCAGACCGCGCGGATACGGTCGCGAACCAGCCACAGCAGCGCCACGAGCAGGAACACGTTGCACAGGGTCGTCGCGACGCCCGCGCCCGCGGCTCCCATCGCAGGGATGGGCCCCCAGCCGTAGACAAGGGCCAGGTCGAGCGGGATGTTGAGAAGGTTGCCCGCGAGGATGGCGACCGTGGCGGGCCGCATGACCTCGAAGCCCTGCAGCCACGCGCGCACCGCACCGAAGCACAGCGTGAAGGGCACGCCGGGCAGCAGCCACGCGGCATACGCAGCAGCGTCGCCGATCGCGCCCGCCGGCTGACCGAGCCACGCGAGACCCGGAGCCGCCATCAGGTACCAGGGAATCAGCGCGACGGACAGCCACAGCGCGAGCCCGAGTCCACGAGCGAGGGCGGCGCCCACCGCCTCGTCGTCTCCGGCTCCGAAGGCCTGGCTCACCACCGGGTCCAGCGCGCGGATGGCGCCGATGCCGACGACCATGCCCGCGAAGGTCCAGGTGTTGCCGAGGGCCAGGGCCGCGAGCGCCTCGTCACCCAGCTGACCGACGAGGATCGTGTCGGTCGTGCCCATGAGCACGTGGCCGAGCATGCCGAGTCCCACAGGCCACGCGAGTCGCCACAGCCGGGCGGCCTCACGCAGGGCAGTGGGTTCTTCCAGGCCAGCTCGCATCAGCCCGACGTGCCCCGGCAGGGGCGCGAGGTCAAGGCGTGCGCACGACGAGCCAGGTCCACGGTCCCCAGGTATCCGCGCAGACGCTGCGCTGATAGCGCCAGCTCGCCAGGTTGTGGGCGTGGAGATCGATGCCGTTGTGCTGCAGGCGACCATCCTGGCCGTGACCGAGCGCGAGCTCGCCGAAGTGCGTGAGGAAGGCGCGCTCGCGACCACAGCTCCCGGGTGCGGCGTACTCGTCGTCTCCCATCGCCACGACCAGACCGTCGAGGTCCTCGTCGGGCATCGGTTCCGCCGACCAGTCCTTGCCCGCGAACCACAGGCCGTCCTCACCGACCATGCTCACCGCGTTGTGCTCGCCCGCCTCGCTGACGCTGATCTCGTGGGTCAGCTGGACCGCGGTACCGATCGGCACGTCGACCATCGGTGTGCGATCGCGCTCCTGGCCGTCGATCACCCGCCAACCGAGCCACACCGCACCCCCATCGCGCCGCTCGAAGCGACGCACCTCGGTCATCGACGGGCACGGCGAGAGCTCGGGATCCACCTCGCCCACGCTGGCCGCCTCGAAGTGGAAGCGCGCTTCCTCCATCGAGGCCCGGTCGACGTCGTCCTGCACGAAGCAGAGGTCGAGGTGACCGCTCGTCTCGGAGGGCGGCGGTGCGCACCCCACCGCCACGCTCGCGAGACCGACGAGGAAGCGGGGTGTGGATCGCATGCGACCTCCGAGTAAAGATGCGCAGCGTCCCTTGTGATGCGGCCAAAGCATCGGGTATCTGGGACATCAGGAGTATCTCTCATGCGCGCACTGGCTCTGGCATCACTGTTTGTCTTCTCTGCCTGCACCGGCCCCGGAAACAACGTCACGGTCTCCGGCAAGAACCTGATCACGTTCTTCCCCTTCGACGGCACGGAGCGAAGCTGGACCTTCGAGAGCGATGCCGAGACGCAGCACCGCATGGTCGGCGTCCGTAGCGCCGAGCCCGAGCTCCAGAACGACGGCGCCACCGAGGTGTGGACCGTTCAGTACGACCTCGTGTGCATCGATCCCGACGACACGACCTGCACCGATCGCCACTACCGCACGATCCGTATCTCCGCGGATGCCGGCGACGGCGTGCGCATCCACTCGATCACCGTCGGCGACGGCGCGCAGCTCGACTTCGACCCGCCGGCCCTCATCGGCGACGCCGACACCCTCCCCGACGAGGAGTGGGTCACCGAGACCAGCGCGGGCACCATCTCCGCGACGTTCACCGGCTCCGAGGCGTGCAACATCCGCTGGACCGACACCTGGGACGAGTGCATCGTCCTCGAGGTCGACGACGGCGGTGCAAACACCGGTCTCGCGGGCACGATCTGGGCGGTGGCCAGCTACAACATGGTCGCCTTCGACATCGGCGAGGACGCCGGCCGCTGGGAGCTGTCGACCGCGACCTTCGAGTAGGCGCGGAGCTCGATGAGCTTCTACCTCCCCGAGGGAGCGCGGTACGTCGCGAGCGAGCTCACTCGCGGCCCGTGGAACAACGACCACCAGCACGGCGGGCCCCCCGCCGCGCTGCTCACCGGGTGCATGGCCCGCCACGGCGACGATGCCGCGGACTTCGCCATGGCGCGCGTGTGGGTCGAGCTGCTTCGCCCGGTACCGATCACCGCGGTCCACGTCGACGTCCGGGTCGAGCGCGGGGGGCGCACCGCTCAGCGCCTGTACGCCGAGCTCTCCGCGAATGGCGAGGTCGTGATGACCGCGCGGGGCCTGCGGTTGAAGCGCACGGCGCTCCAGCTGCCGGAGCCTCCCGTCGACTCCTGGCCCGACCGGAACGCGTCCACGCCGTTCGAGTTCCCCTTCTTCCAGCACGATGTGGGCTACCACCGCGGGGTCGAGCTCCGCGTCGCCCACGGCGCGTGGGGCAGCACCCCGGTCGGGTTCTGGGCCCGCCCGCGCGTGCCGCTGATCGAAGGTCGCGAGACCTCTCCCCTCGAGCGGCTCATGATCCTCGCCGATGCGCAGAGCGGCATGGGTGTGCCGCTCGAGCCGATGCGTTTCAGCTTCGTCAACCCGGACCTGAGCGTGCACCTCGAGAGGCCTCCGCAGGGCGAGTGGTTCGGCTTCGACATTCGCTCGACCGCCGGAGAACACGGGGGAGGACTGGCTCAGAGCGCGGTGCGCGACGAGCGCGGCGTCGTGGCTCGCAGCGCGCAGACGCTGGTGGTCTGGGCCCGCTGATCGGGCACGTCAGGCGCGATGACACGGCCCGCACCAGCCCGCTGGGTTACCAGCGCCGGAATGCGCGCCTTCATCACCGGCTGTGGTTCTGGCTTTGGCCACCGACTCGCTCTGCGACTGCTTCGCGAGGGCTGGTCCGTGGTGGCGAGCGACCCTCATCCCGAACGCCTCGAGCCGCTGGTCGGCGCCGAGACGTACCGGATGGACGTGCGTGAACCCGAAGAGGTCGCGTACGTGACCTCGAAGGCCGGCGACATCGACCTGCTCGTGAACAACGCCGGCTACGCGGTGTTCGGCTCGATCGAGGAGACGCCCCTCGCCGCGGTCGAGCAGATGTTCGCGGTGAACGTGGTCGGCCTGTCGCGGGTCACCAAGGCCCTCCTGCCGACGCTGCGCGCCCGCGGCGGCACCGTGGTCAACCTGTCGAGCGTGGCCGGCCGCATGGTGTTCCCGGAGAGCGGCTACTACGCGGCCAGCAAGTACGCGGTCGAGGCGATCAGCGAGGCCCTCTACCAGGAGTGCGCGACCTTCGGCGTGCGCGTACGCGTCGTCGAGCCCGGCTCGTTCGCGACCCGCTTCCTCGAGACGGCCAACGAGGTGAGCGAGCCGCGCGACCCCGACTCCCCCTACCGCGCACTGCACGACACGTGGGATGCCCGAAAGTTCGGCATCCTCGAGCCGCCCCAGGACCCGAAGATGGTGGTGGACGCCATCGTCGCGAGCCTCACCGACGAGCGCCCCTTCCTGCGCCTGGCCGTCGGCCCCGATGCCGAGCGACTGCTGGCCTTGCGCGATGCCGTGGGCCCCGACGCCTGGTCGCGCTTCTCCGGCCAGCGCAACGCCGCGCCCTATGCGACCGGCTACGCCGGCGACGTGTACACGCCCTCCGAGCTGGCGGCGACGGAAGCGCCGGACCCCGTGCGTCTGGCCGCCACCGAAGCGGCGCTTCGCACCGGCCACCTCGACCACTGGAGCGAGGCCGAGCGCACCCGCCTCGTAGAGGTCCTCGCCGCAGCGCGATAGTCTCTCGTCGTGTTCTTCGACGAAGCCCGGATCGAGCGCGCGCAGAAACAGGAACGCATCCGCCGATGGATGCGTCCGCTGACCGTGGTCCTCGCATTCGTCGCCGCGGCCATGGCTGGCCTGGCCTGGCTGCTCACCACCCCGAGCGGGCTGGCCTTCCTGCTCGAGCGCGCCACGCAGGGCGCCCCGTTCGACGTGAGCCTCGAGTCCATCGAGCTCAACCCGGGCCAGACCGCCGTCGCCACCGACCGCTGGCGCATCGTGCTCCACGAGCTCGACATCGAGCCGCGCGACCCGGACCGCGCCCACATCACCGCGCACCGCGTGGAGCTCGACACGCCGTCCCTGCGCGACATCCTGCAGATCGGCGAGGTCGATCTCGGGCACATCCGCATCGACGGGCTCGACATCCACACCAACCGCCAGCGGCCGCCACCGGAGTGGGAAGCGCGCAAGACCTTCATCCGTGCCGTGCGCGCGCGGGTCGTGGAGGCCTACGACGTGAACTACCGGGCGGAGCCCGACCCGCCATTGGACGTCGCCGCGATGGGCGGCATCGAAGCGCGGCTCGAGCGCGTGGTCTGGGCTCCCGGAAACCGTGAGATCAGCGGTCGAGGCACCCTCAAGGCCAAGAGCTTCCAGACGGGAACCCTCGTGCTCGATGGGCTCGAGGTCGACGACCTGCGCGTCCTCCGCAGCGACCTCACCTTCGGCCACGGCACGTTCACGTACGGTGGCGGCCAGGGAACGCTCACCGGCGAGGTCCTGCACTTCAACCGCAAGGCGCAGGCGACCTTCGAGGTCGGCCTGACCGGGGCACGTGCCGAACAGATGGTGTCCGCGGCCACCGGACGTCCAAGTCCGCTGTATGCGCGTGTCGACGGCTCACTCACCGTGCACAGCGGCGGCGATCTGCCCCGCGGCGGCGGATGGATGAACGCGCGCGTGCGCCTCACTGGCGGCATCTTCCCGCTCGGGTCCACGGACAAGCCGCTGATCCGCGACATGCTGCGGGTCGCTCCGTTCATGGAAGTCGACGACGAGGACCGCGTCATCCTCGGCGACATCGCCGGGAGGCTGCGCCTCGACCGAGGCACGGT
The DNA here is from genome assembly GCA_006226595.1 of Deltaproteobacteria bacterium. GTDB lineage: Bacteria > Myxococcota_A > UBA796 > UBA796 > M1803. The sequence continues at coordinate 37,347 of SBGP01000048.1, forward strand.
GCTCCTCCACGATCTCGAGTACCAGGCACCGCGGCGCACGCTGATGCTGTGGGGCGACATCCAGCCGGACAAGGCCGAGGTCGTGTTCCGCGCGGTGCCGCCGTCGAACGCCGACAAGCGCGCCGGCTTCGGTCTCGTGGCCTTCTACGAGGAGGGTGACGAGAACTTCCGCTTCCGGCTGGGTCGCAAGGCGGACCTGCTGCCGGAGCGAAAGGACGGCGAGAGCCTCGGCGCGTCGGTCCGTCGCCGGCTTCAGGCGGCCGAGTGATTCGCGGCGAGGGGCTGTGCCTGCGCCCCCTCGACCTCGACGGCGATCTGCCCGCCATGCACGCCATCTTCGGAGACCCCGACTCGGCGACCTATCTCGCCCGCGCGGCGACGAAGGACGCATCCGAGACCCGTGCCCTGCTCGAGGGATGGAGCACCGCACCCCAGTGGGCCATTACCGAAGAAGGCGGCGAAGCGATGGGGCGCATCACGCTGGTTCCCGTGCGCCAGGCGGTCGCCGAGATCGGGGTGATGGTCGTGCCAGCGTTCCGAGGCCGCGGCCTCGCGCGTCGTGCGGTGCGCGTGCTCACGGCTCACGCGCTGGCGACCGGGCACATCCGGGTCCAAGCCGACATCGATCCCGCCAACACCCCCAGCGTGCGCACCTTCGAGGCCGCCGGCTACGTCTTCGAGGGGCACCTGCGCAACACGTGGCTCACGCACACGGGACCGGCGGACACGCTGATGTACGCGGCCATCGCCACCCCCTGAGGCGCAGCGGAGGTCGCATGCGGCTCAGTGCTCGCGATTCCAGGTGCGGATGGCGTTGAGGAACTGCGACCCGTAGCGCTGGTATCGGGTCGTGCCCATGCCGTGGACCGCCAGCATGCCGCGCTTGGTCGTCGGCCGGAGCCTCGCCATGTCCTCGAGCGTCTTGTTCGGAGCCACCACGTAGGACGGCACATCGTCGCGCTCGGCCGCCTGCCGGCGCACGTCGCGAAGCATGGCGAGCAGTCCGCCAGGTACGTCGAGTCCCCCGGTGGCCTTGGTCGCCATGGTGCGCTTGAGCTTGCTCGCGTGGGGAAAGGCCATGCGGAACTCGGGCTCCTGCCGGCGCAGCAGGCGCCACGACAGCTCGTTGAGAGCGACCTCCTTGTACGTGACCTCGCGCTCCTTGATGCGCCGAGTGGTGTAGCTCTGGGCTAGCGCCCCGGCCTCGACCAGCGCCTCGAGGACGTCGCAGACCTCGCCGAGCGTCCACCCGGTGAGCACGCCATGGGTCGACAGCTTCTCGAAGCCGAACGCGAGGATGCGTCGGTCTCGGCTGCCCGTAGCGGTGCGGGCCACGAGGTCGAAGGAGAAGCCCTCCTGCCGCGCGTGACGCTCCATGCGCGCGACCGTCGACAAGGCCTTGAGCACGACGGCTTCCTCGTCGGGCGCGAGCTCGCGCGGGCCCGCAGCCACCGGAGTACCGGCGCGGCAGCGGTCACACGTCCCGCACTGCTCGAATGGAGCGGACTCCCCGAAGTACTCGACGACGTAGCGTCGGCGGCAAGGCGCCGACACGTACTTCTCCATGAGGTCGAGCTTGGCGTACTCGCGGTTCCGACGCTCGCGCATGCGGCGCTCGTCGAGGGTGAGTGGCTCGTCGCGACGGAGCAGCTCCACACCGCCGACCCGCTCGGGAGCCCGGTACACCAGCGCACCGCGGTCCTCGAGCCCGCGAAGCGCCGCGGTCAGCTGATCGCGGGAGATGTCGAGCTCGGCGGACCAGCGCTCGGGCGAGAACTCGACGACCTCGCCCTTGGAGGCCCCCTGCGCGCGCAGCTTCTCGACGACCTTGCCGCGGATGCCGTCGTAGCGGGCGCGCAGATCCTGTATCCGAGCCACACCAGGACGGTCGGAGGGAGCAATGCGACGGACCATGCCCTCACGCTGGAGGATGTACATGCACGACGCAGCGGCCCGGTCACCCGCCTCGTCCGGCAGCGCCTCGCTCATCTGTTCGATGCTCGCGTACACGGGGTTCGTGCCCTGGGCGAGCATCCAGTCGTAGAGGCGATGGACCCACTCGACCGGCGGGTGCGAGTTGTCGATGAAGAACTCGTGGATGCGACGGTCGCCAGGCCCGTAGAGCAGGACGGCGCGCGACATGCGGCCGTCGCGGCCTGCGCGGCCGATCTCCTGGTAGTAGGCCTCGACCGTCCCCGGCAGGTCGTAGTGGACGATGGTGCGGATGTCCCGCTTGTCGATGCCCATGCCGAACGCGTTGGTGGCGACGACGACCGGAATGCGCCCCGCCATGAAGTCGTCCTGCACCCGCGTGCGCTCGTCCGGCATCAGACCCGCGTGGTAGTAGCCAGCGCGCACGCCCGCATCGCGCAGGGCCTTGGTCGCGCGCTCCACGTTCTTGCGGGTGGCGCAGTAGACGAGCGACGGTCCGGGCTGCACGAAGTCCGCGAGCATCGCGTCCTTGTGGGCCTTGTTGTCCGCGGAGACCACCTCGAGCACGAGGTTCTCGCGATCGAAGCCCTGGATGAAGCGTCGACCGCGCTCGATGCCGAGCGTCTTGACGATGTCCGCCTGCACCTCGGGCGTGGCCGTCGCGGTGAGCGCGACCGTGGGCACCTCACCGAGGGCCTCGCGCACGCGCCCGAGACGCAGGTAGTCGGGCCGGAAGTCGTGCCCCCACTGCGACAAGCAGTGCGCCTCGTCGATCGCGAGCAGCCGGATATCGACGCTGCGCAGGAACTCGAGGAAGGCCGGCGTGAAGCGCTCCGGCGCCACGTAGAGCAGCTCGTACTCGCCGCGGCGCACGGCCTCGCTGCGCTCGCGGTACTCCATCGACGACAGCGAGCTGTTGAGGAAGGTCGCGCGGATACCCTTGTCGACCAGGCCGTCGACCTGGTCCTTCATCAGCGCGATCAGCGGGCTGACGACCACCGTGGTCCCGCCGCGAGCGAGTGCCGGCACCTGGTAGCACAGCGACTTGCCCGCTCCGGTGGGCATGACGACGAGGGCGTCGAGTCCGTCGGCCACATGCGCGCAGATCTCGCGCTGGCCGGGTCGGAAGCTCGGAAAGCCGAAGCGCTCCTTGAGGGTGTGATCGAGGTCCATGGCGCCAACTACCGCCCTCGGCGGCCGCTCGCACCCACTGACGAAGCCTTTACCCGAGCACGGCGTCACGATGGGCATCCTGCGCGCTCTATCGACGATCATCGGTGCCTCCGGGAGTTCGTGTGCGCCTCGCCCTGTTCCTCGCCATCCTCCACGCCTCCCCGGCCCTCGCGAGCCAGCGCGTCATCGGTGGAAACCCCGCTGACGTCGGCGAGTGGCCGGACACCGTGGCGATCAAGACCCAGGGCTACTGGGGTTGTACCGGCACGCTCGTCGCACCGCGGGTGGTGTTCACCGCCGGGCACTGCAACCAGCAGATCTCCGAAGTCCTCGTGAACAGCACCAACTACGCCGACGGCTCCCAGGGCGAGGTCATCGGCGTCGTCGCCGCCTACGAGTACCCGAACTCGTGGCAGAACTACGACTTCACGGTGCTCGTGCTCGAGCAGGACGCCAGTGTCGCCCCGCGAACCGTGGCCACCAGCTGCGTGATCGACAACCACCTGCGCGACGGAGCGACCGTGGCGCCGGTCGGCTTTGGCTCCACCGAGACGTGGGGCGGTGGAAGCAACTCCCTGCTCATGGAGGCCCGCACCACGGTCACCGACCACGACTGCAGCGAGTCCCGGCGCGGGTGCAACGACTCGGTCCGGCCCGAGGGCGAACTCATCGCCGGCGGCGGCGGTATCGACTCGTGCAACGGCGACAGCGGCGGCCCGCTGTACCTCGAGACGCCCGACGGCTGGTTCCTGGTCGGCATCACCTCGCGCGCCGCCCAGCCCGCGAGCGCCGCCTGCGGAGACGGTGGCATCTACGTGCGCGCCGACGCGGTCATCGACTGGGCAGAAGAGCAGACGGGACTGAGCATCCAACGCCCGGACTGCGATACGGTCTCGCCGGCCGAGAACCAGCCCCCAGCACCGATCGGCGGCTCGCTCGACCTCGATCAGGGTGCGACCGCCACCCTGCAGATCGACGCCAACGACCCGGATGCGGGCCAGGCCCACAGCTTCACCGTGCTCACTGCACCCGAGTGGGGGACGGCGAGCGTCGATACGAGCGGCCTGCTCACGTACACCGCGCCCACCGACGTCTTCGGCACGACGACGGTGGATATCGAAGTCGTCGACAACGGCACGCCGGCGGCCTCTGGCCTCGCCGAGGTCACGATCACCGTGCGCGAAGTGCTCGCCGAGGACAGCGGCCTCACCGACTCCGGTGACGGCGGTGACGACGACATTGACCTCGCTCCTGGAGGATGCAGCTGCGACAGCAGCGGCAGCCCCGCGAGCTGGCTCGGTTTCGCGACCCTCGCAGTCCTGCTCCGGCGGCGCCGAACGACCCGCTAGGGGCGGACCCGTCCGCGAAGCATGCTGGAGCATGTGCCCTGGGCCGGCCGACTTGGGCGGCGTGCCCGGGTCGGCGCAGTCCCGGACACGGCTTGGGGGTGGCGGTACTAGGAGCCGGAGTCCCCGTCGCAGGTGACGCCGTTGTCCCCATCCTCGGCCTGGGTGTTGGACAGGTCGATCTCGCACTGGTCCTGGGTTGCGGCGTCCGCACCCACCAGCTGCGCGCGGAGCTGGTCGCACTCGCTCGCGCTGAGGTGGCAGTCGCACATGTAGTCCACGTACTGATCGCAGGGTTCCGTGATCTCGCAGGCGGCTGCGGTCAGGAGCAGGGCCGAGACGGCGATGATGCGCATGAGGTGTCCTCCACGCACGTCTTAGCCGCCCGCGACGCCAAGCGAAACACCCGACCGTGGCCACCTCACTGCCGCACCCTTGGATGCCTCCACGTTCCGAGAGGAGTACAGGGGCGATGCACAGGAGCACCATGCAGTCACCCGCACTCGAAGTTCGCGGCCTGACGCGGACCTTCGGCCGTATCGCGGCAGTGAGCGACCTCGAGCTCACCGTGAACGTCGGCGACGTATACGGCTTCCTCGGTCCGAACGGCGCCGGAAAGACTACGGCCATTCGCTGCATGCTCGGGCTGATTCGCCGCGACAGCGGCACGGTCCGCGTGTTCGGCGAGTCCGACCTCACCGCGGCCCGGCGCCACGTCGGCGCCATCGTCGAGACACCCGCGTTCCACGCGTGGATGTCGGGCACCGAGAACCTGCGCCACGCCGCGGCGTACGCGGGGATTCCCCGTGGACAGGTCGAAGGCGAGATCGCGCGCGTGCTCGACCGCGTCGGCCTTACCCACCGCGCCATCGACAGTGCCGGCACGTACTCGCTGGGCATGAAGCAGCGCCTCGGCATCGCGAGAGCCCTGCTAGGTCGGCCGCGACTCCTGGTTCTCGACGAGCCCACCAATGGCCTCGATCCGCGAGGCATGGCCGAGATGCGCCAGCTCATCCGCAGCCTGGCCCGCAACGAGCAGATCACCATCTTCATCTCGAGCCACCTGCTGGCCGAGGTCCAGCAGATGTGCAACCGGGTCGGCATCCTGTCCGCCGGACGGCTCAAGGCGGAAGGACGGGTCGAAGAACTGCTCCAGGCCGAAGCGAACGCCCACACGGTCGACATCGACGCCGACGACCAGGCCGTGCTCCTCGCCGCACTCGACAACATCGAGGGCATCGAGCGCCTCGGCGAGTCGGATGGCGGACGCATTCGCGTGCGAACCACCGGGTCCGTCGCAGCCCTCAATCGCCAGCTGGTCGAAGCTGGCGTCGCCGTGAACGCACTCGTACCCTCGGCTCGCAACCTCGAAGAAGTGTTCCTGGAGGTGACGACGTGACCCCCCAGCACTTCCTCGCCATCCTCGGGGCCGAGCTCCGCAAGCTCTTCCGCCACCCGGCCGGACGTCTGGGCCTCGTGCTCGCCGTGCTCATCGGCATCGCGGGCCCCCTGGGCATCCTGTGGGTCGGCTCCAGCGACGCCATCGTCAATGGTCAGCCGATCAGCGAGACCCTGGACTACAGCGCGCCCCAGGGCATCATCTGGTCGCTTCGCATGCGCGACTTCAGCCACGTCATGCGGCTGTTCGTGGTGGCCCTGGCCGCGAGCTCGCTCGCAGGCGAGCTCGGCGCGCGGACCATGCGGGAGGCCCTGCTCCGCCCGGTTCCGCGATGGATCGTGCCGGTCGCCAAGTTTGGAGCCCTCGCCGCGTATGTGTTCGCCAACGGGCTGCTCACCTGGCTCGCGTCCTCCGCCGCCGGCGCCGTCCTGCTCGGCGTGTCCGGCCACTGGTCGGATGCCGCCTGGGGCATGACCTACAGCCTGGTCGGGGACCTCGCCGTCGTCGCCGTCACGCTGCTCGTCGCCGTGCTCACCCGCTCCGTGGCTGGCAGCATCGTGATCGTCGTCGTGCTCGCGGTGATGAACTGGTTCACCCGAGCTGCCATGTGGATGGTCGAGACCGTGCTCCTGCAGGCCGAGCAAACCACCTACGCCGAGGCGCTCGGCATGGTGCGTCCATGGACACCGACCTACGCCATCGACGGGTGGATCAACTACATCGTGCCCTACCTCGGCCTGGGCACCGACTGGTACAAGCCGCTGATCACGGCGCTGCTGTGCACTGCGGTGTGCGTGGCGCTCACCTCGCTGCGACTGAGCCGTATCGACGTGCACTGACGACTCCGGTACGCTCGGAGCGCAGGGGGACGAGTGGAACACCTGGACTTCACCGAGCTCACCGAGACGGAGCGCGTCGCGACCTATGGCGCGTTCTTCGCGATGGCTGGCGCGGACGGCTCCGTCGACGACGAGGAGCTGGTCAACATCTTCGAGTGCCTCGACCTCGAGGGCATGTCCGAGACCGCCCAACGCGTGGTGCGCGGCTTCGTACTCGAGCCGCCGGAGCTCGCCGACACCCTCACGCCGCTGCAGCAGTCCGCGAACGACGTGCGCTACGGCGTGCTCGTGCACCTCATGGACGTCGCCCTGGCCGACACCGTGTACGCCCCTGGCGAGCAGCAGGCCATCCGCGAAGCCGGCGAGCTGCTCGGCGCCAACCAGGAGCAGCTCGACGCCATCGAGCAGTTCATTCGCGAGGTGCGGGGTATCGAGCGCGGCTCCCTCGGGGCCGACGAAGCCGAAGCACGGCTCAAGGCCGCCGGAAGCCGGCTCGACAAGAGCGGGGTGCCCCGCAAGTCCCTGGCGCTGTCGGGCAGCGTGGCCGCGGCCTCCGCGGGCGGCGTCGGTGCGGCCGCCATCGCCGGACTCGGCGTCGCTCTCGCCCCGGGCGTAGGCCTGGCGGTGGCCAGCGGTGCGGCAGCATTCTTCGCCATGCGGCTGATCACCGGCGGCGGCGGCAAGAAGGCCGAGAAGAAGGACCCCGCCGAGACCGAGCGCGTCATCGAGCACCTGCAACACGCGATCGAGGAGACGCGGCAGCGGATCAGCGCCCTGGAGGAGTTCCCGGGCGACAACGCCACCGAGGCGCACGAGCGTCGAGAGCACGCCAAGCATCTCAACCGCCGAATCGACGCCATGCAGCGACTGCTCGCTCGAAAGCGCGGCGAGCTGCGCTGAGCCAGGTGTCGGGCGGGTCTTCGCCATCCGCCCCGTCACAGTCGAGATCGATGCCGTCACGCTCGCTGTCGCATGCATCCGGGTGCACTCGCGGGTCGCGATCGTTGCAGTCCCCACCCCCGACGAGCTCCGAAGGGAAGCCGTCGCCGTCGACATCGACGAGATCGACGCCATCACCGTCCTGATCGATGCCGTCGTAGGGCATCTCGCCAGCCACCAGGGCCAGCGCGAAGAGCACGCACATGCTCACCTCCGCCCTCCATCAAGCGAGGAGCGTGCCAACGTCAGGGGCCGCGGTTCATGAGGCCTCACGGTTGAGGGGTGGCGAAGATCGACGAAGACCGACGGACACCCTTCGTCGATCTTCGACGGTTTTCGACGCTAGCCGCCTGCTAGAAGCCGCCGAGCAGTCCCCACAGGCCGAGGGCGGTGAACAGGGCCGTGGTCGGCACCGCGAGCGCCAGCGACTGCACGGCCGCGCGTGGCCGCACCCGACGCCACCACCAAGCCATGATCCACGCCGGAAGCGGCGTGAGCAGCAGGCAGCACGCGAGCAACAGCACGCGCTCACGGCTGGTGAGCCCCGGATCGGTGGTCAGCGTGCTCTGGAGGGCGCGACGGGCCTTGTCGAGCTGTGCGCGCCCCGGCTGGATGTGCTCCCCCGCCCGGATGCGCGCAGACACCTTGTCGAGGCCGGCGCGATCGAGGTTGTGGTCCGAGAGCAGCCAGGCGACCGCCAGGCCCTCACCGGTCGGCCGATGCCCGCAGCTCGGGCACACTGCGGCGAAGTCTCCCTTGGAGCCTCCGCACCGGCCGCACACCGCTCTCAAGCGGCGCCACCCGGCACCAGGAACACCTGCTCGAGGGTGGCGTTGTTGCCCTCGGTCCGCCCGACAAGCCACTCGACGACCTCGCTCGGGTCGTTCTGGAGTGCACCCGCCGCCTCGACGATGAGCACGTCCGGCGCCACCAGGAAGGCCGCGTCGACCAGACGCAGCGCCTCTTCCGCGGCAGGGCCGTACTGGCGAGACCGGCGGAGGTGCGGCCCGAAGCACGGCCAGATCTCGTCCTCGACCTGGACCAGCTCGAGCGCACCGAGGTTGAACGGCTTGTCGGCGAGAGCCGACGCGGCGCGGCGGAAGTTGTCGCGCTCGTCGGGGTCCGGGCTCAAGCTGGCGGCGAGCAGGCGCGCAGCCAGCTCGGGCTCGGGCTTGCGCTCGATGCGACAGAAGCGCGTGCCCAGCTCGCGAAGCATCCGGGGCGCCCACTTCGGACGCTCGGGACCGCTCGCGGGAAACGCGAGGTCGCCGACCTTGAGCTCGAGCACCGCAATCGACGCCGTCGTGAGGTCCTTGGTGAACAGCCAGCCCACCTTGATCCCGAGGCGCGGGCTGTTGCCGAGCGCCGCGACGAGTCGGGGCTCTCGCACCGCGAGCTCACGGAGCTGTCCGAACAGCGGCGGATCCGGGGCGACCTCGACCCAGACGGTCAGGCGTCGCGCCGCGTCTCCGGCCAGAAGCGCCCGGACGCCGATGCCGTGGTCCCAGCTCGCCTGGACGGGGAGGCCGTCTTCTTCGACGATCTCGATCTCGCCATGCGCGATGCCGAGGCGCGCGAGCATCGGTCGAATGCGCGTCGCGTCGAGTCCCGCGGCGAACAGCTCGAGGGCGTCGGCCACCGCGACCCCCTCCGGTCCGGCAGGGAGTTCGACCCGGCTCTCCAGGTCGGTCTTCACGAATCCGTCCGCATCCCGAAGACCTGCGACCCGCACTCCGGTGACCAGCATCTGCACCTCCGTCGGGTGGCTATCCCCGGAGCCCAGCCGACGCGAGGCCCGCGTCGCCACGTCCTGTCTCGCCACACCTCGCGCAGCCGTCCACGTGGCTCTCGGAGCCGCCCCGAGCCCGGGCCGTTTGCGGCCGCATCCCTGTGAGCGGGCGTACCGACCGGCCCTAGCGACGGCGATTGTCAATCGGGTCGCCCTCATCTAGGCTCGCTCCTCCTGGAGGTCACGTGAGCAACCGCACCATGCTGATGAAGATGGCGCTCGGCTACAAGATCGCGACGGACATCGTCGAGGCGGACGAGAACGTCGACCCGGCCGAGCGCGCGTTCATCATGAAGAAGTTCCCGTATGCGGAGCTCATGGAGGCCGGGTTCGTCTCCCCTTCCGGCGAACCCACCCCCCGACTCCAGACCTTCCTCGACGACGCGCTGGTCGCCTTCCCGACCGAAGTGCCGCTCGAGGAGCGCCTGCAGATGCTCGACGACTTCATCGACGCGGTGACCGCCGACGGCGAGCTCAACGAGGGCGAAGCGCGGATCCTGCGCCAGGGTGCGACGATGCTCGGTCTTAGCGAAGAGCAGATCGACGAGCGCATGGAGGCACATCCCGCCGTGGGCGTGGTCGAGCTCGGCGACCCGGAGTGATCGGGCTCCTTCTCGCGCTCCTCGCGCCCGCGCAGGCAGCCGACGGCTTCGCCGGTCTCGCCTACACGCCGCTGTCGCGCGGCGACTTGACCTGGGTCCTCGAAGAGCGCACGACAGGCACCGGCGTGGGCGAGTTCGACGGCGCCACGCGCAGCTCCCTCGTGCCGTTCGGCGGCGCCTGGTTCAACCGGGTCGGGGTCCTCGGCACGCTTGGGATCACGCGTATCAGCACCAGTGCCCGAGCCGGCGACATCGTGCGGCAGCGGCACTGGGGCGTCGTCCGCCCTGGAGTGGACGTGCGCTGGGCGATGACGGCGCGTGAGACCGACAAGCCCGTGCCCTGGCTGATGCTCGGAGCGGCCGCCAGCATTCCATCCGCCCGCGACACCTCCAACGGGTTCACCGAGACGGAGCAGAACGAAGCCGATCAGGCCGCCACCATCGATCGCACCCGCCTGGGAGGGTTCGGCGGACGGCTCGGCGGCGGCGTGGACTACGCGGTGCTCCCCCACCTTTCGATCGGCGGCGAGCTCGCCGCGGAGCTGTACACCTCGGCGCTGCGCGGCAGCGATCTCGTCGCAGTGACCACCGTGCTCGGAACGCGTGGGGCTTTGCTGCTGACGTTCACCTGGGGCGAAAGCGGCTCCGAACCGTAGGTCCCCGAGGGCCGAGGGGGGCCCCCGCTCACGAGCCACCGCGGGCGAAGAGCGACGTCGGGATCGCGAAACCCCGCGCGCCAACGACACTTCAGCCAGCATGCAACGCCGCGTAGCAGCTTCGTTGACACCCCCCTGGGGCAACGCTACTTGCCGCCCCTTCCGGAGAACCGCGCGCTTCGTGCGATCTCTCCTTGCTTCGGTGAACCGATGACCGTCTTCCCCGAGTTCAGCCCCTTCCCGCTGCTGATGGCAGTGCCGTTCGCGATCACGCTGATCGCGCTGCACTACATCCTGTTCAGCCCCCTCCTCGCCTACCTGGAGGCTCGCGATAAGACCATTCGCGGCGCTCGGGACGAGGCGAAGTCGCTGACCGACCAGATCGAGGAACGCCTCCTCGACCTCGAGGTCCGACTCAAGGAGGCGCGCTCGCAGGCCGCTGCCGTACGAAAGGAGGCTCGTGACCGCGCCCATCTCCAGGCCAACGAGATCCTCGCCGCCGCTCGCGTCGAGGCCGAGGGCAAGGTGACCGAGGCGACCACCCAGATCGCGGCCTCCGAGAAGGCGGCGTCTGCCGAGCTCAAGGCCCAGACCGAGGCCATCGCGGGCGAGATCGTGACCACGATCCTTGGCCGTGAAGTCGCGTAAGGAGCCACAGATGCACAAGATCATCGGAACCCTCCTGCTCGCTTCGGCCCTGGCCACTCCGGCCCTCGCCGAGGAGCCCGCTCACGGCGAAGCCGCGGAGGCCCACGCCAACGACGCCGAGGCTCACGCCGCGGGTAACGAGGCCCACGCCACCGACGAGGCCCACGCCGCGGGTGACGAGGCCCACGCCACCGACGAGGCCCACGCCGCGGGTGACGAGGCGCACGCCGCCGACGCCGGTCATGGCGATGCCCATGCGGCCGACGCCGGCCACGGCGATGCCCATGCGGCCGACGCCGGCCACGGCGATGCCCATGCGGCCGACGCTGGTCACGGCGATGCCCACGGCGACGCGGCGCACGGTGAGGAGCACGGCGACGGCGGCCACGGCGGCCACCACGTCGTCGACTACACCGGCGACCACGACGGCGATGGCACCGCGAACTGGCTCGACTCGGACAACGAGGAAGCCTACGTCGTCACCAAGCTCGGTGCGCACCTGTTCAACGTGCTCATCCTCTTCGCCCTCATCTGGTGGGGCGCGGGTGCTGCGATCAAGAACGGTGTGCACCAGCGCGCCGCCGCGATCCGCAAGGACCTGACCGACACCGCGCGCGAGCGTGACGAGGCCCGCCAGAACTTTGAGGAGCTCGGCCAGCGCCTGCAGGCGTTCGAGGCCGAGGTCGCCGACATGAAGGCGACCGCCGAGGCCCAGGCCAAGGCCGAGGAAGAGGCGCTCGTTGCCCGTGCGCACGAGGAGGCCGGCCGCATCGCCGCCACCGCCGAGCGCAACATCCGCGACGAGACGATCCGCGCCCAGGTGGCCCTCCGCAAGGAGGCCGTGGCGCTCGCGGTCCAGCTCGCCGAGCACACCCTGAAGAACGCGGTGCAGGAGTCCGACCAGACCCGCCTCGCCGCCCAGTTCCTCCAGTCCATCGACGGAGAGGTGGCCAATGGCTGATCTCGGAATCGCCCGCCGCTGGGCTGCGGCCCTGCTCGACCTCGCCTCCGACGAGGGCAAGATCGACGAGCTCGGCGCCGAGCTCGCCGCCGTGACCGAGGGCTTCGGCCCCGCCGGCATCGATGCGCTCTCGAACCCCGTGTTCACGCAGGACGAGCGCCGCGTCGCCCTCGACGCCATCCTCAAGAAGGCCAAGGTCGGTGGCATCACCGCCAACACCCTTCGCCTGATGCTCGACAAGGGTCGCTTCGCCCTGCTGCCGCAGGTCGCCGAGGTGTACCGCGCCAACGCCGACGAGCGTGCTGGCCGTACCCGCGTCGTCATCGACACCGCGTTCCCTCTCACCCCTCAGCTCGAGGGTGAGATTCGTGCTGCACTCGAGAAGGCCACCGGCTCGACCGTGGTCCTCGAGGCGCGCGTGAACGAATCCCTTATCGGCGGGCTCGTGGTCCGCGTCGGTAGCAAGGTCTACGACGCGTCCGTTCGCACCCGCCTTCGTGACCTTCAGCATCGACTCACCTCCAGCCAGGTCCCCGCCGAGGCCTGATCCAACGCGGCCTGGAACCCCCGGGCCTGTGAGGAGCTCCCATGGACATCCGCGCTGACGAGATCAGCCAGATCCTCAAGAAGCAGATCAAGGACTACGAGTCCCGGGTCTCCGTCGCCGAGACCGGCACGATCCTCTCGGTCGGTGACGGCATCGCCCGCATCTACGGCCTCGAGAACGCCCTCGCCGGCGAGCTGCTCGAGTTCCCGGGTGGACTGCGTGGCATGGTCCTGAACCTGGAAGAGGACAACGTCGGTGCCGCGCTCTTCGGCTCGGACACCGAGATCAAGGAAGGCGACGAGGTCAAGCGGACCGGCACGATCGTCGAGGTTCCCGTCGGCGAGGCCCTGATGGGTCGCGTGGTCGATGCCCTCGGCAACCCGATCGACGGCCTCGGCCCCATCGAGACCGAGCACAGCCGCAAGATCGAGCTCAAGGCGCCGGGCATCATCGCCCGTAAGTCCGTGCACGAGCCCATGCAGACCGGCATCAAGGCCATCGACTCGATGACCCCCGTCGGCCGTGGCCAGCGCGAGCTGATCATCGGTGACCGCCAGACCGGCAAGACCGCTGTCGCCATCGACACGATCATCGCCCAGAAGGTGTTCAAGGACGACCCGAAGCAGAAGGTGTTCTGCTTCTACGTGGCCATCGGTCAGAAGCAGTCGACCGTCGCCCAGGTCACCGAGACCCTGCGTCAGTACGGCGCGCTCGAGTACACCTGCATCGTGTCCGCGCCGGCCGCCGCCGCCGCGCCGCTGCAGTTCCTCGCGCCCTACTCCGGCTGCGCGATGGCCGAGTACTTCCGCGACAACGGCATGCACGCCCTGATCATCTACGATGATCTCTCCAAGCAGGCCGTCGCCTACCGTCAGCTCTCCCTGCTCCTCCGCCGCCCGCCGGGCCGCGAGGCGTACCCGGGCGACGTCTTCTACGTCCACAGCCGTCTGCTCGAGCGCGCGGCCAAGATGAGCGACGAAGAGGGCGCCGGCTCGCTGACCGCGCTGCCGATCATCGAGACCCAGGGCGGCGACGTGTCCGCCTACGTCCCGACGAACGTCATCTCGATCACCGACGGCCAGATCTACCTCGAGTCCGACCTGTTCAGCGCCGGCCAGCGTCCGGCCGTCAACGTCGGCCTCTCGGTCTCCCGCGTCGGTGGCGCCGCGCAGATCAAGGCGATGAAGGAAGAGGCGGGCCCGCTCCGCCTGCAGCTCGCGCAGTACCGTGAGCTCGCCGCCTTCTCCCAGTTCGCGTCGGACCTCGATGCCGCGACCCAGCAGCAGCTGCGCCGTGGTGAGCGGATGACCGAGCTCCTGAAGCAGGGCCAGTACAACCCGCTTCCGGCCGAGCAGCAGGTCGTTCAGATCCTCGCCGGCAACCAGGGCTTCCTCGACGACCTCAACAACCGGGACGTCGGCCGCTTCGCCACCGAGCTCATCGAGCACTTCAAGGCGAACAAGAACGAGCTGCTCGCCGAGATCGTCGAGCGCGGCTCGCTCAAGAAGGAAGGCCTGAAGGACCGCCTCGTCGCCGAGATCAAGTCCTTCAAGTCCACCTGGTCCTGATCCCCGCGTAGTCCCCCAGGAGGGCCTCGATGCCCAACCTCAAGGAAATCAAGCGCCGGATCGACTCGGTCAAGAGCACCAAGAAGATCACCTCGGCCATGAAGCTCGTCGCCGGCGCCAAGCTGCGCCGCGCGACGGATGCGGCCACCAAGGCGCGTCCCTACCAGGACAAGCTGTCGAGCGTGCTCACGCGCGTCGGCGCCCTTGCGGAGGACTCCGAGGAGCCCCTCCTCCAGGTGCGCGACGAGGTGAAGAAGATCCTCGTCGTGGTGCTCACCACGGACCGCGGCCTGTGCGGCGGCTTCAACAACAACATGCTGCGCAAGTCGGTGTACTGGCTTCGCGAGAAGCAGCAGGACGGCGTGGAGTACGAGATCCGCACCTTCGGGCGCAAGGGTCGCGACTTCTACAAGAGCGCGGGCTTCTCCGTCGCCGACGCCCAGGTCGACCTGGCGCGCACGGCCCGTGAGGACCTGGCTCGCCCGCTGTCGCACCTGATGGTGTCCGGGTTCACGTCCGGCGAGTACGACGAGTGCTACCTCGTCTACAACGAGTTCGTGAACGCCATCACGCAGGTCCCGACCTTCAAGCGCGTGCTGCCCATCGCCATGGACGACGCCGAGGAAGCCGCTGGCGGCGACTTCGACTTCGAGCCGGGCCCCGACGCGGTGCTCTCGGCACTGCTTCCGCTGTACCTGCGCACCGTCCTCCTCCAGGGCTTCCTCGAGACGGACGCCGGCGAGCACGCCGCGCGCATGACCGCGATGGACAACGCCACGTCCAACGCCTCTGACCTCATTGGCGAGCTGACCCTCGTGTACAACCGTGCGCGTCAGGCCGCCATCACCACCGAAATCACCGAGATCGTGTCGGGCGCCGAGGCGCTCTGATCCCGCTCCCACAGGAGTCCACCATGGCTGAGAACACCGGCAGCATCACCCAGGTGATGGGACCCGTCGTCGACGTCCGCTTCCCCCCCGGGCAGCTTCCCGACATCCTGACCGCGCTCACGGTCACGAACCCCGCGCTGAACGACAAGGAGGACAACCTCGTCCTCGAGGTCGCGCAGCACCGCGGTGAGAACACCATCCGCGCCATCGCGATGGACGGTACGGACGGTCTTCGTCGCGGCATGGCCGTGAAGAACACCGGCGCGCCGATCTCGATGCCGGTGGGCCCCAAGGTTCTCGGCCGCATCATGAACGTCATCGGTGAGCCCGTGGACGAGCTCGGCCCGATCGGCGCCGAGCAGACCCGCCCGATCCACCGCGCCCCGCCGGAGTTCACCGAGCAGTCGGTGCAGGTCGAGATGTTCTCCACCGGCATCAAGGTCATCGACCTCCTCGCGCCCTACGCGCGTGGCGGAAAGATCGGCCTGTTCGGCGGCGCTGGCGTCGGCAAGACCGTTCTCATCATGGAGCTCATCAACAACGTCGCCAAGGCCCACGGTGGTTACTCCGTGTTCGCCGGCGTCGGTGAGCGTACCCGTGAGGGCAACGACCTCTGGCACGAGATGGCCGAGTCTGGCGTTCTCAAGCCCGGTGTCCCCGAAGAGTCCAAGGCTGCGCTCATCTACGGTCAGATGAACGAGCCGCCGGGAGCCCGTGCCCGCGTCGCGCTGTCCGCGCTGACCTGCGCCGAGTACTTCCGCGACGAAGAGGGCCAGGACGTGCTCCTGTTCGTCGACAACATCTTCCGGTTCACCCAGGCCGGCTCCGAGGTGTCCGCGCTCCTCGGCCGTATCCCCAGCGCCGTCGGCTACCAGCCGACCCTGGCCACGGACATGGGCGCCCTGCAGGAGCGCATCACGACCACCACGAAGGGTTCCATCACCTCCGTGCAGGCCGTGTACGTCCCCGCGGACGACCTCACCGACCCGGCGCCGGCGACGACCTTCGCCCACCTCGACGCCACCACCGTTCTCTCGCGTTCCATCGCGGAGCTCGGCATCTACCCGGCCGTGGACCCGCTCGACAGCACGAGCCGTATCCTCGACCCGCGCGTCATCGGTGACGAGCACTACGACACCGCCCGCGAGGTCCAGCGCGTGCTCCAGAAGTACAAGGAGCTGCAGGACATCATCAAGATCCTCGGCATGGACGAGCTGTCCGACGAGGACAAGCTCCTGGTCGAGCGCGCGCGCAAGATCCAGAAGTTCCTGTCGCAGCCCTTCCACGTCGCCGAGATCTTCACCGGCTCCCCCGGCGTCCTCGTCTCCAAGGAGGACACGGTCCAGGGCTTCAAGGAGATCCTCGAGGGCAAGCACGACGACCTCCCCGAGGACGCGTTCTACCTGGTCGGCAACCTCGACGACGTCCGTGCCAAGGCCGAGCGCCTGGCCAAGGGCGAGTAGTTTTCTGACGGCCCGCGTACGCGGGCTCCGGAGGCCCCATGGCTCTTCACGTAGACATCGTCACCCCGACCAAGCTCGCTTGGAGCGGGGAGGCCACCGAGGTCGGCGTTCCCGGTTTCCTCGGTGAGTTCGACGTGCTGCCCGGGCACGAGGACTACCTCTCGCTGACCACCGGCGGCCTGATCACGGTCACCGACGCGGCCGGCAAGGTCCACAAGTTCGTGGTCGGTCGCGGCTTCGCCGAGGCCGGCATGGACCGGGTCACCGTGCTCGTCGATTCCTGCCTCTCCGCCGACGAGGTCGACAAGGCCTCGGCGCAGCGCGAGTTCGACGAGGCCGAGCAGGCCCTCGGCAGCGCCTCCTTCGGTGAGGCCGACTGGACCGCAGCCGAGGAGAAGCGCGAGCTGGCAGCCGCCAAGCTCCGCCTCTAGTCGCGGGTTGCCCGAACACGGAGCCCCCATCGCCCTCGCGGGTGGTGGGGGCTTCGCGTTTGTGGGGTTCTACTCGAGGTAGCCGAGGGCCCGCAGCGTCTCCTCGAGCTCGGGGGACATCTCGACCGTCGAGGTCTCGTGTCCCTTCACACCGCGCTTCTCGAGGATGGGCGCGAACAGCGGCTCGTGCGCCGCCGGGTCCGCGGCGTGCAGGTCGTGCAGTTCCGTCGGGTCCTTGGCGAGGTCGTACACCTCGCGCGTGGGGCCGCCGGGCCGCCGGTCGACGAGCATGTCGATAGCCTTCACGTCACCCGCGACGTAGGCGTCGCCATCTCGCGAGTCGAGCACCACGGAAGCATGGGCCGGTCGGAGCCCCTGCGCGGCAGAGGCGAGGTCCACACCATCGCGGGGGTCCGCGGGGACGCCAGCTGCCCCGAGCAGGGTCGGAAACACGTCCACGAGCTGTGCGCGTCGCGCCTCGCGACCGGCGTGCCCGTCCGGAAAGCGCACGATGAGCGGGACGTCGAGGACCTCGTGGTACAGCGTCTGACCGTGCTCCCAGCCGCCGTGTTCCATAAACTCCTCGCCATGGTCGGAGGTCACCACCACCATGGAGCCCTCCCAGGCGCCGGCAGCCCGGAGCTCGTCGAACAGTCGACCGACCTGCGCATCGGTGTACGCGATCTCCGCGTCGTACAGGTCGACGGCATGGCGCACGTCTTCGGGCGTCGTCGGCACCTCGAGCGCCGCGCGAGCCTGCACCCACGGGTTCGAGCCGATCGGCCCCTGGGGCACGTCCGGCGCGAAGGCCTCACGAAACGGGCCGGGCGGTGCGTAGGGCGCGTGCGGGTCGGTGAGGTGGACGTAGAGCAGGAACGGGTCGTCGCCATCACGTCGCGCGAGCCAGGCTGCCACGTCATCGACGACGTTCTCCGCGGGCTCGTGGAAGGTGGGCGAGTCGCGCACCTCGCTGTAGCCGTGGTAGGTCTCGAAGCCCCGATCGAAGCCGAATGCCGGACCGACGTTGCCGTTGGTCACGAACGAGGCGGTGTCGTAGCCCGCCGAGCGGGCGACCTCCGCGAGCAGACGGACGTTGTCGGTAAGCGCGTCTCGACGTCCCACGGTGCCATGCCGGCGCGGGAGCTGGCCCGTGAACAGCGTGGCCACCGAGGCGCGCGTCCACGGAGAGTTGGCCCAGGCGCGCTCGTACACGACCGCCTCGCGCGCGAAGGCCTCGAGCTTCGGGGTCGTCGGTCGCTCGTAGCCATACACCGAGAGGTGGTCGGCGCGAACGGTGTCGAGGAGCACGACCACGAGGTTGGGACGCTCGGCGGGGAGCACGCCCCCTCCCACCAGCTCGAGCTTCGACACGGACACGGGCGTGACACCGTCGCCCGCCATCTGGAATCGCAGCTCCACGGGATGCAGCGGACCTTCGACCGCGAGCTTCAGCTCGCCGCCTCGGGCATCGAGACGTGTGCTGGCCACCACGCCCTTGGCGGGCTCGGTCACCTGCACTTCGACCTCCCCGGTGAGGACCGGCCCGTAGGTGAGCGCCGTCTCGGCCCCCGCCATCGCCCAGACCGTGCGCGCGGTCCCCGGGAGCAACTGCTCGTTCTCGCAGGCCCGGAAGTCGACACGGTCCCAGGCAATCCCCAGGCGACGGGCGTCCACACCACCCGGCTGCTCGACCCGCGTCCCCGCGAGCGTCAGCAGGTGGGATGCCCCCCGACCCACCTGACCCGAGACCCGGAAGCGCGTCCACGAGGTGCCGACCTCGCCGGCGCCGAAGACCGCTCCATCCAGAGACACGGTGACCTGCTGGGGCTTGCCACCGACACTACGCCCGATCAGCTCGAGGTCCATGCAGCCCTGCGTGAGCGGCTCGGGAACACGGAGGCTCGCCTCGATGGCGGTCGTCCACACGAAGCTGCGCCCGTGATCGGCCTCGTCGCCCGACCATGTGCCCGCATCCAGCGCCGCTCTGCCCTCGGCGGTGCCGATGTCGACGGAGACCAGCGGCCTGGCCACGAGCGGTGCAAACTGCAGCATGTCCCACGCTGCCGAGATGGGGCGCAGCTCACCGGGCTCCCTGGCGGTCGCGTGCAGCAGCTCGACCTGGTTCACGCCCTTCTCGAGCACACCAGCCGGCACCTCCAGCGCGTGCTCGCTCCAGTGAGCCGGGACGTCGATGACGCCAACCTCCTTCCCGTTGACCCGTACGGTCACGCGCTGAGCGGCCCCGCTCGGGTCGGGCCAGCCCTTGACACGCATCGCGAGCTGACCGGCACCCGAGAACGGGAGGTCCACGCTCAGGGTCGCGCGGTTCCCCAGTGCCCACACGAAGCTCGTCTCGCCCGCCAGCTCATCGCCGGACCAGCCGTCTCCCAGCGCCGCACGCGCCCTGGGGGCGCCGATGTCCACCTCTCGGCTCAACGGCACCGCCTTGGCCTCACGGAGCAGAGCCAGTACGTCCACCGGACCCGCCGGGTCGTCGACGGTGGGAGCCGCGCAGGCGAGAAGCCCAAGTGGGAGGTACCACCTCAAGGAGTCCACTCCAGGCCGTGCAGCTCCACCTCGTCGTTCGCTCGGATCTCGAGCGTCCGGCAGCCTTCGTCGAGCGTGAAGGTGGGCATGGAGAGCGGCGCCTGGTCCGCGCAGCGACCGATGAGCGGGCCGGTGGCCGACAAGCGGTACGAACCCGCCTTGGGAGCGGCCAGAGACAGCGCGACGCCGTGCTGGAGGCGCCAGCGACCGGCGGCAGGCCTCGGCACGTAGCGCGGCGTGACCACGGCACGCTCGAGTGCCACTCCGAGCTCGCGCTGGTCCTTGCCGTCACCGACCTCGGCGGGCGACGCGATGGGTGACGGGCGGAGCGCGATGGTGTTGTCACCGGCCCGAAGCGCGCTCGCGGGCACGGCCACGCGGTGGGTGCCCCACGCGACACCAGGATGCAGGCTGGCCACCGAGTCCCCGTTGACGAGCACTTCGAGGATGGCCTCGGCGGCGCCCTCCCAGCGATAGGCGCGCACACGCAGGTCGACGTCCAGGGCGTCTCCGGAGGCCGGAATGTTCAGTGTCGCCTCCGGTCCCACCGTCCACGCCCAGGACACGTCACCGGACTGTTCGTTGGTCCCCCAGCCCGCGAGCAACGAATCGCGCGCGGACGGAGCGCCCACATCGAGCACCGACGCTCGCGCGGTGAGGCCATCCACGCCCTTGGGGAACACCTCGACCCAGTCCACAGCCACGCCGAGCGCCCGCTCGTCCCCCTCGACCTGCTGGGGGGTGCCTGCGACGAGGATAAGCTCCTCATCGAGCTCGGCCAGCGGCACGTCGACCACCGTCCACTCGGTCGGTACGTCGACCGCCTCGGCACCGGCCACAGAGAGGGTCTGCCCCGAGACTGCGGCGCGGACCCGCAAGCGCGCGACCGCGGGACCGGCGATGAGCCCCGCCGGCAAGCGCCAGCCAGCGCCCGCGGGAGCGGTCCACGAGAAGTCGAAGCCACCGCCGTCCCACTCGGCGGGGGCCCAGCCCCCGATACGTTCGGCGCCGTCCGCTACCAGCCCGGGATCGAGCCGGAGACCGTCGACCCTTGCCACCAGGTCGTCCAGCGTCACCGCCGGAGACACGTCGGCGGATGGCTCGGGCGACGTGCCCGCGCAACCCCACAGGCCCAGCCACACCGCCCTACGGATCCATGCACCGCGCAAGGGCGCCTCCCCTCTCGGCATCCACTGCCTGTACACGCGCGAGGATGCCCCGGGCCCCCACGCAGTCTCCAGCCTCGGCGAATGCCTCGGCCATGACCAGAAATAGCGTATCCGCTCGCTCGGCGTCGCCTCGCTCCTGGGCGCGCTCGGCCACGGTGACCGCGAAGCTCGGCCACTCGTCGAGGGCGCCGAGTACGGCAAACACCTCGGCCGCGACCCGCAGACCCTCGCCGTCGAGCGGCAGGGCGCGGGACTCGCGAAGCAGACGCAGGGCCTCGACCCGGCTTCCAGTCTGGGCTGCCGCCCTGGCCAGGGCGAGCTTGGCGAGACCGAGCGCGGCCTCGTCGTGGTCGAGCAGCTCGGAGGCGCGGTCCAGGTTGCCCGCCTGTACCTCGAGCTCGGCAAGCCAGCGCGCATGCGCCTCGACGTCGGCCTCCGTCGCGTAGCGGCTCGTCGGAATGCCCGGCTCCGCCTGCGCAAACCCGCCGAAGTACGCCGTACGCTCGCCCCCGGATACCTCGGACTCGAAGACCACCGCCATCTCGACGGCGCGCATCGGGAAGTCGAGCTGCGCAAACCGGGACAACGGCAGTCGCTCGCGCTCACGCGACAGTCCGAGTGCATCGAGCAGTCCAGGAACGTCGAGCTCGACGACACTCCACGCGCCCCGCGGCGCCTCGATCATCATCCAGCGCCGGCCGTCCGGAAGCGTCCCGGAGCCCGACTGGTCCCCGAACAGGACCAATCCCGCCGCATCCGCCGTACGGAACTGCACACCGTAGCGCTCGTCGAGGTCGGGCGGCAGGTTCGCATGCTCGGGCACGCGCACCCGGACCGCGAGGCGCTCCGCAGGCTCGAGAATCGTGGTCCGCACCCGGACCGCGGCGCGATCGGAGGGGAGGAGCACGAGCTCCAGGCCCAGGCGCTGCCCCCAGCGAGCCTCCGAGGGGCCCTCGCGGTCCACCGTCCAGAACTGTGGCCGGGCGCCTCCATCCGCCCAGTAGGCGAAGTCCGGGTTCGGAACGCGGTCGGGCTTGGCAAAGTCGAAGTCCGGACGCAGGTGGACCGCTGCCCGCGGCCAGTAGCCCTCGGCATCCCCCACGAAGAGCACCGCCCCACGCGCCATCTCGAAGGCCTCGAACGGCACGCGGGTGCCCACGACGTAGGTAGCCTCCTCGCCCGGCGAGAGACGTTCGGGGCCTGCTCGCCGATCCCAGAACAAGGGCTGCTCGGCGGCGGTCTGCACCTGGAAGCGCGGCGAGATCGGGTGATCACTGTCGTTGCGAACGCCGACCAGGAGCTGGTTCACGCGGTGACCCTCGACCCACATCGGTCGGCCGAGTCGCACGCCGAGCTCGGGCTCTTGCACGGCATACGAGCCGAGAACGGCCGCGAGGGCGACGGCATACGCGCCGAACACGCCAGCGGCAGCCCACGGGGAGCGCTCGCTCCGGGTGGAGGGCCAGCCGAAGCGCCCCCACTCCGCGACGAACGGCAGCAGGCCGAAGTACCAGTACGAGGTCAGGCTGCGGTGCCCCATGAACAGCGCCAGGCCCGGCAGGACCCACACCAGACGCCCGACCGTGCGCGGATGGCGCCACACTGCAAACATCCCGACGGCGAGGCCACCGTAGAGCCCCAGGCTCCACACCCAGCGCGGCACGACGAGCAGCCCCCAGGCCGCGAGCGACGACAGGCCCGTGCCCCAGGTGATCATCGGCGCGGAGAGCGGCTCCATCACGCCGGCCCACCAGGCGCTCGGGCTCCACAGCATGAACGGCAGGTTCGGAATCAGGAATGTCGCCGTCGCCACGCCCGCCAGCTCGACGACCGCACGCGCCTTGTCCCGCGCCTCTCCCTCGGTCTCGGACCATGCGCGGACCGCCAGGAACGGTGCGACGAGCCACGCGTGCTGCTTGGCGGCGCAAGCGAGCCCAAGGAACACGCCTCGCGCGATGCGACGGTCCCAGAACGACGCCGCGAGCACCAGGAACAGGGCCCACACCCCGTCGCTCACCCCCGAGAACGCGTAGCCGATGAACCGCGGCTCCACGAGGAAGGGCAGCAGCACCAGAGGACGACGTTCGGGCTTGGCGAGCGCGAACAGCGCGCCCAGGGTGAGCACCAGGAATCCGAGGTACACCCAGCGATCGGAGAGGCCGAGCAGCACCATCGGGACGTGCACGAGGAACGCGAGGCTCGGGTACGCGAGTCGACCGGTGAGGCCGCCGTCCACCAGGGGCGTCGCATACTGGAGGGTCGCGCGATGGGCGCCATAGGCGGCCGTCAGGTCGTGCTCGTAGGGGTTCTTGCCCTCGAGGAGCAGCCAGGCCGCGTAGTCCATGTACACGCGCACGTCGGTCGTGGCCGGAATGCCGACAAAACGCGCCACCTCGGCATTGACGGCCGCGTGATCGAGGAAGACGAGCGTCGCTCCGACCGCGGCCAGGCCGCTGGCGACGCGGCTGGCGACGCCAACGGCCGCCGCCCCGAAGAGCACGAAGCCCCACAGGAAACCCACGAGCACCAGCGCGTGCGTTTCGGCGTACTGCGCGGGATTGCCACCCTCGAACGCGGTCGTCGCGCCCCACCAGCACATCACGCCGGTCAGCAGCATCCCCAGCCGCGCGAGCCCGTCCTCACGCGTCACCGTTGGTGTCTCTCCCTGCATCGCCCTCGCGCGTAACCGGCGTGAACGCTTCGCACCCGTTAGCCGGTCGGATGCATCGCCATCTGCTCGACGCCATCCTCGCACGCGCCCACGCCTTCGACGTCGTCATCGTGTCGACGCCCTCTCGAGCGCAGACCCCATGGTGGCAGGCTCGACTCGAAGCGGGACGCGGCGAGGTCCTCGCCGAACACGCTGAGATCCTGTGCCTGCACGAGGACTGGAAGGGTGGTGCCGGCAACGGTCTGGGCACGCTGTACGCTCTCGCCGAAGCGGACCGACGCATCGACCTGCTGCAGCGATTGCGCGATGGCGCGCGGGTCGCCGTGTACCACACCGCCGGCAAGGGCACGCGCCTCGCCCCCCTTCCCGGCGCCGAGGGCCACAACAAGCCGGGCGTCCGGCTCCCGGGCCTGGTGTCGATCGACGGTGAGCCTCTGGCCATCACCCTGCTCGAGGCCGTGCTCCGCCAGACCGCGCTGTATGCCGCGCATCGCGAGGGTCGGGTCTCCGTGTTCTGGGGCGACCAGCTGTTCGTGCCGAGCGTGGCCCCCGCACCACCGACGCACCACGCCGACATCCTCTGTCGACTGCGCCCCTTCCCGGACGCGGAGACCTGGGAGCGCGAAGGCCTCGAGCGCTACGGACTGATCGCGGTCAGCGCGAGCGGAGATGCCGCCCAGGTCGAGAAGATCGACCACGCGACCGCCGCGCTCCTCTCCCAGAGAGGCGCCATCCCCACCGACCGCATCGGCACCTCGCTGGGCTCGTTCTCGATGTCCGCGGCGCTCACCGAGGCCCTGCTCGCCGAGTTCGCCCAGGAGCTCGACGCACGCGAGGGCAAGCTCGACACCGACCCTCACTTCTGGATGCCGCTGACGCTCGATCTCGACACCTACCGTGAGCAGCGCCAGCGGAAGGGCGTGAGCGCGGCAGAGGCGGACGCACACCACGCCCGCATGCGCGGCCTGGCCACACGCCTCGAGGGGCCGCTGTTCGGCGCCATCGACGTCGGCACCGATGCCTGGTGGTGGGACTACGGCACCCTCCAGGCCTGGTGGACCAACGTCCGCCGCCTGCTCGACGACGGGGGCGAGGCCGAGGGCATGCGCGCATTCTTCGGCGTGCAGCGCGAAGACGGCAGCGTGGTCGTCGGAGGCTCCCCGCGCGGCGCGTGGACGCAGTCGGTGCTCGTCGATGTCGATGGCGACGTCGAGGCCAGCGGAGCGGTCATCGTGTCGTGCTCCGGTCGCTGCGTCGTCCACGACGGCCTTCTGTACGGCGTACACGGCGATTCCGAGCTTCGCGACGCGGTGCTCGCGGAGGGCGCCGGCCCCCCGATGCGAACCCGTCTGGATCGCGATGGTGGCGCCGACTGGGAGGTGCGCCTCCCGGGCAACAGCCTGAGCTACGCTGAGTGGTACGGACGTCGCTCGGAGGGTTGATGGAACCGCAGATCGTGTATCTCGACGCCCCCGTACGCCCGTACGCCTGGGGCTCGCGACAGACCCTTGCCGAGCTTCAGGGTCGCGCCTTTCCGACCGCGGAACCCGAGGCTGAGATCTGGTATGGCGCGCACCCGGTCGCGCCGGCCATGGTCGGTCGCGACACCGGCTTCGTGGGGCTCGACGCGTTCATCGCGATGAATCCGACCGCGATGCTCGGCCCCACCCTGATGGCGCGCTTCGGCGACCAGCTTCCCTTCCTGCTCAAGATCCTCGCGGTGGAGCGCCCGCTCTCGATCCAGGCGCACCCTGACAAGGAGCGCGCGCGGCTCGGGTTCCTCGAAGAGACGCGGCGCCGGGTTCCGCTGGCCGCGCCCCAGCGCAGCTACCGCGACCCGCGACCCAAGCCGGAGCAGGTCGTGGCGCTGTCCGAGTTCGACGCGCTCGTGGGCTTCCGTCCTCGCGACGAGCTCAAGGCCATCTGCGATGCCTGGCGTCTGGACGGCCTTCCACTCGATCAGGTGGTGAACGACATCATCCGTGGCGGCGACGCGGTGACGCACGCCCTTCACTGGGCACGGAGCAACACGCGTGACGAAGCGGGCGTCCTCGGCGAGGTGGCGGCCACCTTCGACGAGCTCGACGCGATCTACCCCGAAGATCCAGGACTCCCGGTCGCGATGCTCCTCAACCGGGTGCGCCTCCAGCCTGGTGAGGCGCTGTTCCTCGGACCAGGTCTGCTGCACGCCTACCTTCACGGGACCGCGGTCGAGGTCATGGGCAACAGCGACAACACGCTGCGCTGCGGCCTCACCCAGAAGTTCATCAACGGCGAAGCCCTGATGAGCGTCGTGAACTTCGAGCCGCAGCCTCCCGAGGTACTCCGACCGCACGCCGACGGCGTCGAGCAGGTCTACCCCTCGGACACGGCGATGTTCAGCCTGTCGGTCATCGACGTCGACGGCCACGTCGTGCCGCCCCCGCAGGAGGGGCCGGACATCGTGCTCTGCGTGTCCGGCGAGGTGACCGTGTCCCACGGGCGACGCACCGTGTCGCTGGGCCAGGGCGAGGCCTGCTTCGTGCCGCACGAGTGCAGCGCGTTCACGCTCGACGGTTGCGGGCGCGTGTTCCGGGCGCGCACGGGCGTCGGCGAAGACTGAGCTAGCGCACCACCAGCTTCACCACGCCCTTCACGTTGCTGCACGCCCCGGCGGGTCCTGCATCACCAGGAATGAGCAAGCGGAACGGTCCCCCCTTGCCCTCGGGAAGCGCCTGTCCATCGATGCTGTGCAGCAGCAGACCGCGGAGGAACGCCGCGGTCGGTACCGCGGGCGTGGCGTAGCCGTCCGACGCAACCACGACGACCTCGCCTTCGGCACCCAGGCCCAGCTCCGCGAACAGACGGTCGACACGGGCGGCCGCGCCGGTCCTGCCGGGGACGAGGGGCGCAATGTCGTCGACACCATCGGGGAGATCGAGCAAGCGCTCGCGATCGACCCACGCGCGGCTTCCGTCGGGACGCACGACCTCGATCATGCGGCTGTCGACCGCCTTCTCGGCGTCGGTGAGCTGAGCCTTCTCGAGCCACTCGGCCGCGGTGTCCAGCGCGGCCTCGGCATCCCCCTCGACGATGAGGTCGAGTCGCGAGTCGCGACGCCACGCGGTGGGTGCCTCCTCCCCGTGGTTGCCGGCGACCTCCACGCGGAAGCTGCCCTCGTCGGTCCGCAGCAGGCCCTTGAGCCGAGCCAGCGGAGCCCCCGCTTCGCCTCGCACGAGCGCGACCAGCGTCTCGGCCAGCCGCTCCCGCGAGAACACGACATCCGGCGGCCACACCCAGCTCCGCGCGGTGTGCCCGGTGTCGTGCGTCGTGGAGCACGCGGAGAACCGGCGCCGAGGCCCCTCGCCCTCCGCCCAATCGAGCGCCCCGGCATCGAGGCGTCCGTGGTCGGTCTCGACCGTGCGCAGGGGTCCGGGCCACAGCTCGTCCCGCCAGTCGCGGAAGGCCGCCATCGCCTCCTCGCCAGCGAGATCACAGCGGTTGGCCACGAGCACGTCGGCCGCTTCGGCCTGCTCCTGAACCCCAGGCGACGCGAGTCGGAGCGGATCGACCAGCACCACCACCGGTCCCAGCGCGATGCGCTCGGCCCACGGTCCGCGGCGCAGCGTATCGACGAGGTCCCCGGGACGCGCCAGGCCCGTCGGCTCGATCCAGATGCGCTCGGCCCCGTCGTCGAGCAGTCGCGTCAGCGCCTCCGCGAAGCCGTCCGGCGCCGTGCAGCACACGCACAGCCCGGGAAGGTCCTCGACGGCCACCCCCGCCTCTTCGCCGACCCGTGTGGCGTCGAGCCGCGCTTCGCCGAAGTCGTTGACGATGGCGGCTGCACGCTCGCCGGGCCGCTGAGACAGCAGGTGCAGCAGGGTCGTCGTCTTTCCGGTCCCTAGGGTGCCGGAGAGAATGTGGACGGGAACGCGCATCGAGCCTCCGTTGGCGGCTCTCCGCTGTAACACGCGCGCCGACGCGATAGACGCCCCGCGGAGGACGCATGCTGGGACGCTGGTTCATCACGGGCACCGACACCGAGATCGGCAAGAGCGCCGTCACCGCCTGCCTCGCTGCAGGCGCGCACCACGCGGGCAGGCGGGTGGTCGCCGCAAAGCCCGTCGCGAGCGGTGTCGCTCCCGGCACCGCCGGCGAGGATGCCGAGCTGCTCGGCTTTGGCGCCGGGCATGATCCGAAGGTGTTCGCCACCTGGGAAGCCCCGTTGTCGCCGCATCGCGCGGCGCTGCTCGAGGGACGCCTGGTAGGCGCACGCGCCCTCGAGCGCTGGGTCCGGGAGCTCGAGGGCGAGACCGTGCTCGTCGAGGGCGTCGGCGGCTGGCGCGTGCCGATCGGGCCCGGCGTGGAGGTCACGGACCTCGCGACGTGGGCAGGCAGCCGCGTGATCATCGTCGCCGGCGACCGCCTGGGTGTGCTCAACCACACGCGCCTCACGGTCGATGCCGTCCGCGCCGACGGCCACGAGGTCCTCGGCGTCGTGCTCAACCGGGGCATCGCCGCGACCGACCTCTCCCGCGACACGAACCTCGTCGACCTGCGGGCCCTGCTCGACGTCCCCGTCGCGGTGCTCGACCCGCTGGACCTCGGCGACCGCGATGCCCTCGCGCGCGCCGGACGTCAGCTTTGGTCGTCGCTGGGCCTCGGCTGACCCGGCCCGCGAAGAACACAGTCTCTGGCGGGGCACGCCCCGAAGATCCGCCGCTGGTGCTAAGATCGCGCCACTGCGGCGAGAGGAGGAGGCTGCTTGTCCGTCATCGGGCTCCGCGTGGGGCCATTCGAGATCGAGCGTGAGGCGCACGTTCCGGTATCCGGAACCTGGTACGTGGCGCACCGCACCGGCACGACCCGCCGTCGGCCGACGCACGTGCTCGTCAAGCTCCTCACGCCCGATGCCAGCCAGGCGGACCGCACCGCTCTCCAGGCCGAGTACGACGCGCTGCGCGCCGTCGACGACAGCAGGGTTCCCAAGGCCGTCGGCTACTACGAGGGAACGGGTGCGCTCGTGATCGAGGCCGCCGGCGGAGCACCGCTCACCGCGCTCGTCGCCCGACGAAGCCACGGCGAGCTGCCGATGACGCCCGCGACACTGTGCGACCTCGGCCTCGACCTCTCCGAGTGCCTGCAGCACGCCCACCACAAGGGCCGCCACCACGGACACCTCGAACCGGGGCAGCTGTGGCTCTCTGCCGAAGGGCGCCTGTGGGTCTGGGGCTTTGGCGAGAACACGCCGCCCGAGACGCCGTGGCTGCCGCCCGAGCGCGCCCGCGGCCTGCCAACCAGCGCGGCGACCGACCAGTGGAGCCTCGGCGCGCTCCTCGCTGCGCTGATCACCGGCCGTGCGCCGTGGACGACCGAAGAAGAAGCGCGTCGCGGAAGCTGCGACACCCACGTCGACAACATCGAAGTGCAGTGGCCCGCGCTGGGTCGCCTGCTCCGCCGCATGCTCGATCCCGAGCCCGCGCGCCGTTTTCCCGACCTGGGTCCGGTGCGCCAGGAGCTTCTCGCGTTGTCGCGCAAGGCAGGCGGATTATCAGAGCGTCGCGAGCTGGCGATCAGCCTCGCGGACCTCGCGGCCGAGGCATTCACCGAAGCCCCCTCGTTTGCGGAAGAATCGCCGCAAACCCTCGAAATCACCACCTCCCCCACCTCCACACTGGCCACGGAAGACGACGTCACCGTACGCCAGCCCCCACCTCCCCAAGCCGACGGCGTCCACCTGGCCGAAGCTGAAGCTCGCGAACTTCCGATGGGTCGACTGGCCTCTCCGGGTACGCTTGCCGATGAAGCCATTCCCGTGGTGGGACCCGAACTCACCGAGGACGTACCCGCTGCGGTCGTCGGCGAACAATCCAAGGAGACCCAGATGTCCGGCAAGCCCGACGACCCGAGCGGGGCGAGCGACGTTCCGGTTGTTCCGGATCCCGCCGACGCGGACACCACGCGTATGAAGCCCGCCGAGCCCACGATGGACGACTACGCCGAGGACGACGACGAGATCGACGAGGAAGCGACCCTGGTCGTCGACAGCGAGGCTGTGCAGCGCGCCATCGCCGAGGCTCGCGCGCTCGCCTCCAACACCGCGTCCGCGAATGACGACGAGACGGCGGACACCGCGCCTCCGGCCGAGAACCGCCAGCACGCGCCATCCATCGACGAGGAGGCCACGGGCAGCCAGCCCGAGGCGGTCGGCGGTCCGGCGACGAACCCCACGGCGGTGCCGTGGACGGACAACGGTGGGGAGTACGGGGGCAGCACGCCCGCAGCGAACGCGCCGGTGCCCGACGAAAAGGTCGTCCTCCCCGAGGACGGAGAGCTCCCGCAGCCCCACGAGCCCCGGGGCATGCCCCAGAACCAGCGCCTGGCCCTCGGCGCCGTCGCGCTGATGGTGCTCGCCTTCCTGCTCGTGGTGGTCCTCAACATGTGATGCGGGATACGCGAGGGCATGGAACACCTCCTGCCTCGCATCGCCCGCGTCCCCGTGCGCACGCCCACACTCGCTCCAGCGACGCACACGAATACCTGGGTCCTCGGCGAGGGTGAGCTCGCCGTCTTCGACCCCGCGTCACCGTACGAAGACGAGCAGCGCCTGCTCTACGGCATGCTCGCCGAGCGCATCGCAACCGGCGAGCGCGTGACCCACATCGTGCTCACGCACCACCACCACGACCACGTGGCCGGCGCCGAAGCTCTACGCGATGCCCTCGGAGGCCAGGTGCCGATCCTCGCGCATCGCGCCACCGACGAGCGCGTGGACGTGCGGATCGACGGACACCTCGACGAGGGCGACGTGCTCGAGGTCGGCGGCTGCATCCTCGACCTCATGCACACGCCCGGCCATGCCCCGGGACACCTCGTGTTCCGTGACCGCGACACCGGAGCCGTGGTCGCGGGCGACATGGTGGCGGGCATCGGCACCATCCTCATCGAGCCCGGAGATGGCCACCTCGGGCAGTACCTCGAGAGCCTCGCGCGCATGCAGAAGGCGGGGCCCACCGCGCTACTGCCCGCACATGGCCCCATGCTCGAGCAAGGCGAGGCGGTGCTCGCCTTCTACATCGCCCACCGCCACCAGCGCACGGAGCAGATCCGCCAGGCCCTGGTGAAGCGCGGCGCCTCCACGCCGCTCGAGCTGGCCGAGGCCGTGTACGGCGGCGTCATCGAGCCCTCCGCGTACCCGATCGCCGCGGTGCAGATCACCAGCCACCTGCAGTGGATGCGCGAACACGCCCTCGCCGCGGAAGACGGCGAGCACTGGCGGGCCGTGAGCTAGGCGTGCATGCGCGGCGCCGCGCCGCTGGTGAGCACGCTCGCCTCGACCTCCGAGAGCTCCACCAGCCGCGCCTTCACCTGCTCCCGCGGAAAGTAGTGCTCGGCGAGGGTCACGTAGCCCACGTGGTGGCGGGCCTCGCTCGCCAGCAGCCCCACGTACCAGTCCTTGAGCACGCCCTCTGGCAGGGCCTGGGACAGCAGCTTCATGCGCTCGCAGCTCCGGGCCTCGATGAGGGAGCACACGAGCAGGGTGTCGAGCAGCCGCAGCGGCTCTTCCTTGCGAATGGCCCGGTACAGGTCGCCGGCGTAGTCCGAGGGCGTCATGCGGTAGAAGGTGACGCCTCGCTCGCGCAGCCGCTCGAGCGCCTGCTCGAAGTGCTCGAGCTCCTCGCGGGCAAGCTCGGACAGCGGCACGAGCAGCTCGCTGCGGTCCGGGTAGCGGAACATCAGGTTCAGCGCGGTGGACGCGGCCTTCTTCTCGCAGTGCGCGTGGTCGACGAGGATCTCGTCGAGGTGCGCGAGCGCGTAGTCGGCCCAGCCAGGATCGGTCTCGGAGGCGAGGTGGAGCATCGCCCGCCGACTATCCGGGGACTATGCACCCTGCACGCCGTCTGGAGGTCTCATCGCCATCCTTGCCCCACACGCTCGCCTCGCGCTGCTGGTCGGCGGCTCGTTCGTACTCCTCGCCTGCTGCCCGATCCCCTTCCCCGAGAAGGGCCTGGAGCAGCCCGAGATCACGGTGGAGGTGCGTGATCACGCCGGAGATCCCGTGGTCGTCGACGTGGTGCTCACGCGCCTGATCTCCGCCCCCTCCCCGCACACCCAGCTGGGACGGTGGACGAAACGAACCGGCGCCGATGGACGCACGGGCTGGGGCCGCGTCGTCATCGACGAGCACAGCATGCCGCTGATGATGCACGGCCGTCCGGAGATCGGCTTCTTCTTGTGCGTCGAGGATCCGAAGTACGGCACCGCCGAGGCCTGGCTCGACGCAAACGGCCGAGACCCCTCCGCTTCCGCCGAGCTGGTCACGCTCGAACTGGACACCTCGGTTCCCGCGTGCACCCGCTGGCAGTGAGCGTCCACGAGGATTGCGCTATGGTCTCCCCCTGTCGTTGAGGACAGTTGGAGGTCGACATGATCGTGTGGATGCTATCGCTTGCCCTGGCCCAGAGTGCCCCGGACCCGACGGACTACGGGCTGTACCCGCCCGTGGCGGCCGGGTCGTTCACCTCGAACAGTCCGACCTGT
The DNA here is from genome assembly GCA_006226595.1 of Deltaproteobacteria bacterium. Taxonomy (GTDB): domain Bacteria; phylum Myxococcota_A; class UBA796; order UBA796; genus M1803. The sequence goes on from SBGP01000048.1 coordinate 69,437, forward strand.
GCCTCCAGCACGGGTCCCGAGTGTGAGCCGAGCCGGCTGTACCTGCCCAACCGTCTGGTCACAAAGAACGCCGACGCGCCCGAAGTCCTCGAGCCCCTGCTCGTGTTCCTGCCCGGTAGCGGCATGAGTCCCCAGGACCACGACCTCGTACTCAAGACCGCCGCCTACGCCGGCTACCGGGCGCTCGGCCTGTCGTACGCGAGCACGCCCTCCGCGAAGACTGCGTGCTCCACGTCCCTGCTCGACTGCACTTGCGCAGGGGACTTCCGCACCGAGAAGCTGCTCGGCATCGACACGAGCGCGGACATCGACGTGGCGTGGCAAGACGCCATCGTGCCCCGGCTGTGGGAGGCCCTGGACGAACTCCACTCCCTGGACCCGACGGGCGGCTGGGACCGCTACTACACGAAGCGGTCTCACGTACGCCCGCTGCCGGAGGACATCCTCTGGGATCAGATCGTGGTCTCCGGCTTCTCGCAGGGCGGCGGCCACGCGCTGTACCTGTCGACCCTCGTCGAGGTGCGCGGCCTGGTCGACTTCGAGGGCGGCAACGACACCTGCCTGGAGTGGCGCTTCTACCCCGCCACGGGCTCGAGACAGCTCGTCGAGGTCCCCGCAGGCTGGACGGAAGGTGGGCCCGGCGCCAGTCTCGGCGCGCCGCGCTTCCTGTCGGCACACCGCCGAACCGAGCCCCATGCGAGCTTCGTGGTGCCCGAGGGCCTCGTGAACCTCGGCTTCTCGAAGGGCGATGACGTCGACAGTCTCGGCTGGACGCTGCTCAGCGACGAGGTGACCACCACGGACCAGGTCCCTCGCGACTGCTCGGGCTGGGTGCAGGGCAACGACCTCGATCACCTGTCGATGGCACGCGACACGTGCATGCCCACGGACGCCACGAGCGGAGACCCGTCGACCTCACCGGACGACGCCCATCTGTTCGCCCCGTACCTCGACATGTTCTGGCAGGCGGGCCAGTAGCCTGCGGCACCTCGGCCACGACCGGGTGACGCACATGGCTCGCGGCTCACGCGCGAAGTAGAGCGGCGCCATGCAGCCTCTGTCTCATCCCGTCGTGGTCGACGGCCGGTTCCAGACCGGTCGCTTCGACAAGCCCTTCCCCAAGCTGAACTTCCTGGACGCGGACCCGGGCAGCCGCCTGGGCTCCAGCCTGCGAAACCTGCGTCTCAAGGAGTGGCAGGCGTACCAGTTCAGCGACGGGCGCTACTTCGGGCTCGTCGCCCTGTTCGACGCAAAGCTCGTCGCGCTCGTCCAGGCGAAGGTCTACGACAGCGAGACCGGCGTGAAGCACATGTTCGAGCGCAAGGTGCCGAGCTCCGCACTCACCGCACCCGACCAGATCCTCGACGGACGCATGGCCTGGTACGGCGCCGACGGGTGGATGGAGTTCCACGCACAGATGGCACTGGACCGCGCGTCGGTCGGCTTCGACCTGCCGTCCACGAAGACCGGAGCCCGGCTCAAGGCACAGTTCACGCTCGACTACCGCGGCGTGGAGCCGGTGGTGGTGTGCCTGCCCTTCGACGAGCGCCGCGCGATGTACTCGCAGAAGGGCGTCGCCCCGCTGTCCGGCGACCTCGTCGTCGGCGACCACCGCGTGACGCTCTCCCCCGACCGCGCCTTTGGCCTGCTCGACGACCACCGCGGGTACTACCCGCGCCCGATGGTGTGGGACTGGCTCACCTGCGGCGGCCACCTCGACGACGGCACCCTGTGGGGCCTGAACCTGACCCGCAACCAGGCCACCGAACCCGAGCGGCACAACGAGAACGCGCTGTGGATCGACGGCAGGCCCCACCCCCTTGGCCCGGTGAGCTTCGAGCGCACCGGCAACCGGCAGGGGGACACCTGGACCATCCGGGATGCGGACGGTCGCGTCGACCTGACCTTCACGATCGAGGTCGACGGCCGCGTGCAGCTCAACCTCGGCGTGGTGGAGTCGCGCTATCGCGGGCCGTTCGGCCGGGTCACGGGCACGGTGTCGCCAGACGGTGTCGAGCCCGTAGCGCTCGACGGCGTGCTCGCCATGGGCGAGCGCTTCTGGCTCAAGGCGTAATCCACGCCGCCGCTGCCGAGAGCGCCTCACGCCACGCCGCCTCGTCCTCGGGCGGGTCGATGGTCATCGCGAGCAGCCGACGCATGTCCGCATCGCCGTCGGGACACACCTGCGCGAAGGCCTGGTAGCAAGGCCACAGGTCACGCGAGTACTGCCCGTGCTCGTCGATGCCCCACTCGAGCGCGGCCCGCAGGATGCGCTTGCCCATCCAGGGCCCGATCTTGCTCCACGGTGCACCCTCCTCCAGCCACTGCTCGAGCGATGCCAGGTCCTTGGTCACGTGAGGCAGCGCGAACACCGTGTCCCGCCCCGGCGCCAGCCGCGGCTGGGTCGCCCCCAGGTCCTCGCCGTGCACGCAGGCAGTCGTGTGGGCCAGCGCGAACTGCACGAAGCGACAATCCCCGGCGAGCACCGCGTCGAGCGGAACGATAGCCATCTCGACCTTGGTGGCGACCGGGTGCGTCTCGCAGATCGCCTGGGCCACCGGCCACAACTCCTCGAAGCCCGTCCAGCACGCCCGCCCCTCACGGGGGACCCGGGCGACCGCGAAGGTGTCGAGGTCGCTGACCCCAGCCACCGGCTCGCCGCGGGCAACCGACCCGCGGACATAAACAGAATGCACTGCTGGGCCAAGGTGTGTCGCATATCCAGCAACGCAGTCCGCCACGGCAGAACGCCAGTTCAATGGGATCTTTCCAGGGTCTCCAACCCGCATGAGCACTCCGTCCGCATCCTTCGGCAAGAAGCTGCCCAGCGGGCGCACACCATCGTCCAATTCTCCTCCACGGCGACAAAACTAGACCAAACCGCACCAGGCGTCATGCGAGCGACACGGGACTTTGCACGGAACTGGTGCATCTTGTAATCATGGCAAAAGTCTATTCATTCCCTGGAAGTCGGGGTCCCGCCCCCGTTCGACGAACCCGGAGCTCTGCCGAGCCCGCCGAGCTGGTCGACCTGAACCAGGCGCTCACGGCGGACCGAGGCAAGGCACTGGTCGAGACGCTCACGGAGACCATCGCCGAGCTCCAGCTCGACGGTCCCGAGGCGTACGGCTGGCGCGTGCTCCGCCGCGACGAAGAAGGGCGGCCCATCCGCTGGTACCTCGTCAAGTACCAGGCGATGATCGGCTACATCCAGGGCGCGCCGGACCACGTGTTCCTCGACTTCCGCAACAAGTGCTGCGCCTACGAGCTGTCGATCGAGGAGCTGGCCGCGCGAATCACCGCGGGCCTGCTGCCCGACCCGGCCTACGAGATCGAGTAGCGCGAAATCCCCTTGCCGCGCTGGTAGCGGAGCGGTATGGCCCCGGGCTCCGAGGGAGGGTCCATGGGCCGTATGTTCGAGAAGCGCAAGGCCACGATGTTCAAGCGGTGGGACCGCATGGCCAAGGCGTTCACCCGCGTTGGCAAGGAAATCTCCATCGCCGTGAAGGCGAGCGGCCCGAACCCCGACCACAACCCCATGCTGCGTCGCGCGCTGCTCAACGCCCGCGCCTGCAACATGCCGAAGGACCGCATCGAGGCCGCCATCGCGAAGGCCTCGGGGGCGGACGCCGACTCCTACGACGAGCTGATCTACGAGGGCTACGCGCCGCACGGCGTCGCGCTGGTCATCGTCACCGCGACCGACAACCCGACCCGTACCGTCGCCAATGTGCGCCTGGCGCTGAAGAAGGGCGAAGGCAACCTCGGCGCGAGCGGCAGTGTGCTCTTCGGCTTCGAGCACCAGGGCGTGTTCAAGGTGAAGGCCGAGGGCGTCGACGCCGACGAGCTCGAGCTCGAGCTCATCGACCACGGACTGGTCGAGATGGAGCGGGTCGAGGCCGACGAGGAGGCCGACGAGCCCGCCATGCTCGTGCTCCGCTGCGACTTCACCGACTTCGGCACCATGCAGTCCGCGGTCGAAGAGATGGGCCTCGAGGCGATCTCTTCCGACGACGAGTACGCGCCCACGAACGTGGTCGAGCTCGGTGACGACGAGACCAACGCCGTGCTCGAGCTCATCGACCGCCTCGAGCAGGACGACGACGTCCAGAAGGTCTTCCACAACCTCGCGTAGGTCGAGCCGCTGCCGTCAGGGGCAGGCCATCGCCTCCCCTTCGACCTGCGCGGCAAGCCGCTCCGCGAACAGCCGCCACGCCGCAGCCCGCATCGCGTCACTGCGCGCGGACAGCGGGCCCTGCAGCGTGATCGCGTGGGAGTTGTGCCGGTACACGGAGGCGTCGCCCGGGTCGAGTCCGCGCACCATCGCGCAGGTCGCGGCCGGCCGGTGCCCGTCGTCGGCGAGCACCCGCGGCACGTAGTCCACGGCGACCGAGCCGCTGCGCGTGCCCGTATTGCCGTAGCCGCCGTCGCTGCGCAGCACGTCCGCGGAGCCCTCGTAGGTGCACCAGACCCGGTACACGCAGGCCTCGGCACAGTCCTTGCCGCCCGCGGAGAAGCCTTTCTCGTAGGACTGGCCTGCGAGACGCACGTCCACGTTCTTCACGCCCAGCGACCCGAGCAGGCTGCCGAACGGAGGCTCCGACGGACACGACCACAGCGTGATGTCCGCGGGGCCCGGGCACGGCAGGCAGCGGTCCGGCACCTCGGTATGCGCCGTCACGTCGATGTCGTCGAGGTCTCGCGTCGGCGCACCGCCTGCCTCCGGGAACGTGATGTCCGGCGGCAGCGGGTTGTGGGCCACCGCGGGCGGGCGTGAGGCGTGGTCGACGAGCACCCCGAAGGTGATGGCGGTGACCCCACTCTCGCCCCACTTGTCGCCGGTGGGCAGGAAGTTCGTCGCCGCCGCCGCAATCTCGAGCTGCCTCGGCAACGACATCCGGCACTTCTCGAGCTGGTCGGCATCGAGGGGTCGACCCTCGTTGAGGTCCTCGAAGGTCTGCGCGCACCCGGCGTTCTGCACGACGATCGAGAAGCCGGCACCGGTCCCGACCACGACGCACAGTCCCAGGGCCACGGCGACGCTGATCAGCAGGTTCCCACGTCGTCCCCTCACGGCGCGACTCCCATGCCGACGACCACGCTCGCGAGCGTGCCGTCGAGCCAGGCCGCGGTGACGACCTCGGGCTCGTCCCAGTGAAGCATCTGCATCTTGATCGGCCCCATGGCGGAGCTTCGCTCCTCTCCCGGTCCGAGCTTGGCAATGAGGTCCTCGGGCTGCGTGCCAGCGGCGAAGAAGGCCGGTGAGAGCCGCGTGGGCTTGCCCTTCACCCGGGTCGCGAGCTTCTTCTCCTGGACGAAGAACCCGGCGTCGAACACGTCGACCACGTCCTCGTACACCCAGGCGTCGGTCCGTCGGGTGGCGGTGTCGAGCACCCTCCCCTGCTCGTCGACCTGCTGATCGACGAACATCACCGTGTACGCGACCGGGTTGCCGCGGACCTCGAGGAATCGCCCCTGTACGCGGCTCCACGTCGGCAGCGGCGCCGGGGGCGGGGCAGCGGCCTCGCGAAGCGCGGGGGGCAGGACCTCGGCAGGCACGACCTCCTGGACCTCACCCCAGGAACAGCCGGCGGCGAGGCTCGCGAACACCAGGAGGTTCCTCGAATACGCGGGCATGCCGCACGCTAGCACGGGGCGGCGCCCACCCGGATCACGCTGGGTCGACGACCGCCACGGTGTACGCGTCGGTGAGCACGGCCAGGCCCTCCGGGCCGAAGCACGCGCGCCCGTACTTGGCCATGCCGAGCACCGGCAGGTGCTGCTCCGAGATCACCGAGAGCAGACGCATCTCGTCGTCGCTCTCGCGGGTGAGGTCGCACACGGTGATCCGCCCGTGGTCCGCCTGAGCGAGGCGGCGGCCATCCGCGGCGACCGTCGCGCGGATGTCCTCGGAGACCCGCACCGGCTGAGCGCTGGGATCCAGACGCCACAAGCCGTGCGACGGATACCGGAAGCCAGAGACGAACACCGCGCCGTCGTCGGTGATCTGCGCGCTGTTGAACCCCTCGAAGCCATCGGCGCGAAAGCGGGTCTGCTCGCCCGTCGCCATGTCCTCGCGGATCAGGTGGTCGCCATGACTGGTCACGACCCACGCGCCGTTGTCGCTCACCGCGGCCACCGGCCGACCGGCCCCGGGCGTGCACGCGAAGGTGCGCTCCACTCCGCCTTCTCCGTACAGTCCGGCCCCTCCTTCGGCCGGGCCCAGCACCTTGCCGTCGGCCGCGCGCGACAGCCGGTCCACGAGGTCGTTGCCGACCAGCTCGGCGACCCGCGCGGCCACGCCGTCGTGCACGCGAAACAGCTGCAGGTGGCGCACCAGCTCCCCGTCCTGCCGCTTCCAGCTCGGCGCGAGGGCCCACGCGCCCTCCACACCGGCGACGATGCTGGCCCCCGGGCTCTGGTTGCCCGAGTTCAGCCGAACCGTGGTCGTCACGCAGCTACCCGGCGTGATGCGGTGCACCTGATCCTCGGCGTCGTGGACCCACACGACCCCGGTCCGGGGATCGACGCCGTGGGCGATCTCACCGCGGTAGCCATCGAGCTGCAGGCGCGCCATCCACCGCACCGGCCCGTCCTGAGGCGCGCGCAGCACGTAGCCCTCGGTGTTGAGCAGGAAGCGAATCGCCGCGTCCCTCGCCTGCCACACCGAGCCCTTCTTGAAGCTCTTCTTGCGGGTCTTGCCCTTGGCGTCGGTGTGCTCGACGACGAACGCGGGCTCGTCACCCTTCTGGGCATAGGTCGCGGTTCGGGTCGGGTCGTCGCGGTGGGTGAACTGCACGCGGCCTCCGGAGAGACGACGATACGGCGAGCGAGCCCGCAAAGGCGACCCGGCACGGCGTCAGCGTGCGGTTCAGCCCAGCCACACCGCGCCGAGCGCGAACAGGCCCATGGCGGTGAGGCTGCCGAGCATCAGTCCCACGAGGGCCCGGTCGAGCGCACGGCTCAGGTCCAGGTTCTCGAGGAAGAGGTTCAGCGCGTTCATGACGTTGAGGTCGTTCATGCGGCACAGGTAGGCACCGCGCCGCCCACGACAAGCGCGGCCTACTCGAAGAACAGCACCTCGCTCGGCGCCCGGTAGGACTCGAGGTACGCGTGGTGGCGGCTGCTGATCGAGAGCAGCTGGTCCCCGGTGCCCGCAAAGTCGCCGACGAGCAGGGCGGACGGGTCGTGGCGTCGTCCGTGGCCGTCGTTGCCCCACACGTGCTGGAACGCCTGTCCGTCGAAGCGCAGGATCTGGACCCAGCCGCTGTACGGGCTGTACGCGAGGACCTCCTCGCCGGGCGCGCCGTCGAACTCGCCCGCACGGAACACGTCGCCGTCCTGGAGCAGCCACCACTTCACGCTGCCACTGCCGCCGTTGCCCCACGTACTCACCCACTCGCCGTCGCGGAAAGCGAGCAGCTGAGCCCACTTCGTGCCCGCGTTGGTCGCGAGGATCTCGTCGGTGCCATCCCCGTCGATGTCCAGGGCGACGAAGCGGTCGTCGGTGTGGAAGATCCAGCTCCCGACCTGTCCCCGGCTGGTCGCCCAGTCCGTCGAGAAGCCGCCGCGCCCGTAGCGCATGAGGTGGGCGTGACCGGAGGCCTCGTTCAGGGCGAGCACCTCGTCGAGACCGTCGCCGTCGAAGTCGCCGACCACGAACTGGTCGTCGTCGTTGAGCGTCCACCAGTGCATCGCATCCGTACCGCCATTGCTGTACAGCGTGCTCCACTTGCCCGCGAAGCGCATGACGTGAGCGAAGCCGGTGCCCGACTGGATGGCGAGCAGCTCGTCGGCGCCGGCCAGGTCTCGGGCGAAGTCGCCGACCAGGAAGCGGTCGGTGTCGGCCATCGCCCAGCCGTCGACCCACCCGTCGCCGGGGTTGGACCAGCTCGTCGACCAGCCCGCCGTCGACATGCTTGCAGGGCCGATCTGGCGAGGCTCGTGGTCCATGAGCTTGGCGTAGCCGCTGGTCGCGTTGAGGCTGAACAGCTCGGCCCGCCCATCGCCATCGAAGTCCCCGGACACGTGGTGATCGTTGGCGTTGAGGTACCAGCCGTCGATGCGGTCGAGACCGCCATTCGTCCAGTCCCGAGTCAGCTCGGGGTCGGTGAGTGCCGTGACCTTGACGTAGTCGATGTCGAAGGAGGCGGGCAGGTCGAGACGGGTGTCGTTTCCGTTGACCACGCCTTGGTTGATGCCCGCGTGAAGCCAGTCGGGCAGCGCGTTGTTGATGATCACCGCCATGAAGTTGTCGGGCACGTCCACGTGCTCGGCCGCGCTGATCTGCCGTCCGTCGAGCCACCACACCAGTCCACGAGGGCTCCACTCCAGGGTGTAGGTGTGCCAGTCCTCCACGTCGACAGAGAGGTCCTCGTGAAAGCCGTGGTGCAGTACCAGGCTGTTCGCCGCCACGTCGCGCGTGAAGTTGCACGTCGGCGACCAGTGGCTCGCGAGGCACTCCTCGAGCGCCGGGTCGTCGCCAGGGTCTCCGTACATCGCGAGGTACCGGTCGTACGCGTAGTAGTTGTGCAGGTTCCGGGTGAAGTGGTGCGCCTCGTACCCGGTGAACTCGAAGATATCGATCTCGTTGGCGGCCTCGCCGAAGCCGCCTGCTCCGCCATCGAGCTCGGTGCCGCCGAACAGCCAGAACGCGGGCCAGGCCACACGCCCCTCGTTGGGGATACGGGCGCGGATCTCGAAGCGGCCGTACTTGAACTGCTGCGTGCTACGCAGCCAGCCGCTCGTGTAGTCGAAGGTGTCGACGGCGTGGTCCCCCTGCCACTGCCAGTCCATCCAGCAGCTTCCGCCGGGCTGGCTCATCCACCCCGGCAGGTAGCCGACGGCGACCTCGTCGCGGATGACCAGGGACAAGACATCGCCATCGAGCTCGAAGTTGCTCTCGTGGTCGGGAATCGCGTAGTGATCGGCACCGTCGACGGCGTAGTCGACGCCGTACTGCGTGTAGTACTGCAGCTCACAGCCGTGGATGTACTGGCGCGAGTTCCACGCGCCGTCTCGGGGCATCCACCGGGACCGACCGTCGATGTCGACCACCTGGAACTGCTCGGCGTGCGACAGCTCGGGCTCGTCGAAGTCGTCGCAGAACAGGATGCGCTCGCCGCGGCGGCTGTCGCACGGGCCGCGCTCGAGGACCGGACCGAGCCCAGGCTTGCGCACCACGGACACGTCGGTGCTGGGCAGCTTCGGGTCGGACAGACGCCCGGGTGCGGCATGGGCCAGCGGCTGGGCGGAGGAGAGCGAGACGAGGAAGAGCAGAGCGAGAGACATCGGGCACCTCAGAGGAGATGCGCCCGATTAGGGTGTCTTCGCGCTCAGCGACACGCAGACGCGGGGATTGTGACCTGGGTCACGAACCCGCCGGCTACAGGTTGCGGCGGTACTCCCCGCCGACCTCGTACAGCGCGCGGGTGATCTGCCCGAGGCTCGCGACGCGGACGGTCCGCATGAGCTCGTCGAAGATGTTGCCGCCGCGCACCGCCACGTCCTGAAGGCGCTCGAGGGCCGCCTTGCTGTCGCCGCCATGCGCCGCCTGGAAGGTGCGCACGCTGTCGATCTGGGCCTGCTTCTCTTCGGGGGTGGCCCGGCGAAGCTCGACGCTCGACGCCTCCTCGTCCGACTTGTTCGGGTCGACGAAGGTGTTGATGCCGATGATCGGCAGGCTTCCGTCGTGCTTCTTGCCCTCGTAGTACAGCGACTCTTCCTGGATCTTCATGCGCTGGTACTGAAGCTCCATGGCTCCGAGCACGCCACCGCGGTCCGAGAGTCGCTCGAACTCGGCGAGCACGGCCTCCTCGACGAGATCGGTGAGCTCTTCGAGGAAGTAGCTGCCCTGCCAGGGATTCTCGTTCTTGGCGAGGCCGAACTCGTTGTTGATGATCTTCTGGATGGCCATCGCCCGGCGAACCGACTCCTCCGTGGGGGTCGTGATGGCCTCGTCGTAGGCGTTGGTGTGCAGCGAGTTGCAGTTGTCGGTGATCGCGAGCAACGCCTGGAGCGTGGTCCGGATGTCGTTGAACTGGATCTCGCGGGCGTGCAGCGACCGACCCGACGTCTGGATGTGGTACTTCAGCTTCTGGCTACGGCTGTTCGCACCGTAGCGCTCGCGCATGGCGACGGCCCAGATGCGGCGGGCGACGCGGCCGATGACGCTGTACTCGGGGTCGAGGCCGTTGCTGAAGAAGAAGGACAGGTTCGGCGCGAAGGCGTCGATGTCCATGCCGCGGTTCAGGTAGTACTCGACCAGCGTGAAGCCGTTGGCGAGGGTGAACGCGAGCTGGGTGATGGGGTTCGCGCCGGCCTCGGCGATGTGGTAGCCGCTGATGCTGACGGAATAGAAGTTCTTGACCTGGTTATCGACGAACCAGGACTGGATGTCGCCCATCATCTTCAGCGCGAACTCGGTCGAGAAGATGCAGGTGTTCTGGGCCTGATCCTCCTTGAGGATGTCGGCCTGCACGGTGCCACGCACCTGACTGACGGCGTCCGCGGCGATAGCGGCGCGCTCCTCGTCAGAGGGCTGGCGGCCGTTCGCCTCGGCCCACTGCTCGACCTGCTGGTCGATGGCGGTGTTGAAGAACATCGCGAGCAGGATGGGCGCGGGCCCGTTGATCGTCATCGACACCGACGACGTGGGCGCGCACAGGTCGAAGCCCGAGTACAGGATCTTCATGTCGTCGAGGTGGGGCACGGACACGCCGCTCTCGCCGATCTTGCCGAAGATGTCGGGCCGCTCGTCCGGGTCCTCGCCGTACAGGGTGACGCTGTCGAACGCGGTGGACAGGCGGGCGAACTTCTCGCCTTCACAGAGCAGGTGGAAGCGGTGGTTCGTCCGCGCCGGGCCGCCCTCGCCAGCGAACATGCGCTTGGGCTCCTCGTCGAGGCGCTTGAGCGGGAACACGCCCGCCGTGTACGGGAAGCGCCCGGGCACGTTCTCCTTGAGCACGAAGTCCAGGATGGCGCCGGCCTCCTCGGTCCGCGGCAGGGAGACGCGCGGGATGCGGGTGTGCGCGAGGCTCTCGTGGGCCGCTGGCTGGCGGATCTCCTTGCCGCGCACGGTGTAGGTGTAGTGCTCACCGCTGTAGGCCTCGACGGTGGCGGGCCACGCGGCGAGCGCCTTCTTCACGTCGACGGCCACAGCCTCCTCGGCCTCGGCGAGCTTCTCGGCGAGCACAGACTCGGCGGCGGTGCCGCGCACCTCGTCGAGGGTCGCGTGCAGGCGCTGGTGGCGACGAGCGGCGGCGACCTGGTCGTCGGCCCACTGGTGGTAGCCGCGCACGGTGGTCGCGATCTCGGCGAGGTAGCGCTCGCGTCCCCGGCCAACGAGGGCTTCGGGCGCGAGGCTGTGGCGCTGCTCGGGAACCGGCAGACGGCTCGGAAGCTCCCCGTAGCCCTTGCCGCGGAGCTGGGTGAGCAGGCCGTGGTACAGCGCGGTCACGCCCTGGTCGGCGAATCGGCTGGCCACCGTGCCGAACACCGGCATCGTCGCCGGGTCGCTGTGCCAGTCGCCCCGGTTGCGGAGCACCTGCTTCGACACGTCGCGCAGGGCATCCATCGCGCCGCGCTTCTCGAACTTGTTGATCGCGACGAGGTCGGCGTAGTCGAGCATGTCGATCTTCTCGAGCTGGCTCGGGGCGCCGTACTCCGGCGTCATCACGTACAGTGACACGTCACTGATCTCGGTGATGTCGGCGTCACCCTGACCGATGCCACTGGTCTCGACGATGATCAGGTCGAAGGCGGCGGCCTTGCACACAGCCACGGCCTCGGCGATGGCGCCGGAGAGCTCGCCCTTGCGGGCGCGGGTCGCGAGGCTGCGCATGAACACGCGCTTGGGATCGATGGCGTTCATGCGGATGCGGTCGCCGAGCAGCGCGCCGCCAGTCCGCTTGCGGGTCGGGTCCACCGAGAGCACGGCCACGCGGTTGTCGGGGAAGTCCATGAGGTAGCGACGGAGCAGCTCGTCGGTGAGCGAGGACTTGCCGGCGCCACCCGTGCCCGTGATGCCGAGCACCGGGATCTTGAGCTCGGAGATGCCGTTCTCGAGCGCCTTGCGCGTGCCCTCGGGCAGCTTGCCCTGGGCCTCGAGGTCCTCTTCCGCCGCGGTGATCATGCGGGCCACCGCGTCGGTCCTGCCGTCACGTACGGCATCGAGCGAGGTCGGCGCGAGCTCGGTCGGGTCGAAGTCCGCGCGCTCGAGCATATCGTCGATCATGCCCTGCAGGCCGATCTTGCGGCCGTCCTCGGGGCTGTAGATGCGAGTCGCCGCGCCCTCGGCCTCGAGGGTCGCAATCTCCTCGGGGACGATGACGCCGCCACCGCCGCCGAAGATCTGGATGTGCTTGCCACCGCGCTCGTCGAGCAGCTTCCGCATGTAGCGGAAGTACTCCATGTGCCCGCCCTGGTAGCTCGAGATGGCGATGGCCTGCGCGTCTTCCTGGATCGCCGCGGTGACCACGTCCTCGACCGCACGGTTGTGACCGAGGTGGATGACCTCGGCGCCAGAGGCCTGGAGGATGCGCCGCATGATGTTGATGGAGGCATCGTGCCCATCGAACAGGGAGGCGGCGGTAACCACGCGGATGTTGTGCTGCGGGACGTAGCGCTCGGTCATGGTGACTCCAGAAGAGCGCAGATGTATCCGGCTGCGCGCTGAGGCGCCGTTCAAGGCAATAAGCCGCCCAAACTCCACCTGTTTGCGGCCGAGTGCCACGTACGTTCGAACCGCGGGCCGCGGGCAGCGACCATGGCAACGAGCACGGACCGCTCGTTTGCCCTGCGCCGGTCGATGTGCATGAGGCGGGCACTCACAGCCTTGCCACTGCTAGGGTGCGGCAGGAGGTTTGAATGACGCGATGGATGCTCCTCGGTGTGCTGTTCCTGGGTGCTTGCAGTGATGATGTCGATGAGGACGGTGTGCCTGCGGGGGAGGACTGCGATGACCTGAACCCCAACGTGTTCCCGGAGGCCCCTGACTTCCGCGGGGATGGCTGCGATGCGGACTGCGGCACCGAGCCCGATGCGGATCAGGACGACTGGCCCGACGCGCAGGACTGCGCCCCCGAAGACCCGAGTGTGTTCCCGTGCGCCCCCGACACGGCCGGCGACGGCATCGACAGCGACTGCGACGGAAACGACGGCCCGAGTGCCGCGGGCTGCGCGTCGATCGACCCGGATGCGCCCGAGGACACGCCCCAGCTCGATGCGAGCTGCGAGCCGCTGACGCCGCTAGAGTAGCGGCAGCGCGGCCCATTCCTCGCCGAAGGTCGACCAGTCATCGACGAAGAGCGGCACCACCAGCTGCTCTTCGCCGCAGTCCACGGTGAAGTCGAGCTGCACGTCGTTCTCGGTCGGATGGCACAAGACGTAGGCCTCGGCGCCGAGGAACTGCTCGCTCACCAGCTCGGCATCGAGCACCTCGACCGCGACCAGGTCTTCGCCGCTGACCGCCGACACGGCCTGGACCTCGAGGGTGTCCGCGTCCACTCGCCGCGCGAAGCCCCGCAGCGGGTCCGCGCTGCACACGCCCGCCGGGTCCGGGCCCTCGCCGAGCGGGGTCGGTGCGCCTCGCGGCACGACCTCGGGCCCGCAGCCCACCAACACAACCAGCCACCAACCACGCATGCGCGCTCCCATGGACCCAGCGTAGTCCACGTTCGCGCCGCTCGCCGTCAGAGCTCACACACCTCGAGCGCGACCTCACCCGCGAGCGTGTGCACGCCGCTCCCCTCGCTCGCGAGATCGAAGCTCAGCGTCGGCGCTCCTTCCGTCTGGATCACGTCGATGGCACCGAACAGCTCCACGCGCTCGTCCGCGCCCTCTGCACAGTAGGTGAGGCTCGCGTAGTCGAAGCTCGACCACAGCCCCTCCTCCTCCTGCAGGAGCAGATCGAGCATCGGCAGGTGCTCGCCGGGAGCTGCGGGAGCGCCCAGACACACGCGCGGATCCGCCTGCAGGTATGCGCGGCGCGCCTCGCACGTGAGCGGCATCGGACGCCCACCCTGGTCGAGGCAGGCACTGGTCGGGCCAGGTCCCTCGACGAACACCTTGATGAACTGGCCCTGCGCGTCTTCCGGGCACACGAGCGCGAGACCGCCGAGGACCTCGAAGCCCAGCGAGCCCTCGAGCGCCAGGGGTGCCGGCTCCTCGGAGGCGCAGGCTGCGAGACCGAGGACGAACAGGGAGCGGACGAGCATGACCACCTCTCGGTGGTCGCCTAGCCGAGGTCTGGCGGACACGCGGCGGGTTGCCCAAAGGCCGCCGCATACTCGCCGGTTCAGCGCTCGAAGGCGCCGGCGTCTGGTGAGCCGTCCGAGGCCCGCGCGCGCGTCGCCTGGTCGTCGTACTCGCGCTGGACCGCGGGTGCACCGCCCACCAGCGCACCCCCGATGTCGATGGCCGCCGAGCCCGCCGCCAGCGAGAAGTCCTGGCCTCCCGCATTGGCGAAGCCCGGGTCCGTGCCAGTGACGTTGCCGCTCACGTCCGTGGCCGTCCCGGTCCCGAAGGACTGCGACCAGTTCGACGGGAGCCAGTTGTTGCGCAGCTCGACGGTCCCGCTCTCGGCGTTGATCTCCAGGTCGACCGCCGAGAACACGTTGTTGCGCACATCGGCGGACTCGCCGGGACTCGACAGGCGGAAGGCGGTGGTCCGGCCGGTCCGGGTCGAGACCACCGTGTTGTGGAAGAAGTGCAGCGTGCCCTGGCGGTACTGCGACGTGGTCCCCGAGTCGCCGCCGTAGTGCACGATCTGCCGGTTGCCCTCGCCTTCGGCCTCGACGAGTACGTTGCCGTAGACCCAGGTCTCGTCGTACTCCGGATCGTTGATCAGCGTGGCGTCGCCCGAGTCGACCAGGTCGAGCTGGCGGTTGCCGTTCTCGATCCAGTTGTAGCGGACGACGGTGCCCGCGCTGCGATCCTTGAGGTTGTTCCCCGGGCAGTTCGCGCGCAGCGGCCCGTAGTGGTTGGCTTCGAACAGGATGCCCAGCGACTCGGTGTAGCTGTTGTGCTCGTAGATACTGCTCTCGATGCCGTTGTCCCAGATGTGGTTGCCGACGACGCGCACGTCCTCGGGCCCCGCCGCGAACAGGCCATTGCCCGAGTCGTGGATGTCGTTGCCGTACACGGTGATGTGAGCGCCGTCCTCGATGTGGATGCTCGCTGCGTTGCTCCGGTAGGTCCCCGCACTGCCCCGATCGTCGGTGAAGCTGAAGGCCGGGCGGGCGCTGCGAATATCGAGCCGCTCGACGTACACCCATGCCGGGGTCGCCGACGGCGTCGACGCGCCGCCGATCTTGATCACCGAGCGGTCCTCGTTCCAGTAGTCCAGGCCCGCCGGGGTCAGCGCGTCCTCGCCCGTGATCACGGGCAGGGCGCCGGTCGAGGGGTCGGGCACCCCGGTGACCACGAAGGGATCGGCCTCGGTCGCCGCCACCGCGATGACCCACTTGCAGGCGTAGGGCGTGCTCCGCGCGTGGATGCGCACCAGCGTGTCCCCAGCCATCGTGTGCCAGGGCAGGTCGCAGGGCGAGGCGTAGGTCTGCCCAGGGCCCGCGTCGTACACGGTCGTGAAGTCGGCCGGGTCCCAGCGCTCCCCAGCAGAAGCCGTGTCCGTATCCGTGTCCGAGTCGGTGTCCGTGTCCGAGTCGGTGTCCGTGTCCGTGTCCGTGTCCGAGTCGGTGTCGGTGTCGGTGTCGGTGTCCGACTCGGAGTCGACGAGCCCGCTGTCGGCATCCGTGGACGGGCCCGAGCACGCGAGGAGAGCGAAGAGGGTCAGGTGTCGCATGCCGAGAGCGTACAGCGTCCCGGCTGCCCTTGCTGGAGAGCCCCGGTGCGGCTAGCGAGAGGCAGCGCGATTGCCCTCGGTCCACGTGGACCGCATGGAGGGAGCATGGCGTGGCACAAGGTCTTGGTGGCGTGCGTGGGTTTGACCGCCGCCAGCGTGGTGTGGGCTGCCGAGGGGTTCGACTGGGACCGCTGGGCCGCCGTCGTCAACGAAGACCCCTGCGGGTGGCTCGACAGCGACACCCTCGCGGCGCTCGGCATCCCCGGTCCCGGCGAGAAGGCCCTCAGCCGCGAGAGCACACGCTGCACGTGGTCGAACGAAGACGGCACCCCGCTGTTCGTCGCGAGCGTGGTGTCGATGGACGCTGCGGAGGTGACGAGCGAGCGCCGCGAAGAGCTCGCGCAGATGGCTCGGCCGAAGACCGTGTTCGAGCGCGTGGGCGGTGAGGGCCGCACCGCGGTCGCCATCCAGCGCACGGATCGCCTCGAGGTCCGGATCTTCGCGCACTCCGATACCGAGGCCGCCCTTGTCTACCTTCAGGGCATCAAGGTCCGCGGCGACTCGGACGAGGTGAAGGCCGTCAAGCGTGCACGGCTCGTCGGGTTCACCGAGGCGCTGGTCGCGAAGTACGGCCTGTAGTCAGTACCGCGCGAGGCTGGGGTCGATGTCGGCCCACGCCTCGATGCCGCCCTGCACGTTCGAGATGTCGGTGAAGCCGCTGCCGGAGAAGTACGCGCTCGCCTGCAGGCTGCGGCTCCCGTGGTGGCACAGGAACATCAGCGGCGTGTCCTTGGGGAGCTGAATGAGCTGCTCGAGCATCGCCTGATTGAGCAATTCGCTGCCCTCGATGTGAACGATGTCCCATTCGAACGGGTTGCGGACATCGATGAGGCGCACTCCCTCTGAGAGCGCCTGTGCCGCCTGTGCGGGGGAGATCTGCTTGATCATGGTGACTCCTGAACGGTGACAGCCCATAACGCCGCGCAGTTGGCGGACCGAGGCTCCGTTACGTATCGAGTCGTACTGCTTTGCCTGGAGATCTTCATGCGTACCGCCCCTCTCGTGATTGCCCTCGTCCTCGTCACCGGCTGCAAGAAGGACGGCTGCGACCCGGGGGACCCGGACGCATGCAAGGAGGGGCTCACCTGCGACCCGCTGGCCACCGCGGATGCCGAAGAGGAACCGCAGTACATCTGCGCCGAGCCCGTGACCCTGCGCGGTCAGGTGTTCGACGTGAGCGACAACGGCGCCATCGAAGGCGCCCGCATCGTGCCGCTGGACAACAACGGCAGCGTGGCCGGCCGCGTCGGCGTGACCAACGAGGCCGGCGTGTACGAGACCCTCGTGCGCGTGCCCCGCGACGAGGACGGCCTGCCTGCCGCCTCCGGCTCCGTGACCCTGCGGGCCGACGCCCACACCTACCAGTCCTTCCCCGGCGGACTTCGCCGGGCGTTGCCCATCTCGCTCGCCGAAGTGACCGAGGTCGACGGCGGCTGGGTCCTCGAGTCCGAGCTCACCGACGTGGGCCTCATTCCCCTGCCCTCCACCGCGCCGACCGGCCGGATCCAGGGAACGGCGTCCGTGCCCGACAGCCAGGCCGGCGTGCTCGTCGTCGCCGAGAGCAACGGCCGCGGACTCACCGCCATCGCCGACGTGACGGGTGACTACGTGATCTACAACGTGCCGGACGGCAGCTGGGCGGTGACCGGCTACGCGCTCGGCGTGCAGCACGAGGAGGTTGGCGCCGAGATCAGCTCGGGCGGCACGGCCACCGCGGACATCGCCATCGACGGCGATGCCGACGCGGTCGTCGACGGCACCGTCCAGATCGTCAACGCGCCGGGCGGCAGCACGACCTCGGTCGTGCTCGTGGTCGAGTCCACCTTCGACGAGACCATCGCCCGCGGCGCGACGCCCCCGGGCATGCGCGCTCCCAAGGGCAGCTACACCCCGGACATCTCCGGCGCGTACAGCTTCGAGGGCGTGCCCGACGGCCGCTACGTCGTGCTCGGTGCCTTCGAGAACGACGGCCTGGTGCGCGACCCGGACTACACGCAGGGCGGGACCGAGATCCTGCACATCGAGGTCGCCGGCGGCGACGTGACCGTCGACGGATTCAAGCTCACCGAGGCGCTCGAGGTCTTCGGCCCCGGCGCTGCGGGGCCCGAGATCGTGTCGAGCACGCCGACCTTCGCGTGGAAGGACGACAGCGGCGAGCAGTCCTACGACATCGCCGTGTTCGACTACCTCGGAGACGAGATCTGGATGACGACCATCGACGGTGTGAGCGGCAGCGACCCGACGCTGGCCTACGGCGGTCCCGCACTCACCGCCGGCTACTACTACCAGTTCCGCGTCACCTCGAAGGACAACGCGGGCGTGCCGATCAGCCAGACCCAGGACGTCGACGGCGTGTTCCAGTACCTGCCCTAGCAGCCGCTACGGATTCATCGGGTCGGCCGTCCACGTGGGCCGCGTCGCCATGCTGTCCAACGTGGCCTGGGACAGCGGAAAGCCCCACGCGGTGTAGAACGGCCCGAGGTCGACCCCCGCGCGGGCGCTCGTCATCTCGGCCCACAGGTCGATGCGCGCCTGGTCGGTCGTCGGCCGGGCGTTCTCGGGCATCGCGCGGTAGTCGGCGAACACGTCGCTGTACAGCTGCCAGCCGAACGCCTCCTGCAGCTGGAGGTACGTCTCGAGCGCCGTCCAAACAGACCACTGCGAAAAGTCGCGCCCCCCGGCGATGTAGGCCGCGATGCGCGCCTCCCGGTCCGCTGGCGCGAGCGCGGAGTGCGCGGAGCCGCGGTCGAGGCCCAGCGACTGCTCGCTGGTGTACACCGACCACAGGTTGCAGCTGGTCTCGGTGGTTCCGGGCAGCACCCACGGGCGGTACTGGTGGTTGTGCCCGAGCTCGTGGAACGGCCCCCACGCACCGCTCGCCTGGAGCGACGTGAGCGACAGCACCTCTTCCGCGGACACGAGGTGGGCCATGAACGGGTAGCCGGAGTGCATCCAGCCGGCGCTGATCTGGCGGTCGACCACCATGCGCTCGGCACGGGTGCGCGGTGCGGTCTGGCCTTCGAGCGCGGACATCCCGTCCATCACGCCATCCCAGAAGTCCATCAGCGCGCTCGCGTCCGACACGAGGCCAAGGTCCGCGCGGGGCACGGTCATGATGAAGCGGTCGGACCCGATCTCGGCCCACGGCGCCGGGTGATCGACCACCTCGCTCCACGTGGTGGCGCCATGCACGTAGTGCGCCATCGGCACGCCGTTCGTGACCTCCACGTCGAGGTCGCCGAGGTCGAGGCCCGCGGGAATGCGCACGTACACCGGTCCGCCGAATGCGCTCCCGATCGTGAGGTTCGTGGCGTCCACCGGCTGGCTGCGCGTGATCTCGGGAAAGCGCTCCCAGCTGTCTTTGCCCCACAGCGTGTCGGTCCACGAGCCGATGAGCACGCTGGCGCCGACGTCGACCAGGCTGGCGGGCACGGTGACGGAGAGCACCTCGCCCGGCGCCGCGTACACGCCGGTGGCGCGCCATACGGACGCTCCGGCACCGCTGTAGATGTAGTCCCCGTCCCGGCCTGCGTAGCTGGCGTCGACGGTGACCGTGCGGGTCTCGCGGACCGCGCTGGTCACCTCTCCCGGGAAGTCCGCGACCGCGCCGTACACGCCCACGAGGTCGGCGGGTCGCTCCGCGAACAGCTTGCCCTGCACTCTTGCCGCGAGCACCTCCGGGAGCTGGGTGGTCGCGTCGAGCGGGTCGTCCGCCGTCGGCGTCACCGGGCCCACCGCATCGCTGTAGGGAATGGCGACGTCGTAGTAGTCGGTGCGCGCGAGCGGAAGAGCGGCCATCGCGTCGAGCGACGTGTTCACGGCCAGACGCTGGGTCTCGAGGTCCCAGTCGAGGTCGCCGTCCCACACCGCCCGCATGCCGAGCAGCGCCGTGCGGTGATGCAGCCAGTCCGGTGCGGGGCTGGTGAGCGGCGTGTCGACCCCCGCACCCCACGCGGGCTCGCTCGTGATCGCCACGCCCGCCTGCCACAGCCAGGCGTTCGCCGGGTAGTCCAGGGCCGCCGGCGTGTCGTGGGTCGTCGCCCACCACCAGGCCTGGCCGGCGGTGAACAGGCCGCCACCATCGTCGAGAAACGCGCCCAGCGCCGAGATCTGCTCGGCATCGAGCTCGGTTCCCGCATCGAGCATCACCGCCTTCACACCGTCGAGCGCGGCGAGGTCCACGGCAGCTGGGGTCAGCCCCGCGTCGGTGATCATCGCGTGGTAGCCGCTCGGGGCCTGAACCGTGCCCTGCCCCTCGCTCACCCAACGCAAGCCGGCCTGGCCGACCGGTGAGGTCGCGTACGCGTCGTGCGCCGCGACCCACACGCGTCCGGCGCCCACGCGCGACGAGGCGACGAGCACCTGGTCGTCCGGGTCGAGCATCACGATGCAGCTGCGCTCGCCGGTGAGGATGAGGCTCGCGGGCAGCGCGCCGGTGACGTCCACGGTACCCACGCCGGACCCGAGCTCGCCCACGTCCTCTGTGCAGTCGTAGGCACAGCCCCAAGGCGCGTCGACCAGACCCTGGCTCGCGCAGCTCTCGGAAACCGCGGTGTCCGTGCTGCTGCCGGTGTCGACCGCCTCGTCGGTGGCGTCGGTCTCGTCCTCGGGGGACGGGCAGGCAGCGAGCAGTGCGAGCAGCGGCAGGATGCGCATCGGGCCTCCGGGTCCGCGAGTATGCCCGACCCGCGCGCCGTTGGCAGACCTGCGGACACGCCGTTGCACGCCCACCGTGCCGATGCCCGCCCGCGAGTACACGGCGGATGCTACGGAGAACGCATGCCACGCATCGAACACGACTCCATGGGCGAGCTCGCGGTGCCCGACGACGCCCTGTGGGGCGCGTCCACCCAGCGCGCGATCGACAACTTCCCGATCTCGGGCCAGCGTTTCCCGCGACGGTTCCTGCAGGCCCTAGGCGTGATCAAGCGCGCTTGCGCCCACGCCAACGCCGAGATCGGCGACCTCGACCGCGAGCGGGCCGACGCCATCGCCCGCGCCGCCACGGAGCTCATCGATGGCGCCCTGGACGCGCACTTTCCACTCGACATCTACCAGACCGGCTCGGGCACCTCGACGAACATGAACGCGAACGAGGTGCTCGCGAACCGCGCCCTGCAGCTGCTCGGCAAGCCGCTCACCGCCCGTGACGTGCATCCCAACGACCACGTGAACATGGGCCAGAGCAGCAACGACGTCATCCCCACGGCGATGAACGTCTCGGGTGCGCTCGCGATCCACGAGGACCTGCTGCCCGCGCTGCGCGGTCTCGCCGCCACCCTCGATGCCAAGGCCGCCGCGTTCATGGGCATCGTGAAGTCCGGCCGCACGCACCTCATGGACGCGACCCCGATCCAGCTCGGCCAGGAGTTCTCGGGCTACGCCGCCCAGGTGCACCACGCGGTGCGCCGCGCCGAGGCCGCCCGCGACGCCCTGCTCGAGCTCGCGCTCGGCGGAACCGCCGTCGGCACCGGCATCAACCGCCATCCGGACTTCCCGCGGCTCGCGATCGACCGCATCGCGGCGGACACCGGGCTCGCGTTCGTCGAAGCCGCGAATCACTTCGAGGCTCAGGCCGCCCGCGACAGCGTGGTCGAGGCCCACGGCCTGCTCGCGACCCTCGCCGGCTCGCTGTTCAAGATCGCCAACGACATCCGCTGGCTGGGGAGCGGCCCTCGAGCGGGGTTCTACGAGATCCGCCTCCCCGCGACGCAGCCCGGATCGAGCATCATGCCGGGCAAGGTGAACCCGGTGATGAGCGAGATGCTGACCATGGTCGCCGCACGCGTCCACGGAAACCAGGCCACGATCGGGCTCGCCGGCATGTCCGGCAACTTCGAGCTCAACGTGTACCTGCCGGTGATCGCCGCGAGCCTGCTCGAGTCCGTGGACCTGCTCGCCAACGGCGTCGCCACCTTCGACACGCGCTGCGCCCAGGGCATCGAGGCCAACCGGGAGCAGTGCGAGGCCAGTGTCGAGGCCAACCTGTCGATCGCCACCGCGCTCGTCCCGGAGATCGGCTACGACGCCGCCGCCAAGCTCGCGAAGCAGGCCTTCGCCACGGGCGAGAACGTGCGCCCCCTCGCCAAGGCCAACGGCGTCGATCCCGAGCGGGTCGATGCGCTGCTCGATCCGCTGGCCATGACGCTTCCGAGCCCGCCTGGCGACACGTAAGCAAACGCCACTGGCAGACGTCAGCCTCGGGCGGTACTGGGCGGCGGAACACCCGGCTTCCTCGCGGGTTGTTCGCCTTCCGGAGGTCTCATGCGCGCCGTTCTCCTCGCCCTCGCCCTGACCCTGTCGACCCAGGCCCTCGCCGCGGACCCGAACGAGGCCCACCCGCACACCGGCATCGTCGCTCCGTACGGCGACAACCCCGGCAAGCCCGACCTCAGCGAGGAAGAGCTGGCGACGCTCGCCGAGGGCGGCCTGGTGAAGAAGCAGTACCAGATGGACGGCGGCGGCCGGGGCATGGCCATCCAGGACATCCACGCGACCCCGGACGTGATCTGGTCGAAGATCACCGCGTACGCGAAGTACCCCGAGTACGTCGACGAAGTGAGCGAGTGCGAGGTCTACGACAAGGCCGGCGACCATATCAAGGCGCGCTTCGTACTCAACGCGTTCCTGATGACCATCGAGTACTACGTCGACCACACCTACAAGCCCGACCAGGGCTTCATGACGTGGACGCTGGACTACACCCGCAGCTCCGACCTCGACGACAGCGTCGGCTACTGGCGGGTCGAGCCACATCCGACGAAGGAAGGCTGGTCGCGCCTGTACTACAGCGTCGACGTGCGCGTCAGCGGCTGGGTGCCGAAGGCCATCGAGACCCTCGTGGTCAAGAAGGGCCTGGTGAAGGCCACGGAATGGGTCAAGCGCGAGAGCGAGAAGGGCTGAGTGCTCCTGCTCCTCCTGCTCCCTGCCTGGAGCGCGGACGTGCCCGCTTCCAGCGAGGCGACCGTCGCGGCCTACGAGGCCACGGAGGTCGTATGGGTCCGTGCGAAGCCCGAGGCGACCAGCGCTCGCCGGGGACGCCTGGTCCCCGGCTACGCAGTGACCGTGGGTGAGTTCGTCGACGGACCGGGCTGCGAGGATGCCTGGGCCCAGCTCGACGGCGGCTTCGCGTGCAGCACCTGGCTCGTGCCCAGCGAGCTCCCCGTCGAGGGCGTTCCACGGCTGATCGCCTTCGACCCACCGACCCCGGACGAGTACGCGACCTACCTCACGGACAAGACGTGGGACATGGCGCCACTCGACGAAGCACCGGCCCTACTCCCGTTCGTGTACGGCAAGCGCTGGCGCTCCTGGCAAGGCCACGTGTGGGCGGGTCCGGAGCACTATGCGCACGGCGACGACCCGGTGGGGCGACTGTCTCGCAGCTCGAAGCACGCCTTCGTCGATGCCGTCGACACCGAGCGTGGCGTAGTCCTCGTCGACGACGACGGTCGCGCCGTGCCGGTGGACGAGGTGTTCGTGTACCCGGTGGACCGCTTCGCCGGCCGCGACCTCGGCGAACAACCCGTGCCCGAGGGCCGCGTGGCCGGCTGGGTCCACGGCTACGACGGCGCCACCCTGTACGACGCCCCTGGCGGCGAGGCGCGTGGCACCCTGGCCTACCACCAGTCCATCGACCTCGACGCGGTCCCGGCCAGCAACGACGGCCGCTGGTGGCGGCTTCCCGATGCCCTCGGTGCCGGAGAGGACGGGTACGTCGACGGCAGCCGCGAGGTGCGCCGCTGGGTGCCCATGGCGCCGCCGTCGGGGGTCGAGGACGCGCTGTGGCTCGACATCGACCTCGACCAGCAGGTGGCCGCCCTGCGCCGGGGCGAGCAGGTGCTGTTCCTCACCCTGGTGAGCACGGGCCTCGGCAAGCACGCGACCCCGAGGGGCGTGTACCGCTCGACCGACAACATGGCGTGGACCGACATGGCCAACGCCGCCGGCGCCGAGGAGGTGTACCACGTCGAGAAGGTGCCGTGGATCGTGCACTTCTGGCCGCGGTACGCGGTGCACGGCGCGTTCTGGCACTGGGGGGTCGGACACCCGGCGAGCCACGGGTGCATCAACCTCGCCCCCCGCGACGCACAGTGGCTGAGTGCCCAGCTGGGGCCTGCTCGCCCGGATGGCTGGCACACTGCCTTTGCCGATGAAGCCCACCCCGGCACCGTGATTCGCGTGCGCTCGGGCACCGGGGACGTACCGGACCGTCGCTGACGCGTGTGCATTCGGTCCACGCTCTCGACACCCGCCTGACAAGGCACCGATCGCAGGGCGTTACCCTCCGCCATCATTTTGGAGGACCCATGCGTCTCGCCCCCCTCGCCCTGGCCCTCGCGCTCGCCCTCACCGCCTGTGACGACTTCTCCGCGGTGCAGAAGGCCGACACCATCGAGGCCTACGAGCAGTACATCCAGGACAACCCGGAATCCCGCATGCTGCTGCAGGCCCAGGAGCGCCTGCAGACGCTGTACCTCGAGAAGGCCAAGGCCGAGAAGACCCTCGAGGCCTACGACGCCTACCTCGCGCGCTTCCCCGAGGGCATGTACGTCGAGAAGGCGATGAAGGAGCGCGAGGAGTTCCTGTACGCCTGGGCCTCCGAGGAGGACAGCGCCGAGGGCTGGACGAAGTACCTCGACGAGTACCCGAAGGCGGACCGCAAGAAGAAGAAGCAGGCCCGCGACCGCATCGCCGTCGCCGGGTACGAGGAGAACCTCGTCCAGGCCGAGCCCGTGTTCGAGCGTGTGAACCTCGCCGAGGATCCGAACGGCGAGAAGAACGGCTGGGGCATCTCGGTCGACGTCACCAACAAGGGCGACAAGACCATCGAGGACCTGCGCTACCGCGTGCGCTTCTTCGACGCCGACGGCAAGAAGATCGGCGACAAGACCTGGCCGCTCGTCGCCCAGAACTGGGGCGTGCCGATGGAAGAAGAGAAGAAGGTCCCGGTCAAGCCCGGCGAGACCCGCACCTGGTACTGGATGGACGCGTTCCCCGAGGCGGACTGGAAGGGCACGATCAAGCTCATTCCCGTGAAGATCCGCTTCGAGGGCGAGGCCGAGGACGAGTAGGCCCCTACTCGACCGTCCACACCTCGATTGGCTCGGGATGTCCGCGAACCGCGTGGGCCCCGAGCGACACCAGCCCCCCGGCATCGCGCAGCCGCTCGCGTGTGGCCGCGCTGATCAGCACGCTCACGCCGAGCTCCTTGGTCAGCGTCTCGAGGCGGGAGCTGGTATTCACGGTATCGCCGAGCACGGTGAACTCCAGGCGAACGCCCGAGCCGAGGCAGCCGACGACCAGCTCGCCGGAGTGCAGGCCGATGCCGAGGCGCACGTCGACCTCGTCCATCTCGCCCCGCAGGCGGTCCAGTGCCCGCTGCATGGCCTTGGCGGCGGCGAGCGCGTGCTCGGCGTGATCCGCGAGGTCCTCGGGGGCGCCGAACACCGCGAGCATGCCGTCCCCCATGAACTTGTCGACGGTGCCGTGGTGTGCCCGCACGATGCGGGCGAGCGTGCCCTGCACCAGGTTGAGGAAGCGCAACACCTCGAGCGGGCTCTTGTCCGCGGCCCAGGCGGTGAACCCGCGGATGTCGCTGACGAGCACCGTGGCCTCGACCGCGCGAGGCCGTGTGAGCAGGCCCATGGGGTCATCGTGGGCGCCGTCGACCACGGCACTGGGCAGGAAGCGGGTGAGCGTCTGGCGGGCGACCTCGGAGCGCATCGCGTTGCGCACCTGGTGCGTGACGCCGAAGGCCATCGCCGACATCGATGCGATCAACGTGAGGTGCACGGCGAGCTGCGCGAACGTGAGTCCGATGCGGATGGCGAACAGCAGGTAGAGCAGCATGCCGATGGCACTCGTCGACCACACGGCGATGCGGCGCAGTCGGAACGCGCCCGTGAGGATGACGAGCGCGCTGATCAGACCGACAATCGACAGCTCCTGGCCCTGGAGCAGGCGCTGGTGGGTGAGCCCGTCGAAGGTGGCCGTGAAGCGCGAGTACAGGAACAGCCCATCGGCGATGGGAACCACGACCGCGAGCCACCGCGCGTAGTGCCCGGCGCGAAGCCCCCAGAGCAGCACCAGGCACAGACCCAGGTACACGAAGCTCGGCAGCCGCCCCGAGAGCGGGACCTCCGGCTCGATCGCCAGGAACAGGAGCTCGAGCAGGCAGATCGGCACCATGAGGTACACGCGCACCCACGCCATGTGCAGCTCGTTCCGTCGGCTCACCGCATGCAGCGTGGAGTCGATGGAACGGGCGACGTCGTCCATCAGGGTACTGTTCACGGGGTCTCCCCACCGGTGGGCTGCTGCAGTATGCCAGCGCCAGATCCGCATGCGGCCCGCATTCCTGCCGCAGGCGACTGCCGAAGTCGCAGCGCGTCGGCGCAATCCTGCACTCGGCGTATGCTGCGGGCATGCCGCAACGCCTCTCATGGGTGGCCCTCCTGGCCCTGGCCGCCTGCCAGCCCTCGGGATCTCCTCGCGTGGAGGTCGAGGAGACCTGCGCCACCACGCCTCCGACGGAAGGCGAGCTGCTCGTGCAGCGGTGGACCTGCGGCGAGCAGACGCCCGCCAGTGGCGAGGGCACCGTCGGTGACCTCGTGCTCGCCAACGCGTGGATGCGCGTGGTCCTCCGGCAACCCACGCACGCACTGACGGTCCCGGGCATCGGTGGCGGTGGTCTCGTGGACGTGGCGCCTTGGGGCCTGCGCGATGTGGTCCACGAGGCGATTCCGCTCGTCGGCGGGGGTGCACTGGAGCTCGATGCGTACGAGGTCCTCGACGATGGTCTGCGCCTGAGTGGGCGCGTCCAGGCGCTTCCGGGTCGCGACAGCCCAGGCGGCGAGGCGGAGATCACGTGGCGCCTGGATCCGGACGCCCCGGTGCTCTACCTCGACGGCGCCGACGGCCTGTGGCTCAATCCCCAGTCCAGCCAGCGATGGGCGGATGGGGCTCTGGACGGACCGGACGTCACCGTGCTCTTCGACGGGGACCTCGCCGAGGACCTCGGCGGGGCGCGCATCCTCACCGAGGTCACTGCGCTGGACGTGCGCCCCACGGCGACCCGATGGGCCGAAGACCCGCTGGGCATCCCCATCTCGGGCACGGCGGCGAACGCGACACGCCTGGAGCTCGCGCAAGCGGGAACGGTGCTCGCGTCATGGACGCTCACGGACGGCGTGTTCGAGGGATGGGCGCCCCCCGGGACCGACGCGGTGCGCGCCACCGCTCCGAGTCGCGCGCCGAGCGCGTGGACACCGCCGGGCGAGGACCTGACGCTCACCGTCGGCGAGCCCGGTGAGCTGCGCATCGACGGCCCGGGCCCGATGTCGGTTCGCTGGACCGCTGAGGCTCGGGGCGCGTACGCGGTGGTCGAGCCCGGCACGGTGCTCGAGGTCGGCGCCGGCGACATCGACGTCACGGTCGACGGGGTCGGACAGGTCGTCGCCGTGCCCGCGAACGGACAGATCGCGGTGAGCGGAACGGGCCGCGACCTGCGCGAGCACTGGGTGAGCGTGGACCTCGACCTGCGAGGCAGCCGAGACTTCCGCTCCGCCACGTCGAGCTTCGGTCAGCTGCTCATCTCCTGGTATGAGGGGGCGAGCTTCGGCCTGCTGCTCGCGGAGCAGGACGTCGCCGACCCCACCGACAGCGGCATGGCCTTCGCCACGGGCTCGCGCATGGCCTGGGATGGCTGGACCGTGGATGCGTTCCCCTGGGTGGGCAACCGGCGGCAAGCGGCCCATGGCGCGCTGGATCCCTCCCTGGTGCCCCTCGACGACGTGCTGGCTGCGATGCGCGGGGGTCCGGGAACGGACCGCAGCACCGTGGTCGATCTCGCCTTCCTCGAGGCTCGCGGCGAGCTCGCACCGCTCGACGTCCACCCCGACGGGGTGCGCTTGACCCATCCCCTCGGCAACCCGCTCGTCACCTGGGCCCCGTGGTTCGCGATGGAGGCGCCCGCCCGACCGGTGGGGCCCGTGACCTGGGCGTGGATGGCCGACGCGTCGGTGGTCGGCACACTCGAGGTGCAGCGCGCCCTCGCGCGCGAGCAGACCGTGGCAGGTAGCGGGCCGCTGATCACGCTGTCGGTCGACGGAGAGCTCGACCATGCCCCCCTCCCCGACGCGATCTACGAGGTCGAGGTCGATTGGGAGGGCTCCCTCGACGAGGTCCGGCTCTTCGATGGCGAGCGCGAGCTGGCCCGCTGGGACGGCGTGTCCCGACCCTGGCAGATCCAGGCCGACGCGGACCGACTCGTGGTCGTCGGCTGGAGCCTCGCGGGTGACTGGGCGACCACCACCATGCGCGACCGACTACCCGTCGAGGACTGATCAGCCGCCGCAGGGCACGAGTGCCATGTCCGAGAGGACTACGGCTCCACCGTGCACCCGCACCGAGACGACCTTGCCGGACCAGCGAGCCGGAAGGCACGCGGCCTCGCCCGCCCCGAGCAGGAAGCGCTCGTCCTCGACATCCACGTAGGCCGCGCCAGCCCCGTCGAAACGCAAGGCCGCGCCATCGAGGGGAATGCTCGCCAGTGTGTGCGCGGTCTCCCCCGGCGCGAGCGCGCCGCCCGCCCACAGCTCCTCACCGCGATGGAAGCCACCGATCTGGGTGGAGAGCACACGGCCCACCGTCGGGCACTCGCCCGTGGCGTCCTCGAGGTCGAGGTTGTCGATGAGCACGGGCTGATCGACCTGGAGGACATCCACGCCCATCACGGCCTCGCGCCCGTGCGCCTCCGCGCCCAGGCACCCGTGGTGGCGCTGCCAGCTGGCGGTGACGCTGAACGAGGCGACCTGGGTCCCGCCAGCCCAGTAGCGCAGCGCCGCCGGGAAGAAGGACGACGTCTGGAACTTGACCGATCCGGCGATCTTCAGCGGCCCGGTGACCGACTGATCCGGCATGCACTGGCGCGTGAACAGGCCCGAGCGCGTGAGCGCGGGCAGCACACCGAGTCCCGCATCGACCCCGGTGCCCGCCGTGTCTACGTACGCCGCGGCAAGCAGCTCCCAGCCCTCGCCCGTCTGGAACGAGGGATCGACGACGCCGACCGATGCCCCATCCGGCACGCCCGGGCACGCGTCGCAGTCGCTGGGGATGCCATCCCCGTCGGGGTCGACACGGTCGTCGCCCGCGCAGATGTCGCAGGCATCCGCGACGCCGTCGCTGTCGGCATCCTCTCGGTCGTCGCCATTGACGCAGTTGTCGCAACCATCGGGAATGCCGTCATTGTCGGCATCATCGTTGTCGTTGAAGCCAGCGCAGCGGTCGCAGCCATCGGCCACGCCATCGCCGTCCGCGTCGCCGCTGGCTCCCGCGCAGTCGTCACAGCCGTTGGGGATGCCGTCCCCATCGGCATCGGCGCTGTCGTCGAAGCCAGGGCACGCGTCACAGGCATTGGCGACGCCGTCCTGGTCGGTGTCGAGGTCGTCGTGCCCCGCCGGACACACGTCGCACGCGGTGGGGACGCCGTCACCATCGGGATCGTCGCGGTCATCGCCGGCGCACACGTCGCAGCCATCGGGCACGGTGTCGCCGTCGCTGTCGACGCTGTCGTCGCTACCCGGGCAGCGGTCGTCCGAGTCGCACACGCCGTCGGCATCGAAGTCGTCGTAGCGGTCGTCCGGGCAGTCGTCGCAGGCATCGGGCACGCCGTCGAGATCGCGATCCGCGTTGTCGTCCCCAGCACAGGTGTCACAGGCATCCGGGATGCCGTCTCCGTCCGCGTCCGCGGTATCGTCCTCGCCCTCGCAGCGGTCGTTGGTGTCGCACACGCCGTCCCCGTCGGTGTCGTCGGGGTTGTCACCGGGACAGGGGTCACAGAAGTTCGCGACGCCATCGCCGTCGGCATCCGAGTCGTCGTCTCCTCCCTCGCACACGTCGCACGCGTCCGGGACGCCATCCGCGTCGCTGTCGACCGCATCGTCCCCGTCCGCGCAGATGTCGCAGCCATCGGGCACGCCATCCGCGTCCGCGTCCGCGCCGTCGTCGAACTCGGCACACACGTCGACGGAGTTGCAGATCCCGTCGCCGTCGTCGTCGTCCGGGTTGTCCTCCGGGCACGGGTCGCTGGCATCGGGCACGCCGTCGCCGTCCGAGTCGGGGCCCGCGACGTCCGGGCACGCGGTGAGGAGCAGCAGCAGCGGAAGCAGGTGGCGCATCGGGACTCCGAGAGCCCAGCCTAGCAGGCTTCCGTCCCGAGTCGCCGGCGAAGCGGTCGCACCCGCCTCACTGGCTGTGCTGGACGCCGTCCGTCGGGCGAGACCACAGCATGCCGACCACGAGCCCCCCACCGACGTGGAGCCCATCCACGTAGCCACCGCCTGCCTCGAGGCGGATGAACAGCGAGTTGCTGGGGTTCACGCGAAAGCGACCTCCGCCGCCGAGGCGCCCCTCGACACCGATCGCCTCGGGGCGAATCACGGGTCCTGCCGAGAGGAACCAGTGCAGGCCGGCAACGATCAGGTCGTTGCCGCGACGGAGCTCGACGAGCGGCACCGTCGACAGCTCCCCGCGGATGTAGTCCTGGCGAGCGGTCAGGCCGAGGCCCCAGTAGCGCCCGAGGGCGTAGTCGCGGTCGTAGTTGCCCCACCAGTAGCCGCCGCCCAGCTGCCACGCGGGTCCGATGCCGCGGTTGTCCACGGCGAAGCCACCGGCCCCCTGCAGCCAGATCCCGTGACGGTCGAGCGTGAAGGCCTCGGCCGTCGGGGCGAGGAGAAGAGCGGCAAGGAGGGGCCACGTGCGCATGACCGGCAGCCTATCGCAGATCCATCGTCGAGGTGCAACGGCTCGTGACGGGGGCAGCTCGACACGGCCGGGGTATGAGCACGGTCCACGCGGAGGCTCCGTGAACGACCGCATCATCCGCGCCCTACGGGGCGAGCCCGTCGACCGTCCCCCGGTCTGGTTCATGCGCCAGGCGGGACGCTACCTTCCCGAGTACCGAGAGGTCCGATCGAAGCATGCCTTCCTCGAGGTGTGCGAGACCCCGGAACTCGCGCTCGAGGTCACGCTCCAGCCCCTTCGGCGCTTCGAACTCGACGCGGCCATCGTGTTCTCGGACATCCTCCCGGTGCTCACCGCCATCGGACGGAGCTGGGACCTGGTCAAGGGCAAGGGACCGGTGATCCACCAGCCCTTCCGCGACCCGAGCGAGCTGTCGACGCTGGTGCGCCCGGACGTCGCCGAGGCTCTCCCGCACGTGCCGGCGACCATTCGCCTGTTCCGCGAGGCCAAGCCCGACACGCCGATCCTCGGCTTCGCGGGCTCGCCCTTCACCCTGCTCTGCTACCTGGTCGAGGGCGGCAGCTCGAAGGACTGGACGCGGACCAAGCGCCTGCTGTGGGAAGAGCCCGAGACGGCCGACGCGGTGCTCGGTCTGCTCGCCGACGTGGTCGGTGACTACCTGCAGTCGCAGGTCGATGCCGGTGCGGCGGCTGTGCAGATGTTCGATACCTGGGCCGGCGCGCTGTCGCCGGCGATGTGGGAACGCTGGGCCGGCAAGTACGCCACCCGTGCCCTGGCTCGCGTCAGCGGCGCCCCGCGCCTGTACTTCACGCGGGACACCTCGCCCTTCCTGTCGCGCCTGCACCAGACCGGGGCTGATGCCTTCGGCCTCGACTGGCGGGTCGACGTCCGCGAAGCCCGGAAGGCGCTCGGTGCCGAGACCCCGGTGCAGGGCAACCTCGATCCCATCGCGCTGTACGCCCCCGCCGCCGACATCAAGGCCCAGGTCCACGCGATCTGCGACGCGGCCGGTCCCGTCGGCCACGTGTTCAACCTCGGCCACGGCGTGACCCCGACGACCCCGATCGACGGCGTGCACGCGATGATCGAGGCGGTGCACGAGCGGAAGAACGGGTGAGGCTGAAGCCGCGGCTGCTGCCCACCGCCGTCACCGGCGTGTGCCTGTGCATCCTCCTGTCGCTGGGGGTGTGGCAGCTTCGGCGCAACGGCGAGACGAACGCCAAGATCGCCGCCTTTGCCGAGCGCCTCGACGCGCCCCCCCTCACGGAAGCCGAGCTCGACCGCTCGCCGGCCGAGCTGTGGCACCGCCAGGCCACGGTCGACGGGACCTTCCGTAGCGAGCCCACGTTCCTCGTCGGTCGCGCCGACGCGAGCCGCGCCGGCTACGGCATCGTGCAGGTCCTCGACCTCGGCGACGGCCGCAGCATGCTGGTCGACCGCGGCTGGGTCGCGCACCCGCGCCTCGCGGAGGGTCTCGGCAAGCTCGAGGCCGAGGGCGTGGCGAGCGGGGTGCTGATGCCGCTCGAAGGCGCCGACCTTCGTCCCCTGCCGGCCCAGGACGGCATTCCCGAGCGCTGGCCGACCGGCTCCGGCGCCGCCATGGCCCGAAAGGTGGACGGCACCCTGGTGCCCGCCCTGCTCGTCCAGGGCGAAGAGCTCCATCCGAGCAAGCGCTCGAGCCCCGACACCCTGTTCGTGCGGCGGTGGTGGGTGCGCCCCGACACACGCCCGCACCTCGAGTACGCGGCCACGTGGTTCGCGATCGCCCTGGTGCTGCTGTGGGTGTGGGGTCTCGCGTCCCGCGTTCCGGACGAAGACTAGCAGGCTGCTGAAAAAGTCGGACCGAGCGGTCTGAGGGCCGTGTTGCGTATTCGGTCGGTCGTGCAGCGATTCCCCGAAAGTCGAGGAGGGAACGTGCTGAAGCACGTGACTGACGAGACGACGGGCGAAGGCGTGAAACGGGTGCAGAGCACGACGGGAGAGTTCCTCAGCAGCCTGCCAGGCCCCGAAACGACGAAGCCCCCGCCAGGTGGCGAGGGCCTCGGTGCGAGCAGAACGCGGAACTAGCGGATCGCGGCCACGTCCTCGGGGGTGACGTCGCCATCGGCGTTGCCCCAGCTGTTGCGCTCGTAGGTCGCCACCGCGGCAATCTCGATGTCGTTGAGCATGCCGCCCTGCGGGGGCATGGCACCGTTGTAGGTCACGCCATTGACGACGATCTCGCCGTTCAGGCCGTTGACGATGATCTTCGCGTGGTTCTGCGCATCACCGTAGTAGCTGCCCGCGCCCTTGAGCGGCGGGAAGGTTCCGGCAACGCCCTCGCCGTTCGCCTGGTGGCAAGCGGCACAGACCTCGCCGTAGACCTCTTCGCCAAGGGCCATCATCTGGGCCTTGTCGTTGACGTCGATGTCCGCGGTGCGATCGGCGGCCGGGGCCTGCGGCTTGCTGATCATCTCGTAGGTCAGGTCGACCTTGGGCGACGCGCAGTAGCGCTGCCCGGTCTTGTGGCTCACCAGCCAGGACGGGCAGGTCGCCTCGCGCTGGTGCGGGTAGTTCTTCGCCACCGCCGCGTCCTCACGACCGTAGGAGCGCTGGCAGCCGGTGAGCAGCATGCTGCCGGCGAGAGTGAGAAGGAGGAAGCGGTTCATGGAAGCTCTCCAGGACCCGGGTGGGTCGAGGCGATTAGCCGTCAGAAAGGTCGGAGGCGATCTGGCGCAACAGGAGGTTTCAGGCGCCCGGCTCCGTCGCCTCCATCTCCTTGACGCGGCGGTACACGTAGAACGCGACACTGCCGATCATCAGGAGCGGGAGGATGGTGAGAAACACGGTGGTGCCGATGAACGCGCCACGGTTGCTCTCGGTGGCCGAGAAGCAGACCGCACAGGCCTCGGCGACGCCCGGCAGCGTGAGTCCAGCGAGCGCGACCGCCCAAACGGCGTGGACGCGGCTCACAGGTACACCTGCCAGTAGAGGAAGGGCCAGATCAGGACCACGAAGTACCAGAAGGCGCGCAGCGCGGTGAACGCGTGCTCGGTGAGCTCCCCGGCCCGAAGGCGCAGGGTGGCCACCGAGAGCACGAGCAGCGCCGCCACGGCATGGACCGCGTGGGTGCCGACGATCAGGTAGAAGAAGCTGCCGTAGGGGCTGGACTGCATCGACAGGCCCTCCCCAAGCAGGTTGGCCCACTCGTAGCCCTGCAGGGCCACGAAGGCCGCGCCGAGTCCGAGCGAGGCGAGTACGGGCGGTACGGCCTTGTCAGCGCCCTCGGCGAACTTGCGACCACCGAACCACATCGCCCCGCCACTCGCGAGGAGCAGGAGCGTGTTGAAGCCGGTGAACGCGATGGGCAGACGGGGCTGGCCCGGCGGCGGCCACGCGTCGGCCGGCATGCCGGCGCGCACGACCGCGTACGCGGAGATGAGACCGGCGAAGAGCATGACCTCCGCGCCGATGAACAGGATCATGCCGAGCACTTCGTTGGGCACGATCTGCCGCTGCTCCCGGGTGGGCGCAGGGTGGATCAGCCGCAAGTCACGCTTCTCGGACATGGTTCCCGCCATGGTCTAGTGACCGCCCTCGGCCTTGTGCTCGCCCTCGGCCTTGTGCTCGCCCTCGGCGGCGTGGTCGTCCTCGGCCTTGCCGTGGTCGCCCTCGGCAGCGTGGCCGCCCTCGGCCTTGTGCTCGCCCTCGGCAGCGTGGTCGCCCTCGGCGGCGTGGTCACCACCGTGCGCACCCTCGGCAGCGTGGTCGCCACCGTGACCGTGGCCACCGGCCGCACCGGCCGCCATGCCGCGCTCCACCGCCGCCTTCGCCGCAACGTTCTCCCAGTTGGAGCCGTTGTGGTTCATGACGTCGGTCGCGGTACCCGCGAAGAACAGGCCCATGAACGCGAGGCAGGTGATGAGGATGTAGTGGATGATCGGCTGCTCGAGCGGCACGTGCATGAAGTTCTTGATGACCAGCCAGGCCTTCCAGAACGCGATGCCGAACGCGGTGATCAGGGTGATCGCCTGGATGCCGGTGAGCTCACCGACCTCCGGACCGATGACCGAGATGATGAACAGACCGCAGAGCGTCGCCCACACCTGGACGTAGTGCTTCTCCATCTGCCCGAGCGGCCCGACGTTGATGTACTCAGCTTCGTGGTGACCCATGGGACGCTCCGCCTACTTGGCGATGTAGAGAAGGGGGAAGAGGAAGATCCACACGAGGTCGACGAAGTGCCAGTACAGGCCGACGTTCTCGACGCGGTGGAGCTCCTCGTTCTTCTTCGCCGTCTGCGCCACGAACAGCATGATGATCATGCCGGCGATGACGTGCGACGCGTGGATGCCCGCAGCCGTGTAGTAGAAGCTCCAGAACGGCGCCGCCGTGATCGTGTAGCCGTGGCTGATCTCGCCGTACCACTCGTACGCCTTGAGGCAGAGGAACATGCCGCCACCGAGGGCGGTCAGGTAGAGCCAGCGCGCGGCGGTGGCCCCCTCCTTCTTCTCGGCGAAGTGGTGAGCCTGGACCGCGAACAGCGACGAGGTCAGCAGGATGAAGGTGTTGATCGCGCCGATCCAGGTCTGCGTGTGCGCCGCGTCGTAGGCCCACTCGGGGTGGCCGAGGCGGTGCATCAGGTAGGAGATCAGGACGCCACCGAAGATGACGATCTCCGACCCGATGAGCCAGTAGACCGCGAGCTTTGCGGTGGGGATGCCCGTGGCCGAGCGAGTGTTCGCGATGGGCTTGCCGTGCATGGGTTCAGCCTGTGCGGTGAGAAGTGATGCAGGGGGAAACTCGGGGGCGCCAGCGGCGCCCGCCGAGGCCTAGTTCGGCACGTTCTGGGGCCAGTAGTCCTCGTCGCGACCCTCGACACCGTACTCGTACGGGCCGCGGTACACGGTCGGGAGCTGGTCCGCAGGCCAGTTGCCGTGGCCCGGGGGCGACTCGGTCGTCCACTCCAGCGTGCAGCCCTTCCACGGGTTCTTCGAAGCCTTCTCGCCGAAGAACATGCTGTAGAAGAAGTTGAACAGGAAGAGGAACTGCGCGAGCAGCAGGATGACGAGCGACACGGTCGCCAGGATGCGGAGAGCCTGGAGGTCGGGCGTCGAGAGCTGCGCGAAGTGGTTGTAGTTGTAGATGCGGCGATGCTGGCCGGCGGCACCGAGCACGAACAGCGGGATGAAGATGCCGTTCACGGCAATCGCGGTGATCCAGAAGTGCACCTGACCCAGGGTCTCGTTCATCATCCGCCCGAACATCTTCGGGAACCAGTAGGTCAGCGCGGTGAAGCTGCCGATGATGGCGATGGGGAAGAAGGTGTAGTGGAAGTGCGCGATGACGTAGTAGCTGTCGTGCAGGTAGATGTCGGAGCCGGAAGCACCGAGCGGGATGCCGGTGACGCCGCCGATCATGAACAGCGCGATGAACGAGAGGGCCCAGAGCATCGGCGTCTTGAAGCGGATGGAGCCGCCGTAGAGCGTCGCGATGAACAGGAACATCATCTCCGCAATCGGGATGGAGATGAGCACGGTGGTCACCGTGAACACGTTCGCCATGCGGGGGTCGATGCCCGCGATGAACTGGTGGTGCGCCCAGACGAAGAAGGACAGCACGCCGGTACCGATGGCCGTGTACAGGATCGTCTTGTAGCCGAAGAGCTTCTTGCGGCTGAAGGTCGTGATGACCTCGGCGACGATGCCGGTGGCCGGGAGGAGCACGACGTACACCTCGGGGTGGCCGAAGAACCAGAAGAGGTGCTGCCAGAGGATCGGGTCACCACCGGCCTTCGGGTCGAAGAAGTGGGTGCCGAGGTTCTGGTCGAAGGCGAGCATGACCGCGCCAGCCATGAGCGGACCGACGGAGGCCATGAACAGGATGCTGGCGATGCAGATCATCCACACGACCATCGGGACATCGCTCCAGCGCATGCCGGGGGCACGGCTGTTCATCGCGGTCGTGATGAAGTTGATACCGCCGATGAGGAACGCGATGAACTCGAGGGCCACGGCGACGAGCCACAGCGTCGAGCCCCAGGGCGTGAGGTTGTAGTCGGGGTTCGCGGAGAGCGGCGGGTAGGCCGTCCACGCGCCACCGAAGCCGCCCTGCGGGACCAGGAAGCTCGCGATGATGACGACCACGGAGACCGCGAACACCTGGTAGGACAGGCGGTTCAGGCGCGGGAACACCATGTCATCCGCGCCGATCATCAGCGGGATGAGGTAGTTGCCGAAGGCCGCGATGAGCACGGGCATGGCAACCCAGAAGATCATCACGGTGCCGTGGTTCGTGACCAGAGCGTTGTACTCGGTCGGCGACACCACCCCGTAGAACGGCACGCTGATGCCCGGGAAGGCGAGCTGCATGCGGAACACGTAGGGGAAGAACCCGCCGAACAGGGCCATGAACATGCCCGTCAGCAGGTACTGCATGCCGATGACCTTGTGGTCGGTGGACCAGAAGTACTTCAGGAAGAAGTTCTCTTCGTGGTGATGGTCGTCGTGGGCGCCGTGACCATGGGCATGGTGCGTGCTGGCGGGCTCAGACATGACGTTCCTCTTGTGCGGACGTGGTCCGCGGGTCAGGCACGACTCCGCGCCACTCGGCGGCGGCAGGCAGGAGTCGGTACTGGAAAGTGGCGATCAACGGATCAGGTGCCCTTCTTGGAGGCGATCCAGGCAGCGTGGTCCTCGGCGCTCTCGATATGGATGCGAGCACCCATGATGCCGTGACCGATGCCGCACATCTCGGCGCACTGGATGTCGTACACGCCCGTGTGCATGGGCTCGAACCATCCGGTGATCACGCGACCCGGGACCGCGTCCTGCTTGAGGCGGAACACCGGCACGCTGAAGCTGTGCAGGACGTCGCGGCTCTCGAGCTGGAAGTGGTAGGTCATGCCTTCCTGCACGTGCAGCTCGTCGACGGTCTTGATGTCGTCGTCGGTGCCGAGCTCGCCATCCTCACCGGGATGCACGAAGCTCCACGCCCACTGCTGCGACACGATGCGGATCGTCGCATCGGCCTCGGGCAGGTTCTGCTTCACGTTGTACCAGGTCTGCACCGCGAAGAAGATCACGCCCACATCGCAGAGGATGATCAGGATGTGCGGGATGTTGATCCACTTCTTGAGGTGCTTCTCCTTGCCGGTCACGTACGTGGTCGGCACGCCCTCCCGGTAGCGGTACCGGAACAGCAGGTAGAAGAACATCCCCTGAACGAGGAAGAACCAGAAGCCCACGACCATGTGGATGCCGAAGAACAGCTGGTCGATGTCGCCAGCAAACGTGCTGACGGGCTGGATGAGACGCTCGATCATGGGACGTTCTCCGTCATGAACTGGGCGATCACCGTCGCCGCTCCGAAGAACATGATCGACATCACGATCGTGATGATGAAGATCTTACGGAGGACGGTATCAGGACTCTCTTCCGCGGCCATTGGCGGTACTCCGGAGCGAGAGGTGGCTACTTGAGGCTGCGGACGTAAGCGATGACATCCTTCATGGCCTGCTCGTCAGCGAGCGTCTTGGCCATGGGAGCCATCTGGGCGCCCTCGACGTCATCGGGGTGAGCCCCGCGGACGCCGTCCTTGAAGTTCTTGAGCTGGGTCAGGGCGTACCAGTCGTCCACATGGGCGATCGGAGGCGCGTTGAGCGCCTCGTTGCCCTTGCCGTCGGCCTGGTGGCAGGCGGCACAGGTGGCGTACGCGGTCTTGCCCTTGGCGACGTCACCGTCGAGAACGCTGGCGTTCGCGACCGGCTTCATCTGGGAGACGTGCTCGGCAACGCGGCTGATCTGGCCATCGTTGGTGAGCGCGAGCGACATCGGACGCATCTTCATGCCCATGATGTCGTCGAAGTGGGTACCCCGGACGCCGCTCTGGAACTTGTGGACCTGACGGTCGACATACCAGGCGGGCAGGCCGGCGATGGACGGGGCGCCAACGCCCTGGTGGCCTTCGCCGTCGACGCCGTGGCACTGCTGGCAGTACTCGACGTAGACCGTCTTGCCATCTGCCTCGGCGGCGTTGCTGGTCACGGTGGCGAGCGCCTTGCTGGGGTGCTCGCAGCCGGAACCGCCCACGAGCAGGGACGTGGCCACCCCAAGGACGGCCAGAGTGGACTTCACCTTCATCGGTCGGGGCTCCTGTCGGCCCGGCGTCGCGCGAGCCACCGTCCCCTCCCCCGGAATCACGGGAAGGGCGGAGGCTCGTCTATGCGTGCGCCAGGTACGAGGCAAGGTGGAGAAGAGCATCAGGCGGCTCCCATCGCGAAGAGGTCGAACAGCATCGCGAGGAAGACGAGGGCAAGGTGCTTGACCGAGCCCTTGAAAACGGCCCAATCGGTCTGCGGGTCCTGGTCGACCAGGGACTTCACGACGAGCCAGAGGAAGTAGAGATTCGCGGCGAAGGCACCGACGCCGTACACGCTGCCGAGGATCCCGAGCCACCAGGGCATCATGGACACGGCAAACAGGGCGAGGGTGTAGCCGAGCGAACGCCAGCGGGTGGGCTGGTCACCGATGACGTTGGGCATCATCGGGAAGTCGGCCGCGGCGTACTCCTTCTTCCGGTAGATCGCGATCGCCCAGAAGTGCGGGGGCGTCCACAGGAAGATGATCAGGAACAGCAGCCACGCGCCGAGGCTGATCCCGCCTTCGGCAGCCGCCGAGGCGATGAGCGGCGCGGTACCACCGGCAGCACCACCGATGACGATGTTCTGCGGGGTGCGCGGCTTGAGCCACATGGTGTAGACGCCGACGTAGAACACGATCGTGCCGAGGCCGACCGCCGCCGCGAGGCCACCGCCAATCCACCACAGGATCGCGGTGGAGAGCACGGTAAGGATCGCGCCGTAGGCGAGGACGATGTGCGGCAGCACGGAGGCCGCGGGCAGCGGGCGACGGCGCGTGCGTGCCATCTTCGCGTCTGCCTCGCGCTCCCAGTAGGCGTTGAGCGCCGACGAGGCGCCGCCGGCGAAGGCGGTGCCCACGAGGACCCAGAACATGCGCGTCAGGCTCGGGAAACCAGCCTCGCTCATGCCGAGCGCGGGCAGGCCCGTGAACAGCACGAGCGCCATGACGCGCGGACGGGTGATGTCCACGTACAGACGGAGCGTGTCGCGGAAGCTGCGCTCCGGCGCGAGCTCGAGAGTCTCGGGAACCGAGCTCATCGGCCCTCCACGGCGATGGCGTCGACCGGCGAAGACGCGGAGTTGGTGCTGGTCTGCGCCAGCGGGGCCCGCCACAGCTCGAAGTGGAGCCAGGTCGTGGAGAGCACGATGGCGGCGGCGCCAGCGCTGTGCGCGAGCGTGACCTCGACCGGCATGCGGAGCAGCACGTTCGCCACGCCGATGCTGGCCTGGACCAGGATGGCGGCAAACACGAGCACCGCAGCCTTGCCCGCGCGACCGCGCACGCCCTGCACGGCCAGGTTGAGCAACCCGGCGCCGAGCAGCGTGTACGCGACGATGCGATGGGTGACCTGCAGGCCGATGAGTCCCTCGAAGGTCGGGAACCAGACGTCACCGTTGCAGCCCGGCCACGTCCCGCAGGCGAGGCCCGCATGGCTGGCGGCAACGAGGCCACCGAGCACGAGCTGCGCCGGGACCAGCAGGAGCAGGAGACCGGCGACGCCGCGCTGCGCGACGCTCACCGGCGCACGCTCGGGTCCGCGCTCGATGTCCCAGAGGGTCAGCGCGTGGACGAGCAGCAGCAGGCAGAAGGTGTTGCCGGTGACGAGATGGCTGGCGACGGTCCACTCGGCGAGCAGCTCGAGGACCGTGAGTCCACCGAGCACCACCTGGGAACCGAGCGCGACCGCGGCGAGCAGCGACAGCGGCCACATGCGGGCACGAAGACGCTCGTCGCGCAGGATGCGGAAGGTCATGCCCAGGAAGCCGAGGGACACGAGGCCCGCGAGCACCCGGTGACCGAACTCCATGTAGACCTGGAAGTCGAACGCAGGGACGACCTCGCCGAAGCACAGCGGCCAGTCGGGACAAGCCAAGCCCGCGCCGTGAACGCGCACGGCACTACCGAAGACCAGCAGGACGTAGGTCACTGCGGTCAGGCCAGTCGCGAAGACTGCGAGGCTGCGCGTGGACGAGTTCGACACTCAGACTCCGGGTCATAAGGTCGGCCTCGTATGATGCCGGCGGTGCCGCCACAACGCGCCGCCGCATTCCGTTGCAGATCTTTCGGGGCCAGAGCCCTTGCCGAAGCGGATCCGCGTGCCAACCAACGCCGGATGGCGTCAGTCGGCTGTCACGACCCGCCTAGCCGCCCAGGTTCCAGTCCGAGGTGCCAGCCCAGTCCGCCGCGTTCGGGATCTGGCGCTCGCACACGAAGTGACCCATGCGCGACTCGTAGTCGACGCTACCCGCGCGCTCGACGTCGGACGGCAGTCCCAGACACCAGGTCGTGTCCTGGCGAACCAGCGCGAGCCGGTTGTACTCGGTCGCATCGGGCAGCGCGCCGTTGCACTCGCCGAGACCCGTCGCGTCCACGTCCTCGACCTTGGTGTACGTCAGGCCCTCGTCGGTCCAGCTCTCCCACCACCAGCCGGACTCACCGGAGCCGGGGGCGGCCTGGCCGGCCATCTCGTAGCTGACGACGCCGACGTAGCCGGCCCACTCGCCGTTACCCGCAGAACTGAACACACCCGACTCGGACAGCGCGTCGCGGAGGGCGGTGAGCGTCGGGCCTGGCGATCCGACGAGGGTGAGCAGCGAGCCCGCCGCCTCGACCTCGTCGCCGTTGCCCCCCGCGATCGGGGCGAAGGTGCCGCCGCCCCAGCCGTAGGGGCCACAAGCATCGGCCGCCAGATCGCCCCAGACGATCGGGGTGGCGGCGTCGGAGTCGTCGTGGACGACGATCATCTCGCGGCCACCCTCGGAGAACGGGGTGAAGAAGATGTCGGTGTCGCTCGGAACCAGCTGGTCCGGGCAGATCGACCCGATGCGGCCAGTGATTTCCGCGGCACGAGGATCCAGCGACTCGTCGTCGACACAGTCGCGGTTGTTGTCGGCGACCGTGATCGTGAGGTCGGGATAGGTCTGAGCGAGCTCGGTGACCGCCTGGGCGGGGGTGCACGCGCGCGCGGACCGCGCGACCTCGCGGGTGGTACCCACGGTGACGAAGGGCTCACCCCAGCCGTCCCCGTCGAGATCCAGGAAGAAGTCGCGCGTGGCCTCCTCGGTGCAGCTGCCGTCCAACGTGGTCGTGGTGGTCCAGTTTCCGTTGATGCAGCCGGTGAGCGCAGCAAGGGACACGGTGATCGAGACGAGGCGCAACGGGCCCTCCGAGACAGTTCGCATGGACTTTAGATCATGCGACCCGCGTTGTCGCGCGAGTGCATTAACTGGGGTGAGCAACTCGCCGGCACATGCCCTGGTGAGGGCATCCTCGCCTGCTGTTAGGATGCCGCCCCTTCTGGAGGTCCCTTGCCCGTACTTCTCGCCCTGCTGGCCGGGTTGGCGCTGGCGGACGAGCCCACTCTCGAGATCCCGTACGAAAAGTACGAGCTCGAGAATGGCCTCGACGTCATCCTCGCCCCCGACAACTCCACGCCCATCGTGTACGTCAACGTCTGGTACCACGTCGGTTCCAAGGACGAGAAGCCGGGTCTGACCGGCTTCGCGCACCTGTTCGAGCACCTGATGTTCCAGGGATCCGAGCACGCGAATGGCGAGTACTTCACGCCCCTCTCCGAGGTCGGCGGCGAGGTCAACGGTTCCACGAACGTGGACCGCACCAACTACTACGAGCAGGTTCCCGCCGAGTACCTGCCCCTGGCGCTGTTCCTCGAGAGCGATCGCATGGGCTGGCTCCTGCCCGTCCTCGATCAGGACCGCCTCGACAACCAGCGCGAGGTGGTGCGCAACGAGCGCCGTCAGCGCTACGAGATCACCCCCTACGGCGAGGCCTGGAAGGACCTGACGGCGGCGGTGTACCCCGAGGGGCACCCCTACCATCACCCGACCATCGGCTCCCACGAGGACCTGCAGGCCGCGAAGCTCGAGGACGTGAAGGCGTTCTTCGAGACCTGGTACGGCCCGCAGAACGCGTCGCTGGTGATCGCCGGTGACTTCGACAGCGCCAAGGCCAAGGAGCTCGTCGAGTTCTACTTCGGCGACATCCCGCGCGGCCCGGACCCGGTGCAGCTCGAGCCCACCACCACCACGGTGAAGGCCGCCGAGATCCGCCAGTTCCAGAAGGTGCCCGAGCAGAAGTTCTGGGCGGCCTACGCGTCCCCCAAGATCTACGCCGAGGGCGACGCCGCGCTCGACATCCTCTCCTCCGTCCTCTCGGACGGCCAGGACAGCCGGCTCTACAAGAAGCTCGTGCTCGAGGATCAGATCGCCAAGGAGATCAGCGTCGGCCAGGTGAGCCGGGGTCTCGAGTCCTTCTGGATGATCAGCGGCACCGCCGCCAAGGGCCACACCACGGACGAGGTGCTCGCCGCCGCGGACGCGGTGATCGCCGACGTGCTC
Source organism: Deltaproteobacteria bacterium (assembly GCA_006226595.1). Lineage (GTDB taxonomy): Bacteria > Myxococcota_A > UBA796 > UBA796 > M1803. Next base: position 112,543 of record SBGP01000048.1, read on the forward strand.
GGCGACAACCCGCCGACCGACGAAGAGGTCGCCGCCGCCAAGTCCCAGTTCGAGGTCGGCTTCTACCAGCGCATCCGCACCATCGGCGGAAAGGGCGACCTGCTCAACGGCTACAACTTCCACACGGGCGACCCTGGCTACATCGGCAAGGACCTCGCCCGCTACCTGCCCCTGACTCCCAAGGACGTGGTCTCCGCTGGCAAGCAGACCCTCGGCGGGGAGCGTGTGGTCCTGCACATCTGGCCCGAGAGCGACAAGCCGGCCGACGAGGAGGGCAAGTGATGCGCCCGCTGACCCTGACCCTGATCGCTGCCATCGCCCTCACCGGCTGCCCGAAGGACACCGAGGTCGAGACCCCCGCCGCCGAGGCGGTGGATCCGGCCCGTACCTTCCCCGAACCGCTGGAAGGCAAGACCTTCGAGGTGCCCAAGCCCTCGTCGCTCCAGCTCGCGAACGGCATGCCCGTGTACGTGGTCGAGAACCACGAAGTGCCGCTGTTCGACGTGCAGATGGTGTTCGACGTCGGTAGCTTCGCGGACCCCGAGGGCAAGGAAGGCCTCGCCGAGGCGACGTTCGACCTGCTCGACGAGGGCGCTGGCGACATGGACGCCGCGGCCCTCAGCAAGAAGCTGCGCCAGATCGGTGGCTTCGTGGGCTCCAGCGCGAGCCTCGACGGCGCCTCCGTGGGCGCGGCCGGCCTGTCCAAGAACCTCGAGCAGATCCTCGACATCTGGACCACGGTGCTCCTCGAGCCCACCTTCCCCGAAGAGGACTGGAAGGTCCTCCAGAAGAAGATGGTCGCCGATCTCGAAGCCCAGGACGCGGACCCGAACAGCGTGGCCCTGCGCCTGCACTACCGGGTCGCGTACGGCGACGACTACCGGGGCCGCGCCGCGGACGCCGAGTCGGTTGGCTCGCTGACCCCCGCCGACATGAAGGCCTTCTACGAGAAGTACGTGGGCCCTGGCAACGCGCGCATCCTCGTCGGTGGCGACGTCGATCCCGAGGCCGTAGTCAAGGCGCTCGACGCGCGCCTCGGCCAGTGGAACGTCGCGGTCGAGACCACCCGTCCCGAGCCCAAGTCCACGCCCTTCGAGGCGGCGACGGTCTACTTCGTCGACGAGCCCGGCGCGTCGCAGTCCGTGGTCCGCACGCTGGTGCCGATCGGTACCCGCCTCGACGAGGACTACTTCGACCTCGACATCGCGAACCGCGCGTTCGGCGGCGCCTTCGTGGCCCGCGTGAACATGCTGCTCCGCGAGGAGAAGGGCTGGACCTACGGCGCCCGTACCTTCACCTACTACCCGCATGGCAACGGCTTCTGGGGCATGTCGACGAGCGTCCGCACCGACGCCACCGCCGGCACCCTGACCGAGGTCAGCCGCCTGATCACCGAGGCCCTCGGCGACAAGCCGCTGACCGACGACGAGGTCGCGTACATGAAGTCGTCGGTGAGGAACGGCTACCCGGCCGGCTTCGAGACGACCGGGGCGCTGCTCGCCGAGCAGGTCGAGGTGCAGCGCTACGGCCTGCCCGCGGACTGGACCGCGAAGTACCTCGCCGGCATCGACGCCGTGACGACCGAGTCCGCGAACACCGCGCTGAAGAAGGCCATCGATCCGAACCGGCTGGCGTGGTTCGTCGTGGGCGATCGCGCGGCGGTCATGGACGAGGTGCTCTCCGTCGGGCTACCGGTGGTCGTCCTCGACCGCGAGGGCAACGAGCTCGAGCGTCTCGAGCCGACCACCCCGGCACCCGCCGAGGAGGCCGAGCCCGCCGGCGACGACACCACCCCCGAGGAGAAGTAATGGGCATCGAGTCCCAGTACATCTGGTTCGACGGCAAGTTCGTGCCGTTCGACGACGCCAACGTGCACGTGCTCTCGCACACGCTCCATTACGGCCTCGGCGCCTTCGAGGGCATCCGTGCCTACGAGCAGCCCGACGGCCGTCCGGGCATCTGGCGGCTGGAGGAGCACCTCGAGCGCTTCCTCGACAGCCTGAAGATGATGCGGATCGAGTGCCCGTGGTCGATGGACGACCTCGTGGACGCCTGCAAGCAGACGCTCCAGAAGAACGGGTTCACGTCCGCCTACCTGCGTCCCCTCGCCTTCATGGGCAAGGGCAGCATGGGCCTCGGCGCGCGCAACAACCCGCTCCACGTGGTGATCGCCGCGTGGGAGTGGGGTGCGTACCTCGGTGAGGACGGCCTGAAGAACGGCGTGCGCCTGCGCACCTCGACCTTCATCCGCAACCACCCGAACTCGCTGATGCAGCGGGCCAAGGTCGTCGGCCACTACGTGAACAGCATCATGGCGCGCTGGGAGGCCAACGACGATGGCTTCGACGAGGCGCTGATGCTCGACCAGAACGGCTTCGTGGCCGAGGGTACGGGCGAGAACGTGTTCGTCGCCCGCAACGGCAAGGTGATGACGCCCCCGGCGATCAACATCCTTCCCGGCATCACCCGCGCCACCATGCTCGAGCTGCTCGAGATGGAGGGCATCCCGAGCTCGACGCGTCTGTTCGCTCGCGACGCGTTCTACGTCGCGGACGAGGCGTGGATGGTCGGCACCGCCGCGGAGGTCACCCCGATTCGCAGCGTGGACCGCGTGATGATCGGCCACAACGGCCAGACCGCCCCGGGACCGATCACCCAGCGCCTGCAGCAGCTCTACGCCGACTCCGTGCGCGGCAAGTACGAGCCCATGCAGCGGTACATCACGCTCGCGTAGCGCGATTCCGCGCAACTTCGAGCCCCGCGCTCCCCTCGAGGGACGCGGGGCTTCGTGCTCAGCGCGTCTGCGACGACCACGGTGGTCCGGGCACGAGCGGCACCACGCGATCCCGAAGCACCGCGGGCAGCCGCCGCTTGCAGATCGCCGCGAGCTCGCCCGGCGAGTAGCGAATCGACGGGTGGTTGAGCACGATCCACTCGTTCTCGAACAGGTCCGCCCGCTCGAGGATCTCGTCGAGGTGGATGTGCCCCTTGCTGCGCGTCGCCGCGACGTCCACGCGCTCGTCGAGGAAGGTCGCTTCGATGACGAGCACGCGGGCTTCGCGCACCATCGCCTCACGGTCGACGACCTCGATGGTCGTGTCCCCGCAGAACACGAGCTCGACGTGCTCCTCGGCCGTGTCGATGGGGAGGCCCTGCTTGCGGCGAGCCGCAATCGCCGAACCCGGCTGACCGACGAGCTCGGGGAGCAGCTTTCGCCGCTGCTCGATCAGCGCCCAGCCCACGGTGGGCACGCGGTGGTAGGCCTGAAAGGCACGAGCCAGACGCCCCTGCCCGAGCTTCACCTCGTCGCCAGGGCGCACCCCCTGCACCGTGCACGCGAGCGCGGATCCATCGAGTCGGCGCCAGGCGTCGAGGAGATCGCCGAAGGCAGCCACGTTGCGCGCCGGCATCGCGTAGTGCGGGGGCGACATGCCCATCATCGACCGCGTCGCGCAGTGGTTCGCCACGCCACCCATGTGATCGAGGTGGGCATGCGTGAACAGGACCGTCGGCCAGCGAGGGGCCGAAGGCGGACAGCGACCGATGTCGAAGCACAGCTTCCAGGTCGGGACCTCGATGCAGGTCTCGAGACCGGCGACGCTCACCGCATCGAGGTGTAGTCCGGGGAGTTCCACGCGCATCGCCCTCTGATATCCGGCCGCGATGCCCAAGCCAGGACACGCCGCGCTTCCACCGGCGTGGTCGCCCAAAACGCGGTATCTAGGTCGGCAGCCCAGGCGCCCAGCGCCTCGACGGAGTTTGCCGATGGCGCTGCCATTTCCCGAGCCCCCCGCGTCGATTCCCGCCACCCCGGCCGAGGTCGCCGAGACCAAGCTCGCCCGCATTCGCGAGGCCGCCGCCGGCTGGGCCGCGGCGTCGATCCAGGAGCGCATCGACCTCGTGAAGGCCGTGCGCGATGCGGTCCAGGACCAGCTCGAACCGTGGGCCGAAGCCGTTGGCCGTGCCAAGGGCGGCGACCACGGCAGCGAGGAGTGGGCCGAGGCCGTGGGCGATGGCCCCGTCGCGACGATTCGCGGCCTGCGCCTGCTCGACGAAGTGCTCGTGCGCCTGCGGGACACGGGAAGCGTGGGCCTCGGCAAGGATCGGTTCACCACCCGTCCCGACGGGCGCCTCGTCGCCAAGGTCTTCCCGAACTCGGTGCTCGATCAGCTGCTGTTCACCGGCTTCTCCGCCGAGGTGTGGATGCAGCCGGGCGTGACCGCCGACAACCTCGAGGCCCACACGGCGGTCGAGTATCCCAAGGCGACCCACGGCGGACGCGTGTGCCTCGTGCTCGGCGCCGGCAACATCAGCTCGATCCCACCGCTCGACGCGCTGTACAAGCTGTTCACCGAGAAGACCGTGTGCATCGTGAAGATGAACCCGGTCAACGAGTACCTCGGCCCGGTGTTCGAGCGCGCCATGGCGCCGCTGGTCGAGCGCGGCGTGCTCGAGTTCGTGTACGGCGGCCTCGAGATCGGCGACCTGCTCTGCAAGCACCGCGACGTCGACGAGATCCACATCACCGGTAGCGACAAGACCTACGACGCCATCGTGTGGGGCCCGAACCCGGGCCAGGACGAGCGCAAGGCCAAGGGCGAGAAGGCCAACGAGACCCCGGTCAGCGCCGAGCTGGGCAACATCAGCCCGATCCTGCTGGTGCCCGGACCGTGGTCCGAAAGCGACATCCTCTTCCACGCGCGCAACGTGGCGAGCATGATCGTGCACAACGCCTCCTTCAACTGCGCCGCGGGCAAGCTGCTCGTGACCCCGAAGGACTGGGACCAGCGCGACGCGTTCATGGACGCGCTGCGCAAGGTGCTCTCCGAGGAGGCGCCCCCGCGCAAGGCGTACTACCCGGGCGCCCGCGGGCGCTGGCAGCGTTTCTGCGAGGCCTACCCCGACGCCGAGCGTCTGGGACCCGAGCCGAACGAGCAGGTGGTGCCGTGGACGCTGATCAGCGGTCTCGAGCCCGAGGGCGATCACCTCTCCTTCTCGATGGAGCCCTTCTGCGGCGTGCTCTCCGAGGTCGCCATCCCCGGCAAGTCCGCGACCGACTTCCTGCCGGCGGCGGTCGAGTTCGTGAACGAGAAGGTGTGGGGCACCCTGTGCTGCTCCGTCATCGTCCACGACCGGACGCGGCGCGACCCGGCCAGCGAGCAGGCCTTCCAGGAGGCACTCGACGAGCTCCGCTACGGCAGCATCGTCGTCAACCACTGGGCGGGCCTCGGCTACGCGCTGAGCGAGACCACGTGGGGCGCGCACCCCGGGCACACGCCCGAGGACATCGGCTCCGGGACCGGCCACGTGCACAACGCGTTCATGTTCTCGAAGCCGCAGAAGTCCGTGGTGTACGGGCCTTTCATGCCCATGCTCAAGCTGCCGTGGTTCTTCGACCACCGTCGCAAGAACCAGGTGCTCACGCGCATGGCGGCGATGGACTACGAGCCGTCGCTGCTCAAGATGCCGCTGCTCGCCTGGCACTCGCTGCTCGCCTGATCCAGGCCGCCGCGCGACCGATCGCGACGGGAACCGCCGGCGTCGTTCGCCGCTTTTCGCCCCTCCACCGCGCCTTTCGGGGGACGAGTCCACGCTCGGCGGTCCCCTGTTAAAGTGCCCGCCCTCCAGACCTTGGCCCAGCAGGGAGACCCCCCATGTTCCACGACTTCCTCGTTCTCGGCGGTGCCGGCCTCGTCGGCCTGCAGGTGTGCCGGCAGATCGCGATGCAGCTCGAGCCGCGCCGCATCGTGGTCGCCTCGCTCAAGGAGCGGGAGGCCCGCGACGCGTGCACCATCCTCGAGAACGAGTTCGGGGACGCCGTCGCCTTCGTGCCCGCCTGGGGCAACCTCTTCGTGCAGTCCGACATCGCGAGCACGCCCCGCGACCAGGTGCTCGGCGACGCCAAGATGCGCCGCAAGCTCATCGAGGAGCTCTACGGCGACTTCGACGTCGCGTACAAGAAGAACCACCTCGTCGGCATGATCCGCCTGCACCGCCCCGAGGTCGTCGTCGACTGCGTGAACACGGCCACCGGCCTGTCGTACCAGAACGTGTTCGTCGGCGCGAACAAGGTGCTCGAGCGACTCCAGGGCGACTCCTACCCCAAGGAGGGCGTCGAGGACCTCGAGCACTTCCTGCTCTCGCAGTCGGTGCCGCAGCTCATCCGCCACGTCCGCTTCCTGCATCGCGCAACCACCGAATACGGCACCCGCGTGTACGTGAAGGTCGGGACCACCGGCACCGGCGGCATGGGCCTGAACATCCCGTACACCCACAGCGAGGACAAGCCGTCTCGCGTGCTGCTCGCGAAGACCGAGGCCGCCTTCGGGCACACTGGCCTGCTGTTCCTGCTCGCGCGCACGCCGAACTCCCCCATCGTCAAGGAAGTGAAGCCCGCGGCAATGATCGGCTACCGCGCGGTGCGGACGATGTCCGTCTCCGACAAGCACGGCAACACGAGCCTGTTCCAGCCCAAGGTCCAGAAGATCGCGGGCGACTTCGACCTCCGCGACGAGGAGAAGGGCTACGAGGCCGCCGGCGAGCTCGTCGTGAGCGTCGTCGACACCGGCGAGAACGGCGTGTTCACCCGCGGCGAGTTCGCGGCGATCACCGCGCTCGGGCAGATGGAGTACATCACGCCCGAAGAGATCGCCCGCATCGTCACCCTCGAGATCCGCGGCGCGAACACCGGTCAGGACGTGCTCTCCGCCCTCGACGGCGCGGTGCTCAACCCGTCGTACAAGGCCGGTCTGGTGCGCTCCGTGGCTCTCTCCGACCTCAAGCACGCCGAGCAGCAGGCGGACCTGCCGTCCATCGCCCTCGGCAAGCTCGGTCCGCCGGAGCTCTCCAAGCTCCTGTTCGAGGCCCAGCTGCTCAAGGAGTCCTTCGAGAGCCTGCGCGGCATCCTCGAGGACAACGGCACCCCCCGCGACCCGAAGGCGATGTCGAAGGCGCTCACCAAGGCGCTCGAGAACAGCGCGGTGCGCCACATCGCGCCGTCCATCGGCATCCCGATCCTGGCGGCCGACGGCAAGTCCCTGCTCCGCGGGCCCCGGGTGAACGTGCCCGAGGTCACCGGTCACAGCACCACGGTGAGCCTCGACGACACGGCTCAGGTCGAGAAGTGGGCCCAGAAGGGCTGGATCGACCTCCGCCCCGCGAACATGCGCGCCTGGCGTGACCGCGTGTCGAAGATGGTCGAGGAGCGCATCCTGCTCCGCGACGCCGGCTCCGCGGCGGCCTCGATTCGCTCGTACCTCCCGACCGAGTTCGAGATCGGCGAGGTCGTGGCCTGGATCTTCAACAACGAGATGGGCGGCCACCGCATCAAGTAGCGGGAACCCGTGCGCATCAGCGCTGTCCCGGTTCACGGGAGGGCGCATGCGAAAGGTCTGGGTGGCGGGCCTCGTGTTGGTGGGCTTGCTCGCGTGGATGGGTTCGACTCCGGCGACCAACGAGTCCGCCACTTCCGAGGAGAGCTGGCCGGCGGCAGCCGCGCGTCTGCGCGCGAAGGCCCAAGATCGCGACGACGAGTCGCGTGCACACGAGGCCGACGATGCCCTTCCCCAGCACCTGATCACGGTGCAGGTCCGCGATCCGTCCCGCGGCGTGCCCGTGCTCATGGCCCCTCCTGCCTTCGACCCGGCCCGCTGGTGGCCGCAGCCCGAGACCTTCGACCATCCGGTCGCCGAGGCCTACGAACAGGTCATCGCCGGCGAGCTCGACGAGCAGACCTGGGTCGAGCAGGCCCTGGAGGCCGGCTTCGGAACCGAGGACGTGTCGCTGGAGCACCCGTGGGACGCGGTGCTCGCACTGGAGGTCGAGCGACGGGCCGCACTGCTCGACCGCGCCGAGCGTGCACGGGCCCAGCGCGAGGCGAGAGGCGCGAGCTTTCACGCGACCGATGCCTGGCTCGCCGGCGCTCCCGAGGTCGACGAGCTGCTCGGGCTGACCGACGCGCTCATCGCCGAGCACCCCAACCATCCCGCGGCCGAGTACGCGCGCCTGTACGCGCTCGACGCCGTGTCCCAGCGGGTCACCGGTCGCGGTGCCGGCGGCTTCGACCCGAGGGACCAGGCCGAAGCCGTGTCGCTCGCGCGGGACATGCTCCACCACACCGCCGACCCCGTGGTCGCCGGGCAGGCGGTGGAACGCCTGATCGGGCTGGATGGCGACACCGCACTCACCGAGAGGGACCTCGACGCCCTCGAGGCTCGCCTCGACCGCGATCCCGACGCCGCCGCCGAGCTCGAGGTCACCGCCCTCGGACTCGACCAGGCCCTGCGCTGGGCGGACCCGGAGCGCGCGGAGAGCTGGGCCGCGCGCTACGACGATGTCGTCGCCTGGCACTGCGCTGCCGCGGATGACCCGCGGTGCGCCACCCACGTCGACAACCGCGACGAGGTGATCGCGGGCCTGGGGAGTCGCCGCTCCGCAACGGCCGAGGGCTGGCGACAGGCGTGGACGCTCGCCGCGTACGCCTGTGCCACCGAGGCGGAGCCTGCACGGGTGGAGCTGCGCGGACAGTGGCGCGACGACCGCTGGTCCTGGCAACCAGGCTTTGCTCCCGACACGCCCTATGCCGAGTGCGTCGTGCAGCGAGCGGGCGAGGGCCCAACTCCGGAGCCCTGCGAGCTCGTCGTCTCCGTCGTGCACTGGGATCACCTCCACGCGGCTCGGCTGGGTCTGCAGGCTGCGCGGTAAGCCGGCTCCTTCCCCGCGGATCGACCTGACATCGAAGTTCGCGCTTGACGGCCGAAGTCCGGACTCGTAGAGAGACATTCTGAAAATGATTTTCATTTTCAATAAGGAGCCCCATGGCCCGCCGGCTTCCACTGCCCCTTCTGCCCGTCGCGTGCGGCGCGCCCCCGACCGAGGACGCCGTCATCACCTACGCGCGCCTCGCCGATGCGGCGAGCCACGGCGCCGACCACGTGTACGCCGATGCCTGGGCGAGCGTGTACGACCGACCGGCAGCGAGGCTCATCGACCCGACGCTGGACCTCACCCTGCCCCTCGACACCCTGGAGTCCCGCGGATGGATCCTTCCCTCTCCCCGCTAGATGCCATGCCCCTCGACCCCGCCTGGGTTCCCTGGGTCCTCGACCGCGCGCGCGAGCGGGGTCTCGAGGTGTACGCCGCGCTGCGGTGCGCGCAGGGCTGGTGTCCGGTCGAGCCCGAAGCACTTGCGCAGTGCGAGACGGCGTGCGTCCACCAGCGCCCGGGATGCCGCGGGCTGGTGAGCCGAGTGCTGCTGCGGAGCGAAGGCGGTGAGGCGGGTCTGTGGGCGGCTCCAGCAGCGGACGGGAGCGAACCGTCCGAGTGGCGGCTGCTACTCTTGGAGGCCCTGGTGTTGTCGGCGGCCGAGGAGCGCCTCGCCGCAAGGTAGGATGCGCGCATGACCATCCTCCTGCTCACGCTCCTCGGATGCGGCGGCCCCTCGGAGCTTCCGCAGCCCAACGACCCACCGGCCTGGCCCATGCGCGACATGAGCGCAGCGGCGAAGACCGAGGCGCCGGCGCCGGCGGCTGAGGGCGAGGCCGCGCCCGAGGACGACGCGAAGCCTGCGACCGAGGACGCGCCCACCGATGCGCCGCCCCCGGAAGCCCCGAAGACCGAGGCCCCGAAGACCGAGGCCCCCGCCCCGAAGGTCGACACGCCGGCACCCGCGGCCCCG
>SBGP01000075.1 GCA_006226595.1 Deltaproteobacteria bacterium
GATCACCCGCGCCCTCGCCGGCGAGTGCGTCGCCGTGGATGTGCTCGACGACCGCATCGAGCAGGCCATTGGCGCGCTGACCGCGCTGGGATGGACGGTGCGACTACTCGGCCAGGAACACGCCGGCCGCGCCCAGCCGAGCCGCTGGCTGGACCGCTACCGCTGCGCGGCGGGAACGGTGCTGCTCCAGCACCCGCACCCCGAGCGTCTCGACCTCGTCGTCGGCGTCGACGCGCCCCTGCTCGCCACGGACCAGCTCGCCATCGTGATCGACGACGACTACGTCCTCACCGAGCCGCTCGCCTCGCTCGAGGCCGTTCCCGAGGGCTGGCGACTCACCGTCGTGCCCCCCGAGGCGGATGCGCTGGCCTTTCTGCGCGAGACCTACGCGAACGGCGAGCCCATCGTCTTCGTGCGCGGAGCGCCCTTACCCTCGCGCGACTGATCGCCGCCGAGCCACGGCCACCAACGGCAGGAGCCACCACCCACCGATCGGGGAGGTGCTCGCACAGCCGCAGCCCACCGCCTCGCCACCCGTGCCGGGGTTGTCCGGGTCGTCGCCTGGGTCGACGGTGTCGCAGTCGACGCTGTGGTCGAGGTCCAGCGACGCGGCCGTGCCGTGCACGTCCGTCACCGCCACGCTGCCAGTGCTGCTGCCGCACAGCTCACCGGTGAGCGGGAACACGAGCTCCGCGGAGCTGCCGTCGACGAGGTCACCCAGCGTCGCCTCACCACCGGAGAAGTCGCCGGTCAGGCTGACCGCACCAGTGATGTCGAAGGCCGTCCAGTCTCCGGAGTTGGCAACGGACACCACCAGCTCGCTCGGGGTGAACGACACCTCCGACACCGCGAGGACCGGGGTGGCGACGCCGTAGATCGCCTGAAGCGCGGCGACGTCGTCCGCGTGGAGCTGCCAGGACTCCGGCCCCTGCTCGGACGGCGCGTAGGCGTACATCAGCGCGTCTTCGAGGTTCGAGTGGCTGATGCCCAGGCAGTGCCCCTGCTCGTGGACGAGCGTGTGGCGGAAGGCGTTGCCGCCGCTCGGCGCGCCGTTCGGGTCGAGGCTCCAGTCGATCGCACCGTAGGTGTTGCTGCCGTAGAAGCGAATGTCGCAGTCGCGGATCTCGGAGCCGACGACGGTGCGCACGCTCACGGCGAGGGTGCTGCCCCACGTCGACGACTCGTACTTGGTGGTGTTGCTGCCGTCGGAGCCACCGCCGTAGCTGCTGTTGCTGGTGAGCCCGCCGTACACGAGCTCGACCCGCGCGCGCCCGTCGCGGTTCCAGATGCGCAGCACCTCGGTGTAGGCCGCCTCGAGACCGGCGCGGTCGTAGGACGACGGCCAGATCTCGGCGTTGAGGAAGAAGTCGACGGGCACGGTGCCGCTGCCCCACGAGACGCCGGCCAGCTCGTAGGGCGGCGCGACCACGCCTCCCATGGGCACGGACTCGGCCACGCGGAGCACACCCTCGTGCTCGACCACGTCGAGCTGATAGCGCCCGCCCTCGACGAGGCGCGGCGTGTGGGACACGTCCACCCTCAGGTCGCCGAGCTGCCCACCGGGAAGGCGAACCTCGAGGGGGCCCTCCTCGGTCTGGAGCTGGACGACGGTCTCGAGGGCCCACGGTTGGTCCGGGGTCTCGACGACCTGGGTGGCGAGGACGAAGGCGAGGAGCGTGTGCATCCGCCACTCATCGCGCGTCGGAATCCCGGACGCAAGCCGTCTTCCGCCAAATGGACACATGTCACACATCTCGGCATGCGACGCGCGCACACGGCCGATGACACACCGCGACAACGCTGGTCGAACGCTGACGGACGATCGCGCGTCTGGTGGGCACATAGGAAGTGCCATGACCGCCCCGCACCCCATCCTTCTCCAGAGCTTCTGCCGCTACACCGTCGAGTCCTCGATGGAGGGCCCGCTGACCGTCGAGTCCGACAGCATCGAGCGCGCCCTGTACCTGGGCCTCCAGCTGCTCGAGCGCGATCACCACATCGAGGACTTCGCGTTCCACCGCGAGTCCGACGGCAGCCTGCACGCGAGCGACGTGCTTCGGAACGAGCACTTCTCGGTTCGCGCCGCCGCCGCCTGATCTTGCCGCCGCGGCGAACGCGCGGCCGAGGATTCGGGTTAGACGACCGTGAACAGGGAGGCCCCGCTGTCCAACCGCATCCTCGTGGCCGTCGACTTCGGCGAACTGACCGCTCGCACCATCGACTACGCCGTGCGCCTCGCGGGCGCCGACACGCAGATCGACCTGCTGCACGTGCTCGTCGGCCGCCCCTCCGCCTCCGTGGGCCTTCCATCGGCCCGCGAGCTGGTCGATGCGCTGATCGAGCAGGAGCGAACCTTCGCCCAGAAGAAGCTGGCCGAGCTTCAAGCGGCCCTGCCCGAGGCGAATCGCGGCGAGCTGATCCTCGAAGAGGGCCCTGCCGCCGACGTGATCTGCGAGGCTGCCGAGAAGGGCGGCCACGAGCTCATCGCGGTGTCGACCCACGGACGCAGCGGGCTGAAGCACATGCTCATCGGCTCCGTCGCCGAGCGGGTGGTCCGCCTCGCCAAGGCCCCGGTCGTGGTCGTTCGCTGATGGATCGTGCGCTCGTCGTCGGCATGATCAAGGACTGGCTGCTCGCCGCCGTGATCGTCGCCGTCGTGTTTGTCGGCTGGAACCTGATGTCCGCGAAGCCCCCGGTGAGCGGTGGCAACGCGCCGGACATCGTCCTCGTCGACGACGCCCTCGGCGAGTGGAAGCTCTCTGCTCAGGCCGGCCAGCCCGTCGTCGTGAACTTCTGGGCCACGTGGTGCGGTCCATGCCGTGCCGAGATCCCCGAGATCGAGCGCTTCGCGAAGGCCCACCCCGACGTGCAGGTTGTCGGTATCAGCGTCGACGAGCGCGCGAGCACGCGGGCTGTGAAGACCATGGCCGAGCGCCTCGGCGCGACCTACGCCATCCTCCACGACAAGGACGGCCGCGCCAGCGCGCCCTACGCCGTTCGCAGCCTTCCGACGACCTTCGTCATCGACGCCGAGGGCAACGTGCACGCCCACTGGGTTGGCGGCATCGACCAGGAAGGTCTCGAGCACCTCGTGTACGAAGACCACGAGGGCCACGGTCACTGATGGCCGAGGTCGCGTGGGAGCTGCGGCCACCTGACCGCACCCTCCAACGCGCAGGCATCGCCAGCCTGCTCGCGGGCTCGCTGGGCGTAGCCGGGTTCAGCGCCTTGCTCGTCCCCGAGTACGACGCTGCATGGGCCAGCCTCGCGCTCGGCGGCCTCACGCTGCTCGCCACCGCCCTGTGGCTTCGAAGCGTGCCGCCCTCCTTCACCGCCTCGGCCCGCGTCGATGGCGGCATCCTGCACATCGCCGACGAGCGCTGGCCGCTCGAGTCCATCGGCTGGGCCACCGCCGAACACGGTGAGCTCGTGCTGTTCGACGTGGATGGCGCCATCCTCCACGACGTCGTGTACGAGGAGAGCGAACAGGTCGAGGCCCTCGCGGCGTTCGTGCGCGCGTCTGCTCCGTCGCACTCGACGATCGAGGAGCGGCGACAAGCCGCGGCCCGGCTCCACGCCGAGGCGCGCAAGCTCACCGACCGGCGCGGCTGACCCGGAAGAAGCGCGCGCGCGGACCGAAGCGCTCCCGGCGCACGTGCAGCGCGTTCGTCGCCAGCTGCAGAAACGGGCTCACCGCCGCGTAGCTCAACAGCCCGATGCCGACGCCTCCGCGCGCCGCGAGTCCTACGCCTCCCGCGATGGCGCCAGTGGCGAGGAACAGCGGATTGGGCGCATAGCCCTGCCTGCGCAGGGTCGTGCTCTGGCCGATCACGGCGGTCCATCCGAGCAGGGAGCCCGCAGACGCGAGGCCGAGGGCGGGAGCGAGGTCCACGGTGGCCATCGGCACGCTGCTCGCGAGCACCGCGGTGGAGGCCACGCCGAGGGCGCCCCAGGGTCGCAGCCGCGCGACCGACTCGGGTCGGGGCGCCGGCACACCCTCGCCGCCACAGGTGAGCATGCGGCGACAGCCGACGTCGCTCGGCACCCATCCAGCCGGCACATCGAGCCCCGCGGGCACCACCGGCTCCATCGCCAGCGCCAGTCCCAGCAGCCACACCACCAAGCACACCTCCATGCTCGGCATTGTGCCAGAGCCCGAAGGCCGTCCGCGCGATCTACAGCACGTGCGCGGGGACCTCGTCGCCAAAGCCCTTGAGCGACCGGGTCACTCGCTCGCTCGGCGGTCGCCCGAGGGCCTCGTGGGTCGCGTCGCACACCAGCAGGCCGCCCTTGGGCGCTGCGGACTCGAGCCGCGCCGCCAGGTTCACCGTGGGTCCGATCGCGGTGTACTCGACATGCCCCTCGGCGCCCAGGTTGCCGACGATCGCCGGTCCGGTCGCGACGCCCACGCGGATCTGCAGGTCCGCACCCGTCTTCGCCTGCCACGCAGACTGCATCTTCTCGACCTCGTCGAGCATCTCGCGCGCGCAGGCCACCGCCGAGGCCGCGGGATCGTCGAGCTGACCGGGCGCGCCGAACAGCACCATCAGTCCATCACCGTTGATCTTGTCGAGGTAGCCGCCGTGCTTCTGGATCACCGGCACCATCGCACCGAGGTACAGCCGCAGGCTGCTGACCACGCCCTCGGCACCGAGACGCTCGGAGAGCGCGGTGTAGCCGACGACATCGGAGAACAGCACCGCGATCACCCGCTCCTCGGCGGCACTCGCGTCGAGCGCGGCGCCCTGGGTCGCCTGCAGCCACGAGAGCACGTCCGGTGAGACGTAGGTGCCGAAGGCCTGCTCCACCATCTGGCGCATGCGCAGCTCGCGCGCGCCATCGTCGAGGAAGCCGCCGAGCGCCGCGATGGCCGGCGGCAGCGCGAGGGTGAGAGGCATCACCCACACGTCGGCGAGCACGAACGCGCCGACGGAGCCTGCCGTCGCGACCAGCGGGAGCCCGACAGTGAGGCCGAGCCAGCCGCGCGGATTGCGACGGCCGATGAACAGCAGACCCACGGCAATCAGCCCGCCCATGCCCACACAGCTCGCCCACGACGCGACCAAGACGCGACGGCCCTCGACCAGCGCCTGTAGCCGGTTCGCGTGCAGCACCATCAGCGGGTCGTCCTTGGCCGAGGCCAGCGCGCCGTAGTCGCCGAGGCTGCGATCCGTCGGGCCGAAGAGCACGTAGCGGCCGTCGACCAGTGCCTTCAGGCGGGCGTCGTCGGCCTCGATCAGCTCGTACAGCGAGATCCGGGGGAAGTCCTCCCGCGCCCGCGACATCGGCACCAGGACCTCGCCACACTCGCGGACCCCGGCGACGGCCGCACCGAGGTCGGGTACGCAGCCATCGTGGACGGGAAGGCACGCCTCGATGCGTCGATGGACGCCATCCACGTCCGGAGGCGCCACCACGTGCGCGACCTTCACACCCTCGAGGCCCCTGCGCAGCGGCTGCATGTACATGCGCGGGTCGCGGTTGCCGCACTCCGCGGGACCGACGGTAGGCGGCGGCGCCACGCCGGCCTCGGCACGCTCGAGCCGCAGCCCCGCACCCACGACGCCTGCCTCCGCGGCGATCAGTCCGAAGAGCTCGTCGGACCCGGCACCGCCGGTTCGGCTCGCGAACACCACGTCGAAGCCCATGCCCTCCGCGCCCGCATCCAGGAGGCGCATCACCGCCGCGGCGTAGATGTCCGGGGGAATCGGCCAGCCATGGGCCTCGGTCGTACGCGCGTCGAGCTCGACGAGCACGACGGCGGGCTCGGCCTGGCTGCGCCCCACCTGGAGCTGGTCGAGCAACGCGCGCTCCACCGGCCGCGGCACGCCGAACAGGGCAAGCACGAGGCCAAGGACGGCCCCGAGCCACACGCCGCGATTCACGCCCGGACTCACGTCATGGTCCAGCTACTCGCCAATGCGGGAGTAGAAGAACATGGGCGCCAGCGCCTCTTCTTCGGTGGCGGGGGCACCACGGCGGCCGGCCATCGCGCTCGTCTCGATGGGCACGTCGGTCACGCCCTGCTCTTCGAGCTGCTCCTGCTTGTCGCGCGCCTTCTGGAGCACCGCCTCGAGACGACGGCGGGTCTCGGCCTCGGCACTGGCCTCGTCGGAGCCCTGCTCGTCGGCCCGTCCCCCACCCCACTGGTCGAGGAGCATCTCCATCGCGTCGCGGGGAAGCAGGGTCAGCGCCGTCTCGAGCTGCTCCTGGATCTGGGCCTCGTCCTCGGGCGCCGCGGTGGCCATGAGCATGACCGCGAGGTTGAAGCAAGCCTCGCCCACGCCTTGCTCGCAGGCCTCGGCACTGATCTGCAGGCCCTTGTTCCGCGATCCGGAGGCCCACGACAGCGCACCTCCCGCGAGCGGAGGAGCCGTCTTCGGCGGCTTGGGCACGTCGAGCGCGGGCAGCTTGGCGAACACCGGTGCCAGGTCGATGTCGCGCACGGTCACCTTGGGCTCGCCGGCGGTCACCGACACGGCCGGGTAGTCGCGCCACGCCTCGCGCACGCGCAGGGCCTCGAAGCTCTCGGCCTTGGCCACGAGCTCGGCGCCCTTCTCCCAGGCGCTCGCAAAGTCCGCCGTGAGCGCGGTGGCCTCGACGGGCACGAACAGCGCGCCGTCCACCTGCACGAAGCGCTCGCTCGGGAGCCCGACGAGCACCTCACCCCCAGCCCGCAAGCCGCTGTCGACGCCGAGCAGCACGTGACCGGGCGTGGTGAGGATCACCGTGGACAGGCCCACCGACTCGTACAACGACGCGAGGAGCACCGTGAGATCGTCGCAGTCGCCGGACAGGCGCGACAGGGTCTGCCGCGGGTGCTGCACCTCGTCGATGCTGTCCGCGAACGAGGTCTGCACCGGGTCCGGCACGTAGCGCAGCGGGTCGCCCCACACGCGGGCGTGAATCGCGGCGGCCCGTCCGATCGAGCGCGTCGGCGCCTCGGGCAGGTCCCCGCCGAGCGCTGCCGTCGCGAGGTCGCGCACCGCCGAGTCCGCCGGGTCGACGAAGGCGGCCACCGACGCGGTGTTGTTCCAGTCCAGCGTGTTCAGGCGGTGGACGACGAGGCTGCTGTACGCCCGGCTCCGTCCATAGCGACCGCCCTGCTTGTACGACACCGTCGCGACCAGCGGCAGGGTGTGTGCGGCATTCGGGTCGACGCTCGGCAGGTTGTCGAGGCGTAGCGCCACCTCGCCGGAGGCATCGGCCTCGAGGTCGGACATCTCGCGCGACGCGAGCACCTGGCCGTCGACCTCGATCGCGATGCTCACGTCGGTGAGCGGATCGGTGCCTGCGTTGATCACGGTCAGGCGCCCGAGTCCGAGCTCCTTGGCCTCCCGGGCCCGCGCCGGGAACAGCGGGGAGAGCTCGGCGGCCTCGATGCGCACGGTCTTCTGCATCAGCCCGTCGCCGAGGTCCTCGGGCAGTCCGAGACCGAGGCGCTTGCTCGGGTCGGCGGCGGCGGCGAGGAAGGACTCGTCGAGTCCGCGAACCGCCGCATCGAGCGCGACGAGCGGATCGCTGTCCCGGCCGGTCGCGGCGAGCAGCTCACCGTCGTCTCCGACGAGCGACGCGGTGACGAGCCAGCTGCCTTCGGCCTGAGCGAGGCTCACCTTCGCGAACCACGGCGCGGCCTCGGGGGCGTCCTTGGACACGTCCGCGACCTCGAGCCAGCGCAGGTTGCCCATGGCGGCGCGCACGATGGACGGGCCCCGCTCCGCGACCAGCGCCGCCTCGCTCTTCGGCGCCGCCTTGGGAAGCTCGACCTGCACCCCGACCTTGCGGCGGTGCACGCGACCGAGGTCGACCTCGGCGTGGATCAGCCGATCGCTCACGTGGGTCACGCGCAGGCCCAGCCCGCCGTCGGACTCGATCATGTCGGGCAGGTCCGCGAGAGCGGCGGCGCCCTGACCGTGGAGCAGGAACTGCGAGAGCGTCGTGTTGAACGTCGCCATGCGTGCGCTCTCGACCCCGGGAAGCTCCCCGAGCAGCGCAGCGAGCGCGGTGGCCTGGCTGCGCTCGGTGAGCCCGCTGATCTTGAGGTCGGCATCCCACGGGCCGTCCGGCGCGAACTCCTTGGACCACGCGGTGATGTCCGCGGCGAGCACGCCGGGAGCGCGCTTCTTCACGTTGCCGCCGAACAGCGCCTGGCCGGGGTTCGTGCCGAACACGTCGTTCCACTCTGCGGTCTCGGCGTAGGCGGTGTCTCCCTGGGAGATGCGCACGACCTTGCGGGTCATCGTGCAGTACCAGGTCAGGCCCATCGCCTGGCTGTGGCCCGCGGTGTCCTTCTCGCACGAGAGCTGCACGGCCCACGCGGCATCGGCGTTGAGCACGGACAGCGCCTCGGGCACCTGGCCCGCAGCGACCGCGTCGGAGAGCGCGAAGGCCTGGGCCTGTAGCGAGGCGTCGAGGTCGACCACACGGTGACCGGCGTCCTTGAGTGCGCCGTGGACCCATGCCTCGAGCGGGCCCGCGTCGCGGGTGTTGCCGTCGGCGGTGACCTTGGGGACTACGACGACGCGAAGCGGCGCGTCCTGGGCGAAGGCCGGGGTGGCGAGAAGCGCCAGGAGGGTCGTCAACATCGTCTACTCACAGGTTCCGGGGATGAGGGCGGCGCGGACGCCGCAGGTCGCCGAGTACTCGAGGGAGAGGTGCGTCCAGCCGAAGCCGTCGATGCGCTGCATCTCGTCGTAGTAGCTCCACTTGTCGAACTCGGTGTACGGGCCGAACTCCCAGTAGCGCTGGGAAGCCTCCCCGAAGCAGTAGGGCGATCCGTCCTCGCTGAGCGCACAGAACCGGTACGCATCGCGGGAGACCTCGATCTCCGTCCACGTCCGCTCGGGAAACAGCTGGTGCACGCCGTAGTCGCCGGTCCACGGCCAGCACCACAGGGTGCCGTCCTCCTTGACGCCGCAGCCCTTGTTGCCGGCGACGCCGAGGTCGGCCCAGGGCCCGGACTCGAGGATGCCGCCATTCGCGAGGGCCTGGTCGTAGGTGAGGTCCGTGGTGCTCCCGGTGCCGAGTCGGCGTGAGGCGCCCTCTCCCCAACACATGGCCTCTCCCGCGTCGTCCACGGCGCAGGTGAAGTCGTCGCCGGCGTGCAGCTGGGTCCACACGGTCGGCGTGGGCTCGGTCCCGACGGCCACGGTGGGACCCGCCTGGTTGTAGCCCCAGCACGCGATGCGGCCGTCCGAGACGCGAATGCCACAGCCGTGACGGTGCCCGATGGCGATCTCGGTGAACACCTCGGAGGTGTCTTCCCACGGCTCGTACACGGGCTGCGTCGTGCCATTGCCGACCTGGCCATTGCTGTTTCGTCCCCAGCACCAGCGATGGCCATCGCCGTCGAGCGCGCAGGTGTAGTAGAGGCTGGCATCCACGTCGAGCACGGGGCCGGCCATGACCATCACCGGCTCCGAGGCCGACTGCGGAAAGTCGCCGGAGTCGAGGGTGATCGTGCCCGTGCCCAGCTGCCCGTAGCGGTTGGCGCCCATGCACCACAGCGCGTCACCGTCGTCGATGAAGCACGTGTGGTCGTAGCCCGAGGCGATACGCTTGACGTTCGCTGAGGTGCGCACTGTGGGCCGGTCCATACCCGGGCCAGTGCCGGGCTCGTCCCACTCACCCCACGCCCACAGGGCCCCATTGGAGTCGACGGCGTAGCTCGCGTAAGCCCCGAGCCCGAAGTCGCTCACGTCGGAGAGCACGAGCTCGGGCGACCAGGCATCCGCCGTGACCCCGAGTCCGTTGCTCTCGGTGTTGCGGCCCTCACCCCAGCAGTAGAGATCTCCCGCGTCCGTGAGGCCGCAAGCGCCCTCTTCCTCGGACTCGATGCGCGCGAAGGTCTGGGTGCCCGCGCGCACGGCCTGGAAGGCGTAGCCCACGTCGCTGCCGTCTCCGAGCTTGCCGTAGCTCCGTGAGCCCCAGCACCAGGCGGCACCATCGCTGTCGAGGGCGCACCCGTGGTCGGGCCCAGTAGCCAGCTGGGTCCAGGTCCCGCCCGTGGGATGGGCGATCTGGTTGGGCACGGGAGTCCGTTGGCCCGAGGAGGGCGGAACGTCGAGGCCGGTGCGTCCCGAGTCCGAGAAGCCCCAGCACCACAGCGTGTTGTCGTCGCGCAGCCCGCAGGTCGCAAGCCACATCACGCCCACGTCGATCCACCGCTCGGTGTCGAGCACGACCACGGGCTCGGCCTCGTAGCTGCTGTCCTCGGTCGCAAAGCCGAGCTGGCCGTGGCTGTTGACGCCAAAGCAGGCGAGCACGCCATCCGCGTCGATCACACACGCATGGTCGCCGGTCGCATCGAGCTTGCTCCACGTCGCGTTGCCCACGCGGACGGGAACGCCGCTGTCCTGGGGAGGGATCGGGTACCCAGAGGAGTTCCAGTCACCCCAACAGTAGAGCTCGCCGGTGAGGGTAAGACCGCATGCGGCCTCGTTCCCCATCTCGACCGTCGCGAACGTCAAGCCACCGGCCACGGGCGCAATCCACCGCCGCTCCCACAGCGTGTCCTCGAGGCCGTCGCCGAGCCGGCCATGGTTGTTCGCGCCCCAGCAGTGGAGGGTGTCGTCCATCGCGAGCGCGCAGCCGTGCATGTCGTCGCCGTGGGTCTGGGCGTCGCCGTACACGGCCTTCCACGGGCCCTCGTCGACCAGCTCTGGACGCTGGCGCACGTACTCGCCCCAGCACTCCACCGTGCTCGTCCCCGAGAGGTCTTCTTCGAGGATGTTGTCGTCCGTGCCGTCACAGTCGTTGTCGAGGCTGTCGCAGGAGGCCTCGGTGGGCTCGAATCCGGCGAGCTCGGTGAGGTCGGGCTCGACCCAGATGCCCTGGTCGAGGTTGCACACGAGCGTGCTTCCCGCGCACACGCCGTCCTGGTTCGAAGCGAGCGGGAGCTCCTCGGGTAGGAACTCGTCCCACTCGCCGTCACAGTCGTTGTCGTAGCCGTCGCAGTCCTCGGCGCCGTACAGCGCGTTGTGCTCGCTGTAGTCGGGCTCCATCCACCCGCCGTTGACCGGGTCGCAGACCTTCACGGCATTGCGGCACACGCCGAGCTGCTTGTCGGCGAGCGGCGGCGTGCCCGCGTCCTCGTCGACGGCGGCATCGCAGTCGTTGTCGAGCGTGTCGCACCCGGTCTCGACCACCGCGTAGTTCTCGATCGCCGTGTAGTCGGGCTCGACGAAACCACCGCTCCCGTCGCAGACCTTGCGGGCTCCCTCGCACACGCCGTCCTGGAGATCGGCGAGCGGGGCGCTGGCGAGGTCGTCGTCGACGCCGTTGCAGTCGTTGTCGAGACCATCGCAGGTGGCCTCGGACGCCTCGTAGGTCGCGATCTGCGTGTAGTCGGGGTCCTGCCAGCCGTTGGTGCCGTCGCACCACTGCACCTGACCGGCGCACACGCCCTGGTCGAGCGTGGCCGACGGCGCGGTGAGGCCGTTGTCCTCGCCGCCGTCGCAGTCGTTGTCGAGGCCATCGCAGCTCGCCTCGGTGGCTTCGTAGTCGGCGACGGTCCCGTAGTCGGGCTCGATCCAGCCGTTGCCGCCGTCGCAGACCTTCTCGGCACCCGCGCACACGCCCTGCTGCACGTCGGCAAGCGGCGCGGACAGCGCCTCGTCGGTATCGGCGTCGCAGTCGTTGTTCAGGCCATCACAGGTCGCCTCGACGGCCTCGAAGTCGGCGACGGTCGTGTAGTCGGGCTCGACCCAGCCCCCGCTGCCATCGCAGACCTTCGCGGCTCCCGCGCACACGCCGTTCTGGTTGTCGGCGAGCGGCGCGGACAGCGCCTCGTCGGTCTGCCCGTCGCAGTCGTTGTCGTCGCCGTCACAGGTCGCCTCGTCGGCCTCGTAGCCGGCGATCCGCGTGTAGTCGGGCTCGGTCCATCCGCCGTTGCCGTCGCACTGCTTGAGCGCACCCGCACACACGCCCTGCTGGTTGGCGGCGAGCGGCGCCCCCTCGAGGTCGTCGACGACGTCGTTGCAGTCGTTGTCCACGCCGTCGCAGGTCTCGGCGGCACCCGGGTACACGGTGTCGTCGGTGTCGTCGCAGTCCGTGCCCCCGCAGGTGTCGGTGGCGACGCCATCTCCGTCCTCATCCGCGTCGAAGGACTCGGTGACCAGCGCATCGGTGGGGTTGCCGTCCCCGTCATAGGC
The DNA here is from genome assembly GCA_006226595.1 of Deltaproteobacteria bacterium. Taxonomy (GTDB): domain Bacteria; phylum Myxococcota_A; class UBA796; order UBA796; genus M1803. Next base: position 12,153 of record SBGP01000075.1, read on the forward strand.
GACGACCCGCGCCTCGCATGGCGCACACGCCGCGGCCATCGCGGTGGACAGCACCTGGCTGCCACTGCCCTCGAAGCCGAGGTCGATCGCGGTCGACGCGCCCTGTCCCTGGATCTCCACGACGTAGCGGGCCACCAGTGGCTGCGCCGAGACCGACCACGACAGCTCCAGCCCCGCCTCCGCGCAGGTGAAGCCGAGGGTCGGCGCCGCCGCCTCGATGAGCCGATCCTGCGCGGCGCCCTCGATCTGCGGGGCCTCCACGCACGCGGCCAGGACAAAGGGCAACCACGACCAGCGCATCTTAGAAGCGAAGCTCCAGCTTGGCGTGGGCGCCGCCGAGCGTGGGGGTGACATCGAGGCTCGCGCTGGCCTTGCCGAGGTCGAGGCCCTCGAGGTTCGGCTTCACCTTGCCACCGAAGGCCATGAGTCCGGTGCCGATGACAGCGAGGCCGACACCACCCACGCCGACGGCCTGGTAGGTGTTCGCGCGCTTGTGGAAGGTCGTCGCCTCGGCAAGCGCGGCATCGGCATCCGCCTGGCGCACGGCATTCTGGGCGAGGGCCGTGTACTCACCGGCCTTCTGGCGATCGACGGCACCGGCGTACAGCCCGAAGCCCGCGGCACCGAGCCCGGCGACCGCCGCACCCGCACCGACCATGCGGCGGGTGCGCTGCTTCGCGGAGGCCTGGGCGATGCGCTCGCCGATCTCCTTCTCGAGGGCCTCGCGCTCCTCGGCGTTCTGGGCCAGCCGGTCCTTCTCGGCCTCGGCCCGCGCCTCGTCGGCGGTCAGCGCGTCCTTGGCGATCTCGGAGCGCATGAACTTCTCGAACTCCTCGAGGGTCGGCTTGCCCTTCGTGAGCTCGCGCATGGTGTCGGCGTCGAGGTCGCGGCCCACCGCGTCGGCGAGCTCGGCGATGACCTCGTTGACCACGTCGCCGTACTTGTTCATCGGGCCGTCGGCGCCGGCGGTGTACAGGACCTCGCCGCTGCCCACGTCCACGAAGCGGACCGAGAGCTTGAGGTCGTTGTCGAGGTGCTGGAAGCCGCCGAGCACCAGGAAGTTGGCGGACATCTGCTGGCCCATCGCCGCCAGATCGACGGCTCCCTCTTCCATCAGCTCGGTTCCGGCGGCCTCCTCGGCCCCCATCATCGCGAGCTGGTAGGTGAGCACCTTGCGCATCTCCGCGCGCTCGACGGTCGCGAAGCCGAGGACCGGCAGGTCGCGGCCGAGCAGCTCTGCGAGACCATCGGAGAGCCACGCGTCCTCGGCCCTGGCCGTGGTGTTGCGGAACGGGAGCACCGCGACCTTCGCGGCCACGTCGGCGAACTGCAGGCGCAGCGCCTCGTGGGCGTTGGCGTACTCGGGGTCGGCGGCCATCGCCTCCTCGAACAGCTCCTTGGCCGCATCTGGCGAGGAAGCCGCCGCGAGGCGAGCCTTGGCGACCGCGCGAACCGCGGAGTCGCTCGGCGCGCGGGCACCGGCGATCTTCATCTTCTGGACCGCGGTCATCAGGCCGGCGTCACCCATGATCTCGGTGGTCAGCTCTCGCGTGCCCTGGAACAGGTGGTCGGCGTCCGTCTTGACCACCGCGGACTGCAGGATGGCGCCGGACTCGACGTGCACGAGGCGGCCGGTGAGCGTGATCACCTCGCCATCGGCCTTGTAGTTGCCGTAGATCATCGTCCCGGCCTGCAGGCTGTTGCCGAGCTCGACCGCGTGCTTCTCGTCGACCACGCCCATGAGACCGAGGGAGAGCTCCTCCATCACGCTCTCCATGCGGGTACGCTCGACCACCTTGAGGTCGGTGTGCTTGATCAGATCGTTGGTCACGCCGTCGGCGACCGCGAGCCCGATCCAGTCGCTGTCGCTGTCCTTGGCGTCGAGGTTCGCGAACGCGGCCACGGCGACCGGACGCTCGGAGAGGTACGCGAGACGCAGGCTCTCGATCTCCTTCTTGCGGGCCAGGCGCATGTCCTTGACCTCGGCGTCCTTGTCGATCTGGCCGAACCACTGCACCGCGCGCTCGTCCTCGTGGACGTGGTAGTTCGCGACGGCGTTGAGGTAGTAGAAGTGCCGGGTCAGCGCGACGCGGTAGCCCTCGATGGACTGGGTCGGACCGAAGCCGACCTCGAGGTCGACCTGCTCCGCGAGCTGCTGGGCCCGGATGAAGTCGTCGGCCCGCACCGCACCGATGAGGTTCAGGTACACGGCGAGGTTCGGGTAGGTGCCGGACGAGGCCTTGCGCACGCGGGCGAGGTCGATGCGCTCACCCTCGGGCGTGCTGCGGGCAGTGTCGAGCACGTACTCGAGCACCGGCTCGATGGCCTCGGCGCGACGGACTTCCTTGGCGAAGGTGTCCTTGTCGAGATCGCCGGTTCGTCCAGCATCACGCTCACCCAGGATGTACTTGAAGTAGGCCGAGTCCTCGGCGAGCTTGCGGAGGATCAGGGTCTCGGCCTGGTCCTCGGCCTCCTCGATGCCCGCAGCCTGGGACGGCGCAGCGAGCAGCGTGAGCATCAGGGTGAGGAGGATGGGAAGCGAACGCATGCGCACTCCAGGGGCGGAACTCGCCCTAGCCAACGAGCAGAAAGTCAGAGGGTACGGGGAATGCAGCTTCCCCGGGGGCGCCATCGTCGCACGATCCGACGGTCGCGGCGAGTCCGAAGCCAGATGCGCGGCGTTCGAGCCGGGAAAGCGCCAGCGACGCCGACCGATCGGCATGCGTCAATCCCGGCTTCTCGGGCGGACATCGATCGCCCTGTCGTGCGCGACGCGTCATGTGACTCCTTGCCGCCGATGCATAGCAGTCGCACCGATTTTATGCAAGACGAATTAAACGCATTCACCCACGCGCCCGCTTCATAGGCTCATCGGCGAGCCGTCGCTCCGCAACGCATTCGCAAGGGCGAGCATTTTCGCACGCAAGTAGTGCGCTCTCTGGCCCGATCGCCCGATTTTCGGGCCATCAACCCACGCGAGTGGGGTCGAGCTCGAGCTCCTGGACATCGCCGACCCGTCGCACGACCGCGGCCAGATCGGCGGCCGTCGCCACGGCATCGCGATCGACGAGGGCATGCAGGGCCTCGTCCACCTCCGCGGCGGATGCAAAGCGCCCGTCGGGCTCACGGCACAGGATGCGCTCGAAGAACGCGTCCCACGCCGGCCCCGCGTCCGCGCGCAGCGACGAGATCGGCGGGATCGGCGCCTCGACCACCGCATACAGCGTGGCCGCCTCCTCTCGCCGGGCGAACAAGCGCCGATTCGCCGCGAGCTCCCACAACAGGACCCCGAGCGCCCACAAGTCGACGCGCTGGTCGATGACCCCGTCCTTGAGCTGCTCGGGCGCCACGTAGCTGGGCTTGCCCGCCAGGGTGTGGGTCTTGGCGGAGTGCTCGGTGCCGAGCGCCCGCGCGACCCCGAAGTCGGTGATCTTCACGGTGCCATTGCGGGCGAGCAGGACGTTGCTCGGCGAGAGATCGCGGTGCACGACGCGAAGCGGCTGACCGTCCGGATCCAGCGCGAGCTCGTGGGCATACTGGAGTCCCGAGGCCAACTGCTGGCCGATGAACGCGACCATGCCCAGGGACAGGGCGGTACCGAGCTCGTAGCGATGCTTGTTGAGGTCGCCGAGGGTCGGCCCATCCACGTACTCGAGTGCCAGGAAGAAGGTGTCGTCGACGCGCCCGAAGTCCAGGGCGCTGGCGATGTTCGGATGGGCAAGGCGCGCCGCCAGCTCGGCCTCGGTGCGAAACCGCTCCACGAACGCGGGGTCCGCGGCAAGGTGCGGATGGATGAGCTTGACCGCGACCGGGCGCTCGAAGCCACCCTCCGGGCAGTACACGGCGCGAATGACACGCCCCATGCCCCCCGAGGCAATCTCGTCGAGCAGCCGGTACTTCCCGAACAGCTCCTGGCTGCGGACATCGGCGTTCGCGGCATCGATGACCCGGCGCAGGGCGACCACCGCGAGCGAGCTGCCGATGCCGAACAGCACGAGGGACGAGGCGCGCACCAGCTGCACGCGTGGCGAGAACAGCGTGACCGTCGGGTCCACCGCGCCGCGAATCGCCACCAGCCACACGAACAGGTACTCGGCGGCGGCGAGCACGCCGACCGCGAACGGAATCGGCGCGTGGAGACGCACGATGCCGGCACCGATGTACAGCGTGAACAGCATCGGCGGCACCCAGCTGCCCAGCGCATACGCCGGGCCCTCGGCGAACACCGTGATCAGCAGCGCGGCGCCGGGCAGCGCGAGCTCGACCAGCGGGTTCACCCAGCGGAGCACGGCGAAGCCCAGGCCCCGCGACAGCATGGCCGCGGCGACCGAAAAGTAGGCGAAGGCGAGGCCCGAGAGCAGCGACAGCGGGAGGCCCAGGCTCGGCGAGATCGCGGCGGATGCATACAGCGCGACCGCAATGCACAAGCCCGACACGAGCTGATCGGCGCGCGCTATCATGCGCTCCAGCTCCGCAGAGCTGGATTCGAGCGCGCTCCACAACGGACTCTGCGAGCTGTCGGCCATGAACCGGAGCATTGCACAGCCGGAGCGTTCGGGCGGTTCGCGGGCGAACGAATGCCGCGCTCGGCCCCGGGTCCACGTCGTTGGACGAGGCAGCGGAACCACACCCCGGGCCACGAAAAGCCGGCGCTTCCTACCAAAGTGCGCTCGGACCGGCTACCCTTGCGACGTTTTCATACAGCCGTCGGCCCATGCTGCGGGTTCGGCGACAACATTCGCTCCATCCTTGCGTTTTCACGATGCGGAGGCTGCCTGTGCGCCTGATCTTGCCCCTTCTCCTCACCGCGTGCGGCACCTCGGGTGGCGCCCCCACCTGGCACCAGGACATCGCGCCGATCGTCGCCGAGAACTGCGGCTCGTGCCACACGGACGGGGGCATCGCGCCCATGTCCTTCGACACCTACGAGCAGGCCGACGCCGCGGCCTTCGCGATGCTCGCCGCCATCGATCGCGGTCAGATGCCTCCGTTCCTGGCCCAGGAGACCGAGGACTGCGCCCCGACCCGCCCGTGGAAGGACGACATGCGCCTCTCCGACGAGGAGATCGCGCTGATCACCGAGTGGATCGAGGCCGACCGGCCGGAGGGCAACCCGAACAAGGCCACCGAGCTGCCGCCGCCGCGGGACCCGTCCATCGCGGACCCGAGCGTGAGCCTGCCGTTCCAGAACAGCTTCGTCGTCGAGGGCGACCACGACCTGTTCCAGTGCTTCGTGCTCGACCCGGGCAACACCGAGAACATGTGGGTCGACGCCATCCAGCTCGTGCCGGGCAACCCGCGGGTCGATCACCACGGCCTGGTGTTCGTCGACGTCAACGGCGAGGCCGACGCACTCGCCGGGCCCGACGGCAGCTTCCCCTGCTTCAACAACCCTCGCCTCGATGGCTACCTGATGGCAACCTGGGTGCCTGGCGCCCTGCCGATGCGCACGCCCGAGACCGCGGCCATGCCGCTTCCCGCCGGCGCCAAGATCGTCGTGCAGATGCACTACCACCCGGTCCCCGGCGAGTCGCACGAGGACCAGTCGACCGTCGACCTCACCTGGAGCAGCGAGACCCCCGAGTGGGCCGCCGCGCAGGCCCTCGTCGGCAACTACGGCAGCCTGAGCGGCGACGGCACCGGCCTGCAGCCCGGTCCGAACGACGAGCTCAACGGCAACACCGACCCGAAGTTCTTCATCCCGGCCGGCGCGCGGAACCACACCGAGACCATGATCTACGAGCAGTCGATTCCCCTCGACCTGCCCCTGTTCTCGGTCGGCACGCACATGCACTACGTCGGCACGGACATGACCATCCAGCTCAAGAAGCAGGGCGAGGAGGACGAGTGCCTGCTCGGCACGCCCGCCTGGGACTTCAACTGGCAGCGCACGTACGACTTCGACGTGCCCATCGACGAGCTTCCCGTGGTCAGCCAGGGCGATCAGCTCCACATGACCTGCACCTTCGACAACTCGATGGACAACCCGTTCGTCGCCGACGCGCTCGCCGAGCAGGGCATCAGCGAGCCGCAGGACGTGTACCTGGGCGAAGAGACGCTCGACGAGATGTGTCTGGGGCTGTTCGGCATCCTCGTGCCGCCGGCCCTCGTCGAGACCCTGTACTGAGGCCACGGTGACGGGGCGGAAACAGCCCTGTCACCGCGTCGGGACGTGACTTTGCGTCTCCTCGGGCCCGCGATACCCCCGGGGCCCTGGGAGGCACGGATGAGCGAACCGGTTGTCGGCATCGTCATGGGCTCGCGCTCGGACTGGCCCACCATGCAGCACGCGGCGGAGACGCTGGACGCGCTGGCGATTCCCTACGAGGTGAAGGTCGTCAGCGCCCACCGCACGCCGGGGCTGCTGTTCGAGTACGCGGACACCGCCGAGGACAAGGGCCTCAAGGTGATCATCGCCGGTGCCGGCGGCGCCGCGCACCTCCCGGGCATGCTCGCCGCCCGCACCTGGGTGCCGGTGCTCGGCGTGCCGGTGCAGTCGCGGGCTCTCAACGGCCTGGACTCGCTGCTCTCGATCGTGCAGATGCCCGGCGGCGTGCCCGTCGGAACCCTGGCCATCGGCAAGGCGGGCGCGATCAACGCCGCCCTGTTCGCCGCTGCCCAGCTCGCCACCACCGACGCCTCGGTCCGCGAGCGCCTCGTCGCGTTCCGGGATGCGCGCACGCAGTCCGTGCTCGACGACCCGGACCCGCGCGTGGAGCTGTGATGCGCATCGGCATCCTCGGCGGCGGCCAGCTCGGCCGCATGCTCGCGATGGCGGCGCACCGCAACGGCCTGACCCCGGTGATCTTCAGCCCCGACGGCGGCTGCGCCACGGCGGTCACCGACCAGAACGTGATCCGACCCTGGGACGATCACGCCGCCCTCGACGCCTTCGCGAAGAGTGTGGACGTGTGCACCTTCGAGGTCGAGCACGTGCCCCTGGCCGCCGTCGAGCGCGTGGCCGCCCGCGTGCCGTTCCATCCGAACCCCGAGGCCCTCAAGCCCACCCGCGACCGCCTGCTCGAGAAGCAGCTGCTCAACGGCGTCGGCATCCCGACCGCACCGTTCGTGGACCTCACCGACGACGAGGACGCGGCGCGGAACGTAGGCAACACCGTGGGCTTTCCCGCGCTGATCAAGCTGCGTACCGGCGGCTACGACGGTCGCGGCATGTTCAAGGTGACGACCCCGGAAGAAGCGGTCGCCGCCTTCCGCGAGCTGGGCTCGCCCTGCATCGCCGAGGGCTGGGTGCCCTGGGTCCGGGAGCTGTCGGTCATCGCCGTGCGCACGGCCGAGGGCGAGCTCGCGTACTGGGACGTCGGCGAGAACGTGCACAAGGACGGCATCCTCCGGCACAGCATCAACCCGGCGCCGGGCCTGTCCGAGGACAAGGCCCAGACCCTGCGCGACCACGCGAGGCGACTGCTCGAGAAGCTCGACTACGTCGGGGTGATCGCCATCGAGTTCTTCGAGACCGAGGACGGACTCGTCGCCAACGAGATCGCGCCTCGCGTCCACAACAGCGGCCACTGGACCCAGGACGGGGCGTGGACCTGCCAGTTCGAGAACCACATCCGCGCGATCGCCGGGCTTCCCCTCGGGGAGACGGCACTGCGACGCCCGGCGGCGATGGTGAACACGATCGGCGGCATCCCTCCGCTGAGCGAGCTGCTCGCGGATCCTCGCGTGGCGCCTCACCTGTACGACAAGACGGCGCGGGCGGGTCGCAAGATCGGCCACGTGAACCTCACCGCCGACACCACGGACGAGCGGGACGCGCTGCTCGACACGATCGTGGCGATGTGCGAGGCCGCGGGCCGGTAGACAGTCCCCCGAAGCGGACGGTACAACTCCTCCGTTGACCCTGCCTTTGATCTGGGGTTGCGGAGGAACGATGAGCTGGACGATCACACTGGCCGTGCTCGGCCTGTGCGGACTTGGTCTATTCCTGTACCCGAAGTTCGAGGACTGGCGGATCCACCAGAAGGTGCGCGAGTCGCGACGCTACAAGTGGCTGTCCACCGAGATGCGCCAGGCGGTCGATGCGGCGTGGTCCGACGACTACACACGCTTCTACCAGTACTTCAGCCCGACCCTGCCACCGCAGGTCCGCGCCCTGCGCCTCGGCGGCATGCCTGGTGAGGTGTCGTGGTACACGGCGCAGCTGTACATGGCGAAGCGCCACCCCGACCTCCCTGGCGGCTGGATGGCGGTCGCGCACGCACACCTCGACCTCGCCTACGACCTGCGCGGCGACCACACCGAACCGCCCGGAAGAGACTTCGCGGAACGCTCGGGCCTGGTGCTCGAGTCCGTGGACACCGCGCTCGAGTTCGATCCCAAGGACATCGAGGCCAAGGCACACGCGGCCGAGGTCCTGCTCCTCGGCGACAGTCGCGATCACGCGCGCATCGCAGGCCTGCTCGACGAGATCGTCGCCGTCGACCCACAGCACTGGCGGGCGCGCTGCATGCGGGTGCGCCTTGCCGGGCCCCGCCACGGCGGCAGCTTCGAGGCGATGCTCGACCGGGCCCGCGAGATCTCCGGCAGTGCGCCCGACGGCAGCGCCCTGCACGCGCTGATCGGCACCGCGCACTCCCAGCGCCTGCTGCACCTGTGGCGCTGGAAAGGCCGCACCGAGGACGCGCTTGCCCTGTCGCACGACGCACCGGCCAAGGCCGAGGTCGCCGCGGCCTGGGATCGCTTCGCTGCCGCTCCCTGCGGGCGGGACGAAGTCTTCGCCCTCACCCAGTTCGCGATCAGCCTGTGGAACTACCCCGATCCTGAGCGTGCCCGCGCCGTATGCGAGCGACTCGGCAACCGCTTCCTCTACCACCCGTGGCAGGAATGGCGCGGCGATCCGGTCGTCGCGTTCAACGACGCCCGCAAGGAAGCCGGTCTGCCGCAGCTCGCCGAGGAGCAGCTCCAGCTGCCCGGCTAAAATACGACGAATCGTTCGCGAATCTCATTGTCGGGTATCGATCGGTGCCTAGCTTCTCCTCATCACCGAGGAGGATCGATGGCCGCACTGACGACGACCACCATTCCGGGGCTGGCGCTCCTTCCCGGTGAGCGCTTGATCCGTCAGGGCACGCCGTCGGGCGTGCTCCGGCTGCGCGCGCTGATCCTGGCCACCGCCATCGGCGTGCTCGGGGTGGTGACCATTCCCCTGCTGCCCGTGTTCTGGTGGGCGGCGCTCAAGGGCGTGGACGTGCATCGCTACTGGCTGACGGATCGGCGCGTGATCGTGCGCACCGGCATCATCGGCTACCGCCTGCGCTCCATCCCGCTCTCCCGCGTCGCCGACGTCAGCGTACAGGCCACCTGGCTCGACCGACTTCTGGGCCTCACCCACGTGGAGGTGCGTGACATGACCGGCGAGTCGGCCGGCGAGGGCGTGAGCAAGGGCGCGATGCTGCTCGGCGTGGATGCCCCGGGCCTGTGGGCAGAGTCCATTCTCGCCCGCAGCGGCGGCGCGCTCGAGGCGGGCGGGTCCCAGCTCGACGAGATGGTCGGACTGCTCCGCGCGCTGGTCGCCAAGGCGGCCTGAACCACGAGGCCATGCTTCACCCGAAGCGTGGCCTCACGTGCGATCGGGACGCGTGGACGCGGCGGCCTCGGCCTCGGCCGGATCCGCTTCGCGCGGCACCTCGAGCACGAAGGTACTGCCCTCGCCCTCGGAGCTGCTCGCGCGCACGTCGCCGCCCAGCATCTGGGCGAGCCGGCGGGTGATCGCGAGACCGAGGCCCGTGCCGCCAAAGCGACGGGTCGTGCTCGCATCGGCCTGGGTAAACGGCGTGAACAGGCGCTCGAGCGCCTCTTCGCTGATGCCGATGCCCTGGTCGTGTACCGAGAAGCTCACGGTCGCGCGTCCGCGGAGTGCGAGCTGCGTCACCTTGAGCGTGATCGTGCCGTTCTCGGTGAACTTGGCCGCGTTCGAGAGCAGGTTCATCATGCACTGCCGCAGCTTCTGACCGTCGCTGTGCATCGTGTCGACGCTGGCTCCGAAGTGCACCTCCAGCGTGTTGCCGTTCTCCTGGACGAGCGGATCGACCGTCGCGATCAGCTCGTCGACGAGCTCCCGGACGTCGATGGGCTCGAGCACGAGCTCCATGCGTCCGGCCTCGATCTTGGACAGGTCGAGGATGTCGCTGATCACGCCGAGCAGGTGCGTGCCGGCCCCACGAATGCGCTCGACGTCATCGACCACGGAGCTCGCGCCCTTCTCGCGGGCCTCCTCGCGGACGAGCTCGGAGTAGCCGATGATCGCGTTGAGCGGCGTGCGCAGCTCGTGGCTCATGTTGGCGAGGAACACGCTCTTCGCGCGGTTGGCGCGCTCGGCTTCGTCGCGGGCCTGCTCGACCTCGCTGTTCACGCGGGTGAGCTCTTCCTGGGCCTCGCGGGCCGAGGCCAACGCCTCCTCGAGCTGCCCCGCATGTTCTTCGAGCCCGGTGACGAGCTGCCCCACCTGCTCGGCCATGCCGTTGAACGCCTTGGCGAGGGTGCCGATCTCGTCGGTGCCATACACCTCGGCGCGCGCGCGGGTATCGCCCATGCGGAAGCGCGACACGGCACTCGTCAGGTGGGTGAGCGGCTGGGCCACGATGTGCCCGAGCAGCCACGCGAGCGCCACGCACAGGCCGACCGACGCGTAGGCGACGAGGATGGTCCGCCCTCGGGAGTGCTGCACAGGCGCGCGCAGCACCGCCTCGTTCTGGCAGAACAGCACGGCCCACGGCACCTGATCGAGGCGCTGGATCACGCAGCGCGCCTCTTCGCCATCGAGGTGCAGGCCGCCCTGGAGGATCGACAGGGTCGGGTTGTCGCGGAGCGGCTTGAGCTCCTCGTGCAGCGCGTACCAGCCGTCGCCGCGGGTGGTGTCTTCGGCCTCGGCGTGCACGAGCACGTAGCGGTCGGCGTCGAGGAGGATGCCGAAGGAGCGGTGCCCAGCGATGCCGTTGCTGTTCGCGACGAGCCGCCGAAGGGTCTTGGCGTCGTACACGACGAGCAGCGCCCCGACGACGTTGGCGCGCGCATCGCGCACCGGGGCCCCCACGCACACCATGACCCGAGCACCGCCGCGCTCGACGACGACGGGAGCCTGGAGGGCCGCCCCCTCCACGACCTGCCGCAGACACGGGCGATCGGGCTGGGAGAGCCCGATGCCGTCGGCCCGGGTGTCGGCGACGACGGTGCCGCGCCGATCGACCAGGCTCAGGTACTCGATGTGCTCGGGATCGCGGACCGCGAGGTCGCGGAGGATGAGGTTCGCGCGCTCGAGGTTGAACGCGGTGCGCCGCTCGGGCGACCGCGAGAGCAGCGTCTCGAAGATCGGCAGGGACGAGTCCGACTCCAGGGCCGCGGTGGAGGCCTCGAGGAAGGCATCGAGCCGGCTCGACGTCGTCTGTGCGCCGAGTCGCAGCTTCTCGATCGTGTGCCCTTCGTAGGCCTCCTGCGTGCTCTGCAGGTGCACGGCGCCGTTGACGAGCACCGCGGACAACGCGACGCCGAGCAATGCGCACAGCAGCTGGCTCTGGAGCGGCAGGTGCGGGAACCGGACGACCAGCGCCGCGGCGCCGATCAGCCCGATGACCACCGAGATGCCCACGGTGGGGAGCGCCGGTTCGATCAGCCCGCGAACCTCGCCTGCGTGCAGCGCGCCGAGCCCGACAGTGAACAGCACCGAGAGGAAGAAGGCGCGGTTGATGGCCCCCAGCGACCGGGCCCCTGGGGTCGCCCACACGACGAGCCCGCAGAACAGCAGTCCGACCGGCACGCCCAGACCGCTGACGGGGGCGGCGGCGATGATCGCCGCGAGCAGTCCGAGCTCGAGCAGGTGCCCGAGCGCGCGATCCATGCGGCCCTGTCCCGCCAGGGTGTAGGCCCAGCCACTCGCCGCAATCCACGCCACCGAGCCCAGAGCCGAGATGACGTGGGCGAGGTGGGCGCCTCCGCGCGTCGAATCGACGGCGACCACCCCGAGTACCGCTCCCGCTCCGAAGAGCGACAGCACAGCCGCGAGTTGAGCGCGGCGTGGCTCGGGGCGGGGTGCGCTCACGGTGAGGGACTCGTGGGCACCACGCGAGCGCACATCAGCACTCGCGGGCCCATGCTAGCTCTCGTCAGAAGGCGCCGGGTTGGTGCGGAACACGACCGTGGCCATGTCGTCTTCGTCCTCATCGTCGTCCTCGGCACCGTACGACGATGCAGCGGCCTTGGCCTTGCGCTCGGCCTCGAGGCGCTCGCGAAGGCGGCGAGACTCATCGCTCTCGGCCGGCTCGGGCGCCGGGGTGGGCTCGGGAGCCGGGGCCGGTTCCGCCGCAACGGGAGCCGGAGCAGGCGCGGGTGCAGGAGCTGGTGCAGGCGCGGGTGCAGGAGCCGGCGCGGGTGCGGGCGCCGGCGCGGGCGCCTGCGATTTCTGCGCGGCCGGCGGATGCGCCGGAGCATGCGCCGCGTGGCTGCCCTCGTCTTGCTTCGGGCGCGCCGACATCACCAGGATGCCCGCCCCCGCGAGAAGGACGGCGCCGACAATGCCGAAAAGAGCGGAATTGTCGAGCGTGGCGCCTCCCGCCTCCTGGGCGGCGGCGACAGTCGGGAAGACGAGGAGGAGGAGAGGTTGCAGTCGGCTCACGAAGGGAACTCCACTGGACATGCGCGAATCGTACCGCTCGATGCACAGCCCTGCCAAGCACCGCCCCCACATGCGCTGCCGCATTTGCTGCACACGTGTCGGGTACCCACGGCTCCTCCCGGTACAATCGCTCGCCGCGAGTCGCCGGAAACGGACGCCGTGTCCCCTCCACAAAGCCGGAGAAAGCCTGTGCATCGACGTGATCTCCTCGCCCTCGCCCTGCTGTGCGCATGTGGCAAGTCCGAGCCGGAGGCCCCCGGCTTCACCCCCGAGCTGTACTGCCCGGGAACAGCGGGTTGCGAGACGGCCGAAGGAAACCTGCGGGCGGGCGCCGCACGTATCGACGTGACCCCTACCTGCTTCGAGACCTGGACCGACGTCGACGGCAACCACGAGTACCGAGCGTCGACCGACACGTTCTTCGACTGCGGCTGCGACCGACTCTGTCCCGGCGACGACGGCTACACCCAGCCCGACGAGGGCGAGGGTGACGGCGTGTTCCAGGCGGTGTGGATCGCCGGCTTCCAGCAGGGCCGCGCAATGACCGGGGCCCGCGACGCGAGCCTCGGGTGGCGAGGCGAGGGCGATGGACTGTCCGCGCGAGCGCTGGTCGTCGAGCGTGGCGAGACCCGCCTCGCGATCGTCGCCGTGGACGGCTTCGGGTGGATGAACCCCTTCGTTCGCGACGTCCGCGACGACATCGCCGCCGCTGGCATCGACGTGGACCACGTCATCGTCCACTCCTCGCACAGTCACAGCTCGCCGGACACCCTCGGCATCTACGGGCCGAGCCTGAACCAGAGCGGCATCATCCCGAGCTATGTCGCGCAGGTCCGCGCGAGCCTGGTCGAGGTCGTCGGCGACGCGGTGGACGCGCTGGAGCCCGCGTCCCTGTCCCTCGGCAGCGTCGACATCTCGACGTACCACACCGAGAAGGGCGTCCGGAACGTGAACAACGACACGCGAGATCCCTTCGTGCTCGACGAGACCCTGGCTGTCGCGCAGTTCGACGCCGACAACGGCGAGAGCATCGCCACGGTGGTGAACTACGCGAGCCACCCCGAGGCCAGCGCCGGCGAGCACACCGTGGTCTCGGCGGACTTCGTGCACGCGATGCGGCTGACCATCGAGGACGGCGTGACCTGGGGCAGCTACAGCCGGCCCGGCATCGGCGGCACCGCCCTGCTCCTCAACGGCGCCGTCGGCGGCATGCAGACGCCACTGCGCATCGAGGTCGTCGACCCCGACGGCAACGCCTTCCAGAGCAGCAGCTTCGACAAGGCCGACACCGTGGGCTCGCTGCTCGGCGAGATGGCGCTCGACGCCGTCGAAGACGCGAGTCCCGTGGCCGATCCCGCCCTCTCCTTCCGCATGCAGAGCCTGTACCTGCCGATCGACAACACGGGCTTTCAGGCCATGTTCCTCATCGGCGTGCTCGATCGCGAAGCGTACAACTACGACGCGGACGCCCAGATCGACGAAGACAACGTGCCCGAGCTGCTCACCGAGATGGACGTCATCCAGCTCGGCCCGCTGTCGATGCTCACCGTGCCGGGCGAGCTCCTCCCCGAGCTCGCGATCGGCGGCTACGACGGCAGCCACGTGAACTCGCCAGAGGTCGAGCTGATCGCCGCGGACAACCCGCTACCTCCGGATCTCGACGCCGCGCCGGCGGGTCCCTACCTCAAGGAGGTGCTCGGCGCCGAGCACAGCTGGATCATCGGTCTCGGCAACGACGAGGTCGGCTACATCGTCCCCGAGTACGACTTCGTGCTCCACGATGGCGCACCCTACATCCTCCAGCCCGACGGCGACCATTACGAGGAGACGAACTCGCTCGGCCCCCGAACGGCGGGATTGGTGCAGTCCCAGGCGGAACAACTCATCGCGTGGCAGCCCTCCGAACCCTAGGATGTTGGCCCATCCCGGTCGTCCCAGGTACCATGCCGCATCATCGAGGTCGGACGGACCTCCAGGAGTACACATGCGGCTGGGAACCCTGCTCATCCTCTCGCTCGTCGCCTGCAGCGGCAGCGGTAACGGCAACACCGACGAGACCACCGACTCGGGCGACGACGGCGTCACCTTCGACGACTTCATCAACACGACCGTGAGCCCCACCGGCACGCACGACTGCTTCTCGCCCGGGTCCGACTGGAACACCCAGACCGTCGATAGCACCCTCGTCGCGGACTACCCCTTCGGCGGCATCGTCGCCGACTTCGAGGAAGACGAGCCCGTGGCCGACGCGAACGTCGAGATCTGGCTCGGCGACGCGGTCGACGGCGCCGCCGACATCACCGCCACCTCGGGCTCCGATGGCACGCTGAACATCGACCTTCCCTCGTGCCAGGCGATGACCTACCGGGTCACCACCACCGACGGGAACACCAAGGACACCTACGAGGCGCACCAGATCTACGATGTGCCCTCCGGTGGCACGCACAACGACAGCCTCAACAGCGTGTCTCGCGTGACCTACCAGCTCATCCCGGGCCTCCTCGGCGTGACCATCGACGAGGACAAGGGCGTCATCGCGGGCACCGCGTTCGACTGCAACGGCTCCGAGATCGAGGGCGCCCAGGTCGTGGTCAAGGACTCGAGCGGCAACATCCCCGAGAGCCTGGTCGTCAACTACTTCGTCGACAGCTTCCCGAACCGCGACCAGCTGCACACCTCCGCGGATGGCCTGTGGGTCGCGGCGAACGTGCCCGAGGGCGAGCTCACCGTCGAGCTCTACACCTAC
The DNA here is from genome assembly GCA_006226595.1 of Deltaproteobacteria bacterium. Taxonomy (GTDB): domain Bacteria; phylum Myxococcota_A; class UBA796; order UBA796; genus M1803. The sequence continues at coordinate 27,530 of SBGP01000075.1, forward strand.
AACGGCACGGACTACGACCTGATCGGCGCGACCGTGGTGCCGAGCCTCGCCGACTCGATCAACATCTCGAACATCTACGAGGGCTACGGGAATGGCGTGAAGTTCCCGGACAGCTGCCTGCAGACGAACTGATGACGACGTACCGCGCGCGGGTGCTCGCACCCGTGTCCTCCAGCGAGGTCCGCTGGCTGAACGACGCCGTCGTCGTCGTCGACGGCGGTCGCTTCGTGGAAGTGGCCGCGTTCGATGGCCGCGACGTGGACGAAGACCTGCGCCCCGCCGTGGTGGTGCCGGGCTTCGTCGACAGCCACGTGCACTTCCCGCAGACCCGTATCGTCGGTGCTGCCACGGGCCCGCTCCTCGAGTGGCTCGCGAAGAGCACCTTCCCCGAGGAGCAGCGCTTCGCGGACCCCGCGTTCGCCGCGCAGATCGCGACGGTGTTCTGTGATCGCCTGGTCCAGGCGGGCACGACCCTGGCCATGGTCTACGGCTCGGTGCATCCGGCCGCCTGCGAGGCGCTGTACGCCGAGGTCGAGCGCCGCGGTCTCCGGGTCATCGCCGGCCCCGTGCTCATGGACCGCGACTGTCCCGACGCACTCAAGTTCCCCGCCGAGCAGGCCATTCCCGCCCTTCGCGACCTGGTCGAGCGCTGGCACGGACGCGACGGCCGCATCGAGGTCGCGGTCGTCCCGCGCTTCGCGCTGTCGACGTCGATGGCGCTGATGACCGCCGGCGGGGAGCTCGCACGGGAGCACGGTCTGTGGGTCACGACCCACCTCTCCGAGAACCCGATCGAGTGCCAGGTCGCGTGCGACATGTACGGCACCGCCGACTACCTCGAGGTCTACGAGCAGGCCGGGCTGCTGCACGAGCGCAGCGTGTACGCACACTGCATCCACCTCTCCGACGCGGAGTGGGACCGCTTCGCCGCGGCGGGCGCGGTGGTCGCGCACTGCCCGGACAGCAACTTCTTCCTCGGCTCGGGCAACATGCCCACCGGCAAGGTCCGCGAACGCGGCATTCCGCTGGCGCTGGGCACCGACATCGCTGCCGGACGTAGCTTTCGCGTGCCGCGCATCGCGTCGAGCGCCTACGACAACGGCCTGTGGACGGGCCTCACCCTCGACCCGCGCGAGCTGCTGTGGTGGGCGACCGCCGGCGGTGCCGCGGCCCTGGGCCATCCGGAGCTCGGCAAGCTCGAAGTCGGCGGCGAAGCCGACTTCGTCACCGTCGACGTGCCCGAGTGGGCCGAGACCGAGGACGAGGCGCTGGGCTGGGTGCTCTTCGATCACGACGCCCGATGCACGGGCACCTGGGTCCGCGGGCAGCGCCTCTAGTCAGCGCGCGACGACCTCGACCGGGAAGTCCACGCTGGCGTCGCTGTCGCCGCCGATGCCTCCGAAGCCCTCGCTGGCGACCGTCTCGGCGAGGCCCTCGACCTTGACGATGGCGTTGCCCTCGGGCGGCAGGTGGCGCAGGGTCACCGTGAGGGTGCCGGTACCGGTGCCGTCCGTGTCGATCTCGTTGTCGAGACCGATGGGAAGCCCGTTCATGTCGGTGTCCGCGTAGCGGTGCACGAGCACACCCGCCGCGCTGCTCGCCGGGCCGCTCACCGCATCGCCGGTGAAGAAGACCTGGTGCTCGTCGGCCTCGTCGGCGACCTCTTCGGTGATGTCCTCGGCAGGGCTGGCCAGCTCGTCGAGGAAGCGCACGGAGAGCGTGTAGTCCACGCCATCGGAGAGCTGGATCGCATCGATGGCGGGGTCGCCGTCGTTCTCGGGGTCGCCCCACGTGAACACGAGGTCCTCGCCGCCCCCGACCGGGGCGAAGGTGAGCTCGACGGTGGTGATCAGCTCGCCCTCGTTGGTGTCGACCGGGGTGGTGGTGTCAGTGCACGCCGCGAGCATGGCGGCAAGGAGAACAAGACGCACGGAGGCCTCCATCAGAAGGTTGCGCCGACGCGCAGACGGACGTCGCGTCCGGGCATGTCGGCGTAGTACCGGAGCAGGCTGGTGTACTCGCGGTAGCGGGTGTTGGTGAGGTTCACGGCCTCGAGGCCGAAGTCGAGATCGACGGCTCGGGTGGGCACGGACACGCCGAGGGCGGCCCCGAGCAGCAGCGCGCCGTCGGGGGGCGGGGCGAAGTCCAGGGCGGGATCGACCCGCGCCTGCTTGCCAATGGCACTCAGGCTGACGTCGACCCACGGATCGAGCATGGGTCCGGCGTCCGGCGGACGCAGGTGGCCGGTGATTCGACCACGATCCCCGACGATGCCGATCAGGTGCTCGCCGCTCGCGAGCTCCTGCGCGCGGACCAACGAGCCGGAGAGGGTGAGACCGAGCAGCCCCTGGGGGGCCAGGTCCACGCGACCGTCCGCGCCGTAGAACAGCGCATCGACCGGATCGAAGCGGTACCGCGGGAAGGTGCCGCGAATCGTCGTGTCGAAGGCGAGCTGCCCGTCTTCCGTGCGCTCGGGCGCGAAGAGCACGTAGTTCTGCACGAGGTTGGCGTAGGCCCCGACCTCGGCATCGAGCCAGGGCAGCGACAGTCCCACGGTCGGCGACACGCCCCACGTCGTCTCGGGCGACAGATCCGGCGTGCCCAGCGCGTACACCGGGAAGCTCGGCGCCGAGCCGTTGAGCCACTGTTCGTCCGTGTTCGGGACTCGGCTCGCCGTCGACAGGTCGAGCTTCACGTCGACCACGTCGGGCACCGCCTGCCACAGGCCACCGAGCGACGCCGAGGCCATGTCGAAGCCGCGCGGACAGTGGGCCACCTCGCCCACGAAGGTGCACGATACGCCGTCGAGGGTTCCGCGGCGGTCGTGCCGCTCCCACGTGGACTCGGTGAGGTAGGCGGTGCGGCCGACCCGGTCGTAGCGCAGGCCGCCCTCGATCGCGGTGTGATCGAAGGAAAGGCGCTCCCACACGTGCGCGCCCGCGGAGAGGCTGCGGTAGTTCGGGACCAGCGGCAGCCCGCGGTACACGTTTTCCTGGAACGAGACCTGCACCCCTCCCCCACCCTCGGCGGCGGCGTGCCCGAAGGCGTGGGTGTGCTGGGTGAACGCCGCATCCACGCTGTGCGTGCGGAGCACGAAGTCGTACTGCGGACCCTCGACGGTGTCGCGGACCTGCTCGAACTCCTGGCGGTGGTTGATCTGCGCGGCGTAGGTGACGGCGACATCGCCGTAGCTGCCGAGGTGCCCCTCGAAACGCGCGGAAAACAGGTCATGGGTCACGGACTGCCGCGGCCGATCGATCGCGTAGGTCGAGGTCCATGCATCCGCGAGCAAGGGGCGCTCGAGCTGGTTGCCGAAGTCCTCGGGCGTCGAGTTGGTGATCCCGTAGAAGATGCCCGCAGCGAGGTCGTAGCGACGCCACGCGACCTTGATCACCGAGCTTCCCGGACGCCACTCGGCGGCGGCGCCGAGGTTGAGCAGGCGGCTGGCGGTGTTGCCGAGCACGTAGTCGGGGGCGAGGCGGTCCGCGGATCGCGCGAGGTTTCCCTCGACGCGCAGCGACAGATCGTCGGTGGGGGTCACGTCGAGTCGCAGGGCCGCGTAGCCCTTGCGACCGTTGGCGGCGCCCATGAGCAGGGCCTTGCCACCGACGCCGCGCTCGGTCCGCATCGCCGGGGGCTCCACGAGGATTACACCGCCGATGGCGTCCGGGCCGTAGCGCACGCCAGCGGCGCCCTTGACCACACTCACGCTTCCCGCCGAGAACGGGTCGATCTCGGGCGCGTGGTCGGGTCCCCACTTCTGGCTCTCGTGGCGAATGCCATCGTAGAGAAGCAGCAACCGACGCTCGACCTGCCCGCGGATGATGGGCTTGGCGGTGTCCGCGGCGCCACCGGCGAGCTCGACGCCCGCGACCCCCTCGACGGTGTCGGCGAGGGACTCCCCAGAGCTCTGGTCGAGCACCGCTTCGTCGAGGGTCTCGCGCGCGTGCGTGTCGAGCCGGTCGCCGTCCGCGCCGACGACGATCTCGTACACCGGCTCCGGGTGGTCGTGCTCGGGGGGCGCGAAGTGGAAGTACACGTCGATCAGCGCCGGGACCGGCTGACCGTCGCGCGTCGCCGGCGCAAACACCAGCTTGCGACCGGCGCGCAGAGCCTCGAGGCGAAACACCTCGGGGCCCTCGACGAAGGACACGTCCTGAACCGCACCGCTCTCGCCCACGTGCACGCGCACGGTCACGCTCCCGTGCACCCCCTCGGCCAGCGCGGACTCCGGGTAGTGCAAGGACGCCTGCTCGAGCAGGACCGGCGGCTCGGTCTCGGCAGCCGGCACGACCTCGCCCCCGACCGTGGGCTCGGCCAGCGCGAGCGCTGCCCACCACAGCCACATCACGCGTCGCCTCCCAGGCAGTCCGGGCAGGACCCACGCAGCTGGACCGACGCGAGGGCGATGGCCTCGGCCCAGTTTCCGGGCTCCTCGACGTGGACGACGAGGGGCGGCAGGCACCGGAGGTCCCCGCACACCACGCACAGGAAGTGGGGATGACGCTGGTCAGCGAGCTCCCAGCGACCCGCGCTCACTTCGGCGATCAGTCCGACCTCACCAAGCTTCTGGAGGTTGCGGTACAGCGTGACCCGGTCCATCTCGGGCAGCTGCTCCTGCAGCTCCGACGACGACAGGGCGCCGTGCACCCGGTCGAGGGCTTCGAGCACCTGGAGTCGCGGGGTCGTGGCGCGCAGACCGGCTCGCTGGAGTTCGTCCCTGAGCTTCATGGCCCATGACTAATGCAACACCGTTGCATCTGCTACCGCGTTGCAAAACGTGACGGCATCCCAAGCCGCCGAGCCCACGATCGCCCACACACCATGCGATCTAGAAGCCGTTCTTCTGGCATCCGACCTCCAGCACACTCACGATATGCCTCCGATTTCATGCGAATCGCTTGCTTGGCATTCGCTCCGCGTTACAGCCCGCGTCCTGGAGGCACGATGATGTCCTTGGTCCTGATCCTCAGTTTCGCGCACGCGGCGCCGCTCGATGTACGTCTTGCAGACCCTGACTTCCAGTGGGAGGAGTTCGCGCTCGCTGGCGACTCCGAGACCCCGAATGCC
>SBGP01000028.1 GCA_006226595.1 Deltaproteobacteria bacterium
GCCGCGGACGCGGGCTCGGGCTCGGGCTTCGGCTCGGGCTTCGCCGCGGGCTTCGCCTCCGCGGCGGGCGCGGTGGCACCCTCGGCCTTCTTCGCCGCGAACTGCTCGAGCAGCGCGGAGATGTCTTCGTCCGCGGACTTGCCGATGATGGCGATCGGGAATCCCGGCGGGACCTCGTCACCCTCTTCGATGAGGTGCTTGATCAGCACGCCCGAGTCGAAGATCTCGGCTTCCATGTTCGCCTTGTCGGTACCGACCTCGGCGAGCACGGTCTGGGGCGAGACGGACTCGCCCTCCTTGACGCGCCACTCGACCAGCGTGCCCATCTCCATCGTCGGGGAGATGGCGGGCATCTCGTAGAACTCGGCCAACTCGTCCTCCTAGCGTCCGCACACGGTGCGGGCGGCGTCGACGATGCGCTCCACGCTGGGCAGCACCATCTTCTCGAGATGCGGCGCGTAGGGCTGGTTGATGTCGCGGTTGGTGACGCGCAGGATCGGCGCGTCGAGCGCGTCGAAGCAGGTCTCCTGCACCCGGGTCACGATCTCGGAGGCCACACCCGCGAACGGGAAGCCCTCCTGGACCACGACCATGCGGTGGGTCTTGTTGATCGCGTCGAACAGCGCCTGCTCGTCGAGCGGGCGGATGGTCCGCAGGTCGAGGACCTGTGCGCTGATGCCGTGCTTGGCCAGCTCGTCGGCGGCGGTGAGGCAGTTGTAGACCTGCTTGTTCCAGGTCACGAGCGTCACGTCGGTGCCGTCGCGCTTGAGGTCCGCCTTTCCGATGGGGATGAGGTACTCCTCGTCCGGGACCTCGCCCTTGGTGCCGTACGCGAGCTCGGACTCCATGAAGATCACGGGGTTCGGGTCGCGAATCGCGCTCTTCAGCAGGCCGTAGGCATCGGCCGGCGTCGCGGTCGAGATGACCTTGAGGCCGGGGAAGTGCGCGTAGATGGACTCGAGCGCCTGGCTGTGCTGCGAGCCGAGGCCCTCGGCGGCGCCGTTGGCCCCGCGGATGACGATGGGCACCTGGTACTGGCCCGCGGTCATCTGCACGATCTTCGCGGCGGAGTTGATGATCTGGTCGTAGGCCACGAGGCTGAAGTTCCAGGTCATCATCTCGACGATCGGGCGCAGGCCCGCCATCGCCGCGCCAATCGCGATGCCGGTGAACCCGTTCTCGGCGATTGGCGTGTCGATGATGCGCTTGTCGCCGAACTCGGCGAGCATGCCCTGGCTGACCTTGTAGGCGCCGTCGTAGTACGCGACCTCTTCGCCCATGAGGAACACGCGCTCGTCGCGGCGCATCTCCTCGACCATGGCGCGGCGGAGCGCCTCTCGAAGCTGGAGCTTTGCCATCAGTGCGCCTCGCTCGCGTAGGTGAAGTCGTAGAGGAGCGCCGGATCGGCATCGGCCTGGGCAACGGCCCAGTCGTAGGCCTCCTGGGCCTGCTTGTCGACGTCCGCCTTGATCGCCTCGAGCTCGTCGTCGGTGACGCCGTGCTCCTTCTTGAGGCGGTCGGCGGCGAGGAGGATGCCGTCGCGCTGCTTCTTCTCTTCGAGCTCGCCATCGGCGCGGTACTTGGCCGGGTCGCTCATCGAGTGTCCGCGGTAGCGGTAGGTGATGCCCTCGACGATGACCGGGCCCTTGCCGCTGCGGCAGTGCTCGGCGGCCTTGGAGATGTTGTCGTAGACCTCGACGGCGTCGAAGGCTTCGAACTGCCAGCGCTCCATGCCCACACCGTCGCCACGGCGGCTCATGTCCTGCAGGAACGACTGACGCTCGAGGCTCGTGCCCATCGCGTAGTAGTTGTTCTCGCACAGGAAGATGCACGGCAGCTTCCACAGCTGCGCGAGCTCCATCGCCTCGTAGAACACGCCCTGCTGGGCCGCGCCGTCGCCGAAGTACACGAGCGCGACACTGTCGTCGCCGCGGTACTTGGCCGCGAAGGCCGCACCGGCCGCGAGCGGGATGTGCCCGCCGACGATGCCGTAGCCGCCCCAGAAGTGGTGCTCGCGCGACGCCATGTGCATCGAGCCGCCGACACCGCGGGTCGTGCCCGTGTCCTTGCCAAACAGCTCGGCGAACACGTGCTTCGGATCCACGCCGCGAGCGAGGATCTGGCCGTGCTCACGGTAGGCGGCGACGACCACGTCGTCGGGGCGAAGGGCGGTGGAAGCGCCGACGGCGACGGCTTCCATGCCGATGTAGAGGTGGCAGAAGCCGATGATCTTCCGCTGGGTATAGGCCTTGGCGGCGAGCTCTTCGACGCGGCGGATGAGCGACATCATCCGGTACATGTCGAGGAGCTGCTCCCGGGTCACAGACATGCGAGGGCTCCCTCTGAGGACTCTGTCCCTACCAGAGGCACGGGGGAGGCGCAATGTGAGCGGAGATTCAGTGGCGACGCGCACGGGAGCGCGCCCGACGGCTCACCGCGAGGGCTTGCGTGCAAGCACCTGAACCACCGCCGCGCGACCGTGGTGATAGCGCCCCTCGTGGACCTCGCGCTCGAACTCCTCGATGCGGAGGAACTCCAGCCCCGCGAAGTCTTTGCGCAGCATGTCGGCCGTGTACAGCATGGGAAGCACGGGCGGTCCACCGGTCTTGAACGCGAGCTGAGCGGGGGTGTAGGCCTCGAGGATGAGGTGGCCGCCCGGTCGCAGCGCGCGCACGACACGCGCGTGCACATCCGGTCGCAGGGACGGCGGCAGGTGCGCGAAGATGCTCACGATCGAGCCCCAGCACGCCTCGCCGAGGTCGAAGGTCGCGAGGTCCTCGGCGACGGCGACCACGCTCACGCCGCGCTCTTCCGCGAGCTGAAGGCTGCGGGACACGCCCACGGAGGAGGCGTCGACACCATGGGCTTCGTGGCCCTGCTCGGCGATCCACACGAGGTTCCGGCCCTGTCCGGAGGCGAGCTCGAGCACGGGGCTGGCGAGCGCGTCGGCCTGGCTGGCGAGGAAGTCGTTCGGAGCGGTGCCGTAGGCGTGCTCGGTCTCTGCGTAGCGCTGATCCCACATGGTGGAGCCTCCAGGTTGCTGAGTAGCCGCCCGGGCGCATCACAGCCCTGCCGCCCATCGCTGCGAGCCTGCCGCCGCGGCCGATCCTGGCGACACGGTCACGACCGCGCGGCTCCACGATTCCGTTCGACGAGGTTCCGCGCGGGCGGCGAGCGGCTCAGGACCAGGCGGCGAGCGCCATGCCACCGAGCAGTCCGACCAGCGCCGCGAGCCAGATCACGCTCGTCGGCGAGGACTCGGGGGCCTGGACTCGGGGCTCGGCGGGAGCGAGCGTATCGTCGAGGCCATAGAACAGCCCGTGGTCCTGGCGGCGCGGGGCCCAGCCGTAGTCCTCGACGCCGAGCTCGCTGAACTCGGGCTCTTCGATGCCGAAGGTGAAGGCCTGGCGCACGCTGTCTTCGGTGAGCTCGTCGTCGGCGAGGTCGAGGGGAGGCATGGGCTCGGGCAGGTGCTTGCGGAAGCGGACCGGCGGCGGCGTCGTCAGGGCGCGGCGCACCTCGCCGGCGGGGTAGCGCTGTGGGGGGCTCTCGTCGTCGCCGGCGAGCTGAGCGCCGTCGGCGGTCAGGCGCGCGCGGAGCAAGCCGCGCGGAACAGGCGCGTCGAGGGGCGTCGCGAGGTCGGTGGGAGGGGTCATTCGAGGGGCCCTTTCGGGGAGAAGGGCCCGTATGTATCGAAGGCCGAGGCCGACCGGGGTGAATTCCGGGTCAATGGCCCGCGGACGGAGCGTTGCACAGCTCGGCGAGTCGGTAGGGGTCGGTGCGTTCCGGTACGCGTCCCGCGCTCAGGTAGGGCGGCGTCGTGGAGAACAGGGTCTCGAGGTGTGCGGTGTATACGTCGCCGCCGAGCTGCTGCTCCCAGATTGCGCAGTAGCGCTTTCGGTCGGCGCGGATGTGGGCGTCGATCTTTCGCTGGACCTTGCGGGTGTACACGCTCGGGTTGAGCACCTCGTCCCATGCGCCGGTGACGTGGTCACCCCAGTCGAAGGGGGCATCGGTCTCGACTACGCAGCCGTCGACGAGCGTCACCGGACCGCCCTCGTCGAACATCGACGCGAAGAACCGCGCACCGCTGTCGTTGGCGGCGAGGTCCGCGTAGGAGAACGCCTTCGAGGTGTACAGACCGAAGAAGGTGCGCTCGGTCTGCACGCCCCACTTCCAGCCTCGCTCGGGCTCTTCGCCGTACCTCGACTTCTTCCACTGGAGGTAGCCGAAGTGCACGAAGTGGTCGATCTTGTCGGTGCCGATTCGGTATCCGCGCAGTCCGATGGTGCTCGCCGTGCCCACGGTGCTCAGGATCGCGCTGTCGCCGAAGTACACGCCACCGAAGATGTCGCTGCGATCGCTGAACCGCAGGGCATCGGCCTCGACCTCGAGTCTGGCCGAGAAGGCCTCGAAGCCAAAGGCGCGCAGCCCTCCGCGCTCGGGCACGTTCGTGCCGGCGGCGCCGCGCTTGTACACCTCGCGTGCGAACAGCCGCTGGGTGGAGACCGGGTCGTCCTCGCAGCCGGTCTTGCGGTTCACCGCTTCGACCGAGAGGGTGATGACCTCACGCATCATGCCGTTCGCCAGGTCGGCGGCGTCGGTGAGGATCTGGTCGCGACCGGTGAGCTGATCGGTTTCGTAGGCAGAAGCCGACACAGAAAGGCTAGCCAGCAGCGCGAGTGGTGCGTACGTTCTGGACAATGAGAACTCTCGTCGTCGGACTCGGCCTAACCCTATGCGCTTCGGGCGCCATGGCAGCGCCGTGCGACAGCACCGAGTCGCTCCGCGTCGCGACCTTCAATACCTGGGGTCTGCCGGCGCCGATCGCCCCGAACCGAAAGGGCCGCCTGGCGGCGCTCGGCGAGTTCGCCGAGGAGCTCGGCGCCGACGTGGTCGGCCTCCAGGAGGTGTGGAAGGGGGCCCGGCCGCTGGTCCAGCTCCCCGGGCTGCTGCTCGCCTCGCTGCGCAGCGGCGACACGGGGCTCGGCCTGGCGACCCGCATGCCCGCCCGCGAGGGCGGCGTGCATCACTTCCAGGAGGCCTCCGGTGTCGACCGACTCAAGCGCAAGGGCGTGTTCCGCGCCGAGGTCGACGTCGAAGGCGAGCCGCTCGACGTGATGGTCACACACCTCCAGGCGGGTGAGAGCGCGAAGGCTGCCTCGGTCCGCTACGCGCAGATCTCCGAGATCGTGCGCATGCAGACCGGCGACGCGACGCTGCTCATGGGCGACCTGAACCTCTACGAGGACCTGGACCGCCAGAGCATCGCGCTGCTCGAAGAGGCCGGCTTCCTCGATGCCGCGCAGGCCGCGGGCGTCGACGAGCCGACCTATCGCGGCGGTACCCACCGCCTGGATCGGGTCATGGTGCGCGGAGGCTCCGAGCTGTGCCTCGCCCCGCGTTCCGCGGCGGTGGTCGAGAGCGAGCTCTCCGACCACCATGCCGTCGTCGTCGAGTTCGGCGGCTAGTATCCACAGCCTGAAGCGCTAGAACTCGAGGGCGCCGCCGTCCTCGTCGTGTGCGCGCAGCCGACCGGTGAGCGGGTCGACCACGAGCACGCCGCCTTCGGGGGTGGTGACGAGCAGGAGCGGGTGCTTGGTGCCCTGCACGAAGCGCACCTTCTCGGGCGCGTGGTCGCCGAGGTCCACTGGCATCGCGAAGCCGTCCGGCAGGTGCGCGATCTTCAGGGTCTCGCCCTCGAGGAAGGCGATCTCGACGAAGGCGACGAGGATCTGCTCCTTGTGGCTCACGGCGTCGATCGACACCACGCCGGGCTTCTCGGTGAGGACCTCGACCTCGGGGTTGCCACGTCGCACGAGCCAGGCCCAGCGCACGCCACCCGGGTCGCGCTCGGGCACGGGAGCCTGGGTCCACACGAGCATGGTCTCGTCACCGCGACGGGCCGCGGTCGAGCGCCGTCCGGGGAATCCCTCGGGGGCGCGCAGGGGGTTCTCGGCGCGCCGGGCGCCGAGGGGCGTGATCACGCCGCCCTTGCTGGTGACGATGGGGTCGTGGAGGCCGACCATGCCGGTGGCCGTGGCCATGCGCGTCGAGCCGATGGGCTCGAGACCCTCGGTGGTGAGGCGGTGGGTGATCGCGGTGGGGCCGCGAGCCGCCACGCCGTAGATCATCAGGCCGTGCGGCTCCTCGCGGATGACCGGGGGAACGGCGGGCGGGTAGCCGAGCGGGTGCGACTGGCGGCGCCCGACCTTGCCCTCGCTCGACAGCGGGTAGCAGAAGGCCATCACGCCGTCGGGGCGCTTGACGACCAGCCACAGGGCGAAGCCTTCCTTGCTGGGGATCACGGCCTTGCCGAGGATGCCCTCCGCGGGCAGGGCGAGCACGCCGGTGCGCACGCTGCCGTCGTCACCGAGCAGGCTCCAGCGGATGGAGCGCGGCGTCTTCGGGGCGTCCGCCATGTCCTCGATGTCCTCGGGGACCTCGACCTCTTCGCCGTCGGTGTTGACCCACAGCACCGCGGTCAGGCCGTTGGCGTGCCCACCGACGGGGTCCTCGTACTTGCGGGGCGCGTCCGCGTGCGGAGAGGCGCCCACGCCCGCCGCGGAGTCGATCTGCTCCTTGGAGAGGCCGAGCAGGCCCGGGTCCACGCCGGTGAGATCGACGCCGGTGAGGTCGAGACCGGTGAAGTCGACCTCTTCGAGCGTGGCGCCGGCGAGCACCGCGCCTTGCAGCGTCGCGCCGGTGAGGTTCGCGCCGGTGAGGTTGGCGTCGCGCAGATCGCAGCCGGTGAGGTTGGCGTTGGTCAGGTTCGCGCCGGCGAGGTTGGCGCCGTCGAGTCGGGAACCGACCAGGCTCGCCCCGCTGAGGTCGGCGCCGGCGGCCTTGAAGCGCGTGGCGAGTACGGCGTCGAGGCGTGCGCCGACGAACTTGGCGTCGTTCGCGCTCGCGTCGCTGAGGTCGCTGCGGGAGAGGTCGGCGGAGCTGAAGTCCGCGCCGGAGAGGCTCGCCTCGGTGAGGTAGCAGCCCGACCAGTTCGCCTCGCGGGCATCGGCGCCGACGAAGCGGGTGCCGGTCGCCACCAGGCCCTGGCCCTGGGTGCGCACCAGATAGGCCTCCTTGAGGTCACCCTTGGTGAAGTCGGCTTCGGTCAGGTCCGCGTCCTCGAGCCAGGCGTCGCGAAGGCGCACGCGGGGGCCGAGCGCACCGCGGAGCGACATCTCGCTCCCGTCGATGCCTGCCAGGTTCGCGCGCATCAGCGAGGCGTCGTCGAGCGTCGCACCGGTGAGGTCCGACTTCTCGAGGTTCACCCCCTCGAGGTCGGCGCCGATGAGGCTCACACCGGGCAGGTCCGCGGCGAAGAACTCCAGCTTGCGGCGGCTGCCGCGCTCCGCGTTGAACTCGTCGACTCGGCCAGCGGCCAGCAGCTCCAGCAGATCCATAGGGACGGCACTCCTCGCACACCAGGTGGAAGACGTCGGTTAGCCCGGCCCTGGGCTCAGGAAAAGGGCTCGGCTGAGTTGTTCAGCGGAGTTGCGCGTCATTGCTTGCGGTGCAAGGCTGGTTTGTGGAGGAACTGCATGCGAATGCTCCTGCTCGCGAGCCTCGTCGCGCTCGCGGCGTGCAACGGCAAGACCGAGGTCGAACACACGGGGGAGACCGCCGAGCCCGATACGGGCAGCGAGCCCGCTCAGGGCTACCCGTCGACCTTCCAGTCCGGCAAGTTCCGGGTGGCGTCGCTGGTCCTGCTCGCCGAAGACGAGGGCTACGACTACGACGACGACGGCGTCCCCGACAACAACCTGCCGGCGGCGCTTCGCCCGGTCGACATCCTGATCTCGGACATCGACATGAGCAAGCAGGGCTTCAACGCGACCATCGCGGACGCGATTGCCCAGAACCTGCTCAACATCCTCATGTATGCGCGTCACGAGGACCGCATGCTCGAGGTCGACGTCCTCGGCGGCCGCACGGACAACGGCTTCCTCGAGGTGGATCCGGTCACCCTGGACGGCAACGGTGAGCCCGAGTCGACCTTCCAGGGCAACTTCGAGAGTGAGACCGAGTACCTCGCGGGTCCGGACAACGTGGTGATCCCGATCACGTTCTTCGAGAACCAGGACCCGGTGCTCGCCCGCGCCCGCCGCGCCCGCATCTGGGGCGATCTCGACGACAACGCCATCGACGGCTTCATCACCGGCGTGGTGCCCGCGCGCAGCCTGATCGACGACGTGATCGAGCCGACCATTCCCGAGGCCGGCTTCGACACGAACGGTGACGGCGAGCCCGACATCTCGAAGGCCGCGATCATGGAGACGGTCGAGGGGCTGGCGGACAACGAGAACATCGCCGACATCGAGCTCGAAGACGGCGAGCGCGGGGTGTCCGCGGCCTTCCAGTTCGTCGCGTTCCAGACCGACTTCCCCACGCCCTGGGAGCAGTAGCCGCCGAGCGTTGCGCCTACTCGCTCGGCGTGCCCTCGGCCGGCCCCTCTTCGCTCAGGGGCGCGTCGCTCTCGGTCGGCGTCGCGTCGTCCTCGCTGGACGTGTCCTCGCTCGGGGGCCCGTCGCCGTCGGTCGGCGTCGCGTCGTCCTCGGTCGCGGTCGGCTCACCGTCCACGGGCGCGTCGGGTGCGGCATCGGGCAGCGCCGCGCGTGCGGCGTCGACGGCGGCTCGTTCCTCGGCGGAGACGCGGCGGTCTCGCACGTCGAGGACCTCGACGGTGAGCCCCTTGTCGGTGGTCTTGCGGCGCCAGGTCACGGCGTCGCCCACGTACTCGCCGTCTGGGCCTTCGGAGGGCCACGCACGTGGACCCACCCAGCCCATCCACACAGGCCCCTCGCTGTCCGCGGGCCACAGGCGGGGAGAGCCACCCTCGATCGTGAGCTTCACGTCGGCGCCGGCCTCCCCGAGGCCCTCCGTCGCGGTGACGACGCCCCCATCGGAGAGCCAGTGCGCCAGGGTCGCGGCACGGTCGGGTCCGACGGCATCGAGCAGGGCCAGCCGCAGGGAGAGCGCGGCGCTGCCCGAGAGGGTGTACTCGTGCGCCCCCTCGCGGTCGCGCACGGTCAGGGAGCCTGGGGTCGGCGCGGGGGTCTCGCTGACTTCCCAGCCCAGGGCCGCGGCGCCCTCGAGATCCGGGCGGATCTCCCACGGGCCACACACGGTGCAGGCTGGATCGATCCACCGCAGCTCGTTGTCGTGGACGACCCGAACCAGCCCGAAGTCGTAGCCAGTGGGCGCCACCGTCGCGCCCGGGCCCTCGCTGGCCGGCCGCACGAGCACCCAGCTCGCCTGGAACTGCAGCTGCTGCGCCCAGCGGGTGGCCATGAGCATGGCCTCGACGTCGGTGAGCACGCCGTGTCGGCGGGCCCGCATCAGCTTTCGGGGCCACAGCGGGTCGAGGATGAGCCGTCCCGGGCGGGCGCGGTCCGAGATGCCACTGCGGAAGTCCTCGATGACCTCCCAGCCGCTTCCGGATCGCCCGCGGAGCAGGGCCGGGAGCCCGGGCTCCGGGTAGCTCGCAACCCCAAAGCGATACTCGAGTGCGTACAGCAGGGCTTCCCGGCTCGGGAGCAGGGTGGTGCCCTCGGCGGCGGCGAGCCACCACGCGCCGTCTTCCCAGCGCACCTTTCCGTCCGCGCGGACCTGCATGTCGACGTCGAGGCCCGCGAAGCTCGGCTTCTCGCCGTAGGTCGGGGCGTCGGGGTGGCCCCAGGTCAGCTTGATGACGCGCTCGGCGCCACGGTCGATGGCGACGAGCACGCTGCCGGGCACCTGCCACGAGCGCGCGCCCTCGCCGGACACCTCGAGATGATCGACCTCGGTGGGCACCGGCACGACCACCAGCGATGCCTGGTCGGCGACGGCGTTCAACTCATCGACCGCATCGACGCGGGACTTGCGGCCGGGTGCGAGCTCGTAGGCCGGATCGCCCTCCCACGACAGGGTGAGCTCCCGGTTGAGGAGGATCCGTGGCGGTGCGTCGGGCGGCGCCGCCTGCGTCCAGCTCATGGCCTGGTGCGTGCTCTCCGTGTGCACGTTGCCAGACCACGAGGGCGTGGATGGGTGCACGAGCGGGACAGGGCCGTTCTCGGTGTGAACGACGGCGACCTCGGCGAGGGCATCCTCGGTGGCCGCGGGGCGGGCATGCTCGGGCATGCGCCAGCCGAGCTCGACCTTGTCCGGTCCTCCAGCTGTCAGCGCGACGAGGGTGCGGGCCCAGCCGCGGTCGTCGACGCTCCCGCGATCCAGCGCTGCATCGCCGCTGATCACGCTCGCATCGAGACTTCGGGGGGCAAGCAGCAGCTCGTCCATGGCGGCGAGTGCCTCGTCGACGCTCATGCCGGCGGTGGCCACGGCGCCGAGGGTGGGCGCCTCGGGCGTGTGGGCGCTGGCCACCTGCACTTCGTTGGCGAGCACGGACTCGGTGGTCCACGCCACGCCCTTGCGGCGGTCGACCTCGACCTTGCCGAACAGGGTGAGGTTCGCGTCCTTGCCCGCGACGAGCTCGGACCACGCCGCTCCGCTCCGTCCGGGCTGCCAGCGGTACGCACCGTCACTGGTCCACTCGTGCACCGTGCGAACTTCGGCGCGGTCCCCGGTGAGCAGCTCCGGGAGGAGCACGGTGACCGTTGTCGCGGCGTCGAGTCCGGTGGAGGCGATGTCGAAGCGCTCGGGCCCGAGCTTTCCGCGGGTGCCGTCGCCGAGCAGGCGCTTGCCGCCGAGCTCGGTGAACCGCGTGCCGGCGTCGTAGTGCAGGGCCGCGACCTTACAGCCGCCCTTGGAGAGCAGCTCGTAGACCACCTCTTCCTGCCAGCCGGCGTCCGTCGGGTTCACCGTGGAGGTCGCGCTGATCAGCGCGCAACCCGCTCCGAGCTCCAGCCAGCCGCTCATGCTTCCTGGCTCCGACGCTCGGCGCGCTTGACCTCCCCCTGGAGGATCTTGGGCAGGCCGCCGCGCACGGTCTGGGACCAGGCGACGACGGCCCCCGGGTCGGCGTTGGTCCACGCGCGCAGCACGCGGCGGATGGCCTTGCGCACTGCCGGCGCCTCGTCGCGGAGCAATCCGTCGACGACGGCGCGCACAGGCTCGTTGAGCGGGGCATCGACGAAGGCAATCGCCCGCTGACCGAGGCGTTCGCGAAGCGCGGCTGCGGCCGGACCCTCGAGGGGCTCCGGCAGCCACGCGAGGCAGGCCATGACCAGGGCACGGCGCTGAGCCGGACGGGAGAGGGACTTCGCGAGACCGACGAACAGCGCCGGGTCACGTCCCGCGGCAACGGCGCCGGGGCCGAGGACCAGCCAGCCGAGAGCATCACCGGTCTGCACGTCGTCCACGGACTCGAGCAGATCGAGACCGAACTCCAGCGCCTCTTCCGGGTCGTCGGGCACGATGGCGGCGAGCAGGCCAATGGCGAGCAACCCATCCTCGTGGGCGCCGAAGTAGAGCTGCCGCAGATCGACCTCGTCGTCCGGGAACACCGGTCGTTGCTCGTTCCACGCAGCCGCGATCAGCCGGGCGAGATCGCCGTCGGCCACGCCGCGAACGCCGCGCAGGGTGCGGACGTGCTGGCCCTTCTTGCGGGCCTGATCGCCGGTAGCCAGCTCGGCCAGGGCGTCCGCGAGGGTCTCGATGTCCAGGGGCAAGGGCTCTCCAGGGTTGCGCCCCTACCTATTGCGTCGCCGCGAGTCGGTCGCGTCCGGCGTGCTACGCGAATTCGTGGAGCATGGCCTCCACGCGGGCCCGCGCGCGCTCGGTGAGGTGGCGAGCGGCATGCACTGCTTCGGCGAGCTCCGGACGTCCGTCGCGCGCGAAGCGCTCCACGTGCAGCGTCTGCTTTCGAAGTGCCTCCGCCCGCATGGCCCCAGCCGTCGACCGCAGTCGGTGTGCGACGCGGCGGATCTCGTCGGGCGAACGTTGCAGGTCCAGTCCCTCGAGGCCGAGGTCGAGCTCGGCGAGCAGCTCGGCGAGCAGCTCGGGGATCTCGTCATCACCACCCAGCTCCACGCGCCACTCGGCCAGCGTGCGCGCGTCGTCGACTCCGTGTCCGCGAAGGTGCTTGTCGATGGTGGCAAGGAGCGCTTCAGCAGGCTGCGGGCGCACGAGTACCTCCTGGATGCCCACCCGCTGTGCTTCCCGCCGCTCGGCGGAGGTGGCCAGGGCCGTGAGGGCGACGATCGGGAGCTCGCGGCTCGGAAGGACCTGCCGGATGCGCTCGGCGGCGGCGAAGCCGTCCATCGTCGGCATGCGAAGGTCCAGAAGCACCAGGTCGGTCTTGCCTTCGAGCGCCACCCGCACCGCGTCGAGCCCATTGTCGACGACCGTCACCTCATGATCGGCCATCCGGAGGTAGGCCCGCGCCACCCGCTGATTCACCAGGTTGTCTTCGGCGAGGAGGATCCGGTACGGCTGCAGGTCGACGGCCACCGGTCGCGGGCTGGGCGTCGGCAAGGGCGCATCGAGGGCGTGCAGGGCCAGGGTGAACTCGAAGGTCGAGCCAATGCCTGGGCCAGGCACGAGGTCGAGGACGCCGCCCATCGCTTCGACGATGCGCTGGCAGATCGCGAGGCCCAGGCCGGCGCCTGCTTGCTCCTCGTCGACCCGCACGAACGGGTCAAACACGTCGGCCTGCACGTCGAGGGGGACGCCGATGCCGGTGTCGCCTACCGAGAAGTGGATGCGCTCATCGCCGGTCGAGCGGAGGGCCACGCTCACCGTGGCACTTGGGGTGAACGTCACCGCGTGGTGCGCGAGGTGGTGAAGCACCTGGCGAATGCGGCCTCCGTCTGCGCGCACCCGCTGGGGCACGTTCGCATGCACGTCGAGCACGAGCTGCACGCCGCGCTGGTCGACGAGTGGGCGCAGGTCGTGGAGCGCTCCGCTCGCCACGTCGCGAAGGCTGCACGGCTCGAGTCGAATCGGCAGGCGACCGGTGCGGATCTTGGACGCGTCGAGCACGTCGTCGACCAGGTGCAGGACGCGGTCGGCCGATCGGCGGACACCCTCGAGCAGCTCACGGTGCGCCGGTGGGAGGCGGTCGTCGAGAAGGACCTCGGTCATGCCGAGGATGTTGCCGAGCGGGCCCCGCAGATCGTGGCTCACGTTCGCGATCAGCGTGTCGTTCGCGGCCTTCGCCTCTTCGGTCATGCGGCGCGCCGCGTCCAGCTTGTCGTTGCCGAGGGCTTGGTGGCTCGCGGTGACCTCCGTCAGCGCGGCGAGCACGCGCGTGGGGCGTCCGTTCGCATCGCGGAGCACGCGGCGCCGGCAGCGGAACCGTCGGGTTTGCCCCGTGCCACCGTCGCAGCGGATGGCCAGGTCGAGCGGCGCGCTCGGATCTGCGAGGTGCTCGGCGAGCTCGGCCTCGGAGCGAGCGAGGTCCTCGGGGTGCACGAAGCGGTCCCAGGCCGCGGGCGTGTTGGAGGTGGCACCGAGCAGGGTCCGCAGCCGAGTGCTCACCCAGCAGTCGCCGGTGTCGAGGTCGATGAGCCAGGTGCCGTCGAGCGAGTCCGCCTGCAGGAAGTCGAGCAGTCCGGGGTCCCGTGCGACGCGGTCGTAGAACTCCAGCTCGAGGTGGCACCTCTCCTGCACGTCGACTCCCAGCACGACGCGGGGCGCGTCGCTCCTACGACACTGTGCCAGCGCGGATCTGATCCATAAAGGAACAGTCAGTGCACGGCGGTGGCGATCGCCTCGGCGAGCGCTTCGGGCCGGTCGTGATGGACGAGGTGCCCGGCACCTCGAATCGAGACCTCGGCGCGCAGGTTCCGCAGACATGCGATGCGATTGGCTCTCTCCGCAGCCAGGAAGCCGCTGTCTGCACCCCAGATCACGCTCGTCGGTGCCTCGATCCGGGCGAGGAACTGCTCGAACAGCTTGCCGTCGAAGGCCGTGGGGTTCCGACCGCGATGGAGGGGGTCCCAGGTCCACACCAGGCCGTCGCCGTCGTCGGCTGGGCGCGTGATGCGCGCGGCGAGCGCCAGGGCGCGCTCGGCATCGAGCCTCGGGTTGAAGCGTCGCATGCGATCCGCAGCGTCCGCGACGGACGCGAAGGGTGTGTGACGCGGCGGATCGAGCACCGCCTGTATGAAGCGCCGAGGGCGGTCGACGGCGGATGCGGACATGTCCGGAGGTCCCACACCCTCGACGAGCACCAGGTTGCGCACCCGCTCCGGGCTCGTGGCGGCGACCAGGGTCGCGATGGTCGAGCCCATAGAGTGGCCGACCAGGTCGACGGGACCGCCGAGGTGGTCGATCAGACCGACGGCGTCGGGCACGTAGTCGTGGAAGTGGTACCAGCCTCCGGGTCCGACGTGTGCCGAGAGCCCGTGCCCGCGGTGATCGGGGGCGAGCACCCGGCGGCCGGGCAGGTGGCGCGCGACCTCGGACCACGCGGCACCTTGCTCCAGGAAGCCGTGGAGGATGAGCAGCGGCGGGCCGTCGCCCCACTCGCATACGCGCAGCCGGAGCCCGCGGGGGTGGGGGACGAGGTCCCACTCAGTCATGGTCGGCGTCCCAGGCGAGGCGAAGCCCCGCCTTCAGGTAGCCGGAGAGCGTGTGGCTCAGCCGCAGCCCGGCTCGCGACACCGGCGCCGGGTGGGTGTAGCAGCCGCCCATCACCACGCGCCCTCGGTCGGTGCGACCCCGCCAGCCGGACGAGGTGTACTCGAACACACCGCCGACCGCGGAGAACAGACCCGCGTCGCCGTGCGCACCGAAGGCGGTGACGGGGAGTGGGCGCTGCACGCCGAGCTCCGCGGTGACGGCCTCGCCCTTGCGCCAGTGGTCGCCCCAAGGCCAGCGGCGGCCATCGAGGCCACGTACGGCCTTCTCCCACTCGTCTGCGGTCGGCAGGCGGCCCTTCGCGAAGGCCGCGTACTTGTCGGCATCCTCGGGCCACACGCCGTACACGGGCATGTGGTCGCTGCCCTCGGGCATGCGCCGGTCCGTGCCCCAGTGCGGCAGGTAGTGCGCGTCGATGCGGTGATCGGGCTCCGTTTCGAGGTACGCGGCCCAGTCGCGGTTGGTGACCGGCATGCGCGCGATCCACACCGGGTCCCGCAGGTGCTGGATGCGCAGCGGACGCTCGTCCGGCGAGTTGTCACCTCCGGCGATGAAGTTGCCGCGGGGAATCAGCACCCGGTCGTCGCCGTAGTGCACGGGCATGGCCCCGCAGCGCCCCACCAGGAACGCACGCATGGCTTCGCTGATTCGCCGTCCCGAGAGCTCGTCGGGCCCGTAGCCCTGGTTTGCGCGGAGCTTCGGCGCGATTCGGCTCGCGACCAGGAACTCCCACACGCTTCGGTGACCGAAGCGCTGCTGACCGTCGAGATCGCTGACGAGCAGGGCGTTTCGCAGGCTCTGGGGAATGTCGTGGCGGGCGACTTCTTCTCGGCTGAAGGCACCGCCCTCGAGGTCGGCACCCCAGCGCTCGAAGCCGCTCCACGCCAGCTCCTCGAGCGCATGCACGGCGGCGCCGTGGTTGGGGCCCGTGGACAGGGCGCTTCGGATCCAGGCGTCGAACACGCCCCACGCCTGGATCGGCCTCCCGGGCTCGATGAACGGCAGGGCGGCGTGGACGACGTGGAGGAGGATGGGTGAGGTGGCGAGGTCCTCGAGGCCCTCGACGGTCCACAGCAGGCGCTGGCCGTTGGGAAGCTTTCCGAGCACGTCGCGCACGAGCTCGCGGGCGAGGGGATCGATGCGCGCCAGCCGCACCCCCTCGCGTCCGAAGACGTCCAGCTGCTCCGGGTGTGGCTCTCCGGCGTCGGTGCGGAAGTGACCGGGTCGCGACGTGAGCATCCACCGTGGTCCAGCGACCGCGAGCAGCTCGTCGAGCCACGCGGACAGGCCGCCAACCGGCGCGGGGACCTCGTCGAGGCCATCGAGCAGGAGCACGCGCTCACCGCGACGGGCCTGCTCGAGACGGGTCGGGCCGATGGCGCGAAGCAGGCCTGCGGTGACGTCCTGGCTTCGGGCGACCACGCGCAGCGGCACGGCGGTGCAGCCTTGCTGCTCCGCGGCCATACGCTGACACAGGCTGGTCTTGCCGGAGCCGAAGCTGCCGAGCAGCACGAGTCCGCCGGGGCCCTCGCCGGTGAGGTGGGCGCGCACGGCCTCGTCGAGACTTCCGAGGTGGGTCTCGTGGATGCGCTCGCCCACGAGGGCCAGCTCGGTCGCAGTCAACGCCAGACGCAGCTCGGTCACGGAACCTCCGGTCGGAGAATCTACCCCGGCGGTTGCTGGGGCTCCCGTCCTCAAATGTCGGGGTCAGCGCCGGAGCAGCACGGTGCCGTCGGCGAAGCGCTCGACCTCCGCGAAGCTCCAGCGGTGGAGGATGTGCAGCGAAGCGGCGTTGTCGGGGTGCACGGTGGCGATGGTGCGGCAGCCCACGGACTCCGCGCGACCCGTGAGCGCGCCGACCAGCGCGGTGCCGTAGCCCTTGCCCCAGGCCTCGGGCACCAGGCAGTACACGAGCTCGAGCTCACCCTCGGTGGTGTGCTCGGTCTGCTTCAGCTCCGCGTGCCCCACGAACCGGCCGTCGGCCTCCACCGCCCAGATCTCGAAGAAGCGGGGCTCGTCGGCGTTGTAGATCCCGAAGATGGCGTGGAACAGGGCCTCTCCGTCGCCGGGCGTGCCGTCGCCCATGTAGCGCGACACCACCGGGTCGCTGTGCAGGCGCACGGCGTCGTCGCGGTCGGTGCGTGCGTACGGCCGCAGGGTGAGGCGTTCGGTCTCGAGCGTCGCGGGAATCATCGACGTCGCCTCCAGGCGAGGGGAAGGAGCAGCCACAGCCCGGCTTGTCCGCCAGCGCAGCCACAGCGCCGGGTCGAGGGGACGGGGTCTTCCGGCGCGGGCTCGAGGCCGCCGCACGGGGCGTCCGCCCACGGATAGGTCAGCCCCAGGCCGCCGTCTTCGCCGTCGAGCACCACCCGCCGCGCGACTTCCGCAAGCGCCGTCGCCGGTTCCGCGGGCAGCAGGTCGGTCGTCCGCTCGGTGGGATCGCAGCCGGTCAGGCTCGCGTACATCACGCTGGCCGCGAGCCAGGAGCCCTGCGGGGAGGGGTGGGACCCGTCGTCCGCATACAGCGCCCAGAAGGCCGAGTCCGTGCGCATCGGGTCGGCGCCGGCGGCGACGATGTCGTCATGGACGCGGCGAAATGCGGGACCGATCGGTGCAATCCACGGCGTGCGTCCCTCGCCCTCCACGCGTTCCCGGTAGGTGAGGTAGCCCGCGTCGAGGCGATCTTGCATCGCCGAGAAGCTGGGAAACAGGCTCGGGTTGTTGCCGTCGCCGTCACGGCGGCCCCAGGTGAGGAAGAGAAGGGTCTGAGCCCCGCTGTCGGCCGCGAGAGCGTCGAGCGCCGGAATCGCGGCGAGGCTTGCCTGCTTCTCCGGCTGCCCGTCTGGGAAACCGGGGATCTGCGATTGGTCCTGGAGGACGACCACGCCCCATCGCTGTCCGTCGAAGGCGGCCTGCCAGCGGGCATTGCCGCCTTCGATGCGGGCCAGGTGGTCCGGAAGCGCGATGCCACCCGCCGTGAGACCGGTCGCTGCGTTCCCGTCGAGCAGCCCGTCCACCTGGGCGGGCAGGTCGTTGTAGAAGGTGTAGCTGTTGCCGAGGAACAACACGTCGCCTTCGAACGCGAGGGCGGGGAGGAGGCACCACCACATGGTCAGGTGTCCGTCGGTTCGCCGAGGAACGCATCGGCATCCTGGGCGGCGAAGACCTCGGGGATCTCGCCAGAGGCCAGGCGCGCGAGGGCATGGGCGGCGGACTCGGGTCGCTGCTCGGGGTGGGGGGCGCACAGCCAGCGCACGAGGCGGTCGAGCTCTTCGGGCACGTCCTCGATGCGCTCGGACGGCGGCGGCAGCACCTCGGTGGACTTGTGCAGGAACAGCGCCGGGAGCGACAACTTCGGGAAGGGAGAGCCGTTGGTCAGCGCCTCGTAGAGGGTGACGCCGATGGCGTACAGGTCGGCGCGCGCGTCGATGTCCTCCGCCCCGTGGAACTGCTCTGGCGCCGCGTAGCGCGTCGAGCCGACGAACTGGCCGGTGCTGGTCAAGCCGCTCGTCTCGTCCTGGAGTCGCGCGATGCCGAGATCGGTGAGCTTGGGTCCCGTCGCGGTGAGCATCACGTTGTGGGGCTTGATGTCGCGGTGGAGCACGCCGCTCCGATGAATGGCATCCACGGCGGCGAGCAGCTCCACCGCGAGGGCGCGCACCTCGGTGGCGGGGAGCGGCCCGTCGGACTGCAGTCGTTGGCGAAGGGTGACGCCGTGCACCAGCTCCATCGCGATGTATGGGCGGCCTCCCGATTCGCCGGCGTCGAGGGTCTGGACCACGCCCGGGTGGTGGATGCGGCCGCCGATGCGGGCCTCGCGGAGGAAGCGCTCGCGGATGATGCGGTGCCTGGCGAGGTGCTCGTGCAGCACCTTGACCGCGACCTCGCCTTCGGGGCCCTCGGCGCGCCACACGGTGCCCATGCCGCCCTGACCGAGCTCCTCGCGCAGGGCGTACGGTCCGTAGATGGGCGTGTCGTCGTGCATCGCGGGGGGAGCGCTTCCCGGGGTGCGCGCGCGCAGCTCGGCGGCGTCACGCACGAAGCGTGTGTCGGGGCCGAGGTGCAGCTCGCCGATCAGGGACTCGGCCTCCTTCAGCGCCGCCGCTGCCTGCCCGGGGTCGCTGTCCCACGCGATGCGTGCCCGACGAAGCAGGAGCTCCAGCAGCTCGTTGGCGACCTGGGCGCGCCGGAGCAGGGGTTCGGCGCGGTCGAGCTCGCGGCGGGCCCGGTGGTCGTCGCCCTGCATCGCGAACACCTGGGCAAGCGCGCTGCGGAAGGTGCCCTCGCCCTCGGGGACGGCCAGTTCCTGGCAGATCTCCACCGCGGACTCGAGCAAGGGGCGAGCCTCGTTGGCGCGACCCTCGGTGAGGTACACGTTGCCTCGGTAGCCGTAGGTGAGCGCGAGCAGGCGGCGCTGGCCGACCTGCTCGTGCAGGGAGATGGCGCGCTTGAGGACCTGGTGTGCCTCGGGGTAGCGCTCGGCTTCGGCGTACACGAGTCCGAGGTTCGACAGGTGCACCGCCTCGCGGGAGCTGTCGCCCATGCCGCGGGCGGCCTCGGCGGCAAGCTTCAGGTTTCGCTCGGCGTCGACCAGCTGACCGCGCTCCAGGTACAGCAGCCCCATGGCCCCTCGCGTCGAGGCCTCGCCGATGGTGTCACCCTGCTTCAGGCTGACCTGCAGGGCGTCTTCCAGGGTCTGCTCGGCGAGCTCGTGCTGGCCGAGCTCGCGATAGAGGTGGCCCATGTTTCGCAGCGTGATGGCGACGTTCGTCGCGTCGTCGAGCTCGCGGAACAGCGCGAGGGAGCGCAGGTAGCAGGCTTCCGCGCGCGGCATGTCCTTGGCGTCGTGGTGGAGCACGGCCTCGTGGCGCTCCAGCGACGCGGCGAGATCGCGCCGGTCGAGCTTTCCGGCGAGGGCCTTTGCGCGGGGAAGGTCCTCGAACGCGGGCTCGCGCTGGCCCACCTGCTGGTACACCTCGAGCCGTGTCCGGCGCAGATCGAGCTCGTGCTGCGGCGACAGCGGCAAGGTCAGCGCCTGCTCGAGGATCGGGATGGCGGCGGCCACCGGACCGCGCAAGGCGAGCAGACGACGAGCCGCGAGGGCGGCGGCCGCGGCGCGAGGGCCATCCTGGAGCGCGACCATGCGGCGCGACGCGGCGAGCGCGTTCTCGAGCTCGGCGACGGGCAGCTGGGCACGCGGTGCGGTCATGATCGTGGAGGACACCCAGTCGGCGTGGCGGATCCGGGCGCGACGCCGCAGGTCCGGGAGCTCGCGTGCGCGCAGCTTCGCGAAGGCCTTGACCGCCACCCAGGTGCGGAAGCGACCGTCCTCGTCGGCCTGACGCAGCAGGCTCTGGTCGATCAGCGACTCGAGCAGGGTGACGGCCTCCTCGCCGATCACGGCCTCGGCGGCCTCCAGCGTGAACCCGCCATCGAAGACCGACAGCGCGATCAGCGCGCGAGCCTCCTCGGGGGCCATGAGCTCCCAGGACCAGGCGATGGCGCGCTCCAGCGTCTCCTGGCGTCGCGGACCGTCGCGCTGGCTGGCCTTGAGCAGCTTGAGCTGCCGGTCGAGCCGCGCCAGCAGCTTCGATGGCGGCAGCAGGCGGATCCGCGCTGCGGCCAGCTCGATGGCGAGCGGCATGCCCTCGAGCTCGCGGACCACGCCGGCGACGTCCGCGGCGTTGTCGCTGTCGAGCTCGAACCGCCGGTCCTGGGCGCGTGCCCGCTCGACGAACAGGCGTACCGCGGGCGAGCGGCGGATGGCGGTGAGCGTGTCCGACTGAGGCAGCGGCAGCGGCTCGAGGGCGAAGCGCTGCTCGGCGCCGAGTCGTAGGGCGATGCGGCTCGTCACGACCTGGCGGATGTGGGGCACGGCGAGGTGCCACACGCCGAGGGTGCGAGGGGCGCAGTGGGCGACCTGCTCGAAGTTGTCGAGGAGCAGCAGTGTCGACGCGCGACGGCGCAGCGCCGCGGCGATCGACTCGACCGGATCTCCGCCGCCGAGGCTGGTACCGAGTGCGGCACCGACCGCCCGGCACACGTCCACCCCGTCCCGCGCCTGGGTGAGGTCGACGAACACCGCGTCGAGCGGGTGGTGGTGGCCGAGCTCGGCGAGCAACGCGGTCTTGCCCGTGCCCGCCGGTCCGGTGATCGTGACCAGGCGCGCCCCCGAGGCGAGTCGTGTGCCGAGCAGCTGCAGCTCGGCCTCTCGCCCGAACAGGGCTTGGCGCGGGGGGAGGTGGGTCATGGGTCGGTGTGCAGCCTGCGCGGTCAGATCTCGACCTGACCGTCCTTGGAGCGCCACGCGACCCTGTACAGGTCGGTGCGGCGGTCGTTGTAGTTCTGAACCGTACCGCGCCGGCGATGGCGGCGGAGTGTCTCGAGGTCGAGGTCCTGCACGACGACGGTCTCGACATTGGGCTCGGCCTCGGCGGCGATGCCGTCGCGGGCGAAGGCGTAGTCGCTGGGCGTGAGCACGGCGGACGCTGCGTAGTGCGTGTCCGCGTTCTCGACCGAGGGCAGGTTGCCCACGCAGCCGGCGGTGACGACGAACATGTGGTTCTCGATGCACCGGGCCTGGGCACAGGCGCGAACCCGGTGGTGACCGAGCTTGTCGTTCGTGTTGTACGGCACGAACAGCAGACGCACGTGGTCGTGGGCCAGGCGCCGAACGGCCTCGGGGAACTCGACGTCGTAGCAGACGAGGATGCCGATGCGGCCCTTGTCGGTCTCGAAGTAGCGCAGCTCGTCGCCGCCGCGGACGCCCCACCAGCGGGCCTCGGAAGGTGTGACGTGGAGCTTCTTCTGCGTGGCTACCGTGCCGTCCCGCCGGAACAGGTAGGCGACGTTGTACAGCTCCTCGTCCTCTTCGACGGTGAACTGGCTACCGGCGATGATGTGGATGTCGAAGCGCACGGCGAGGCTTCGGAACAGCTCGACGTAGCGCGGGGTGAACTCGGCGAGCTGGCGCGCGGCGAGCCCGGGTCGCGACTGGTCGACGAGCGACAGCAGCTGCAGGGTGAACAGCTCGGGGAACAGCAGGAAGTCGGCGCGGCTGTCCGAGGCGGTGGCGACGAAGAAGCGCACCTGCTGCTCGAACTGCTCCCACTCCGTGATGCGCCGCATCTTGTACTGCACGAAGGCGACGCGAATGGGCTGGGTGGCGCGGCGCTTGCGCCGCTGGGCCTTGGGCGACACCCGGTCGAGGTTCGCCCACTCGAGGGTCGTGGCGTAGCCGGCGCTCGCCTCGTCCTCGGGCAGGTACGAGGCGACGATCTCGCGGAGCACGAAGCCATTCGCGAGCTGCGAGGTGAGCACCTGGTCGAAGATGCGCTTGGCGGCGACCTCCTCGACGTACTCGCCGGGGCTCATCTCGTCCTTGACGGCGCCGTAGCCTGGGATGCGGCCGCCGATGAGGATGCGTGCGAGGTTCAGGTCGCGGCACAGCGTCTTGCGCGCGTCGTAGAGTCGGCGGGCGAGCTTCATGCCGCGGCACTCGGGATGCACCTGCATCTCGATGCCGTAGAGCGTGTCGCCCTCGGGGTCGTGGTTGTCGAGGGTGCCGCTCGCGGAGAGCTCGTCGTAGTCGGCCCAGTCGTCGTAGTCGGCGTAGTCGACGATCACCTGGCCGCACGACGCGACGAGCTGGCCGTCGAGGAACAGGCCGAGCTGGGAGCGGTCCCAGTTGCGGAGCTGGGCGCGGAGGTCGTCTTCGGACCAGGGCTCCATCTGGGGGAAGCAGGCGACCTGCAGATCACGGAGGGCCTGGTAGTCGTCCAGGGTCAGCGGGCGGAGGAGGATGCGGGGGTCATCTTGTTCAGTCATTCAAGACGCTTAGCCAGGCGTCGCGCTCCGCGCGTCGGGATGCTCCGTTGCCGGCGCATTGTAGCAGAACATCTCGATCAATGGATCCTTCCAAAAGCATGGAACGTGGGTCATTTTGGGTCTACCCACGCTCTTTCTTCCGGAGGCCACCATGCCTTTCAAGCCGCGGTTCCAGACCCCGTTTCGGGTCGTGCACACCCGTCGCCCCAATCGCGAGCAAGCGCGCCATCTCGAGCTCGTGCCCGAGCCCGTGGACGAGCGCGAGGATCCGGTGCTGCGCGAGGCGCGGCACGCCTTCGAGCGACTGTTCGAGCCCGAAGGCGCCTGAGCGGCGAACACCGGCGCCTCCTATCGTGAAGACGCCGGTGCCTGGCCGAACTACCGGATCTCGGCCGTGACCACCGTGTCCGTCGCGGGCGCGGCGTCGAAGGCCACGCGGATCGTGTAGTACTCGCCGTCGGCGGCGGACATCCCGTCGGCTGCGGGGTCGAGCGTGTACGGCAGGCTCACCGTGCGCAGCACGTCCTCGGAGCGGGTCGCCCAGCTGCCGTAGCGCAGGTGGGCCTGGCTCATGCCTTCCGCGTCGATCACGAGGGTGCGGCCGTCGGCGCCGTCGATCTCCCACTGGAAGGTGACCATCGGGGCCTCGGTGCCCGCCGGGAGCGCAGCCTCGTCGAGGGTGAGGCCGTAGCCGGTGGCCGTGCCCGAGGCGCGGGCGATGAGCGAGCCCGTACCCGTCCACGTGTAGCCGTCGACCCGCACGGGCTGGGCGGCCACGGAGGTGCCGGCGCTTCCGGTCGCCGTGGTCGCCTTGGCGGAGACGACGCCGGTCTCGGGCAGCGCGCCGTCGAAGGTGATCGCGAAGGTGTAGTAGGGCTGCGCGGACGGGTCGAAGCCGTCGCGGCGGGGATCGAGCACGAAGGGCAGGGCGACGTCGACGTAGGTGCGGTCGGCGCCGCGGTCGTTCCACGGCCCATAGGTGATGGTCGCGCGCTGGGCGTGCTCCGCGTCGAAGCGGATGCGCTCGCCGTCGGCGGCATCGACCTCCCACTGGAAGAACACGGCAGGCCGGTCACCGCCGCCATGGACCATCGCCTCGTCCTCGGTGAGGCCGTAGCCGGTGGCGGTGCCGCTCGCGGCGGCGATCAGCGAGCCGTTGCCGTGCCAGTGATGCTCCGGCACGAGGTCGTGCATCGCGGCGGCGAAGCCGGGCTCGGGCTCGAGGCCGAGGTAGATCATCGGCTCGCGTGCCCAGCTTCGACCGGCGGGATCGACCAGCGTGTTCGGGTCGTAGTAGCCGTTGCCGTAGCCGCCCCAGCCCCAGTTCACATGCACCGTGCCGTCGTCCTTGTAGCCGTCGATGACGAAGGCGTGGCCGGCGTCGTCGTCGGTCTGCAGGCCCATGTAAAGGACCGGGCGCCCCGCATCGATCTCGCCGCGGATGGCGTCCGCCCACTCGGTGTCGGAGTAGTTGAACGCGTTCTTCGAGATGATGGTCATCTCGCGGCGCGGCTTGTGGTTGAAGCCCCACTGGTAGCGGAAGGCGTTCTCGATCTGGCGGCCCGTGGCCGAGCTGCCCTCACCGCCCCCGAACTGTGCGTGGAGGGTGACGCCGACCTCGTAGATGAAGTTCGCGGAGGCCGTGATGCGAGCTGCGCTCTCGTCGAGGCTCAGCGCCATCGCGTCGAAGTCGTGCCGGGAGGCGCTCACGTCGCGGGAGAGCACCCCGTCGACGATGTCGGTGCCGGCGAGGCCGTCGTGCTCGAGCACGTACGAGACCGGGTCGGCCGCGTGGTCGGTGTAGCGGTAGTAGTACAGCACCTGGGCAGAGGCGATGGTGGTGCAGCCCGGGTAGGTCTGCTCGCCATCGCGGGTCGGGGTGGATTGCTGCCAGGCGTCGCTCTGACCCCACTCGGTGGAGAGAAGGGGAGCCACGCCGGCGTGAGCCAGCATCGGCAGCGCGCACAGCGCGGCCGTCGTGAAGCGCACGAAGGAAGTCATGATCGGGTCCGAGAGGCTTCGCGGCACTGGAGCATCCAGGGCCGCGGGCTCCTCCCCGGAAGTCGCGGCACACGGCGGTGAAAGCCGGCCTACCGACTCGGAGAGTGGCGGAGCGGGCGCCTGGTATTGGAGGCCCCGAATCGGGTCAATAGGAAAATTTTCATCTAACTAGTGTTCGCTTTGCAGAAGCAGCGCCAGCCACAGCTCGGCGACCTGGGAACCGCCCGTCATCGCGATCGTGAGCGTGCCGGGAACGGTGACCACGGCGTAGGCGAGGCCGAACCACGGGCCCGCGAGGCACACCCCTGGCGCCGCGGCCACGCAGGCGGCGGCGAGCACGAACCACACGGCGTCGGTGCCGCTCGGTACCAACCACTCGAACTCCGGGTCCCGCCCCTCGCGGGACAGTCGCAGGCTCACCGGAATCAGCCACGCGAGCATGCCGAAGGTCAGCGCCACGGGTGCCACGAGCAGGCCCAGGAACGCGGCGACCGCGGCGGTGGGGGCGTCGGCGACGAGCAGTCCGACCACCGCTCCGCTCGCGGCACTCGCGAGCGCCGTGGCCACGTAGGTCACTGCGACGACCGCGAGCCTCGCGATGCCGAAGATCAGCGTCGGGAGCAGGCGGAGGGCGCCGCCGAGCACGCGCGTGATCACCGCGAGTTTCCAGACGAGTGTGCAGGCATGACCACATGCTACTTCGGCGTGTACACTCCGCGCCGTGCCGAGCCCATCCCCACTCCATGACCGCACCGCACCGCTCGTGTCCTCCTTTCTGTGGAAGGACTGGGCCGGGTACGCGGCGGTGCGCCGGTATGACGCGTACTCGGAGCGAGAGTACTTCGCGATCCGCACCACTGCGGCGCTTCAGGACTACTCGCCGCTCACGAAGTACGACCTGCGCGGGCCCGACGCCAAGCGGCTCGCCTCGCGCATCACCGTCCGCGACGTCACGCGCCTCGGCACGGGGCGCATCGCGTACACGCTGATGTGCAACGAGAAGGGCTGGGTGCTCGACGACGGCACGGTCCAGGTGCTCGGCGACGACTGGGTGCGGCTGACGATGGCCGAGCGCTGGCTGCACTGGCTGCACGAGCACGCGCGTGGCTTCGACGTCACCATCACCGACGTCACCCGCGACCTCGCCATCCTCTCGCTGCAGGGGCCCCGCGCGCGCGACATCCTCGACCCTGTCACGGGCTTCGACCTCGGCAAGATGCGCTTCTTCCGCATCCGCCAGACCACGGTGGCCGGCATCGCCTGCACGGTGGGACGCACCGGCTACACCGGCGACCTCGGCTTCGAGATCACCGTGGCCGCCGACCAGGCCGGTGCCGTGTGGGACGCCATTATCGAAGAGGGCAAGCCGCATCAGCTCGAGCCCATCGGCCTCGACGCCCTCGACGTGAGCCGCATCGAGGCCGGGTACATGCTCCAGGGCTGCGACTACCACTCGGCCCGCAGCGTGCTCACCGACGCCCGCAAGTCCACGCCCGACGAGCTCGCCATGGACTGGGCCGTGGACATGGACGACCGGGAGATCCCGTTCGTGGGCCAGCGAGCGGTGGCCAAGGAGCGCGCCGAGAAGCGCCAGCGCTGGGCCTTCGTCGGGCTCGTGTACGACGTGCCCTTTCTCGAGAAGCTCTACGACTCCTACGGCATGCCCCCGCACTTCGCGCCCGAGGCCTGTCGCGACGCGGTGCCCGTGTACCAGGGCAACAAGCAGATCGGGCAGGCGACCAGTCACACGTGGTCGCCCGTGCTCAAGCAACGCATCGCGCTCGCCAGCGTGCGGCCGAGCCTCGCCAAGCCGGGCACCCGGCTGCTCGCCGAGTACACGGTCGACTTCGACCGACGGAAGGTGCCGGTGACCGTGGTCGACAAGACCTTCTTCGCGCCGGAGCGCAAGACCTCGACCCCCGGGAGGGACGCATGAGCCAGACCTGGGACGCGATCGTCATCGGCGGAGGCCACAACGGCCTGTGCACCGCCGCCTACCTCGCGAAGGCGGGACGCAAGGTGCTCGTGCTCGAGCGTCGCCACATCGTGGGCGGGGCCGCGGTCTCGGAAGAGATCCACCCGGGCTTCACGTACACGGTGTGTTCCTACGTGGTCAGCCTGCTCAGGCCCTGGATCATCCGCGACCTCGAGCTCGCCAAGCACGGCCTGCACATCATCCCGCTCGAGGCGGCCTTCCTGCCGCTCCCGGATGGGCGCTCGCTGACCCGCTGGCCCGATCCCCACGCGACCCGCGCCGAGATCGCCAAGTTCTCGACCAAGGACGCGGACCGCTACCCCGAGTTCGGCAAGGCCATGGGCGAGCTCGCCCGCTTCGCCAAGCTGATCATCGACAAGCCCGCGCCGGACCCGTCGACGTGGTCACCCCGCGAGCTGCTCGATCTGCTCGGGCTCTCCCGCAAGTTCCGCGACCTCGGCGACGACATGGCCGCGCTCCAGTTCAAGCTGGCCACCATGTCCGCCACCGACTTCCTCGACGAGTGGTTCGAGTCCGACGTGCTCAAGTCACCGATGAGCGTGTCGGGCATCATCGGCACCATGCTCGGGGTGCGCTCGCCGGGCACCGCGTACGTGCTGCTGCACCACTACATGGGCGAGATCGACGGTGCGTCTCGCGCGTGGGGCTTCGCGAAGGGCGGCAACGGGGCGGTGAGCAATGCCATCGCCAGCGCCGCGAAGAGCTACGGGGCCGAGATCCGCTGCAATGCCGGCGTCGAGCGCATCCTCATCGAGAACGGCAAGGCCGTCGGTGTGGTCCTCTCCGGCAGCGGCGACGAGATCCGCGCGAAGACCGTGGTCTCGACCTGCGAGCCGCGGCTCACCTTCCTCGGCCTGGTCGGCGAGGCGCAGCTTCCCGACGAGTTCGCCGGGCAGATCAAGAACTACAAGTGCCGGGGCAGCTCGGGCAAGGTCAACTTCGCCCTCGATGCGTTCCCGAGCTTCGCCGCGCGTCCCGGCGATGGGCCCCACGTGCGGGGAGACGTCGCGATCTGCCCGTCCATCGACTACCTCGAGACCGCCTATGACCAGGCGAAGTACGGGGACTTCTCGGAGCGGCCCTTCCTCAACCTCGTGATTCCGAGCTTGCTCGACCCCGACATGGCGCCGCCCGGAAAGCACGTGATGAGCGCCTTCGTGCAGTACGCGCCGTACCACATCAAGGAAGGGCCCGAGCACTGGCCCGAGCGCCGCGAGGCCTTCGGAGATGCCGTCACCGACACCATCGCGGAGTACGTGCCCGGCTTCAAGGAGATGATCCTCCACCGGCAGGTGCTCACGCCCTGGGACCTCGAGCAGGAGTTCGGGCTCACCGAGGGCAATATCTTCCACGGCGAGCTGTCCGGCGATCAGCTGCTGTTCAACCGGCCTGCCGCAGGCTGGGCCCGCTACCGCACGCCGGTGCGCAACCTGTGGCTCGCCGGCTCCGGGGCACATCCCGGCGGGGGCGTGATGGCGGCGCCCGGCGCGCTCGCGGCCATGCAGATGCTCTCGGAGCGCGCGGTATGAGGGTCGTCATCGTCGGAGGAGGCGTCGACGGGCTCGTGGCGGCGATCCGCCTCAAGCGTGCTGGTCGCCTGGTCACCGTCCTCGAGCGTGCCGAGTTCTTCGGCGGCATCGCCGCCGGGCGCGAGTTCACGCCGGGCTACCGCCACATGGGGCTCACCCACGACGGTGCCGAGGTCCAGGACCAGGTGCTCAAGACCTTGGACCTGCACAAGGCCGGGGTCGCACTTCAGCCGCCGAAGCCGCTGTTCGTGGGCGAGAAGGGCGGTCGCGGCCTCGTGCTCGCGGAGCAGGGCCAGGAGCTCGGCGAGCGCTTCCCCGAGGCGGTGAAGGGCCTGGCGCGCTGGGAGCTGTTCCTCGACATCGTGAAGCCCGCGGTGCGCATGGTGCTCAAGGAGGAGGCTCCGGACGTGCGCCAGGAGGCCTCGCTCATCCCGCTCCTCAAGAAGGCGTGGATGCTGCGCGGCATCGGCGAGGACCACCTTCTCGAGCTGATGCGCGTGGTCCCGCTGTGCGTGGATGACTGGATGGCCGAGTATGTGGACGACCCGCTCGTCCGGGCCGCCGTGAGCTGGCCGGCGCTGGTCGGTGCGTGGATGGGGCCGCTGTCGCCGTACTCGGCGACCAACCTGCTCTTCGACGCCTCCAGTCACGAGTACGAGGTCGCCGGCGGACCGGCGGCGTTCGTCGATGTGCTTGTCGACCTGTGCGCGAAGGAGGGGGTGAGCCTGCGTCCGGCCACCGAGGTCACGGGGCTTCAGTTCACCGCTGACGCCGTCACCGGCGCCATCCTCGCCGACGGGGAGGTGGTGAAGGGCACGGTGCTGTGGGCCGCGGCGCCTTCCGCGCTGCTCGACGTGGTGCCCGCCTGGCAGCTACCTGCCCGCATGGCCCGCGAGCTGACGAACATCCGCGTGCGTGGGTCGGTCGCCAAGTTCCACCTGGCCCTGTCGAAGCCGCTGGCGGTGGCCGCGCGCGATGGCGAGGTGTTCGACCGGCTGCTGCTCGGTGCCGAGCATCCCCTCGATCTCGAGCGCGCCTTCGACGACGTGAAGCACCGCCGCCTGCCCCGCAAGCCGTGGCTCGACGTGCGCGTGCTCCGTGGCGCGTTCGCGCCCGAGGGCCACTGCGTCGCCTCGGTGATGGTGCACTGCGCCGCCTACGACCTCGACGGAGGCTGGACCCAGGAGGCGCGCGACACGCTGACCCAGCGGGTACTCGACGAGCTCGAGGCCCACTGCCCGGGCGTTCGCGACAGCCTCGTCCACTGCGAGCTGCTCGCGCCCAGTGACCTGGAAGAGGTCTACGGACTCCCCGGAGGGCACCTGTTCCACGGCGAGCGGATGGTCGACCAGCTGTACTTCATGCGTCCGTCGATGAACCTGTCGCGGCACAGCAGCGAGGTCCCTGGCCTGTACTTCGGGTCGATGGGCACGCACCCGGGTGGCGGCGTCACCGGCGCGCCCGGGCTGATGGCGGCGGAGCGGGTCATCGTCGCGACCTGAGTCGCGTCAGGGGCAGAGCCAGGCGCACTCCTGCAGGAACGGTTCCTGCATGGCCTTGGGGTCCTCGCACAGCTGGAGCATGTCCGACTCCGGTGGGCACGCCTGGTCCCATTCGTCGAGGCTGCCGTCGCAGTTCCAGTCGCGCACATAGCTCCAGTACTCGCCCACATAGAGGTCGACGGGCTCGCCGGGCACGGGGAACATCTCGGTGTCGGTCGGCGGCTTCGGCGCGCACACGTCGGCGGCGAGCCACACGGTCTGGAAGCCCTGTTCGAAGCCCATCTCCCAGGAAGCGTCTTCGGCGTAGAGGATGGCGAGCTCGAAGGCGCCTCCGGCGAGGGGCTCGCTGGCTTCGTCCCAGCGCTCGTTGCCGTTGAAGTCGAGGTACAGCATCGGCATGCCCACGGCGACGCGCGTCTGGGCCCACGGCGACTCGAAGCGCACCTCCTCGGGCGGCGGTGCGTGCAGCGCGAGCTCGTAGCGCGCCGGGAACTCGGTCTCGACGACCACCGCCTGCTCGGTGTTCGCCTGCCCGTCCGCGCCGGCCCAGAACACGGCCACGCGCAGCGGGTCGTCGGGCCACGCCGCCGCGGGGTCGCCCGGGTCGACGAAGACGCTGCCCCGCACCTCGTGCAGGACGTCGCCGGGCCACCCTCCGCTGGCGAGGCCACCGCAGCCCCCGAGGAGCACGGCGCTAGCGATACAGGCTGAGATCGAGCGCTGCATGCGGGGTCACCTGGGTGGTGGGGTTGTCGTCGACGCGCAGCCACGAGAAGGCGGCGCCGGCTTCGAGGCCGATGGCGACCCGTCCGCCGAGAGCGAGCTCGGTGCGCAAGCCGGTGCCCGTGTGGGGTACGAGCGCGTGCTTGGGCGAGGCCTCGCCGTAGGTGTCGAACACCTGGCGAACGCCGTCCACGCCGGCGGAGAGGCCGGGTCCAGCGGCGAGCGGGCCGATGTCGAACAGGTGGAATGCGGCGGCCTGGAGCCCGAACAGCTGCTGGGTCATCACGAGGTCGCCGTTGTCGTGCACGTGGATGCCGTAGCGGACCCGCGGGAACACCACCGCCGCCGGCGTGTCCACGCGCATGCCGAGTACGCCGAGACCGCCGAGACCGATGCCGGGGACGACCTCGCCGAGCACACCGCCGCCGACCACGAGGCCGGTCGCGCGCCGCTCCGAGGACAGGCCCTTGCGCACGACGTAGCCCTGCGGGAGCGCCTCGAGCTCTGCGGCGTGGATCTGCACGACCTCGGTGGCATCGAGGGCGACCTCGCCCTCGCGGACCTCGGTGCCGGCCCGGTAGCGCACGGTGTAGCGACCGGCGGGCAGTGCGAGTCGGGCGCCCGCGTCGACCCTAACCTCGGCGACGAGCTCGCCCCGGGGGCCGAGGATCACGTACTCGCCGGTCTCCGCGAGCTCGAGTACGCCGCCGCGCTCGGGGCGCACGCGGGTGAGCACCAGGTCCTCCTTGCCCGCGAGGTCGAAGCGGTAGGTCGGGTGCTGGAGGAACGGCGCCTTCGAGGTCGTGCGAATCGTCTGGCTGTAGCCGTAGTGGTACGCCTCGTTCAGCGTGATGTCGCCCTCGCCGGAGAGGTCGGCGGCACCGAGCAGCCCGGCGACGAAGTGGTGCGTGAACACGCCGCCTTCGAGGCGGTCGCTCTCCTGGGCATCCTCGCCGGACGACGAGGAGGTGATGATCGCGGTGCCGCGGCTCGACAGCTCGTCCGCGAGCTGCAGGTCGAAGGGCTGGGCCGGAGCGGCACCCTTGACCCGTGTGAGCTCGCCGGAGCGGCAGGCGTCGACGACGAGCACGCGCAGGTCGGCGCCGAGACCGTCGAGATCGCGCTGGAGTCCGGACAGCGACAGCTCCGAGCGTCCGAGGTGCAGCGAGGTCGAGTCGCCATGCCCCGAGTAGTAGAAGAAGACCATGACCTCGTCGGCCCGCCCGGCGGCGCGGTCCGCGGTGATGCGGTCGCGCAGGCGTCCGAGGGCGTCCCCCACGCGGTCCGCCGAGGGCCCGCGCAGCAGCACCGCGTCTTCCTCGAGTACGCCGCCGGCTCGGGTGATCACGTCCATCATCCGCTCGGCATCGGCCTCGGCGTACAGCAGCGGACCGTCGGTCGGCGCGCCCTGGTTCGCCCCGATCACGAGCGCGTAGCGCCGTGCCCCAGCCTCGGCGGTGGTGCTCGCGAGCAGCAGGGCCAGGGGAAGCCACCTCACGGCAGGTCCTTGTCGAGGCGTCGCTCGACCTGCTCGCAGCCATCGATCAGCGAGGGCAGGGGGCGAGCACCGCCCGCCTCGCGCAGCGCGTGCTCCACGGTGGCCCACGCGACCGGCTCGTCGCAGAGCAGGGCGACGATGTGCTCGCTTCCCGGGGTGGCGTCGATCTGCACCGCATCCTCGATGGCTACGAAGTCGCGGCTCGCGTCGACCGGGCGCGCTTCGGGTGGACCGAGTTGAGGAAAGCACAGATAGGGGGCGTTCGCTGCGTCGATTCCGGCAATGATCAGGTGACCGGCGTCGCGGGTCTGCACCGAGAAGCCGACGCGGTCTCCGGCGTGCACCGCCTCCCCGGGCTCGGCGAGGCGGGAGCCCTCGCCGTCGTGCACGTGAAGACGCAGATCGATGCCGGGCCCCTTGCTGCGGAAGGCGTCGGGACGCGCCGGGTCGGGGAGCTGCGCGGTCGGTACGAAGAGCCACGCGGCGGCGGCGGCGAGCACGGCGACGACCAGCCACATCGG
>SBGP01000096.1 GCA_006226595.1 Deltaproteobacteria bacterium
CGGGGGCGGGCTCCTCGGCCGGCGCGGGCTGCTCCGCCTGCGGGGCGGGCGCGGCTTCCGCAGCGGGTTCGGTCGCTTCGTCCTTGGCGGGGGCCGGGGCAGGCTTCGCGGCCGGCTTCGGCGCGGTCGCCTTGCTCGCGGATGCGGGGCTGGGGGCGGACTTCGACTTGAGGATTCCGATCTTGCGCAGGATCCGCTTGAGCAGGGACATTCGACCTCCGCCCGAGGGGTATGCGGCCGGCTCGGCTCGCGCCAGTCCTCCTCGGTGACGACCCTGCGGCTATCTTCGGGGCGGGCTGGAGGTCGGATGAACGCGCGAATCACTTTCGTGGGCAACCCGTGGCCGGAGGGCCATGCCGCAGAGCTGCGGCTGCAGCTGCGCGCGCGCGTTGGCGAGCCCGGCTTGGACATCCAGCTCGAGACCGCCGGGTACAGCGACGAGCGCGAGGTCGCAGACGACGAGTCGGTCGACGGGGACTGGCAAGCACCCATCGCGTGGAACAACTACCACCAGGCCTCGCTCGAGGGCTGGGTCCCGCTGCCGCGCGCGCTCGACTCGCTCGCCGAGCTCGACGGCATGACACTTCGCACCGACCACGAGAAGGTCGGCACCGAGGACTGGGACTGGGACGACCTCGCCTTCGACCACTGCTACATCCTCGGCCACGACGCGGTGGCCGGCCACACCCTCGCGTTTCGCCGCGAGGGCACGCGGCTGCACGTGCGGTGGACGGGAAAGGTCGCCATGGCCTACGTCGGAGAGCGCGCGTTTGCCTACGACATCACGCTGACGGGCACTCTGG
The DNA here is from genome assembly GCA_006226595.1 of Deltaproteobacteria bacterium. GTDB lineage: Bacteria > Myxococcota_A > UBA796 > UBA796 > M1803. The sequence continues at coordinate 804 of SBGP01000096.1, forward strand.
ACCTGATGTGATCAGTCCTCGCAGCGCGACAGGCTGAGCTCATCGAAGGGCAGGCCATCGGTGCCGATCGCCTGGATTCTCAGGGAGCACTGGTCGAGCACGCCGTACAGAAAGTGGTGCCGGGCCTCGCCGAAGGCTTCCAGCTCGTGCCCGTCGAGCACGTACAGGGAGCGACCGCCGCCCCCGCTGATGATCCAGCTCACGCCGCCCTCCGCGTGCGCCACGGCTTCACCGTCGACCTGGGCGTGGAAGCGCTCGTAGAAGTGGTCGTGTCCGACGAGCACGACATCGACCCCCGCCTCCTCGATCATCGGCTGCAGGCGCGCCCGAGCGAACAGGTCGCCGGTGCGCGTCTCGTGGCCGGTGAACGGGGGCTTGTGCCACAGCGCGATCTTCCACGGGGCGTCGGCGTGGGCGGCGAGATCGGCGGTGCCCCACACGATCTGGTCGTCGTCACCGGTGTCGTAGAGCGCTCCCTCGCTGTCGAGGCCGATGACGTGCAGGGGACCGTGGTCGAAGGACCAGTAGCGCTCGTCGTGGTCCGCGCGGAGCGTCATCTCGGGCAGGAAGTGGTTCGCGAGAGCAGGCGCGGCGTCATCGGTCGCGTAGTCGTGGTTGCCCCAGGTCGGCCAGTACGCGACGTCGGTGAGCAGCTCGCGGTTGGGCGCGAACACGCGGGACTGCCACTCCTCGAAGGTGCCGCTCGAGTACGCGTTGTCGCCGAGGGTGAGGAACAGGTCGGCGTCCGCGGCGTAGGGCAGCATGGCGTCGCGCACCTCGAGCTGCTCGGGGGTCCCGGCGCCGAAGTCGCCGATGGCGAGGAAGCGCACGGTGGTGTCGAAGCCGCCGGGAACCGAGGTCGTGAACCGCAGTCCCGAGGCCACCGAGACGTCGTTGACGAGGACCTCGTAGCAGTAGGTGGTGCCGGGCTCGAGTCCCGCAACCCGTGCGTGGAAGAGGGCGAGGTCCGACCCGTCGCCCGGGACCACCTCGCGGGTCGCGCCAACCTCGCGCACGGTGCCTGCGGCATCTGTGAACCGCACGAGCCCAACCGCGCTGGTGGACGGGGCCCCGAAGGCGACCACCAGCGACTCGGCTCCCACACTGTTCAGGTAGGGCGCGCGGGGCAGGGTGGTGGCGTCGGCGAGCACCCGTGCGGGGCAGGTCGGCGCGGCCGGCCGCTCGAAGCTCGGCAGCCGCCCCTCGGGCTCCGCGGGCTTGCAGGCCAACAGCAGCAGGACGAGGGACAGCGTGCGCATCGGGCTAGTCCAGGCGCTCGGCGAGCAGCTTCTGCACCAGCTGCGGGTTCGCCGTGCCCTGGCTGCGCTGCATCACCTGGCCGACGAAGAAGCCCTTGAGCCCCTTACGGCCGCCCTTGTAGGCCTCGACCCGGTCCGGGAAGGCGCCGAGCACCTCGTCGACCATGTCGCCGAGCTTGTTGGTGTCGGACACCTGGCGCAGTCCCCGCGCATCCACGATCGCTTCGGGCTCACCGCCGTGGGCGATGAGGACGTCGAGGACCTCCTTGGCACCGTTGCTGTTCACCGCGTCGCTGTCCGCGAGGAGCACGAGCGCGGCGAGGGCCTCGGGCGTGAGCTGGCCGAGCCCGTCGCGAGGGCCGAGCTCGGAGGCGATGAGGTTCGCGAGCGGCACGGCGGGCGCACCTGCGGCGAGGGCTGAGACGTATAGCGCGTCGAGCAGCGCGTTCGGCGCGAGCACGCCGGCGATGGGCTCGCTGATGCCCTCGGCGACGAGGGTGTCGAAGCGCGCGGCGGCGGCTGCATCCTCGGGGCGGTAGTCCGCGGCGACCGCAGGCTTCTGCGCCGGCTTCTTGCGCGGCGCGGGAGCCGTCTCGGCGGGCTTCTTGCCCCAGCTCGACTTGAGCTGGACCACGCGGTGGAAGATCGACGCGTCGTCCGGGTCGGTCGCGAAGTAGCCGAGTCGCTCGAGCTGGAAGTGGCCGGTGGCGCCCTGCAGCGCGGGCTCCGCCTTGGCGGTGATGACCACGCGGGACTCGGGGTCGAGCAGCGACTCCCAGTCCTCTTCGGCATCCGGCGAGTCCACGGTGAACAACGGCTTGTACAGGCGGACCTCGATGTCCTCGCAGGCCTCGGCACTCACCCAGTGCAGGGTGCCGCCGACCTTGCGACCGTCGGGCGCGTTGCCGCCCTTGGACTCGGGGTCGTAGGAGCACACGAGCTTCACGATGCGGCCGCTGTCGTCCTTGACCACCTGGTCGCACGTGACGAGGTAGCCGTAGCGCAGGCGCACCTCGACGCCCGGAGCCAGGCGCTTCCACTTCTTCGGCGGCTGCTCGGCGAAGTCTTCGCGCTCGATGTAGAGCGTCTTCGAGAAGGGCAGCTTGCGCGAGCCGTCCTTCGGGATGTCGTGCGGCCAGTCGGGCGCGTCGAGCCACTCGATGCCGCCGTCCCAGTTCGCGATCTCGATCTCGATGGGATCGAGCACTGCCATGCGGCGCGGCGCTTCCGCGTTGAGATCGTCCCGGATCACCGAGTCCCACAGGTCGCGGGCGACCAGGCTGTCGGCGCGAGCGACGCCGGTGCGGTCGATGAACGCGCGGATCGCCGAGGGACGGACGCCGAGGCGACGCAGACCGGAGATCGTCGGCATGCGCGGGTCGTCCCAGCCGTCGACGATGCCGTCGGTGACGAGCTTCTTGAGCCGGCGCTTGGACAGCATCACGTGCTGCAGCTTGAGCCGGGCCATCTCGTACTGATGCGTGCGCGGCTCTTCGAAGCCGGCCTTCTCGACGAACCAGTCGTACACCGCTCGGTTGTTGTCGAACTCGAGGGTGCAGATCGAGTGGGTCACGCCCTCGATCGCGTCCGACAGGCCGTGGGCGTAGTCGTACATGGGGTAGATGCACCACGCGTCGCCGGTACGGTGGTGGCTTGCGTGGCGGATGCGGTACATGAGCGGGTCGCGGAGGATCATGTTGTCCGCGGCCATGTCGATCTTCGCGCGGAGCACCATCGCGCCGTCCGGGTGCTTGCCGGCCTTCATCTCGCGCAGGCGCTCGAGGTTCTCGGCAGGGGAGCGGTCCCGGTAGGGGCTCGGAGTGCCGGGCTCGGTGACGGTGCCGCGGTTCTTGCGGATCTCGTCGCCGGACTGCTCGTCGACGTAGGCGAGGCCGCGCGCGACGAGGCTCTCGGCGATCTCGTACAGCTGGTCGAAGTAGTCCGAGGCGTGGAACACGCCGCCCCACTCGAAGCCGAGCCAGCGGACATCCTCTTCGATCGCCTTCACGAACTCGTCGTCCTCGGCCACCGGGTTGGTGTCGTCGAGGCGCAGGTTGCACAGGCCCTCGAACTCGGCGGCGAGGCCGAAGTCGACGCAGATCGCCTTGGCGTGGCCGAGGTGGAGGTAGCCGTTCGGCTCCGGCGGGAAGCGCGTCTGCACGCGGCCCCACTTGCCCGTCGCCAGGTCGGTCCGAATGATGTCGCGGATGAAGTTGGAGCTCTCGCGCTCGGCCACGTGGCCTCCTCACAGACCCAGCGGACTAACCGGCGGCTACAATCGGGGCGATGCATCGCACCCACCGATTCCCCTGGCTCCTGCTCGCGCTTCCCTCGGTCGTCGCCTGTGGAGCGCCGGAACCACCGCAGTTCTCGGTCGTCACCTACAACACGGGCACGACCGAGGGCCTGCCTCACGACGACGACGTCGACGACGGCTACACCTCGGAAGAGGCGGCGATCTCGGATCAGTACTACGGCGACGGTCTCGCCTGGCCGCCCGCGATCGACGCGGCACGTGCGTTCTTCGCCGAGGATCCCCCCGCGCTGGTCGGCTTCCAGGAGATGTTCTGGGGTGGCGACTGCGCGAACATCCCCGCGGAACAGCGGGTCGGCTGGTTCTGCGAGACCTGGAGCGAGGGGGATGCGACCGTCGCGCAAGAGGTGCTCGGCGCCGAGTACCAGCTCGCGTGCCACCCGGGGAAGAACGACAAGTGCGTGGCCGTGCACCGGGACTTCGGCCACTTCGGCGACTGCGAGGACGCGGTGTGCCCCGACGTCATGGAGGGTGCCGAGGTCGAGGGCTGTGGCTCGGGAGCGCGCGTCGCGTGGGTCGACGTCAACCGGCCGGGAGATACCCGCCTCCGGCTGATCTCCGTACACGGCAGCAGCGGGCTCACGACGGAGGACAAGGCCTGCCGCACCGCCCAGTTCGAGGCGGCCTTCGCGGCGGTGGAGCTGCCGACGATTCTTCTCGGTGACCTGAACACGGACCCGGGGCGGTGGACCGACCTCGACGAGTCGGCGGCGGCGTTCTCGGCGGCGGTGGAGGCCGCGAGCCTGCACTTTGTCACCGAGGTCGGCGAGGAAGCGGAACCGACGTACGCCGGCGTGGTCAACATCGATCACGTGGTCAGCGACGTGTTCGTCGGTAGCTGCGTGACCCATGGCATCAGCGAGGGCACCGCGCCCGTCTACGAGCCCGTGTACTTCGACCACCACCCCGTGCGCTGCGAGCTGCAATGAGCGCTTCCGCTCCTGACTGGAACCGCGAGGACTGGACCGACGAGGCCTTCGAGGCCCCGCTCGATGCGGGTGCCCTGGTCGTCGACGACCCCGGGGCCGGGCCGCTCGCCCTGTCGCTGGTTGCGATGGGGCTGGTCATCCTCGCGTTCGCGATACCTGTGCTCGGCTCGATTCCCCCCCTGTACATCGCGGGGCTCGCGCTGCGCCGGCTCGCGAACCTACCCGCACCGGAGCGCCGCCGCGTCCCCCTTCACCTGCGCATGCGGGTTCGCCGTCGGGCGATGAGCGCAGCGGGCTTCGCGTCGCTGTTCGCGGTGCTGTGGCTGGTGTACCTGTTCTGAGCCGTGCCACGCGACACGGCGTTGCGCGCGCGCGGCCAAGGGCTCGGGCTAGGCTCTCGCCATGATCACGCGTCGAAACATGATCCTGGGCGGGGTGTCGGCCGCTGCAGTCGGGACCGGGCTGTTCGTCGGTCGCGGCGGGGTACCTCGCATCGAGCGGTGGACAATGCGCCTCGCGGAGGATCGCGGGGCCTACGCCAACGACTGGCTGAACACCCGGTACTCCTTCTCGTTCTCGAAGTACCGCGACCCCATGCACATGGGCTTTCGCAACCTTCGGGTGATGAACGAGGACTACATCGGGGCTGGGCGAGGATTCCGCCTGCACCCGCACGACAACATGGAGATCGTCACCTACGTGCTCGAGGGGGCGCTCCAGCACGAGGACACCCTCGGCAACGGCGCCGTCATCGAGCCAGGCATCGTGCAGCAGATGTCGGCGGGTACAGGCATCCGCCACGCGGAGACCAACCCGTCCGCGCGGGTGGACACGCACCTCTACCAGATCTGGATCGTGCCCGACGTCCGCGGGGTGACGCCGTCCTACGGCGAGGTCGCCATCGCGCGAGAGGGCGCGCTTCGGCTCGTGGCCTCTGGCGCCGGAGGCGAGGGAGCCGTGCGTATCCACGCCGATGCGGACCTGTACAACGCCGTGCTCCGGCCCGGGCAGGTCGTGCGCTACGAAGCGCGTCCCGGTCGCGGCACCTGGGTCCAGGTCGCGCGCGGTTCCGTCAGCCTGAACGGCCAGCGTCTGGTGAGCGGCGACGGCGCGCACACCGACGACCCGGGCCTGGTCGAGATCCGCGGAGAGGAGTCCGCCGAGGTCCTGCTCTTCGACCTGGCGTGAGGACCGGACGTCCCACCGCTTGACGAGGTGGGCCCTCGATCCCATCCTGCTCCCGTGGAGGATGGATGCTGCGGCTGTACACGTCGGACGTGGAGGCGGCGACTTCGTTGGCGGCGCCCGATGTCGTCGGTCGATTGTTCGAGCTCGGCTTTGTCCCGACCACGGGCATCGACGTCGTGAGCAAGAACCAGATCGGGAACATGCTCGCGCTCGCACGCATCGACGACGACGTCATCGCGTTCATCACCCTGTCCAAGGCGCCGTCGGTCACGTTCGCGTCGCTGCTCACCGATGGGGGGCTGCTGTTCACCTCGGACTCGCCGCACGTGAGCGTGAGCTTCCCGTCGATCCACTACACCTCGCAGAAGTTCGCGCTGCCGCTCGATCAGCTGCTCGAACGACACCTCGCAGACGTGCGTGGCCGCGCCGAGATTGGTCACTCGGACCCGTTCTTCGCACTGGCCCTGCAGCGCCGGCACGCCGAGGTCAACGAGGCCCGCCGCGACTCCGCTCGGTGGGGGCTGCGCGTGCTCAATCTATTTGCGTTCCTGCTGGCGCTCGCGAGCGCGTACACCTATGTCAACTTCCTCGCGCCGCTCGTGGAAGACGGCCTCAGCCGGTACTTCGTCGGCATGCTCTTCGCTCCCGTCGCCGTCGTCGTGCCCTTCGCGCTGCTCTCGAACCTGCGGCCCCAGGCGCTCGGACGCCCGTTCCTGCAGCGACTCGGCGTGACCTTCGGAGCGGCGCTTCCGGCACGGTCGGTCGAAGAGACGCTGGAGCTCGGCGACATGGTCGAGACGGGCCGATAGGCGAGGGAGTAGCGCCCTGCAGACGGCCCGACTAGGCTTGCATGTCACGGGCCATTTCCTGCGCGGCGGCGCAGGCAAGGAGACGCACACATGACTCTCTCTCGGATCGGGGGGGCCATCCTCATGGTCGCCCTCAGCGCCCCGGCCATGGCCGGAGACTGCGCCGAGACCTTCACGACCGACGCGCTCGACGAGCAGCTGGACGAGGCGATGCTCGCCTTCGCCTCGCTCGACGAAGCCGGCTTCATCACGGCCTCCGCGAAGTCCGCGGTGATGGTGTCCTGCGTGGACGAGCCGTTCACCCCCTCGCTCGCGGCCGCGTACCATCGCGTGAACGCGGTCCGCTTCTTCGTCAGTGGCCAGGAGACCGAGGCGCGTGACTCGCTGCGCGCGGCCTTCGGCATCGACGCCGACGCCACGCTCTCCACCCGCATCGCCCCCGAGGGCGGCAAGCTGTTCCGCATGCAGGAAGAGGCGCTCGGCCGCCCGGCTCGCGCGACGGGGTCCCTCGAGGTTCCAGACGGCTACCGCATGTTCGTCGACGGCTCCGAGGGCAGCGACGTCCCGAAGGATGCGCCGCACATCGTGCAGCTGCTCGACGACGGGCAGATCGCCTTCTCCGGCGTGCTCCTTGGCGGAGGCAGCCTGCCGGCCGAGTTCTCCGGCGATGTCGTCGACCTCGACCCCATCGACCTCGACCTCGACGACGAGCCTGACCGCGTGGCGGTCGGCGCCGATCCGGAGCCCAAGATCACCGACCTCGACGAGCCCGACCGCGGCCGAAGCTCTCGTGAGCGCTCCGGTGGCGGCGGGGCGAACAGCGGCCTGGTGGCGGCGGCGGCCGGCACCGGCGTGCTGGCCGCGGGACTGTACGGTGTGGCCGTCGTGTCGCGGCTCTCCTACGACAAGAACCCGTCGGCGGCGAAGTACCACATCACCAACGGCTCGTTCATCGGGGCCGCCGGGCTCGGCGGCGTGACCGTGGTCCTCGGCGGAGCGGCGCTGCTCGGAGGTGGCCGGTGATGCGCTACCTGCCCATGCTCGTGCTCCTCGGCGGCTGCTGGCCCTACATCCCGGGCGGCTTCGGCGGCAAGCCCGCCGAGACCACCGTGGTCATCGGTGAGATCAACTACCTGCGCTACCTCGGGGCGTACTGGACCGACGGCTCCCCGCAGCTTGCCGGTTGGGTCGCCACCTTCGACCCGCCGCAGAACGTGTTCATGATCGAGTACTACGGCCAGCCCGGTACCTGTCAGCACAACGCGCCGTACCCGGCGTGGTGGGGGCAGTACGCCGCCAACGGCTCCGGCGCGGCGTCCATCGCCAGCGACTCGGTCGCGCTCGGCGTGCAGTGGGACGGCGTCTCGCGCTTCGCGGGCAGCGCCGCCGGCACCGGCGTCGAGCCCGGGAGCTGGTGGAGTGTCTCCGGCGTGAACTCGGGGCCCTACGGTGCCTACGTCGTCGACAACGCGGTGTACATGCCGAGCGACCTGACGTTGACCGCGCCGATCGTGAATGGGGCGGCCATGGGCACGCAGGCGTTTGCCGACATCCCGGTCCAGTGGAGCGGCGCGAACGACGCCGACGAGATCGCGATCACGCTTCAGCTCATGGACTCCACCGGAGCCGCGATCGAGCTGCTCGAGTGCCGGGTGCCGAACAGTGGGTCCTTCCTGCTGCCGGTCACGGCGACGATGACCCAGTGGGCGAGCTCCACGCAGGCCATCTTCGCGATCTCCGCGCTGCATCAGCAGGATGCGAAGGTGGACTTCAGCGAGACGGGTGGCACGCGCATGCTGGGCTCGAACACCTTCGTGGGCGCGTTCGTCACCCAGTAGGCGGCTACCAGGCGGCGGCCAGGGTCAGCCCCGCGCGCCCGGCCGAGCCTGGAAGCACCACGAACAGGCCTTGTGGCGGGCGGTTCATCACCCGCCGAAAGGCCGAGCCGTTGACCTCGGCCTGCACGAGCGTGAGCAGCGTCGCGGCAGGGACCGTGACGACGAGCGCCGGGTAGAGGATCAGCGAGCCTGTAAGGAGCCCGAGGGCCGACCAGGCCCACACCCGGGTGACGTCGGTACCGGACGCTCGCAGGATGCGTGCGGCGCCCAGGGTGCCGTGGATCCCGACAAGGGGTGCGGCGAAGGCGAGCACACCCCCGACGGCTGCGGTCGGCACGCCGCCCGGGTTGCCCTGCGCATCGGCGATGAGGCCGGCGACACCGAGGCCGACGCCACCGATGAGCAGGCCGACGCTCGCCCCTGCCATGCGATTCCGCTGGCGGAACGCAGGCTCCCACTGGTCGAGGAACTCGGTGTCGAGGTGGGGGTAGAGCACGTTGCGCAGGCGGTACTCGCGCCAGGGCGGGAGCTCACGCTCCTCGGCCGCGACCGGCTCGTCTGGTGCCGGCTCGGCGGGCACCTCGGTCTCGCTCGCGATGGCGAGCCCGAGCAGCAGCGAGATGTGCAGCATGCGCGCCTCCCGCGTCAGGCTACCCCGAGGCGGGTCAGGGCGCGGTGAGCGTGAGCTGAAGGCCCTCGGTGCCGGGGGCGATGGTCTGCGGCTCGGAAGCCGGGCCATCCTTGGTCATCGGGTTGCCGTCGCCGTCGAGGCGGACCGTGAGCATGACCGCGGCAGGCACGGGGCGCGGGGCGCCCCCCATCGCGATGAGGTCGGCGCGCGTGACCACGAAGTCGGTCGGCAGCGTCGGCGGCAGCCGCAGCGCGGCGAGCGGCGGGCCACCGGCGGGGTCGCGCAGGGAGACGAAGAGGATCTCGCTGCCGGTGGGCGTCACGCCGGGCGCCTCGATGCGGCCGCTGACGAGCACGTCCTGGGTCGCGCTGGCCTGGGCGCGCACCATCTCGAGGCGTGCCGCGAGGAAGTCGGCGCGGGTGGGCTCGAGCTCGATGGCTCGGATGAGCGCTTCCTCGGCGAGCTCGAGGCGACCCTGGTCCATGGCGAGCAGGCCCGTGTACACCCACGCCTTGCTGAACTCCGGTGCCTCGGTGCGGACCTCGGCCAGCTGCTCGAAGGCGAGGTCACTCATGCCCACGGCTGCCTGGAGCACGGCCCGGTGAGTGCGCGCGTCGAGGTCCTTGGGCTCGACCTCGAGCGCCTTGCCGGAGAGCTCCATCGCGAGTGGGAGGTCGCGCTCGGCGATGGCGACCTCGGTGAGCCCGTTGAGAGCGGCGAGATCGTTGGGGTTCGCGTCGAGTGCGGCCTGCCAGCGCGCCTTGTCCGGGTGCTCCGGACGCGGGGGCGGGGGAGCGGCCTCGCTCGGGGCGTTGCCGGTCATCGAGCCCATGGCGCCACGCGGCCTCGCGTCGCCAGAGAGCTGCCACCACAGGCCACCCGCGACCGCGAGCAGGCCGAGGGTCCACAGCGCGCCGACCATGGCCGAGCCGCCGGAGCGGGGCGCGGGTGCACTCCCGCCGCGCAGGGCCGCGATGGCGGCGTCGACGGCGGCATCGCCGAGGGTCTCACGCTGTGCTTCGAGCGCGGCGATGCGCTCCGCCATCGGGTCGTTCACCTGGACTCCCTCGTCGAGCTCGCGCAGGGCCTCGGCGCCGCGGGAGAGCAGTTCCTTGCGCTGCTTGAGGTACTCGCCCTCCGGCAGCTTGTCCTTTTCCTGCTCGAGGGCACGCAGGGCATCGACGGCGTCCTCTCGGGTACCGGAGAGGTCGTCGACCCGCCCCTGGCGCAGGACCTGCTGGCCCTCGGCTTCGGACGCGCGCATGCGCATCGCGAGCACCGCGCCCGCTCCGAGTCCGCCGATCATGGCGGCGATGGCGGGGCCGTAGATGGCCGGATCCAGGTTCACTCGATCTCCTCGAGGATGCGCTTCTCGAACGGGTCCTTGGGCACGAGGAACTCTTCGGTCGGTCCCTCGAGCTCCTCCTCTTCGCGCCAGCGCAGGCCCACGGCGAGCGCCCATGCGAAAACGGCGCCGATGCCGCCGGCAGGCAGCAGCCAGAGGAGCCAGGACAGGCCGTGGGTCGGCGGGTCGAGCAGGATCCACTCGCCGTAGCGGCTCACGAAGTAAGCCTCGACCTGCTCTCGGCTGTAGCCGGCGGCGAGCAGGTCGTGGACGCGCTGATTCATGGTGCGCGCGGAGGTCGCGGGGCTCTCGGCCACCGACAGGCCCTGGCAGCTCGGGCAGCGGAGGCCCATGCCGGTCTCGTGCGCCAGGCGCTCGAGGGCCTCACCGGTGACCGGCGTTCCCGGCGGACCGAACTCCGCGGGCAGTACCGCCGGACCCGCTACGAGAGCGGGGTCCATCGGCGTCGCGTCCGTGGGAGCGGCCACCGGAGACGGGGCGGGAGCCGGCGCCTCGATGGGCGCGGGAGCCTCGGCCGGCGCGACCTCGGGTTCCTCGGCGAGGGCGAGGGACAGCCACAACCAGATCATGGGCCCCCCGGAGGGCCGAGCAGCTCGACCAGCACGCGCTCGGACAGCGCGCCCTTGTGCTTGTAGAGGATCTTGCCGTTCTCGTCGATGAAGTAGGTCTCGGGCACGCCGGCGACGCCGAGGTCGATGGCGACGGCCGAACCGGGGTCGACGAGGTGCGGGTAGGCCTGGCCGTGCTCGTCCACGAAGGGCGCGTTCGCCGGCCGCCGACCCTCCATCTTGAGGTAGCTCGCGGCCTTGTCGGCCTCGTCGTTGTACACGACGCCATAGAACGCGACGTTGGGCCAGGCGCGGGGGGCGCGCAGCAGCAGCGGGTGCTCCTGCTTGCACGGGCCACACCACGTGGACCAGAAGTTGAGGACCACCGGCTGCTTGCCGAGGTGGTCGGCGAGTGCGTGCTTCTCGCCCTGCAGGTCGACGAGGTCGAAGGCGGGGGCGGCCTGGTTGATCAGCGGCTCGGGCACGGCGCGCGGGTCGCGGCCGAAGCTCATCACGAGCACCGCGAACAGCGGCAGCGCCACGACCAGGGCACCGCCGAGCAGGAAGAGGTTCGGTCCCTTGCCCTGGCTCATGCAGGCGCCCCCTGGGCGGACGGGGCCGTCGCACGAGCGCGGGCGCGGGTCGGCCACAGCGCGATCAGCGTTCCGAAGGCGGTGATCAGCGTGCCGAGCCAGATCCAGGTGACGAACGGGGTGCGCATGACCTTGAGGCTCACCCACGAGTTGTCGGGAGCCACGGCCATCAGCGACAGGTAGTAGTCGTGCGTGAAGCCCGCCCGCACGTCCGGCGCCGGGATCGGCTCGCGCTGGCGCGGGTAGTAGTTGAGGGCCGGTTGGAGCACGCCAAGGTCGGCGCCGTTGTGCCGCACGACCACGTTCGCGACGAGGCTCTTGCGGTGGTCCTGCATGACCTCTTCGGCACCGGTGAACACGGCCTCGTAGCCGCCCACTTCGACCGCCTGACCCGGCGTGAGCGTGACCTCGCTCGTCTCCTGGAAGCCCTTCGACGCCGTGATGCCGAGCACGACGACGATGATGCCGGTGTGAGCGATGTGTCCGCCGAAGCGTCGCCGGGCGCGCAGGAAGGCGCGGGTCGCCGCGGTGAACACCGGCTCGTTCTGCGACGTCATGCGCTGGCGCACCGGCGTCGCGTACTCCGCGAGGTTCAGCCACAGCGCCCACGTGCACAGGGTGATGGCCTGGGCGGTGATCAGCGAGAACTCGGTGAACGGCAGGGTGGCTGCGCCGAGCAGGGCCGCCGGGATGAACGGCATCAGCACCCGTCGGGTCGCGGTGCTCTGCTTCATGCGGCCCCAGGGCAGCGCCGGGCCGAGGCCCATGAGCACGACGATCATCAGCCCCAGCGGCAGGGCGAAGCGGTCGAAGAACGGCTGGCCCACCGACAGGCGGGTGCCGTCCCAGGCCTCCATCACCAGCGGGAACACGGTGCCGAGGAGCACGACCATCGTGAACACGGTGAACGTGAGGTTCTGCGCGAGGATGTACAGCTCCCGGGACAGCGGGTGCACCTTGCCGACGCGGCGGGTGAGCCAGTCCTCGCCGGCGGGGGCCTCGCTCTCGAGCACCGACTCGCGCACCGCGACGAGCACCGAGGTCGCGGTGAACACGACGGCGATGAACCCGAGGAAGATGGGGCCGATGTCGCTCTGCGTGAAGCTGTGCACGCTGTTGAACACGCCCGATCGGGTGAGGAACGTGCCGAACAGGGTGAGCAGGAAGGTCGCGAACAGCAGGAGCAGCGTCCACGTCTTCAGGCGCTTGCGGCGCTGGGTCACCATCACCGAGTGCAGGAAGGCGGTGCCGGTGAGCCACGGCATGAAGCTCGCGTTCTCGACCGGGTCCCAGGCCCAGTAGCCGCCCCAGCCGAGCACCTCGTAGGACCACCAGCCGCCGAGCATGATGGCGACGGTGAGGAAGGCGTACGGGACGAGGAACCAGCGGCGCAGGGGCGCGAGCCAGCCCGACTCGAGGCGTCCGGCGAGCAGCGAGGCGCAGCCCATCGCGAAGGGCACGACCATGCCGACGAAGCCGAGGTACAGGAACGGCGGGTGGACCGCCATCAGCCAGTGATTCTGAAGCAGCGGGTTCGGGCCCGGGCCATCCGGCGGGATCGGCGTGACGCGAGCGAACGGGTCGGCGACGCTCGCGACGAGCATCGCGAAGAACACGCACACGGCGAGCAAGACGCCCAGCGCCCACGGGGTGTACTCGCGTCGGCGGTCTCCCTCGATCAGCGCGAAGGCGCCGACGTACACGCCGAGGATGCCGCCCCAGAACAGGATGGAGCCGTCGAGGCTCGCCCACAGGCTGACGATGGTGAAGTACAGCGGGGTCGACAGGCTGCCGACCTTGGCGACGTAGAGCACGCTGAAGTCGTGGCTGATCAGCGCCCAGATCATCAGCAGGTTCGCGGCGATCATGCTGCCGGCGAAGCCGAGTGCCAGGCTCTTCGCCCACCGCCAGCCCTGGAGGCTGCGGCGCGCGCCGGCGGCGAGGCCGGTGACCGCGCCCATCGACGCGAAGGCGACGCTCGCGAGGACGAAGAAGCGCCCGAGCTCGGGAATGCCGAAGGTGTTCACCGATCCGCCAGGGTGGCCTCGATGTCGGGCATCTGGCCGTCCTCGGGCGCCTTGTACTCGTTGTCGTGCTTCACCAGGACCTGCTCGGCCTGGAAGGTGCCCTTGTCGTCGAGGTGGCCCTCGATGACCACGCCGATGCCCTCACGGAACATCTGCGGCGGGGCCACGGTGCCGTGCACCGCGAGCGACTTCTGGCCGTCGGTGACGCGGAAGTCGAGGGTCGGACCCGCAGGGTCGAAGTGGTGCGAGCCGGCCTCGACCATGCCGCCGAGGCGCACGGTGGTGCCCACGGCCTGCTTCTCCATCACCTCGGTGGGCGAGTAGTAGTAGACCTTGTTGTCCTCGAGCGAAGACATCGCGACCCACGCCAGCGCGCCAGCGCCGACGAGCAGCGCCCCGAGTGCGAGAAGTGGTCCCTGATTGCTCATCGAGCCTCCTTACGGCCGCGCCACCAAAGACTGAGTGCGTATCCCGCCAGCACGAGCCAGGTCGCCCCGTACGCGGTCCACACGAAGTTCCATCCACCGACGATGACGCCGCCCGTCGCGAAGATCATCTCGCCACCTCCCGTGCCGGCGGCAGCGGTGGGGGAGCCTCGGCTGCCGCGCGAGCCGCGGCGATGCGCCAGCCCCGGGCCACGAACCACATGGCCAGGAACAGGAAGGCCCAGGCGTTCACCCGCAGCCAGAAGGTCATGTCCGAGTCGAGCGTGTTCGGCGTCGACTGAAGCTGGTGCATCGTCCGCCACCACTTCACGGCCATGTAGGTGATGGGGATGTTGATGTAGGCGATGACCGTGGCCACGCTCACCCAGGACCGCCGCGTGTCGGGGTCGCTGACCGTCGCGCGGAGCAGGCTCACGCCAACGAAGGTGAGCACCATGATCGCGCTCGCGGTGAGCCGCGGGTCCCAGGTCCAGTAGGTGCCCCACGTCGGCTTCGCGAACACGGCGCCGAGGAACAGGAGCAGCAGGCCGAGCACGATGCCGGTCTCGGTGCTCGACTCGGCGAAGTGGTCCGCGGAGTCCGCGTCCCAGCCGAAGAAGCGGTGGCCGAGGTACAGCACCAGGCACTCGAGGAACGCGAGCACGAGCAGCACGCCGAAGAACGCCGCGAGCTTGCGGGGGGTGCCGTCGAGGGCCACGGCGGCCGCGATGCCCAGTGCGCCGCCCGCGCCGGTGGCGCCGAGGATCTTCGGCAGCTGCTGGGGTGCCTGGAGCATCAACGAGCCGAAGCTGCCCGCGAAGGCCCACGTGAAGGCCATCATGGAGATCCATGCGGCGGGCACGTGCACGTAGAGGATGCGGCCCACATCGCCCATCATCGCTTCGCGAGGGGCGACGAACAGGCCCGAGTACTGCCCCCACAGGAACAGACCCAGCCCGTACAGGCCGATGCCGTGCTCCCAGTTGTCGCGCACCTTGCCGCCCGCCAGCTTGGCAGCGGCGACGAGCACGACGAACAGGGCGAGCCCGAGGGCTCCTGGAATGTAGCCGGACGGCATCAGCTGTCCTCCACGATGCTGCCGTAGAACAGGCCCTCGAGGCTCCAGTGGAGCAGCCCGAACGCTAGTAACAGGCTCACCCACCCGGGGACCTCTCCCATTCCGTCACCATCCATCAACAGGGTGGTCGCGCGGGAGGCCGACAGCAGGGCCGGAACGACGAGCGGGAACATCAGGAGCGGCAGCATGACGCTCGATGCGCGGGCTCGGGTGGTGAGCAGGGCGTAGAAGGTGCCGGGGGCCGCGAGCGCGGCGCTTCCGAGACCGAGGATGACCGCGTACTGGCCCCAGGCAGGCCAGCCGCCAGGGATGGGGGCCGAGTACAGCGCGACGACCAGCGGCGTGAGCAGGGTGCCGACCAGCGCGAGCACCGCGGTGTTCGCGATGGCCTTGCCATAGAACACGGCCGCCGGGTGGACCGGCCACAGCACGAGCCCGGAGAGGGCGTCGTTGTCGGTCTCGACCGCGTAGGACAAGTCCAGGGCGCGGGTCGAGGCGAGGAGCAGTCCCAGCCACAGCGCGCCGCCAGCGGTCTTGCGGAGCACGCCGGGCGAGGCGTCGGCCGTGAACGCGATGAGCACGACGAGCGCGAGGGCAAAGAAGAACAGGCCCACGACGCGGCTCGGGGAGCGCACCTCGATGAGCAGGTCCTTCTGGGCGACCATCAGGGCCTGGCGGATCACGCCGGGACGCGCGCTCACGCGACCTCCACGATCTGGCCAGACTCGAGGTGGATGCGCCGGTCGCAGAGCTTGGCGGCTTCCTCGGGGATGTGGGTGGCGAGGATGAGCGTGGTGCCGGCCGCCCGTCGCCGGGAGGCGAGGTCGAGGACCAGGGTGCGACCGTCGGGGTCGAGGGCGGCGAACGGCTCGTCGAGGAGCAAGAGCTCCGGCTCCTTGAGCAGGGCGCGCGCGAGGGCCAGGCGCCGCTTCATGCCGGCGGAGTAGGTGCGCACGGGCTCCGGCCGCAGCTCGAGGCCGACCTCGGCGAGTCGCTGCTCGACCCGTGGCTCGTAGCCACCCAGGCGAGCCCACGTCCGCAGGTTCTCGGGGCCGGAGAGGTCCTCGTACAGCGCGGAGGCGTGCGAGTAGAGCGAGACCTTCGGGCGGCACGCCGCGCGCTGCTCCCACAGGTCGACGCCGCCCCAGCGCGCCGTGCCGACATGCGGCTTGAGGGCGGTGGACAGGCAGCGAAGCAGGGTGGTCTTGCCCGAGCCGTTGTTGCCGGTGAGCATGAGCGCTTCGCCGCGAGGCAGCGAGAAGGACGCGCGCGCGACCGCCCAGCGCTGTCCAAAGCGCCGGGAGAGGTCGTCGACCACGAGTCCTTCCTGTGAGATACCGCCTCCTCGCGAGCTGTTCGACGTATCCGGGCTGCGCCCGCAGATCCGGGCGACGCCACCGGTTGTTGCGGTCTGATCCCCGTCAGCGCAGACAGCGCGGGGGCCTCTGCGGTACGATGAGGCTTGGAGGTGCTTCCGTGGAGTCGCGCGTCGACGGAGTGCGGGGAGGTACGGGCTGATGCCGCGATGGACGCTGCATCCCAAGCTCGGCGCCATCCTGCAGGTGCGCGTCGACCAGGGGCACTGGGCACTGGGCATGCAGAGCGGCACCGATGGCGGGCTCACGGACACGCTTCCTCAGCCGCTGACGGTCTGGGGACTCATCGACACCGGGGCAGCACTGACCTGCGTGCGCGGGGACGTCGCCGAGCGGCTCCGGCTCGTGAGCGCGGGAACCCTCCAGATCTACAACGTCGGCGCTCACCTCGATCAGGACGCCCGGGTGCGCACGACCACCAAGCGCCATGCGCGCTTGCAGATCGAGGGGCTCGGCACCTTCGAGGTCGAAGCGGCCGAGGTCTCCGAGTTCAAGGGCGTCGGCGACGTCGACATCGTCGTGCTCATCGGGCGCGACGTGCTCTCGAAGTGTGTGCTCACCGTCGATGGTCCCGCGGGCGCGTTCTCCCTGCGGCGCCCCTGACCTCCCTCAGTCCTGTCGGAACAGCGGACCGTCCGGCGTCCACCCCGGTCCCCATGCGGTGAGCCCGACCCGTCGTCGGGCTTCCAGACACGCTTCGCTCCCGGCCTCGAGGTCGCGGCAGGTGTCGGCGCGCTGGGCGTACACGACGCAGGTGTAGGGCGGGCCTCCGCGGAGTGCGGCGCAGCGGGTCCCGCATCCGAGCGGGGAGGGCACGCGGACCATGTCGACCCAGCCGTCGCTGTGCACCTTCACCATCTCGGCCGGCAAGCGCGCCTGGGCTTGTGGGTCGACGGGGACCGAGTCGAAGGCCTCGCGGCAGCATGCCCCGCAGTCGAGGCAGTCGGGCAGGGGCTCGTGATGCGCGCAGCCGGGTCCGTCGCCGATGCGCACGGCCTCTCCCGCCGGCGGCGCGAGGAACTGGCACGCGAGCGCCGCCCCCTCGCCGCGGTGCCAGGTGCAGGTCGCGCAGGAGAGGGGGCCCGGAGGCAGGCCATGGCGGGTGGCGTCCATCGCTGCCCGCTATCCCATCAGGCGCTGTCGCGGAACTCGCCGGTGTCCGGGTCGATGTTCGCGGCGTGGAGGGCGGTGGCCAGCCACGGGTTCTCGGGCGAGTCCACGTCGAGCAGCAGGCGAGCGGCGGCCAGTCGCACCGGCGTGGTGGTCGAGTACACCGCCGTCGACAGGAAGTGCGCTTCGATCGGCTCGATCGCGCCGTCCTGGAGCCAGCTCCGACAGCGGTGGCAGGCCATCAGCGCGCGCTCGGCATCTGGCTTCTCCGGCCACGGCGCGAGCTCGAAGCCCCGCACGTCGTCGCGACCGAGGCACAGCTCGCACCGGCCTCGAGACCGTCGCGTGAGCTCCTTGCCGAGGAGGCCGACCTGCGGCCGCTGCTTGGTGGACTTTCGACGCTTCATGGCGCGCCCATAGGGCGGTGTCCCTGCCGGATCCACTCCCCGGCGCCACTTCGGCCACACCTGTTGTTTTGCGGTCGCCGAGAGTGCCGGGGGCGAGGGGATCAGGGGGCAGAGAGCAGCGGCACCGCGCGGGGATCGCCAGGGGCGGGCACGAGCTCGAGCTCGCCGATGAGCACCGAGGGCGCGGTGATGCGCGTCGGCAGGCCCGCGGTCGGCGTGGCATCGACGGGTGCACCGCCCATGCTCGCCAGGTAGTTCCACGTCGTGGACTCGCCCACGGCGGCGATGTCGCGCAGGGCGTAGCGCTGGACCTGCGTGAACTGCGCACCGCGGAGCACCTCTTCGCGGCCGTCGGCGTAGACCTTGACGATGGCGAGCGGACGCGGGAGCTGCGCCGCTTCCTCGTCCGAGAGCCAGGCATAGGGCTCGTCGCGCATGCGGGCCGACGGCTCCTGGAGCCGGCGGACGACGACGTAGTGGTCGTGTCCGTAGGACTTCGCGAGCGCCATGGCCTTCTTGTGCATCTTCTTCGCGGAGTCGGCCTTCGGGGGGCTGACCTCGACGATCGAGGCGCGTCCCTGGGCGCGGGCGGAGAGGCTGCCGCGTCCGTGGCCGTTGGTGCCGTCGATGTCGCCGCGCGGCACCCGGGACATGAGCGCCGTGCGCACGATGCCATCCTCGACGAGGGTCACGGACTGGGCCGGCGTGCCCTCGCTGTCGTACGCGAAGCTTCCGGGGAAGGTCGGGTCGGCGAGCGGGTCGTCGCGGACCTCCCAGCCCAGCGGCAGCACGCGTCGGCCGAGGCGCACGTCACCGGCGCTCGCCTGGCCCATCTCGCCGAAGAACGAGTCGAACGGGATCTCGTCGGGGGTTCCCTCGAGCTGGGGAACGAGCACGAAGCGGAACAGGTCCGCAGCGGCCGTCTCCTCGAAGAGCACGGGTCCGACGTACTCCTCTTCGAGGGCGGGGACCTTGGTGAGGGCTGCGAGCGCCTCGGCCCTGGCGACGATGTCGGCCTCGATCGCGTCGGGCTCGCCGAGCTCCGCGGCGCTGCGCGCGGTGAGGTACGTGTGGTCCGAGATGAGCATGCCGTCGTCGGTGCGCGCGTGCATCACCACCAGCAGTGAGTTCTCGGCCACGGGCCGCTGCAGCGCGAAGCCCTGGGTGTCGCGCATCAGGTGCACGCCGGACTCCGCGCCGACGAAGGCCTCGCCGCGCACGAGCTTCACGCCGTCGAACTCGGCGGTGAGCGCACCGCTGAGTCGCTTGGCGAGCGCCTCCAGCGCGTCGTGGTCGACCGGGGGACCGGGGTCGAGCTGCACCTGGATCGGGTCGATGAGCGTGTAGTCGCCGGGGTAGTCCGGCGGCGGCGTGAACTGGGCGGACTTGCGGGCGAACTGCTCGACGGCCTCCTTGTAGGAGCGGTCCAGCGCGCGCCACAGCTCGAGGCGCACGCCCTGCTCGGTGACGATCTTCGGGATCGAGGCCTGGACGAACCCGTTCTGCCACCCGCCGAAGCCGGTGTTGTCGAACTCGGGGGTGCCGACGTGCACCTCGACGTAGGCGACCTGGTAGGGGTCGTGTCGGGTGCGCAGCAGGCCGCCGAAGCTGGCTTCGATGTCGGCCTGCTCCATGAGCATGGCGTGGGCGCGGGCGAGGTAGATCGGCGGCGCCTCGGGTAGCGACAGCTCGGCGGTGCGGGCGAGCTCCACGACCATCGCCTCGTCGACGGCGGCAATCGGGTCGGCCGCGGGGTCCGCGGCGTGGGCGAGCAGGGCGAGTAGCGCGAGCATCAGCGCACCTCCGCATCGGAAGAGCCGTCGGGTCCGGGCTTGGCCAGCAAGGGTGGGCGCTCCTGGCCCTTCTCCTTGAGCTGGAACTCGAGCCGCTCGAAGAGCAGGTCGGGGGCGACGGCGGACACGGGCACCCACCCGGACTCGGCGCCGCAGTAGCCGTTGAACACGTCCCGCTCGTTGCCCGCCGCCCGAAGGTTGGAGAAGGCCACGAACGGCGTGCCCACGAGGTCGATGCCGCGCACCAGCTCGTCGGGTCGACCGTCGGCGAACACCTTGTACGCGGTCGAGGCGCGCACGTTGAACGCGTTGGGCATGGTGCGGCCGGTGAGCGTGAACCCGCCCTCGATGTCCTCGACGAGGATGCCGTACTCCAGGTCCTGGTCCTTGGCGAAGGTCCGCAGACGCTTGCGTAGCTCCTCGCGGTCCACGGTCTCGGCGGCCTCGATGATCGTGTTGCCCATGCGCGCGACCGGCGCGCGTCCAGCCATCCGCCGCCCGTGGCCGTTGCTCTCGGGGAAGCCCTCGACCGGGGTGCGGGACATCAGGAAGCCCTGGAACACGCCGTCTTCGACGAGTGGCGCGCGCATCGCGGGCATGCCTTCGTCGTCGTAGGCGTAGAAGCCGTTGAGGTCGTGGCCCTCGAGGTGGGCGATGGTCGGGTCGTCGAACACGTCGATGAACTCGGGCAGGATTGGCTTGCCCACGTAGTCGGCGAAGGTCTTGCCCTCGTACTCGCGCTTCATGCGGTGGCCCTCGACGCGGTGCCCGAACACCTCGTGGAAGAACACGCCGGAGGCGCGACCCAGCAGGAGCACGGGACCGGAGTAGGGGGTCGCGCGGGGGGCGTCGCGCAGGGCCTCGAGGTGGGCGACGAGCTCGCCGGCCCACTGCTGAAGCGTCTCCTGGTCGGGCAGGGTGTTCGGGTCGTGCACGTCCCGGCTCATGAACACCTGGATCTGGTCGCCATCCTCGGCGATGGACTGGGCCTGCAGGCTGATGCGTGCACGCACGGCGCCGTGGACGAGGGTGCTGCCCTCGGAGTCGACGAACGAGGTCTCGAGGCGGGTGACCTGCAGCGACACCTGGCCGTAGTGCACGACCTCCGACTCCTCGATGCGGTCGGAGAGCTCGGTGAGACGGGCCTCCCAGCCCTCGCGGTCGATGTCGAGGGGCGGCACGGGGATCTCGGCGACCGATGGCTCGGCGCGCGCCGAGAAGTCGGGTGCGCCGTCCTCCTCTTCGACCTTCACGGTCTGGTTCGCGCGGATCATCACGATGCGCTCCGCGTGATCGCGGTACTGCGCGTCGAGCTCGGTGCGGAGCAGCGTGGTGAGCGCTTTGTCGCTGTCGCGGGGGAGCAGCACCTGACCGCGGGAGCTGCCCTCGAGGGCCGAGAAGCCCCGGAGCACGTGCGTCGAGTCGAGCTCGGGGGTGCCGACGCGCAGGTCGACGTCGAGGATGCGCTCGTGATTCTCGGTGCTTCCGCCGACCGTGCCGCCGCGAGCATGGACCTGCACGCTGTCGCGGTCGGTGACGGCGAGCGCGAGGTAGTGCGGCTTCTCCTCCTGCGCCGAGAACACACCCATTGCGTGATCGAGCTCGGTCTGGAGCAGGTCGGTGAGCGGCGAAGCCCAGCTGGTGGCGAGAAGAATCAAGGCGAGGGACACGAAGGGCGCTCCAGGCTGAAGGCGCAGGGTACTGCGAGGGGATGGACATGGCGCCGCCGAAACGGTTTCCAACTGTCAACGCGCGCGCCGGGCCCCGTCTTTCGGTGCCTGATGTCTGCATCGGCAACTTTTTTCGAGGTGCGGGACAATAGGTTCGGCAGCCCTGCGTTTCCCCGGGCAAGCCACGAGAGACCCGTGCACGCCACCCTGCTCGACAGCCGAATCGACGCGCTCAGCCCGGAGCTGCTTGCCTTTCTGGGCCGGCGGACCCGCGAGCCCGAGGAGCTGATGCAGGAGGTGTGGCTGAAGGTGGCCCGCGCCAACCCGGACTGCCCGGACGACCGCAGCTTTCGAGCCTACGTGTTCGCCGTTGCTCGCCGCCAGATCATCGACGCCCACCGTCGCCGTCAGGCCCGCGTGTCGCTGGTTCCGCTCGACGCAGGCGTTCGCGAGCCGGTGAGTGCGGCGACCCCCGACAGCCACGCGGATGCCCGCCGCATGCTCGCCGTGGTCGAGGACACCCTCGCCACCCTGCAGCCCGAGGTGGTCGAGGTCTTCCGCTGGCGAACCACCCACACCCTCTCGTTCAAAGAGATTGCCGCCCGCCAGGGCGTGCCCCTGAACACGGCCCTCGGCCGTCACCACCGCGCCGTGAAGGCGATTGGGGCCGCGCTGTCCCAGGCCGGGCTTCGCCCAGAGGAGTCGCGATGAGCTGCGAACACGCCGAAACGACCACCCTGTTGTGGCTGTACGGAGAAGGTCCCGAAGACCACGCGGCGCACGTGGCCGAGTGCGCCGAGTGCACCGAGGTCAGCGCCCTGCACGCCGACGTCGTCGCCGTGCTCCCCGAGGTCGAGGCCGTCCCGGTGCGGCCGGCCAACGGCAGTGCCTGGTACCTCGGCGGCGGACTCGCCCTCGCGGCGGCCGCCGTACTCGTCGCGCTCGTCGGCGGTCGTCCCGCCGAGCCGACGCTCGACACCGCCGTCGCCCTCGCGCCCGCGACCACGTTCGAGTGGCAGGCGCCACTCTCCGATCTCACCGACGAGCTCGATGCCCTCGACGCCGAGTTCGCCGACCTCTCCGACGAGCTCGCGAACCTGTGATCTCGCCGAACCCTTTCTCGCCGTCCGCTCGGCGAAGCCCTGGAGGCCTCATGCGCCCGCTGTTCATCGCCCTCGCCCTGTCCCTCGCCGTTCCCGCCCTCGCCGAGCCGCCGCCGCGGCCGCCCGGTGACCGCATGGAGCAGATGGCGGAGCGCGAGTCCGAGATCCTCGCGTGGGTCCGCTCGCAGGACGCCGAGAAGGCGCGCCGCATCGAGGCCCTCAAGGAGCGCGATCCCGAGCGCTACCGCCTGGCCATTCGCCGCGCCGCCCGCCTGATGAAGGCCTCCGAGCAGGATCCCGAGCTGCTCGCTCGCCGGGAGCGCCTGCAGGAGATCCACCGCGAGCTCCAGGGGCTGGCCGCGCTCGACAGCGACGACAAGAAGATCGCCAAGGCCCGCGAGGAGCAGATTCGCGCTCTGGTCGAAGAAGCCTTCGACCTTCGCATGGAGGGTGCCGAGGCGCGCATCGACGCGATGGAGGCCAAGCTCGAGGAAGCCCGCGAGAAGCTCGAGGAGGCGAAGGGCGAGCGCGACGAGCGAATCGACGAGCACGTGCAGAAGGTGCTCTCTGGCGAAATGCCCGAGCGCGGCCGCGAATAGTCCACTCGCGGAACCGGGGGGACTGCGGACTCACGTCCCCCGGGTTCGCGCGGCCGCCGCCCGTACTATGCTGGATTCCGTCGGAGGAATCGTTGGCTGAGGGGGCGTTCGAAATCCTTGAGATCCGTGCGGCTGGCGCCTACGGCACGGTGTGCGCGGCGCGTCGTCAGGACGACCCGCTCGGCCGCGTCATCGCGGTGAAGGTGCTGCGCGGCAACCTCTCCGGCAGCGCGCAGGTGCTCATGCGCACCCGTGACGAGGCGCGGCTGCTGTCCAAGCTCAACCACCCGAACATCGTTCGAGTCGAAGAGCTGCGCGGCATGCGCCGCCGGCCGGTCATGGTCATGGAGTGGGTCGAGGGCGTGTCGCTCCGCGAGCTCCTCGACGCACGCCGCGGCTCCGTGCCTCCCGAGGTCGGCCTCGAGGTGATTCGCCGTGCGGCCCGCGCCCTCGGCGATGCCTACGAGGGACGCGCGAGCAACGGGCAGACCCTGCGCATCGTCCACCGCGACATCAAGCCCGGAAACCTGCTGCTCTCGGTGCACGGCGAGGTGAAGGTCGTCGACTTCGGCCTCGCACGCGGGGAGTTCCTCGAGCGCGAGGCGACCACCGTGAGCACCATCCTCGGGTCGCAGGGGTACATGGCGCCCGAGCGGTTCAGCGGAGCTCAGGAGTCGCCCTCGGTCGACGTATATGGCCTCGGGCTGACCCTGGTCGAGGCGCTCAGCGGGCGCCTGCCCGTGCTTCCGCGCCAGCAAGAGGCCCACGACCTGGCCCTCGACCGGCACCTCGACAAGCTCGACTACGGTGAGCTCGGCGAGGCCGACGCCGGCGCGCTCCGGCGGCTCGCGCGCTCTCTGTGCGCGTGGGAGGCAGCTGAGCGCCCGACCATCGATCAGCTGATCGCAGGCGTCGAGGCGTTCCAGACCCAGGCCAACCTGAGCCGGGATCTGGTCGATTTCGCCGCGGCGTCGATCACGCCGCTCGTCGAGGGACGCGACAAGCTCGACCCGCACGACCATCCCGCGTGGCACGAGGTGGCGTTCCTCGAAGATCCCGAGTCCATCGACAGTCTCGGGCCGGACATGGGGGCGACGCCGGCACCGGGCATGGCCGAGGCGGCCGACCGCCGCGTGCGACGCTTCCTCGCCGAGCCCGGCTGGGCCGACCGGAGGCGCGAGCTCAAGTGGCTGCTCGCCTTCAACCCCGACTGGACGCCCGAGCCCTTCCTCGAGGTCCTGCATCGCGCGCAGACGCCGAAGTGGCAGTTCTGGCGGCGCACGGTGTCGCGCGACGAGCTGCTCATGGCACTCGACGCGCTCAAGCACCGGACGGTGCCCGCGGTGCTCGAGGTGGTCAAGGACTTCGCGGACCACGAGGACGCCGAGATCGCCGAGATCGCCAAGCTGTTGATCAGCCGCTCGGAGTAGCGCGCCCACGATGCGGGTCCTCGCTCCGCTCCTCGCTCTGCTGTGCGGGGTCGCGCTCGTCATGGGCGGCCATGGGCTGGCGATGCTCGCGGTGTCGCTGCGGCTCGACGCTGCCGGCCATGGGGCACTCGTGGTCGGGCTCGCGACCACGGCCTACTTCGCCGGGCTGCTCGGCGGCGCGCTGCGGGTGGGGGACGTCATCCATCGGGTCGGGCACGCGCGTGCGTTCACCGCCTTCGCCGGGGGGCTCGCCGCGCTCACGCTCGTCCAGGGCCTGGTTCCGGTGCTCGGCGTGTGGCTCGTCGCTCGCGCCCTCGTCGGCGTGTGCATCGCCGGACTGTTCCTCGTCATCGAGAGCTGGCTCCAGGGGCGAGCGGACCCGACCACCCGCGGCCTCGTGCTCGGCGCGTACATGGCCGTGTACTACCTGGCGCTCGGCGGCGGGCAGCTACTGCTCGCGCGGCTCGACCTCGACGGCCTGGTCCCGTTCGCGGTCGCCGCCTTGCTCGTCGCCCTCGGCACCGTGCCCGTCGCTCTGACCCGGACCGAGGCGCCCGAGCCTGCCGCCGAGCG
The DNA here is from genome assembly GCA_006226595.1 of Deltaproteobacteria bacterium. Lineage (GTDB taxonomy): Bacteria > Myxococcota_A > UBA796 > UBA796 > M1803. The sequence goes on from SBGP01000096.1 coordinate 25,870, forward strand.
TTTCATGACCCCGGGGCAGCTGGTCGCGGCAGCGCCGCTCGGGGTCGCGGCGGCCGTGGTCGCGGGCCTCGTTCTCGGCGGGTTCTACGGTCTGGGCCCGGTCTACGCCCAGGAAGCCGGCGGGTCGAGCGAGGCCGCCTCGGAGTTCATGGGTCTCGCGGTCATGGGCGGGCTGCTCCTGCAGTGGCCGGTCGGCTGGCTCTCGGACCGCTTCGACCGCCGGCTCGTGCTCGTCGCGCTCTCGTGGGCGCTGGTCCCGGTGAGCCTGGCGGTTCCCGCACTCGCGGGCGGGGGCCTGTGGTTGCCTGCCGGACTGGCCTTCGGCGGGACAGCGGCGACCTTGTACCCACTTGCCGTAGCCCATGCGGCGGACCGGGTGCCGCACGAGCGCTGGCTCGGGGCGAACGCGACGCTCGTGCTCGTCAGCGGTCTCGGTTCGGCGGTGGGGCCGACGGTGCTCTCGCTGGCGATGACCGCGGTGGGCGCTTGGGGCCTGTTCCTCGCCAACGCCCTCGTGGCCGGCGGGCTCGGTGCCTTCGGCCTGCGTCAGCTCGCGCAGCGCGACTCTGTGCTCGAGCAAGGCGAGTTCGTCGCCGCGCCGCGCACACTCACCCTGGTCACTCCGCTCGATCCGCGCATCGACGAGGATCAGGCGTAGCGGACGACCTCGCCCTCGACGGTGACCGCCTCGGCCTCGCCCTGGGTGAACCACTGGATCGTGGCCTTGGTGCCTTCGTCGAGCGGCACGCGGATGCGGTAGCCGAGGTCGCGCTTGGCCGGGCCCATGTCGTACCAGTGGGTCTTGCCCATGCCAGCGACCTGGAACTGCGTGATGCGCGGCTCGCTCTGGAGCCCGAACAGGCGCCAGATGAACTCGACGATGCCGGCGAGGCGCCACGCCATGCCGTAGCTGAGCTGGCGCTTGAGCGGCGGCTTGTTGCAGCCCTCGAGCAGTCCGCCCACCCAGTCCCACAGCCGGACGGGCTCGTCGTTGCTGATGAAGTAGGCCTTGCCGGCGCAGGGAGAGGTGTGGTCCTCGAGGGCGTCCATGGCGTCGAGGTGGGCCCATGCGGCGTTGTCGACGTAGGTGATGTCGACCACGTTCGAGCCATCCCCGATCTGCGGCAGCTTGCCGGTCTCGGCGCGCTCGAGGATGCGCGGGATCATCTTGTCCTCGCGCGGCCCCATGATCAGGTGCGGGCGCAGGGACACCGTGGCGAGCTCGGGGCCGTTGGCGGCGATGACGTGACGCTCGGCCTCGGCCTTGGTCTCGGCATACACCGTCGGGTACTCGTCGCTGTACGGCAGGTCCTGGGCACCATTCTCGGTGTCGAGCATCATCGACACCACCGACGGCGTCGAGGTGTACACCAGCCGCTTCACGCCCTCGGCCTTCATCGCGGCGATGACGTTGTCCGTGCCGGTGACGTTGACCGCGTAGAAGTCCTCGTACTTGCCCCAGGGCTCGGCCTTCGCGGCGACGTGGAACACGACGTCCATGCCGCGCACCGCCTCGCGCACCGCGCCCGCATCACACAGATCGGCCTGGACCCAGGTCGCGCCGAGGGCCTCGACCTCTGGGTAACGGCCGCGCGAGAGGAAGCTGACGTCGTGGCCCTGCTGCAGCAGCAGCTCGACGATGCGACGGCCGAGAAAGCCGCCTCCTCCGGTGACGAGTGTCTTCATGACGCCCTCTGCAGGCTGGTACCGAACTTCTGCTCCGCCCAGACCTTGAGGTCCTCGCGGCGGATCTTCGAGTTGTGGCGGGCGTCGGTGGGGAAGCCCGGGTGGTGGACGATGTGCGAGACGACGCCCTCCCAGCGGGTGCCGACGGCCATCACCGCGAGCTCGTCCCCGAGGTCCTCGGTCCACTTCTCGCCCTTCTCGAGCTCGACGCAGAGGATCGGGGTCTCCGAGCCGCGGGCTCCGACGCCGACGAGTGCGGTGCGCAGTACCTTGGGGTGCTCGTTGTAGATGCCCTCGACGGGGACCGCCGGGATCATGCGGGAGCCGGTCTCGATGCGGTGCGCCTTGCGTCCGCAGAACCACAGGCGTCCGTGGCGGTCGAGGTAGCCGAGATCACCCATGCGGTGCAGCACGCGGTCGCCGGCGCGGATCTTCGCCTTGGCGTTCGCGTCGGGCCGCTCCTTGTATTCGGGGCTGACCACCGCGCCGTCGATGACCACCTCACCGATCGCGTCGACGGGGAGCTTGAGGTCGTCGGACCACTCGGCAATCGCGTCCTCGGTGATCTTGATCACGCGGATGGTCATGCCGGGAGCGGGGAGGCCCACGCAGGTGCCGGCGCCGCTCGCGGTGAGCACCGCGGTCTCGCCGAGGATGGCGTCGGTGCCGATGAGCGACACGGGCAGGCCCTCGGTTGCGCCGTACGGGGTGAACACCTGCACACCGGGGCTCAGCAGCTCGCGGAAGCGCCGGTGCAGATCCGGCGGGATGGGTGCACCGACCGTGATCAGGCGCCGGAAGCTGGGCAGCTTCACGTCGTTGGCCTGGCAGTAGCGCACGAGGTTGACCCACACGATGGGTGAGGCGAAGGCGAGGGTCGGGGAGTAGGCCTCGATGGCCTCGACGATCTTCGCGGGCTCGGCGGTGGCCGGCTTCGACAGGTTCATGTCGGGAATGACGCACGTCATGCCCATCGCGACGTCGAAGATGGCGAAGGCTGCGAAGCACTCGACGGTCACGTCGTCGGCGCCAACCTCGAGCATGGTCTGCAGGGCTTCGACCTGGAACGAGAACGCGCCGTGACGCAGGCTCACGCCCTTGGCGGGGCCGGTGGAGCCCGAGGTGAAGATGATGGCGGCCTCGTCGCTCGCGTCGAACACCTGCTTCGGGTACGGCTCGGACGGGGCGCCGTCACGCAGGGCCGCGAGGGTCTCGCCGCCCCAGAACCAGCGGCGGCCCGCGGTGATCGCGATCTCCATCGACTTGAACGGCTTGCGCACGAAGCAGCGCACCGCGTGGACCGGGCTGATCGCGATGACGGCCCGTGCACCGATCTGCTCGATGCAGGCGAGCACGCCCTTCATGCCCATGCCGGGGTCGAGCAGCACGGGGATGGCCCCCATGCGCAGCAGCCCGAACAGGGTGCCGTAAAGGTCGGCGCCCGGCTTCACCAGGACCAGGGCCCGGTCACCGCGCTTCAGGCCCGTGCTCGCAAAGCCGTGGGCGAAGCGGTCGGCGAGCTGATCGAGCTCGCCAAAGCTCAGTGGGCTCCAGGTCGGCTTGCCGCCCGTGCGTCCGGCGGGAAACAGCATCGCCGGCTTGTCGGGGTGCTCGGCCGCCCGCTCGCGCAGCAGGTCGGCGACGGTCGCAAAGCTCACGAACGCTCCATCGGGTTTCGCGCGAGGAAGTCCTTGATGAGCGGCACGATCTCATCGAGCTTCTCTTCGAGCACGAAGTGTCCGGCGTCCGGCCACGCGTGGACCTCGGCGTCGGGCCACTTGGCCTCGAAGCGCTTGCGGAACTCGGTGGTGAAACAGAAGTCGTCGTCGCCCCACATCAGGAGCTGCGGCAGCTTGGCAAGGCTCTCGAGGCCGTTGTCGATGGCCTGGATCGTGTTCCAGGTCGGGTGGCTCTCGTCCATCGGGATGTCCTGGACGAAGCGGTGCACGGCGATGCGGTTGCCCCAGCTGTCGTACGGCGCGAGGTAGCCCTTCTTCAGGCCCTTCGTGACGTTCGAGCGGTCCGCGAAGCCGCGCACGAAGCCGGCGCGCACGAAGCCGTTCAGGCCGCGGACGACGAAGTCGCCCCACATCGGCCACATGCACATCTGGATCGACTGCGGCACCGGGCCCTGGAAGGCGGCGGTGTTGAACAGGATCAGCCGCTTCACCCGCTCGGGGTAGCGAAGGGCGGTGCCCATGCCGATGGCGCCGCCCCAGTCGTGCACGATCAGGGTGATGTCCTGCAGATCCATCGCCTCGATGAGCTGCCCGACGTTGTCCATGCGGTCGACGAGGCGGTAGCCGTAGTCGTCGTCCGACGGGCGGTCGGACAGGCCGCAGCCGATGTGGTCGGGCACGACGCAGCGGTACTCGTCGGAGAGCGCCTTGACCAGGTTCCGGTAGTAGAAGCTCCACGTCGGGTTGCCGTGCAGCATCAGCAGCGTCTCGCCCCGACCGACGTCGAGGTAGTGCATGCGGATGTTGTCGCCGACGCGGAGGTAGCGCCCCTGCCAGGGGTACTCCTCACGCACGGCGGGATCGAGCTTCTTGTCGTAGGGAAGGGGAAGGCGCGTCACCAGTGGACTCCGACGATGATGCACTGCAGGCCGGATCCGACGCCAAACAGCGCCACTTCCTTGCCCTTGGTGATGCGCCCCTGAGCCTCACCCAGCGCGAGAGTCAGCGGGATGGACGCTGGCCCCGTATTGCCCAGGTACGGGAAGGTCAGCAAGGCTTTTTCCAGCGGGAGACCCAGGGACTTGAACGTCTGGGTGAAGTGCGACAACGACACCTGGTGTCCGACGAACTCGTCCACGCTGTCGTTGTTCCACCCGAACTCGCGGCGCGCGTAGGGGAAGGTCTCGGCGGCGAGGCCGGTGCCGTGCACGAGCAGGCCGTGCGGGTCGGACTTCATCTCGTCGGGCTTTCCGAGGCACAGCTTGTTGTGCTCGGTGGCGGAGCGGGTCACCGCACCCTTGACCACGTGACCGTTCTTGGAGAGGTCCTTGCGGCACAGCACCGCGGCGGCACCGCCGGAGCCCAGGGTGAGCGTGGCGAAGTTCTGGCGGAAGTCGTCGGCGGTCGCCGTGGGCTGCGCCAGGCGGTTCAGCGTGGCCTCGAGGGGCTCGCGGGCGAGCTCGCCATCGACGACCAGGCCGTAGTTGATCTGACCGAGCTCGATCATGTTCGCGACGGTCATGATTCCGGAGAGGAACCCGAGGCAGGCGTTCGCGATGTCGAAGAACTGCACGTTGCGAGGCATGCCCATCGTGCCCATGACCATCGCCGAGGTCGCCGGCTCGAGGTAGTCGCGGCACACGCTGGTGCACACGAGCATGTCGATCTGCTCCTTGGCGACGCCCGCGTTGGCCAGGGCCTGCTCGCCCGCCATCGCGGCGACGTCGGACGGCATGGTCCCGGGGTCGAAGAGCCGACGCTCCTTCACGCCCGAGAGCTTCTCGATCTGGCCCGGGGGCAGGCCGAGGCGGCGGAGCGTGGGGGCGATGGCCTCTTCGAGCTCCTCGCTCTTCACCACGTGCGGAGGGAGCACGTAGCCCATGGCTTCGATGCAGACGTTGTTGTAGCGCACGCGCAACTCCTGGGTCTGGCCGGGGGTGACCGGCTGCGCCCCGCCCGAACGGCAGTGCCACCTATCCGGAGGTCAGGGCGAGTCAGCGCCCCCGTAACCCGTCGTAACGAATGGTGCGTGTGGCGAAGATCCCGATGGCTACGGCATTTGCTGGCCCGTCGGCCAGTTTCGGCGGCGCACAGACGAGGCCCTGACTTGCGTTGCCAAGCCGGAAAACCTACGGTCAGCAGGAAGGAGGACGCCGAGACATGAGGTTTTCGACCAGCACTTTGGTCCTCATCCTGATGATGGGTGGGTGCAAGGCCTGTGGCAAGACGCCGCCGCCACCCGTCATCGAGGAGCCGCCGCCACCGCCGCCGCCGCCGCCGCCGCCGCCGCC